>NZ_FNQO01000006.1 GCF_900107725.1 Microbulbifer marinus | reverse complement strand
TGAACAAAGCCGACATGGTCGACGACGAAGAGCTGCTCGAGCTGGTAGAAATGGAAGTTCGCGAACTTCTGGACCAGTACGAGTTCCCGGGTGACGACACCCCGATCATCGTTGGTTCCGCCCTGATGGCCCTGAACGGCGAAGACGACAACGAAATGGGTACTACCGCTGTTAAGAAGCTGGTTGAAACCCTGGACGAGTACATCCCGGAGCCGGAGCGTGCGGTAGACCAGCCGTTCTTGATGCCGATCGAAGACGTATTCTCCATTTCCGGTCGCGGTACCGTAGTAACCGGTCGTGTAGAGCGTGGCATTATCCGTACCGGCGACGAGATCGAAATCGTTGGTATCAAGGACACCACCACTACCACCTGTACTGGTGTGGAAATGTTCCGCAAACTGCTCGACGAAGGTCGTGCTGGTGAGAACATCGGCGCCCTGCTGCGCGGCACCAAGCGTGACGAAGTAGAGCGTGGTCAGGTACTGGCCAAGCCGGGTTCCATCACTCCGCACACCAAGTTCGAAGCGGAAGTGTACATCCTGTCCAAGGACGAAGGTGGTCGTCACACCCCGTTCTTCAAGGGCTACCGTCCGCAGTTCTACTTCCGTACCACCGACGTGACCGGTGCGTGTGAGCTGCCGGAAGGTACCGAGATGGTAATGCCGGGCGACAACATTCAGATGACTGTTACTCTGATTGCTCCGATCGCCATGGAAGAAGGCCTGCGCTTCGCGATCCGTGAAGGTGGCCGTACTGTTGGCGCCGGCGTTGTTGCCAAGATCGTCGAGTAATTACTGCTCCTGATCTAATGAAAAAGCCGCAGCGGAAACGCTGCGGCTTTTTTGTTTTGGGGGCGTGGAAATCTCAGCCATGGGTGTGTCGGTGCCCTGTGGCTATTGCTGTGTCTGGATCAGGAGAGATTGTCCGGATCGGCCAGAATCTCGAATTCCGTGCGGTCAGTGCGGCGGTGGTAGAGGGCAAACAGCATAAAAAACGTTGCTGGAGCCATGCAGATGCAGCTCAGTGCCGCTGCCGGCGCGGCTACCGGGTAAGCTTGCACCAGCTTGGCGGCTGCGGGATTGATTTGGGGGAGATTCGTGTATATCCAGAAGAAGCCGCACAGGAAGGCGAAGACCATGGCTGTAGTGATCAGCAGGGCGAAAAGCATCAACAGACTGTCAGAATTTTCCTTCTCTAGTGGCTTGTAGCCCATTTTGGCCTGCCCTGTGCACGGGATTGTCTCAATTTATTATAGGTTATCGGTCAGTATAGACTAGGCCGCTGATGGCGAAGAGGTGAGTGTACCCCTCTGCCATTGCACAGCGGTTTGGCGGATAAGCCGGGCGCCGGCTCCAGTCCCTGGAGCTTGGCTTCTGTTACGGCCAGTCTTTGCTCAGGTCACAGCTGCGGCTGCTCGAAAACAATCGTGCAAATCGGGAGCCGTCCATTTCCACCAGTTCCTCGTGGTCGCCGGCTTCAAAGTAGACGGTGTCGCAGCGGCCAAGGCTGCTGTCCAGCAGTGTGGAGATACCGTAGGCCTGCCCGAGCGGGGGCAGGGCACCCAGTTCGCAGTCTGGAAAGACGCGACCCAGTTCATCCTCCGGTACCATCTGCAGCTGGTTGCGACCTGTCTCGTCGTGAACTGCACGCATGTCCAAGCTACTGCTGGCGGGAATGACCGCCATGACGTACCCTTCATCGTCCTTCAGCAGGATGGCTTTGGCTACCTGGTCCTCACGCACATGGGCGGCATGAGCACTTTCCCGGCTGGTATGGCTGTGTGGGTGCTGTACCAGCTGGTAGTCGACCGACTGGTCGCGCAAATACTGACTCACTCTGGCGGCAATAGTCATTTCTCTGCCCTCTTTCGGCTACCGGTACCCAATTGTAGTTTGCGGGCACGTAGATTTGTGCCGGAGGGCCCCCGCTGAAAGTAAGTCGGCAACCCGGTTGACAGGCGCTGATATCGCCCGTAGAATTCGCGCTCCTTTTCGCCCGCCCTCGGGGCTGCGTAAAAGGACGTTCTTTAGTTTTTAAGTTGGAGTTTGATTCCATGCAGGGTCAACGCATCCGAATTCGCCTGAAGGCGTTCGATCACAAGTTAATCGACGCGTCTACCCAGGAGATCGTCGAGACGGCCAAGCGCACTGGCGCGCAGGTTCGCGGTCCCATTCCGCTGCCGACTCGCAAAGAGAAGTACACCGTGCTGATTTCTCCGCACGTCAACAAAGACGCGCGCGACCAGTACGAGATTCGTACCCACAAGCGTTTGCTGGACATTGTTGAGCCCACCGAAAAAACCGTCGACGCGCTGATGAAGCTCGATCTGGCGGCCGGTGTTGAGGTTCAGATTAGTCTCGGCTAACACTTTTAATTAACTACCGAATCCCGGGCGAAAAAGGTCCGGGTAGTGTAACGCTCTGAAACTGGGCGGCCGCAGTGGGTTAAAGCCCCGTGCACTGAGAGGTTGAAAAGATGACTATAGGTATTGTCGGCCGCAAGAGCGGCATGACTCGCATCTTCACCGAAGATGGCGCTTCTATTCCGGTTACCGTTATCGAGGTAGCTCCGAATCGCGTCACTCAGGTGAAAACTGTGGAAACCGACGGCTATGCAGCGGTTCAGGTAACCGTGGGCAACCGTAAGGCTTCCCGTGTCTCCAAGCCCCACGCGGGCCACTTCGCCAAAGCCAATGTTGAGGCTGGCTCTGCTCTCTTCGAACTGCGCACTGACGGTTCTGACGAGACTTTCGAAATCGGTTCTGAAATCACTGTTTCTGGCTTTGAAGCTGGTCAGATGATTGACGTAACCGGCACTTCCAAAGGTAAAGGTTTCCAGGGTGGCGTTAAGCGCTGGAATTTCCGTACCCAGGACGCAACCCACGGTAACTCTCTGTCTCACCGCGCTCCCGGTTCTATCGGTCAGTGCCAGACTCCTGGTCGAGTGTGGAAAGGCAAGAAGATGGCCGGTCACATGGGTGCTGAGCGTGTAACCGTGCAGAACCTGGAAGTGGTTCGTGTCGATGCCGAACGCAACCTGCTGCTGGTTAAGGGTGCCGTTCCGGGTGCGCCGGGTGGCAACGTTATCGTTCGTCCGGCAGTTAAAGCCTAAGTCTGAGGGGAAATAGATATGGAACTGAATATCGCTACTCCCGAAGGCGCTAAAGGCACTGTAGCTGTCTCTGAAGTGACTTTCGGTCGTGAATTCAATCAGGACCTGGTACACCAGGCCGTTGTCGCCTACATGGCTGGTGCCCGTCAGGGTACTAAAGCGCAGAAGAATCGCGCTGACGTTTCCGGCGGCGGCAAGAAGCCTTGGCGTCAAAAGGGTACTGGCCGCGCTCGCGCCGGTACTATCCGCAGCCCGCTGTGGCGCTCCGGTGGCGTAACCTTCGCCGCTGAGCCGCGTGATCACAGCGTCAAGCTGAACAAGAAAATGTACCGCGCTGCTCTGCGCTGCATTCTGTCTGAGCTGGCCCGTCAGGAGCGCCTGGTTGTGGTTGAGTCCTTCGATGTGGACGCGCCCAAAACCAAGCAGCTGGTGAGCAAGCTGGCTCAGTTCGATCTGTCCGACGCGTTGATCGTGACCGAAGAGGTGAGTGAAAACCTCTACCTGGCCGCGCGCAACCTGCACAAGATCGACGTGCGCGACGTACAGGGCATCGATCCGGTAAGCCTGATTCGCTTCGACAAAGTCGTGGTTACCGTTTCTGCGCTCAAGAAAATTGAAGAGGTGCTGGGATGAACCAAGAGCGACTCTACAAAGTACTGCTGGGCCCGGTAATTTCCGAAAAGGCTGCTGTGTTGGCGGACTCTGCCAACCAGGTGGTTTTCAAGGTTACCACCGATGCCACTAAAGCCGAGATCGCGGCTGCGGTTGAAAAGCTGTTCAACGTTTCTGTTGAGCAGGTTCGCACCGTGAACGTGAAAGGCAAAACCAAGCGTACGCGTTTCGGCATGGGCCAGCGCAACGACTGGAAAAAAGCCTACGTTCGCCTGGCCGAAGGCAGCGACATCAACTTTGAAGCTGCTGAGTAAAGGGGACAGTTACAATGGCTATTGTAAAAACAAAACCGACCTCTGCCGGCCGTCGCCACCTGGTCAAGGTTGTTAACCCCGACCTGCACAAGGGTGCGCCTTACGCGCCTCTGGTAGAGAGCAAGAGCAAAAGCGGTGGTCGCAACAATGCTGGCCGTATCACCACCCGTCATATCGGTGGTGGTCACAAGCAGCACTACCGCATAGTCGACTTCAAGCGCAACAAGGACGGTATTCCGGCCAAGGTTGAGCGTCTGGAGTACGATCCGAACCGCAGTGCGCACATCGCCCTCGTTTGCTACGCAGACGGCGAGCGTCGTTACATCATCGCGCCGAAAGGTCTGAAAGCGGGTGCTACCGTTCAGTCCGGCGATGCTGCTCCGATCGTTGTGGGCAACACTCTGCCGCTGCGCAACATCCCGGTGGGTTCCGTAATTCACGGTGTTGAGCTGAAGCCTGGCAAAGGCGCTCAGCTGGCCCGTTCTGCCGGTGCCTCTGTACAGCTGGTAGCTCGCGAAGGTCAGTACGCGACCATTCGTCTGCGCTCCGGTGAAATGCGTAAGGTTCTGTCCGAGTGTCGCGCCACCCTGGGTGAAGTGAGTAACTCCGAGCACAGCCTGCGCAAGCTGGGTAAAGCTGGTGCCAAGCGCTGGCGCGGTGTTCGCCCGACCGTTCGCGGTGTGGCGATGAACCCGGTGGATCACCCGCACGGTGGTGGTGAAGGTCGTACCTCTGGTGGCCGTCACCCGGTAACTCCGTGGGGCGTACCTACCAAGGGTAAGAAAACGCGCAAGAACAAGCGCACCGATAAGATGATTGTACGTCGCCGCGGCAAGTAAGCCGCGCGATGTCTGAGCAGCTAGAGAGGAATCGACAGTGCCACGCTCATTAAAGAAAGGTCCCTTTATTGATCTGCATTTGATCAAAAAGGTGGAGGCGGCGATTGCAGCCAATGATCGTCGACCGATTAAAACCTGGTCCCGCCGTTCCATGATTATGCCGGAAATGGTTGGACTGACGATTGCCGTGCACAACGGTCGTCAACACGTGCCCGTACTGGTTAACGAAGAAATGGTTGGCCACAAGCTGGGCGAGTTCGCCGCTACCCGCACTTACCGCGGTCACGCTGCGGACAAGAAAGCGAAGAAGCGCTAAGCCGAGGTTATAACGATGGAAGTAGCAGCAAAATTACGCGGCGCTCGTCTGTCGGCGCAAAAGGCGCGACTGGTAGCTGATCAGATTCGCGGTAAAGGCGTTGAAGAAGCCCTGGATATTCTGGCGTTCAGCCAGAAGAAAGGTGCGGCGATCGTCAAGAAGGTTCTGGAGTCGGCCATCGCCAACGCCGAGCACAACGAAGGTGCTGACGTTGACGAGCTGAAGGTATCCACCATTTTCGTGGATGAAGGTATGACCATGAAGCGCATTAAGCCGCGCGCCAAGGGTCGTGCTGACCGCATTCTTAAGCGTACTTGTCACATTACTGTGAAAGTGGCCGAGAAATAAGAGAGCAGGCGAGAAAACCATGGGACAAAAAGTACATCCTACCGGCATTCGTCTGGGTATCGTTAAAAAGCATACTTCTGTTTGGTATGCCGGCAGCGACGAGTACGCAGACAAGCTGTACACGGATCTGAAAGTTCGCGATTACATTCGCAAAAAACTGGCCCACGCTTCCGTGAGCCGTATCGAGATCGAGCGTCCGGCGAATACCGCGCGTGTGACCATTCACACCGCTCGCCCCGGCATCGTGATCGGTAAAAAAGGTGAAGACGTAGAGCGTCTGCGCAATGAAGTAAGCGCGCAGATGGGCGTGCCGGTGCACATCGACATTGAAGAAGTGCGCAAGCCGGACATGGACGCCGCTCTGGTAGCCCAGAACGTCGCCCAGCAGCTGGAACGCCGCGTAATGTTTCGTCGCGCGATGAAGCGCGCGGTGCAGAACGCCATGCGTCAAGGTGCCGAAGGTATCAAGATTCAGGTAAGTGGCCGTCTCGGCGGTGCGGAAATCGCACGTACCGAGTGGTATCGCGAAGGACGTGTGCCGCTGCACACCCTGCGTGCGAATATCGACTACGCCACCCATGAAGCGATGACTACCTACGGCATCATCGGTATCAAAGTCTGGATCTTCAAAGGTGAAGTCATCGGTGACGAAATCCCCGATGAGCAGCCGAAGAAGACCCGCAAGAAAGCTGCTAAATAAGGGGTACGCAAATGCTGCAACCAAAGCGTACAAAATTCCGCAAGGTACAGAAGGGTCGCAACCGCGGTCTTTCTCAGCGCGGCTCTAAAGTGAGCTTTGGCGAGTTCGGCTTGAAAGCCATCGGTCGCGGTCGCATTACTGCGCGCCAGATCGAAGCGGCTCGTCGCGCAATGACTCGTCACGTAAAGCGTGGCGGTAAGATCTGGATTCGCGTGTTTCCGGACAAGCCCATTACCAACAAGCCCCTCGAAGTACGGATGGGTAAAGGTAAAGGTGGCGTTGAATACTGGGTGGCTCAGATCCAGCCGGGCAAGGTCCTCTACGAAATGGAGGGTGTGTCCGAAGATCTGGCTCGCGAAGCTTTCGAGCTCGCCGCAGCCAAGCTGCCTGTAAAGACAACTTTCGTTAAGCGTTCGGTGATGTAATGAAGACTGCAGATCTACGCGAAAAGTCAGTTGAAGAGCTGAACCAGGAATTGCTGAATCAGCTCGAGGCTCAGTTCAAGCTTCGCATGCAAAAGTCCACCGGTCAGCTGACTCAGACTCATCTGCTGAAGCAGACTCGTCGCGACATTGCTCGCATTAAGACTGTGTTGACCGAGAAGGCAGGTAATTAATCATGGCTGAAGCAAAACTGAAGCGTACTCTGACCGGTAAGGTTGTGAGTGACAAGATGGATAAAACCATCACCGTTTTGATCGAGCGCCGTGTTAAGCACCCGATCTACGGCAAAATTGTGAGCAAGTCCACCAAGCTCAAGGCACATGATGAGAACAATGAGTGCAACATCGGTGATGTTGTAACCATCGAAGAGTCTCGTCCGCTGTCCAAGAGTAAATCCTGGGCTTTGCAGAAAATTGTAGAGCGTGCGGCGAAGGTTTAACCCCTAGCGCATTGAAGAGTTTCGGAGAGAGACGATGATTCAAGCGGAATCCTACTTAGAAGTAGCTGACAACAGTGGGGCTCGCCGTGTCATGTGCATCAAGGTGCTGGGCGGCTCCCATCGTCGTTATGCCGGCGTGGGCGACATTATCAAGGTGACCGTTAAGGAAGCCATTCCCCGCGGTAAAGTGAAGAAAGGCCAGGTTATGAACGCCGTTGTGGTTCGCACCAAAAAAGGTGTGCGCCGTGCGGACGGTTCCCTGATCAAATTTGACGATAACGCAGCGGTACTGCTGAACCAGCAACTGGCGCCGGTCGGCACCCGTATTTTTGGCCCGGTAACTCGCGAGCTGCGCGGTGAGAAGTTCATGAAGATCATCTCGCTGGCACCGGAAGTTATCTAAGCCTGAGGCGGAGAAATAGAGTTATGCGCAAGATCAAGCGTGACGACGAAGTGATCGTTATCGCCGGTCGCGACAAAGGCAAGCGCGGTACAGTACGTAAGGTGCTGAACGACGGTCGCCTGATCGTTTCCGGTGTACAGATGATCAAGAAACATCAAAAGCCGAACCCCCAGCTGGGCGTTGCCGGTGGCATCGTAGAGAAGGAGGCCGCGATCCAGGCTTCCAACGTAGCCATCTTCAACCCCAACACCCAAAAGGCTGACCGGGTAGGCTTTAAAGTACTGGAAGACGGCACTAAGATTCGCGTCTTCAAATCCAGCGGCGAAGCCATCTAAGGCTGTAGGCGCAGAAGCAGGTTGGTAGATCATGGCAAAGCTTAAAGAGCTCTACACGAAAGAACTCGCGCCCAAGCTGAAAGAAGAGCTGGGGCTCGACAATGTGATGGCAGTGCCGCGCATCACCAAGATCACCATCAACATGGGTGTTGGTGAGGCTGTTGGTGACAAGAAGGTGCTGGAGCACGCCGTCAGTGACATGACGGCAATTACTGGTCAAAAGCCCATCGTGACCAAAGCGCGCAAGTCAATTGCGGGCTTTAAGATTCGCGACGGTTGGCCGATCGGCTGCAAGGTGACTCTGCGCGGTGAGCGCATGTACGAGTTCCTGGAGCGTCTGGTCGACATCGCGATCCCGCGTATCCGTGACTTCCGTGGCATCAGCCCGAAGCAGTTTGACGGCCGCGGCAACTTCTCTATGGGTGTGACCGAGCAAATTATCTTCCCGGAAGTTGACTACGACAAAGTAGACAAACTCCGCGGTCTGGATATTTGTATTACCACTACAGCGGCTAACGACGATCAAGGTCGTGCGCTGCTGAAAGCGTTTAACTTCCCGTTCAAGGGTTAAGAGGATTCCATGGCGAAGAAATCCATGATTGCGCGTGAGAAGAAGCGCGCTCGAACCGCAGCTAAGTACGCCGAAAAGCGTCAAGAGCTGAAGGCGATCATCGCCAGTCCCACTGCTACTGAAGAAGAGCAGTGGGAGGCTCAACTCAAGCTGCAGAAACTGCCGCGCGATGCAAGCCCGGTACGTCAGCAACGCCGCTGCCGTATCACTGGTCGCCCCCACGCTGTCTACCGCAAGTTCGGCCTGTGCCGTAACAAACTGCGCGAAGCAGCCATGCGTGGTGATGTTCCCGGCCTGGTTAAGTCCAGCTGGTAAAAGGCAGACTTGAGGAGTCTTAACAAATGAGTATGCAAGATCCGTTGGCAGATATGCTGACTCGCATCCGCAACGCCCTGGCGCGCGGAAAGGCCGAAGTCACCCTGCCTTCATCCAAACTGAAAGTGGCCGTAGCCGAAGTACTGAAAGGCGAAGGCTACATCACTGATGTCAACGTAAGCGAAGGTGCCAAGCCGGAGCTGACCATTGCCTTGAAATACTTCCAGGGCAAGCCGGTTATCGCCGAGCTGGTTCGCGTTTCCCGTCCGGGTCTGCGCGCTTACACTGGCAAGAAAGCTCTGCCGACCGTACGCGGTGGCCTGGGTATCGCTATCGTCTCCACCTCCAAGGGTGTGATGACTGATCGCGCTGCGCGCCAGGCTGGTGTCGGTGGCGAAGTGCTCTGCACCGTATTCTAAGCGGGGGTTAGTATGTCTCGAGTAGCAAATGATCCAGTAAAAATCCCCGCAGGTGTTACTGTTGACCTGAAAGGTCAGGATATCGCTGTAAAAGGCGGTAACGGTAACCTGAGCATGGTGATCCACGGCGACGTAGAAGTGAGTGAGGCTGACAGCCAGCTGACTTTCGCGGCACGTAACAATTCCAAGCAGGCCAAGGCGCTGGCAGGTACTACCCGCGCTCTGGTCAACAACATGGTGGTAGGTGTCAGCCAGGGCTTCGAGAAGAAGCTGCAGTTGCTGGGTGTTGGTTACCGCGCTAAGGCGTCCGGTAAGACCGTAAACCTGACCCTGGGCTTCTCCCACCCGATCGATTATCAGCTGCCGGAAGGCGTGACTGCGGAAACGCCGTCTCAGACTGAAATCGTACTGAAGAGCAGCAACAAACAGCTGCTGGGCCAAGTGGCCGCCGAGATCCGCGCTTTCCGTCCGCCGGAGCCCTACAAAGGTAAGGGTGTCCGTTACGCCGATGAGCGCGTGTATCGCAAAGAGGCCAAGAAGAAGTAAATAGGGCATAGATATGAACGTTAAGAAAGCATCTCGCTTGCGTCGTGCACGTCGTGCCCGCGCTAAGATCCGCGAGCTCGGCGCCGTTCGCCTGACCGTGAACCGCACGCCGCGTCACATTTACGCACAGATCCTGTCCGCCGATGGCGACAAGGTATTGGCCTCCGCCTCTACCCTCGACAAGGACCTGCGCGCAGGTAAAACCGGTAACGTCGATGCCGCTACTGCGGTAGGCACCCTGATCGCCGAGCGCGCCAAGGCTGCTGGCGTTGAACAAGTTGCCTTCGACCGCAGCGGTTTTAAATACCATGGCCGCGTCAAGGCTCTGGCTGACGCTGCCCGCGAAGCCGGTCTGAAATTCTAAGGGTTGAGTTATGGCTAGAGAGAAAGACAAAAGCAACGACGAAGGCCTGCAGGAAAAGCTGGTCCAGGTCAATCGCGTTGCCAAGACTGTTAAAGGTGGTCGCATCTTCGCCTTTACCGCACTGACCGTAGTCGGCGACGGCAACGGCCGCGTTGGCTTCGGCCGCGGCAAGGCACGCGAAGTGCCGGTTGCCATCCAGAAGGCGATGGAGGCTGCGCGTCGCAACATGATCCAGGTTGAACTGAACGGTGACACCATTCAGTACGCGACCAACGGTCGTCACGGCGGTTCCAAGGTTTACATGCAGCCCGCTTCCCAGGGTACCGGTGTTATCGCCGGCGGTGCCATGCGCTCCGTACTGGAAATGGCTGGCGTACACAACGTACTGGCCAAGTGCTACGGCTCCACCAATCCGGTGAACGTAGTGCGTGCAACCTTCAGTGCTCTGGAACAAATGCAGAGCCCGGAAGACGTTGCAGCCAAGCGTGGCAAATCAGTCGAAGAAATCCTGGGCTAATTGAGGCTCGGACCAAAGGTTATTAGTGGGTTAAGACCATGGCTAAGAAGACCATTAAAGTCACCCAGACCAAAAGCATTCACGGACGCCTGAAGAGCCATCAGGCGTGCGTTGCCGGTCTGGGCCTGCGCCGCATCGGTCACACTGTGGAAGTGGAAGACACTCCCTCTGTGCGCGGCATGATCAACAAAGTTAACTACCTGGTTAAGGTTGAGGGGGAATAAGATGCGTTTGAACGAACTGTCTCCCGCAGAAGGCCACAAGCACAGCGCCAAGCGCGTTGGTCGTGGTATCGGTAGCGGTCTGGGTAAAACCGGCGGCCGCGGCCACAAGGGCCAGAAAGCGCGCTCCGGCGGCTCTGTACGTCCGGGTTTCGAAGGCGGTCAGATGCCGCTGCAGAAGCGCCTGCCGAAATACGGCTTCACCGCGCGTGTATCCCGCTTCGTTGCGGAAGTACGCCTGGCGGAGCTGGCCAAGGTGGACGCCGACGTAATCGATTTGGCAGCGCTGAAGAATGCCGATATTATCGGCAGCCACATTAAACGCGCCAAAGTGTTCCTGTCTGGCGAGCTGACCAAAGCGGTAACCGTTAAAGGTCTGGGCGTCACCAAGGGTGCAAAAGCGGCCATCGAAGCTGCTGGCGGTAAAGTAGAAGACTAATTGAGGCCCCAATGGCACGACCAGGATCCGGTGTAAATCCCCTGGGCAACAGCAAGGGATTGGGCGAGCTTTGGGCTCGCCTTCGTTTTCTGTTCCTCGCGATTCTTGTTTATCGCTTTGGAACGCATATTCCGGTGCCCGGTATAGACCCGGAAAAGCTGTCGAACCTGTTTAATCAGAACCAGGGCACGATCCTGGGCCTGTTTAACATGTTCTCCGGCGGCGCCCTGGAACGCATGAGTATTCTGGCGCTGGGCATCATGCCCTACATCTCCGCGTCCATCATCATGCAGTTGATGACCGCGGTGACGCCCTCTCTGGAAGCATTGAAGAAGGAGGGGGACGCCGGACGGCGCAAGATCAACCAGTACACCCGTTACCTGACGGTAGTGCTGGCATTGATCCAGGGTATCGGCATGACCTTCGGTCTGGCCGGCCAGAATCTGGCTTACTCTGCTGAGCCGGCATTCGGTTTCTACTTTGTGGCGGTAACGTCACTGGTAACCGGTGCGGTGTTCATGATGTGGCTGGGTGAGCAGATCACCGAGCGCGGTGTCGGTAACGGTATCTCGATGTTGATCTTCGCAGGTATCGTTGCGGGCCTGCCCAGTGCCGTCGGTCAGGCGTTTGAACAGGCGCGCCAAGGCGAGCTGCACATTCTGTTGCTGCTGGCGATCGGTTTTGTCGCCCTCGCGGTTGTGTACTTTGTGGTAGTGATGGAGCGCGGACAGCGTCGCATCACTATCAACCATGCCCGCCGCCAGGCCGGTCGCTACTCCGCAGCTCCGGCTGCGCAGTCCAGCCACCTGCCACTGAAGGTGAATATGGCCGGTGTTATTCCGGTGATCTTCGCCAGCAGTATCCTGCTGTTCCCGGCCACACTGGCGCAGTGGTTTGGCCAGGGCGGTGAAGGTGTAGGCGCGCAGATTCTGCAGTGGATGGCACTGCAGCTGGGCCCGGGTCAGCCGCTGAACATTATTTTGTTCGCACTGCTGATTGGTTTCTTCTGCTTCTTCTACACGGCGTTGATGTTCAACCCGAATGAAGTGGCGGATAACCTGAAGAAATCCGGCGCTTATGTGCCCGGTATCCGTCCCGGTGAGCAGACTGCACGTTACATCGACAGCGTGCTGACCCGTCTCACTCTGGTAGGTGCCGTATATATCGCGCTGGTTTCCCTGCTGCCGCAGTTCCTGGTGGTAGGACTGAATGTTCCCTTCTATCTGGGGGGTACCTCACTGCTGATCGTTGTGGTGGTAGTGATGGACTTTATGGCTCAGGTACAATCGCACCTGCTGTCTCACCAGTACGAAGGTTTGATGAAAAAAGCGAACCTGCAAAGCTACGGTCGTCGCTAGTGCGTCACCTGCTCGCAGTTTGATTGAATTGAGGTAAGGTCATGAAAGTACGCGCTTCTGTTAAAAAGATCTGCCGTAACTGCAAAATCGTGCGTCGCAAAGGTGTTCTGCGGGTTATCTGCAGCGCTGAGCCGCGTCACAAGCAGCGTCAAGGCTAATACTGGGCTGTACAGTCCTTGCGTGGCGGCCTCGGCCGCCATACGCAAAACTTGCTGGAACAAGCCGGTAATCGCGGCCCCCGCGAATATCGGCGACACCGCAGGCTCTCCCGGGTCGGTGGTGGAGACCGCAGAGTCACACTTTGTTGGTTTCAATTAGGGGGCGTTGACTGTCGTCCGCATCCTCTTCGGGCAACCGTAGGGGGCGTGGGCTATTGCAATTTAGTGTCTGAAAAGCTATTCTTGCGCGCCTTTTTGGTGGCGCCGCCAGTTTTTTAGTCGCTGTCAGCGCCGAATTCAAAGCTGAGTCACACGCTTATTCGTAGTAAGTGGCTCTCAATACGTGGAGTACGCCTCTATGGCACGTATTGCTGGTGTCAATGTACCAGACCACAAGCACGCCGTGATCTCCCTGACCCATATCTACGGGGTTGGTCGCACCACGGCTAAGTCTATTTTGGCAGCGGTTGGTATCGCTGAATCCACCAAAATCCGCGATCTGTCTGAAGACCAGATCGAATCCATCCGCGGTGAAGTTGCTAAGCACACCGTAGAGGGCGACCTGCGCCGTGAAGTATCCATGAACATCAAACGTCTGATGGACCTGGGTTGTTTCCGCGGTCTGCGCCATCGTCGCAGCCTGCCGCTCCGCGGTCAGCGCACCAAGACCAATGCCCGCACCCGCAAGGGTCCGCGCAAGCCGATTCGCAAGTAAGTTCCAGGACTGAAACGCAAGTCGCGGTTTAACAAGCCCGGCCTCCTATCGAGGCGGGATTTGATACAGGATTTAGGATACTGGTATGGCTAAGCCAAAAACTACTGTTCGCAAAAAGGTCAAAAAGACCGTTGTCGACGGTATTGCCCACATCCACGCATCGTTCAACAACACGATCGTTACGATCACTGATCGTCAGGGTAATACCCTCAGCTGGGCCACCTCAGGTGGTTCCGGTTTCCGTGGCTCTCGTAAGAGCACGCCATTTGCAGCCCAGGTTGCCGCCGAGCGCGCAGGTACTGCCGCTCAGGAGTACGGCCTGAAAAACCTTGACGTAGAAGTGAAGGGCCCTGGCCCCGGCCGCGAATCTGCTGTTCGCGCGCTGAACAACTGCGGCTACAAGATCACCAACATCACCGACGTGACGCCGATCCCGCATAACGGTTGTCGTCCGCCCAAGAAACGTCGCGTGTAAGAGGGGGCTGACAAAATGGCACGTTATATTGGACCGAAATGTAAGCTTTCCCGTCGGGAAGGTACCGATCTGCAGCTGAAAAGCGGCGTACGTCCGCACGACTCCAAGTGTCGCGCGGAATCCAAGCCGGGTCAGCACGGCGCCGGCCGTGGCCGCCTGTCTGACTATGGCGTTCAGCTGCGTGAAAAGCAGAAAGTTCGCCGCATCTACGGCGTACTGGAAAAGCAGTTCCGCAACTACTATAAGGAAGCGGCGCGTCTGAAGGGCGCCACTGGTGAAAACCTGCTGCAACTGCTGGAGAAGCGCCTGGACAACGTGGTTTACCGCATGGGCTTTGGCTCTACCCGCGCTGAAGCGCGTCAGCTGGTTTCCCACAAGGCGATCCTTGTAAATGGCAGCACTGTAAACATCCCGTCTTACCAAGTGAAAGAAGGCGATGTCATCGCAGTGCGCGAAAAAGCCAAGAAGCAGCTGCGTATCCAGAATTCCGTTTCCCTCTCCGCCGCACGCGGCGATGTCGAGTGGGTAGACGTAAACGCGAGCAAGCTGGAAGGCACTTTCAAGCGCGTTCCGGATCGCGTGGATCTGCCGGCAGAGATCAACGAAAGCCTTATCGTGGAACTTTACTCCAAGTAAGACTTAGTCCACTTTAAGGAATCCAACTGTAAACAGGTATGGCTATGCAGACTGCTGTCAACGAGTTTTTGACACCTCGTCGTATTGACGTCACCGAGTACAACCCGAACCACGCTAAAGTGGTTCTGGAGCCCCTGGAGCGTGGTTTCGGCCACACTCTCGGCAATGCGCTGCGTCGCATCCTGCTGTCCTCCATGCCGGGCTGCGCCGTCACCGAAGTCGAGATCGACGGTGTTGAGCACGAGTACAGCGCGATTGAAGGTGTGCAGGAAGACGTAATTGAAATCCTGCTCAACCTGAAGGAAATCGCCGTGGTCATGCACGGCAAAGATCAGGCGGTACTGAGCCTGAGCAAGAAGGGCCCGGGTGCGGTGACCGCTGGAGATATCCAGGTCGATCACGATATCGAGATCGTGAATCCCGAACACGTGATCGCCAATATCACTGGCGACGTCGAACTCAGCCTGCGTCTGACAGTGGCGCGCGGCCGTGGCTACCAGCCTGCCGACGCCCGTCGTGACGAAGAGGAAGAGTCGCGCTCGATCGGCCGTCTGCAACTGGACGCTTCGTACAGCCCGGTTCGCCGTGTTTCCTACAGCGTAGAATCTGCGCGTGTAGAGCAGCGTACTGACCTGGACAAGCTGGTATTGGACCTGGAGACCAACGGTACTCTGGATCCGGAAGAGGCGATTCGTCGTGCCGCCACCATCCTGCAGCAGCAGCTGGCAGTGTTTGTGGATCTGGAAGGCGAGAAGGAGTCCCAGCCGAAGGCTGAGGAGCCGGAAGTTGATCCGGTGCTGTTGCGCCCGGTTGATGACCTGGAGTTGACCGTTCGTTCGGCCAACTGTCTGAAGGCAGAAAATATCTACTACATCGGTGATCTGATCCAGCGCACCGAAGTAGAGCTGCTGAAGACCCCGAACCTGGGCAAGAAGTCTCTGACCGAAATCAAGGATGTTCTGGCTTCTCGCGGTCTGTCCCTGGGCATGCGCCTCGAGAACTGGCCGCCGGCCAGCCTCAAGGGCGACAGCAAGCTGAGTCCCCTGTAAACAGTTTTGGTAGGCGCGGTCTGTGGCCGCGTAGTAGAAAGAACCCGAGCGGTGCCACGGCTTTGCGCGACACCGCTCCAGAACGACTTGCTGAGACAGCAGTTAACGTCGTAAGGAATTGAGTCATGCGTCATCGCTATAGTGGCCGTAAATTCAGCCGTACCAGCGCTCACCGCAAGGCCATGTTCAAGAACATGACCGCTTCTCTGGTGGAGCACGAACTGATCAAAACCACACTGCCGAAGGCCAAGGAGCTGCGTCGCGTTGCCGAGCCGCTGATTACCCTGGCCAAGAAAGACAGTGTTGCCAACCGTCGTCTGGCTTTCGCACGTATCCGTGATAAGGATGCAGTGAAGAAGCTGTTTGACGAGCTGGGTCCGCGTTACGAAGCGCGTCCTGGTGGTTACATTCGCATCCTGAAGTGCGGTTTCCGTGCCGGCGACAAGGCCCCGATGGCCTACGTTGAGCTGGTTGATCGCCCGCAGGTTGACGAAGATGCGGCAGAAGTCGCCGAAGCGTAAGCTGGCGATTACTGAGCGCTAAGGAAGGCCGGTCTGTGACCGGCCTTTTTTTTGAGCTTCTTTAGCGAGGTCATAACGGATGTCGTTCGAACAGCTACTGAACAACCTCAACCCGCAGATCATCGGCAGTCTCAAGCGCGCCATTGAGTTGGGCAAATGGCCGAACGGTGTCGCCCTGACTGACGAGCAGCGCAGTCTCTGTGGCGAAGCCGTCGCCAACTGGGAGAGACGCAACCTGCCGGCAGAGTCCCAGGTGGGCTACGTGCCGCCGAAGAAGACGCCCTGCGCCGACAAGACGGAAGACGAGCAGAAGCTCAACTGGGTCTAAGTAGTTTCCGGTGCGCCACGCGCACTCGCTCTATTCGCAGGTGTTCCACATTGCGGCGTTTGTCTCACCGTTTCATCCGGTCTGACCGTCGCCTTGAGTTGAATCTCTGCTTATATGATGCTCGTACTGATTCAGACACCAGCCTTCTGTCAATTGTCGAAATCTGCCCGATCAAATCCGGTGCTGTGTTCCGGGGCGCTCAGCGACAGATGGTTGCGCCGTTCGGGAGTGGCCCACGGCCGTGGCAGCCGGGGTTCGCATACAGGTTTGCATCTCACTGCTTTCTCCCCTCTCTTCCAAAATCCGCCGCAGTAGTGCGTGCCTCCGACACTAAATATGCTTTGATTCTTGCTGGCCAGATGTCCTCCGCGGACTTTACCGGGTGCAGTCGCTCGTGGACACTCGGATAAATAAGCACAATAAAGCCCAAAGAGCCTATGAGAATGATAAAGAGATTGTCTGCCGGCCTGGTGGCCGTGGGTTTACTGGCAGTGCTGGTTGGGTATCTGCACCTGCCGCCGGCTATCGAGGTCCAGCTCTCGGAACGGAATTATGTGGCCGAGGCGACGGATTTTAGTGTCGAGATATTGCGCGATAACTGGGGCGTGCCGCATATCTACGGCGAGACGGATGCCGACGCCGCCTTCGGCCTCGCCTATGCCCACGCTGAGGACGATTTTGCCACGATCCAGGACGTGATTCTCGCCACCCGTGGCCAGCTTGCCGCAGAAAAAGGCCCTGCGGCAGCCAAGACCGATTATCTGGTGCAGTGGATGGGCATATGGCCGGCGATTGCGAGCGGTTACCAGCAGCTGTCAGAAAAGGCCCGTGCGGTCGCCGAAGCTTATGCGGCCGGACTGAATCTGTACGCCGCGCATCACCCACAGCAAGTCTCTCGTTATCTGTTACCGGTCAGAGGAGAAGACCTCGTCGCTGGCTTTACCTTCAAGACACCGATGTTTTACGGCTTCGACAAGGTCCTCGGAGAGTTACTAGATAACGAAGCGCCCCACGAGGTTGCCAAGGCCGGTGACAGTCCCCTGGCCTGGCTACCCCGCCAGTCGCTCCCTGTCGGCAGCCAGGGAATCGCCGTGGCGCCGCACCGCTCCAGCGATGGTGCGACACGGTTGCTGGTGAATTCTCACCAGCCGCTCAGCGGACCGGTGGCCTGGTATGAGGCACGCGTTCATTCGCTTGAAGGCTGGAATATGGCTGGTGCAACTTTCCCCGGTGCACCGGTCATCATCCATGGTCACAACGAGCACCTAGGTTGGGCCAATACCGTCAACAAGCCCGATCTGGTCGATATCTACAAACTTGAGATCCATCCCGAAAACCCCGATCAGTACCTGCTCGACGGCGAATGGCATGCGTTGGAAAAGCGTCAGGCGACGATCACGGTCAAGCTGTGGGGGCCGCTACACTGGACCGTCAAGCGAGACGTCCTGATCGCCGAGCACGGCCCGGCCTTGCGAACCGAGCATGGTACTTATGCGGTGCGCTGGGCGGGCATGGGCGAGGTGCGTACGCTCGATTTTATGCTGGCGCTAAACAAGGCCACCAGCAAAGTAGAATTTGAGGCGGCCCTGAAAATGCAGGCCATGCCCAGTATTAATTACGTTTACGCCGATAGAGAAGGCAATATCGGGCACTACTACAATGCCATGTTCCCGCTGCGGGTTGATGGGTGGGATTGGCAAAAATATCTGCCCGGTGACCGGTCGGAATTGATCTGGCGCGACTACCTGGATTTCCAGTGGATGCCGAAAACCCTGAACCCCGACAGCGGTCTTGTCTACAACGCCAATAATCCGCCTTTTCAGGCTACAGATGGCGACGATGATGCTTGGGCGGAAGATTTCCCGCAGTCCATGGGCGTCGAAAGCGTGGTCACCAACCGTGCTTTGCAGATTGAGGCCCTCTACGGCGCACAGGAAGCGATTTCCCCGGAGGACTTCGTGCGCCTCAAGTACGACAACGCCTACCATCCGGATTCCTATCAGGTGCGCACCTTGCGCAGGTGGTTGGCCGCCGCCAAGCCCGCGGCGCTGCAGGATAGAAAATATCAGGCGGCCTTACAGCAGTTTTCGACGTGGGACCTCTCCACCGACCAACAAAATACTTCCGCTGCGCTGGCCGTCATGACGCTGGAACCGGTGCAGCGAGCCCGCCGTGCGCTGCCCGACTTCGATGAGATTGATCGGGCATTTAAGAGCGCCGTGGATCGCTTGCACGAATTCTATGGCAGCACGGCAGTGCCCTACGGCGAGATCAATCGTCATGTGCGCGGCGAGCATAGCTGGCCCTTGAATGGCGGTCCGGATACGTTGCGCGCGGTGTACGGCGGCCCCCTGAATGACAACGGCAAGTTCACGAACAAGGCCGGCGATAGCTTTATTATGCTGGTGGAATGGGATAGTGACGGTAGGGTATCTTCGCGGGCCGTGCACAATTTCGGCTCCGCAACGCTCGATGACAGGTCACCGCATTTTGCCGATCAGGCCGAGCTTTTTGTCCGGGAAGAATTGCGCGAGGTGTATTTCGAGCGCAAGGCACTGATCAACAACCTCTCGCGCCGTTACCGCCCCAATCGTCTTGATTGATCCGCTGGAACAGTAATGGGTGATTCAGGGAGAGAGGTGCAGATCGACTCGGTGCTGGCTCAACTTGATGGCGCGTTCATATTGCAGTTCCGCCTTCATGAATCGAGGTGCGCCCGTACCTTGTCGAGTAACTGAAATTTTCCCGCGAGCACTTCCCGCGCCTGTTCCAGAGTGACTTTTAGGAAGCTGACCCGGTCATTTGCCTTTAGCTGTCCGAGCGTATGCAGATCCGCACTGATGACATGCGCAATGCGCGGATAGCCGCCGATGGTCTGTCCTTCAACGAAGGAGATAATCGGCAGTCCATCCGGTGGAATCTGTATGGTGCCGGGGCAGAGCCCGGAGGAAACCTGCTGCGGTATTTGTTCTGTACTGAGCGTGTCACCGGTCAGGCGGACGCCCATGCGATTGCTCTGGGGTAGCACCTGGTAGGCCTGGCTATAGAAATTGCTTGCCGTCTCTTTGCCGAAGAGGTGCTCCTCGGCACCGGTGACGACCCGCAGTTGCGGGTGGCCGCTATATCTGAGCCGGAAGGCTGCCGGCAGGCGGCGTGTGACGGCGGTACGAAGCTCCGTAAACCCGATTGTGTCGCCTTTCTGGATGGCTCTGCCGTCCAGGCCGCCAAATCCGCCGAGCAGGTTGGTGCCGCAGCTGTCGAAAATTCTCGGCAGGTCCATTGTTCCCGAAAAGGCGATATAGGCCCGAGTGCCGCTAAGCAGCCGGCCGAAGGCTAAGGTATCCCCGCGTTTGACTTGCAGGACCTCATTACCTTCAACCTTCTCTTCATTCAGTGTCAGTTCGAATTCGGCACCGACAATCGCGATGGCTATATCGCACTGAAATTCTATCGCGGGGCCTGCAAGTGTGACCTCCAGTACCGGGGTGTCCGCAGGGTTGCCCAGCAACAGATTGGCCAGGCGCATCGCCATTGGGTCGGCGGCACCGCCCCGTGAGATGCCGTAGCGCATCAGGCCCGTGCGGCCGAGATCCTGAATGCTGGTCTGCATGCCGGCCTTGATAAAGTGCATGCTCACTGCGCTGGCTCCAGTGGTATCACCTCCAGCGTGTTCGGTTCTGACTGCTCGAACTGCTTCCTGTCGATGGGGTAGAACTCGACCCTGTCCAGCGGCTCTGCGACAAAGGGTAGTTGGCACTGTGGCCGGAATAACTGCAGCGGCGTGCGGCCGATAATCTGCCAGCCGCCCGGTGTGGCTTGCGGATAGATACCGGTCTGGCTGCCGCCAATCCCCACAGCGCCGGCGGGAACACTGACCGCGGGTGTCTCCTTGCGAGGGCAGTGCAAGGCCGGGTCCAATCCACCGAGGTACAAGAAACCGGGAGAGAAGCCCAGCATATGTACCAGGTAATGTGGGGCACAGTGTCTACTGATGATCTCCTCCGCAGACAGGCCGGTGTATTCGCTGACCCTCGGCATATCCGGTGCAAACTCCGCTTCATAGCAGACTGGTATGCGAATCAGGCGGGACGGTTTGGCCAGCTTTGGCTGTCCAGTTAGCAGCTTCTGCGCCAGTGCCTCTACATCACTGATCAGCTCGGCGCGGTCGCAACCCAGGGGGTCGAAACATATGGTCAGGCATTGGTAGGCCGGGATCAGATCCTGTATGCAGTTCCAGTCGCGCGCTTCGATTGCCTGCTCGAGTGCGATAATCCGTCGGCTGAGATCCTCGCTGGGTACAGCGTCAAAACGGATATCCAATGCACTGTCGCCATTGGCAGCAATCGTGAACGAAGGCTTCATGGGCGGACTTCCAGATGGTGCCGGTGGAAGTGCTCTAGTAGCTGCCTGGCAATGGTTGGCGCAATCGGGTTGTCCCCGTGCAGGCAGATGCTGTCGACAGAAAATTGTAGAGGTTCACCGGACACAGACTGAAAGACCCGCCCTTTGGCCAGGCACAGCGCCTGCTCCAGGCAGGGAGCCAATTCTGTAATTACCGAGTTATCCATCGAGCGAGGCGCGAGCTGGTGATCGTTGAGGTAGCGCCGGTCCATAAAGCCTTCGCGGATAAATGGATGGTTGTGCCGCTTGGCCGCGGCCTCCATTGCCGCATTGGCGAGCCCCATAATTTTCAGCTGGGGAAATTCTTCGATAATAAAATCAGTAATACTTTCGGCCAGCTCCGTGCTGCTCTCGGCGTCGTTGTAGAGAGCGCCGTGGAGCTTCACATGCTCCAGTCGCAAATCGGCGGCCCGGGCGACTCGCTGTAACCGGTTTATCTGTTCGGCGACGGCGTCGAGCAGCTGGCCAGTCTCCATCTGCAGTGTCCGGCGTCCAAAATGTTCCCGATCGGGGTAGCCGGGATGGGCGCCGATAGCGAGCTGGTTTTCCCGCGCGTTGGCGATCGATAGCTGCATGGTGTTCAGGTCGCCGGCGTGGCCGCCGCAGGCAATATTGCAGCGGGAAATATACGGCATTATCTGCGCGTCTTTCCGGCAGTCCGCGCTTGTCTTGCCCTCGCCGAGATCGCAATTGATATCTATCGTTTGCATTTATAACCAACCAAAAGCCGACATAAGGCTGCGGCCGCCAAGCAGCAGTGTTATCAACAGCACCAGCAGCCCGAGGAGATTCTGTAGCCGGGAGTTCCGGTACTCGCCCAGCCGCTGTGAATTCATTTCCCACAGCAGAAATCCGGTCACTACCGGCAGTAACAGACCATTGGCAATCTGTGCAAACCAGATGAGTTGTACTGGTTTCATGTCCAGGGTGGCGACCAGTGTGCCGATAACGAGGATGGCCAGCCAAACCAGGCGGAATCCGACCGACCTCATCTCTGCCTGCAAATTCAGTATACCGCTCAGTGCATAGGCTGCCGCGAGTGGCGCAGTCAGGGCCGAGGATATTCCCGCGGCGAAAAGGCCGATGCCCATAAAGTACTGCGCACTGCTGCCGAACAGCGGCTGCAAGGAGGCCGCTATATCTCCGGCTCCGGTCAGCGCGAACTGCCGACCAAAGAATGCGGAGGCGGCAGTGGAAACGATGGCAATGGAGATCAGTCCTCCCAGCGGGATGGAAATATAAATGTCTCTGCGCGCCTGCGGCAGACAGTCGGGCCGCTGCCACTTTTTAGCGGCGCTCGAACTGTGCAGAAACAGGTTGTAGGGCACGACCGTGGTGCCGATAAGAGCAACGACCGTCAGTGTCGCACCGGAGGGGATGGATGGGCGCAGCAATCCGTTAAACAGGGCAGACAGATCGGGTCTGGTAATTGCCAGTGTGGCCAGGAAGGCCAGGCTCATCAGTGCGACCAGTGACACCAGGGCGCCCTCTATCACCCGGTATTCGCCTCGCCACAACAGGGCGAACGCGATCGCCGCAATAACGAGTGGCCAGGGGTTGAACGGCAGGGCGGGCTTGCCGATGGCCGACGTCAGTGCATGCAACCCCATGCTGGCACCGGCGATATTGCCGCTCTGGTAAGCGGCGTTGCCGATCACGATCGCGCTGACCACCAGCAAGATGGCCAGCGCGCGGGCCAGTGGCTGGCGAAAGGTCTGGCGAATGTTTTCGCCGAGCCCCTGTCGGGTAACGACACCGAGACGCGCCGTCATTTCCTGCAAAATCATGCTCGCGATTATTGCGAACAGTAATGCCCACAACAGTGCGTAGCCGAAGCGGGCACCGGCGAGACTGGCGGTGACGACGGTGCCGGGGCCGATAAATGCGGCCGCCACCATGGTGGCCGGCCCTATATTCAGGTACTTGCCGATTCTCATTGTAGTTATTGTCGGTATTTGCGCTTGCGGTGAGGGGAGTTAATCACAGCGCTCGGTAAATACCAACGGCCACAGCGGCTGCCACTGTCGGCAGGTAGGTACAAAAAAGGCGAGCCAGAGGCTCGCCCGTTGTATTGTCGGAGCGCGTCTACGCCTTGTTGGCGGACAGCATCGGTTTCAGGAACCTGCCGGTGTGGGAGGCCTTGATCCTGGCGACCTGTTCCGGCGTGCCGGTGGCGATGATCTGTCCGCCGCCGGAGCCTCCCTCCGGTCCGAGATCCACGATCCAGTCGGCCGTCTTGATGACGTCCAGGTTGTGCTCAATCACGACGATGGTGTTGCCGTGGTCGCGCAGCCGGTGCAGCACATCGAGCAGCAGCTGGATATCGGCGAAGTGCAGGCCGGTGGTGGGTTCGTCGAGAATATACAGCGTCTTGCCGGTGTCGCGCTTGGACAGCTCGCGCGACAGCTTGACCCGTTGTGCCTCACCGCCGGACAGCGTCGTCGCCGCCTGGCCCAGCTTGATATACGACAAGCCCACATCCATCAGTGTCTGCAGTTTCTTGGCGATGGCCGGCACCGGGTCGAAAAACTCGCGCGCGTCCTCGACGGTCATCTCCAGCACTTCGTGGATATTCTTGCCCTTGTAATGCACTTCCAGGGTCTCGCGGTTATAGCGCTTGCCCTTGCAGGTGTCACAGGGGACATAGATATCCGGCAGGAAGTGCATCTCCACCTTGATCACCCCGTCGCCCTGACAGGCCTCACAGCGGCCGCCCTTGACGTTGAAACTGAAGCGGCCGGGTTTGTAACCGCGCGAGCGCGCCTCTTGGGTGCCGGCAAACAGCTCGCGGATCGGCGTGAAGATGCCGGTGTAAGTCGCGGGATTGGAGCGCGGCGTGCGGCCGATCGGGCTCTGGTCGATGTCGACGCACTTGTCGAAATGGTCCAGCCCGTGCACCGCCTTGTAGGGGGAGGCCTTCAGGGTGGTCGCCTTGTTCAGCGCCGTCGCCGCGAGCGGGTACAGGGTGGTGTTGATCAGCGTCGACTTGCCGGAACCGGAAACGCCGGTGACGCAGGTGAACAGGCCCACCGGAATTTCCAGGTCGACATTCTGCAGGTTGTTGCCGGTGGCCCCCTCGATGCGCAGGAGTTCGTCGCCGGCCGGATTGCGCGCCTCGGGTATCGCGATCTGCTTCTTGCCCGACAGATACTGGCCGGTTAGCGAGCGCTCGCAAGCGGCGATCTCGTCGTGGCTGCCGGCGGCGACCACCTCACCGCCGTGCACGCCGGCGCCCGGACCGATATCGACAATAAAGTCGGCGCTGCGGATCGCGTCTTCGTCGTGCTCGACCACGATCACCGTGTTGCCGATATCCCGTAGGTGGGTCAGGGTGGCGAGCAGCCGTTCGTTGTCGCGCTGGTGCAGGCCGATAGACGGCTCGTCGAGAATATACATGACGCCGACCAGGCCGGCGCCGATCTGGCTGGCGAGGCGGATACGCTGGGCTTCGCCGCCGGACAGGGTCTCCGCGCTGCGATTCAGGGTCAGGTAGTTCAGCCCCACATCCACCAGGAAGCGGAAGCGGTCGCGCAGCTCCTTGAGGATCTTGTCGGCGATTTCTTTCTGGGCGCCGGTAAACGTCAGCTGGTGGGCGAAATATTCAAAGGCGTCGCCCACCGGCAGTTCGGTGATCTGTGCCAGGGTGCGGTCGTCCACGAATACGTGGCGCGCCTCGCGGCGCAGGCGGGTGCCGTGGCAGTCGGGGCACTTCTGCGTGCTCAGGTACTTGGCCAGCTCCTCGCGCACCGACTGGGACTCGGTGTCCCGATACCGGCGCTGGAAGTTGGGAATGATGCCCTCAAAGGTATGCCGGCGGACGGTAACGTCACCGCGGTCGTTGACGTAGCTGAAGTCGATCACTTCGTCGCCGCTGCCGTGCAGTATCACCTCGCGATGTTTTTTCGCCAGCTTCTTCCACGGCTTGTCCAGGTCGAAACCGTAGTGCTCGGCCAGCGAGTCGAGCATGTGGTAGTAGTAGATGTTGCGCCTGTCCCAGCCACGGATAGCGCCTTCGGAGATGCTGCTGTCCGGATCGAGGATGACTTTTTCCTCGTCGAAGAACTGCTTGACGCCGAGGCCGTCGCAGCTCGGGCAGGCGCCGGCGGGGTTGTTGAACGAGAACAGGCGCGGTTCCAGCTCGTCCAGTGAGTAATCACATACCGGGCAGGCGTGGCGGGCGGAGAACAGGCGGTCTTCCTGCTTGCCCTCCATAAAGCTGATGGAGGCGATACCGTCGGTCAGGTTCAATGCCGTCTCGAAGGATTCCGCCAGGCGTAGCTGCAGGTCCTCGCGCACCTTGAAGCGGTCCACCACCACCTCGACGGTGTGTTTCTTGCGCTTGTCCAGTTTGGGGGTGTCGTCCAGGTCGCAGACGACGCCGTCGATGCGCGCACGCACGAAGCCGTCGCGGCGCAGCTGTTCGAACACGTGCAGGTGTTCGCCCTTGCGGTCGCGCACCACCGGCGCCAGCAGCATCAGCTTGGTACCCTCCGGCAGGGCCAGCACCTGGTCCACCATCTGGCTGACGGTCTGCGCCTGCAGCGGTTCGGCGTGGTCCGGGCAGCGCGGTTCGCCGACGCGGGCGAACAGCAGACGCAGGTAGTCGTATATCTCGGTGATGGTGCCGACTGTTGAGCGCGGGTTGTGGGACGTGGACTTCTGCTCGATCGAGATGGCCGGCGACAGCCCCTCCACGGTATCCACGTCCGGCTTCTCCATCATCGACAGGAACTGGCGCGCGTAGGTGGACAGGGATTCCACGTAGCGCCGCTGCCCCTCGGCGTAGAGGGTGTCGAACGCCAGCGAGGACTTGCCGGAACCGGACAGGCCGGTGATCACGATCAGCTTGTCGCGGGGAATATCCAGATCGATATTCTTCAGGTTGTGGGTGCGCGCACCCCTTACGTAAATCGTGTCCACGCTCTTCCTATACTTTGGCCGGGAAAACAGGCAAGTATAATCTCGCTGACTCATGTGCCAAAATTCGGCCCCGCAGAAATTTAACAACTAACCTTCGATCCATGATTCCAGTCATCCTGTGTGGTGGCACCGGCTCCCGTCTGTGGCCGCTGTCGCGCGAAGCCTACCCGAAACAGTTCCTGCCCCTGGCCGGCAGCGAGACGATGCTGCAGGCCACCGCGTTGCGCCTCGACGGGCTCGCGCAGCTGCAGGCGCCGATCCTGGTCTGTAACGAGGAGCACCGCTTTGCCGCCGCCGAGCAGCTGCAGGAGATAGGCCGGGCGGCCCAGTCGATCCTGCTGGAGCCCTGCGCGCGCAACACGGCGCCGGCGATCGCGCTGGCTGCCCTGGCGGCGCTGGAGGGTGGCGAAGACCCGCTGTTGCTGGTGCTGCCGGCCGACCACGCGGTTGCCGATGTGGCGGCCTTCCGGGCGGCCGTGACAAGGGCCGCCGACCTGGCGGCCCAGGGCAACCTGGTGACCTTTGGCATAGTGCCCACCCGCGCCGAGACCGGCTACGGCTACATCCGCCGCGGCGAGCAGCTGGAAGAGGGCAGCTGGAAGGTGGCGCAGTTTGTCGAGAAGCCGGACGCGGTTACCGCCGAGTCCTATCTGGCCAGCGGCGACTATTCCTGGAACAGCGGCATGTTCCTGTTCCGCGCGTCGCGCTATATCGAAGAGCTGGGCCATCACCGCGCGGATATTCTCGACGCTTGCCGCAACGCCTATGCCGGCGCGGCGCGAGACCTGGATTTCACCCGCATGGACGCCGACGCTTTCGCCGCCTGCGCCGACGAATCGGTGGATTACGCGGTCATGGAGAACACCGAGTCCGCCGCCGTGGTGCCGATGGATGCCGGCTGGAGCGACGTGGGCTCCTGGTCGGCGCTGTGGGAGCTGGCGGAGCGGGATGGCGACGACAACCTGCTGCACGGCGACGTGCTGGCTGAGGACAGCGAGGGCTGCCTGGTGCGGGCCGATAACCGCCTGGTGGGCCTGCTCGGGGTGCGCGACCTGGTGGTGGTGGACACCGACGACGCGGTGCTGATCGCGGACAAGCAGCGGGTACAGGAGGTCAAGAAGCTGGTGCAGCGGCTGAAGCACTCCGAGCGCAGCGAAGCCCAGCGCCACCGCAAGGTCTACCGCCCCTGGGGCTACTACGACTCCATCGATGCCGGGCCGCGCTTCCAGGTCAAGCGCATCGTCGTCAAGCCGGGCAAGCAGCTGTCCCTGCAGATGCATCACCACCGCGCCGAGCACTGGGTAGTGGTGCGCGGCACCGCCAAGGTGACCCGCGGTGACGAGGAACTGCTGGTCACCGAAAACCAATCCACCTACATCCCCCTGGGGGTGACCCACCGCCTGGAAAATCCGGGCACCATACCGCTGGAGCTTATCGAGGTGCAGTCCGGCAGCTACCTGGGCGAGGACGACATAATTCGCTTCGACGACGACTACGGGCGCAGCTGAGCCCGGGCGCGGATGGCGCTCGGCCCTACAGCTCGACTGCCGACCGCTGTACAATGCGCGCCCTGTTTAACGCTGTCCCAGGATGTGCATGAATTCCACTGAGCGCCGCGCCCTCACGGGCCTGGCTTCCCTGTATGTATTTCGCATGCTCGGCCTGTTTATGGTGCTGCCGGTCCTGTCGGTATACGGCACCGACTATCGCGGCAGCACCCCGGCGCTGCTGGGGCTGGCGCTGGGAGCCTATGGCCTGAGCCAGGCGCTGCTGCAGATCCCGCTCGGCATGCTGTCGGATCGCTGGGGGCGCAAACCGGTGATCTACGCGGGGCTCGCGGTGTTCGCCCTGGGCAGCCTGGTGGCGGCGCAGACCGACTCCGTCTACGGGCTGATCGTCGGCCGTGTACTGCAGGGCTGCGGCGCCATCGCCGCGGCGACCATGGCGCTGGTGGCGGATCTGACCCGCACCGAGAAGCGCGGTATCGCCATGGCGATCATCGGCGCCGCCATTGGCGTGGCCTTTATGCTGGCGGTGATGCTGGGGCCGCTGCTGGCAGGCATCGGCGGCCTGTCGGCCATTTTCTGGCTGACCATGGTACTGGCCTTGCTGGGCATGGTGCTGGTCTGGCGCCTGGTGCCGACGCCGCAGGCAGATGCCAGCTCGGCGGTCTATCGCGGTGGGTTTCGCGCGCTGCTGCGCAGCGGGGAGACCTGGCAGCTGGTCAGTGGTGTGTTCTTTTCACACCTGCTGCTGACGGCATTGTTCGTCCCGCTGCCGCTGGCAGTGGTGGCGAAGCTCGGCCTGCCCGCGGAGCAGCACTGGAAACTGTACGGTCCGCTGATGCTCGGTACCTTCCTGGTGATGCTGCCACTGATGCGCATCGCCGAGCGCAGCGGGCGGGTGCCGCTGGCGATGGGGCTGGCACTGATCGGTCTCGCCGCCGGCAGTGTCACGCTGCTGCCCGTCGGCAGCGGCTTCGCACTGGTGGCATTGCTGGCGGTATTCTTTGTCGCCTTCAACCTGCTCGAGGCGTTGCTGCCGGCGCAGCTGACCCGCACCGCGCCGGCAGAGGCCCGCGGTGCCGCCACCGGGCTCTATGCGACCCTGCAGTTCCTCGGCGCCTTCTTCGGCGGCAGTCTGGGCGGCTACCTGTTCGGCCTCGCTGGCGCCGGCGGAGTGGCGGCACTGGGGTTTGCCGTGGTGCTGCTGTGGGCGCTGCTGTGGTGGTTGCTGCGCGCGCGTGGCCTGGAGGCGGGAAGCGCTTACTAACCGGCGGCGTCTGTTGTATGCTGCTGGATAAAAATACACCGGTTGCCGCTTGGTGGCCGTCGCGCAGAAACTGCGCGTGAATGCATGTAGAAATTCAACCTTTGAACGATTATTGCCCCGGGTGCGACCCGGGCGGAAGAGGAGAGGGCCATGGCCAGGGGTATCAATAAAGTAATTCTGATCGGTAATCTGGGCAACGACCCGGATACCAAATATATGCCCAGCGGCGGCGCCGTGACCAATGTCAGCCTGGCGACCAGCGAGACCTGGAAGGACAAGCAGACCGGCCAGCAGCAGGAGCGCACCGAGTGGCACCGCGTGGTGTTCTTCAACCGCCTGGCGGAGATCGCCGGCGAGTACCTGCGCAAGGGCTCCAAGGTTTATATCGAGGGTTCACTGCGCACCCGCAAGTGGCAGGACAAGAACACCGGCCAGGACCGCTACACCACTGAAATCGTCGCCAGCGAGATGCAGATGCTCGACGGCCGCGGCGAACAGGGTGGTGGCTTTGGCCAGGGTATGGGCGGCCAGGGCGGTTACGACCAGCAGCAGGGTGGCGGCTTCCAGGGCGGGTACCAGCAGCAGGGCGGCGGCCAGCAGGCGGATCCCTACGCCCAGGGGCGCACCGCGCCGTCCCCGATGGCGCCGTCCAACAAGCAGGCGTCTAACCAGGCTCCGGCCGGCGGTTTCGACAACAGCTTCGACGACGACATTCCCTTTTAAGGCCCCGCGCAACCCGTGGCAGAGCTTCACACCGGTTACCGGCCGGATTCGGTTGCGGTCGTAGGCGCCGGCAATGAGATCGACGGCGCGCTGCAGAAACGTCTGCAGCGCGCCGGCTTTCGCGTCCAGTTGCTGGCGGCGGACGAGCTGGAGCAACTGCGTCCCCGTTCGATAGTGATCAATGTGTCGGCCTGTGCTGGCGGCCAGCAGATGCCGGAGGCGCTGCGGGTATGCGAGCTGCTGGCCCAAAAGAAGTGCAGCTACCTGCTGCATCTCTCCTCCTATCAGGTGTTCCCCGGCGGCGCGCGCAAGCGCTACGACGAAGACGAGGTTCCCGCTCCCGTTTCGGACGCCGGGCGCAACTGGCTGGCCTGCGAGGACGCACTGGCGGCGCACGACAACCTCACGGTACTGCGCTTCGGCTGGATGGTGGATCGCAATGACGACGCCCTGTTGGGGCGTATACTGCGCGGTCTGGTGGCGCGACAGCCCATTGCACTGGACGACCAGAGCCGGGGTAGTCCGGTGACCGTCATGGATATGGCCCGGGTGACGGTGGCAGTGGCTCAGCAACTGGCCAGCGGTGCGCCGGCATCCGGTGTCTATCACTATGGCGCCGCCGACAGCTGTACCGCGATGGAGTTCGCCCGCGAAGTGGTGGAACGGGCCGAGTCTTTCTACGATGAGGACTTTTCGCCGGAGTTGCATGCGCTGTCCGATGCCGACGGGCACAGCGTGGTGCTGGCCTGCGGCAAGCTGCGTGATGTGTTTGGCATACAGCAGCGCAGCTGGCGCCAGGGACTGACCCGGCAGGTGGAGCTGTGGCTGGAGCGTCTGGAGGCGGGCTCCGCAGGCTAGGCGACAGTTGGAGCAACTGCTGCAGGCAAAAAAGGGCGATCCATGGATCGCCCTTTTTTATTGTTGCCGCCGGCTGCCGATCAGACTTTATCGAAGACCAGACAGGCGTTGGTGCCGCCGAAGCCGAAGCTGTTGGACATGGCGCGCTTGATCTCCTGCTCGCGCAGTTCGGTCACCAGGTCCATGCCCTCTGCCGCTTCATCGCGGTTGTCCACATTGGCGGAGGCGGCGATAAAGTCATTCTGCATCATCAGCAGGCAGTAGATCGCCTCCTGCACGCCGGCTGCGCCAAGAGAGTGGCCGGTGAGTGACTTGGTGGAGGCAAACGCCGGCACCTGGTCGCCGAAGACTTCGCGCATGGCGCGCAGCTCCGCGACATCGCCCACCGGGGTGGAGGTGCCGTGGGTGTTGATATAGTCGATCTTGCCTTCGAGGCCCTTGCCGTCCATACCTGCCAGCGCCTGCTGCATGCAGCGCACCGCGCCCTCGCCGCTCGGGGCCACCATGTCGTAGCCGTCAGAGGTGGCGCCATAGCCGGTCAGTTCGGCGTAGATGGTGGCGCCGCGGGCCTTGGCGTGTTCCATTTCCTCCAGTACCAGGCAGCCGCCGCCGCCGGCAATGACGAAACCGTCGCGGTCGGCGTCGTAGGGGCGTGAAGCGCGGGTCGGCTCGTCGTTGTATTTGGTCGACAGGGCGCCCATGGCGTCGAACAGGTGCGTCAGGCTCCAGGCCAGCTCCTCGCCACCGCCGGCGAAGACGATATCCTGCTTGCCCAGCTGGATCTGTTCGGCGCCGTTGCCGATACAGTGGGCGCTGGTGGCGCAGGCAGAAGAGATGCTGTAATTGACACCTTTGATCTTGAACGGCGTGGCCAGACAGGCGGACACGGTGCTACCCATTACCTGCGGCACCCGATAGGCGCCGACACGGCGGACACCTTTTTCCTTCAGGGTCTGTGCGGCTTCGATGATCTCGCGGGTGGAAGTACCGCCTGAGCCCATCACGATACCGGTGCGCGGATTGGAGATGTCGCTCTCCTCCAGGCCGGACATCTTGATCGCCTCCTGCATGGCGATGTAGGCGTAGGCGGCGGAGTCGCCCATGAAACGCAGCACTTTGCGGTCGATATGCTCCTTGAAGTCGATATCCACCGGGCAGGCGACGTTGCTGCGCAGGCCCAGCTCGCGATATTCCTCCATAAAACGGATACCGCTGCGGCCCGCCTTCAGGGAGGCGGTCACCTCTTCGGTGTTGGTGCCGATGCAGGATGTGATACCCATTCCGGTAATAGCAACCCGGCGCATAGTGATCTCCAATAAAGCTTTACGACAGTGTAATTAGTTATTTTTGTCAGGATAGGTTCGCAGAGGACTTCTCCGGCCGGAACTGCCGGCCGGACCTCCCCGGCGGGACCTGCCCGGCCAGACTTAAAAATTGTCCGTACGGGTGAACAGACCCACGCGCAGGTCTTTTGCGGTGTAGATTTCGCGGCCGTCTACAGACACGGAACCGTCACCGATACCCATCACCAGCTTGCGCTCTACGAGTCGGCTCATCTGGATATGGTAGGTAACCTTCTTGGCAGTCGGAAGGATCTGGCCGGTGAACTTCACTTCGCCACAGCCCAGGGCGCGACCACGGCCGGGATTGCCTTTCCAGGCCAGGAAATAGCCGAGCAGCTGCCACATGGCGTCCAGGCCCAGGCAGCCGGGCATTACCGGGTCGCCGGGGAAGTGGCACTCGAAGAACCACAGGTCGGGGTGGATATCGAGCTCTGCAATCAGTTCGCCCTTGCCATAGGCGCCGCCGTCCTTGGATACATGGGTGATGCGGTCCAGCATCAACATGTTGGGTGCGGGCAGCTGGGCGTTGCCCGGGCCGAACATTTCGCCGCGGGAGCAGGCCAGGAGCTCTTCTTTGCTGTAGCTGCTTTTTTGAACAAAGTTACTCATTTGGTCCCCGTTGTTGGGTGTTTGCGCCATAAAGAGTGAGCGCTTTTGCAAGAGCGGGCATTCTAAGGTCTGAGAATAGCTTGTCCAGTCGGTCAGAACTGTTTTTGTGACTGGTACGGAGATTGCTGACAAGAATCTGTAGCCGGCTCCGCCCAGGCTGGGCCAAGCGGCGGCGCCTGCAGGCAGTAATAAGCTGTAAGTGAACGCTGTCACCAATTTGTGATAAGTTGCCCCGTCTGGCGCCTCCGGGGGGAGAGAGCTGCACTGTAAAGAAGAATTGTTGGGGACAAGAATGCTGAAAAAATGTCTATTCCCGGTTGCCGGCTACGGCACCCGCTTCCTGCCGGCCACCAAGGCCATGCCCAAGGAGATGTTACCTCTGGTCAACAAGCCGCTGGTGCAATACGGGGTCGAGGAGGCTATCGAGGCCGGCCTGTCGGAGATCGGCTTTGTGACCGGTCGCGGTAAGCGCGCTATCGAGGATCACTTTGACACCAATTTCGAGCTGGAGCACCAGATTTCCGGCACCGGCAAGGAAAAATACCTGGACAGCGTGCGCCAGGTGATCGATAGCGCCAGTTTCTCCTACACCCGCCAGGGCGAAATGCGCGGTCTCGGCGACGCCATTCTGCAGGGGCAGCGACTGGTGGGCGACGAGCCTTTCGCCGTGGTGCTGGCCGATGACCTGTGCCTGAACGAAGACATCGGCGTGCTCGGCCAGATGGTGCAGCTGTACAAGCAGTTCCGCTGCAGCATCGTCGCGGTGGAGGAAGTGCCGAAGGAGCAGATTCACAAGTTCGGCGTGATCGCCGGCAATGAGATCAAGCCGGGCCTGTACCAGGTGACCGATATGGTGGAGAAACCGGCCGCGGAAGATGCGCCCAGCAATATGGCCATCATCGGCCGCTATATCCTCACCCCGGATATCTTCGACCTGATTCGCGAGACGCCGCCGGGCAAGAATGGCGAGGTGCAGATCACCGACGCGCTGCTCGCTCAGGCCCAGCGCGGTTGCGTGCTGGCCTACCGCTTCAAGGGGCGCCGCTTCGACTGCGGTTCCGTCGACGGCTTTATCGAGGCCACCAACTTTGTATACGAGAATGTCTACCTGCCCGAGCAGGCGGCACTGGAGAAGAAGTGAATGACCGAGCTGACCTGTTTCAAGGCCTATGACCTGCGTGGCCGCGTACCCGATGAGTTGAATACCGATGTCGCCTACCGCGTGGGCCGTGCCTTCGCCCAGTTCCTGGGCGCGCGTCGCGTCGTCGTGGGGCACGATATCCGCCTGACCAGCGGTGAGCTGACCGACGCCCTGGTCAACGGTCTGCGCGATGCCGGCGCCGATGTGTTCCATATCGGAGAGTGCGGCACCGAAGAAGTCTACTTCGCCACTTTCCACGGGGACTTCGACGGCGGTATCTGTGTGACCGCCAGTCACAACCCGATGGACTACAACGGCATGAAGTTCGTGCGCGCCGGCAGCCGTCCGATCAGCGGCGACACCGGCCTGCTGGATATCAAGCGTCTGGCCGAGGAAAACAACTTCGGCCCGGTGGAGAAGCGCGGCGAGCTTGAGCGTTACGAGCACCGTGACGACTTCGTGCAACACCTGCTCGGCTATGTGGATACCGCGGCCCTGAAGCCGCTGAAGCTGGTGGTCAATGCCGGCAATGGTGGCGCCGGCGCGGTCGTGGACGCCCTGGCGCCGCACCTGCCGTTCGAGTTTGTGCGCGTGCACCACGAGGCGGATGGCAGCTTCCCCAACGGTATCCCCAATCCGATCCTGCCGGAGAACCGCAGCGCCACTGCCGAGGCAGTGAAAACCAGCGATGCCGATTTCGGTATCGCCTGGGACGGCGACTTCGACCGCTGTTTCTTCTTCGACGAGAGCGGCGAGTTTATCGAGGGCTACTATGTTGTCGGCCTGCTGGCGGAGGCCTTCCTGCTCAAGCAGTCCGGCGCGAAAATCGTCCACGATCCCCGCCTGACCTGGAATACCGAGGATATCGTCCGCGCCGCCGGCGGCGAGCCGGTGCAGAGCAAGACCGGTCACGCCTTCATCAAGGAGCGCATGCGCAAAGAAGACGCCATCTACGGCGGCGAGATGAGCGCACACCACTATTTCCGCGACTTCGCCTACTGCGACAGTGGCATGATTCCGTGGTTGCTGGTGGCCGAGCTGGTCAGCCGCAGCGGCAAATCGCTGTCGCAACTGGTGGGCGAGCGCATGGCCGCCTTCCCGTGTTCCGGAGAGATCAACTCCAAGGTCGAAGATCCGGCGGCACTGCTGAAGGCGGCGGAAGAGAAGTACGCTACAGGCGCAGAGAGTGTCGAGCATGTGGACGGTCTCAGCGTCGCGTTTGCCGACTGGCGCTTCAACCTGCGCATGTCCAATACCGAGCCGGTGGTGCGCCTGAACGTCGAGTCCCGCGGGGACAAGGCGTTGATGCAGGAAAAGACGGAAGAGCTGCTGAAGTTGATTCGCGGCTGATCCGGCCGGCACCGCAGCTGAGTTTGTAGGGGCGAACCTTGTGTTCGCCCTTTTTTGTTCACCGTTTCGTAGGCATTTTGGGGTGGCGCCCCCGGCATCAGGGCCTTCGCATAACGTTAATCGCACTTGAAGAACTTGCGAGTTCGATCTGTTCTCGCAAAGTTATTCGCTACAAATCGAAGGCAACGTACTGGGCGTACCATTTCGAAACCGTCGGCGACAGGGACGTCGCCGAGGGAGCGTACAGGGATGTATTCACTGCGGTTTCGAAATGGTACGCCCAGTGCGTTGCCGCCACGGCGCCAAAACAAAGCACCGTGGAAACGGGTTCAAAACCGCAGAACCAGATACAGAAAGGGCGAACACAAGGTTCGCCCCTACAGTTCCAGTGCCGGGAGATGCTACACCGTCCGCTCCACGGCAAAACTCGCCAGCTGTTGCAGGGCAGTTTTTTGTTCGCTGTCGGCAAGGAACGCGAGCTGGTCTTTGGCCTCATCGACCGCCGCTCGCGCCCGCTCCATGGTGTATTCCAGTGCGCCGCAGGCGTCGATCGCCTCGACAATTTCCGCCAGCTTGTCCGCGCTGCGCTGTTCGATCGCTTCGCGCACCAGTTCTGCCTGGGCTGCGGTGCCATTGGCCATGGTGTAGATCAGTGGCAGCGTCGGCTTGCCCTCGGCCAGGTCGTCGCCGACATTCTTACCCAGCTCCTCGGGGTCGCCGCGGTAGTCCAGCGCGTCGTCCACCAGCTGGAAGGCGAGGCCCAGATGGCGGCCGTAGAGTTTCAGTGCGTTGCGTTCCTCCGCCGAGCAGCCGGCCAGTACCGCCGCGGTCTCACAGGCGGCTTCGAACAGGGCGCCGGTCTTCTTATGGATCACGGTGAAGTAGTTGTCCTCGCTCACCTGCGGGTCGCCGGCGTTGACCAGCTGCTGCACCTCGCCTTCGGCGATGGTGTTGGTGGTGTCAGAGAGGACCGCCATGATGTCCATGTCCTGCAGCGCCACCATCATCTGGAAGGCGCGGGAATAGAGGAAGTCGCCTACCAGTACCGCCGGCGCGTTGCCCCACTTGGCGTTGGCGGTCAGGCGGCCGCGGCGTCGGTCTGAAGTGTCCACTACGTCGTCGTGCAGCAGCGTGGCGGTGTGGATGAACTCGATGATGGTTGCCAGGTCGATATGGTCGCTGCCTTTATAGTCGCAAGCCCGTGCGCATAGCAGCACCAGCAGCGGTCGTAGGCGCTTGCCGCCGGCCTCCACCAGGTAGTGGCCGATGTTTTCCACCAGGGGAACGTCCGAGTGCAGTTGGTCGAGGATGCGCTGGTTGACCGCGGCAAAGTCGTCGGCGGCAACGCGGTGGAAAGGCAACATGCATGGATTCCTTATACTGCTTGTAGGGGGCTGCCCGGAGGTGTCCGGCAGCGAAGGGGTGCTATTGTATCAATCCGGCGAATTGATTAGAATCTGCGCCCCGTTCGAACCGGGCCGGCCATGGCGGCCGTGAACTGGTCGGCGGTTGATATTAAACAACACGGCGCAAGCTCCCAAAATGCGGAGCAGTGACTTACCGGTCTCTCCCGCTGCTTCGTGTCGTCCATTTCGGAGCATAGAAATATGTACGCTGTTATCGAAAGCGGTGGCAAACAGCACCGCGTAGAAGAGGGCGAAGTACTTCGCCTGGAGAAACTGGAAGTCGCCACTGGCGAATCCATCGATTTCGACAAAGTGCTGATGGTCGTCGACGGCGACAAGATCAACATCGGCGCTCCCGTGGTAGGCGGCGCTAAAGTGACTGCGGAAGTGGTAAGCCACGGCCGCGGCGAGAAGGTGAAAATCATCAAGTTCCGCCGTCGCAAGCACTCTTTGAAGCGCCAGGGCCACCGTCAGTGGTACACCGAAGTTAAAATCACTGGCATCAAGGCATAAGCAGAGGAGTAACGACTCATGGCACACAAGAAAGCTGGCGGTAGTACGCGCAACGGTCGCGATTCCGAAAGTAAACGCCTGGGCGTGAAGCGCTTTGGCGGCCAGAATGTAGCTGCAGGCAACATCATCGTTCGTCAGCGCGGCACCAAGTTCCACGCCGGCGTAAACGTTGGTATGGGCAAGGACCACACCCTGTTCGCTACCGCGGACGGCGTTGTGAAGTTCGAAGTGAAGGGCCCCAACAACCGCAAGTTCGTTTCCATCGAAACAGCCTAAGCGGTTCCAAGCCTAAGCTTCATAAAAAGCCCCGCCTATTGCGGGGCTTTTTTGTTGGAAAATCGTTGCAGATTACACTGCAATTGAGGAATAAAGCCGCGGTGGCGGCGGAGAGAGCATGAAATTTGTCGATGAGGCGCCCATTCACGTGCAGGCCGGCAAGGGTGGCAATGGCTGCCTGAGCTTCCGCCGGGAGAAGTTCGTCGAGAAGGGCGGCCCGGACGGCGGTGACGGGGGCGACGGCGGCTCGGTCTATCTGGAGGCCGACGACTCCCTAAATACCCTGGTGGATTACCGCTACCAGCCCCGCTACGCGGCGGAGAGTGGCGAACCGGGGCGCGGGCGCAACTGCACCGGCGCCAAGGGTGACGACCTGGTGCTGAAAGTGCCGGTCGGTACCACCGTAATCGATGTCGATACCGGCGAGACCCTCGGGGACATGACCGAGGCGGGCGAGCGCCTGCTGGTCGCCCAGGGCGGCTGGCACGGGCTCGGCAACACTCGCTTCAAGTCCAGTACCAACCGCGCCCCGCGCCAGACCACCAATGGTTCACTGGGCGAGGAACGCAGCCTGAAACTGGAGCTGAAAGTACTGGCGGACGTGGGCCTGCTCGGCCTGCCCAATGCCGGCAAATCCACGTTCATCCGCGCGGTATCCGCGGCCAAGCCGAAGGTTGCTAACTATCCGTTTACGACCCTGGTGCCGAACCTCGGCGTGGTACAGGTGCAGAAGCACCGCAGTTTCGTCATCGCCGATATCCCCGGTCTGATCGAGGGGGCCGCCGAGGGCGCCGGCCTCGGAGTTCGTTTCCTCAAGCACCTGACTCGCTGTCGCGTGCTGCTGCACCTGGTGGATCTGGCACCCTTTGACGGCTCCGACCCGGTGGAAAATGCCCGCGTCATCGAGCGCGAACTGGCCAGCTTCAGCCCGACCCTGGCGGAACGCGAGCGCTGGCTGGTATTGAACAAGACCGACCTGGTACCGGCGGCGGAGCTGGATCAACGCTGCGAGGCGATTGTCGAGGCGCTTAACTGGCAGGGGCCGGTATTCCGTGTGGCGGCTATTCGCGGTGAGGGTACCGACGTGCTGTGTGGCCGCTTGATGGACTATCTGGAAGAGCGCAAGGAAGAAGAGGCGGCGGATCCGGAGCTGGCCGAAGCGGAACTGGAGTCGCAGCGCCAGATGCAGCGTGAGGCGCGTGAGCGTATCGATGAGCTGCGCGAGGCCCAGCGCGCCAAGCGCCGCGCCGCCAAAGGATTGGCTGACGAAGACGAAGATTGGGACGACGATGACCACGACGTCGATATAGAATACCGCCATTGATCGTCAGCCGGGCAGAAGTATGGGCCCGGCATTTTTGCCCGTATCGGGCGGTTTCCACGGGAGGGGATCGGTGCAAGCTCGGCAACAGCTCGCCGCCAGCCGGCGCTGGGTCATCAAGATCGGCAGCGCCCTGCTGACCGACAATGGTCGCGGCGTCAATCGCGCGGCGATATTCAACTGGGTGGAACAGATTGCCGCGCTGCGCCAGCGCGGTATCGAGGTGATCCTGGTCTCCTCCGGCGCCGTGGCCGCCGGCATGGACCGGCTCGGCTGGCGCCGTCGCCCGGAATCCATCCATCAATTGCAGGCCGCGGCCGCTATCGGCCAGAGCCATCTGGTACAGGTCTACGAGCACGCTTTCGATCAGTTCGACAGCCGCGCGGCACAGATTCTGCTCGATCATGACGACCTCTCCAATCGCACCCGCTATCTCAACGCGCGCAGTACCCTGCGTACCCTGCTGTCTCTCGGTGCCGTGCCGATCGTCAACGAAAACGATACGGTGGTCACCGATGAGATCCGCTTCGGTGACAACGACACACTGGCGGCGCTGGTGGCCAACCTGGTGGAGGCGGACGCCCTGCTGATCCTGACCGACGCCGACGGTCTGTTCACAGAGGATCCCCGCGATAACCCGGCTGCCGAGCTGATCGGCGAGGCGTCGGCGGAGGATCCGAAGCTGCTGGGAATGGCCGGCGGCTCCCGCAGCGGCCTCGGCCGCGGCGGCATGACCACCAAGGTGCGTGCGGCGCAGCTGGCCGCCCGTTCGGGGGCGCGCACGGTGATTGCCGGCGGCGCCATAGACAGCGTCATAGAGCGGGTCTGCAGCGGTGAGGCGCTGGGCACGCTGTTGCTGCCGGAGGCGGATCCATTGACTGCACGCAAGCGCTGGCTGGCCGGGCAGTTACAGGTGCGCGGCGCGCTGACTATCGACGGTGGCGCGGAAGCGGCGCTGCGCACCGGCGGCAAGAGCCTGCTGGCAGTCGGCGTCACCGCGGTCGAAGGGCGTTTCCAGCGCGGCGAACTGGTGTCCTGTCGCAACAGTGCCGGTGAGGAAATCGCCCGCGGCCTGGCCAACTACGACAGCGGCGAGACCGCCAAAATACTTGGCAAGCCGTCGGAAAAGTTTGTCGAGCTGCTCGGCTACCGCGACGACGACGAGCTGATCCACCGCGATAACCTGATTCTGCTGTAGCACCGTGTGACCCTGCTGGCCGCCGCTGAGCAAATTCAGGCGCGCGATCCTTCCGGGCGACAGCCGGCGGCTGCGCCCGCGGGTTAGTCTGTCGCATCGACAGTCAGCCCGGGCGGGAGGAGCCTATCGTGGATGCCATTCAGCAGACGGAAAAGCAGATCTTTGCGTTGATGCAGAAGCTCAACGAGTTGCGCAAGCAGCACCGTGGCGATGCGGTGCAAAATTACACCTTTGCCTCCCTGGCCGGCGAAGTCACGCTGCTGGATCTGTTCGCCGGTCGCGAGCGGCTGTTGCTGATCCACAACATGGGCCAGGGCTGCCGCTACTGTACCCTGTGGGCGGACGGCTTTAACGGCTTCGTGCCTCATTTGGAGTCGGCGATGTCGGTGGTGCTGGTGTCCAAGGATGCGCCGGACGTGCAGCGGCAGTTTGCCAACAGCCGCGGCTGGCGGCTCCGGCTCGCCTCCCATGGCGGTGGCGACTATATTCGCGAGCAGTCGGTGCTGCCGGGGGAGGGCAATATGCCCGGTGCGGTGGTCTACGAGCGCGATGGCGACACCATCTATCGCAAGAACAGCTGTATCTTTGGTCCCGGTGATATCTACTGCTCCATGTGGAGCCTGCTCGGGCTCGCCGGGCTGGGTGAGGGCGACTGGACACCGCAGTTCAGTTACTGGCAGCGCCCGCAGCAGCTCGACGACGGCGGGGCAAATCTGCCCGACTGAATTACACCGGCCGAAAACGAAAAAAGCCCCGCTGATGCGGGGCTTTTTGTGTCGCGCGAAGCGTAGATTAGGCAGCCAGTGCCTTGATCTGCGCGTTCAGGCGGCTCTTGTGACGAGCGGCTTTATTCTTGTGAATAATGCCCTTGTCCGCCATGCGGTCGATGACCGGCACAGCTGCTGTGTAGGCTGCTTTGGCTTTTTCCGCATCACCTGCATCAATGGCCGCAACTACCTTCTTGATGTAGGTGCGCACCATGGAGCGCAGGCTGGCGTTGTGGTTGCGGCGCTTGTCGTTCTGGCGCGCGCGCTTCTTCGCTTGAGGTGAGTTGGCCACCGGTTGCTCCTGTCTGGAATCTCAATAAATCTGTAACTAACGGGCCGGGGCCCGATCGGGACGCGACATTATCCCCACAGTTGGTTGTTTGTCAACCATGATGAGGGTTCGGGATAGAATGACTTGGCCGGATGAGAAGGCCCTGATGCCGGGGGCCGTTCGTGAAACATTTGCCGGTGAGGCTGTTGAGCGAACGGCCCCCGGCAGCAGGGCCGCCACAGGTATGCCTACAAGGGGGGTGCAGCGGCCTTAAAGCGGCAGCTGCAGGGTGAAGATCACGCCGCCGCCACCCTGCCGGTTTGCCGCAGTCAGGCGGCCGCGGTGGAAGTCGGCGATCAGCCGCGCGATATGCAATCCGAGCCCCAGGTGGCCGGCCCGGCAGCCGTCGTCGCGCACCGAGACCAGTGAGTCGAACAGCTTGTGGTTGTAGCCCTCGGGTAGTGGCGGACCGTCGTTCTCCACCGACAGCAGATAACCGTCCTTTGCCCGCTCAGCGGTCAGCCTGATCTCACTGCCCGGCGGCGCAAAGCTGCAGGCGTTGTCCACCAGCTTGTCCAGCAACTGGGCGAGCAATTCCGGCGCGCCGCAGCACGGTAGTTCGCCCGCCGGCTTTTGCAGGGCGAAGCGGTGCTCGCGGTGAGCATCACCATAGCTCTGCACCAGTACTGCCAGCAGATCCGCCAGGTCAAACTGCTCGGTTTCGGCTTGGTGAATACTCGCCTCCAGGTTGCTGGCGGCAGAGAGGCTGTTCAGGATGCCGGACAAGCGCGCGCTACCGTCCATCGCGCGTTCGGCGTAGCGACGGCCGTCATCGTCGAGGTCGCTCGCCGACAGGTTGTCGAGCGATGAGCGCACCACCGCCAGCGGTGTGCGCAACTCGTGGGACAGCTTGCTCGCCAGCGTACGCAGGTAGTGGTGGTACTGGTCCAGCTCGGCCAGCAGGCTGGCGAAAGCGCGATTCAGCGCCCCCAGTTCATCACCGAGGCGCGAGCGCGGGAAATTGCCGCGCAGTTTGCCGCTGGCGTCCACCGCATTGCGGGCGGCCCGGTGCAGGCGGCGGATGCGCCAGGACAGCCAGCTGGCGTAGCCGAGCAGTAGCAGCAGGGCGGCGCCGGCGGCGGCACAGCTGATCAGCCACAGCCGGTGCGCGGCGGACTCGGTCAGCGACTGCAGCGCCTCACCGGATTGCAGTGCCACTACCCGCGCCAATAGCGGGCGTTCGACGATATCGTCGGCGCGGGTGATCACCGGCACACTGACAGCGCCGATACGGCTCTCCCGGGGGCCGCGAAACCACTGCTGTGCGCTGGTACGGTTCAGTGTCATTTTCTCGGGTAGCTGTGCTTCCGGCATCTCCGGCAGGGATTCACGTGCCAGCAGGCGACGATAGATCCAGCTGCGCAGCCACGACTGTGACGGCTTTGTCTCGTCTGCCCGCGCCAGTTGCCCGCTGCTGGCGAGCAGAAAACCCTCGCTGTCGACGACGGCGAGCCGCAGTTGTGGGCGGGCGAACTGATCCAGTTCTGCCTGCAATTGCGGCAACGGTTGTACCAGCTTGCCGGGCAGCCCGTCGGCGGGCAGCGTGCTGGCGCTGCGTTGCGGGGGGGCGCCGTTACTGGTTGCCCGATCGGCGATACTGACGGCCAGTGAGCCTCCGGTCAGTGCGTAGGGCAGGGTCAGTTCCAGCTGGTAGCCGCGGGCGGACGAGGTCCAGCGGCCGCGCAGGCGCAGTTCGCGCTCATAACTGCCGCGGCGCGGGTTGTACCAGTGTGCCTGGGCGGCGCCCTGGCTGGCGACCGGCAACGTGTAGTGACGGTCGGCGGTATACAGCTCGATGGCATCGCCGCCGGCCAGCAGCCCCGTGCGTGGATCCTGGTAGGCAGGCGTGTTGTCGGCGACGGTGAGTAGCAGGTAGACGCGGTCGGTATACCGGCCGAGGGTGATCTGCGCCATTGCTTCGCCGCTGCTATCGAGCAGCTCCCGCGCGGGAATCTGCAGGGGGCGCCAGTCATCCCCATAGCCGTCCAGCAGCGGCGCATTGGGTAACGAATTGACGTAGAGCTGGGCACCCGGCGGGCGTCCGTGGCGCTCCGGATCCGGCGCGATCAGTTGCGGTGCACTGGCAAGTCGCGCCGCCACTGCACTGGCCGTTGCCTCGAGCGCCTGCATCTGGCCCTGGGCGAGCGCAGCGTCGACCTGGCGCAGGTATTGGCAGCCTGCCCACGGCAGGGCCAGGGCGACCAGGCTGACGAGCAGGAGTTGGCGGCGCAGCTTCATGGGAACAGTTTCACGGTGCGAGGGTTGCCGGTATTACACCTGCCACCGGTAGCCCATGCCGTAGGCCGTGGTGATGGCGTTGAAATCGGCATCCAGTGCCTGGAATTTGCGGCGGATGCGCTTCACGTGGGAGGTGATGGTGTTGTCGTCCAGCACCACGCGCGCCGCCTCCATCAGCTGGCTGCGGGACTTTACATGGCCGGGTCTCTTCGCCAGGGCGTGCACAATCCAGAATTCGGTCACGGTCAGATCCACCCGCTCTCCGCCCCAGTGGCAGTGCAGTCGCGAGATATCCAGTTCCAGTTTGCCCTGGGTCAGCGTTTCGGCTTCATCGCTCTGATCGCGCAGCACACTGACACGGCGCAGCAGGGCGTTGATGCGCGCCTGCATGTGCGGCAGGGAAATGTCCTTGGTCAGGTAGTCGTCGGCGCCGAGGCGCAGCCCGGAGATGATATCCAGTTCCGAATCCCGGGCGGTCAGGAAAAGGATCGGCAGGCTCGGAGCCATGGCGCGCAGTTCTCGGCACAGTTCGAAGCCGCCCTCGACTTCCGCCCCCAGGCCGATGTCGATGACCGCCAGATCCGGCAGGCGCTGGCGAAAGGCCGCGAGGGCCTCCGGGCGCGAGCTGTGCAGGTCGACCCTATAGCCACTGCGGCGCAGGGCGTCGCGGTAGTTTTCGGCGATGGCGCGCTCGTCTTCGACAATGGCGATAGTGGCACTCATGGCTGCTTCCGGGTGATTTTTATACTGGCGGGGAATCATGCCTGAATTTGCGGACTAATGGAAAAAGGCGGGCGCCATGCGCCCGCAAGCACAACAGGGTTACTGACAGAGGGAGTTGGGAAGTGTGCAGCTGGCTCTGCAGCGGATTTGCGATCCGCGCGGAGCCCGCCCTGGTCAGAGGCGACCGGCCATGGACTCCGGCAGGTTGAAATGGATGTCCACCCGGCGCTCCATCGCGTAGGCATCTGCATCACCGCGGGGGGCCTCAGAGTAGGTGGCGCCCAAGGCGCGGCGGCTGATGCGTGACGCGTCCACACCGTAGGCTTCCAGGGCGCGCTGTACGCTGAGCGCGCGCTGGTCGGACAGTACGTTGTTGTAGCCATCACTGCCGCGGGGATCGGCGCGGCCCTCGAGGTGCACCTGCAGGTGGGGGTGGCGCTTGAGGAAGTCTGCCACTGCGCCGAGCTGGTTCATCTGGCCGTCCTGCAGCTGATCGTTGCCGGTGGTGAACAGCATTTGGAAGTGCAGTGAGTCCAGCGCCAGTTCGTTGGCATCGTTGGCGGACAGTCGGGCCGCGTCCAGTTGTTGTGCCAGGTTGCTGAGTTCTGCGCGGCTTTCTGTCAGTTGTGTCGCCAGCATGTCTGCCTCTTCTGCTTGTTTGATCTGCTCGCCCAGCCAGGCTCCGCCGAGGGCACCGGCGATAAATCCGACCGGACCACCCACGGCGGCGCCCGCGACAGCGGCGCCGGTAAATACAGTGGCCTGCTTGGCCGGGGTGAGTTTAGATCCCTTGAACTCTTGAGTTTGTTCTGCTGCCTGAGCGCTGGTAGCGATAACGGAGCCCAGAGTTACAGCCATCAATACTTTTTTCATTGTTCTTTCTCCTTGCGGTTTTGCAGTCTCTTAAATGGGCTACCTCAGTCTTCGGCCTTTTCGGCCTGTCTGGGTTTCCTGCCCGGTCGAGACTTATTTAAAAACTGCAAGAAGGCGCTGGCATGGCACCAGTGTGGCAAAGCCGAGCGCAATTGTGGCGAAATGTGGCAGCTCCGCCTCTGCTACCTCCGCACTAGCGGTGGTGGCGGCGATAGCGCCGGTCGCGGGGTGCGTCTATTCTCACGCGCACACGCTGGGGACGGGGCCCGAGCACTACTGCGACATACAGCACAATTGCCAGCGCCAGAGCAATAATCAATGCGTTGATGGTCATCCGTCATCTCCTTACGCCACCTCTCTCCCTCGGGGCGCGCAACTAGCTCACTTTGAGTATAGGCTCGCGCGCCAAAGGTCGTAGGACCTATTTGGCATTCCGGCACTTCCGTGTGACCGGCTGAATTGATGTAGACTTGCCGGCCATTAAGCCCGCAGCAACCGCCAGGAGTCGCAACTTTGTCGCAGTCGCCCGCCAATCAGAACCATTCAGGCGAGAAAGCCGGCTCGGTAGGACTGTTGCGTGGCAGTTCGATCGTCGGCGGTGCGACCATGTTGTCGCGCGTCATGGGGTTGGCCCGGGACATGGTTTTAGCCCGTTTTGCCGGCGCCGGCGATGCCGCGGACGCCTTTTTTGTGGCCTTCAAGATCCCCAACTTCTTCCGCCGCCTGTTCGCCGAGGGCGCCTTTGCCCAGGCCTTTGTGCCCGTACTGGCCGAGTACCGGCAGAAGGGTGGCCTGGCGGCGGCGCGGGAGCTGAACAACCGGGTTGCCGGCGCCCTGGGCGGAACCCTGCTGTTAGTCACATTGTTCGGTGTGCTATGTGCGCCGCTCGTGGCGGGAATTTTCGCATTCGGCTGGTGGTGGGACGGCAGCGAACGGGAGAAGTTCGATCTCGCCGCAGACATGTTGCGCATCACCTTTCCCTATCTGATGCTGATCTCCCTGACCGGGTTTGCCGGAGCGGTACTGAACAGTTTCGACCGCTTTGCGGTACCGGCATTGACCCCGGTGCTGCTGAACCTGATGCTGATCGCCGCGGCAACCCTGGCGACCGACTGGTTCGAGCCGCAGATTATGGCGCTGGCCTGGGGGGTGTTTGCTGCGGGTGTGGTGCAGTTGCTGTTTCAGGTACCGTTTCTGATGCGGCAGGGGTTGCTGCCGCGGCCGCGCTGGGACTGGAACTACCCGGGGGTGCGCAAGATTCTGCGGCTGATGGCGCCGGCCATTTTTGGGGTGTCGGTAACGCAGATCAGCCTGGTGCTGGATACCGTGCTGGCCTCATTCCTGCCCACCGGCAGCGTGTCCTGGCTGTATTTCTCCGACCGGTTGACTGAATTGCCGTTGGGGGTCTTCGGTGTCGCCGTGGCCACGGTCATCCTGCCGAACCTGTCGCGCCAGCACGCCGGCGGCGATCCGCGGCGCTTTCGCCACACCCTGGACTGGGCGCTGCGCAGTGTCACGCTGATCTCGCTGCCGGCGGCGGTGGCGCTGATCGTGCTGGCGGAGCCGTTGCTGACCACATTGTTCCAGTACGGGCAAATGGAGCCGCGCGATATGCAGATGGCTGCCTGGTCACTGCGCGCCTATGCCCTCGGACTGCTTTCTTTCATGCTGATCAAGGTGCTGGCACCGGGCTACTTTGCCCGCCAGGACACCTATACGCCGGTGCGCTTCGGGCTGATCGCGATTGCCGCGAAAATGGTGCTGAGCCTCGCCTTCGTCATTCCACTCAACTACTACTTCAAGCTCGGTCACATGGGCCTGGCGCTGGCCACCGCCTGTCAGGCGGCGATCAACGCCTGGCTGCTGTATCAGGGGCTGCGCCGCGATGACATCTATCGTCCGGAAGCCGGCTGGGGCGCCTATCTCCTACGGTTGCTGGCGGCGAACCTGGCGATGGTGGGTGTACTGCTGCTGGCCCTGTATCACTGGCAGGACTGGAGTGACTGGTCGTGGCTGGATCGCGCCTGGCGCATGGCGGTGATGGTGGCCGGCGGCGGCGCCACCTTCGTGCTGGTGCTGCTTGTTTCTGGTCTGCGGCCGCGCCATTTCCGCGCTACCAGCTGACCGCAGTGTTCCGCTTGACCGGCGCCCGCAGGCCGGGCTTTCCCACTGACCGGGCACCACGAATCCGCTATACTGCGCGGCTCGATTTTGTCAGGATGGGAAGACCGCATTGGCCCAAGTACGGGAACAGGAACGCGAACTGATTCGCGGGTTGCACAACCTGCGTCCCCGGCACCGTGGCTGTGTGGCCACGATTGGCTCGTTCGACGGTGTGCACCGCGGCCATCAGGCGATCATCGCGCAGTTGAATCAGCGCGCCCGCGAGCACGACCTGCCGTCGGTGGCGATCATCTTCGAGCCGCAGCCCCACGAGTTTTTCTCCGGCGAAAGGGCGCCGGCGCGGCTGATGCGATTCAAGGAAAAGGTGCTGGCCCTGTTTGAGGCCGGCGTGGACCGGGTGCTGTGCCTGCAGTTCAACGAAAAGCTGCGCAATCTCAGCGCCGAGGCGTTTATCCAGCGCATCCTGGTGGATGGCCTGGGTATCCGCCACCTGGTCGTCGGCGATGACTTCCGTTTCGGTTGTGACCGCAGTGGTGATTACCGCCTGTTGCAGAAGGTTGGTGCCGAGGCGGGCTTCACTGTCGAGGATACCGCGACAGTGGAAATCCGCGGTGCGCGGGTCAGCAGCACACGGATCCGTGAAGCGCTGCAGGACGGTGACTTCGAGCTGGCCGAGACGCTGCTGGGTAAGCCCTACCGCATTACCGGGCGCGTCGCGCCGGGCCGCTCGCTGGGGCGCCAGCTGGGCGCGCCGACGGCCAATGTACGCCTGCACCGCTACCGCTCGCCGCTCGTCGGCGTATATACGGTGCGCACCACCGCGACCGATGGCAGTGAACTGGCTGCCGGGCGCACAGAGATCGACGGCGTGGCCAATGTCGGCTTCCGTCCCACGGTGGAGGGCGAGGGCGCACAGCCGCTGCTGGAGGTGAACCTGTTCGATTTCAGTGGAGATCTCTACGGCCGCGAGCTGGCGGTGGAGTTCTGCCACAAACTGCGCGACGAAGAGAAATTCGCCTCCCTGGATATCCTCAAGGCGAGAATCGCCCAGGATATAAGCGATGCCCGAGAATGGTTCGTGCAACATCCGCGGGAGCGATCCTAGGAATCGCGGCCGCAGACAACCGTTTAATTTTTTCTACTAGAGCTGAAGTAGACACCCAATGACCGATTACAAAGCGACTCTGAACCTGCCCGAGACCGATTTTCCGATGCGCGGTAACCTGCCGCAGCGGGAACCGGCCATTCTGCAAAAGTGGCAGCAGGGCAAGCTCTACGAACAGATTCGCGCGGCGCGTGCCGGGCGCGAACAGTTTATCCTGCACGACGGGCCCCCCTACGCGAACGGCGATATTCATATCGGTCACTCGGTCAACAAGATCCTGAAGGACATTATCGTCAAGTCGAAGACCCTGAGCGGTTTTGACGCCCCCTATGTGCCGGGTTGGGATTGCCACGGTCTGCCGATAGAACACCGCGTGGAAAAGAAAATCGGCAAGGCCGGCGCCAAGGTGGATCACAAGACCTTCCGCCAGAAGTGCCGCGAGTACGCCGCCAAGCAGGTCGAGGGACAGAGGAAAGACTTCATCCGCCTGGGGGTGTTCGGCGAGTGGGACAACCCCTACCGCACGATGGATTTCCAGTTCGAGGGCGACATCATCCGCGCGCTCGGCCGCATCGTGAAGAACGGCCACCTGGCGCGCGGCTTCAAGCCGGTGTACTGGAGCGTGGTAGGTGGCTCGGCCCTGGCCGAGGCCGAAGTGGAATATCAGGACAAGACCTCCTTCTCCATCGACGTCTGCTACCCGGTGACGGAAGAGACCGCATTGGCGATTGCCGATGCCGCCGGTGGTCACGCCGGCGACGGCCAGCTGTCGGTGGTCATCTGGACCACCACTCCCTGGACACTGCCGTCCTCCCAGGCGGTCTCCGTCAACGCTGAACTCGAGTATGTCGTCGTGCAGGTCGGTGACCGCCGCATCCTGGTAGCCGAAGAACTGCAAGACGCGGTGCTGGAGCGCGCGGGGCTGGAAGGCGAAGTGGTCGGTCATATTCGCGGTGCCGCACTCGAGCACCTGAAGGTCCATCATCCCTTCTACGACAAGGAGCTGCCGATCATTCTCGGCGACCACGTCACCACCGACGCTGGTACCGGCTGCGTACACACGGCACCGGATCACGGCCCGGACGACTTCCTGGTGGGCAAGCGCTACGGCATCGAGACGCTCAACTACGTCGACGACAATGGCGTCTACCGCGACAGCGTTCCGGTCTTCGCCGGCGAGCATGTCTACAAGGTGGATGAGAAGATTGTCGATGTGCTGCAAGAGAAAGGCGTGCTGCTGCACCAGGGCAAGCTGGTCCACAGTTACCCGCACTGCTGGCGCACCAAGACGCCGCTGATCTATCGTGCCACGCCGCAGTGGTTTGTCAGCATGCAGCAGAATGATCTGCTGGATCACGCGCAGAAGGCTGCAGACGAAGTACAGTGGATCCCCGGCTGGGGCAAGGCGCGCATCGACGCGATGCTGGATGCCAGCCCGGACTGGTGTATCTCGCGCCAGCGCACCTGGGGCGTGCCCATCGCGCTGTTCGTGCACAAGGAAACCCACGAGATCCACCCGGATACCCCGGCGCTAATGGACAAGGTGGCGGAAAAAGTCGATGCCGAGGGTATGGATGTCTGGTTCGACCTGGATCCGCGCGAGCTGCTCGGCGATGACGCGGACCAGTACCAGAAGGTGACCGATACGCTGGACGTCTGGTTCGATTCCGGTGTGACCCACTACGCGGTACTTGAGCGCCGCGACGGCCTGCGTTTTCCGGCGGATCTGTACCTGGAGGGCTCCGATCAGCATCGCGGCTGGTTCCAGTCCTCGCTGAAGACCTCCATCGCGATCAACGACTGCGCGCCCTACAGGCAGGTGCTTACCCACGGTTTCACCGTGGACGCCCAGGGGCGCAAGATGTCCAAGTCCATCGGCAACACCGTGGCGCCGCAGGATGTGATCAACAAGCTCGGCGCCGACGTGCTGCGCCTGTGGGTGGCGGCTACTGACTTCAGTGGCGAGATGGCCGTCTCCGACGAGATCCTGAAGCGCACCGCGGACTCCTACCGCCGCCTGCGCAATACTGCGCGTTTCTTCCTGTCGAACCTTGCCGGCTTCGATCCGGGCAAGGATCTGTTGCCGGCGGAGGAGCTGCTGGCGCTGGATCGCTGGGCACTGGATGTGGCCGCGCGCCTGCAGGACGAGATCATAGCCGCCTATGACAACTACCAGTTCCACCAGATCTACCAGAAGCTGCACAACTTCTGCGTCGTGGAGATGGGCGGCTTCTACCTGGATATCATCAAGGATCGCCAGTACACCACGCAGAAGGACAGCGTTGCGCGCCGCTCCGCGCAAACTGCCCTGTACCATATCGTGCAGGCGTTCACCCGCTGGATTGCGCCGATCCTGAGCTTCACCGCCGACGAGCTGTGGCAGTTTATTCCCGGCGAGCGCGGTGACAGTGTGTTTGTCGAGGAGTGGTATTCGCTGCCGACGCTACCGGCGGACGCCGACAAGGGCGCCGATTACTGGGCGGCCATCGCACAGGTGAAAACTGCGGTAAACAAAGTGCTCGAAGAGCAGCGCGGGGCCGGCAATATCGGTGGTTCTCTGCAGGCGGCGGTGACGCTGTTCGCCGATGACGACCTGCGCGAAAAACTGATCGAACTTGAAGATGAGCTGCGCTTCGTGCTGATCTGTTCCTCCACTTCGGTGCAACCGCTCAGCGACGCCGCCGGTGCCGAGGCGACGGAACTGGCGGGCCTCAAAGTCACGGTGCGCAAAGTGGATCATCCCAAGTGCGCGCGCTGCTGGCACTTTCGCGCCGATGTCGGCGCCGATCCGCAGCATCCGGAGATCTGCTCCCGCTGTGTAGACAATATTGCGGGTAAAGGTGAGGAGCGTCACTATGCCTGACAACGGGCATAAAGGCCTGAGCCTGTTCGGTCACCCGTGGCGCTGGTACTGGCTGGCACTGCTGGTGATCGCGCTGGATATCGCCACCAAGGTGTGGGCGGTGGATGAGTTTATGCACGGTCCGGCCATGCAGATCATTCCCGGGCTGCTGAAATTCACCTATGCCGAAAACTACGGTGCGGCCTTCAGCTTCCTCGCCGATGCCGGCGGCTGGCAGCGTTGGCTGTTTGGCGCCATCGCACTGGGCTTCAGCGCCATGGTCACTGTCTGGCTGTGGCGCCTGCCGGCGAGCAAGCGCTGGGAGCCCTTCGCACTGGCGCTGATTCTCGGCGGAGCCCTGGGCAACCTATGGGACCGCATGTTGCTGGGTTATGTGCGGGACTTTATTTCCGTTTATTACGGCAGCTGGCATTTTCCGGTGTTCAATGTCGCGGACATGGCGATCAGCATAGGGGCCGCGATGCTGGTAATCGAATTGCTGTTCTTTGCCGAAAAAGACAGTGGCGATGCAAAGAAGAGCGCAGAAGTTTAAATATTTATGAGCAATACCATAATCGGCGAACACAGCCGGGTCACACTGCATTTCAGCCTGAAATTGGACGATGGCACCGAGGTGGATTCCACCTTCAAGGGTGACCCAGCGACCTTCAGTGTCGGTGACGGCAGCCTGCTGCCGGGGTTTGAAAAAGCCCTGTTCGGCCTCAAGGCCGGTGACGAGGCGGAGATCGAGATTCCGCCGGAGCTGGGTTTTGGCCAGCGCAACCCGTCCAATATCCAGAAGGTGCGCCGGGATACCTTTTCCCCGGATATCGAGCTGGAAGAGGGGTTGGTAGTTTCCTTCGACAATGGCAGCGGCGAATTGCCCGGCATCATTCGTGAAATTGGTGAAGACGAGGTTACCGTCGATTTCAACCATCCGCTGGCGGGACAGACGCTGAATTTTCACGTGAAGATTATCGCGGTGGACTCGATCCAGTAGGCCTGCTGTTCCGACTGGTACGAGCGATTCCCGCAATGAGAGTTTTGAACTGACTATGCAAATCCGACTGGCAAATCCCCGCGGCTTCTGTGCTGGCGTCGACCGCGCCATCGATATCGTTAATCGCGCGCTGGACGTGTTCGGTGCGCCCATCTATGTGCGTCACGAAGTGGTACACAACAAGTTTGTGGTGGACAGCCTGCGCGAGCGCGGCGCCGTGTTTGTGGATGAGCTGGCAGAGGTGCCGGACGACGTGATCGTGATTTTCAGTGCCCACGGCGTGTCCAAGGCGGTACAGCGAGAGGCTGCCGACCGTGGTCTCAGAGTGTTCGATGCCACCTGCCCGCTGGTCACCAAGGTGCATATGGAAGTGAGCAAGTTCAGCACCGATGGATCCGAGTGTATCCTGATCGGCCACCAGGGGCATCCCGAGGTCGAGGGCACTATGGGGCAGTACGATGCCAGTGCCGGTGGTGCCATTTATCTGGTGGAGGACGAGGAAGACGTTGCCAGCCTGCAGGTGCAGGACGAAAACAATCTTACCTATGTAACCCAGACCACCCTGTCCATGGATGACACCGCGCGGGTCATCGACGCCCTGCGCGCCCGATTCCCGAATATCCGCGGTCCACGTAAAGACGACATCTGCTACGCGACCCAGAACCGCCAGGATGCGGTCAAACAGCTGGCATTGGAGAGCGATCTGGTCCTGGTAGTGGGCAGCCCCAATAGCTCCAACTCCAACCGGCTGCGCGAACTTGCCGAACGCTGTGGCGCTACCGCCAAATTGATCGATGGCGCCGGCGATATAGATCCGGCGTGGCTCGCCGGCAAAAGCGCTATCGGTATCACCGCCGGCGCTTCGGCCCCTGAGGTATTGGTGCAGGAGGTGATCGATCGCCTGCAGGACCTCGGCGCCGAACTGCCGCAGGAAATGGCCGGGCGCGAGGAGAATATCCGCTTCTCGCTGCCGAAAGAGCTGCGTTAAAAAAAGCGACGCGAAGCGTCGCTACCCTGTCTACATAAAATTCCCGCCCATCAATTGCTGCCGGCCATCCTGGTACCTGGTAGCGGTTCCCTCTGCCCGGCTGCTACGAAAACTTGACGTGATTTAGCTCTTTACAGTTGTGTGCTGCAATCGGCAGCGGCGTTGCAATGCTTGTCGCAAAGTTGTTGCGACGCCGTTTGTCGTCGATCCAGTGCCGCCTGTCGTACCTGAAAGAACTAGCCGCCAATAAAGCTGCAGATTTTTCACTTTGCCTTAGGCTTCAGAGGCTCTTTATCGCGCAGTTGAAGGAACAGCTGCGACCTCGTAAGGAAACGATAATGCGAATAGCGAAAAGATCTGCAGGGTTCACCCTGATAGAGCTGATGATAGTGATTGCGATACTGGCTATCTTGATCGCAATCGGCGTCCCCTCTTTTACCTCACTAATCAAAAATAACCGCCTGACATCCGCGGCCAATGACCTCGCCGGCGCACTGCACTTTGCACGCGCAGAGGCTGTGCGCCGCGGTAGCAGCGTTCAGGTCAGCTCCGTCTCCGACAATATTGGCAATGGTGTCAGGGTCTGGTTCGACGCTGATGGCGACGGGAATCTTGATAGCGGCGCTGACTCTAGCGAAGAGTTACGGCTGGTGCGCATGGCGGCGCCTGCTGTTTCGGTTGCTGCCGATACGGGAGCTAACGTCAGCTTGACGTTCAGCGCCCGTGGCAGGGCCAGTGGAGCAGTGATCCTCAGTATCTGCGACGACCGTTCTGGTAACTACGGCAAGGAGGTGAGCCTGCTCGCCACCGGAGTCATGCGTACCAAATCCGGCATTGCTTGCGGAGGAGGCTGACGATGAAAAAGCACGCTGGCGCAACACTGATGGAAGTACTCATCACGGTGCTCATTCTGGCGGTCGGTCTACTTGGATTGTCCGCCACCCAGGTGATGAGCCTGAAAAACGCCAACAACTCCCATAACCGCTATCTCGCCGGCCTCGCCGCCCAGGAGATGGCCGACCGCATCCGTGCCAATCCTACTGGCCGGATGAATTACGACGGCCAAACGGTGGACGGTAGTGAGACGGCTTCGGGTTGCGGCGCTACCTGTGTCAATCAGGATCTTTACGATTGGGGCCAGGTCATCAAGACAAACCTGCCGTCAGGCAAGGGCGAGATCGACGTCAACGGAACTCAGGTGACGCTGACCGTCTTCTGGAAGGAGCAGCATACCGGCAAAGATCGCGGTACCGCTGCCGCAGTGCCGGAAGAATTTTCCTATCAGCTGGTTGTGGAGCTTTGAAGATGAAGTCACTTAAACGACAGCGAGGCCTTTCCCTGATCGAGTTGATGATCGGTATTCTGCTGAGCGCACTGCTGCTGATGGGCGTACTGCAGATCTTCGATGGCAACCGCAACATCATGCGTATGCAGACCGAATTCGCGCGGGTGCAGGAAAGCGGGCGCTTTGCGATGGATCTGTTGCTGCAGGAAATACGCATGGCGGATTTCTGGGGTTGCGCGCCTCCCGCTTCATCAGTGCGCAACCACCTCGATCCTAAGGATCCCGACTACCTGGCCGGCTATGACGATGTCTACGGCGTACTGATCGGGTCAAATGGCATAGGGGGAGAGAACAATGTCGGTGCTAATGCGACTGTCGGGGGACTGAAGGTGGTCGAGGGAACAGACATGCTGATCCTCGGTGGCACCGACGACGCCTGCCGGGGCAGAGGCAACATGGTGCCGTCTGTAAATGCGCAGGCCATGCATGTCTCGCCAAATTGCGCATTGGAGCCGGGACAAATAGTGCTGATTGCCAACTGTGAAAGCGGTGAACTGATGACGATCACTTCGGTTCAGGGCAAGGGCGGCTGCACTGGTGGTGGCGGGGGCGGTGGTAACAACGAGCCGGAAAAGCTGACGATTACCCACAACTCCGGAAACTGCAACATGCCTGGAGCCGTTGACAACCTTAAGCAGTCACCCTTACAGCGGCAGTACGGTGCCGATGCGCGCATCCTGACCCCTTACCTGCGCACATTTTTTATTGCGGAGAATCAATTCGGAACCTCCCTTTATGTCAGCGAAAGCGGCGTTGGAACACAGGAGCTGGTGCCGCGCATCGAGAATATGCAGATTCTCTACGGCGCGGATAGCGACGGAGACGATGCCGTGGATGTCTGGGGTAGGGCCGACGAGGTGGAGATGAAAAAGGTGCTGAATATCCGGGTGCAGCTGGTGGTGGCCAGTGAAAATTCGGTGCAGGCGGACGATCTGGAGATCACCGATCTGGACGGCAAGAAATGGGACTACACCGATCGCAAGCTCAGAAAAATCTACCTGAGTTCTGCCAAGGTGCGCAACCGGGGAGATATGTGATGGTTTCCGTAACCCGACAAAAAGGTGCAGTTCTGGTTGTCAGCATGATAATCCTGCTGGTGCTGTCGCTGATCAGTGTCTCCGCTGCGCGCACCGTGTTACTGGAAGAGAAAATGACGTTCGCCTCTCGCGACGCCAAAACCGCGCTTGAGGCTGCCGAGGCCATTTTGCGAATTGGTGAAAGCTATCTGGAGAATCGCATACAGACCACCGGCGAGTTCGGTACGGTTGCAGGATTGCACCTGGAAGGCGAAGGCCCGCTCGATCTGTTCAGTGTCAATTCATGGGACGGAAAATCCGTAGAGGTGAACGAGACAATCAACGGGCAGGCTGTGAAGGGACGCTACTTTATCGAAATGGCGGGACTGGCCGACAACATGGATGCGTCGGAAAGCATTACGGTGGAGGGCTACGGCAACAGTACCGGCGCCGGTCAAATAAACGTATTTCGCGTAGTGGCCCAAGGGGAAGGGCTTTCCCCGCACACCAAACGCACCATCGTCGTTCAATATGGCCGGCGGTTCTGAGGGCTTGCTCATGAAGGAAATAAAGTTAATGGATTACGGCCTGAAGACTATCCTTTCCGGTCTTCTCGGATTTTCGGCGACCCTTTCTACCTGTGTCAGCGCGGAGCCAATCGATATTGCCGATGCGCCGCTGACCTCCGTCGGTACGACGGAAGCGAATATGATGATACTGCTGGACTCATCGGCGAGCATGGGCAGTGCGCGACTTCAGCAGGCGCAGCAGGCGGCCGCCGATATTGTCGGGCGGGTGCAGAATATGCGGGTCGGGGTGGCGCGATTAAATCCCAACCCTGTGCCGGGCGCCGACGCCGATTACGATGGCGCTCTCATTCTGAAAGGAATCTCCAGCGTCAATGACAGCGACGCGCGCGAAGATGCAATATTGAAAATCGGCAGTGTGCAGGCCGAAGGCGGCGCGCCGCTGGCCGAGGCATTGCTGTCCGTCGGTCGCTATTTTGTCCAGGGACATGAATCGGAGACGCTGACGCTGCATCCGCAACAGGCGTCTTCGCCGACTGCAGCCGCGGCCGATGTGCTGGGGCCAGAGCCCGAGTACGGCGACGGCGTAAGCCGACCCGCCAGTGACAGCCCTGCGATCCAGCAGTACTGCCAGAAAAATTTCGCCGTGGTGCTGAGCGCGGGCATACCCAGCAGCGATATCGATATCGTCGATAACACTCATGTCGAAGACTACGACGGCGACTGCGCCAGTTCGGAATCCGACTGTCTTGACTTCGATAAGAAGCCGGGGCTGACCTACGACGCCAATGGCGGCTCCGATTACCTCGACGATGTGGCTGCGGCCCTCTACGGTATAGACCTTCGTCCAGATCTCAGCCGCCCGGACGGCAGTGGGGTCAAGAACAATATCATCAGCTATTTTATTGGCTTTGGCGATGACCCTGCGGTGGAAAACCCTCTGCTGAGCGATGCCGGCACAAATGGTGGCGGTCGTTACTGGCAGGTAGCGGATACCGCCTCCTTGACCACCGCGCTCAATGAAACCGTGGACACGATTTCCAGTGTTATCGGCTCTCAGTCCTCGGTAGCTTTCAATTCCACGTCCCTGGAGGCGGGCTCGGTTATCTATTCGGCCCGCTACGACACCTCCGACTTCAGTGGCCGCCTGTTCGCCCACAGCCTGGATCCATTGACCGGCCGCATGATCAGCACGCCGCTTTGGGAAGCGGCGAGCCGGCTCGCCAGCGACGGCTACGGCAGTCGCCAGATCATTACGCTGCGCGGCAGCGAAGGCGTGCCCTTTGACGAGGCCTCGTTGCGTGGTGCGGCGCAAAACTACGATATTAGCGTGAACCTGAACCGCCTCGATATCAACGGAGCAATGGTAAGCCTGTATGTGGGCGGCAACGTAGTGGCGACCGCGAGCAGCGTTGATACGTTGACTGCCACCACCAATGATATCGATAGCGATATCCGCATCGTCTGCGTAGACTGCTTGGATAAAAGTGCCCAAGTGCAGGTTGTTTCCGCGACCGTCGGCGGTGTAGAAAAAAATGTCGGCGGTGCGCTGGCCGCGAATGGTGACTCTGTAAGTTTGGGTAATGTCAAAACTTATGTCGCCGCCACCTATACCCGCCAACGCCTCGACCTTGCGATCGACGCAACAACCGGCTCGGAAGACAGTCAGTGGGCGGACCGGCTCGGCTATGTTCGCGGCAATACCACCAAAGACGGGGGAACTGGGTTCCGCCGGCGGGGCACTATCCCCGGCGGAAGCACCAACCTGTTGGGCGACATAGTGCACTCCGCGCCCACCTATGTCGGGGGGCCCGAATACGGCTGGACCTTCGACAACTACCAGCAGTTTGTCAACAATAAGAAAGACCGCGAGCCGATGGTCTATGTAGGCGCCAACGATGCCATGCTGCACGGTTTCAGGGCGTCGGATGGGAAAGAGATGTTTTCCTATGTTCCGTCACTGGTTCTGAATACTGCGGAGCAAAATAAGGGCCTGCATGCATTCACCTCTCCCGACTACGCGCATAAGTACTATGTGGACCTGCCGCCGACGGTCTCAGACGTGCGTATCGACCGTGACGGAACTGGCGCTCAGTGGACCACGGTACTGGTCGGCGGGCTGCGCGGTGGCGGTAAGGGCTATTTCGCGCTGAACATCACCGATCCGAATGTTCTCGCGAACGCGGAGAACAATGCCGATGATATAGTGCTGTGGGAATTCGACGGCGCCGCCAACGCCGCTGACCTGGGCCTGGGTTTTTCCGAGGCCAAGATAGCGAAACTGAACAACGGCAAATGGGCGGCGATATTCGGCAATGGTTACAACAGCGATAATGGCGTGGCCGGGCTGTTTATCGTCTATATCGAGGATGGTGTCGACGGCAGCTGGAGCAGTGGCGACTGGAAGTTTATTTCCACCGGAGCCGGCACGATCAATGACCGCAAGAACGGCCTGTCAACGCCGCGCCTGATCGACGTGAACGGTGACGGCGTCGTCGACCGCGCCTATGCCGGGGACCTGATGGGCAACATGTGGGCCTTCGACCTGTGCAATCTGGGCGGTAATGGGATATGTTCCGCAGTCGATGATGGTGACTGGGGTGTGGATTACAAGCTGTTTGGCACCGGCATTGGCGAGCCGCACAACGCCATCACTGCAGCCCCCCTGGTGGCGAGCAATACGGCAGTGCCCGCCGGCGCCCTGCCGAATGTGCTGGTGATGTTCGGTACCGGCCAGTACCTGGCGCAGGCGGATCTGACCGAAAATGCCGGCGGTGCCTTCTATGCGGTCTGGGACAAGGGCGTGGCGAACCGCACCACCGATGACCTGGTGGAGCGCACCCTGGAGAGTGCCGGGGGCATGCGCAGCGTCGCCAAGGATAGCGACGGGCAATATACATCGATAGACTGGACCAGCGAATACGGCTGGTATATGTCTCTCGCGGACGCTTCCGGCAACTTCGCCGGCGAACGGGTGGTTGCCTCGCCGGCACTGAGAAACAACACGCTGTTTTTCAATACCATTATTCCCAACCCTGCTCCCTGTGCCTCCAGTGGCACCGGCTGGCTGATGAGCCTGGATTTCCGCACCGGCGTGCCGGAGGTGGACCTGGTGTACCCGGTCACCGACTTCAATAACGACGGCCGGATAAGCGGGGATGATGTCGGCTATGTCGGCAAGGAGTACCAGCCCCCCGCCTGTACCGGGGAGGGTTGTGACGATGGTGAGATTCTTCCCGGCATGCCGGGCCAGTCAGGCTTTATCGGCGATGTACGCTGTACCCCCGGCAGCAACGGTGGTGTCGTCTGTGACGATATCAATGTCGGTAGAATCACGCGTGAAGGGCGATTGACCTGGCAGGAGTTGATTGCCGACTGAGTTTGATGAGCGCGGCGCGGCCGATGTCCGTCACGGAGACCCGGCCCGCGCCGCGACTGCTTTCCCAATGAAATGGCCTGGCTTTTTGCCGGGCTCCATTGAACATTTTCCCATCCATAGTTAGCGCCCCCATATAACTCTCAGGTGTAGCTGTCTGCATCACTCGATGACCCGCCTCCGATAATCAGGGTTGGCCGTTGCCTAACCCGACGACGGTTTTACACAAATCAGCATCGCTGCAGATTCCGAGTTGGCCAAACCTTAAGCCGCTTTGGTTGTGTGTTTTTTCATCAGCTTGTTCTCATGCTGCCGCTTGTCGGTTGATTCATTCCGCTCGTCAGGCGCCTGTGTTCCGCGGTACCAGATTCCTTTTTTTTGCCAGTGCACTCCGATATAAGTACCAGTCACAAAAAATGACGACAGGTGACTCCTGTCAAAAAGGAATAAAAAATGTACAGCGTCACGCGCGTGCGCGGCTTTACCTTGATCGAGCTGATGATGGTGCTGACGATCCTCAGCATCGTCATGGCCATCGGCGTCCCCTCGTTCAATACCATGATCCAGAACAACCGATTGGCAGCCTCCTCCAATGATGTGGCCGGAGCTTTGCACTATGCCCGCGCCGAAGCCGTGCGGCGTGGCCGTGCGGTGCAGGTAGAGGCCCTCGACAACAACGTTAACAACGGGTTGCGAATCTGGTTCGACGAGGATGGGGATGGTGCGTTTGACGACGGCGAGGAGTTGCGCGTTGTGCGCCTGCCGGTCAGCGCCGGTGTCGCGATCGCAGCGAAAGTCAATGATACCGCCAAGACCGATCTGACGATGAGCTATAGCCCGCGCGGTGTGGTTAGCAGTGGCGATGCCATGACTTTCACCGTTTGCGACGACCGCAGCGGCAATCACGGCAAGCAGCTGAACCTGCTGGCCTCCGGCCTGCTACGGCTCACTTCTGGCGTTGCCTGTAACTAGGGAGGGGGCATGAAAAAGCAAGCTGGCGCAACGATGATCGAAATACTCGTCACCATATTGGTATTGGCGGTGGGGCTGCTGGGCCTGTCTGCCACCCAGGTGATGAGCCTCAAAAACGGTAACAACGCCCATCACCGCTATATGGCTGCGCTGGCAGCCCACGAGATGGCGGAGCGTATGCGGGCCAACCCCGACGGGATTGAACTTGGCGGTTACGACAATGCGAAGGTTAGTGCTGAAACCGTGACTGGAACTGCGCCTGACTGCAGCCAGACTTGTGCCGCCGGAAGCCTTGCCGCGCTTGATCTCTACGACTGGGGCCAAGTGATTTCCACCAATTTACCTGGTGGAGAGGGCGAAATCAGTCGCGCTGGTCGTGTAGTAACGCTCACCGTGAGCTGGAACGAGCAGCACACCGGCGAAAACCGCGGCACCGCCGCCGGCGGTACCGATGAATCTTCCTTTGTAATGGTTGTGGAGCTATGAATGTGACCTCTCTCGCAAGACAGCGCGGTCTGTCACTGATTGAACTCATGGTCGCGTTGGTGCTCAGTGCGACACTGCTATGGGGTGTATTGCAGATTTTTGATAGCAATCGCAACACTATGAGAATGCAGACAGCCTTCGCCCGGGTGCAGGAAAGTGGCCGCTTTGCCATGGACCTGTTGACTAAAGAAATCCGCATGGCGGATTACTGGGGCTGTGTGCCGGAGGAGGATAATATCCAGAACCATCTCGATTCGACCGATCCCGATTACCAGAATTCCTCGGCCAAGGACCTGTTGGATCAGATTGGTGCTAACGGAGTTTCCGGAGACAACAACGTCGCAGCCTCCCTCACCTACGGAACGAAAGATGTGCTTCTTGGCACAGACACCTTGACGCTGCGCGGGGCAGAGGACGCCTGCGAAGGAACCGGCCGCATGGTGCCGAGTACCCAGGCAGCGGCACTGCAAGTGAGCCCGCTCTGTCAAGTCGAGCCGGGTGATGTCGTCCTGTTGACCAATTGCCAGAGTGGCGAATTGATGACCATCACCCAGGTCCAGGGCATTGGTAGTGGTGGCGGAGGTGGTACCGGGGAGACCGGGGCCTCAAACAAGCTTACTGTCACTCACGATACCGGTAATAACCCGGCCGACGGTGTAATCGATAATGCCACCAAAGAATTGCAGCGTCAGTATGGGGCCGACGCGCGCCTCTTGAAGCCGTATGAACGCACCTACTTTGTTGCCGAGGGCGATGCCGGCCCTTCGCTTTATTATGCCGCTACCAACGCGTCTGCGCAGGAGCTAGTGCCTGGAATCGAGGATATGCAGATTCTCTATGGCGTGGATGTTGATGGTGACGATGTGGTGGATCGCTGGGGTAGTGCCGACGCATTCACAGACGACGAAATGGAATTGGCATTGGCCATTAAGGTGCAGTTGGTAGTCGCCAGTGATAGCGGTGTTAATGCCGATGAGCTCACTGTGACCGATCTCGATGGTGTGGGTACCGCATATACGGATGGCAAGCTGCGCAAGATCTATCTGAGTACGGCCAAAGTGCGCAATCGGGGGAGAATGTAAATGCAAGGGTATGCAAGGCAAAAGGGCGCGGTACTGGTGATCAGCCTGATCATCTTGCTGGTACTGACCATGATTGGCGTATCCGCCGCGCGCACCGTTCTACTGGAAGAAAAGATGACCTTCGCCTCGCGGGACGCCAAGGTTGCGCTGGAGGTGGCGGAAGCACTGGTCAAGCAGGGCGAACACTATATCGATAGTTTGTCCACGACCGGAGATTTTGGCGTCTCGGCCTGGCTGCATACTGAGGGCGGTGGTCCCAATAACCTTCTCGATGCGGCTACCTGGGGTGATGCTAACTCTCTGGCCCTGAGCAAGGGAGAAAAGTTACCGAATGTTCCCAACGTTGTACCAATGAATGGCAATGGGCGCATTTATATCGAAATGACCGGCAATGCGGATAAAGAAGATCCTGCCGACAGTATCACCGTTGAGGGCTATGGACAGACGACAGGCGGGGGAGAAATCCAGGTCTTTCGCATTGTTGCGCAGGGGCAGGGTATTAATGACGCAACCACTCGGACCATTATCAGCCACTACGGAAAGCGCTTCTAGGATAGATTCATGAAAAATAACTCGCTAGTAATGATCGCTAAGAAGCCGCTGCTGTCAGGCCTATTCGGTTTCTCCATCACGGTTTCCACCTGCATCAGCGCGCAGACACTGCAAAATCCTCAGCTTTCAGACGTGCCGCTGCAGGCACAGGGATCGGTTGAACCCAACTTGATGATTCTCATCGACTCCTCTGGTTCGATGAAAAGAGAACTCGATTCTGACCTTGATGCACTTACGGCTGCGGAAAGCCGCTTGGGTGTCGCCAAGACGGCGGCCAAGACATTTATCGGCGAGCTGGGCAATGTGCGTGTGGGGATCGCCAAGTTTAACGGCGAGAACGGCGCAACCATCATGCAGGGCCTGTCCAGTCTCGATGATGCAAGTCGCACCACCCTCAACAGTAAGATCGACGATATCCAGCCGGATGGCAAGACTCCGCTCGCCGAGGCATTAGCGGATCTGGGCCGCTATTTTGTCGAGGGCTATGAAGATCAGCAGGTTATGCCGAATCCGGACGGGTCTGCCTCCATGCTGACATCGGCAGATATATTGGGGACTGGGCCCAGTTATACTTATACAAACGGCGGTGGTAATGAGGTTACCACCAGTAAACCGAATAAAAATGTCGATGGCACCGTCTCGGGTGCCGCTATCCAGCAGTATTGCCAGAAAAACTTTATTCTGACGCTGACGGATGGCGCGCCCAATGGTGACTCCGCGCGCACCACGTATCTCGAGGATTTTGATGGCGATGGTAACTCCGATGCAGCGGATGCACTGGATGACGTCGCGAAGGCCTTGTACGACATAGACTGGCGCACCGACCTGCAGGATAAAAATAACATAAGTAGCCATTTTATCGGTTTTGCGAGTTCTGACGTCCAGAACAGTACGTTGCTGCAAAGTGCCGCCGGTTGGGGGCACGGTACCTATGAGTATGCGGATAGCGCAAACAGTCTGTTGGCCTCGCTGAACAATGCGTTCAGTTCAATCGCCGGCACCACGGGTACTCAGTCTTCGGTAGCTTTCAACTCGACATCACTCGACGCGGGGTCGGTCATCTATTCCGCGCAGTTTGATACCTCCAACTTCAGTGGCCGCCTCTACGCGCGCTCTCTGGATCCACAGAGGGGGCGCGTCGATCGAACGCTGTGGGAAGCATCGGAGCAGCTCGGTGATAATGCCGACCGTGAAATTATTACCTACCTGGGCGGTAAAGGGGTTCCCTTCACAGCGACTGCACTGGATACCTCCAGTCCGGACTCCGATCATGAATCGGATCTGGGATTCAGTGATAGTGCCAATGCGCCCGACGCTGCCTGGGTCGACCGCCTGATGTACATTCGTGGCGATACCAGCAAGGATGGCACGGGTACTTTTCGGCAGCGCGGGACCTTTTCCCGCTTGGCTGACGCCTCAATAGCAGGCGACCCTAAGTTGCTTGGTGACATCGTGCACTCGACCCCGGTCTACGTCGGAGAGCCGGAACTAAACTGGCCTAACTACTTTGCCAATCCTAGTCAGTCTGCCACCTACTATGAGCAATTTCGCATCCACAATGAAGGGCGTACTCCCATGGTCTATGTGGGAGCGAACGACGGCATGCTACACGGTTTTAATGCGGAAAATGGCGCGGAGGTATTCGCGTATGTCCCTTCACTGGTTTTGAACTCAAGTCTGGAACAGGGCCTTCATGCGTTCACCGACAGTATTTATAACCACAATTATTATGTTGACCTGACACCAACGGTATCCGATGTCTATATCGATATGGACGGAGACCGTAAAGAGGAGTGGAGTACGGTTTTGATCGGCGGACTGCGCCGGGGTGGTAAAGGGTACTTCGCCTTGAATATCACCGATCCCTCCCTGCTGGCTGCGGCGGAGACGGGCACGAATGCCGAACAAATTGTGATGTGGGAGTTCGATGGCGCTTCAGGTTCCAACGATCTGGGCTACTCTTTCTCCGAAGCGCAGGTGGCGCGGCTGAATAACGGCCGCTGGGCCGCAATCTTTGGTAACGGGTATGACAGTGTAAACGGTGTTGCCGGGCTGTTTATTGTCTATCTCGATGGCGGCCTCGACGGCTGGAGTGATGCCGACTGGGAGTTTATCTCCACCGAAGTAGGGCCCGATGCCAGCGGCCGCAAAAACGGTTTGTCCTCTCCACGCCTGATTGATCTGGATGGTGACAGGATTGTCGACCGAGTTTACGCCGGAGACCTCCAGGGCAACATGTGGGCGTTTGATCTCTCTGACCAGGACGCCGATATCCATGGCGGTGATGATGCCGATCAGTGGGGGATTGCTGGAAATGCGCCTCTCTTTACCGGCCCAAATTCCGGCCAGCCTAGCGGCGCGATCATGGCCGCACCGCTGGTTGCGCGCAATACCGCAGTGGCGACTGGCGCAGCCCCGAATCTGTTGGTCATGTTCGGCACCGGGCAATATCTGAACGCTGCGGATTTGGAGGATAACCTGGCGGGGGCTTTCTATGCAGTTTGGGACCACGGGCGCACTGGTATTACTGCCGCTGATCTGGCGAATCGCGAACTGGTAGACGGAACTTACGGTCGGGAAATCGGCGATCCAGCGACTACGAGCACCGTCGCGCTTAACTGGGATAACCCGCACCAGGGTTGGAGGATGAATCTGGAGCTGGGCAACCATGACGCCGTGACTCTTTCTGGCTATGCAGGGGAGCGTGTAATCTCCGCTCCGACTCTTCGCCGGAATACGCTGTTCTTCAGTACAATTAGTCCCAGTCTCGCTCCATGTGCCTCCAGCGGTAAGGGCTATCTGATGAGTCTGGATTTCCGCACCGGCGCTGCTGGAGACGATGCCGTGGCAGATTTCAATAACGATGGTCAGATCAATGCGCAGGACGAAGGGTACGTCGGCATGGAGTTCACCGGTTGCATAGGTGGTAACTGCAGCAGTGACAGCGGTGGTAGTAATCCGGGCATGCCCGGCCAGTCGGGCTTTATCGGCGACGTGCGCTGCACGCCTGGTAGTAGTGGCGACGTTGTCTGCGATGATATTGATGTCGGAGACGAACCGCGCGAGGGACGTCTCTCGTGGGAAGAGTTTTCACCGCGTTGACGGGACAATACCGCCCCGCAGTAGTTATCAGTAGAGCGGCCACAGATAGGTTGGCCGCTCCGGACCGAACTTGAAAGGTAAGAGATAAAATGATGAAGCAACGTGGCTTTACTTTGATTGAGTTGATGATCGTCGTGGCAATTGTGGCGATTCTGGCGGCGGTGGCCTGGCCTTCGTATCAGAACCAGGTGCGCTCGACGAATCGTGCCGATGCACAGGGCGCCTTGCTGGGGCTGGCGCAGGCGATGGAACGACACTTTACCGAGAATGGAACCTATGCTGGGGCCGCAGCGGGCGGTGCTGACGATGGAGTCCCGGCTATTTTCCCAACTCAGTCTCCCCTCGATGGCAGTAACAAAACTTACAACTTATCAATTGACGTTAATGACGGCGGTGATGCCTACATCCTGTTGGCGACGCCTTTTGGCGCTCAGGCGGGTGACGGACTGTTGCGCCTGAGTTCTAGTGGCGAAAAGGCCTGGGATCGAGGAAACGATGGCGCTTTTGCCGATCCAGGTGACTTGTGCTGGAACAAAGTCTGTAACTGATCAGATGTTGGTGGTGCAGCTCAGGTTGTCACCACTGCCATTCTCCGCGATTCCGTCCCCGTCACTGTCCCTGCCAAAGTACGGGCGACCGGTAACGTTCAGCACGATGATCCAGCCGTACTCGGCGTTACCGTCGGGCGGACAGTAGGAAAAATTGCCACTCTGGAAGGGTGTTAAGCCACTCGGGCGAAATTGCAGATATTTTTTATTGCCGAAACTGCGCCACTCAAGCGATGCACCATCGGCAAGCTTTTGCATCACTCTTTCGATATTTTCACCGATTTCATGTTCGCCGTTACCATTGTTATCCGCAAACAGCATGGCCCCTTGTGACCAGTCAGAGGTGCAGCTTTCTCCATCGGCACTTGGGCACAGGGTGTAAACCCGGCCGTGGCCGTAGGCCTTGCCGCGGCTGAACGCGATCAACTCAAAGAGCTCCCGCCCGAGAGTTTCATGCTGATAGCGAAGAAAAAGATCGGCTATAGGCGGTGCCGCCAACGCGGTTACGATAGTGACAATTGCGATGGTGAGTATCAGCTCGGGCAGTGTGAATCCCGAGACCCTGTGTAGTGGTTGCATGATGTGGCTCCGTTCCTTGAGCACACACCAGCATACCGCGCATAGTCTGAATGCCAATCACAGACCATTACAGTACGCTTGTCTCTGTTTCAGGGGGTCAGTCTTCCAGTCCCAGCTTCTTCAACCGGTAACGCAATGAGCGAAAGCTGATGCCGAGCTTCTGCGCCGCTGCCGTCCTGTTCCAGCGGGTTTCTGTCAGCGCGCTCTCGATGGCGTCCCGCTCGATGGCCTGCAGGAAATCGTCCAGTGAACTGAACTGGCTGGGATCAAACTGGCCGGAGTAACTTTCGGCAGGGAGATGTTCTGCCATCGATGAGGGCGTGGGCGAAGGGGTTTCTGAAGCTTCCGGCGGCTGCGCAGCGTCACGGTCGAGCAGCAGGTCGTCGGCCTGGATTTCGTACTGGTCGCTGAGGGTAAAAGCGCGTTCCAGAATATTTTCCAGCTGGCGGACATTGCCGGGAAACGGATACTTCTGCAGTGTTTCCAGTGTATCACCGGAGAGGCGCGGCGGAGCTACGTCAGCATTCGCAGCGATACGGCGCATGATGACGTCGGCCAGTAGCGGAATGTCCTCAGACCTTTCTCGCAGCGGCGGAACGGCTATTTCGATCACATTGATCCGATAGTAGAGATCACTGCGGAAGCGCCCCTCGGCGACCTCCCTGGTCAGATCCTTATGCGTTGCGCTGAGTATGCGCACATCAATGGGGACTTCCTGGCTGGAACCGATAGGGCGTATGCGTTTTTCCTGGATTGCGCGCAGCAGTTTGACCTGCATTTCCAGCGGCAGATCCGCGACTTCATCCAGAAACAGGGTGCCGCCTTCGGCGCTTTGCAGCAGGCCGAGCTTATCCTTGTGGGCGCCGGTAAAGCTGCCTTTCTTGTGGCCGAAAAATTCGCTTTCCATCAGCTCCGCGGGAACCGCGCCGCAATTGATCGGCACAAATGGCTTGTCGGCGCGGGCGCCCAGGCCGTGGATGGAGCGGGCCGCCAGCTCCTTGCCGGATCCGGATTCACCGCTGATATATACCGGCGCATCACTGCGAGCGACCTTGGCAATCTGGCGGCGCAGGTTGCGCATATTTTCCGCTTCACCGAGTAGCAGCTGTTCATCTGCTCCTGCATGTGGTGTCTGATCGCGTTTCTGCTTCAGGCGCAGCGCCAGCTTCACCAGACTGCGCAATTGCTCCAGGTCTACCGGTTTACTGACAAAGTCGAAGGCGCCCATTTTCAGCGCGCTGATCGCGGTATCCATATTGCCGTGGGCGGTGATGACGGCCACCGGTAGCTCGCCGTCACTCTGCTTCTGGATTTGCTCAACCAACTGCAGTCCGTCGCCATCGGGAAGGCGCATATCGGTCAGGCAGAAATCGTAGCGGTGTTCGCCGAGCAGGCGGTGCGCCTCACTCAAGTTGGCTGCGGTGTGACAGCGAACTTCCATGCGCCGCAGGGTCATGGTCAGGAGTTCGCAGATATCCGGTTCGTCGTCGACGACCAGGGCCAGTGGTTGCATCTATTGTTGATCTTTTTTTGTTCTATTGGATTTGCTGATCGCCAGTTTGCCTCAGCAATTTATGTCAGATTTCCCCGAAGACTGTTAAAAAATTTTCCCTTTATCCAGTTAAAAAATACGGTTCGCATGAGCGAATTCTACCCTGAAGCAACTTTGGTTGTCTCCGGTTTGGCAGGAGAACAGGCTGGCCTGATTCGCTTCGCAGAGTTCGCGGGCGATGTAGAGGCCGAGGCCGGTGCCACTTTTCCCAGTGGTAAAAAACGGCTCGAAAATCTTGTCCCGATGTTCCGCCGGCACACCAGGGCCGTTGTCGATCACATCCAGAATGGCGCAGTCGCGCTCGTTGTGGCGGTAGACTGCTATCTCCGCCTCCCGTCGGCCGCTGGCGAGCTCAGAGTGGTGCAATGCGTTGCTGCACAGGTTGGTAACTACCTGGGCCAGTTGTTCGGGGTCGAAACGTGCGACCACCGGCTGTTCGGGCAGGCGCAGGTGAATTCGGCTGCCCGCGGGAGCGCCGGCGCGGAAGTCCGGCAAAAATTGCCGCAGCCATTCGCCGAGATCGCGCTGCTGGGGGGCAGCGGCGCGGCGGCGCGACAGCTGCATTACATTCTCTACGATCTGGTTTACGCGCCGACTGTGACGGCAGATGATGTCGGTGAGGTGCCGGTCTTCTTCGCTGAGTGTCGGAGATTCCGACAGCAGCTGCGCCGCATGGCTGATTGCACCGAGCGGGTTGCGCACTTCGTGAGCGATGGAGGCGGTTAGGTGGCCGAGGGAGGCGAGTTTCAGCTTCTGCGCGGCCTGGGTCAGCTTGCGATTGTCCTCGACAAAGACCAGGGTGCTGTCGCCATTGTCGCGACGCAAGTTGGCGAAACTGAGCCTTAGTTCGCTGCCGTTATCCGCCTGCACTAGCGCACTGCCGCGTGAGTCGTCGCGCCGCCATTCGCGTACTATGTGGCGCAGTTCAGCCCGGCGCTCGCCATCGGGTTGCAGCTGGTCACCCAGCAGTTGGCGTGCCGCGCGATTGATCAGCTCCGGTTTATTGGAGGCATCCATGACCAGCACCCCGGTGCGCATACGCTCGATAATCTGCTGCGCGAGCCGCTGCAGATGGGCCGCCTGGCGGCTCTGCTGGTCCGCTCGCAGATTGGCGCTGCGAATGCGGGCGGACAGATACTGCAGTGTGCTGACCGTGGCGAACAGCAGGATGCCGAGGCTACCGGCGGAGACGATATCCTGGGTCTCAGCGCGATCGGCCAGCAGGTTGTACAGCTGCTGGCCAATGACGCCAAGACTGGCGACAGCGGCGAAGAAGGCGCCCATGCGCTTGTCCAGCAGCATGGAACCCACGGAACAGTTGATCAGCAACAGGTAGCCGAGCCCGGAGTTGAGGCCGCCACTGGCCTGGATCAGCAACAGAAAGGCAAGGATGTCGCAGCCGAGGACTACTCCCACCTGGCCGTGACTTGCGTGGTAGGCGCCGCGGCGCAGATGTAGCAGCCAGCCGAAGTTGAGTGCGGCGTAGGCGATGACAGTATTCAGGTAAAGGGCAGGCGCGGCGCTGCCGACGGCGCCTTTACCGATATCGGAGGTGAAGATGCCGAGCAGCACCAGCGCGATGGCGACCCGGTAAATGGCATAGACACGCAGCAGTTCGTGATGCTGCACGGCGGGTGCGCTGGCGATCGGTGCTGTACTACTCAAGGTGGCCTGCCCGGTATTGTTCTTGTTTTGGGCCGCTGCGGTTGTCCCCCCGGTCACTGTACAATAGCGGCCTCTCTGGTCCGAGGTACAAAGATGTCTACTTTGCAGCTAGTGCTGGCACAAATCAATTCTCTGGTGGGGGATATTCCCGGCAACACCGCACAGGTCATCGACGTGACCCGCAAGGCGCACCGCGAGCTCGGCGCCGAGCTGGTGCTGTTCCCCGAGCTGACCTTGAGCGGCTATCCGCCGGAAGACCTGCTGCTGCGCCCGAGTATGCAGCGCCGTATCGATGCGGCGCTGGCGCAGTTGCTGGCGGCGGAACTGCCCTGCGCGATATTGATCGGCTATCCGCGGGTGGTGGCCGGCAAGGTGTTCAATATCGCCGGCCTGATCGTCGATGGCGAGCTTGTTGTCGAGTATGCCAAGCAGAAGCTGCCCAATTACCAGGTCTTCGACGAAATGCGCTATTTCGTGCCGGGAGACCGCGCCTGCGTGGTGGATATCAAGGGCATTCCCACCGCCATCACCATCTGTGAAGACATCTGGCATCCGGAGCCGGTCGCCCAGGCTGCCGCCGCTGGGGCCAGGCTGATGCTGAATATCAATGCTTCGCCATTCCACCGGGGTAAGGCGCAGGAGCGCCTCGAACTGCTCGGCAATCAGGCGCGTGCCGGCAATATGCCGATCGTGTACGTCAACTGGTGCGGCGGCCAGGATGAGCTGGTATTTGACGGCGGCTCTTTCGCCGTCGATGCGCAGGGTAAGCTGTGTGCCCGCGCCCCGGAGTTTGCCGAGCATCTGCTGCCGGTAACAGTCAGTCACAATGGTGACAGAGTGACGCTGCAGCCCGGCGACATGACACCGGCGCTGGAAGATCTCGCCTCCGTGTACCAGGCGCTGGTGCTCGGCGTGCGCGATTATGTGAACAAGAACGGCTTCAATGGCGTGGTGCTCGGGCTGTCCGGTGGGATCGATTCCGCCCTGACACTGGCCATCGCGGTGGATGCCCTCGGCAAGGACCGGGTGGAGGCCGTGATGATGCCATTCCGCTATACCTCCGACCTGAGCAAGAACGATGCCGCCGACCAGGCCCAGCGCCTCGGCATCCACTACCGGGTGATCAGCATCGAGCCCATATTCGATGCCTTCATGGGGGCGCTGGCGGAAGAATTTGCCGGCAGCGAGCGCGACACCACCGAGGAGAACCTGCAGGCGCGCTCCCGCGGCGTGCTGTTGATGGCCATATCCAACAAGAAGGGCGCCATGGTGTTGACCACCGGCAACAAGAGTGAGCTGGCGGTGGGCTATGCCACCCTGTACGGCGATATGGTGGGAGGCTACAACGCGCTGAAAGACGTGCCCAAGGTACTGGTGTTCGAGCTGGCCCGCTACCGTAACACCCTGTCTGAAGTCATTCCGGAGACGGTCATTACCCGTCCGCCGAGTGCCGAGCTGGCCCCGGATCAGGTGGACTCGGACAGTTTGCCGCCCTACGAGATTCTGGATCAGATACTGCACCTGTACGTGGACAAGGACTACAGCGCCGCGGAAATCGTCGCGCGCGGCTTTGAACGGGAGACGGTGGAGCGGGTCGTGCGCCTGGTGGATCGCAATGAGTACAAGCGTCGTCAGGCGGCGGTCGGTGTGCGTATCTCTGAGCGCGGCTTCGGCCGCGATCGGCGTTATCCGATCACCAACGGCTGGCGGGCCGGCGAATAGGCGGAGATCTCCGGCAAACAAAAACGGCGCCCATGGGCGCCGTTTTTAATTGGATACCAATCGGAGGCTTAGATCAGCTCCGGCGGCAGCGGCGCCTCGTCGGGGCGGAACTCGGCGTTATACAGCTCGCGGCTGTCGAAGCCACGCGGATCCGATTTCTCGAACAGGCCGAGGGTAACCCGGTGAATGAAGCTGCGGCCACTGGCACCCTTGTAATAGTTGTAGTTGAAGCTGCCGTCTTCGCGGAAGGCCGGGTGGTTCGGATAGTTGGTGCGCAGCACGACCAGCGCATTGGCCTCCAGCTCCGGCATCTCCAGCATGTGGTAACCCTGGACCATCGCCGCCAGTGCGTCGGGCACCGCGGGGGTCTGCTGGAAGTTCTCGACCACATAGCGGCCGCGGTTGGCGGCAGCCAGGTAAGCACCGCGCTTGAAGTAGTAGTTGGCGACGTGAATCTCGTAGCGCGCCAGCAGGTTGCGCAGGTGGATCATGCGCTTCTGCGCGTCCGGCGCGTAGCGGCTCTCGGGGTAGCGGGCCATCAGCTGGGCGAAATAGGCGAAGGATTCGCGCGCGGAGCCCGGATCGCGGCTGGTCATGTCGGTGGGCAGGAAGCGCTCGAACAGGCCGGTGCCCTCGGTGAAGGACGCCAGGCCCTTCATGTAATAGGCGTAGTCGACGTTGCGGTGTTGCGGGTGCAGGCGGATAAAACGGTCCGCAGACGCGATGGCCGCGTCGTTCTCGTAATTGCGGTAGTAGGCGTAGATCAGCTCCAGCTGGGCCTGCTCGGCGTAGGTGCCGAATGGGAAGTTGTCTTCCAGCGCCCGCAGGTTCTTGATCGCCAGTTCCCATTGACTGGATCGCAGCTGGCGCTGTGCAGCCTCATAGAAGGCCTGTTCGGTGCGGTTGCCGGTGGGCAGCCCCTCTTCGGATTCATCGGTGCTGGCGCAGGCGACCAGTAGTGCGGACAGTACCGCGAGCCAAAGCATTTTCCAGGCCTGCATAGCCCCTCGCTCTATCATTATTACTCTCTACCTTATTGCTCTCTGCCTGTTTAAACTGGCCGCCATTATAGGAAACGGACGGGCCGGACATTTAACCACAGTCGCCGGGCTGCCCAAAGTGTTTGAAACTGATTAATGAATGACCATCTCGAACTCGATATCGAAGTCCCGGCCCGCCTGGCTGGTCACAGGTTGGACCAGGCCGCAGCGGAATTAATTCCCGACTATAGCCGTGCGCGCCTGCAAACCTGGATAAAAGGCGGCCAATTGACCGTCGATGGCGCCCAGGCCAAGCCAAAAGACAAGCTGTTTGGCGGCGAGCAGCTGCGGCTGCGCGCCGAACTGGAGCCGCAGGGGGAGTGGCGCGCCCAGGCCCTGGACCTGGATATCCTCTTTGAAGACGCCAGCCTGCTGGTGCTCAACAAGCCGGCGGGCCTGGTGGTGCACCCGGCGGCCGGCAACCCGGACAGCACGCTGCTGAACGGCCTGCTGCATCACTGCCCGCATCTGGACAAAATCCCGCGCGCGGGCATAGTGCACCGGCTGGACAAGGATACCAGCGGCCTGATGGTGGTGGCCAAGACACTGCCGGCCCAAACCAGCCTGGTGGACCAGCTCAAGGAGCGCAGTGTCAGCCGCCAGTACGACGCCCTGGTGCAGGGGCAGATCACCGCCGGTGGTACCGTCGACGCCCCGATCGGGCGCCACCGGCAGAACCGCCTGAAGATGGCGGTGCTGGACTTTGGCGGTAAGGAAGCGATCACTCACTACCGGGTACAGGAGCGCTTTCCCGCCCATACACTGCTGCGCTGCAAGCTCGAGACCGGCCGCACGCACCAGATTCGCGTGCATATGGCGCATATCCGCCACCCGCTGGTGGGCGATCCGCTATACGGTGGCCGCCCGAAACTGCCTCGCGACGCGTCCGCAGAACTGATCGGCGCCCTGCAGCAGTTTCCGCGTCAGGCCCTGCACGCGGCCGAACTGGCGCTGATACACCCGGAGAGCGGCGAGGAAATGCACTGGTGCGCGCCGATGCCCGCGGATATGCTGCAACTGCTCGCGCTGTTGCGTGCGGACCGCCAACGTTAATCTGTGCGGCCGCGCCAACCACCCGATGGCGCAGCGCGAGTGTTTTCACCGGCTCCACCCCGACCAATTCGGCTTAAGGCAAAGTATCGATGTCCAGCGACCACTACCTGTTCCCCAACTGGCCCGCGCCAGCGAATGTGCGTGCGGCCACCAGCCTGCGCGGTGGCGGTCACAGCGCGGGTGTCTATGCATCCTTCAATCTCGGTGCGCACGTCGGCGACGACGAGCAGGCGGTGGTGGCCAATCGCCGCCAGCTACGGCAGGAACTGGAGCTGCCGGCCGAGCCCCAGTGGCTGGAGCAGATTCACAGTGACAAGATCGTCGAAGCGCAGGCCGACGGCCTGGTGCGCACCGCCGATGCAAGCTTTGCCTTGGAACCCGGCGCCGTCTGCGCGGTACTCACCGCCGACTGCCTGCCGGTATTGTTCTGCGACAGGGCGGGTACCCGGGTGGCCGCCGCGCACGCCGGCTGGCGCGGGCTGGCCGGTGGCATCCTGCGCAGTAGCGTGGCGGCGCTCGATTGCGAGCCGCGTGAACTGCTGGTGTGGCTGGGCCCGGCCATTGGCCCGCGCGCGTTTGAAACCGGCGTCGACGTGCTGGAAGAATTTTTCGAAAATGCGCTGGATGGCGAGCACACCGAAGCGATCGCCCAGTGCTTCCGCCCGCACACGGAAAAACCCCTGCACTTCCTTGCCGATATCTATGCGCTGGCGCGTGCGGAATTGCGACAGCTGGGCGTCGATGCAATCTATGGCGGCGATCACTGCACTGTTTCCGAGGCCGACAGTTTCTTCTCCTACCGCCGCGACAAAACTACCGGTCGCATGGCATCGCTTATCTGGTTGAAACCGTAGCTCGGCGCGCGAAATTCGCGCCGGTTGATCTGGATCATTGAAAACCCGCCTTCCGCCCTTATTTTATTCCGCAACACTACACTGAATGTCTGGCGCCAAATCGGCGCCACCACATATCGCTTCAATAGTTATGCGAGGAGGAGAGGTTTCGTCCATGCGTATAGACAGAATGACAAACCCGCTGCAGGCCGCGATTGCCGATGCGCAGTCCCTGGCCGTTGGGCGCGACCACAACCAGATTTATCCCGAGCATGTATTGCTGGCACTGCTGAATCAGAACAATGGCAGCGTGCCGGCCTTTCTTTCCCAGGCGGGCTTTAATCTCAACGGGCTGCGCAACGATCTGGCCAAGAGACTCGACAGCCTGCCCACCATCAGCTCGCCTACTGGCGACGTGGGCATGTCGCAGGAATTGGCGCGGCTGTTCAATCTCGCCGATAAAAAGGCGCAGCAGAACGGCGACAGTTTTATCTCCAGTGAGACGGTGCTGTTGGCCGCCTTCGATTCCGCAGCCGGAGAGATTGCCAAGATTCTGAACGCCAACGGCGACCTCAATCACCTGCAGGAGGCGATCAAGAAGGTTCGCGGCGAGGAAAAAATCGACGATCCCAACGCGGAAGAGGCGCGCCAGGCGCTGGACAAGTACACCCTGGATCTGACCGAGCGCGCGGTTTCCGGCAAGCTGGATCCGGTCATCGGTCGCGACGATGAAATCCGTCGCACGATTCAGGTATTGCAGCGGCGCACCAAGAACAACCCGGTGCTGATCGGCGAGCCCGGCGTCGGCAAGACCGCGATTGTCGAAGGCCTGGCGCAGCGTATTGTCAACGGCGAAGTACCGGAAGGCCTGAAAGACAAGCGCTTACTGTCGCTGGATCTCGGCGCCCTGCTTGCCGGCGCCAAGTTCCGCGGCGAATTCGAGGAGCGCCTGAAAGCGGTATTGAACGAGCTTTCCAAACAGGAAGGGCGCATCATCCTGTTTATCGACGAGCTGCACACCATGGTCGGCGCCGGCAAGGCCGAGGGCGCGATGGACGCCGGCAACATGCTCAAGCCGGCACTGGCGCGCGGAGAGCTGCACTGCGTCGGCGCCACCACGCTAGACGAGTACCGCAAATATATCGAGAAGGATGCGGCGCTGGAACGCCGCTTCCAGAAGGTACTGGTGGACGAGCCCACCGAAGAGGACACCATCGCGATTTTGCGCGGCCTCAAGGAGCGCTACGAAGTCCACCACGGTGTGGATATCACCGACTCCGCGATTATCGCCGCGACCAAACTGTCGCAGCGCTATATCACCGACCGTCAGTTGCCGGACAAGGCCATCGACCTGATCGATGAGGCGGCGAGTCGTATCCGCATGGAAATCGACTCCAAACCCGAGGCGATGGACAAGCTCGACCGGCGCCTGATCCAGCTGAAGATCGAGCGCGAGGCACTGAAGAAAGACAAGGACGACGAAGCGGCCAAGAAACGCCTGGCCAAACTCGAAGAAGAAATCCACCAGCTGGAGAAGGAGTACTCGGATCTCGAGGAAGTCTGGAAGGCGGAAAAAGCCCAGCTCGCCGGCAGCCACGACGTCAAGGAAAAACTGGAGCAGGCCAAACTGGATATGGAGGCCGCGCGTCGCGCCGGGGATCTAACGCGTATGTCGGAGCTGCAGTACGGCGTCATTCCCCAGCTGGAGCAGCAACTGAAGTCCGCCGCCACTGCCGAGACCAGTGAGGAGCCGCGCCTGCTGCGCAATCGTGTCACCGATGAGGAAGTGGCGGAAGTGGTGTCGCGCTGGACCGGTATTCCGGTGTCGAAAATGCTCGAGGGCGAGCGGGAAAAACTGCTGCGCATGGAAGGTGAGCTGCACCGGCGCGTCATCGGGCAGGGCGAGGCAGTGGAAGCGGTGGCGAATGCCGTGCGCCGCTCGCGCGCCGGGCTCGCCGACCCGAATCGTCCCAATGGTTCCTTCCTGTTCCTCGGCCCAACTGGGGTGGGCAAGACCGAGCTGTGTAAGGCGCTGGCCCAGTTCCTGTTCGACACCGAGGATGCGATGGTGCGCATCGATATGTCGGAATTTATGGAGAAGCACTCGGTGGCCCGCCTGATCGGCGCTCCGCCCGGTTACGTCGGTTACGAGGAGGGCGGTTACCTCACCGAGGCCGTGCGCCGTAAGCCCTACTCGGTGGTGCTGCTCGACGAGGTGGAAAAGGCCCATCCGGACGTCTTCAATATCCTGTTGCAGGTGCTGGACGACGGGCGCCTGACGGACGGCCAGGGCCGCACCGTGGATTTCCGCAACACGGTCGTGGTGATGACCTCCAACCTGGGGTCCGACCTGATCCAGAAATTCGCCGGCAGCCGCGACGACGATGAGGTGGATGCGGAAATTCATTACCGGCAGATGAAAAACGCGGTGATGGAAGTGGTCGGCCAGCATTTCCGTCCGGAATTCATCAACCGCATCGATGAAGTGGTGGTGTTCCACCCACTGAACAAGGCGGAAGTGCGTTCCATTGCCGCCATCCAGCTGGATCACCTGCGCAGGCGCCTGGCGGAGCGCGACCTGAAACTCGAGGTGGCGGAGCCGCTGCTCGACAAGCTGGCGGAAGTGGGCTTCGATCCGGTATACGGCGCCCGCCCACTGAAGCGTGCGATCCAGATGTGGCTGGAGAACCCGCTGGCGCAGGATGTGCTGGCGGGCAAGTTTGCGCCCGGCGACACCATTCACGCGGAGCTCGAAGGCGACAAGCCCGTATTCCGCTAATCCTCCCCGTATACGCGGGGCGTCCGCTTCTGCAGGCGCCCCGCACTCGTCCCTATTGTCCCGCCGAACGGCTTGATCAAGCAGGTTTTACCAACAGGGGATTCGCGCCAATCCGCGTGCAATAGTGCGGCAGGGCGCGCACATACATGCGCTTTTCTTCATAAACTGAACTGTATTGTTCGGCAAAAGTGCCTTGGTGCCGCGGCTCATCCATAGGCCGGGATGGGCGGGAGGAAATTCAAGCTGTCATTCAATGGATTGACCCTGTGTCTGATTCGGGCGGAATTCTGAACAAACGCATGCTGTTAATGCTGGTCGGCTGCCTGCTGCTGTTCGGCGGTATCTTTGCGTTCAAGATGTTTGGTCGCCACATGATGAACAGGGCATTCGACAGCATGCCGCTGCCGGCGGCGACAGTTACCTCCGCGACCGTCGAGCGGCAGACCTGGCAGGAAAACCTGTCCGCCGTGGGTACTTTGCGCGCGGTGAACGGTGTCGAGGTCACCACTGAGGCACAGGGCGTGGTCAGTGCGATTCATTTCCAGTCGGGCCAGCCCGTTGACAAGGGCGAGTTGCTGGTCGAGATAGCGGCGGAACCGGAGAAGGCGGAATTGCAGGTGCTAGAGGCGGAGTTGAGACTCGCGCGGCGTAATCACGAGCGCATCAAAGCGCTGCATAAGAGAGGCGTCACCACCGACGCAGATCTGGACAATACGCGCAGCGCGCTGGATCAGGTGCTCGCCAATCTGGAAGTACAGCGTGCCACGGTTGCCAAGCGCCGCATCACCGCTCCTTTCAGCGGCGTGCTGGGAATTCGCCGTATTGACCTGGGGCAGAACGTGAGCCCCGGCGAGGCGGTGGTGTCGCTGCAGCAGCTGGCCCCCATCTTTGTCGATTTCTCGCTGCCGGAGCGCCATTTCGCCAGCATCGTTCCCGATCTGCCGGTAACCCTGACGACGGATGCCTTTCCCGGCAAGGAGTACCGCGGACGTATCACGGCGATAGATCCGCGGGTGGATAGCGCCAGTCGTAATTTCCTCGTTCAGGCAACGCTGGACAACCCCGATAAGGATCTGCACCCGGGTATGTACGCCGATGTGGCGGTGGAAATCGATGCCCGTCGCCGGCTGCTGGTGATCCCACGCACGGCGCTGATCTTCTCGCCCTATGGCAACGCCGTATTCGTGCTGGAAGAAAACGAACAGGGCGACGGCTACGTTTCCAGCAAGCGATTCGTCAAGACCGGTGAGGAGCGCGGCGACCTGGTGGAAATCCTACAGGGGGTTAGCGCCGGCGAAGTGGTCGCCAGCAGCGGGCTGCTCAAGTTGCGCAATGATGGCGCGGTGATCATCAACAATGAGAACAAGCCTCCCGCCAATGCCTATCCCGAACCGGATAACAGCTAGTGTCGGGCGGGGCCAGTCGTGAATTTCACTGAGATCTTTATTCGCAGGCCGGTACTGGCAACAGTGGTCAGCCTGTTTATCTTCCTGCTCGGTCTGCGCGCGGCCACGGAGCTGAATGTGCGCCAATATCCGGAGCTGGAAAATGCGGTGATCACGGTTACCACCGTCTATGTCGGCGCCGATTCCGATCTGGTGCAGGGATTTATCACCACGCCGCTGGAGCAGGAAATCGCCACCGCCGATGGTATCGACTACATGGTGTCTACCAGCGTGCAGGGGGTTTCCACCATTCAGGCCTATGTGAGTTTCGATTACGACCCCAACGAAGTGCTCACCCAGGTGGTGGCAAAGGTCAACCGCTTGCGCAGCGAGTTGCCGGAGGAGTCGGAAGATTCCAGTGTCGATATGGCGGTGGGGCAGACTACCGCAGCGATGTATCTGTCATTCTCATCGGAGATACTGGATAACAATCAGATCACCGATTACCTGACCCGTGTGGTGCAGCCGAAATTATCCACCATTCCCGGCGTGCAGCGCGCACGCCTGCTCGGCAATCGTACCTTTGCGATGCGCATCTGGCTCAAGCCGGCACAGATGGCCGCGCAGCAAGTGACGCCGGCAGATGTGAGTGAGGCGTTGCGTGACAACAACGTGTTGTCCGCGGTCGGCGCCACCAAGGGGTCGCGGGTGGCGATGGAGATCAGGGCCAATACGGATATCGCCACGGCGGATGCATTCCGACGGCTGGTGGTGCGAGCCGATGGCGATCGCCTGGTCCGCCTCGGCGACGTGGCGGAGGTGGAGCTGGGCTCGGAGTCCTACGACACTTCAGTCACCTTCAATGGGCGCTCGGCAACCTTTTTTGCCATAGAGGTGGCGCCGGACGCGAATGCCCTCGATGTCATCCGGGTAGTGCGGAAAAAACTGGAAGGGGAAATCTTCCCGCAGCTGCCGCGGGGCATGATCGGTGAAATTCCCTACGACAGCACCGAGTATATTCAGGACTCCATCGACGAAGTGGTAAAGACCATCGTCGAGGCGGTACTGATCGTCATTCTGGTCATCTATCTGTTTCTCGGCTCGTTGCGCAGCGTATTGATACCGGCCATCGCCGTACCGCTGTCGCTGGTGGGTGCATTGTTCCTGATGCTACTGATGGGGTTCTCCATCAATCTCCTGACCCTGCTCAGTATGGTACTGGCCATCGGCATCGTGGTGGACGACGCGATCATCGTACTGGAGAACGTCCATCGCCACATCGAAGAGGGGATGGCGCCGAAAGAGGCGGCCATTGTCGGCGCTCGTGAGCTGGCGTGGCCGGTCGTAGCCATGACCACGACATTGATCGCGGTTTATCTGCCGATCGGTTTTCTCGGCGGGCTTACCGGCACTCTGTTTGTGGAATTTGCCTTCTCTCTGGCCGGCGCCGTGCTGTTGTCGGGGGTGGTGGCTTTGACGCTGTCGCCGATGATGGCATCCAAGATTCTGCGCCCGTATGACGGCGATGGAGGTTCCAGACTGGAGAACTGGCTCGAGAGCAAGTTCGAGCGGTTGCGCAAGGGCTACCAGCGCCGGCTGCACAATGCCCTGGATGATCGGCTGGTGATATTGATCTTCGGTGTCATCGTGCTGGTCAGCTGCTATTTCCTGTTTGTCACCTCGCCGAGCGAGCTGGAGCCGAAAGAAGACCGCGGTTTTGTGTTGACGATTTCCTCCGCCGACGCCTATGCCACGATTGACTACCTGGAACAGTACACTGGCCAGCTGAACGAGATCGCCGAGCGACACAGCGAAGTTGAAAACATTTTTCTGCTCAATGGCGTGGGTGGTGCCGGTAATGCCAGCAACAGTGCGATCGCCGGCTTCGTGCTGGACTCGTGGAACGAGCGCGACAAGGACACGGCGGAGATGCAGGCCATCATCAGTGAAGAGGTCGCGGAAATTGCCGGCCTGAAAGTTGCCGTGGTGGTTCCGCCAAGCCTGCCAACGGCTGGTGGGCGCCTGCCGGTCGAATTTGTGATCGGCGCTACCGAACCGATGGAAAACCTCGCCCGAGTTTCCGACGAAATCGTGGCACGAGCACTGGCCAGCCGGAAATTCATTTTCGTCGACTCCGATTTGAAGATCGACAAGCCGAAGGTCGAGATAGAGATAGATCGCGACAAGGCGGCGGCGATGGGCGTGAGCATGGCGGATCTCAGTCGCGATCTGGGGGCGATGCTGTCAGGTGCCTACACCAATCGTTTTTCGCTGGATAACCGCAGTTACAAAGTGATTCCGCAGGTAGAGCGTGTCGATCGCCTCACCGCGGAACAATTGCAGCAATACTATATTCGCGCGGTCAATGGCGACCTTGTGCCGGTGGCGACACTGGTCAATTTGCGCGAGACGGTGGAACCGCAACAGCTGAAACGCTTTCAACAGTTGAATGCGGTGACTATTTCCGGCGTGCCGCGCCCGGGCATCACGCTCGGCGAGGCACTCGATGTCCTCGAATCGGCCGCCCGCGAGATACTGCCGCGGGGTTACTCCATCGACTACGCCGGGCAGTCGCGACAGTACAAGTCCGAAGGTTCGCAGCTTGTGATTACTTTTTTCTTCGCGCTGATCGTGATCTATCTGGTGCTGGCCGCGCAGTTCGAGTCCTGGCGCGATCCACTGATTATGCTGGTGACTGTGCCGATGAGTGTGTGCGGGGCGATGATCTTTGTCAGTCTCGGGTTCACGACACTGAACATCTACACGCAGGTCGGCCTGGTGACGTTGATCGGCGTCATTTCCAAACACGGAATCCTGATCGTGGAGTTTGCCAACAAGCTGCAGCAGGGCGGGCTGGACAAGCGCGCGGCGATCGAGGAGGCGGCCTCAATTCGCCTGCGGCCGGTGTTGATGACCACCGCCTCGCTGGTACTGGCGATGGTGCCGTTATTGATTGCCGCCGGGCCAGGCGGAGGCGCGCGTTTTGCGATGGGCCTGGTGGTGGCAACAGGCATGACCATCGGCACGCTGTTTACGCTGTTTGTGGTGCCGGCGATGTATCTGTATCTGGGGCGGGACTATCAGCAATTGCCGCAATCGCAACGGTCGGCAGATAGCCACCGGGCTGGGGAGGCCTGAACGGCCCGGGTTCAGTGACTTCAGGCGTCTGCACTGAACCCTTGGAGTGCGCTGTGTGAGAGTGGGTGCTGACCCTATACTGCCGGACAGTTCGAAGCACTTCGGGCGGATTCCCCGCCCGGCTTACCCCGAGCTTCACTGTGGAGGTGGAACCATGCGTTCTTTGCAACTTTTTTTTGCTCGACTCGCGCTGGCACCATTGCTGCTGACAGCGCTTTACTGTGGATCGCTACAGGCTGCTGATGCCAGCAAGACGATTGCGGAAAATGCCGCAAATACGGAAAGCTTGTCCACCCTGGTGGCCGCGATAAAAGCAGCGGAACTGCTGGAAACGCTGAAGGGTGAAGGGCCCTACACCGTATTCGCGCCGACCAACGATGCCTTTGCGGCACTTCCGGCCGGCACGGTGGACATGTTGCTTAAGCCGGAAAACAAGCAGAAGCTGCAGAAGATTCTCGGCTATCACGTGCTGCCGGGAAAGGCGACTGGTGAGGTCGTTATGGAGTTGACCAAGAAGGGGGGCGGGCACGCTAAAGTCGCAACCGTTCAGGGCGAAGAGCTCACTCTCAAGGTGGACGGCGACAAGGTGATCGTCACCGACGCCAAGGGCAACTCCGCCACGGTGATTCAGGCAGATATCATGAATTCCAATGGCGTGGTACACGTCATTGATGGGGTGTTAATGCCCTCCAAGCAATAGATTGCCGGCATAACCCGGCACCCTGGGCGGCCTGCCGGGCCGCCTTTTAATTTGCCTGCCGTCGGGCGGGGAATCAGCAATTCTCCTGCATGACCTGCTGCATATTCGCTATGCGCTGCTGGCGCTCTTCTTCCGGCAGGACGCGCATCTTGCCGTCCTGACCGATTTCGCGTACGCGGGCGTGGGTGGTCAGTTCCTTTAAGTTGTTCTGTGCCATGCGGCAGCGCTGGGCGCGCACTGCCTGTTGCGCTTTGCTCAGCGCTTCGGCTTGCTGCGGCTCCTGCTGGGCTTCCGGCGCGGCCGCTACGGCCTTCTCCACGGAGGTTGCCCCGTCCGCGGCCTGCTCAGCTCTCTTTGCCTGCTGCTCCGACTGCCACTGCTTGTAGCGCTCGGACTTGGGTTTGCGGATAACCTCGACGCCCTCTTTCTGTGGCGGCTGCGCGCCGAAGTGCACCACCCCGTTCTCATCCACCCACTTGTAGATACCATCGGCTTGGGCGGAGATTGCCAGGAAGGAAATCAGTATCGCGAGAGCGATGCGCATGGGGGTGCCCCTCTTTGTTCTATTTCGTATGTGCCAGCCGGCATTGTAGCGGTCTGTGTGCATTTTGCATGCAACCGTTTTAACACTTTCGCCAATCCCCACGGCCAACGCTATTGACAGTCCCGGTCCAGTTTGCAAAATCAATCGCTCGCTCGGCGAGTAGATGTCACCGCATATCCGCGGATCCAGTTCTACCCCCCGGTGGGCCACCCGCCCGCCAGATCCTGTCGAGAGGGTCCTCCTCATCCGCGGAGGCCTGTAAGCCCATCACGGACACCTTCGGTGCCCCTGCGGGGTTGGCGTTTTTTGCATTGTCGATGAAGCTATCCTAAAAATCGGCATGAAAATACGCTGCAGGCTGATATTTGTCACAATTTTCCTTTACAATCGCCCTTTGACGTTCTCGTCATGTGGCGGTTTTCCCGTTCTTGAGTGATGAATATCCTACGAAACCGGAAATATGAGGGGGTTCCAGTGGAATTACTATCCGGCGGCGATATGTTGGTTCGCGCGCTGCAGGATGAAGGGGTAGATCTGATTTTCGGCTACCCCGGCGGTTCGGCGTTACATATCTACGATGCCATCTTTCGGCAAAAAGGCATCAAGCACGTGCTGGTGCGCCATGAGCAGGGAGCTACCCATGCGGCGGACGGCTATTCCCGTTCCACCGGCAAAGTCGGCGTGGTCCTGGTGACCTCGGGACCGGGCGCAACCAATGCGATTACCGGCATCGCCACCGCCTATATGGATTCCATTCCCATGGTGGTGATCTCCGGGCAGGTGCCGAGCGACAAGATCGGTGAGGACGCCTTCCAGGAAACCGACATGGTCGGCTGTTCACGGCCGATCGTGAAGCACAGCTTCCTGGTAAAGAACGCCGAAGAAATTCCCGAGGTGGTGAAGAAGGCCTTCTATATAGCCAGTACCGGCCGGCCCGGCCCGGTGGTGATCGACATACCCAAGGACGTGACCAACCCGGCCGACCGCTTCCCGTATCGCTATCCGGAGAAGCTCCGCATGCGCTCCTATACGCCGGCGGGCAAGGGGCACAGCGGACAGATCCGCAAGGCCATTGCGCTGCTGTTGTCAGCCAAGCGCCCGGTGATCTATGCCGGCGGCGGCGTGGTACAGGGCGAGGGTGCCGGCTTGCTGACAGAATTGGCGAAACGATTGAACTACCCGGTGACGAACACCCTGATGGGGCTTGGCGCCTATCCTGGCAGCGACAAGCGCTTCCTCGGCATGCTGGGTATGCACGGCACCTTTGAAGCCAATACGGCGATGCACCACGCCGATGTGATTCTGGCGGTGGGGGCACGTTTCGACGATCGCGTGACCAACACGCCGAACAAGTTCTGTCCGGGTGCCAAGATCATTCATATCGATGTGGATCCGGCGTCGATCTCCAAGACCATCGTTGCCGACATTCCGATCGTGGGTACCGTGCAATCGGTGCTGAGCGAGATGCTGGAAATGCTCAAATCGTCCGAAGAGCAGCCGGATCAGTCCGCGATAGTCGACTGGTGGCGGCAGATAGACGACTGGCGCGAGCGCCACGGTATCTACACGGCGCCCCGTTACCGGACCGACGGCGCAATGATCATGCCGCAGGAGGTCATCCGCGCCGTCTACGACATCACCGAGGGCGATGCTTTCGTTACCTCCGATGTGGGGCAGCACCAGATGTTTGCCGCCCAGTATTACCTGTTCGACAAGCCGCGGCGCTGGATCAACTCCGGCGGTCTCGGAACCATGGGCTTCGGCCTGCCGGCGGCCCTGGGGGTGAAGATCGCGCACCCGGATAAGGATGTGGTCTGCGTTACTGGCGAGGGCAGTATCCAGATGTGTATCCAGGAGCTGTCCACGGCCACCCAGTATCACCTGCCGGTAAAAATCCTCTGCCTGAACAATCAGGCACTGGGTATGGTAAAGCAGTGGCAGGAAATGCAGTACGAAGGGCGTCTGTCCAACAGTGTGTACGAGGAGTCCCTGCCGGACTTCGTCAAGCTCGCCGAGGCCTATGGCCATCTGGGCGTGAAGATCGAGCGCCGCGAAGAGTTGCACGACAAGTTGCACGAGGCGTTTGCGATCAAGGACCGCACGGTATTTATCGACGTCTACGTCGATCCGTCCGAGCATGTGTATCCGATGCAGGTGATGCCGAACGGCTCCATGCGGGATATGTGGTTGAGCAAGACGGAGCGGACCTAGGAAGTAAGACGATGCGCAGAATAATTTCAGTTCTGATGGAAAACGAACCCGGTGCTCTGTCGCGCGTGGTTGGACTCTTCTCCCAGCGCGGCTACAACATTGAGAGCCTGACAGTGGCGCCGACCGAAGACGCCACCCTGTCGCGTCTGACGATGGTCACTATCGGCGACGATCACAAGATCGAGCAGGTCACCAAGAACCTGAACAAACTGATCGACGTGGTGAAACTGGTCGACCTCACCGAGGGCTCGCATATCGAGCGCGAGTTGCTGTTGGTCAAGGTGCGCGCCAGCGGTGCGCAACGCGACGAAGTGAAGCGCAGCGTGGATATTTTTCGCGGCCAGATAGTGGATGTCACCAGCAACATGTACACCGTGCAGGTGGCTGGTACTGGTGAAAAATTGGATGCTTTTTTGCAGGCCCTCGGTGAGCACACGATTATGGAAGTGGTGCGCTCCGGAGTGTCGGGTATCGCCCGCGGCGAAAAAGTTTTGAGTGTTTGAATTAGTAAGAAATAGGAAGTGAACGATGCAAGTTTTTTACGATAAAGATTGCGATCTCTCTTTGATCCGCCAGAAGACCGTGGCCATCGTTGGCTACGGCTCCCAGGGCCACGCCCATGCCAACAACCTGAAAGACTCCGGCGTTGGCAATGTCGTTGTCGGCCTGCGCAAAGGCTCCAGTTCCTGGGCCAAAGCGGAGAAGGCCGGGCTGCGTGTGGCGGAAATTGCCGATGCGGTAAAAGATGCCGACGTGGTAATGATCCTGGCACCCGACGAGTACCAGGCTGCAGTCTATCGCGAGGAAGTCGCCCCGAATCTGAAGTCCGGCGCTGCGCTGGCCTTTGCGCACGGCTTTAACGTGCACTTCGAGCTGATCGAGCCGCCCAAAGACGTGGACGTCATCATGATTGCTCCGAAAGGCCCGGGCCATACGGTTCGGTCTACCTATCTGGAAGGCGGTGGTGTACCGACGCTGATCGCCGTTTATCAGGACGCTTCTGGCAAGGCCAAGGAGCTGGCGCTGTCCTACGCCTCCGCGAATGGTGGCGGTCGCTCCGGTATCATTGAAACCAATTTCCGCGAAGAGACTGAAACTGATCTGTTCGGTGAACAGGCTGTTCTCTGTGGCGGTGTGTCCGCACTGGTGATGGCTGGCTTCGAAACCCTTACTGAAGCGGGTTACGCGCCGGAGATGGCGTATTTTGAATGTCTGCACGAGCTGAAGCTGATTGTCGACCTGATGTATCAGGGCGGCATCGCTGACATGCGCTATTCTATTTCCAACACCGCTGAGTACGGCGACTATGTCACCGGCCCACGCGTCGTAACCGAAGAGACCAAGGCCGAGATGAAGCGGGTGCTGAAAGATATCCAGACCGGCAAGTTCGCCAAGGACTTTATGTTGGAGTCCCTCGCCGGCCAGCCCCGTCTGAAAGCGGAGCGCCGCATCGGTGCCGAGCACCAGATCGAGCAGGTGGGCGCCAAATTGCGCGCAATGATGCCGTGGATCAAGGCCAATAAGATTATCGACAAGACCGAAGGCAACAGCTGATCAGTCGACGATAATCAAAAAAGCGGCGGGGGAGACTCCGCCGCTTTTTTTTGTTCTGTGCGCAGGATCGCCAATGGCGTTACACTCGCCGGCTGCACAACGCATTAACGGAGAAAATATGAGCGACAAAGGGGAAGACAAGAAATCCGCAGCCGAAGCGCAAGCATCCGCCGAGGAGATTCGCCTGCCCGTCGATGAGCATATCGAAGAAGAGGTTTCGGCCAGCGGCAAGAAGGTACGCGCGCGCGGTGTATATCTGCTGCCGAATCTGATTACCACCGGCGCCCTGTTCAGCGGTTTCTACGCGATTATCGCCGGTATGAACGGCAATTTTGAGGCCGCCGCCATCGCTATTTTTGTCGCCATGATTCTGGACGGGCTGGATGGTCGCGTGGCACGGCTGACCGATACGCAGAGCGCATTCGGTGTGCAGTACGATTCCCTATCGGACATGGTGTCCTTTGGACTGGCGCCGTCGCTGGTGGTCTTCAGCTGGGCGTTTGGGCATCTCGGCAAGTTCGGCTGGGCGGCGGCCTTCCTGTATGCGGCCTGCGCAGCGCTGCGACTGGCCCGCTTCAACACCCAGGTGGACACCGTCGACAAGGGCGTCTTTATCGGCCTGGCCAGCCCGACCGCAGCCGCCATTGTCGCCAGTATGGTCTGGGCCGGCCACGACGCAGAGGTAGGGCCGGCTCTGGCCGTGATCGCTGCCGTGGTGACCATGATCGCCGGTCTGTTGATGGTGTCCAACTTCCGTTATACGAGTTTCAAGAAGCTGGACTTCAAGGGGCGCGTGCCCTTTGTGATGATGCTGGCCGTTATCCTGATTTTCAGTCTTGTGACCATTGACCCTCCTCGGGTTCTGTTGACGCTGGCTGTGCTCTACACCGCCTCCGGTCCGGCGCTGTGGTTCTGGCGGCGCTTCCACACCCCCCGCGCCGAGGCGAAACAGGCGGCGGCAGCCGGCGAATCGGGGGAAAAGGTGGAAGATACGAAAGACGACCAAAGTTAAGCCCAAGTTATTTGGTATTCATGCCCTGTGACACTAAAGTTAAAGAGCGGGAGCGTGAACTTGGGTTCTACGACCGGCAGGAGGCCAGAAGGTCTTCAGTAGGCCAAAGAGGTCTCGATGATTCCCCGGAGGAGGGAAATCTGCCACAGGCCCAAAAAAGGGCTTGCAGAGCGCCGCATCAGCCCGTATAGTTCGCGCCCTCGTCGTTGAGTGAACGGCGAGACGGCAGCTCCAAGTGATTGATTTTCTTGAGAAAATTTCTTCAAAAAAGAGCTTGCCAAGGTCGAAGAGGTCGCTATAATGCGCGCCACTTCGAGGGGAGTCTGAAGGCTTCCAGAGGGGTTCCTGGCAACCCTTCGAGAGATGAAAGAGCAGCTTTTAGCGGCGCTTTCCTCTTCCGAAAAAAGCTCCAAAAAAGAGCTTGTCAGGGTTGAGGAGGTCGCTATAATGCGCGCCCCTTCAAGCGGAACCGGAAGCGGTTTCGCGAGGTTGGAAAGAGGCTCTCGAGCCGCTGCGAAAACCTCGAAAAAAGCTGCAAAAAAGCACTTGCTTCAGCAGCCCGGATGTGTAGAATACGCGTCCCGCAGTTAGGGCCTAGCGCTCAACTGAGTTGTTTAAAAATTCGATCAAGCAATATGTGTGGGTGCTTACGGGGCGATGAATCGATACATCTGGCTTCGGCCAGAAAACGATTTATCGGAAGTAAGTAACTCATGTCAATGAATTACGTTTTAATTC
>NZ_FNQO01000001.1:674457-1857302 GCF_900107725.1 Microbulbifer marinus | reverse complement strand
GGCCGGCACCCGCCCCGACTTCCACGACAGCGACCTGGACGGTGTGCCCGATGGTGATGATGTCGCACCGCTCGATGCCGCCTACAGAATCGACGCCGACAGAGACGGTCTGCCGGAAGCCTATGAAAACCAGTATCCGTTCCTGAATGACGGCTATCCCGAAGATGCCGCGGAAGATCTCGACGGCGATGGCCTGAGCAACCTGCAGGAATTTACCGCCGGCACCAACCCGGAAAATCCGGACAGCGACGGCGATGGCACCTTGGACGGTGAAGACCCGGTGGCCACCGATGCCGCCTACAGCCGCGACCAGGATCAGGACGGCCTGCCGGACGAATGGGAGCAGACCCACGGCCTGTATGACAGCGACCCGCTGGATGCCGGCTTCGACTTCGACAATGACGGCCTGAGCAACCTGCAGGAATACCAGCGCGGCACCGACCCGCAGGATCCTGACAGCGACAGGGATGGCATCTCCGACGGCGAAGACCACTACCCGCTGAACATGCTCTACCGCTTCGACCGCGACCGCGACGGCATGCCCGAAACGTGGGAGATGGAGCACGGCTTCGACGACAACAACACCCGCGATGGCGGTGAAGACCCGGATTACGACGGCGCGCGCAACTATCGTGAATTTGCCCTGGGCACCGACCCGCACAACGAAGACAGTGACTTCGACGGCGTACGAGACAGTGAAGACAAGTGGCCGGTGGATCCCAGTCGGGCGCGAGACGATGATTTTGATGGCATGCCCAATGCCTGGGAGGAATCCCATGGGCTGAACGCATTCGATCCTTCGGATGCCGTTTGGGACCTGGATGGTGACGGGCTGGCGAACCTGCAGGAATATGATGCGGGCAGTCGCCCGGCTATTGCCGATACGGATGGCGATGCAGTACTGGATGGTCTGGATGTCTGGCCCACTGACGGTCGCTATTACAAGGATAAGGACAGCGACGGCCTGCCGGACAGCTACGAGATGGTCAGCGGTTTTCTGAGTGATACTGATCCCCTGGATGCGCGAGAGGACTTTGACGGCGATGGCCTGACAAATTTGCAGGAGTTTCTTGCGGGCTCGGATCCCGCGGTCATGGATTCCGATGGTGACGGCATTGTCGACGGTGACGATTTTGCACCGGCAGATAGTCGCTATCGTTTGGATGCGGATGGCGACGGGCTGCCAAATGAGTGGGAGTTGGCAAACGGGCTGAACCAGTTCGATGCCAGGGACGCCAGTGATTCGTATTTTGGGGATTCGGACGGGCTGACGCCGTTGCGTGAATTTGCATTGGGTACGGATCCTCGCAACGATGACTCAGATGGGGATTACGCCGATGACAGAATGGATCGCTACCCGCTGAATTCTCTCTATTTCCTGGACAGCGATCGGGACTCTATGCCGGACAGCTGGGAGTCCAGCTACGGTTTTGATTATTACTCCGCGCTGGATGGCAATGATGACCCGGATGGCGACGGCATCAGCAATCGTTACGAATTTGCCGCCGGAAGTAATCCGCTGGTGGATGAGCTGCGGGATTCCGATGGCGATAGCATGCCGGATTACTGGGAATCCCTATATGGACTCGATCCACAGGCCGCGGATGCCGACGGAGATGCTGATGGCGACGGCCTGAGCAATCTGCAGGAATTTCAGGCGGGCACTTATGCGGACAATCCGGATACCGATGGCGATCAGCTGCCGGATGGCTTTGAAGTAACGTACGGATTCGACCCTGTTCTCGATAATGGCGCTCAGAATTCCGATCCGGATAACGACGGACTGGATACCGGAGCGGAAGCTGCAGTCGGCACCAGCCCGCTTGATGCCGACAGCGACGGCGATGGCGTAATTGACGGCACTGACGCATTTCCTCTGGACGGTAACGAATCCCTGGATACTGATAACGACGGCACCGGTAACAACGCCGACCCCGACGATGACAATGACGAAATGCCCGATACCTGGGAGCAGCAGTACGGCTTGGATCCGTTGAATGCCGCGGATGCGCAGGGTGACCTGGATGGAGATGAGCTAACCAATCACGAGGAATTCATTCGCGGTACAGATCCCACCAATGTGCTGGATCCCGGCAATCCGTTTTTGCATACCGAAGTACTGCCGTCGGTAACCACCGATACCTGGATGACGGTGACCCTGGGGCATTCATACCAGCAGCCAGTTGTCGTCACCACGCCGCTGTACGGATTCGATACGCCGCCGGTGGTGGTGCGTATCCGCAATGCTTCCGCTAACCGGTTCGATATCATGCTGCAGCGGGTGGACGGCGCCAGCGATCCCGTCAGCCTGCCGGTGCACTATATGGTCGTCGAAGCCGGTACTTACAACCAGACGCAACATGGTATAACAATGGAGGCGGCTCTCTACCAGTCCACCATCACCGATCACAAGAAAAGCTGGAGTGCCGAATCTGTATCGCTGCTAAATACATATACCTCACCAGTGGTGTTTGGTCAGGTGATGAGCGCGAATGACAGTAACTGGTCCGTGTTTTGGAGTCGCGGGGCGTCACGGGACCAAGTTGCCAGCACTGCCGACATCCGAATAGGCAAGCATGTGGGCGAAGATTCGTTGCACACCCGGGTGCAGGAAACCCTAGGCTACATTGTCATCGAGTCGGGAAGCGGCAGTGTAAATGGCAGGGACTATGTCGTCGGGCTCGGCGACGATTCCGTGAAGGGATTTGATAACGGCAAATACAATTACGCCTTGAACGGCCTTGCCAGTCCCGCCACGACCATCTTGACCCAGGCGGCGATGGATGGCGTAGACGGCAGCTGGGCCGTACTGCGGGATTCTACTACTGCTACTGCGATCACTCTGTCTGTGGATGAGGACCAGATATCACAGGCTGAGCGCTCGCACACCACTGAGCAGGTGGGGTATTGGGTATTTCAGTAGAGGAGGCCCTGTTGAGGTGCCCTGAGGCTTACTCGTTACGTTGGTCGCGCTGATCGAACGCGGCGCTTTATGTTCCACTGTTGTCACTCTGCCAAATTAAGAAGGCCCGCTACCTTTCGGTAGCGGGCCTTCTTAATTTGGTGGGATGGCGGGAGTTTTCGATGTTTCTACTTGAATTCTAATGGGCCAGCGTAAATTCGATTTTCCGTCGCTCCATATCGACGGCTGCAACACGCACCTTGATCTCATCGCCGATAGCAAAGCTGCTGTTGCCCCGCTCGCCGATAAGACGCTGCGCGGACGCATCAAAGTTGTAGTAGTCCTTTTTCAGTGCAGATATATGCACCAGGCCTTCAACCTGTGTCTCACTGATCTCGATAAACAGCCCAAAGTGCGTGACGCTACTCACTACCCCGTGAAAGGTATCGCCGATAAAGTCCTGCATGTACTCGCACTTCAGCCAGGCCTCGACATCCCAGCTCGCCTTGTCAGCGCGGCGCGAAGCGTTAGAGCAATGTACCGCGAGAGCCTGCATCGCCGAATTGTCATAGGGGTAACTTTTAGCGGGTGCGAGGGTTTTTGCGTTTTCGAAACGCTGCACCGGTGCGTCGCCTCCACCCAAGACGAATTTAAGCGCACGACGAAGCGGGTTCTGCTGCTTTTCCCGACGGATCACCGAACGGATCGCTCTGTGCACCAGCAAGTCCGGGTACCGGCGAATGGGCGAGGTGAAGTGCGCATACGCGGAATAAGCCAGGCCAAAGTGTCCTTGGTTATCCGGGCTGTACTCCGCCTGACTGAGTGATCGCAGCATCATGGTACGGATCGTCTGCGCGTCCGGTCGCTGCTCAATACTGCGCAGTAGCTGGTCGTAGTGCGCGGGCGAGGGCTTGTCGCCACCGGCCAGCTTAAGCCCCTTGGCATTCAGGAAGGCGCGCAGGATGGTCAGTTTCTTATCGCGCGGGCCTTCATGCACGCGATACAGAGTTGGTATCTTCTGGCGTTTGAGGAAGTCTGCGGTCGCCACGTTGGCGCTCAGCATGAACTCTTCGATCATCTTGTGCGCATCGTTGCGGTTGACCGGGACGATCCGTTCGATCTTGCGGTCGTCGGTAAATTCGAACTGTACTTCCGGCTTTTCAAAATCCATTGCCCCACGCTTTGTGCGGGCTGCTTTCAACGCGGCATACAGCTGGTGCAGCGCGTGGATGTGCGGGGCGGTAGTGCCGAGTCGGCGAGCGGTCTCACGCCCCACGCGCGATTCCGGTGCGGTAATGAACGCGTTTACCTGGTTGTAGGTAAGCCTGGCATGCGAGTGGATTACCCCTTCGGAGAAGGTATAGTCGGTCATTTTGCCGGACTTGCTGATGCTCATCTCGCAGACCATTACCAGCCGGTCTACCTGTGGATTGAGCGAGCACAACCCGTTAGACAGCGACTCCGGCAGCATCGGCACCACGCGATCGGGGAAGTACACGGAAGTAGCGCGATTCTGCGCTTCCACATCCAGCGCGCTTGCAGGTGCGACATAGTGGGAAACATCTGCAATGGCCACGAACAGGCGCCAGCCGCCGGAAGCAGCCTTTTCACAATACACCGCATCGTCGAAGTCCTTGGCATCTTCACCGTCGATGGTCACAAACGGCAGTTCTCGCAAATCGGCGCGGTGTAGTTTGTCGGCCTCGGGTACGGTACTGCCCAGTCGCTTTGCTGACTGGACGGCATCCTGTGGCCAGCTGTGCGGAATACCGTGACCGCGGATTGCGACATCGATCTCCATGCCGGGTCCCATCGAATCCCCAAGCAACTCGGTTACGCGCCCGAAGGCATTGTAGCGACGGCTGGGGAATTCTATGAGCTTGACGAACACATACTGACCTGGCCGTGCGCCCATCAAGTGGTCGCGATCAAGGTCAATCTCGTGGGCGATACGACTGTTTTCCGGTTTGAGAAAATAATGATCGTCTTCGAACTGTACGCGGCCCACCAGGTGAGTGGTGTTGCGTTCAACTACATTGACAATAACGCCCATTTTGCGGCCGCGGCGATCGATACCGCTGATGCGGGCCTGAACGCGGTCACCGTCAAAGACAGTCAGCATTTCGTTGTCGGATAAAAACAGGTCTTCTTCGGATGCATCACTGTTTAGGAAGCCGAAACCGTCCGGGTGACCGATCACACGGCCGCTCACTAGATCTTCGGGTTTCACCAGGCTGTAGCCTTTGCTGTGATCGAAGAGTATTTGTCCGTCGCGCTCCATTGCACGCAAACGGCGACGCAATGCTTCTTTCTGTTCATCACAGGAGAGTTGCAGCGCTTTCGCCAGCTGCTCCCGATCCAGTGTTTTCTTATTTTTTTCGAGCAAGCTCATAATGAACTCGCGCGCGGGAATAGGGTTGCTGTATTTTTTGGCGTCCAGCGAGTTAAACGCAGCTATTGGGGATTTGCTCATGATTTCCTCTCGGGAAAACCGCCAATAAGATTGCGCTTGGTAAAAACTGGAGTGATGTGTCAGGACAGATCAGGTGTTACTCGGCAAGGTATGCAGGCGGAGATTGCTCAACGAAGTTGAGGGGTTATGGCAGTTGGGCATTCAAGCTGTTACCAGTCTGAATGCCCGTCTTTCAGGTTGAGGTACCTAGAGGTAGCGTCTCAACCGGTGTGGCATCTGAGGCCACTCAGCAGCGGACCCATATATGGTCAGCTCTCTATGCGGTCCTGTTGGCTCAGACGCAAACTATGCTTTCAGCTTGCGGGCCTTTAGGGCCTTGAGTTACAGAGAACTCAACGGCCTGGCCTTCGGCGAGGGTTTTGAATCCCGAGCTTACAATTTCGCTGAAGTGTGCGAACACGTCAGGGCCAGACTTCTGTTCAATAAAGCCAAAGCCTTTGGATTCGTTAAACCACTTAACAGTGCCGGTCGTTGTCTTGGACATGATATTTTCCTGTAAACAAATAAAGATATGCCTTCATGAGGCATGAATAGCAAAAAAAGTCTGGAATTTAGATGCTACAGGACGAAGAACAGCGGATACGACGAAACTGAGGATTTAAACAAGAGGCTTACTTTTGACTAGAGGCACTGTAGAGCCCCCTGCGAGCTAAGTCAAAGTATTTCTCGCAGGACCTGTATCGGCATGTCTCTCATTGGACTTGGACTGGCTGGTACCCCTGGGCGTGGTCGGAGGTGCTGGAAGCTCGTATGGCGGGAGTGATTCGGCGCTTTGCGCCTCACCCCTTCGGGGCGGCCCTTCGGCCGTCTTAACGCGCTGTGCGCGTTGATCGAACCCGGGCGCTTTAGCGAACCACTCCCGCTTCGCGGATCAATAAAAAAGCCCACGCTGTTAGGGGTGGGCTTTTTTATTGATTGGTGGAGATGGCGGGAGTCGAACCCGCGTCCGTCAGCACTCTGCCAGAGGCTCTACATGCTTAGTTCCGCCTATTGATTTAACTCTCTACAGCCCAGCGGGCAGGACGTAAAGAGCGAGCCTGAATAAGTTTTAAGCCATCCACGTCAGGCACGCTTCAGGACGATCCAGTTCTGTATGACAGCCTGCAGCGCGGTACTGGAACCTTACTGAAGGCCGCTAAGGGCGAACCCTTAGTTAGTGCTTCACAGGCTGCTTACGCAGCGAGTTGGGCACCGTAGTTGTCGTCGTTGGCAACTAATAAATTGCAGCTTTGGATTTACGTGATTGGCTGCCATCACGGCATGCACCCATGGTTTCGTTACCGGCGTCGAATCCAAGTCATCCCCGATGCGAAACTCATTCGTGTGAGTTAATTATACCTGAAAACGCCGCCGAACAATACGTGCCCGTGAGTTTGCGGGACTTCCCGGTCACTGACTTAGATGACTGACTGGGCAAAGGCCGTCAGTATCAGCAGCGGGCAGACAATGCGCACATACCAGGGCCAGATTTTCCAGAACAGCGAGTTTTCGATACCCGGATGTCCCTTCTGCAGCTCCGCCAGCAACTGGTCGCGGCGCCAGATCCAGCCAGCGAAGATACACAGGGCGACACCCAGCAGCGGCTGGCCGTATTCGGTGCTGATACTGACCACCAGTCCGAACAGCGAGTCAAAGTTGACGATGATTGCGCTGCTGATCGCAAAAATGACCAGACCGACTAGCGGCGTCGCCAGTCTGCGCGGGACGCCCAGATTTTCGATCGAAAACGCGACCGGGACTTCCAGCATGGAGATGGAGGAGGTCAGCGAGGCGATCACCATCAGGGCAAAGAAGGCGATGGCCACGAACAGGCCGGCGGTGCCCATGGTGTCAAATAGGGCCGGCAGCACCTGCAGAATCAAATCCGGACCCGCAATCAGCTCGCCGCCGGCGGAGAAGATCTGTGTGCCCGCTTCCTGTGCCACATACATGGCCGGCAGAATCAGCAGGCCGGCGGTAAAGGCGATACCCACGTCGATCAGGGTGACCAGGGCGCCCAGGCGCGGCAGGCTTTCCTGCTGGCTCAGGTAGGAGCCGTAGATCAGCATGGTGCCGACGCCGAGCGACAGGGAGAAGAAAGCCTGGCCCATGGCGGCGATCAGCAGTTTGGGCGAGAGGTGACTGAAGTCTGGCATCAGGTAAACCTCGAGGCCGGTCATGGCGCCGGGTTGTGTCAGCACATAGACAATCAGCAGCAGCAACAGAATGATCAGCGACGGCATCAACAGCGTGGACCAGCGCTCGATGCCCTTTTCCACCCCGGCGGCGATGATCAGCATGGTCATACCGCTGAAAATGGCGGTAAAGGTGAGGTTGCGTCCAACGCTGTTGCCGGTAAGCCACTCGACCGCGCCACTGGCGCCGAACAGGCCGGCGAAAGGTTCCACCAGATGCGCGACCATCCAGCCGGCCACGATGGCATAGAAGCTCAGAATCAGTGAGGCCACCAGGATGCCGCCGAAGCCGGCCAGGCTGCCGAAGAAGCGGGTAATCGGGCCGGTGGAAATGCCGCGCAGTGCCTGCACCATGTTGCGGCGCGCGTGGCGACCGATGGTGAGTTCCGCCATCAGTGCCGGGTAGGCGAGCAAAAAGGCCAGTATCAGGTAGACGACGACAAAGGCGGCGCCGCCGTTGCTGGCGGCCTTGGTCGGGAAACCCCAGATGTTGCCGAGGCCGACGGCGGAACCTGCCGCGGCCATCAGGAAGCCGATATTGGAGCTGAATTGTCCTCGTGGTGCACTCATAGTAAATCTCTTCTTTATTCTTCTGTGTGCTTTTTTCGATCAGCGACCTGGGCTGTCGCTTAGGTTGCGTGCGTCACGCTGCAACTATTATTTATGTTCGCTGCGCATCAGGCGCTGTTTCTCGCGGCTCCAGTCGCGCTCTTTTTCGGTCTCGCGCTTGTCATGCTTGGCCTTGCCCTTGGCCAGTGCTATCTCGCACTTGATCAGGTGCTTTTTCCAGTAGAGGGCCGTGGCCACGACAGTGTGTCCCTTCTGCTCCACAGCGGCGATCAACTTGGCCAGCTCGCGTTTGTTCAGCAACAGGCGGCGCGTGCGATCGGGCTCGGTGACGAAGTGGGTCGAGGCGCTGGGCAGGGGCTGTATGCGGGCGCCCAGCAGCCAGGCTTCGCCATTCTTGAAAATGACGTAGCTGTCGGTGAGCTGTGCCTTGCCCTCACGACAGCTCTTCACTTCCCAGCCCTGCAACTCCAGGCCCGCCTCGAACTTCTCTTCGATGAAGTAGTCGTGCCGGGCCTTTTTGTTCAGGGCAATGGTGCTGGAAGACTGGGCGGTTTTCTTTTTGGCCATAAATACAACTGGTGCCTGATTTAAAAGAAGCTGTACCCGAAGTACTTGTCTGCCACCGTAATGATGAAGACGACTAACAGGATCAGGGGGATAAAGGTTCCCAGGGAGAAGTTCACATACTTCTGTGAGAGAGAGCCGGCGAAGCTAGGGTCGCCCTGCTGCAGCTCGCGGTCATAATTGGCCCGCTTCCACTTGTATATGACAAACAGACATACCAGCAGGCCGTTCAGCGGCAGGATCGTAGAATAAAAGATCAGCTCCACCAGATCAAAGAAGGAGACATCCTTGCCGGCAATCGGAGCGAAAGTTGTCAGCCAGTCAGCCATGCCGAAAGACATGGCGCAGGCGATGGCCAGGACAAACTGGATTGCGCCTACGGTGTAAATCGCCTTCTTGCGCCCCATGCCGCGCTCGTCGCGCAGGGTGGCGAGCGGTACTTCGATGATGGACACCAGGGAAGTAATTGCGGCTACCAGGACCAGGAAGAAGAAGATCGCCGCGACCGCGCTGGCGCCGAAATAGCCGACGCCATCCTGCAGAGCCAGGAAGATCTTCGGCAGAAACAGGAAGATCATGCCCGCCGAGGAGTCACTGAGAGTGGCCGTGTCTATGTCCGGGTTGAAATGGAAAACGCTGGGCAGTATCAGCAGGCCGGCGGTGAAGGCGACCAGGGTATCGGTAATGGCTACCGCCCGCGCCGAGCCGGGGATCGAATCCTGCTTTTTCATGTAGGAGCCGTAAGTGATCATGATGCCCATGCCCAGCGACAGGGAGAAAAACGCCTGCGCCATGGCATTGTTCACGACTCGCGCATCCAGCTTGGAGAAGTCCGGTACCAGATAGTACTTGATCCCGAGAATAGCGTTTTCACGGGTGAGCACGAAGGCCACTAGGCCCAGCAGCATCACGAACAGCATCGGCATCAGGGTTTTGGCCGCGCGTTCAATGCCATCCTTGACGCCCAGGGAGAGAATGCCGTTGATCGCCAACATCAGTATCACCAGGTAGAAGAACACCACCGGTGAGTTGATGAACTGACCAAAGTGGGCTTCGGTAGCGAGCAGGTCGAGGTTGCCGCGCAGGGTTTCCACCAGGTAGCCGAGTACCCAGACAGTGACCACCAGGTAGAAGACTGCGATCATGAACGGCGTGATCAGGGCCAGCCAGCCGGGTATACGCCAGAATGTGGAGCCGCCGGAAACCTCGCGGTAAGCACCCACCGGGTCCTTGTCGGAGTGGCGACCGAGGGCCAGCTCCGCCATCATGACCGGTAAGCAAATGAAGAACACAAAGAGTGCGTAAACCAGCAGGAAGGCACCGCCCCCGCTTTTGGTGGCGGCTACCGGGAATGCCACCAGGTTGCCGATCCCCACGGCGGAACCCGCAGCGGCCAGGATAAAGCCCAGCCGCGATCCAAAATGCTCTCTCACTGCGGACATAGTATTCTCGCTATTATTTTTGTCGGACGTTCTTGTCGTTAGAGTTATTCCTGCCCGGACGAAGTGCGACCGGCCAGTTAAAACCGCGATTGTTACAGGAATTGCCTTGCTTGAGTAGCGCCGACTGGCAAAATTGCCCGCAGCAGGCCCATGATAGGCAATTTAGCTCGCAGTACTGGATTTGACAGCAACAATGACTGAAATAGAGCGCAGCGCGCTGGTGATGCACAGTGCGGAACAGATGTTTGACCTGGTTAATGACGTGGCCAGTTATCCGGAGTTTTTACCCGGATGCCGCGATGCCGAAGTTTTGTACAGCGACGAGCACGTCCTCGAGGCGCGCCTGGAACTGTCGCGGGCCGGTATCCACCAGAGCTTCATTACCCGCAATCAACTCGAGCGTCCGCTGCATATGACACTGACTCTGGTCGACGGCCCGTTCAAGGAATTTACCGGTCACTGGGATTTCGTGCCGCTGGCGGTGGACGCCTGCAAGGTGCGCTTTTCGCTGTCGTTCAGCCTGAAGAACCGCCTGATAGCCGCTGCGGTCGGCAAGCTGTTCAGCGATCTCGCCAATCAGATGGTCGGCGCCATGTGCGCGCGCGCCGAGGAAATTTACGGAAAATCGTCATGACAGATATCAAGACAATCGCAGTGGAGGTGGTCTACGCGCTGCCGCACGAGCAGCGGCTGATGCGTTTGCTGGTGCAGCCGGGCACCACCGCGCTGGAGGCGCTGGTGCGATCGGGCATTCCGGAGGAGTATCCGGAAGTGGACCCGACTACCGCAAAGCTGGGGATATTCGGACAGGCCCTTGGGACCAAGGGGTTACCACCGGCGGACCAGTATGTGCTGCAGCCGGGAGACCGGGTGGAAGTCTACCGGCCGCTGATTGCCGACCCGAAAGAGGCGCGCAAGCAGCGCGCGGAGAAGGCCAAGCGGCTCGCAGAGCGGCAGAAGGCCGATTAGGGCCAGCCGGCCGGCTGCCAGTCGCCGCTGGTGGCGATCAAAATATCGCCATTGAAGTAAACGCTAAAGCGCTTCTGGCTGACGTCGCCCTTCGGATCGCGCACGCGATTGACGTAATCCCAGCGGTTCGGATTGAAGGTGTCCTCCAGCAGCGGTGTGCCCAGCACGAAGCGCACCTGGCGACGGGTCATGCCCGGTTTCAACTGGTCGACCATTTCCTGGGTGATGATGTTGCCCTGCTGCACTTCGATGCGGTGCACGCCGGGAAACTTGAACAGACTGCAGGCGCCAAGCAGCGCGCACAGGCCCGCAATGGCGAGAATTCTCAGACTAGACGGCATTCATTGCTCCATTATGCGTTGTCGGACAGCGGTTATTCGAGCGGGCTCGCGCCGATAGCCGACTGATCATAGACGGTTAACCAGAATAGGCGCTCGCCGGCCGGGAAAGTTCCCGTAACCCGGCAATCGGGCCGCCGCAAGGGTGACCCGCAACAGCCCGGGGTTCCGCTGACTCCGTTGGGCATGGGATAATACCCGAAGTGTTCGCTCGCTGACAGATACGCAGAATGTGCCTGATCGGGGCTAAAGCCCCTGTGGCGAGAGGTCGAATCGTTCGATAACCAAGAGAATCCTGCCGGGAAAAACTTATACATGCCTAACGAAAATCAGGAACTGCGCAAGGCCGGACTGAAAGTCACTTTGCCCCGAGTCAAAATCCTACAGCTGCTGGAAAATGCCAGCGAGCAGCATCTCAGTGCCGAAGATGTCTACAAGATGCTGCTGGAAGCGGGAGAGGATGTCGGTCTGGCGACCGTGTACCGGGTCCTGACCCAGTTCGAGAGCGCGGGCCTGGTGATGCGCCACAATTTCGATGGCGGCCACTCGGTGTTTGAGCTGGACCGCGGCGACCATCACGATCATATGGTGTGCACCGATACCGGCCGGGTGATCGAATTCCACAACGAGGAAATCGAAAAGCTGCAGCAGCAGATCGCCGAGGAGCACGGCTTTGAGCTGACCGGCCACAGCCTCGTGCTCTATGTGAAGGAAAAAGGGAAGTAAGCGCCCGCGGGAAGGGCGGCGGGCCGGCGGCCCGCCACCGAGCAGGCGCTCGGCGTTTCAGAAGAAATTGTCAGCGGATCAGGCCGGCGGCGTATAGCGCTCGGGGAATTTGCCAATCTTGTCCGCATAGAAATCCCGGAACCTGGCCAGTTCCGCGGCCAGGTTCTCACCCATCTCCAGCACCGGGCCCAGGCCCACTTCCTTTTTCGGAAAGTTGATGAAACCGCACACCACTGGTACCTGCGCGCCGCGGGCGATGTGATAGAAGCCAGTCTTCCAGCGCTCCGCGGTACTGCGCGTACCCTCCGGTGGCACCGCGATAATCAGCTCCTCGCTGGCATTGAATTGATCGACGGTGGCCTCCACCAGATTGTTGGCCTTGCTGCGATCCACGGCGATACCGCCGAACCAGCGCATGGTGGCGCCGAGGGGGAATTTGAACAGTTTGTCCTTGCCCATCCACTGCGGCGTCAGCTTGAGTTTCAGCGCGGTGAGGATGAAGTAGTAGCCGTCCCAGTTGCTGGTATGGGGCGCCCCCAGTAACACGTACTTTTTCAGTTCCAGTGCCTGCTGGTCGCTAACCACGCGCCAGCCGTGCAGCTTCAGCAGCAGCTTGGCGATCTGGCGCAGCAGTGGTGTCACAATCGGGGTGTTGAAAATCGTTCTTTGCATGAATAGGGCCAAAGTAACCAAAAGCGCTGCAGTATAGAGTGACTTTCACTGCAGTACCCGGTCATTTTCGGCCTATTCGCATCCATTCCCCACACAATTTGTGAACAGGGAGTCGCGCTTCCGGTGGGCTGCGGCGTCAGCTGCGCGTCAGCATTTCCTCGGCGTGGGCCAGTGACTGGGTGGTGGTTTCGCCACCGAGCATGCGGGCGATTTCCTCGCGGCGCTCGCCGTTCTGCAGTTCGCGCAGGGAGACGAAGGCGGCATCGCCGTCGCTGTGTTTCTCGACCAGGTACTGGCGGTGGGCTCTCGCGGCCACCTGGGCCAGGTGCGTCACGCAGATTACCTGGCCGGCGCGGCCACTGCGGGTCTCACCCAGCTGGCGCAGCAATCGCCCGACCACGTCGCCGGTGGCGCCGCCAATGCCCACGTCTACTTCGTCGAAGACCAGTGTCGGGGTCCGCGAGGTCTGTGCGGTGACCACCTGAATTGCCAGGCTGACCCGCGACAGTTCGCCGCCGGAGGCGATCTTGCCCAGTGGCCGCGGCGGTTGCCCCGGGTTGGTGGAGATCAGTATCTCCACTTCCTCGAGCCCGCTGGACGCCGGCTTGTCCTGTGGCTGCAGGGCCAGCTCCACCCGCGCGTGGGGCATGGCCAGTTCTGCCAGCTGGCTGTTTACCGCTTGCGCCAGCTTGGCGGCGGCCTTTTCCCGCAGCTTGCTCAGTTTGGCGGCGGTCGTGCGGTACTGTGCTTCCAGTTTTTCGCAATCTGCGGCGAGTTTGTCCAGCGCATCCGGTGCGCCTATTTCGTCCAGTTCGGCCTGCAATTGCTGTTGCAGGCCCGGCAGCTCGTCCGGCTGTACGCGGTGTTTGCGCGCCGCCTGGTAGATGGCGCTGAGGCGTTCCTCCACCTCTGCCAGCCGTTCCGGATCCATCTCGAAGCGATCGATATGGCGCGACAGCGTGCCCGCCGCTTCGTCGACCTGGATGCGGGCGCTGTCGAGCATCTGCGCGACTTCCGCCAGGGCCGGCGACTGCTCCGGCATGGCGGACAAGAGTTGCAGGGCGCGGTGCAGCTGCTCGGCGATATCTCCTTCGCCACCGGAAAGCAGTGCCGCCAGCTGGTAGCTGCCGCTCAGTATCTGCCCGGCGTTGGCCAGCTGGCGCTGTTCGCTTTCCAGCTCCTCTATCTCACCCGGTTGCAGGTCCAGCTGCTCCAGCTCTTCGAGCTGGTATTGCAGCAATTGGCGCCGTGCCTCGGTTTCCTCGGCGCTGTCCGCCAGAGACCGGTAGCGGCGGTACTGGTCCTGCCAGGTCTTGAAGTGAATGCGGGTCTCGGCGGCGAGATCCTGGGCCTGGGCGAATTCGTCCAGCAGGCGGCGGTGGGTGTCTTTTTTCAGCAGTGACTGGTGTTCGTGCTGGCTGTGGATGTCGATCAGTTGTTCGCCCAGGGCCCGCAGTTGCAGCAGGGTTACCGGCTGCCCGTTGATATAGGCCCGTGAGCGGCCGTCGGCGCCGATGGTGCGGCGCAGGATCACCTCGTGTCCGACATCCAACTCCTGTTCCTGCAGCCAGGCGGCCGCAGAGGGGTGGTCGGCGATATCGAAGGTGGCGCTGATGTCGGCGCGGGGGCTGCCTGCACGCACCAGCTCGGCATTGCCGCGATCGCCGAGGGCCAGCCCCAGGGCATCGAGGGTGATGGATTTGCCGGCGCCGGTCTCGCCGGTCAGCGTGCTGGTGCCGGGACCGAATTCCAGCTCCAGCTGGTCCACCAGGGTGAATTGGCTGATAGACAGGTGCAGCAACATAGCTTCTGTGGCCTTTTTATGTTGGGCGCTGAGGGTGTCAGTTAGTGGTTATTTATACAGTAATTAGTGCTGGTTCGCTACACGTGTGGTGGCACATTACTCTGCTGGGACAATCCGCGACCTAAATCCCCTTGAACTGTGCGGGCTAGGCCCCATATAGGCCTGCATTGCCCGAGTGGCGGGTGAATACCCACTTAACTGACAGTCGACGCGACGGAGAAAGCAGTGGCCAAAGAGCGCAGCGAAGAAGATCAGATTAAAGAAGGCGTGCATGCGGAAGCTCTTACCGACGAGCACACCCCTGTAAAGGAAGAGCCGGCCCGTGCCGAGGTCGAGGAGCCCTCGGCGGAGGAGCAGCACCAGGCGGAAGAGGCGCTTCACGCCGAGCCCGAGAGTGCCGATGCCCTGCACGAGGATGTCATAAAACTGCAGGAGCAGCTGGCGATCCAGAAGGAGCTGGCGTTACGTGCCCAGGCTGAGGCGCAGAATGCCCGCCGCCGCGCCGAACAGGACGTGGAGAAGGCGCACAAGTTTGCCGTGGAGAGACTGCTGCAGGACCTGTTGCCGGTGGTGGATAACCTGGAGCGGGCGCTGGCCACCATCGATGCCGGCGACGAGGCCAACAAGGCGATCGTCGAAGGTATCGAGCTGACCCACAAATCGTTTGTCGACACGCTGGGCAAATACTCGGTGGAGGTGGTGGATCCGGCCGGCGAGCCCTTCGATCCGGAGCTGCACCAGGCCATGACCCAGGTGCCCAACGGCGACGTGGAGCCGAACACCGTACTGGATGTATTCCAGAAGGGCTACCGCCTCAACGGCCGCCTCGTGCGTCCGGCCATGGTGGTGGTCAGCAAGGCACCGTAACGGCAATTAAAAGTGGCCGGCCTTGAAATAATTCCGCCGGCACCAATATAGCTGACATCAGAATTTAATCGCGCGGCCGATGCCGACAGGGCTGGCGACGCGCAAACAAATGAGGGTTCTATAAATGGGAAAAATTATCGGCATCGACCTGGGTACTACCAACAGCTGTGTTGCAGTACTGGAAGGTGACAAGGCGCGCGTGATCGAAAACGCTGAGGGCGATCGCACAACTCCCTCTATCGTTGCATTCACAGACGACAATGAAATCCTGGTAGGCCAGTCTGCCAAGCGCCAGGCGGTTACCAACCCGCAGAATACCCTGTTCGCCGTCAAGCGCCTGATCGGCCGCCGCTTCAAAGACGATGTGGTACAGAAGGACATCAAGATGGTGCCCTACTCAATCGTCGAAGCCGAAAACGGTGATGCCTGGGTGGAAGTGAAAGGCGACAAAAAGGCCCCGCCGCAGATCTCCGCCGAAGTGCTGAAGAAAATGAAGAAGACCGCCGAGGATTTCCTCGGTGAAAAGGTAGATGCGGCAGTAATCACCGTGCCGGCCTACTTCAACGACTCCCAGCGCCAGGCCACTAAAGATGCCGGCCGCATCGCCGGCCTGGACGTGAAGCGCATTATCAACGAGCCGACCGCAGCCGCGCTGGCCTACGGCCTGGACAAGAAGGGTGGCGACCGCACTGTGGCCGTTTACGACCTGGGCGGCGGCACCTTCGATATCTCCATCATCGAGATCGCCGACGTCGATGGCGAGATGCAGTTTGAAGTGCTGTCCACCAACGGTGATACCTTCCTCGGTGGTGAAGACTTCGATCTGCGCCTGATCGACTACCTGGCCGAGCAATTCAAGAAAGAGCAGGGCATCGACCTGAAAGGCGATCCGCTGGCCATGCAGCGCCTGAAAGAGGCCGCCGAGAAGGCCAAGATCGAGCTGTCCTCCAGCCAGCAGACCGAAGTGAATCTGCCGTACATCACCGCAGACGCCACCGGTCCGAAACACCTGGTGGTCAAGCTGACCCGCGCCAAGCTCGAGAGCCTGGTCGAGGAGCTGGTAAACCGCACTCTGGAGCCGGTCAAGATCGCCCTGCAGGACGCCGATCTGACCGCTTCCGGCGTCGACGACGTCATCCTGGTTGGTGGCCAGACCCGTATGCCGCTGGTGCAGCAGAAAGTGACCGAGTTCTTCGGCAAGGAGCCGCGCAAGGACGTCAACCCGGACGAAGCCGTGGCCATGGGTGCCGCCATTCAGGGTGCGGTACTGGCCGGTGACGTCAAAGACGTACTGCTGCTGGACGTGACGCCGCTGACCCTGGGTATCGAAACCATGGGTGGTGTGGCTACGCCGCTGATCGACAAGAACACCACTATCCCGACCAAGAAGTCGCAGACCTTCTCCACTGCGGAGGACAACCAGACTGCCGTGACCATTCACGTGGTGCAGGGTGAGCGCAAGCAGGCGTCCCAGAACAAGTCCCTGGGCCGCTTCGACCTGACCGACATTCCGCCGTCGCCGCGCGGTATGCCGCAGATCGAAGTGACCTTCGACATCGATGCCAACGGTATCCTGCACGTGCACGCGAAGGACAAGGCCACCGGCAAAGAGCAGTCCATCGTGATCAAGGCCTCCTCCGGTCTGTCCGAGGAAGAGATCGACAAGATGGTGGCGGATGCCGAGGCCAACGCCGAGGCGGACAAGCAGTTCGAGGAGCTGGTGACTACCCGCAACACCCTCGACGGCCTGATCTCCGCGACCAAGAAAACCCTGGAAGAGGCCGGAGACAAAGCCACTGCCGAGGAAAAATCTGCGATTGAGGCGGCAATCTCCGAAGCAGAGGAAGCCGTGAAAGGCAATGACAAGGCCGCCATGGAGGCCGCGACCAACAAGCTGACCGAGGCTTCCGGCCCGCTGGCGCAGAAGATGTACGCCGAGCAGGCCCAGGCCGCGGGCGGCGCCGAGGGCGCTGCCGGTGCCGAGCAGGCCGAGCAGACCGGTGGTGGCGACGACGCCGTGGACGCCGAGTTTGAAGAAGTTAAGGAAGACAAGAAAGAAGATAAGTAAGTATTCGCTTACAATGTCGTGGCGGTGGCCTCTGGAGGCCTCCCCGCGACAGTGCTCGAGGGCGCGGTGCTATCTCCTGAGAGGCCCGCGCCCTGTGTTGTTTCAGGTTCACCGGCAGGTTTCCGCGGAAAGGCTGGCGGTGGCGACCCCGGATCGGGAGGGGCCCGGGGTGTGGTTAGGGACCGGAAAGTAAAAGAACAGAGCTTGGCCGGCAGCGGTGCCGGACCAGAGAACACAGTTTTATGTCGAAACGCGATTATTACGAAGTCCTGGGTGTTGAGCGGAGCGCCTCGGAAGCAGAGCTGAAAAAGGCCTACCGCCGGGTGGCGATGAAATTCCATCCGGACCGCAATCCCGACGACAAAGAGGCGGAGAATCGCTTCAAGGAGGCCAACGAGGCCTACGAAGTCCTGTCCGACCCACAGAAAAAGGCGGCCTACGACCAGTTCGGTCACGCCGGTGTCGAAGGGCAGATGGGCGGTGGTGGCGCCGGTGGTTTCGGCGGCTTCTCCGATATCTTCGGCGACGTGTTCGGCGATATTTTCGGCGGCGGTGGTGGCCGCCGCACCGGTCCGGCGCGGGGCTCCGACCTGCGCTATGACCTGGAACTGGACCTGGAAGACGCGGTGCGCGGCACGACCGTCAAGATCCGTGTGCCGACCTTGTCCTCCTGCGATACCTGTCACGGTTCCGGTGCCAAGCCCGGCTCCTCACCGCAGACCTGTGGTACCTGTGGTGGCCACGGCCAGGTGCGCATGCAGCAGGGCTTCTTCTCCGTGCAGCAGACCTGTCCGAACTGTCGCGGGCGCGGCACCATCATCTCTGATCCCTGCAGCAGCTGCCATGGCCGCGGCCGCGTAGAGGAGACCAAGACCCTGTCGGTCAAGGTGCCGCCCGGCGTCGATACCGGCGACCGTATCCGTCTGTCCGGCGAGGGCGAGGCGGGCCCGGACGGCGGGCCGCCCGGGGATCTGTACGTGCAGGTGGTCGTGAAGGAGCACGAGCTGTTCCAGCGCGACGGCAAGAACCTCTATTGTGAAGTGCCGATCAGCTTCGTTACCGCGGCATTGGGCGGTGAGCTCGAGGTGCCGACCCTGGACGGCAAGGTCAAGCTCAAGATCCCGGCCGAGAGCCAGACCGGCAAGCTGTTCCGCCTGCGCGGTAAGGGCGTGACCCCGGTGCGCGGCGGCGCGACCGGCGACCTGCTGTGTCGCGTGGTGGTGGAGACGCCGGTCAACCTTTCCGGCAAACAGAAAGAGCTGCTGGAAGAGTTCGCCAATACCCTGAGCGAAAAGAAAAACTCTCCGCGTCAGACCGGCTGGTTCGAAGGGGTAAAGAACTTTTTCGGCGATATGAAGCTGTAGTGAATTTGCGACAGCCGCTGTGCTGTCGTTGCCGGTAGCGAAAGAGCGGCCCGCGGGCCGCTCTTTTTTTGCCGTTTTTCTGCTCTCGGCCTCGCTTTACAGCTTGTCCTTGAAGAGTCGGTGGCGGAAGTCCAGGTGAAACTCCTCTTGTATTTTTTTCAGCTCTTCGAGCTGCTCGGCGTTCAAGATGGGCACCAGTTTGGCGCGTGTATCGGCGCCGATGGCGATCATCTTTGCGTCGATTTCCTCTTTCTGAACCCGGTTCAGCTCGGGATACTCGGTGGCGCTGAAGCCGTATTGCTCGAGGAGGCCTAGGCGGCGCTCGAAGTTGCCGCTGAGGATCGGCAGCACGGACTTTTCCTGCTCGGGTGTCAACTCCAGGCGCAACGTCACCCAGTCGGTGATGTCATCATATTTTTCCCAGAAATCGCTCTCGACATCCTCGTCCGCCGCTTGCAGTTGCGGTACACAGAGCAGCACGCTTAGCGAAAACAGAAAAGCCATCAGCCGGGCTATATTGGCCGCGCGTGTGAATGTTTGCATGTTGGCGCTCCAATCATTCATCTGTCTACAAGCGTAGCAGCGGAAGATCTAAGGCGCGGGTGGATGAGAATGCACTTCGCTATAAGTATGTTGCCGGTTATTTTTTCGGGTACTGAAACTGCATGCGATAGCGAGTCGGCTTGCAGAAGCCGCGGCAAGCCATAGATTGTCCGGTGTTACTGCTCGGCCAGCCACTCGCGATAGGCCATGTGATATTCCTCCTGAATTTTCTTTAGCTCCTCCAGTTGCTCCTTATTGAGAATTTTCACCATTTCGCCTCGGGTGTTCGCCCGGATGGCAATCATGCCCGCATCCAGCTCCTCTTTTTGTTCATCGGTCAGCGGCGGCATCTTGCCGTCTTTCAGGCCGTAATCCTCGAGCATCAATTTCTTCAGCTCAAAACTCGTCTTCAGAATGGGCAGCGCCTCCTCCGCCTGTTCTGGGCTCAGTTTCAGGCGCGCGGAAACCCATTCCGTCACATCGCCGTACTTTTTCCAGAAGTTGTCCGGGAGATCCTTGTCCTCTGCATTGAGCTGCAGAGCGCAGAACAGCACGCTGAGCGAGAACAGAATTGCCATGAGCCGGGCGATATTGCCCGGGCGAGTGAGAACCTGCATATTGGCGCTCCAATCACCCATATGCTTACAAGCGTAGCAGTGCGACAAGCTGTCGTGGCCAACGAAAAGCGGTGGTTCGTTATAAGCTCGCTGCTATTTATTTCCCGGCACACTGAATGCAGCGTGTGATAGTCGGGTCGGCGTGCAGACGCCGTGCGTCTATCTCCTCGTCACAGACGAAGCAGTAGCCGAAATCGCCACTTTCGATACGGCGCAGGGCGCCGTCGATGGCATCGATCAACAGGTGGCGGCGGCGCTGCGCGTCCTGTGCTATCTGCTGTGCCTGGATGGCCTCCATGCGCGACAGCCTGCCAACGCTGGTCTGGTCCAGCTGCACCGGGCGACCTGCGCGCTGTGCGGTTTCCGCGAGTGTGGCGAGTTCGGATTGCATCGCCAGCAACGTCTGCTTGAATTGTTCCAATTGAGGCGAGTCCACCGGGAACCCCCTTGAAAAGTGATGAAGGTTCACGCAGTTTAAACCTATGCCGCGGCGCTGGTCGCGGGTAGAATCCGCGACTTTATCGGGGGCAGGCAGGAGAGATCACCATGGCGGTAAAAGTAGCGATAACGGGATTCGGCGGTCGCATGGGGCGCGCGCTGGCGGATGCGGTGGCGCAGTCTGACCAGGCCGAGTTGTCCGCGGCGATAGTGCGACCCGGATCCAGCCTGGTGGGTGCCGATGCCGGAGAGGTCGCGGGACTGGGCCGCAACGGGCTCGCCATCGTAGACAGTCTGGAGCAGGCGGATTTCGACGTCCTGATCGACTTTACTGCCCCTACCGCGACGGAGGCAAACGCCGCCTACTGCGCCGCGCACAAGCGCCCGATCGTTATCGGTACCACCGGATTCGACGAGCAACAGAAAGACGCGGTGCTGGCACAGGCGCAGAGAGTGCCGCTTTGCCTCGCCAGTAATTTTTCCACCGGCGTGAACCTGTGCTTCAACCTGCTGGAAACCGCCGCGCGCGTACTCGGTGATGACGCGGATATAGAGATCGTCGAGGCGCATCACCGCCACAAGGTGGATGCGCCCTCCGGTACGGCGCTCAGCATGGGCGAAGTGGTGGCCGAGACGCTGGGTCGCGACCTGTCCAAAGTGGCCGTCTACGGGCGCGAAGGGCAGACCGGCGCGCGCGAGCGCGACACCATCGGCTTTGCCACTGTGCGCGGTGGTGATGTGGTGGGGGATCACACGGTCATGTTTCTCGCCGATGGCGAGCGGGTCGAGATTACGCACAAGGCCAGCAGCCGGCTGGCGTTTGCCCGCGGTGCCGTGCGCGCCGCCTTGTGGTTGATGGGCGACGGGCAGCAAGGCGATCGGGCGCCCGGCCATTACGATATGCGCGACGTGCTGGGTCTGAAGGCCTAGCGCGAACACAATTTTCTGAGGATCAGGTGTTGGAAAAAAAAATCATTGTCGGCAGTGAAGAGTGGTGCAGTTTTCCCTCTCTGGGTATTCCCGCCATCAAGGCGCGGGTGGACTCGGGGGCGAAGACTTCGTGTCTGCACGCCTACAACATCCAGACGTTCAAGCGCGACGGCGAGCCGTGGGTGAGTTTCGAGGCGCACCCGCTGCAGCACCTGCGCCGGCCGTCGGTGCGCTGTGAGGCGCGCCTGCTCGACAAGCGCCTGGTGCGCAGCTCTTCCGGCGACAGTGAAAAGCGGCCGGTCATCCGCACCTCCCTGTCCATCGGCGGCAGTGTCTGGGATATAGAGCTGACGCTGACCAACCGCGACAGCATGGGCTACCGCATGTTGCTCGGGCGCGAGGCGATGCTGGGCCGCATGATGGTGGATCCCTCGGAGAGCTTCTGTCTCGGCGACATGCCCCAGAGCCAGCTGGAGGAGTACTACCGGGACGAACATCATATGGCCGGTACCGGCCTGCGGATCGGCCTGCTCGCTTCCAACCCGGATCTGTACAGCAACCAGCGCATCATGGAAGCCGGTGCCGAGCGCGGCCACCGCATGAGCTTCCTGGATATCCGCCAGTGCTACATGAAGCTGGATCCGAACGAGCCGGAGGTGCATTACCGCGACGGCCGCATACTCAACAACCTGGACGCCGTGATTCCGCGTATTCGCCCCAGCCAGACCTTCTATGGCTGTGCATTGACGCGCCACTTCGAGAGTATCGGCGTCTTTGCGCTGAACGGATCGGCGGCGATCAGCCAGTCCCGCGACAAGCTTTTTTCGCTGCAGCTGCTGCAGCAGAACGGCCTGAATATCCCGACCTCGGGTTTCGCCAACTCGCCGGTGGATACCAATGAACTGATCGAAATGGTGGGCGGTGCGCCGCTGATCGTGAAGTTGCTGGAGGGTACGCAGGGGCGCGGCGTGGTGCTGGCGGAAACGCGCAAGGCGGGTGAGTCGGTGATCAATGCGTTCAAGTCGCTGAAGGCAAACCTGCTGGTGCAGGAGTTTATCCGCGAGGCGCAAGGCAAGGATCTGCGCCTGTTCGTGATCGATGGCAAGGTGGTGGCGTCGATTCAGCGGGAGGCGGCGCCGGGAGAGTTCCGCGCCAACATTCACCAGGGTGGTACGGCGTCCGTGGTCAAGGTGACGGCAGAGGAAAAGCGCCTCGCCGTAAAGGCGGCCAAGGTGCTGGGGCTGAAAGTGGCCGGCGTGGACATCATTCGCTCCAAGAAGGGACCACTGCTGCTGGAGGTGAATTCCTCACCGGGACTCGAGGGCATAGAGAGCGCCACGCGCAAGGATGTCGCCGGCTCCATGATCGTGTCGATCGAGAAGGCATTGAAGTGGCGTCCGATGGCCAACACGACGAAAGAGGATGCTGGCGCCAAGCAGGAATAATCGTGCGTCGGCCAGCCGGGTGCACCAGAGGGGTTTGGTGCACCTGGCCGGGGGCCGCTGCGGTACTCGCAGGGGTTGGCCGATATTCACACCCCGGCCATGGGGGCCAAGTTGGCAGGTTTTTCGTCACGCCGTCCCGTTCCCGCCGTAGACAGCTAATTTACATCCTCTCTTTCCCGGTCGGCTAATGCAGGCCGCTTGTCTCTTCTGTCCACACTGGTGCCAAACTGCGATGCTTGGCGCCTCATGTCTCATGCCTCATGGCCGGGGCTTCTGCCGTGACCGTTTCGTCGGCAAAAGGAGCGATAGTCCGTCGTGGGCTGGCTCCCTGGTCCTGGCTTGGCGCCTCACCCTGCGCCGCCATTTGGCGAGGCCCGCCGGCCGAGACTAACCTTCTGGTGAAGCCGAACTGTGTGTTTGGCGCAAGTTTTCTCGTCGGGCTCTTGCTATCGGAGAGCCCTTCATACCCCATACCGTCTGCCATGGATGGCGAATAGGTGAAGGCGGCGCTTCAGCGCGCCCTCGCACGGTGGCCAGATGGTGCAGAACCGTAAGGCTCGGAGCGGCATGAACAAGCACCAGTTGCGTTTCATCCTGAGAAATCTCGCACTGGCACTGTCACATTTGGCCGTACTGTTGATCGTGCTCGGCGTGACCAGCGTCCAGGCGTCGGCCCAGCTGTCCGACTCTGCAGTCGGGCGGCGGGTGATGGTGGACTATATCGTGCATTTTGCCTATCACCTGCAGTGGCCGATCGAAGCGTTTACCGGTACCAATGCCCCCTTCCGTATCTGTGTGATGGGCGGGGGCAGTCTGCACGAGCCGCTGGGGGAGCGCTTGAGACACCAGCGGATCAACGGCCGGATGGTGGCGGTGGAAAGCGTCAACCAGGGCGAGCTGATGCGGGCCCGCAGCTGCCAGATCGTCGTGCTGGGCGAAATGGAGCGGTCCAGCCTGGTGAAGGTGGTGGGTGCACTCGAGTTTTTCCCGGTGCTGACGGTGAGCGACGCAGAGCGGTTTGCAGTTACCGGCGGTATGATCGAGTTTGTCGAAAGTGGCGGCACCGTGGCCCTGCAGCTGAACAAGACCATGCTGGACCGGGCGGAACTGAAGATGGGCAACAGCCTGTTTCGCCTGAGCCGGAAACTGAATTGACCGCCGCGGGCGCCCGTGCCGGGCGCTGAGCCAATGGCGCATTTTTGTACTGGCATCTGCGGCGCATTTGGCGTAGAATCTGCGCCCGGTTTGGGCTGGCTGCGCGAGTGAGTCGCGAAACGCACAGTCCATCAATGCCGGCGGCAAGCGCCGGCCACAGTGTGAGAGCCGCGCGTGAATAAATTCAAAAAAGCGAGATGAAGCTGCGTAGTTTCATCTCGCTTTTTTATAGGCGCAAACCGTCGCCTGCGACGCCGCACCCGCTGCTCACAAACCCCCGCCCGGAAGCAGTTCTGAAGACTGGAGATCAATTTGACTAAAGCTGTCCCCACGCCTGAGGCCCTGATGCCCCGCACCACCCCGGCTCTGCTGGTATTGGCAGATGGCAGTGTATTCGAAGGGCGCGCCATCGGCGCCCACGGCAGCGCCGTTGGTGAAGTGGTGTTCAACACTTCCATGACCGGCTATCAGGAAATCCTTACCGACCCGTCATATGCACGCCAGATCGTCACCCTGACCTATCCCCATATCGGTAACACCGGCACCAACTCGGAAGACGAGGAGTGCGCGGAGATCTGGGCTACGGGGCTGGTGATTCGCGACCTGCCGCTGCTGGCCAGCAGCTTCCGCAAAGAGCAGTCGCTGGAGGACTATCTCCGGGAGCGGAACGTGGTTGGCATCGCCGATATCGATACCCGCCGCCTGACCCGCCTGCTGCGGGACAAGGGTGCCCAGAGCGGCTGCATTGTCGCCGGCGAGGGTGTTAACCAAGAGGCCGATCGCGACGTTGCGCTGGCCAAGGCGAAGGAGTTCGCCGGGCTCAAGGGGATGGATCTGGCCAAGGTCGTGTCCACCAAGCAGAGCTACCCGTTTAATGAAGGTACCTGGGAACTCGGCAAGGGCCACAAGCCCGCTCCGGAGCAGCCGTTCAAAGTCGTGGCTTATGACTTCGGCGTCAAGCGCAATATCCTGCGTATGCTGGTGGACCGCGGCTGCGACGTCACCGTGGTGCCGGCCGAGACGCCGGCTGCCGAAGCGCTGGCGATGAATCCCGATGGCATCTTCCTGTCCAACGGTCCCGGCGACCCCGAGCCCTGTGACTACGCCATTGCGGCGATCCGGGAGTTTCTCGATGTCGGTATACCTACCTACGGTATCTGCCTCGGGCACCAGCTGCTCGGCCTGGCTGTCGGCGGGCGCACGCTGAAAATGAAATTCGGCCACCACGGCGGCAACCATCCGGTGCAGTGCCTGCAGAGCGGCAAGGTAATGATTACCGCCCAGAACCACGGCTTTGCCGTCGACGCGGATTCGCTGCCGGACAACGTGGAAGTGACCCATAAGTCCCTGTTCGACGGCACACTGCAGGGCATCCGTCTGACGGACAAGCCGGCCTTCAGCTTCCAGGGACACCCTGAAGCCAGCCCCGGCCCCCACGATGTGGCGCCGCTGTTCGACCAGTTTATCGAGTTGATGGAAGCGCGCCGCTAGGCGGTTGCCGCCAGGGGCCAGATGGCCCCTCCATGTACGCGAATTAGATTGAGACCTGCCGGTTACAGGCCGGTTGTGAAACGGAAGAAAGATGCCAAAACGCACAGACATCAAAAGCATTCTGATTATCGGCGCCGGTCCTATCGTGATCGGTCAGGCCTGCGAATTCGACTACTCCGGCGCCCAGGCCTGTAAGGCGCTGCGCGAGGAGGGTTACCGGGTAATCCTGGTGAACTCCAACCCGGCCACGATCATGACCGACCCGGCGATGGCCGATGCCACCTACATCGAGCCGGTGGAGTGGCGCACCGTGGCCAAGATCATCGAGGAGGAGCGCCCGGATGCGATTCTGCCGACCATGGGCGGCCAGACCGCACTGAACTGCGCCCTCGACCTGGACAAGAACGGCATCCTCAACAAGTTCAATGTGGAGCTGATCGGCGCCGACAAGGACGCGATCGAGAAGGCCGAGGACCGCGACCTGTTCGACAAGGCTATGAAGGCCATCGGCCTGGAAACGCCGCGCGCGAAGATCGTCCACTCGCTGGAAGAGGCGAAGAAGGTACCGGAGGAATTCGGCTTCCCGGTGATCATTCGCCCATCCTTCACCATGGGCGGCTCCGGCGGCGGTGTGGCCTACAACTGGCCGGAATTCGAGGAAATCTGCAAGCGCGGCCTCGACCTGTCGCCGACCAACGAGCTGCTGATCGACGAATCCCTGCTCGGCTGGAAAGAGTACGAGATGGAGGTGGTTCGCGATAAGAACGACAACTGCATCATCGTCTGTTCCATCGAGAACTTCGATCCGATGGGGGTGCATACCGGTGATTCCATCACCGTGGCGCCGTCGCAGACCCTGACCGACAAGGAATACCAGCTGATGCGCAACGCCTCCATCGCGGTGTTGCGCGAGATCGGCGTGGAAACCGGCGGCTCAAATGTGCAGTTCGGTGTCTGCCCGAACACCGGCCGCATGGTGGTGATCGAGATGAACCCGCGGGTGTCGCGCTCTTCCGCGCTGGCCTCCAAGGCCACCGGCTTCCCGATCGCCAAGGTCGCGGCCAAGCTGGCGGTCGGCTATACGCTAGACGAGCTGCAGAATGACATCACCGGCGGTGCCACGCCGGCGTCCTTCGAGCCGAGCATCGATTACGTGGTCACCAAGATTCCGCGCTTCACCTTCGAGAAATTCGGTGAAGCTGACGCGCGCCTGACCACCCAGATGAAGTCTGTTGGTGAGGTAATGGCGATCGGCCGCACCTTCCAGGAATCCATGCAGAAAGCCCTGCGGGGCCTGGAAGTGGGCAGCTTCGGTTTCGAAAGCAAGATCGACCCGAGCGAAGACGGCGCCCAGGAGCGCCTGCGCCGCGAACTGTCCGTGCCCGGCGCCGAGCGTATCTGGTATGTCGGCGATGCCTTCCGCATGGGTATGACCGTGGAGCAGGTTTACGAACTTTCAGGCATCGATCCCTGGTTCCTGGTACAGATCGAGGAGTTGATCAGGATCGAGGAACCACTCAAGTCGATGCCGACTTCTGCCCTGACTACCGAAAACATGCGCTACCTGAAGCGCAAGGGCTTCTCCGACCGCCGCCTGGCTGACCTGCTCGGTGTAAGCCAGAAAACCGTGCGCGAGTTCCGCCACAAGCTGGGCATCTTTCCGGCCTACAAGCGCGTCGATACCTGTGCAGCAGAGTTCGCCACCAGTACCGCCTACATGTACTCGACCTACGACGAGGAGTGCGAGGCCAACCCGTCCGACAGCAAGAAGATCATGGTGCTCGGCGGCGGTCCCAACCGCATCGGCCAGGGCATCGAGTTCGACTACTGCTGTGTGCACGCCGCACTGGCGATGCGTGAAGACGGTTACGAGACCATTATGGTCAACTGTAACCCGGAGACGGTCTCCACCGACTACGACACCTCCGACCGCCTCTACTTCGAGCCGGTGACACTCGAGGACGTACTGGAAATCGTGCGCAAGGAAAACCCTGTCGGCGTTATCGTGCAGTTCGGCGGCCAGACGCCGCTGAACCTGGCGCGCTACCTGGCGGCCGAAGGCGTGCCGATCATCGGTACCACCCCGGAGCAGATCGACCGTGCCGAAGACCGCGAGCGTTTCCAGCAGATGATCATGCGCCTCGGACTCAAGCAGCCGAAAAACGCCATCGTACGCTCGGTTTCCGAAGCGATACAGGCGGCCAAGGACGTCGGCTACCCGCTGGTGGTGCGCCCATCCTATGTACTGGGCGGCCGCGCCATGGAGATCGTCTACAAGGAAGACGAGCTGCTGAACTACATGAAAGAGGCGGTACAGGTTTCCGATGACGCGCCGGTACTGCTGGACCACTTCCTGAACGCAGCCATCGAGGTGGATATCGACGCGGTATCCGACGGCCAGGACGTAGTGATCGGCGCCATCATGCAGCACATCGAGCAGTGCGGTGTGCATTCCGGCGACTCCGCCTGCTCCCTGCCGCCCTACAGCCTGCCGTCCGATGTGCAGGACAGGATGCGCGAACAGGTGAAGGCCATGGCGCGCGAGCTGGGCGTGGTGGGCCTGATGAACACCCAGCTGGCCTACCAGGATGGCGAGATCTTCGTGATCGAGGTTAACCCGCGCGCATCCCGCACCGTGCCGTTTGTGTCCAAGTGCATCGGCACGTCACTGGCCAAGGTGGCGGCGCGCTGTCAGGCCGGCATCAGCCTGGCCGAGCAGGGATTCACCAAGGAAATCGTGCCGGACTACTTCTCCGTGAAGGAGTCGGTGTTCCCGTTCAACAAGTTCCCGAAAGTGGATCCGATCCTGGGACCGGAGATGAAATCCACCGGCGAGGTGATGGGTGTCGGTGCCAACTTTGCCGAAGCCTTCGACAAGGGCCTGCTGGCGGCCGGCGACAAGCTGCCGGAATCCGGTCGGGTCTTTATCTCGGTGCGCGATTGCGACAAGCCGGCAGTAGTGGGAGTCGCCCGGGACCTGGTGGCGCTGGGCTTCGAGCTGGTGGCGACCCGCGGCACCGTCAAGGTCTTGCAAGAAAGCGATATTCCCGTTACAACCGTCAACAAGATGAGCGAAGGCCGCCCGCATATCGTCGATATGATTAAAAACGACGAGATTGCGCTGGTGGTCAACACCACCGAGGGGCGCCAGGCCATTCGCGATTCCGCCGATATCCGTCGCAGCGCGGAGAATCACCAGGTGTGCTACACCACCACGCTTGCCGCGGCCCAGGCCATGGCCATGGCCATGCAGCAGGGCGAACCGCTCAAGGTGCGTCGCCTGCAGGACCTGCATCAGCGCGTGGTGAAGTTGCCGGAATAAACTGAAAACAAGCGAACATACTGGCCGGGCTTCCCCTGATGGAGGAGGCCCGGCTTCGTTGTAATAAAAATTGGAGGTCCCACTTTGAATCGGGTACCAATGACCGTTGAAGGCGCGGAGGCACTGCGCGAAGAACTGGAAAGACTGAAAAAGGTCGAGCGTCCGGCCGTCGTGCAGGCCATTGCCGAAGCGCGTGAGCACGGCGACCTGAAAGAGAACGCCGAGTACCACGCCGCACGTGAAAAACAGGGCTTTATCGAGGGGCGTATTCAGGAGATCGAGGGCAAGCTGTCTCTGGCACAAGTCATCGATGTGAAAGCCATCGAACCCAGCGATAAGGTGATTTTCGGCACTACCGTCACCATTATCCATATGGATAACGACGAAGAAGTAACCTACAAGATTGTCGGCGACGACGAGGCGGATGTTAAAAACCGCAAGATCTCCGTCAATTCGCCCATTGCCCGCGCGCTGATCGGCAAGGAAGTTGGCGATGTGGTCGTGGTGAAAACGCCATCCGGCGCCGTCGAGTACGAGATAGATTCGGTCGAGCACCTGTAATAGTGTTTTGGTTCTGACAATTTAAAAGGGTGGCTGTTGGCCGCCCTTTTTTATTTGTGTTTCCCGGCCGGTGAGTCAGGTTTACTTTTCTCTGCATGACGATGGGGCCTGCGAGTCGTCAGATTGTAGCCGCTGCCCGGACAGGTCGAGATTAGGTGTTTACTCAGTTGGCGAGCAAACTCGTGTCCCTTTCGGGAAATGCTATGGTCGATTGTAAAAAGCTTGCTTCTTGCTGAGCCCGGTCTTCATTAGTTTTCGGTGCACCGTCATGAATCTCTTCGCCCTCGGTCGCGCAGGAAGGCAGCAATAATAAAAGTGGCGCCACAGGGTTCATATTTGCTCAACCTGAAGGTGTGTCCTTGCCCAGTTACTCGCTTGACTCCGATTCTTGGCGCCAATTTTTCGAAATATGTTGTATATGTGATTCTTAACGGTGTGTTCGCTCAGATACAAATTTGATGCGATAACCCTGTTTGGCTTGCCCGTGGTCACTTGTGTCAGAATCTCCTGCTCACGCCTGGTAAGTAGGGCTGCGGTCTGGTTGTCTTCTTCCAAAAGGGTGGCGGGGCTCTGAAGGGCATTGGCAAGTTTCTTGATCAGGTGATCTGGGTCGCTCGTCACATCACATACAAGCTGAAAACGCTTCTTTTTTAAACTGTCCGCGATGTGATTTGGCAACTTGGCAGGGGAGTTGATTATCAAGACTTTCGGGTGTTCCACGTTTTTGCAGTAGGAAAAAAACGAATTTGGCCCAGAGTTGAACGCCATTTGCCTGCCGTCGATAACGATGGCCTGATAATGCCGGAGACAGTGGCGCTGTTTTCCTATTTCGGCCTTTTCCCATCTGAAGGGAAGTGAGTCAGAAATCAGCGCAAACAGAAAATCTCCGTGAGGGCCGGAATTGCTAACAAAAAGGACCGGCATGTCCCACTTACCTCTCCACGATTTGCTTAGCTCAGTTGCCAAATACAGGGCCCGAATCTGTTTGCTGTCCCTCTCCATGTTGCTGGGAGTTTTCTAACTACTTTGTTATTTCCATCAGCTGAACGCGGAGACGGTCAATACCATTTGAATCGATGAAAATAGGTCGAGTCACTAGTAGGGTGTGATGTTAATTTGGAGTGTAGGCGATGATCGCGTATTTTCTATAAGTACATATATTAGCTATATCTGAGGTCCGCATTTAAATAGTGACTTCTAAGGATCAATTTCATTATTTGTAGATCTTGGTCAATAGAGTCATTTTGGATAAATGAGACGCCTGGTCAGGGTGGCATAATCTTTGGCTGGTGAGTATCACTGTTTCGATGGCTGGCGTGGAAAAGGCCGGTTAACCGGAGCCTATGCCGAGATATGTTGATCCGCGGTCCCGGTCCGGCCACTATCTCATGCATTGATAGCAGATTTACCAAAAGGAATGGGTTCGGTGTTTTTTGGGCGAATATTGGAGTGGAGCCAATCGATCAATTGAATAGCCATCTGTTTCCAGTAAGAAACCGGTTGTTCATCAGCCGGTTGGGCGCGACATTGATCGCAATGGTGCTGCTCGTCCTGTTGGGTTCCTGTACGGCGAAGCCCAGGCAGACGCTTGGCACACTCGAGTGGGACCGCATAGCACTGCCGGCGCCGGCCGCAGAAAAGATTGTTGATATTCGGGTCCGGGAGGGGGAGCGCCTTAGTGCCGGGCAGGTAGTGATGCAACTGGATGACCGCAATACCAGGGCGCAGCTGGCGGCGACCGAGGCGGAGGTGACGAGACTCGCCGCACTCCTGGAAGAGCTGAGGAATGGTCCGCGCAGCGAGGAGATTCAGCGTGCCGAGGCCAGTCTCGCCGCCGCCCGCGCCGAGGCGGAGGACGCCCGGCGCAACTACCAACGGCTGAAGGAGTTGGGCGCTAAGGACTATGTGTCGCAGTCGGACATCGATCGCGCCAAAGCGTCGGCAGATGCCGCTGCGGCGCAAGTGGACTTGACTAGGGCGGCGCTGCTGGAACTGCAGCGGGGAACACGCAGTGAGGAAATTGCCCAGGCCGAGGCAGCGCTGGCACAGGCGCGCGCGCAGGCCGAGGCGCAGTCGGTGCTGCTGCAGAAACTCACGGTGCAGGCACCGCGCAACGGCCTGTTGGACAGCTTGCCATTCAAGCTCGGGGACGAGGCGCCGGTGGGTGGCCCGTTGGCGATCATGCTTGTCGGTGATACTCCCTATGCCCGCGTTTATATTCCGCAGCCATTGCGGCCCGGTGTGCAGGTGGGCGATCAGGCCCAAATATTTATCGAGGGCATCGCGCAGCCTTTCGGCGGCCGGGTGCGGATGATTCGCAGTGAGCCAAGTTTCACGCCCTACTATGCATTGATCGGTGACGATGTGGCGCGACTCAGCTACCTGGCGGAAATCCAGCTGGGGGAGGATGCAGTCGATCTGCCCGCAGGGTTGCCACTGCGCGCCGAGTTCGCCGGCGCAGGGAACAGCTCTGATGCCCGCTAAATCCGATATCGCGATTCACGCGCGGGGGCTGACCAAGTGCTTCGGCGCGCTGCGCGCTGTAGATGGTGTCGATCTCACCGTTACCCGCCGCCAGGTGTACGGCTTCCTCGGCCCCAATGGCTCCGGCAAGTCCACCAGTATTCGTATGCTCTGCGGCCTGTTGACGCCAACATCGGGGGAAATTGAAGTTCTGGGCTTGCGCATTCCCGAGCAGGCGGAAGAGCTGCGGCAGCACATAGGCTATATGACGCAGCAGTTTTCCCTGTTCGCCGACCTGACCCTGCGGGAAAACCTGGAGTTTCTTGCCGCCGTGCAGAATATGCCGCGGCGCCAGGCGGTGCAGCGAGTGGACGAACTGCTGCAGGAATACCATTTCGAGGGGCGCGCCGACCAGTTGGCGGGCACCTTGAGCGGTGGTCAGAGGCAGCGCCTGGCACTGGCCGGCAGTGTGATCCACAAGCCGGAATTGCTTTTTCTCGATGAACCGACCAGCGCGGTGGATCCGGAATCGCGCCGCGATTTCTGGGAAAAACTGTTTGAGCTGGCAGATGCCGGCACCACGATCCTGGTTTCCTCCCACTATATGGATGAAGCCGAGCGCTGCCACCGCCTGGCAATTCTCGATCGCGGCCGCCTGGTGGCCGACGGCAGCCCTGCGGAATTGACCGGCGCGCTGCAGGGCAGGACCCTGGAGGTGCGTGCGGAGCGGCCGCGTCAGGCGAAGCGGGTGTTGGTACAGGTGCCGGGTGTGCTCAGTGCCGCGCAGATAGGTAACAGCCTGCGGGTACTGTGTGACGAATCCGGCGATTGCGGCGCGCGGGTCGAACAGGCCTTTGCCGACGCCGGTGTCAGCGCAGTGGTGGAGCCGATCGCCCCCAGCCTCGAGGACGTATTCGTCGCCGCCACCAATCAACCGGTGGATCAGCTGAACGCGGAGCCGTCGTGAACTGGCGGCGCCTCTGGGCAGTGGTGATCAAGGAACTGCGCCAGTTGCGCCGCGACCATATTACGCTGGCCATGATTGTCGGTATTCCGGTAATGCAGCTGATGCTGTTCGGCTACGCGATCAACCTGAATCTGCGCCACCTGCCGGCAGCCATCGCCGACCAGGCACTGACCAGCGGCTCGCGCCAGTTGGTAATGGATATGCTGGCTACCGGTGTGATCGAGCCGGTGGCCAGTGCGCGGAGTCCCCAGCAGCTGATGGAGATGCTGCGCCGCGGTGAGATCAGCGTTGGCGTGGTCATTCCGCAGGATTTCGAACAGCGCCTCGCGACCGGTGAAGAGGCGGTGCAGGTGCTGGTGGATGGCAGCGATACGGTAGTGCAGAGCGCTGCCAAGCAGCTGGCACAGGTGCCGCTGACTTATATGCCTGCAGAGCCGCGTCAGTCTTCCGTGCCGTTGCCACCGGCACGTATCAGCGTGGTGAGCTTCTACAACCCGCAGCGTGTTTCGGCGATCAATATCGTGCCGGGCCTGATCGGTATCATCCTCACCATGACCATGGTGATGTTCACCTCTGTGGCCATAGTGCGCGAACGCGAGCGCGGCAATATGGAGCTGCTGATTGCGACACCAGTCAGCAGTGCCGAGCTAATGCTTGGCAAGGTGCTGCCCTACGGAATTATCGGACTGATACAGACCAGTTTGATCCTGCTGCTGGGCATGCTGCTGTTTGAGGTGCCGATTCGCGGCAGTGTGTGGGATGTCTACTGGTCGGCAATTCTATTGATTTTCGCCAACCTGAGTATGGGGTTATTGATCTCCACCCGCGCGCAGTCCCAGTTTCAGGCGATGCAGATGACCTTTTTTTTCTTCCTGCCCTCGATTCTGTTGTCGGGATTCATGTTTCCCTTTGACGGCATGCCCGCACCGGCACAGTGGCTCGCCGAGATTTTGCCGCTGACCCACTTCCTGCGTCTGATCCGCGGCATCATGCTGCGCGGTGCCGATTTCGGTGAACTATGGCGGGAATGGCTGGCGCTGCTGGTATTTATTGTTGTGATGATGACACTTGCGATTGCGCGCTTTCGCAAGCGGTTGGATTAATTCAAATTCCAGTACCACTTAGTTTCTTTTTTAATCCTCGAAATATAAAGCGAGACCGGATTCATTGTGCCGCCAATATTTTATGGTAGGGTACGCTAACGTCAGAGGTTCCTCTGAGTTTCTTACGAGTTAAATTGGCAACAGGGAGGTGTTGTGAAAATTCCATTTATTACTCGGTTTTTATCTTTTGCATTATTTGCTTTTGCTTTTGCTTTTCCGGCTGCGGCGGAGGTGAGTTTGCAGCCCTATTTTTATTACTCGACTGGATCCTGGCCGGAGGCCGTGGCGATTGCCGATCTGAATAACGATGGTCGTAACGATGTAGTGATGAATACATCTTACTATTTCGACCCCGAGAACGATTACAACCTAAAGGTGTTCCTGCAAGATGACTTCGGCCAGCTTCAGTCCCCTGTCAGTTATTCATTGAGTTACACCTCCGCCGATAGGCCGCAGTCGATTGCCGTTGGCGATTTGAACGGTGATGGGCTCAAGGACGTCGCAGTAGGTTTTGACCGCGATCGTATTGAGATATTTCTGCAATATACCGACGGCACCCTTTTCAGTTCCGAAATTATTGCCACGCCGATGTCCACGCGCATAGCTGCAGCCGACCTGAATGGCGACGGCCTGGACGATATCGCGGGCATCGGCTGGGGCGGGGAGGCCGTCGGCGTCTTCTATCAGGGCGAACAGGGCATCAATCACGAACCGGAAACTCACTACGCCCCTCATGGTGGCTACGACGATATGGTACTTGGCGATATCAATGGCGACGGCGCCAACGATATCGTGGTAATGAGTGGACAATCTTATGCGTTCGATAACCTGGCGGTGGTTGCGTCTGACGGGGAGGGGGGGCTGCAGCCAGCTGTCTTCTATGATCTGGGCGACGACGAGCTGACACAGGCGGTTACCATCGGCGATCTGAATGCGGACGGTCTTAATGACGTGGCAGTGACCTTTGGCGGTAATATGCCAAGGGCATCACTCGCCATCTTCCATCAGGATGGAAGTGGCCTGCTGCAGGCTCCTCAGATCCTTTCCAGCTATGAAGTCCCGCAAACCATTCATGCAGCGGATCTGAATCAAGATGCCACAGACGACCTACTGGTATTGCATGGCGGCTGGTATGCCATAGGTGTTTATGAGCAGGAGCCGGCAGGTACCCTGGCCGACGAAGTGCTGTTCAGTGTGCCCTATGCCTCCCATTACAACCGCCAAGGCATGGATGTGGGCGATATCAACAGCGATGGCATACCGGATGTGGTTGTGGCTGACTACAACCACGGGCTGGTCGTCTTGCTGGGCGCTGAGGCTGAACCCAAGACACCACCGGTTGCCGCTGCCGGTCCTGACTTGGTTGTGCAAGGCAACGCTTATGTACAGCTAAACGGGAGCCTGTCATCGGATAGCGACGGCAATATCGTCGCATACCGCTGGAGCCAGGTTTCCGGCACGCCGGTCCAATTGAACAGCTCGGCCGATGGTTATGCAAATTTCGTCGCCCCGACGCCGCCCACCGGCTCCACAATCGAACTGGTGATCGAGCTAGAGGTGGAAGATAACGACGGGTTAACGGCGAGGGATACAGTCACCGTTATTGTCGAAGCAAACATCGCTCCGGTAGCCATCGCCGGCGTTGGGCAGACAGTCAAGCAGAACAGTGTTGTCGAACTCAATGGCACCGAGTCGGTGGATCTCGATGGCAGTATCACCAGTTATCGTTGGACCCAGCTATCCGGCCCCGCCGTTGCATTGGCTAATGCCAATACAGCGATCGCCAGCTTTACTGCGCCCAAATTGAAGTCGATGAAACAGGCTGAACTGGTCTTCGAACTCGCGATTACCGACAACCTGGGGGAAGTCTCGACAGATCAGGTAACGATTACCGTTGTGAAGTGATTTCAGTCGGTTATTCCACCTTCCCGACAGCTTCTCTCTTCGGTCAACCCGGCGGTCGAACGGTTCAGGATGGAACCTTCGGCTGCCGGATTGAATCCCCTTTGTGAGCGGCGCCTTTGGTCGACCTGTGGTCTCCTTCCCGTTTTTTGATTGTTTTTTCAACATCTGGGAATTAGTAGGCGATTGTGCGACCCTGTGCTGTTACGATTGGTGGAGACACCCGCCGTCTGGCTCCGAGGAGAAGAACAATGACAGAACTTCTGCATAGCCTGCCGCTCTGGCTGTGGTTCCTGCTGGCGCTGCTGGCATTGTTTGTCGCGCGCAAGCCGGTACATCAGGGCATTTTTTCCCTAGCGCGCTTCTTTCACCAGTCCCTGCGCCTGGGTGCCAATGCGGTGGCGAACGCCGAGCAGCGCCTGCAGGAGCGAAATCGCGAGGTGCTGCTGGCCGCCGGGCGCGAGGCGGCGGAGCGCCATGTGGAGCGAGAGTTCGACCGCATTGAAGCCACGATGAAGAAGGAGCTGGCGCAATACCCGGCGCTGCACCGCAAGCTGTGCGAGCAGCTGACCGCGATCGACGAAGACTATGTACGCAGTGCCGAGGTGCCGCCGGAACCGACCAACTGGGCCAAGGCGATCAAGGCAGTGGCGGAAATTCCCGCCAAAAGTGATCCAGTAGTTGGCGACGTGCTCGACACAATTCACCAGTCGATGCGCAAGGCCGAGGCCAAGGCGCTGGAGGCCTACCGCGAATCCGCCCGCGAGCGCCACCAGTTGCTGAAACGCATGATGCCCAGCTGGCGCTCAATGCTTTCCACCCTCGGTCGGGTTAATAAGAGCGTCGACTCGGTAATACACCGCGCCAAGGTGCTCGATGGCCATATGGAGCGCTACGAGGAAATCCAGCAGGGCAGCAACAGGGCGCTGCGTATGCTGTCGTCGTCATCCCTGAGCCAGTTCTTTATTGCCACATTTGTGCTGGCGATCGCCGTGGGCGGGGCGCTGATCAACTTTCACCTGATCGCGCGTCCGATGACTGAGATGGTCGGCGGTACCAGTTATATCGGCAACTTCAAGGTGGCGGATATTTCGGCGCTGGTGATTATCCTGGTGGAGATCACCATGGGCCTGTTCGTCATGGAGTGCCTGCGCATCACACGGCTGTTTCCGGTCATCAGTGCGCTCAACGACAAATTGCGTACGCGGATGATGTGGGCGGCATTCGTGTTGCTGTTTTTCCTCGCTTCCGTCGAGGCCGGCCTGGCCTTTATGCGCGAGATCCTGATGCAGGAAGATCTCGCGGTCAGCGCGCAGCTTAGAGGCGCCGAGGTGGAGGCCGCTGTTGGCGGCGTCTACTGGATCACTACCGCGGCACAGATGGGAATGGGCTTTATCCTGCCCTTCGCACTGACATTTGTCGCCATCCCACTGGAGAACTTTATCGCCTCCGCACGGACGGTCATCGGTCTGCTGACGACTTTCTTCCTGCGCGTGCTGTCAGTCACACTGCGCCTGGCCGGTACCGCGGCGCTGCGCTGTGGCTCCCTGCTGGTGCGTGTGTACGATATTGTGATTTTCCTGCCGCTGTGGCTCGAGGACATGGTTGTGAACTGGCGCAATGGCTCGAACGAAACCGTAGTCGCGGAGGAAGCCTGATGAACAGCCGGATAAAACAACTGATCGCCGTCGCCAGTGCGCTGTTGCTCACCGCCTGTGGTGAGCCGGTGGCGCGTAACCAGGGCGTATATATGCTGATCGATACCTCCGGTACCTATACCCAGGAGCTGGACAAGGCGCAGCAGGTGATCAATTACACGCTGGCGAAAATGAATCCCGGCGATACCTTCGCGGTGGCGAGTATCAACACCGGCAGTTTCAGCGAAAAAAATATCAAGGCCAAGGTCACCTTCGATGACCGCCCCAGCGTGACCAACCGGCAGAAGCAGACCTTCCAACAGTCGATTCAGCAGTTCGTCGAGGATACCAGGCCTGCAGCCTATACCGATATAACCGGCGGTCTGCTGCAGGCGGTAGAGTACCTGAATGAAAAGGAGCCCGGTCGCAAGACAATCCTGATCTTTTCCGATTTGAAGGAGGAGCTGAAGGAAGGCTACAACCGCGACGTACCGCTGCAACTGGACGGCTTCAACCTGGTGGCCCTGAACGTGACCAAGCTGCGCAGCGACAATATCGATCCCAACGAATACCTGGATCGCCTGCAGCAGTGGCAGAGTCGCGTGGAGCAGGGCGGCGGCAGCTGGCGCGTGGTCAACGATCTGGAACGGCTGGGAAAAGTACTGCCGTAACAGGGCCGTCAGGCGCCGAGGCTTCGCTCAGCGGAATTCGCACCAAGCGGCAGTCGTATCCGGCTGCCGCTCGCGGCCGCGATCCTTGCATCTCTTTGTTTGACTAGACCAAGTGACCAATGCTCTGGCCATCACTATTCTGCGTTTTACTTATCCTGCTGTGGCTGTACGCGCGGGCGCGCCCGGCGCCGCCGTCAATGTTGTCCCTGCCGCCTAAGAAAGGCCCGCTGGTTATCGCCCATGGCGACGAATCCGGTAACGGCCTCTATCCCGGCAATACACTGCTGTATCTGCACAAGATGGTCGAGCTGGGGGTGGACGCGCTGGAAATGGACGTCAACCTCACCGCAGACGGCCACCTGGTATTGATACACGATTCGCAACTGGAGCGCACCACCAATGGAAAGGGTGCCGTGAGGGAGATGACCCTGGAGCAGTTGCGCCAGCTGAATATGGGACACAACTGGAGCCGGGACGGCGATAGTTATCCCTACCGGGAGAACCCGCTGCAGATAGTCACTATCGACGAAGTCTTTGCCGCGCTGCCGGATACGCCGATGATTATCGAGCTGAAGAACAATGACCGGCGCGCGGCCGAGGCCATGTGCGAGAGTCTACGGCGGTCGCAGAAACGCGATCAGGTCATCGTCTCCTCTTTTCACCAGGGGCTGATCAATTATTTCCGCCGCCTGTGTCCTGAGGTGGCCACCGGTGCGGCAACGCTGGATGCAATGCTGTTTTTCGCCGCGCAGTTGCTGCATGCAGAGAGATTGCTGCGGCCGGCCTACCAGACCATGCAATTGCCGATGCGCTACTATGGCATCCCGGTTTTTTCCCGGCGGTTTATGCGTGCGGCGCGAAAACTCAATCTGCACGTGTCCGCCTGGACCGTCAACGATCGCGAAGATATGGAGCATTACACCGCCCTCGGTCTGGACGGCCTGGTATCCGACAGGCCGGACAGGCTGCTTACCCTGTTGCAACAACAGAATAACAATCAGGAGTCAGAATGAAGACCATGTACCGCGCTTGTTTATTGATCGCCTGTCTTCTGCCTTTCGCGGCCGGCGCCGACGACCGCTTTGCCAAGGTGGAGATCAGCAGCGAGAAGGTTGCCGATGGCCTCTATATGCTGCAGGGCGCCGGCGGCAATATCGCAGTGCTGGTGGGACAGGACGGTACCTTTATGGTGGATGACCAATATGCCCCGCTGAGCGCGAAGATTCAAAAGGCCGTGGCAGAACTAACGGACGAACCGTTGCGTTTCGTGATCAATACCCATTGGCACGCCGATCACACCGGCGGCAACGAGCACTTTGGTAAGGCTCCGGCCCTGATCGTCGCGCATGAGAATGTGCGCAAGCGTATGAGCACCGAGCAGTTTATCGAGACCTTCAAGCGCAAGGTCGAGCCTTCGCCCGCCGCGGCCTTGCCGGTGATTACGTTTACCGACGCCACCACTTTTCACTGGAACGGCGAGACTGTTCGCGTGCAGCATGTAGACAGGGCGCATACCGACGGTGACGCCATCGTGCACTTTAATCGCGCCAATGTGATCCATATGGGCGATACCTTTTTCAATGGCAACTACCCGTTTATTGATCTCTCGTCCGGTGGCTCGGTGGACGGGGTCGTAGCGACCATGGATCAGGTGCTGGGCATGGCGAATGACAAGACCCGTATCATTCCCGGCCATGGCCCGTTGAGCGACAGGGCCGAACTGCAGAAGCAGCGCGATATGCTGGTGGAGTTGCGCGGCCGCATCCAGAAGCTGATCGATGCCGGCAACAGCCGCGCGGACGTGATCGCCGCGCGGCCGACCAAAGACTACGATGCAGAATACGGCCAGGGTTTCATGAAGCCGGATCTGTGGACCGGGATAGTTTACGACTCGCTGACTGCCAAAAACTGACCAGGCCAGCAGTTAGCCTGGTGAAAATTCGCGGTGATTCCAGTTGCGGCATTTCGCCCTCCCGCACCCCTTCTCTAACACGAAAGAAAGCGGCGTAGAGTGCTGGCAGGAACAGTAGCGTCAACGCGGTGGCAACGATCAGCCCGCCCATGATGGCCACCGCCATCGGCCCGAAGAAGTCACTGCGCGACAGCGGGATCATTGCCAGTACCGCGGTCAGCGCAGTCAGAACAATCGGACGGAAGCGGCGCACCGTGGATTCGACGATGGCATCCCAGGGCCTCAGTCCCTGGGCGATATCCTGCTGAATCTGATCCACCAGGATGACCGAGTTGCGCATGATCATGCCGGCTAGGGCAATGGTGCCGAGCATGGCCACGAAGCCGAACGGCTGGCCGAACAGCAGCAGGAACAGGGTTACGCCGATAATGCCCAGCGGTGCGGTCAGGAACACCATCGTGGACAGGGAGAAGCTGCGCAGCTGCAGCATCAGCAGTGTGATGACCACCAGCACAAACAGCGGCATACCGGCATTGACGGACCGCTGCCCGCGCGCAGATTCCTCCACCGTGCCCCCGACTTCCAGCAGGTAGCCCGGCGGCAGCTGCGCGCGAATGTCGGCCAGGTGCGGCCAGACTGCGTTGACCACCGTCGCCGGCAGCTGTGTGCCGTAAATATCCGCGCGCACCGTCACGGTCGGCAGGCGGTTGCGGTGCCAGATCACCCCTTCCTCGAAACCGTATTCCAGTGTCGCTATCTGGTTGAGCGGTATGCTGCGCCCGTTGCTGGTCTGTACCGCCAGGTTGCCGAGCTGGCTTAGGGCGTGGCGCTCCCGTTCATCGCCGCGCACACGCACATCGATCAGCTCGTTGCCTTCGCGGTACTGGCTGACGGCGATACCGGTGAGGGAGCTCTGCAATGCGCGCGACAGGGTGGCGGAGTCGACACCCAGGGTGCGGGCGCGGGCCTGATCGATATTCAGATGCACCGATTTACTCGGTTCCTCCCAGTCCAGGTGGACGTTGGTCACCGCCGGGTTTTCACGCACTTTATCGGCCACCGCCCGGGCCAGGCTGCGCACTTCGGCAATATGTTCGCCGGAAACGCGGAACTGCACCGGGTAGCCCACCGGCGGACCGTTCTCCAGCCGTGAAATACGCGAGCGCAGCGTCGGGAATTCCTCGCGCATGGTTTCGATCAGCCAGCGGCGCACTACCTCGCGCTCCTCCACGCTGCGGGTCAGTATCACAAACTGCGCGAAGCTGGCGGCCGGCAGCTGTTGATCCAGCGGCAAGTAGAAACGCGGTGAGCCGGTGCCCACATAGGCCACATAGTTTTCCACCTGTTCATTCTGTTCCAGCAGTGCCTCCAGGCGTCTTGCCTGGTACTCGGTGGCCTGCAGCGAGGCGCCTTCGGCGAGCTTCAGGTCCACCATCAGTTCGAGGCGGCCGGAGGAGGGGAAGAACTGCTGTGGCACCAGGCGGAACAGCGCCAGTGATCCGACAAATACGGCCAGGGTCAGCACGATGACGGTCTTGCGGTGGCGCAGGCACCACTGCACCAGCCGGCGGAAACGGCGATAGAAGGGTTTTGCGTAGGGATCGTGGATTTCACCGCTGCTGTCGCGGCGGGTGAGGTTCGGCAACAGCCGGTCGCCGAGGTAGGGCACGAACACCACCGCGGCTATCCAGGAGGCCAGTAGCGACAGGGTGACCACCTGGAAAATCGAACGGGTGTATTCACCGGTACCCGACTGCGCGGTAGCGATAGGCAGAAAACCTGCGGCGGTAATCAGCGTGCCGGTCAGCATCGGAAAGGCGGTGCTGGTCCAGGCGAAGCCGGCGGCCTTCAGACGACTGAGGCCCTGTTCCATTTTGACGGCCATCATTTCCACGGCGATGATGGCGTCGTCCACCATTAATCCCAGTGCCAGCACCAGCGCGCCGAGGGAAATCTTGTGCAGGCCGATATTAAAATAGTGCATCAACGCGAAGGTCATCGCCAGCACCAGCGGGATCGACAGTGCCACCACCAGTCCGGTGCGCATGCCGAGGGAAAAGAAGCTGACCAGCAGCACAATCGCCAGCGCTTCGGCTAACACCTGCAGGAATTCGCCGACGCCGCGCTCGACTGCAGCTGGCTGATCCGAAACCTTGTGCAGTTCCAGCCCCAGGGGCAGATCCTGCTGCAGCTCGGCAAAGGTTGCATCCAGGTTTTTGCCGAGTTCGAGAATATCGCCGCCCGCCTTCATGGATACGGCGATGCCGATGGCGTCCTCGCCCATAAAGCGCATGCGTGGCTGGGGCGGATCGCTGAATCCGCGACGCACTTCGGCAATATCGCCGAGTCGCTGTGTGCGGTTGCCGGCGGTGATGGGAAAATGGCGGATCTCATCTACCGACTGGAACTGTCCGCTGACACGGATGCGCACGCGGTCGCTGACGGTTTCGACAAAGCCGGCATCGGCGACACTGTTTTGCGCCTGCAGGGCGCCCTGAACCGCGGTCATCGGAATACCCAGGGAGGCGAGCTTGGCATTCGAGATTTCGACCCAGATTTTCTCATCCTGCAGGCCGAGCAGTTCCACCTTGCCCACGTCCTTGACGCGTTGCAGTGCTAGCTGCAGGCGTTCGGCGTAGTCCTTTTTCAGTGCATAGTCGAAGCCGGATCCGGTCAGTGCGTAGATATTGCCAAAAGTGGTGCCGAATTCGTCGTTGAAGAAGGGGCCCCGAATATCGGCTGGCAAGGTGTGGCGAATATCGCCGACTTTCTTGCGCACCTGATACCAGAGGTCGGGAATTTCGCTGGAGCGCATACTGTCGCGGGCGACGAACAGCACCTGGGACTGACCGGGACGGGAGAAGGAGGTGATGCGCTGGTAGTCGCCGGTTTCCATCAGTTTCTTTTCCACCCGCTCGGTAATCTGGCGGGACACTTCCTCGGCGCTGGCGCCGGGCCAGAGGGTGTTGACCACCATCACCTTGAATGTAAACGGCGGATCTTCACTCTGCCCGAGCTGCGTATAGGAGATGGCGCCGAGCAGGCCGAGCACGAGCATTGCGTAGAGCACCAGTGGGCGATTTTTCAGGGCCCATTCGGAGAGGTTGAAACGCATGGTGTTTATTCCTGGCTGAGTTGCTCAAGGTGTGGGCTTCAGGGTGGGGCCGGGCGGGATACCGCTTTCCGGGACACGCTGTGAATACATCCCTGTACGCTCGTAATCGGCATCCATGCCTCATACGGTCCCGAAAAGCGGTATCCCGCCCGGCCTGCATGGCTCAGTGGAAGTCGCAGAACCTGAAACCGGTTCTTTTATGGTTCCTGCGCGAACGATCGATCTAAATCGATCGGCCGATTCATCCGGTCCACTGGCCGCACCGCCTGGCCGTCCCGCAGCAGATGGGTGCCGGCGGCTACGATCCAGTCGTCCGGCTGCAGGCCGGCGAGTACCGGCACCAGCTCTTCACCATAGCGGCCAACGGTTACTGGTGTTTTGCGCAGGATCTGTTGTAGCGGATCCAGTACCCATACGTAGGGCTGCTCGCTGTCGGCGGTGACGGCGGACATGGGTACTGCCAGGGTATGTCCGCTGGCCGCGTTGTTGACGAAAACCCGTGCGCTCTGGCCGAGCTCGGCGCCGACGGATTCATTGTCAAACACCACACGCGCTTCAAAAGTGCGTGAAACGGGATCCGCGGCGGGGGAGAGTTCGCGAATACGCGCGGGAAAGAACTGTCCCGGCTGCGACCAGAGTTCCAGGGCCAGCTCCTGGCCGACGGCGAAGCGGTCGATATCCTGTTCCGGCAGATCGATGCGTACTTCGCGTTCGCCGTCCGCGGCCAGCGCGAATACCGCCTGCCCTGCCGCGACCACTTGTCCGGCTTCGGCGAGGCGCTGGGCAATGACACCGTCCTGCGGTGATTTCAGCACCGCGTACGTGGCCTGATTGCGTGCGACCTGCAGCTGCGCCTGTGCCTGCTCGAGCTGTGCACGACTGGCGTCGAAGCGGGTTTGCGCCGCGTCGAACTGTGAAGTGCTGACTAGCTGGCGCTCGAGCAATTTGCGGTAGCGTTCCAGTTCGCTGCCGGCGAGGCGGTACTCCGCTTCGGCCGAGTTCAGTTGCGCCCGGGCGCTGTCCAGTTGCAGTTGCAGGTCTTCGGCGCTGAGCTCCGCCAGCGGCTGGCCCCGGGTTACCCTGTCGCCCACGTCGACCAGGCGTCGGCTGATCTTGCCGCCGATGCGGAAGGCCAGCGCCGGCTCGTAGCGGGCGTGAATTTCTCCGGGAAAGACATCCTGCTGCGCCGCGGCGATCTGTGGACGCACCATGACTGCGGGGCGCGGCTTCTCCTCGTCGCTGCTGGACTCCGCCGGTGCGCAGGCAGCCAGCGTCAGGCAGAGCGGCAACGCCGCAAACAGAAGTGATCGATACATAAAGGGGTCCCTTCCTTTACTGATGGTTTGGCGGGGTAGGCCGTTGGTGGCAAAGGGCGCCGACCGGCTCGGCCAATGCTATACTGGGCAGTATAGTAAATATATTAAACTCGTCAGTCCAGTAAATGGAGCGCTATGTCTGAGCAGACTGCACCGGTCGCATCCCGCGGTCGTCCCAAAGATCCGGCCAAACGCCGGGCAATTCTCGATGCGGCCAAGGAGTTGTTCCTGACCCAGGGCTTCGCCGGTACCAGCATGGATGCGGTGGCCGCGGAAGCCGGAGTATCCAAACTCACCGTTTACAGCCACTTCTCCGATAAGGAGACGCTCTTTACCGCGGCGATTGAAGCCAAGTGCGAAAACCAGATGCCGCTGCCGATGTTTGCGCTGGAGGAGGGTGACTCACTGGAAGAGGTGCTGAAACGGATCGGCGCGGCCTTCCTGGGCATGATCGACAGTGAGGATTCCATTCGCCTGATGCGGCTGCTGTGCGCGGTGGCGCCGCGCGAGCCGGAAATGGCGCGACTGTTCTTCGAGGCCGGCCCCCAGCGCACCCTGGGTGAAATGGAGCGCTTCCTGCGCCGGGTCAACGAGCAGGGTCTGTTGCAGATCGACGATCCGGCGGTAGCGGCGGAGCAGTTTTTCGGCATGCTGATGGGCTGCCGGCATATGCGCGTATTGATCGGGAATTGTGAGGTGCCGAGCGAGGAGGAAATTCGAGCGCGTGTCGCACTGGTGGTGCAATCGTTCTTGCGTGCTTACGGCAATTGACAGATTGCCTGCTGCCTGGCCGATGACTTCGATCCGGTCCCGCTGCCGATGGCCCCATGGGAAAAAACCTGATCGGTAACTATTCCCCATGAGGCCACCGGCAGCGGGACCTCGCCTTTTGTTATCCGAATAACTTGATTATGGATCTGTAAAGTGGTGAATCCACCTCGGTGGTGGTCCTGCTATCGGCGGCCACCCGGCAAATATTTACCGATCAGGTTTTTTGCCGGGCGGCTGCCGATAGCAGTGCCGATCGGAGCCCCAAAGATCAGGTCTTGATACGGTAGCCGGTACGGAAAATCCACCAGATGGAGGTCATGCACAGCAGCAGGAACAGCAGGGTCATGCCCAGGCTCACACCGATATTCACATCCGCCACTCCGTAAAAAGCCCAGCGAAAGCCGCTGATCAGGTAGACCACCGGGTTGAACAGGGTGATCTTCTGCCACAGCTCCGGCAGCATGTTGATGGAATAAAAAGCGCCACCGAGGAAGGTCAGCGGCGTGATGACCATTAGTGGGATTATCTGCAGTTTCTGGAAGTCATCGGCCCAGACGCCGATGATAAAGCCGAACATGCTGAAGGTGACGGCGGTCAGAACCAGGAAGCCCAGCATCCAGAAAGGGTGCACGATTTCGTAGTCGACGAAGAAGCGCGCGGTGATCAGTATCAGTGCGCCGAGAATGATCGACTTGGTGGCCGCGGCGCCCACGTAGCCGGCGACGATCTCAAAGGCCGATACCGGTGCCGACAGCACCTCGTAGATGGTGCCGGAAAATTTCGGGAAGAAAATTCCGAACGAGGCGTTGGAGATACTCTCGCTCAACAGCGACAGCATGATCAGCCCGGGAATAATAAAGGCCCCATAACTGACGCCGTCGATCTCGCCCATGCGCGAACCGATGGCGGCGCCGAACACGATGAAGTACAGCGAAGTGGATAGTACCGGCGAGGCAATACTCTGCATCAGCGTGCGCCAGGTGCGGGCCATTTCAAACTTGTAGATGGCGCGAATACCGTACCAGTTCATCCCTGTGTCTCCCCGGTCAACTGCTGCTCTTTTTCCCTGCGTGCACCCTTCACCAGGCCGACGAAGATCTCCTCGAGCGAACTCTCGCGGGTATGCAGATCACGGAAGTCGATATTGGCGTCGTTCAGGCGGCGCAGCAATTCGGCGATGCCGGTATCACTGCTTTTGATATCGAAACGGTACACCAGCTGACTGCCATCCTCGCTCAGGCTCAGGGGCAGATCTGCCAGGGATTCCGGCACCGCCTGCAGCGGTTCCGGCAGGTGCAGGCTGAGCTCTTTTTCGCCCATCTTCTGCATCAGCGTGTGCTTGTCTTCCACCAGTACCAGCTCACCGTGATTGATGACGCCGACTCGATCCGCCATTTCCTCGGCTTCCTCGATATAGTGGGTGGTGAGGATGATGGTGACGCCGGACTCGCGCAGGCCGCGCACCATTTCCCACATGTCCTGGCGCAGCTCCACGTCGACACCGGCTGTGGGCTCGTCGAGGAACAGGATGCTGGGTTCGTGGGACAATGCCTTGGCGATCATGACCCGGCGCTTCATGCCGCCGGACAGCGCCATGATGCGGCTGTCCTTCTTCTCCCACAGGGATAGCTGGCGCAGCAGTTTCTCGATATAGGCCGGATCGGGTGCCTTGCCGAACAGCCCGCGGCTGAAGTTCACCGTGGCCCAGACACTCTCGAATGAGTCGGTCGCCAGTTCCTGCGGCACCAGGCCGATCTCACTGCGCGCCTTGCGGTAGTCGCGCAGAATGTCATGGCCACTGGCACTGACGCTGCCGCTGGTGGGATTGACAATGCCACAGATAATACTGATCAGCGTCGTCTTGCCGGCGCCGTTGGGGCCCAGCAGCGCGAAGATTTCTCCACGCCGGATATCCAGGTTCACATTCTTCAGGGCGGTAAACCCACCGGTGTAGGTCTTGCCGAGCCCCCTGACGGAAATAATCGGTTCCACTTAGTCTCCTTGGCAAAAGTTTTCCATTTGGCTTGTTAGTCGCATTGGCGTCGGGCGGATCTACATCCTAGCGCAAAAACGGTTAAAGGAATGGTAGTTACGCCACAGTAAAATCGCAGCCGCGATCGCCGCCAGCACTGCCAGAAGCAAACCCATGTGGCTAAAGCTGCTGGCGAGGCCGAAGCGGTCGATCCAGGGCTGGCTTACCAGTGGGGACAGAAACTGGCCGAAGAAAATACTGGCGGCCAGGCCGCCGGCTACGCGTCCGCGCTGCTGTGCCGCGGCGAGCAGCATGGCGGTGGTGAACAGGTGCGGCACCAAGGTGCCCATGCCGATACCGTACACCGCGGTGGCCATTATCACCGAGCCAAAGGACGTGGCGGCAGCGATCAGTATCAGCCCCGCGGACATGATGGCAAAACAGAAAGCGAAGACTCCCAGTGGCCCGAGTTGTGCACGAATACGACGGTAGATTAACAGCGACGAAAGGGCTCCCATCAGATTGCCGCCGGCGATCGCCAGCCCGGTCAGGCTCGGCTGGCTTACGCCGATTTCCAGCAGGCGAAATGGCAGCTGGGTCGGAATCAGGAAAAAGGCGAGGCTGTTCAGCAGCGCGGTGGCAAACAGTGCCGCCAGTAATTTTGTTGCCGCCGGAACCGTGCCGGTCGCAGCGGCGCTGGCGAAATCACCGTGACGGCGCGGCTCATACAGAAACATCACTACCGCCGGCAGCAGCGCCAGCGCGAGCCCGTAAACGGCGAAAGGCGCACGCCAGTGCAGTTCGGCCAGCAGGCCGCCACCGACCAGAAATACCACGCCGCCGAAACTGATGAACGCGCCCTGTTGCCCCATGTAGGCTTCCCGCTCCGGGCCGGAGAAATAATCTCCCACCAGCGCGGTGACCGAGGTCATGGTACCGCCGACCGCGACGCCGAGCAGGGCGCGGCCGGCGAGGATGCCCGTCAGGCTGTCCGGCAGCAGGCTCGAAAGCCCGGCAAGTCCGTACAGCAACACGGAGGCCTGCAGCAGCCGCAGCCGGCCAAAGCGATCGGAGAGAACACCGGCCACAGGCGCGCTGACCGCAATAAACAGTGCCGGCAGTGTCAGTACCAGGCGGGTGAGTAATTCGCTGTGTGGCACCGCGGCGAAATGGCTGTGCAGTGCCGGCAGCGACGGCGCGATGGTGGCCCCGGACATGATGGTCAGCGCCGCCAGGCACAGCAAAGTCAGCCTGCGCGGCAGCGAGGTCGCCGCCGCGGTCGAGGGCTCGATGGATACAGACAGGGACTTCACCGGTTCTCCCCCCGGCGGACGAGACTGCGACCGGCGGGCGCCAGCCCCGCATCCGTATTTGTCAGGCTGGCGGCCAGCCTGAGGCTCTGTGCCTGCGCCGCAACCAGGTAAACGAAAAGACTGTGGCTGCGCTGTTCGTGCGCGGTGCCAAATCTGTTTGCCGGTTCATTATTCCCTGCCATGGTGATTTCTCCGTCAGGTTGCATTTGAACGCGGCGCAGTGTAAAAGCTCAAGTTAACTTGAGGTCAATCCTGTGGGGCGATAGAAATTCGCTATGCCACAGATCGGAGTTCACTATGACGGGAAAGGGCGGCGGCTTGCGCCGGGAGCTAACGGTCGGAGAGGTTGCCGAGCGCAGCGGCGTGGCGGTAAGCACGCTGCATTTCTACGAGAGCAAGGGGTTGATCAGCAGCTGGCGCACCGACGGCAACCAGCGCCGCTACGGCCGCGATGTCCTGCGGCGCGTGGCGATCATCAAGGTGGCACAGAGCGTGGGTATCGGCCTGGCGGAAATTCGCGACGCGCTGGCAACGCTGCCGAACGGGCGCACGCCCAATGCCAAGGACTGGGCGCGGCTGTCGGCGCGCTGGCGCGAGGACCTGGACCTGCGGATCAAGCAGCTGACGAAGCTGCGCGACCGGTTGGAAGGGTGTATCGGCTGCGGCTGCCTGTCGGTGGACGACTGCCCACTGCGCAATCCGGGAGACAAGGCGGCGGAGAAGGGCAGCGGGGCCCAGTACCTGAAACCCGCCTGAGTCGCGGCCATCGAGTTCAGTATTAGCATGCCCTAATGCTTAGGCAAACACTGCCCCAACTGCTGCGGCGCAACCGGGCTTAATATCCAGAGCGGCAGTTTGCAGAATCAGGGCTACGTACCGAACAGTTTGCGATAGAAAGCCATGGCGCCGTTCCAGGCGTCTGTCGCCGCGAGTTCATTGTAGGCCAGTGGCACGGCGAACTTTTTACCGCGCTCCGTGGCAGCGGGGTTGGTGAAGCCGTGCAGGGTATCCGGGTAGCTGGTCAATTCAAATTTGGCGTTGGCCTCCTGCATTTCCCGTACGAATCCCGCGACATCATCGGGTGGAATCCATGCGTCGGCACCGCCGGTATAGACCTGAATCTGCGCCTTGATCGCGCCGGGCAGGACCTTGATGTCGCTGCCGAGGGCGCCGTGAAAACTCACCACACCTTTGAGATCCAGGCCCAGCCGCGCCATGTTCAGCGCCACCGCGCCGCCGAAGCAGTAGCCCTGGGCGGCGATGCGGCTCGCGTCGACGGTCTCGTGCTGCTGCAGCCATTCCATGGCCGCGCGGAAACGCTCTTCGATAGCGCCGGGCGTATTCATTGCGGTATTCATCAGCTCCGCGGCATCGGTCGGGTTGTCCGCCTGCTGGCCGGTGCCAAACAGGTCCAGTGCAAACGCGGTATACCCCTCGGCGGCCAGCCGATCAGCCTGTTCGCGCACGAAGCCGTTGTGCCCCCACCACTCGTGTATCACCAAGATGCCCGGGCGATTGCCGGTGACCTTATCGTCGTAGGCGATGTAGCCGGTAAATGATTGAGCGCCAATAGTGTATTCAACGGTTTCGCCGTGCACTGTTCTCCCTCCGCTTGATTGATGCCATTCGTGATAACGCCATTACATCCGCGTCATTCTCTCCTTTACAGCGATTATTTTTGCCACGGTGGCCCCTTCAGTTCCACCGTATTGCCCTCCGGATCGTCGATATAAATCGAAGGCCCTTCGCCCTCCGCGCCGTAGCGGGATTCCACCGGGCCCGGCTCTATCCCCTTGTCGCGCAGATAGGCGATCAGGGTTTCGGCATCGAAGGGATCTATACGCAGACACAGGTGATCCAGATTGCGGCCCTCTTTGCCCGGCGCCGCGCCGCCGGCACGGCCCAGTCTCTGGTTGACCGGCACCAGATCGATCAGGCTGCTGCCGGCACGCAACTGGTAGAGACCGATATCTTTCTGTTCCCGCTCGATGCTGCAGCCCAGTACTCCCTGATAAAAATCCAGCATCCGCTGCAGGTCTTTCACGCGCAGGACGATGTGGTCGATCTGTTGGATCTGTAACATGAACTAAACCAAGGGTTTCTCGAACGGCTCGACAGTAGCGCAGTCGCCGCTGTCGCGATAAGTGTAGCCGCGTTGATAGTCGGCGCGGCCGGTGGACTTGCGGATTGGGTCCGGCTGGGTGAAGGCTTGCAATAACTGTACGCGGACCTGTTCCACGGAGGCTTGGCCGGGAAGATGGCAGGTGTCGGCGGTCATGTCGGGAATCGTTCTAGTTATGGGCGATTACTGGACATTAGCGCGTCGGCACGGAATTGCAAACCCGCGACTTGTGCTGCGACAAGCAGGTGCCTTAGGCGACGTTTTCGCCGCGGCTCCAATCGCTATCGGTGGCGGCATACAGAATACTGGTGATTTCCGGCTTGCACGAACCGCAGTTGGTGCCGCAGCCGAGTATTTCTCCGAGGTGCTCCACCGAATCGATACCGCGGTCGATCGCCTCCTCGATCTGCTGTCGCGATACCTGCATGCAGCTGCACACTATCTGCGCCCCCGGTGCGATATTGTGCAGCAGCTGTGCTGGCTGCGCGGGCAATGGTTGCACCAGGTGTTCCTCCAGTGCGCGCCGGTCTGGCAGCGTGCGCCAGTCGCTGCCGGCAAAAACCAGCAGTTCCAGTTGGTGTGTGTGTGCCAGCCAGCGTTGCCCCGTCAGCAATTGCAGATCCTGCCAGTGTGGGCGGGTTTGGCTCTCCGCCAGGAGATAGTCCCCCAGCGCGCGTCCGTCCAGCGCGTGACGCAATGCCAGCTCGTAGCGGTAGCCGCCTTCGCACGGCACGCGATACCAGTGCACCAGATGGGCCTGTTGCTCTAGCAGCCACTGTTGCATGAGCCCGGCAGCCGCTTCCCGGCACAGCAGTGTCGCATAGCCTGCGACTGACAGCGGCCGCAGGCTCACCGGCAACTGCTTGAATTCGGGCTGGCCGGAATGGGGATCGATCACCGGCTCGGCGAGGGCGCTGACGCGACTGTTTTGCGCCAGCGTTTCACTCCAGTGAATGGGGGCGAAGAGTTCCCCGGGCTTTTGCGCCCCAGTCAGCGCTGCGCGACCGCACATCTGTCCGCGCGCGCTGCGCAGCTCGAGTAGCTGGCCGTCCTCGATGCCGTAGTCGGCCGCATCTGCCGGGTTGAGTTGAATCTCCGGCATCTCGCTGTGATCTAGCAGCTTCCGTGCACGACCGCTGCGCGTCATCGTATGCCACTGGTCGCGCAGCCGGCCGCTGTTCAGCCACAGTGGAAATTGATCGCTGCGCCGCTGTAGCGGTGTACTCGGCTGTACCGGTACGAAATGCGCGCGACCGCTCTGGGTATAAAATCTGCCGTCGCCAAACAGTCGCTGGCTGCCGTCCGGGTTTTCTCTGTTGATGGGCCACTGCCGCGGCCGCAGCGCGTCGTATTCGCGTCGGCTGATGTCGGCCAGCGCCGAGATATCGAAAGCGCGGTTGCCGCGGTTTTCAAATCCGGACAGCGCGGCGTGCTCGCGGAAGATCTCCGCCGGGTGCGCGTAGGAAAAGTGCTCGCCGTAACCGAGGCGTGTGGCGAGATCGCAGATGATTTCCCAGTCGTGGCGCGTCTCGCCCGGTGATGCCAGAAACGCGCGTTGCCGCGAGATGCGCCGCTCGGAATTGGTCACGGTGCCGTTCTTCTCACCCCAGGTCGTCGCCGGCAGCAGCAGGTCGGCACAGCGGGCGGTATCCGTATCGGCGACACAGTCGGAGACGACCACCAGCGGGCACTTTTGCAGTGCCGCGGCCACCCGGTCGGCGTCGGGCATACTGACCGCCGGGTTGGTGGCCATGATCCAGATGGCCTTGATCTGACCGCTCTCCACCGCCCGGAAAAGATCCACCGCCTTCAGCCCGGGTTTTAACGCGACAGAGTTCGAGCGCCAGAAGCGGCTCAGGCGGTCCACATTCTCGGTGGTGAAGTCCATATGCGCGGCCAGCATGTTCGCGAGGCCGCCCACTTCACGCCCACCCATCGCATTGGGCTGCCCGGTGATCGAAAAGGGGCCGCAGCCGGGTTTGCCGATGCGCCCGGTGGCCAGGTGGCAATTGATGATCGCGTTGTTCTTGTCGGTACCACTGCTGGACTGGTTGATGCCCTGTGAGTAAAAGCTGACGGTCTTTTCCGTGGCGGCGAACAATTGAAAGAATTCCCGCAGCTGCGCCACCGGGATACCGCAGGCGGCGGCAGTCTGCTGCAGTGACCAGTCGCGCGCCTGCCTCGTCGCCGCGGTAAAATTCTGCGTGTATTGGTCGATAAACCCCTGGTCCAGCTCGCCCTGTTCGATCAGGTAATTGAGCAGGCCGCTGAACAGCGCCGCGTCGCTACCCGGAGTGATTGCCAGGTGCAGATCGGCCATCGCGCTGGTAGCGCTGGCGCGGGGATCGATGACTACCAGTTTGGTACCGGCCGCCTGCATGCGCTGGAACAGGATCGGGTGTGTCCAGGCGGCATTGGAACCGACCAATACCACCAGGTCCGCCAGTTCCAGGTCTTCGTAACAGCAGGGTACCGCATCGGCGCCGAAGGCGCGCTTGTAAGCGGCCACGGCCGACGACATACAAAGACGCGAATTGGTATCCACGTTGCCGCTGCCGATAAACCCCTTCATCAGCTTGTTGGCAACGTAGTAGTCCTCCGTCAGCAACTGGCCCGACAAATAAAAGGCGACCGAATGCGGACCGTACTCGTCGATCGTACGGCGGAATTCGCCGGCCATGAAATCCATGGCGGTATCCCAGTCGCACTCCCGTCCGTGCAGCCGCGGTCGCAGCAGGCGCCCGCGCTCACCGAGGGTGTCCGCCAGGGCGGAACCCTTGACGCAGAGCCGGCCGAAATTGGCCGGGTGCGTCGTGTCACCGGCAACGGTCACCAGATCCTCGGCGCCGCGATTTGCTACCGTGGCCGACACCCCGCAGCCGACACCGCAATAGGGGCAGGTGGTGCACGACCGGTGTGCGCGAAAGGTTTCGCTGATGGTCATTGTCAGGATTTATCTACGGCAATGCAGACGGTTTCGCCGTCGAAGGCAACCGGGTAGACATCGAGCCTGATACTCTCGTCTTCCACGCAGACGCCGTCACTGAGGCGAAAATGGTGCTTGTACAGCGGCGAGGAAACCGTCAGCTCACCGTCGAGCTCGGCGACCAAACCGCGGGCGATAACACCCGCCTGCGCAAGCGGGTCCCAGTTGTCCACGGCATACAGCTGTGTCTCCTGGCCCGGAATAAAAAACAGGGCGACACTTTTTTTCTCTGCACTCCCTGCAAAGGCATCGCCCACAAGGGCACACACCCCGGAATCGGCAACCAGATCTGATCGCTGGCAGATCGGCAGCCACTGGGTGCGGGTTATGGCAACTTGATTCATGGTTTGCTCCTGAAAATTGATTGCTGTATTCAAGCGGTTCATGCCGGCTCGGCAATGCGGACTATCTCTTCCTGTCGTGCCGGTCGCGGTTGACTGCGTTCCTCGACAAAGACGATCTTTTCATCCGCTTCATCGCTGTTGACGAACTGGCGGAAACGCTTGAGCATTTCCGGATCGTTGATCGCGGTCTTCCACTCGCACTGGTAGGTGCCGACCACATTGGCCATCTGTGCTTCCAGTTCCGCACCAATCCCCAGCTTGTCGTCGATGATGACTTCGCGCAGATAATCGAGACCGCCGTCGAGGTTCTCTAGCCATACCGACGTGCGCTGCAGCTTGTCCGCGGTGCGCACATAGAACATCAAGAAGCGATCGATGTACTTGATCAGTGTTTCGTCGTCGATGTCCGTCGCGAACAGGTCGGCGTGGCGCGGACGCATGCCGCCGTTGCCGCAGACGAACAGGTTCCAGCCCTTTTCGGTGGCGATTACGCCCACATCCTTGCTCTGCGCCTCGGCGCATTCACGGGTGCAGCCGGAAACCGCCATCTTGATCTTGTGCGGCGAGCGCAGCCCCTTGTAGCGATTCTCGATGGCCAGCGCCATGGCTACGCTGTCCTGTACGCCGAAGCGGCACCAGGTGCTGCCGACACAGGACTTCACCGTGCGCAGGGACTTGCCGTAGGCGTGGCCGGTCTCGAAGCCGGCGTCGATCAACTCGCGCCAGATTTCCGGCAGCTGTTCCAGACGTGCGCCGAACAGGTCGACGCGCTGGCCGCCGGTAATCTTGGTGTAGAGGTTGTATTTCTTGGCCACCTGGCCGAGCACGATCAGCCTGTCCGGCGTTATCTCGCCGCCGGGTACCCGCGGCACCACCGAGTAACTGCCGTTCTTCTGCATGTTGGCCATAAAGGTATCGTTGGTATCCTGCAGACCCACATGCGGTTTCTTGTGAATGTGTTCGTTCCACAGGGAGGCGAGAATCGAGGCCACTGTTGGCTTGCAGATTTCACAGCCGCGGCCGCTGCCGTGTTTTTCCAGCAGCTCGCCAAAGGTCGTTATCTCTTCCACCTGTGCGATGTGGAACAGCTCCTGGCGGGTGAACGGGAAGTGGGCGCACAGGTGGTTGTTGACCTCCACACCCAGTGCCGCGAGCTCCTCGTCGACGACATTTTTCAGCAGCGCCGCACAGCCGCCGCAGCCGGTGGAGGCCTTGGTGGAGTCCTTCACCTCGGCCAGCGAGCAACAGCCGCCGGCGACGGCATCGACAATCTGCCCCTTGCTGACGTTGTGGCAGGAACAGATGGTGGCGGTAGCCGGCAGTGCGCCGGCACCGAGCGCCGGTGCGGCGCCTTCGGCGGTGGGCAATATCAGTTGCTCCGGGTGTTCCGGCAAGTCGATATCGTTCAGGTGGTATTGCAGCAGCTGATCGTAGTCGCCGGTGTCGCCCACCAGCACTGCGCCGAGCAGTTTCTTGCCGTCGGCATCGGTGATCATGCGCTTGTACACGCCGCTCTGTTCGTCGACAAAGGTAATCGCCGCGGCGCCCTCCGCGCGGCCGTGCGCATCCCCGATGGATCCCACCTGTACGCCGAGCAGTTTCAGCTTGGTGCTCATGTCGGCGCCGGTAAAGCTTGAGGACTCGCCGCACAGCTGTGCCACCGCGGTGCGGGCCATGGTATAGCCGGGGGCAACCAGGCCGAAGATGCGGTTGTCATAGAGGGCACACTCGCCGATGGCGAAAATGTTTGCATCGGACGTGCGGCAGGATTCATCGATGACGATACCGCCGCGTTCGCCGATCGCGAGCCCCGCAGTTCTGGCAAGCTTGTCCTCGGGGCGGATGCCGGCGGAGAACACGATCAGATCGGTCAGCAGTTCCCGCTCGCCCTTGAAGCACATGCGCAGGCGGCCATCCACTTCCTCGATCAGTTCGGTGGCGGTGCTGGTGTGGACGGTGACGCCCAGGTCCTGAATCTTGTTCTGCAGCAATTCGGAGCCACCGGCATCCAGCTGCACCGACATCAAACCCGGGGCGAACTCCACTACATGGGCTTCCAATCCCAGCGCCTTAAGCGCGTTGGCCGCTTCCAGGCCGAGCAGGCCGCCGCCGACAACCACGCCGGAGCGGGCGCCGCTGGCGGCCGCGCGAATCGCATCCAGGTCTTCGATGGTGCGGTAGACGAAACACTTCTCGTGTTGGTGACCCGGGATCGGCGGCACAAACGGATAGGAGCCGGTGGCGAGTATCAGGCGGTCGTAGTCTGTTACGATGCCGCTGGCGGATGTCACCGTCCTGTTGTCGCGGTCAATCTCCACGGCAGCGTCATTCAGCTGTATTTCAAAACCCCATTGCCGGTATTGCTCGATCTTGCCCATCGCCAGATCGTCGGCGGAGCGTCCACCAAAGTATTCCGACAGGTGCACCCGGTCGTAGGCGGGTCTGGGTTCGGCACAGAAGACGATGACCTCGAACGCTTCACGCTCCGGGCGCGCCGCTAGCTGTTCGAGAAAATGGTGGCCGACCATGCCGTTGCCGATGACGACCAGTTTTTGCTTAACGCTTGCTTCAGTCATTTGAGTTCCTGCCGTATCTCGTTCTGTGTGATCGGCAGGGAGGGGCGGGGCGATGTGGCACGGGCGCCTCCTCTTCTGCCGAAGAGTCCAGGCGCCGTTGCCTCGCTTGGGGATAAATTGTGTTGGTACAAAAATCTATTCAAACTCTGTGCCAACCGCTATTTGCCCGCAGTTACAGCGGTAGGCGGCAGGCCCGCAGGATTCTGCTGCGGCAATTTGGTGCGCTTTAATTGGTCGCGCCCCCTGTTGGTGCTTTACGTTTGGTTATTTGCGGGCGGCAGGATTACAGGAAATGCAGCAGGTGGCTGAGCAGTAGTAACAGCGCCACGAGTTGCCAGAACAGCAGCGGATTGCGCTCCATCATCGGCTGCTGGTGTCTGCGCAAAAATTCCGGCCTGGGTGTCTGCAGGTCCCGCACAAATTCCGATAGCGCCGGATAGCGGTTTCTGGGGTCGGGGGCGCAGGCCTTTTGCAGTGCCGCATCTATCCAGTCGGGAATATCATCCCGGTACTGACAGGCGCTGACGTAGCGAAGACCGGCATAGCTTTTCAACTGGTAGTGGCGGCTGCCGAAGCGCTCGCGATAGGGGTAGTGGCCGGTCAGCAGTTCGTAGGCGATCACGCCGAGGGAGAAAATGTCGGCGCGGTGGCTGGGACTGTCACCGAAGAAATATTCCGGCGCGGCGTAATTTTTACTGCCGGGCGGGGCATCGTGGCTGAGCAGCTGCCGCTCGCGCAGGCCGGGTCCGTCGGCGCCGCCCAGATCGATCAGTTTCAGGCGCCCGTCAGCGCCGACCATGATGTTTTCCGGTTTCAGGTCACCGTGCACGATTTCCATTCTCTGCAGGCGGCGCAGGCCACTGACCAGCTGGCCGATCATTTCGCGAACCTGTTGTACCGATGGCGCCGGGTGCAGCTGCATCCATTGTCGCAGGTTCTGGCCGTCGACGTATTCGAATACATGATAGAGAAACTGCCGCTTGGGGTCGGGCGGAAATATCTTGATGATGCCGGGGTGGTCCAGGCGGCGACCGGTCCATTCCTCGGCAATAAAGCGCTCTATATAGGCGGGGTCATCGCAGAAGTTGATCGACGGTGTCTTGAGTACACGCAGCTCGTCGGTTTCCATGTCCCGCGCCAGGTACAACTGACTGCGGCTGCTCGCGTGCAGCTCCTGCAGAATCAGGTAACCGTCCATCCTGTTACCGGGGCTCAGGTCCGGCGGAAAAGGCAGATGTCGATTGTGATTTAGCAGGTCGTCATCGCTCGGCATCGCGACGCTCTGAACCCTGCAGACCGCTGCGCTAAGGTTGTCGGTCGAAGCACAGGACATGGCCGCATCGACGAGTGCCTGGGCCGCGGCGTCGCCGCTGTCGGTCAGTATGTCAGTGATCATTTCCGGCGGCAGGTAGTCGTGCACACCATCGCTGCAGATCAGGTAGATATCGCCGGGACGCAGTGCCTCGCAGCGGTAGTCCACTTCCACATGGGCATCCATGCCCAGCGCGCGGCTGAGGAAAGTTCGGCCGGGCCCCAGCGTACGGCTGTGATCGCGGGTCAGGCACTCGAGCCGGCCGTCGCGCCAGCGATAAATGCGCGAGTCACCGATATGGATCAGGTGTGCGCTGCTGCCCTTGAAGATTGCGGCGGAAAAAGTGGTGAGCCAGCTCTGTCGGATCTCTCCGCCGCCACCCTGGCGGTAGAGCCAGCTGTTCAGGGAGTGCAGTACCCGTGCCGCCGCCTGCTTTACCGACCAGGTTTCCGGGGTGCTGTAGTAATCGGACAGAAAGCCACTGATTGCAGCGCGCGCGGCCTCGCCGCCGGCCTCGGCGCTGGCGACACCATCGGCCACTGCCGCCAGGGCGCCCCGGCGGTACAGCTCGGTGTCGTGCGGATTGCAGATCGCGCAGGCGTCGTCGTTGTGTCGGCGACGGCCGGCCGTCGATGCGCTGCAGAATGCGAGTGCATCACCGCGGCCGGCCGCCGGCTCGCCCGCCAATCGGCGAGCGACTGTTTCAGACTCAGGCGACATCGATCAGCGACACGCTGCCATCCGGCAACACCTCGGCCATCTGGCCCTCAGGCTCTTCCAGCATCAACAGTGCGACGAAGCCGAGCACGGCAGTAGCGGCGATGACGAGGAAGAAGGTCTGATAGGAAACCATACTCAGCACTGTCAGGTAGAACACGGCCCCGACATTGCCGTAGGCGCCGGTCATACCGGCAATCTGTCCGGTCAGGCGACGTTTGATCAGCGGCACCACGGCGAACACGGCGCCTTCACCGGCCTGTACGAAGAAGGAGCAGGCCATCGCCGCGCCGACGGCGAGATACAGCGGCCACTGGGCGTCGATCAGGCTCATGCTGAAGTAGCCGACTGCCAGGCCCGCGGTCAGGATCAGCAGCGTGGGTTTGCGTCCGCAGCGGTCGCTGATCAGGCCGCCCGCCGGTCGCGACATCAGGTTCATAAAGGCGTAGGCGGAACCGAGCAGGCCGGCTTTGACCGGATCCAGTGTAAAGGTTTCGGAAAAAAACAGCGGCAGCATGGAGACCACCGCCAGTTCGGAGCCAAAGGTGGCGAAATAAAGCAGGTTCAGCACCGCGACCTGTTTGAACTTGTAGCGGTGAATCGGCGCGGGCGGGTTACTGAACATCTCGCGGTTGATGCTGAAGGTTTTTTTCGCATCCAGAAGGTAGAGCAACACGAGCCCGGAATAAATTACCGCGGCCCAGAAGCCGGAAATAATGCCAACACCGGCGGACAGCTTCCAGGTCAGCAGCGCCAGTGCCGCATACATTGGTACTTTCATGATCAACAGCAGCACGAAATCCCCCGGACTGGTGACTTCCATCGCGCCGATTTTTTTCGGCTTGAAGTAGGTGGAGCCCTTGGGGGTGTCGGTGACGGAGGCGTAGTAGATAAAGCTGTAGACCAGCGCGAATACACCGGTGAGACCGATGGCATAACGCCAGCCGTCTTCGCCGCCGAACAGCAGCGCAATGGTGGGCAGGCTCATGGCGGCGGCGGCGGAACCGAAGTTACCCCAGCCGCCGTAAATGCCCTCGGCGGTACCCAGCTGCCTGGCCGGAAACCATTCGGACACCATGCGAATGCCGACGACAAAGCCGGCACCGATAAAGCCGAGCAGGAAGCGACCCAGCGCGGCCTGCGCAAAATTGTCGGCGAGGGCGAAGATAAAGCAGGGAACGCTGCCGACTGCGAGCAGCAGTGAGTAGGTCAGCCGCGGGCCGTACTTGTCGGTCAACATACCGATGACAATACGTGCGGGTATCGTCAGCGCCACGTTCAGGATCAACAGTGTCTTCACCTGGTCTTTCGTTAACGACAGGCTGTCGGCAATCGCCATCAGCAGCGGTGCGTGGTTGAACCAGGCAAAGAAGGTAATGAAGAAGGCCACCCAGGTCAGGTGGAGTACTTTGATTTTCCCGCGGAAGGAAAACAGGTTCAGGCTATCACTGGACATGCGCATTTCCTGTTGTTGGTGTATTGCCGCGGGCACAAAAAAAGCCCACGGGTACGGCCTGATGGCCGCTGCCGGTGGACTTCGTTGTCCGTATGCTCGAACGGGCGAACACTGGATTCGCCGCTACGGATTCGCCGGTAGACAGGCTACTGCATAACGAATCTTTCTTTTCAGTAAAAGCTATTCAATTAATGTGCCACTATTTCTGTCGCTGCAGAAATTCCACCGTCTGCTGGTGCAGGTCGCCGCGAAAAGCCTGCTCGGCGCCTTCGGTGACCGGCGAAAAATCGCCGCATTGTTCCAGCAACTGTCGGGCTTTTTCTGTGGTCGGGCGGCCTTGATCGCTGTCGCTGTGGGCGAAGAGGTGCCAGCCAGGATTCGCCGCCGCTTCTGCTCCCTGGTAGCGGTACAGTTGATCGCTGAGCGATGGTGTCAGCAGTTCCTGCGGCAGATCCAGGTATTCCTGCCGTGCCAGCAGTGCGGTGGCATCGCGGCGCTGACTACGATCCGCCAGCCAGTTGCAGGCCTGCAACAGTGCGGCGCGCAGGGCCAGGTGGGCGGCCGGGTTTGCGTGGTGCCAACTCGCGGTGACGGCCAGTACTTTTTCCGGCATGGCCGGCAACAGGTTGTTACAGGGCGTGGCGATGACGCCGATACCTCGTTGCGCGGCCAGCGTGTTCCACGGCTCGCCCACGCAGTAACCGTCTATGTCGCCGCGGTGCAGGCTATCCACCATCTGTTCCGGCGGCAGCACCAGGATTTGCAGGTCGCGGTCGGGATCTATCCTGGCCGCGCGCAGCCAGTGGCGCAGCTGCAGTGTGTGACTGGAAAAGGGGTAGACGGTGGCGAGCCGGATCGGAACTTCATTGCCCCTGTTGCGGATGTAGTTTCTCAGGGCACGGCCGACGGCTGCGGCATCGCAGTCTTCAGCCGCTAGCGATAGCTTGCTGTACAGGGAGGTGCCCAGGGTAATCGCATTGCCGTTGCAGCTGAGAATGAGTCCGCTGAGCAGCTTTTCGCTGCACTGGGGCAAGGTCTGCGCGATCGTCAGTGGCATGGGCGCGAGCATGGCGGCGGCGTCGGCGGCACCGCCGATCAGCTTGTCACGCAGCGTCGCCCAGGAAGTCTCCCGTTGTAGCTTTACGTTGAGACCGAAACGGGTAAAAAAACCCAGTTCCTGCGCAACGATGAGCGGCGCGCTGTCGGTCAGGCGCAGATAGAGCAATTTGATACGGTTTTTTTCCGGTCTCAGGGGCGTGGACATACTCGGCTCAGTTTCCGGGGTGAAAGAGGTGGATGATCTGTTCCGCTACGGCGCGCATGGTGGTATTGCTGTTCATGGCGAGATTGCGCAGTGTCTTGTGCGCGTCTTCCTCGCTGAGATTTTTCTTGGCCATCAATAGTCCCTTGGCCCGTTCGACGGCTTTGCGCTCATCCAGTTGCTGCTGGGTGCGCTCCAGGGATAGGCGCAATTGTTGGTAGCTGCGAAACTGGGCCATGGCGATTTCGATGGCTGGTGCCACCCGCTCAGCGGTCAGACCCTCCGCCATATAGGCGCTGACGCCGGACTGGACGGCACGGGTGATGAAGTCGGCGTTGCCGCGCGCGGAGAACATGGCCACCGGGGTGGGGGCCTGGCGGTTGATGACGGCGAGGCTCTCGAGGATGTCGCGATCCGGCGACTCGATATCGATCAGCACGATATCCGGCCGATACTTTTCCACCTGGTACAGCAGGCCCTCGGCGCTGTTCAGTTGCGCCAGCAGGTTGTAGCCGGCCGCACGCAAGCGCTCACACACCATTTGCGCGCGCTGGGGCTGGTCGTCGACAAGCATGATGTCGAGGGTTCTATTCATTGCTCTGCTGAAATCTGATTGTTGCGATTGCGCGCGGAGACAAAAAAGCCCGGCCCACTCGTCGGTGCAGCCGGGCTTCTTTGCCAATACAAATTAGTAATCAAGACTTGTGCCAATTGGGCAAATACCGTGCCCAACCGGTCTGTCTTGTAGCTGTTTATCAGGTTAGCTGTCACTAGTCGCACTGTTGTGGTGCAAGACTTTGGTTTGGAGGCCAAATTTGGTGCGCTGTTGTACCGTCGAGCCTGGAGATAGCGATCTCAGTGACTTAAGGATTATTTGACGAGAGGAGCGCAGTAGGACTTCCTGGCGCGCTTTTCTTTTTTTGTGCGAAATATCTGGCTTTGCTGAGATTGCAGCCCGCCATGAACTGCTCACCCTTATCGTTAGTTTGTGGGTATCGTTTGCAGGACTCTCTTCACTGGCTACCTGACGAGTCAGTCACTCCACCTAGAATCGATTCAATGCGCACCCATCGCTGAGTGTCAGGTCCTGTCCAGGCTTGTGCGCATATTGGTGATAAATGGACATTCCGTTTTTTAGGTTTGGCATTCAGTACCCGGCAGCAATTAAAACGGACGGCGGTAGGAGTTCATTGGGAAAGCGCAGGCCAACTTCATTTGACCGGAAGCTTCAGTCAGCCTATCAAAAAGTTACAGCTACAATTTGCGCGCTTATTTTTTTATCCCTTTCAGGTTTGATAGCTTGCATAAGCTGTAAAATTTTTTGTTTTTTTAAAGCCCGATATAAACAAGACTAATCACCGCTATCAGTCTGCACCTCTTTTCATCACTGCGCTGTAGGTTTACACTCACTTCTTTTGCCAATTGGTCAGACCAATAAAAATAATTGAGGTAGATGTAGCAGTAAATCCATAACAGCAATTGTGAGGGAGCAAAGCGGTGATCATAGCCATACCGAGAGAGACCGCACCGGGGGAGGCGCGGGTAGCGGCAACTCCCGAGAGCGTGAAACGTTTGCGCGATCTGGGATTTTCCGTCGCGGTGGAAAAAGGGGCGGGGGCGCAGGCCAGCTTTAATGACGAGGCCTATGTCGAAGCTGGAGCCGAAATCCGCGACGATATCAAACAATGCCTCGATGGTGCTGGTCTGGTGCTGAAAGTGCAGGCCCCCAGCGACGAAGAGCTGGAGCTGATTCCCGAGGGCGTGACACTGGTGGCCTTCCTCAAGCCGGCACAGAATGCCGACCTGTTAAAGAAACTCGCCGACAAGAAAATTAATGCCCTGGCAGTGGAGTCAGTCCCGCGAATTTCCCGCGCGCAGAAAATGGACGCACTCAGCTCCATGGCCAATATTGCCGGTTATCGCGCGGTCATCGAGGCGGCACATAATTTTGGCCGTTTCTTTACTGGCCAGATTACTGCAGCGGGCAAGATACCGCCGGCCAAGGTGCTGGTGATCGGCGCCGGTGTTGCCGGGCTGTCCGCTATCGGCACCGCCAAGGGCATGGGCGCCGTGGTGCGAGCCTTCGATACCCGCGCCGAGGTACGTGAACAAGTTGAGTCCATGGGCGCGGAATTCCTCACGGTGGAAATCGAGGAGGAGGGTTCCGGCACCGGCGGTTATGCCAAGGAGATGTCGAAGGAATTCATCGACGCAGAAATGGCACTGTTCCGCGAGCAGGCCAAGGACGTGGATATCGTTATCACGACCGCGCTGATTCCCGGCAAGCCGGCGCCGAAGTTGTGGCTCGCGGATATGGTGGACAGCATGGCCGAGGGCTCGGTTGTGGTGGATCTGGCCGCGGAAATGGGTGGCAACTGCGACTACACGGTAGCCGATGAGAAAGTGGTCAAGAGCGGCGTGACCATTATCGGTTACACCAACCTGCCCAGCCGCGCGGCCACCCAGTCTTCCAGATTGTATGCAACTAATCTGGTGCACCTGCTCAGCGAACTGGCGCCAGAGAAAAACGGCGAGATCGATATCAACTTCGACGACGAAGTGATTCGCGGTGCGACCGTGGTCAAAGAGGGGGAAATTACCTGGCCGCCGCCCCCGCCCAAGATTTCCGCACAGCCGAAGCCGGCAGCGGAAAAGAAAGCCGAGTCGTCCGCGGTCGTCGAAGAAAAGCCCGCGAAGAAAAAATCGCCCTTGTCGTTCCTGTTGTTCTGGCTGGTGGCCGGTGGGCTATTGCTGTGGCTCGGCAAGGTGGCACCACCGGATTTTGTCTCCCACTTCACCGTATTCGTACTGGCGATCTTTGTCGGCTGGCAGGTGATCTGGAACGTAACCCACGCGCTGCACACGCCGCTGATGAGTGTAACCAATGCGATTTCCGGCATCGTCATCGTCGGTGCACTGCTGCAGGTCGGCGCTACCGGTTCTGGCCTGGTGACACTGCTCGCCTTTGTCGCGGTGCTGGTGGCCAGTATCAATATTTTCGGTGGGTTTTTTGTTACCTATCGAATGCTGAAAATGTTTCGTCGCTAGGGGAGGAGAACAGCAATGAACGGTATGATTTCCATGGCTTACCTCTTTTCCGCGGTGATGTTCATCCTGAGCCTCGGTGGATTGTCCAGCCACGAAACGGCGCGGCGCGGCAATATCTACGGCATGGTCGGCATGGCCGTGGCCATTATTGCCACCATCGCCGGTATCGTCGCCGGCGCCTACTGGATGGTCGCCATCGCGATGGCGGTGGGCGCGGTAGTGGGTCTGTCGCTGGCCAAGCGTGTGGCGATGGCGCAGATGCCGCAGATGGTAGCGCTGCTGCACAGCTTTGTCGGTCTCGCTGCGGTACTGATCGGCTGGGGCGGCTTTCTCGATCCGCGGGTGTCGCTCACCGGTGCCGAGCACATAGTGCACAATACCGAGATCTATCTCGGCATATTTATCGGTGCCATTACGCTGACCGGTTCCGTGATTGCGTTTGGCAAGCTGCAGGGGCTGATCTCCGGCAAGCCGCTGATGCTGCCCGCGCGGCACTGGCTGAACCTGGCGGCGATCCTGGCCTGTGTGGTGCTGGGCGCGCTGTTTATTCCCGCCGACCTGAACGCTGGTACCGTGATCAACCTGCTGATCATGACCTCCATCGCGCTGCTGCTCGGTATTCACCTGATTGCGGCGATCGGCGGCGCCGATATGCCGGTGGTGATCTCGATGCTGAACAGCTACTCCGGCTGGGCCGCGGCCGCGACCGGTTTTATGCTCAGCAACGACCTGCTGATCGTGGTCGGTGCCTTGGTGGGCTCCTCGGGTGCGATCCTCAGCTACATAATGTGTCGCGGCATGAACCGCTCCTTTATCAGTGTGATCCTCGGCGGTTTCGGTTCCGACGGCGGTGAGGTCGCGGAGGGCGAGATCGACGGCGAAGTGGTGGCCACCAACTTCGATGAGATGGCGGCGGATCTGGAAGCTGCGGACAGCATCATCATCGTGCCGGGCTTCGGCATGGCCGTGGCCCACGCCCAGCAGGCGGTCAGCGACCTGACCGACAAGCTGCGCAAGATGGGCAAGACGGTGCGCTTCGGCATCCACCCGGTGGCTGGTCGGCTGCCCGGGCATATGAACGTGCTGCTGGCGGAAGCCAACGTGCCCTACGACATAGTGCTGGAAATGGACGAGATCAACGGCGATTTCCCGCAAACAGACCTGGCCCTGGTGATTGGCGCCAACGATACCGTCAACCCCGATGCGGTGGAGAAACCCGGTTCCCCGATCGCCGGCATGCCGGTGCTGGAAGTATGGAAGGCGGGCAAGGTGGTGATCCTGAAGCGCTCCATGGCTTCCGGCTATGCCGGCGTAGCCAACCCGCTGTTCTACAAGGAAAATGCGCGGATGTTGTTTGGCGATGCCAAGGAGAGCCTCCAGAGCGTGTTGGGCAAGCTGAGCGGCTAGCGACTTAGCTGCTCGCTTGACTCCGGCGGCGGTGGTAATCTCCGGGGCTTCGACAAAGAATAAAAAATGGAGCTCGAAGTCATGGGGGCATACTGCCGTCGCCTTATTCTTGCCGCCTGTCTCTCACTCGGGGCTGTCGCACTGTCTGCCTGCGGTGGCGGAGGCGATGGCGGCGACAATTCGGGCAATAACCTCACCAGTAGCGGCGATTCCGGTAGCGGCACAGCCTCCGATAGCTGGGAGCCCGGCAATTTCCTGCCCGCATCAACCTTCGCCAACCAGTGCGTATCCCCGCGCAGTGGTACCAATCCCGCCACCGGCAGTGCCTATGTCGACCGGCAGGGAACGCGGCTGGACGAGAATAACTGGCTACGCTCGATGAGCAATGACCTCTATCTGTGGTACGGCGAGATCGAGGACAAGAATCCGGCCGAGTTCGATGATTCCATTGAATATTTCGATCAGTTGAAAACCTTCGAGCTGACCGTGTCGGGCAGGGAGAAGGATCGTTTTCACTATGCGATCCCGACCAGTGAATGGCAGTCGCAGACGCAGTCCGGCGTCTATGTCGGCTACGGTTTTCAGTGGGCCCTGATCGAGGCCACGCCACCGCGCAAGGCTGTAATCGCCTATACCGATAACGAAGACGGGGCAGGACTGCCGCCCGGTATCGGGCGCGGTGCGGAAGTATTAGCGGTCGACGGTGTCGATGTGGCTTACGGCGAGGATGTCGATACGCTGAACGACGGCATGTGGCCGTCCACGGAGGGAGAGACGCACATCTTCGAGATGTTGCCGCTCGGTGCCTCGGAACCGATCACCGTCGAGCTAACCGCACGGGCGGTGACCTCAGATCCGGTGCAGAATGTTTCGGTGCTGGATGCGGCCATGGGTCGCAAGGTCGGCTACATGCTATTCAACGACCATATCGCCACTGCCGAACCGGCACTGATCGAGGCCGTCCAGCAGCTGAAAGCGGAGGGCATCGACGATCTGGTACTGGATATCCGCTACAACGGCGGTGGCTATCTGGATATCGCCAGTGAACTCGCCTATATGATCGCCGGTGACGTGACCCTCGGGCGCGTGTTCGAACAGATGACCTTTAACGACCAGCACCCGGAAACAAACCCGGTAACCGGGGAGCCGCTGGATCCTACCCCGTTCCACAACGAGACCCTGGGGATTGGCAATGTGCAGCCGGGTGTGGCATTGCCAACCCTGAACCTGCCGCGCCTGTTCGTTCTCACCGGTAACAACACCTGCTCCGCCAGTGAGGCGATTATCAACAGCCTGCGCGGCGTGGATGTCGAGGTGGTCCAGATAGGTGCGACGACCTGCGGCAAGCCCTACGGTTTCTACGCGCTGGACAACTGTGGCACCACCTATCTGACGATTCAGTTCAAGGGCGTCAATGCCAAGGACTTCGGCGATTACGCCGATGGCTTCAGGCCCAACGGCAGCTACGGCACGGCGGCCGATCTGCCAGGCTGCGCCATCGCCGACGACTTTACCCGTCTGCTCGGTGATGAGAACGAGGCCCGGCTGTCCACGGCAATCAATTATATAGAGAGCGGCAGTTGCGGCGATGTGCCCGCCAGCGGCTATACCTATTCCCAGGTCGGGGCGCGTCTGTCCGCTGCCAGCGGCAGTGTGCCGAAGGAGCCGTGGCGCAGTAACCGGATAATGGTGAGGTAACCATGAAGCTGGCAGATTTAATGTGCCTGATTGCTCCCCTGGTGTTGCTAACGGCCTGTGGCTCGCAGCCGGCCCACGGTGATCCGCGCCCGGCGCTGCTGGCCGAGCCGGGCCCGGAGGTCCGCGCGGAACTGCAGCAGCTGGTCTCCGAGGCGATGCACGGGGTGCCGGTGACGCTGGCCGCGGACGCGCTGACCAAAGAGAGCGTGTTGGTTGTTGAGCGCAAGCCGCAGCAACCCCGCCTCAGCGGTCGGGAGTTCGGGCAGCCGGTCAAGTTTCAGCTGATGCTGGATGAAGAGGCCTGTTGGCTGGTGCGTCTGTCGGATGGGGAGCGCTGGGCGCTGCGCAAAGCGACTTGTCGGCCGGAGGTTAGCGAGTCGTAGAAGGGAGAGCGGCCGTCGGGCCGCTCCTAATTCGCAGTTACCGCAGCAAATTCGACAGTCTCGGATCCGGCTTCTGCGCCTGGCGGTAGATCAGGGCGATTTTGCCGATCTCCTGGATCAGCTCGGCACCGGATTTCTCGCACAGCTCTGCGATCACCTGGTGGCGCAGTTCGCGGTCGGCCACCATCAATTTGACCTTGATCAGCTCGTGATCTTCCAGCGCTCGGTTCAGTTCCTCCAGCACGCCTTCGGTCAGTCCCTTGCCGGCGACGGTCACCACCGGCTTGAGGTTGTGGCCCAGGGTGCGCAAGGCTTTTTTGCGGTCGGCGGTTAAAGGCATACAATACTCCATTACCACTAGGTAGATTTCGATGCACGAGCGGCCCATGGCCGCGATCGGTCCCGGGTTCTCAGTGACCCTCGATCGCGGCCATGGGCCGCTCCTGCAAAAGCTGTTGTGATTTTTAGGCATTGTACCCGATGGGCCGATCGAAGAGCAGCCACCGCTGGCTGCGTGAACATTTTAACGACCAGTACGTCAAACAGTCCCAGAAAGAGGGCTACCGTTCCCGTGCCAGCTACAAGCTGCAGGAACTGCAGACCAAGGACCGCCTGATCAAGCCGGGCATGACCGTGGTCGATCTGGGCGCGGCGCCCGGCGGCTGGTCGCAGGTGGCTGCGGAACTGGTTGGTCACAAGGGGCGCGTGCTGGCTTCGGACATATTGCCGATGGACCCGCTGGCCGGTGTCGAGTTCGTGCAGGGCGACTTCACCGAGGAATCTGTGCTCAACGAACTGCTGCAGCGGCTCGGCGAGGACAAGGCGGACCTTGTGATTTCCGATATGGCCCCCAATATGAGTGGTATACGCGACGTCGATCAGCCCGCCTCCATGTATCTGGTGGAGCTGGCGGTGGATATGGCGCGCCAGGTGCTGAAACCCGGCGGCGCTTTCGTTGCCAAAGTATTCCAGGGTGAGGGTTTCGATGAGCTGATTCGCGACCTGCGCGGCAGCTATAACAGCGTGGTGACCCGCAAGCCCGGTGCATCCAGGCCCCGCTCCCGCGAGGTCTATGTGGTGGCGCGGGGCTTCAAAGGCTGATCCTGGCCATTTCTGGCCGCAGCCCCTGATATGGTATAAGCGTACCTGCGCCGGGGGCGCGGAGGCAGATGCCTGCGTGCCTATACTGGTGTGAATGCCTGGTGTGGATGGATTTTGAAAGTGAGTGCTAAAGCGAGAGGGCTATCCCTTTGAACGATATGGCAAAGAACCTTGTACTGTGGTTGATCATCGCAGCGGTGCTGTTGATGGTGTTCCAGAACTTCAAGCCGCAGTCACGGGATGAGGCTCTCAGCTATTCCGACTTCGTACAGGATGTGCAGTCGGGCCAGATAAAGAGCGTGCTTGTGGACGGCCTGGTCATCACCGGCGAGAAGGCCGATGGCAGCCGCTTCAAGACCATTCAGCCGCAGATCATCGACGACGAGCTCACCAACGAGCTGGTGCGCAGCAATGTGCAGTTTGTCGGCCGCGAGCCGGAGTCTCCCAGCATCTGGCAGCAGCTGTTGGTGGCCAGCTTCCCGATCCTGATCATTATCGCGGTGTTCATGTTCTTCATGCGCCAGATGCAGGGCGGCGCCGGTGGCCGCTCCGGCCCGATGGCGTTCGGTAAGAGCAAGGCGCGCCTGTTGGGCGAGGATCAGATCAAGACCACCTTTGCCGACGTGGCCGGGGTGGATGAGGCCAAGGAAGAGGTACAGGAGCTGGTGGAGTTCCTGCGCGATCCATCGAAATTCCAGCGCCTGGGCGGCAATATCCCCCGCGGCGTGCTGATGTGCGGCCCGCCCGGCACCGGTAAGACGCTGCTGGCGAAGGCCATTGCCGGCGAGGCCAAGGTGCCTTTCTTCTCTATTTCCGGTTCTGACTTCGTCGAGATGTTCGTCGGCGTGGGTGCGTCCCGTGTGCGCGACATGTTCGAGCAGGCCAAGAAGCAGGCCCCCTGTATCATCTTTATCGACGAGATCGATGCGGTCGGTCGCCACCGCGGCGCCGGTGTCGGCGGCGGTCACGACGAGCGCGAGCAGACCCTGAACCAGCTGCTGGTGGAAATGGACGGTTTCGAAGGCAATGAGGGCGTGATCGTCATCGCCGCCACCAACCGCCCGGACGTACTCGACCACGCACTGTTGCGCCCGGGTCGTTTCGACCGCCAGGTGTTCGTCGGCCTGCCGGATATCCGCGGCCGCGAGCAGATCCTCAAGGTACATATGCGCAAGGTGCCGCTGGACGACAAGGTGAACGCGCAGACCATCGCCCGCGGTACACCCGGCTTCTCCGGTGCCGACCTGGCCAACCTGGTCAACGAGGCGGCGCTGTTTGCCGCGCGCGCCAACAAGCGCACCGTGACCATGGAAGAGTTCGAGCGCGCCCGCGACAAGATCATGATGGGCGCCGAGCGCAAGTCCATGGTCATGAACGAGAAGGAAAAGGTGAATACCGCCTATCACGAGGCGGGTCACGCGATTATCGGTCGCCTGGTGCCGGAACACGATCCGGTGCACAAGGTCACCATCATTCCACGCGGCCGCGCGCTGGGGGTGACGCAGTTCCTGCCGGAAGAGGACAAGTACAGCCTGTCCAAGCGCGCCATCGAGTCGCAGCTGTGCTCCCTGTTCGGCGGCCGTATCGCCGAGGAGATGACCTTGGGGTTAGATGGTGTGACCACCGGCGCCTCCAACGATATCGAGCGGGCCACCGAGCTGGCGCGCAATATGGTCACCAAGTGGGGCCTGTCCGAAAAACTGGGCCCGCTGCACTACGGTGAGGACGAGAGCGGTCAGCCCGGTCAGGGCAATCCGGTGTCCGGCAATACCTCCAACGAGATCGATACCGAGGTGCGCCGTATTATCGACAGCTGTTATGACCGCGCGCGCCAGCTGCTGGAGGAGAATCGCGATATCCTCGAGGCGATGAAAGACGCGTTGATGGAATACGAGACGCTGGACGCGGAGCAGGTCGATGACCTGATGGCGCGACGCAAGGTGCGCCCACCGCGGGACTGGCACGATAACAACTTCGGTTCCGGTGGCAGCAGTTCCACCGGGGATAGCGACAGCGGCCAAACCGCCGAAGAAGCGGACAAGGGCAACCCGGTTGGCGGACCGCTGAACGGACACTGATCCCAAGATGTTGAATGCGGACAACCCGGCCGGCGGCCGGCTTGTCCGCATTTGTCTTTCTCGAATTCCTGAATTCTTATGAAACTCACCTGTGGCATAAACACCCTCGACCTCAGCCGACCGGTCGTGATGGGTATCCTTAATACCACGCCGGACTCCTTCTCCGATGGCGGCAGCTACTATGCCGGCGGCGCGCTGAACCTGGACCTGGCACTCAAGCGCGCGGAGCAGATGTTGCGCGAAGGCGCGGCGATCATCGACGTGGGCGGCGAGTCCACCAGGCCCGGCGCTGCGCCGGTGTCGGAGCAGGAAGAGCTGGATCGGGTGGTGCCGGTGGTGGAGGCGATCAGCGCCAACCTCGACGCCGTTATCTCGGTCGACACCAGTACCGCTTCGGTCATTTCGGCGTCTGCTGCCGCCGGAGCCGGGCTGATTAACGACGTGCGCGCGCTGGAGCGTCCGGGGGCGCTCGAGGCTGCTGCCGATTCCGGTCTGCCCATTTGCCTGATGCATATGCAGGGGCAGCCCGGCAGTATGCAGCAGGCGCCGCACTACGACGATGTGGTGGCGGAAGTGGGTGCTTACCTGCGCGAGCGGATGCGCACCTGCGAAGAGGCGGGCATTGATCGGGCGCGGCTGATACTCGATCCGGGCTTCGGGTTCGGCAAGACCGATGAACACAATCTGGCCCTGCTGAGGAGCCTGGCGCAGCTGGCGCCATCGGATATCCCGCTGCTCGCCGGCCTGTCGCGCAAGTCCATGGTCGGGCGCCTGCTGCGGCGCGAGGTGGACGAGCGTCTGCCCGGCAGCCTCGCGCTGGCGATGCTGGCGGCCCAGCGCGGTGCCAAAATCCTGCGTGTGCACGATGTCGCCGCGACGGTGGATGTGTTGAACATGCAGCAGCTAGTGGATAACCCGGACAGTTAGCGACGCCAATAGTGGGGCAGTGGGCGCCCGTGCTATTGATTCATGTCCAATTGGAAAAAATAACAGCAGTACAGCAGAGAAGATTTATGGCGAGACAATATTTCGGCACCGATGGAATCCGCGGCCGTGTGGGTGAGGGGGCAATCACTCCGGACTTTATGTTGCGTCTCGGTTACGCCGCCGGCAAGGTGCTAGGGCAGATGGCCGGCGGCAAGCGCTCCGGGCGCCGCAGCATCCTGATCGGCAAGGATACCCGCGTGTCCGGTTATATGTTCGAGGCGGCCCTCGAGGCGGGACTGATCAACGCCGGTGTCGATGTGGGCCTGCTCGGTCCCATGCCGACTCCGGCCATCGCCTACCTGACACGCACCTTCCACGCCCAGGCGGGCATCGTGATCAGCGCCTCTCACAACCCCTATCAGGACAACGGCATCAAGTTTTTCAGTGCCGAGGGCAGCAAACTGCCGGACCACGTAGAGCACGAGATTGAAGCGGCGTTGGACCTGCCGATGACCACGTCGGCCGACCTTGGCAAGGCCTGGCGTATCGATGACGCCGCCGCGCGCTATATCGAATTCTGCAAGGCCTCCACGCCCTGGGGCTTCTCCCTGGAGGGGCTGAAAATAGTATTGGACTGCGCCAATGGCGCCACCTACCACATAGCGCCCAAGGTATTCCGCGAGCTGGGCGCCGAGGTGACGGCGATCGGTGTCAGCCCCGACGGGCTGAACATCAACCTGGAGTGCGGCTCCACCAAGCCGCAGCTGCTGCAGCAGGCGGTGCTGGAGCAGGGCGCCGACCTGGGTATTGCCTTCGACGGCGACGGCGACCGGGTACTGTTTGTCGACAAGCGCGGTGAGCTGATAGACGGCGACCAGCTGCTGTTCATGATCGCCATGCACCGCCAGCAATTCCTCGGCGGTTGCAATGGCGTCGTCGGTACGCTGATGAGCAACTACGGCTTCGAGTTGGCATTGCGCGAGCGCCAGATTCCGTTCGAGCGTGCCAAGGTTGGCGACCGCTATGTGCTGGAGAAGATGCACGCCAATGGCTGGAGCCTCGGTGGCGAGTCTTCCGGGCATATTATCTGCGCCGACGCGACCACCACCGGCGACGGCATCGTCTCGGCGCTGCAGGTGTTGCGCGCGGTGTGCGATTTCGATGAGCCCTTGCACGAGCTGAAGGCGCGCATGAAAATGCTGCCCCAGCACATGATCAACGTGCGTCTGGCCCACCGCGACGGGGTGCTGGACCACGCGGACGTAAAGGCGGCGGTCAGTGAGGCGGAGGCGCAGCTGGCCGACAGCGGTCGCGTATTGCTGCGGCCGTCCGGTACCGAGCCGCTGATTCGGGTCATGGTTGAAGGCCGCGACAGCGCCCAGGTGGAGCAACTGGCGCAGCAGATATCCACGGTCGTCGAGAGAGTCGGCAACAGCTGAGTTCCCGGGCCTGCCCAGGCGGCGGATTTGCCGCCGGCTGACGGTCCAACAGGTCGCAGATTTCCGGTTGTATGTTGGCGGCAATATCGCTAAGATTTGCGCCCCTTGAAGGAGCACACATGCGTACACCGCTGGTAGCAGCTAATTGGAAAATGAACGGCAGCCGCGAGTTTGCCGAGCAGTTTTTCACCGCGCTCGATGTGAAAGGCGCGGGTTGTACGGTGGTCATCTGCCCGCCCTACCCCTACCTGCCGCTGGTTGCAGAGAAGGCCGGGGATGACATAGCGGTAGGGGCGCAGAATCTCAGTCAGGAAGCCTCCGGCGCCTTTACCGGCGAGGTTTCTGCAGCGATGCTGCTGGACTGGAAAGTAGATTACGCGATTGTGGGCCACTCGGAACGCCGCAGTCTCTACGGAGAGGGCAGTGAGCTGGTGGCGCGCAAGTTTGTCGCCGCGCAGGCCGCCGGCCTGATTCCGATCCTGTGTGTGGGTGAAACCCTGCAGGAGCGTGAAGACGGGCGCGCCCTCGATGTGATCGCCGCACAGTTGCAGGCGGTTAAAGATGCCGCCGAAGGCGATATCTGGGATCGCGCGGTTATCGCCTATGAGCCGGTATGGGCCATAGGTACCGGCAAGACGGCGACTCCGGAGCAGGCGCAAGAAGTGCACCGGTTCATTCGCGAGAATCTGGGCGAGAGCGGGGCTGCGGTACAGATCTTGTACGGCGGCAGCGTAAAGGCTGCCAATGCCGAAGCGCTGTTCGCCCAGGCGGATATCGACGGCGCCCTGGTTGGCGGAGCGTCCCTGGACGCGGAAGAGTTCGCCAGAATCTGTCGCGCGGCCGGCTAGTGGTTGGCCTGTCGAGATAGAAAATACTGAATAACGGGTTCGCGGAACCCAGGTAGAGAGTTTCCAGAAAATGGAAAAGTTGGTTTTAGTTGTACACGTCCTGACCGCGCTCAGCATCATCGGCCTGATCCTGTTGCAGCAGGGTAAAGGTGCGGAAGCTGGCGCATCCTTCGGTGCGGGTGCGTCCCAGACGGTATTTGGCAGTCAGGGCAGTGGTAATTTCTTTTCGCGCTTGACAGCGATCATGGCAACCGTATTCTTCGTCACCAGCCTAGGCCTGGCACTGCTGGCCAAGCAGGGTGCGGAAGCGGACGTCGATGCAGACCTGCCCCAGGTGCCGGCAGCTGTCGAGCAGCCCGCTCCGAGCGAGTTGCCGGAAATCGACAGCGATATCCCGCAGCTGGATGCACAGCCGGAAGCGAGTGACGTGCCGGAGGCTCCCGCAGCGGAAGCCCCGGCAGCCGAAACAGAATCAGAGGTTCCCGCAGAAGAAGGTGGGGACGAAGAGCAGCAGTAACAGTTCGTTAAAGTTTTTGCCCAGGTGGTGGAATTGGTAGACACGCTATCTTGAGGGGGTAGTGAGCATAGCTCGTGCGGGTTCAAGTCCCGCCCTGGGCACCATCTTCAGGCACTCGCGCAAGCGAGTGCCTTTTTTTATGTCCCAGATTCGCACTGTGGATCCACAAGTGCCGGACCGGTGTGCAGGCTGGAGCCGGTTGGGGGCATCTTCTCATGGTGGGTTGTCCGACCTGCTGTGCCGATTCCCTTCATCGCCCCAAGTCTGTTTTTTCTCAATTGCGGCGGCTCCATGGGTCTGAGTGCGTACGTGTTCACTTTTTTGGGTCGTAGCGCATGCCAAAGAGCGACCGGCGTCACAGCTGAATGCCGTCCATGCTGAAAACAATCACCTTCCTGCGTTTAAAAAAACCGTTGCGTCGGGATGCGAGAGATTTGACTTGTCTCACATTTGGTTGCACCCGGATTGCAATACAATCCTACTGACTGAAAGTCCCCTGTTTACAGGCATTTCTTAGCGACCAGTCCGAGGTCGCGGCGTCGCCGGCGTTCATTGTTAGAGGTAGGGTCAGAGGTAGATAACATGTTTAGAATTCTACAAATAACAATCTTGTTACTGCTGGCGGCTGTAGTACATGCACAGAATGTCAGCCGGGATGATATCCGCGGCTTGGACGAGCAGATCCAGGATGTTAAAAAAGACGTAATCGATCTGACTGCCGAACTCGCGCAGCTGGAGGAAAAATTACTCTTCCCCTCGAACACGCAGGTCTCAATTTTCGTTTCGCTCGCCGAGGCGCAGCCATTCGACCTGGAAGCGGTACAGCTCAAGCTGGATAATGAGATTGTCGCCCACCACCTGTACACCTTCCGCGAGATAGAAGCCCTGCAAAAAGGCGGGGTGCAGCGTATCTACACCGGCAACGTGCAGACCGGTAGCCATCCCCTCGAGGTGACCTTTGTCGGCAAGTCACCATCCGGCAAAGAGGTCCGGGCCAATGCCAGTTACAAGGTGGACAAGGCTGTGGGCCCGAAATTTGTCGAAATCAAAATTGCCGGAACCGAGTCCGCGATTAACTTCAAGGACTGGTAACCATGTACTCCCGTCTGGTACCCGCGCTGCGCGGCGCTACTCCGACGCCGCTGCGGACGGTCGCCGCCGCGCTGTCGGCGCTGCCCTTCGCACTGTGCACGGCTTTCGCCACCGCTGCCACTGAGAAAGGGCAGCTCGAAGACCTGTTTTTCGGGGCGGCCATGTTCGAGGCCTACCAGGAGAATTACTTCGACGCGATTGTCGGTCTCGACACGGAGCTGAATCAGTATCGCCGCCTCGATGAGCCGGAGCTGGATCCGTTTACCGCACATTTCGGGCAGGCGGAATTTTCCGTAGGCGACCTGGAGCTCTCCTACCGCATGCACCGGGAGGCGGGGCGCGCTATCGAGGCGGTGCTGAAAGGCAATGTTCCGCGGCCGGTGCGCAATGAGGCGGCCTATCGCCTGGCGAAAATCCATTACCACAAACAGCAGCCGCGCAACGCGCTACACGCTCTGGAGATGATCGAGGGGCGCGTGCCTGAGCGTGTGCGTGCCGATGAGCAGTTCCTGCGCGCGCGGGTTTATATGGAGCTGGGCCGCTTCGAGGAGGCGGTGGAGCTGCTGCGCGACCTGAAAGGTGAGGCGTCGCTGGACGGCTTCGTCGAATACAACCTCGGTATCGCCCAGTTGAAGGCCGGGCAGGAAGAGCGTGGTCTGCTGGAGCTGACGGCGCTGGGTAAACAGCGCAGCTCCGATGCTGCGAAGCAGGCGCTGTACGACAAGACCAACCTGTTGCTTGGCTCCTACCTGATGGAAACCGATCAGTTGGGGTTGGCAAGACCCTATTTCGATCGGGTCAATCTTGAGGGCCCCTTCTCCAACCGCGCCCTGCTCGGCGCTGGCTGGGTAGAAGCCAAGGCCGGACGTTACGATCGCGCACTGGTGCCCTGGAAGCTACTGCAGGAGCGCAAGAGCACCAATAGCTCGGTGCAGGAAGCGATGCTGGCGGTGCCCTATGCCTACGGCAAACTGGATGTGCACAGTACCGCGGCAATCAATTACGGCCGCGCGCTGGACGCCTTCGGCAATGAAATTGACACGCTGACCGCGTCCATCAAAAGCATCCGCGAAGGGAATTTCCTCGAGGCGCTGCGCCGCAAGGAGGCCACGCAGGTGAAAAACTGGGTGGTCGCTCTGCGCAAGCTTCCCGATGCGCCGGAGACCCACTACCTGCTCGACCTGATGGCATCCAACGATTACCAGGAGTTTTTGCGCAACTATCGCGACCTCAATGACCTGTTTGAACGCAATGAAGAGTGGCTGGGTAGCCTGACGGCGTACGAGGACATCATCGAGCTGCGCCGCGCTTACTACGAGCCGCTGCTGCCGGGGCTCGACAAGAAGTTCCGCGAGCTGGACGCGCGCATCAAGCTCCGTATCGAACAGCGCGACAAATTCGCCAGCCGCATCGAGCAGATGTTGGTCACCCGCCGCCCGGAATACCTGGCCAAGGCGGAGGAGCAGCAGCTGCGCCTGCAGTTGCGGCGATTACACCTGCTGATGTCCCAAAACCCGGGTGGTTTTACCAGGGAAACCCGGCAGCGGCTGGCGCGGTTGGAAGGCGTGCTCAGCTGGCGCCTGTCGACTGAGTACGATCAGCGACTGACGGAGGCTTACAAGCACCTGCAGGAGCTGAACGAAGAAATCGAGCAATTGCAGACTGTGTATCAGGCCTATGTGCGCAGCCGTCAGGCCGCAACCCACAGCTATACCGGTTACAACGACACCATCACCCGCCTGCGTGCGCAGATTCAGAATACTCAGGGTCGGTTGGAAGCCCTGATGGCCCGGCAGGGCAATATGCTCGAGACTCTGGCGATCAACGAATTGGACCGCCGCCGCGCGCAGCTGGAGAGCTACCAGATCAAGGCCCGCTTCGCTCTCGCCGATAGCTATGATCGGGCAAACGAGTTGCAGGAGCAGCGTGTCGACCAGATGAAGATCGAGCAGCACCGCGCTAATCAGCCCGAACCGCTGCCGCAGGACAATCCACCGGAACTGGAAGAGCCGTCGGATGAGGGGGGTGAGCAGTGAAACCCTTTACCGAACGCACACTGGTAAGTGCCATTGTTATGCGTCGCTGCGCAACCGCGGCCTCCATGGCGCTGCTGCTCAATGCCTGTGCCGTCAACAGTGGCAAGACCATTGGCAGCCTGCAGAAAGTCGATATAGAAATCAAAGAGGAGCATATCGACGGCAGTCTGGAAAAGGCTCTGGCCAGTTACCAGAAGTACCTGCAGGAAACCCCGGAATCCAGCCTCACACCAGAGGCGATGCGGCGTATCGCTGACCTGAAAATCAAGCAGGCCCACCGCGCCGAGGAGGCCGCCATTGATAGTGCGGTGAGTGCTCCCGCGACCAGCGGTGCCGTGGTCTCCATTGATGCTGATGCGGCCGCGCCGTCGACGCGGCTGGATGCGCCGGCTACTGCGCGATCACCCATCGCCCCCGACCAGGTGTCAAAGGCGGGAAGTGACGCCGGCGGCCCGCAGGAATCCGACCGCGATTTCGAGGCGCGTGCCAGTGCGAGCATCGAGATCGCGTCCGACGATACGCCGTTGGTGGTTCCTGGCGATGACCCCGACGCGATGCTGTCAGCCAATGCCCGTGAAGCCATCAAGCTGTACCGGGACTTGCTCGCCAAGTATCCCCTATACGATCGCAACGACCAGGTGATGTACCAGCTTTCCCGTGCTTACGAGGAAACCGGACAGATCGACGCCGCGGTGGATGTGTTGCGGGAACTGGTGGCCAAATTCCCTAACTCGCGTCACATCGATGAATCCTGGTTCCGTCTCGGCGAGTACTACTTCACGCGCAAGAAATACCTGGATGCGGAGGAAGCCTACGGCAAGGTTATCGATATCGGCGTAGCCTCGAGTTTCTACGAGCTGGCGCTGTACAAGCGCGGCTGGTCGCTATTCAAGCAGGATATGTACGAGATGGCGCTGGACGATTACATCGCCATGCTCGATTACAAAGTTTCCCAGGGTTACGATTTCGAGCAAACGACCAACGAGGTCGAGCGTAAACATATCGAGGATACCTTCCGCGTCGTCAGCCTGAGTTTTTCCTATCAGGGCGGCGCAGAGTCGGTCGTCGACTATTTCGCCCGTAAGGGGCAGCGTCAGTACGAGTCGCTGGTGTACAGCCACCTAGGTGAATATTACCTCGACAAGCGCCGCTACCAGGATGCGGCGAAATCCTACAATGCATTCGTTGAGCGCAATCCACTGCACAAAGTATCGGCAGATTTTTCGATTCGCGTTATCGAGATTTACAAGCAGGGCGGATTCCCCAAGCTGGTGTTGGATGCGAAGAAGGAGTTCGCAACCACCTATGCACTCAATGCGCAGTACTGGACCGTATTCGATATCAACGAATATGGCGAAGTGGTTGAGTTCCTGCAAAGCAATCTGATCGATCTGGCGAGTCACTATCACTCCGCTTACCAGAACAAGAAGCTGAAAGACAAAAAGGCAGAAAACTATAAGGAGGCGATCCACTGGTATCGCAGCTACCTGCAGTCCTTCAGCGACAAACCGCGCGCGCCGGAGATCAACTACCAGCTCGCCGGTCTGATGCTGGAAAACCGCGATTTTCATGGCGCGGCACTGGAGTATGAGCGCACCGCCTATGAATATCCCGCGCACAAGGATTCCAGCGAAGCGGGTTACGCCGCGGTATATGCCTATCGTGAACACCTGAATAGCAATCTGAAAGATGCCGCAGTGGCCCAGCGCACGCCGCTGCTGCGGGAAATTATCCGCTCTTCCCTCAAGTTTGCGGATACCTTCCCGCAACATGCGAAGGCGCCGCAGGTGATGGTCGGTGCAGTTGAGGAACTGTACGGACTGAAGGACTACCCGCAGACGGTACACAACGGCAGATTGTTACTGGAGAAGTTCCCCGCTGCGGAGCAGGAAATTCGCCGCTCCACCTGGATACTGGTGGCCCATGCGTCCTTTGATACCGAAGCATTCGTCGATGCCGAGGCTGCCTACGGACAAGCGCTCAGCCTGACCGCCACGGATGCCAAAGATCGCGCCGGCCTGGTGGATAACCTGGCGGCATCTATCTATCAGCAGGGTGATCTGGCGCGCAAACAGGAAGACCATGCGACTGCAGCCAGTCATTTCCTGCGTATTCGCAATGTGGCTCCGGGTGCGACCCTGCTGGCCACCGCCGAATACGATGCGGCGGCCTCTCTGATAGTGCTGAAAGACTGGACGCAGGCGGCAGCGGTGCTGAACAGCTTCCGCCGTAATTTCCCGCAGCACAAGCTGGCCAAGGATGTCACCAAAAAACTGGCGGTGGTGTACCAGGAGAGCGGCGAGCTGCTGTTGGCCGCGGCGGAATTCGAACGTATCGAGCGCGAGTCCGAAGATGAGGACGTGCGCCGCGAAGCGCTCACTCAGGCGGCCGACCTTTACACTGCGGCCAAGGACAGCGATAAGGCGCTGACCGTGTTGCACCGCTACGTGAAGCTCTTCCCCAGCCCGATGGAGCCGGCACTGGAAACCCGCCAGAAAATTGCCGATCTGTATAAGGCTGCCGGAGAGCAGCAACGCTATCTGGATGAGCTGCAAGAAATGGTGCGCATTGAACTGCGTGGCGGCAATCAGCGCAATGACCGCACCCGCTACCTTGCGGGCAATGCGGCACTGCTCCTGGCCGAACCCAGTTTCGATGCCTTTACCGAGGTGCGCCTGGTTGAACCGATCAAACGCAACCTGGACGAGAAGCGTCGGCGCATGAAAACCGCGATCAGCGCCTACTCGGACCTGATTGATTACCAGGTGGCTGATGTCACTGCCGCTGCTACCTATTACCTGGCAGAGATCTATCTGCACTTCAGCAGGGCACTGAAAGACTCCGAGCGGCCCAGCAATCTGAGCCCGCTGGAACTCGAGGAATACGAGCTGGCACTTGAAGAGCAGATTTATCCGTTCGAAGAGAAGGCCATTTCGGTGCACGAGAAGAATGTCGAGCTGTTGGGCATGGGCATCTACAACGCCTGGATTGACAAGAGTATCGGCAAGCTCGCCAACCTGGTGCCCGCGCGCTACGCACGGGCCGAGGATGCCGGTGAATATTTACCGACCATAGTACCGATGGCGCCGGCGCCCGAGCAGGCGAGTGCCGACGCTGCCCTGTCGGGTGGGGAAGGGTAAGGAACTTATATGAGTCTGATGTCAATGCAAAAAATCATGCAAAGGCTGGCGGTGCTCTCCCTCGGTTTGTTGCTGGCGTCTTGTGCCAGCACGCCCACGAGCGGTGGTCGGGTGTCTGATTATTCATCGGTGCGCGTATCGGGGAGCGTCAACCGCGACTTCGAGCGTTCACTGGAATACCTGCGCAATGAAAATTTCCCGGCGGCCATCGAGTTATTGCTGTCCGTCGTGGAGCGGGAAAAACGACTGCCGGCGCCCTATATCAATCTTGGTATCGCTTACTACAAGAGCGGTAACGAGAAGAATGCCGAGGAGGCCTTTTTGCACGCGCTGGAGTTGGATCCTCAGCACCCGGTGGCAACCAATGAGCTGGCGGTGCTGTACCGCAAGCAGGGCCGTTTCGCCGAGGCGCGAAAGCTATATGTGAATTCGCTGGCCAAGAATCCGGATTACCTGCCTCTAATCAAAAACCTGGGCATATTGTGTGATCTCTATCTGCAAGATCTTCAATGCGCTCTGGCACAATTCCAACAGTACCTGAGCCTTGATCCGGAAGACAAAGAGGTGTCCATCTGGTTGGCTGACCTGAAGAGGAGAGCGGGCAAGTGATACTGAGAAAATTACAGATCGTATTATTTGTGGCCTTTGCGCTCGGGATGTCGGGTTTATCGGCAGAAACCGAAACTTCCAATGGCAAAAAAGTCGATACCAAAGTCAAGGAGCTGTCCGGCATCTCGATTATCGGCAACAAGGAAGCTCCCAAGTCGCTTTATATCGTGCCGTGGAAGAGTTCCGAGGTGGGCGTGGAGAGCGATCTGGTTTCCAGCCTCATGGATGACAAGCTGAAGCCTCTGGATAAAGAGGTCTTCATGCGTGAACTGGAATTTTACGAGCTGAGCCTTTCCGGCGAATAAGTCCCAGCAGGGCGCAAGGCGCAGGTGAGAGTACGAGCAGGCTCGCCGGGTAGAACTAAAAAATATCAAGGTGTGCCGCGCACGCCTAACCAACAATTCGACAAAAATTACAGCGGTACTTTTAAAGAGGGTTTGTAATGGACTTTTTCAATAGCGTAATCGCGTTCTTCCAGACTGGTGGTACTTTCATGTACCCCATTCTCCTGGTTGCCGCGCTGGGTAGTGCGGTGGCGATCGAACGCTATATCCGCCTGGTATACGAGCGCCACACCAACCGCGCCATGTGGGACAAGCTACAGCCGGTGCTCGCCTCTGGCGATTTCGACCGCGCGCGCAATCTGGTCAAGCAGGACAACACCAGCGTGAGCAAGGTGCTGTCCATGGGGCTTGCTCGCCAGGGTACCGTGCGCCGCCGCGAGGATATCGAAATTGCGATGGAAGAGAGCATGATGGAAATTATTCCGCAGCTCGAAAAGCGCACGCCTTATGTGGCGCTCTTCTCGAATATCGCCACGCTGCTCGGCCTCCTCGGTACCATTATGGGTCTGATCGAGGCCTTCACCGCCGTAGCCAATGCCAACCCGGCAGAAAAGGCTGACCTGCTGTCCGCCAGTATCTCCGTGGCGATGAACACCACCGCCTTCGGTCTGATGACCGGTATTCCGCTACTGATTGTGCATGCCCTGCTGAACTCCCTGACTGGAGAGATTATCGATAGCCTGGAAATGGTATCTGTGAAGGCTCTGAACCTGATTTCCACCTCTACACGTCGCCGTCACGAGATCGATACTCCTGCAGCCGACGCCGATAAGTCCGCTGCTGAGCAGAGCCAAACCGATTCTGTGACAAACGACGAAGTGACTGCAGACGGTGACGAGACCGAAAACGCCGCCGAAGAACAGCAAGTGGAAAAAGTGTAATGAGAAGTCGGCGCCACGGGAGAAACAAAGAAGCCCCGGAGCTGGACATCACCGCCTTCTTGAATCTGATGGTGGTGCTGGTGCCTTTCCTGCTGGTATCGGCAGTATTTTCACGGGTAACCATCCTTGAGCTGAACATGCCGAGCGGCGCCGGCGGCGGTGCGCCGGATGAGCCCAAGATCACTGTGGAAGTGGTGGTGCGCAAGGATACCCTCGAGATCAGCGATGGGGAAAAGGTGATAGCGCGCTTCCCCAACCTGAATACTGGGCCTGAAGGCGAAGTGGCTGCAGTGGAGACGGCGGCAGAGGGGCCCGCTACAGGCGGGGAGAGTCTGGCGGTGCTGCCCACGGAAGAAGTTTACGATCTGAAAAAATTGAGCAAATTTTTGCTGCAGGTGAAAGCCAGCTATCCGGACAAGACCGATTCCATCCTGTTGATGGAACCGGACATAGCCTATGAGCACCTGGTCGGCGTCATGGACGCCGTGCGCGGTGCGGAAGTGCGTCCTGAAAGTGCCGATCCAGAGGATCCTGAAGCGGTGGAGCGGGTGGAGCTGTTCCCGGATATTTCCATAGGAGATGCGCCGTGAAACATGAAAGCCGACGCATGAAGCGCATGGCGCGCAGCCACAAGCGCAAGAAAACCTCAGGCATGAACCTGACGTCACTGATGGATGTATTCACCATTCTGGTGTTCTTCCTGCTGACCAACACTTCCAGTAACGAGGCGCTGGAGCCACCGAAGGTTATTACGCTGCCTGACTCAGTGGTGGAATCCAAGCCGCGGGAAACCGTAACCCTGATGGTGACGGACAAAGAAATTCTGGTTGAGGCCAAGCCAGTGATTGCCACCGAAGAGGTGATCAACAGTGAAGAAACCATAATCCAGGCCATCAAGGAGGCCATGCTCCTCGAGATGGGCAAGGCCATCACCGTCGCTCAGGCCGAGCAGCAGGAGATCGTCGCAGAGGGTGAAGAAGTGCCTGAGCAGCTACCTCCGGAAGTGAATATTCTCGCAGACAGGACCATCCCGTTCAGTTTGCTCAAAAAAGTGATGTCCAGCTGTACTGATGCGGGATACACCAAAGTCTCTCTGGCGGTAATTCAGAAAGCATCGCAAGGTTAATGGAAGTCTGTGAGTAATTTTCTTCAACAACAGCAAGCGGTCAGCGGCGAACTGGAAGCGGTTCGCCGCCGTATTCGCATGCTCGAAGGTGAGCAGCAGCTGATCGACGAGAAGTTGAACGAGCTGCGCAAGGATGAATCCAAGCATCAGCTGCTCGACGAAATTTCCGAACGCCTTGGCAAGCTGGAGGAGGCCGGTGCCGGCGAGCTGTTCTGGGCCGACGACTACCGCGAAGATACGTCCAAGACCGTCATTCGGCGCATCCAGCACACCGTCAGTGTCTACAACGCAAATCTCGATCTGCTGCAGGAGCGGCGCCGCCGCGTGCTCGACAAGATCGAGGATTGTAACGAGGAAATCTTCGAGCTGGACGAGCGCGCGGACCAGCTGCGTCGCCGCGAGGAGGAGGCGCAGTTCGAATTCGAGGTCACGCGCGAGTTCGAACAGGGCGACCTCCGCCCGATGGTCATGCCCTGGCACAAGCAGGGTGAGGACGAGCGCCGCTTCCGCCGCTGTGTGCTGGTATCGTTACTGTTGGCCCTGATGCTCGGTTATCTGGTGCCGCTGTGGAAAGTCCCCGAGCCGGACAAGGATGAAGTGGTGGAGATTCCCGAGCGCCTGGCCAAGCTGGTGATCGAGAAGAAGACCAAGCCCAAGCCGCCGCCGGAGCCGGAGAAACCGAAGCCGAAGCAGGACGAGAAGAAGCCCGAGCCGAAGCAGCAGGTGGCCAAAGAGGATCCCAAGCCCTCCAAAGTCGAGAAGAAGCAGGCGCGCAAGAAAGCCGAGCGCGCCGGCGTGCTGGCCTTCAAGGACAACTTCCAGGATCTCATTGAGGATGACCTGGATAACCGTCTCGGCCAGCAGACCCAGCTCAGTACCGCCGGCAAGAAGGAGAACCGCAGTCAGCGCTCGCTTATCACGGCGGCCGCCAAGGCGGGCAGTGGTGGCATCAACACTGCCAGCCTCAGCCGCAATGTGGGTGGCACCGGTACGGCGCTGTCGGGCGTCGCCTTCTCGCGGGTGGAGAGTTCCATCGGTACCGAAGGTGACTTCGCCGGTGAGGACAGGCCGCTCAGCGATGGTGCCGGCCCGTCACGGACCGACGAGGAGATCCAGATCGTCTTCGACCGCTACAAGGCCACGTTGTACCGCATCTACAATCGCGAGCTGCGCAACAACCCGGCCCTGCAGGGCAAGATGGTGCTGAAGATCACCATCGAGCCGGACGGCTCGGTATCCCTGGCGAAAGTCGAGTCCAGCGATATGGACTCCCCGACGCTGAACGCCAAGATCGTAGCGAGGGTGAAACGGTTTAACTTCGGCCCGAAAGCCGGTGTGCCGACCATCACGATCCTCTACCCGATCGACTTCCTGCCGGCGGGCTAGTCGGGCCGGATACCCCTCTCCCGTATGCGGGAGAGGGGTTGTATCGACTCACTTCCGGGGGCGGCTATCTGACCCTCGAACAGCTTCGGTCCACAACTTCATAATTTACCTCAAGTTTCCCTGAGAACCACTTGGCAAACATAAAAAAATTTCCCTGCCAAGACGCTAATTATGACCTGCTTCACGGCCGCCGATTCCTCATCTGAATAAAGTTCACCCACCGGGGACTGTCTGCCCGGCGCTGGCACCTGCGGGCCCGCAGGCACGAGTTTGAACTGAAAACGGCGGCTGATAAGTGACGATGATGTCGGATGTAACTGGACGGAAATCTTGGGCGAGTGCGCTTGTTGGTCTTATCCATAGTGGTAGCGCATTGTTGTCTAAAGTTTGCACGCCGCTGCTGCTGGGTTTGCTGTTGTCCCTGCCTATTAGCCAGGTGGCGCTGGCGGATTCCTTCAAAGTTTCCGATTTTGCGACGGTGCCCGGATTTCCCGGCACCCCAAGTGGCTGCGTGATTGACGGCCCTTTTGAAACAACCACCGATGGCAGCGGGCGAATCATGGCGCCGACGGATCAGCTGTCCATTGACCGCTCTTGTACCGTTAAAAACTTCAGCTGTGATATCCCGCTGGAATCAACCCTGAACTTCGCCGGCGCCCCCGAAGGCACGCTGATCATTTTCGATAATGTCTGTTTCGGAGGCAATTTTGCCTGCGCCAACGTCGAGGGCAAAGCCTCTGTATGGGCGGTGAATGGTTCGGATTTCAGCACCGTTAGGGAGGGATGCCAGAACCTGATCATCCCGGTTGAAAAGATCGAGAAACGGGCGTCCAACCTTGCCGGCACCCCGATATCGTCAGTCACCATCGGCGTGCCGTTTGTCTACACCCTCGATGTGCCAGTCCTTTATGACCCTGTTACTGGCACGGTTTTACAGGATTCCGGCTCACTCAACGATATTGACTCCATTACTATTTGGGACGATCTGTCCCTGGCGACCCTGGGTGTGGACCTGGAGCTCCTGGACATCAGGGCCTACTACGAAAGCGCCAGTGGCGTAATAACGCCGATGTCTCAAGGATCGGATTATCTCGTCAGCAATAGCGGTAATGACAAGGACCCCGGGGTGCTGACGTTCGAAATACGTGATCCGGCCACACTGCCCGCCGGCGCCCAGGTCCATTTTGAACTTGAGGTAATGCTGGAGGACTCGACGGATAACGCAATAGGGACCCTTTTCACCAATATTGCTAGCTGGGAATTTGCCCGAGTAATCGATGGCACCCGTTACGACCCCCTGCCAGGTGAAAATGGTATTGCCCAGCTTCTGAGCATTTCGGCCCCGGATCTGGTGCTGAACAAAAGTACCAGCTCCACGGCGGTCAACTTTGTCGATACGCCGACCTATACCCTCAGCGTACAGAATGTAGGCGGCGCTCCAGCGTGGAACATCGTCATCGAGGACGAATTGCCACTTGAGATGAGGGAATTTGATCCCACCACGCAACCCATCACTGTAACAATGGCCGGGACCCAGCTGGCAGGAACGGATTATACGGTGTCCTACGATGCGGGGACTGGCTTGCTGACCATCGGGCTGCTGAAAACCGCGGGTGGCCTGGCCCCGAATGCGATTCTGGAAATTACTTACAGCAGCCAGCTCAACAGCGTGACCAACGTGCCCACTGATGGCGATGTGCTGACCAATACGGCTGCCGCCACCCTCTGGTACAACGACAGCGAAGACAATCCAGATCGGGTCGAGTATGCGCGGCTGCGCACTGATGGCACTCCGAACACGGTTGACCACGAGGACGCGGCCTCTGTGACGGCCGCATTGACCGGCTACTACTTCGAGAAAACCGTCAGCAATGTCACCGCCGGTGAATCGCCGGCGACAGTCGCTGCGCCCGGCGATAGGCTGCGTTACACATTGCGGTTGTTCAATCTCGACCAGGACATATACAACGTCGAAATCACTGATCAACTTGATCCGAGTAAGTTTGACCTGGCTTCCGCCGCTGTCGATCAAACTACCTGTCCGCCGGTTGCCACTTGTACAGTAGATACGTCATCAGGCCTGCTTTCCATCAGCGGTGATCTCGATGTGGTGCCGGGTTCCAGCCTCGCTACGATTGAGGTGGCCTTCGAGGTGGATACGCTTGCCACGCTGACGACAGGCGATTTGGTCAGCAACCAGGCGCAGATGGACGCGCAAGACGCGAATACTGGCGGCAACGCGCTGTCAGCGCTCAGTGATGACCCCAACGTAAATGGGGTGCTCAACCAGGCAGACCGTCAGGGGAAGATGGCGGACCCGACCGACGTCATCATTTTTTCTCCGCAACCTCTGCTAAAGCAAAACCCGTCGGATACCAGTGTCACGATTGGTGAGGTGTTCAACTACACCATCACTGTGCCGGCGACGTCGATGCCGGTGGCGCTATATGACGTCCATGTGCTCGATACTCTGCCGCCCAATGTGGAATTTGTCAGTGCCAGCGCCGTTGTCGGTGGCACTACCAGTTACAACCTGAGCAACAGCGGCACCGCCACCGACCTGATTCTGGAAGAAACCATCACCGGGCTGGATATTCCGGCCAACCAGCAGGCGGTGGTGACGCTTCAGGTGCGGGTGAAAAATGATCCCGTCAACCAGGACACCGCTACGCCTTTCACTAACGCGGCTCGCTACACCTTCAGCCGTACCCAGGGCGGCAGCCAGTCGGATGGCACCGGCACGGAGGGCTCCACTTCGGGCATGTCCATTGTCGAACCGCTGTTGGTAGCTACCAAGAACGTGGCGAATGTCACCTCCGGCAAAAACACCACAGATCCGGCACAGGGCGGCGATACGCTGCAATACACCGTCACTCTGACGAATAACGGCAGTTCCACTGCTTTCGATATCAATCTGGAAGATCTGCTGCCCACAGGTCTGGCGCTTGACTCCAGCTTTACGCCCACGCTGACCATTAATGGCACAGATCCGGGCTTTAATCCCTCCCCGGCACAGGCCGGTAATGCGCTCACCTGGGGACGTGACAACAACGGTGACGACAGTCTCGACATTCCGGTGGGCCAAACTCTGACGCTGACCTATCGCGTGCTGGTGAACAGCATTGACGGGAGCGATCTCGTCAACAATGTCGTGGCCGACTGGACTTCTCTGGACGGGCCGGCAATTCAGGAGCGTACTGGCAGTGACGCCCCGGATCCGGATGCCCTGAACAATTACTTCACCACGGCCTCCAGCACTATTAACGTCGACTATAACGTAGGCCTGACCAAGGCGTACCTGAGCGACAGCTGGAATGACGACGGCAATGTGCGCGTGGGCGACACAGTCGAGTACGAACTGCAACTTGCCCTGGGGGAAGGGACTCACAACGACCTGGTGCTCACCGATACCCTGCCCGCAGGTATGGCATTTGTAGAGATGGTGAGCGCAGACTACTTTGGCGCAGCACCTCCGGTACTACCGACGCCAGTTGTCAGCGCCGACCAGCGCACCATCACCTGGACGCTGAGCACGGTGGACAACCCCATTGACGGCGACCCGGCAAACGATTTCCTGACCATTGTCTACCGGGCGCGGGTACTCAATGGCGATGCCCTGAATCAAATACCGACAACCCAGACACTGACTAACCGCGCCACCTTGGATTTCGCCAATGCGGGATCGCCCGTGCAGTTAGTGGACACTGCCGATATCGCGGCACTGCAGCCCCTGTTGGCGGTGACTAAGTCCGCGGTGACTGGCATTGATGGCGACACGAGTATCCGAGCAGGTGAGACGGCTACCTACACGGTTGATATCACTAACAGCGGCACGGCACCCGCCTATGACACCGTGCTGGTGGATATTTTGCCGGTGGGTCTGCGACAGGGAGGGGTGACGACAGTCAGTGCCACTCTGGTGAACTCGGGCACCAGCGTCACGATAACCCCGACCTATGATGCGGCCACGGGTATTGTCAGCTGGGATTTCGATCCAGTGAGCAATGCCGTGATCGCTCCGGGCGATACCTTACGCGTGGTTTACGAGGTTACTGGCGATGCGGATCTCGGAGCGGGCCTGACACTGACCAATAGTGCCCAGGTAACACGCTATTACTCTTTCGATAACGGTGATGTACCGGTCAATAGTATTGCAGACTGGCGCGAAGATTACGGTCCAACCGAGGTGGCGACCTTTGCTCTGGTCACGCCCATGCCCGGTGCTCTGCGAAAAGCCACAACCCAGAACACCGTTGCCATCGGTGAATCCCTGACTTACACGATTACCATCCCCGACGTACCGATCGAGACGGCATTGCAGGACGTGCGGATCATGGATGATCTGTCGGCGACCGGCGTTGACCTCCGTTTTGTCTCAGCAACCGAGGCCGGTCAACCGCTAAACAACAGCGGTACGAGCGATAACTTGGTGTTGTACAAAGACGGTGGCTTGAACGTGCCGGCTGGTGAGCAGGTTGAAGTGCTCGTTACCGTTGAGGTGCTGAATACACAAAACAACCGCTATCGCACAGCGCCTTTCGTCAACCGTGCCTGGTACGACTATGACAACGGCGTTGAGCGGCAGGGAGACGATGCCACCCGGGGGGACGACGCCAATCCGGTAACCATCGTTCATCCAGAGCTCGTTGTCGAAAAAACTGGTCCGGCATCTATGCGTGTTGGCAGCCCTGACAGTTTCACCCTTGTGGCAGAGAACATTGGTGAGTCCAGCGCATGGAATGTGACCTTGACTGACTTGCTGCCCAATCCGACTCCGGGTGGTCTGTGTACCGTCCAACCGCTGATCCAGACGGCGGTGATCGAGAAAGCGGACAGCTCGACGATCAGTTTAACCGCCAGCGATTTTGCAGTGAATTTCGTCCCCGGCGAACCTGTCTGTGAATTTACGGCGACTCTGCAGACCGATGATGAGCTGGCACCTGGTGATCGCCTGATCCTGAGTTACCAGGTGGAGCTGGACGAGGACAACCTAAACGGCAGCACGCTGGTTAATGTGGCTGGCGCTACCGAGTGGTTTAGCGGAGACGCGTCAAACTCTCAGCGGGTTGCTTACCAGCGCCAGCTCACAGACGGTACCCCTGGTGTCGTTGATTATCAGGATAGCCATGAATTCATTGCGGAAGCGGCGATTCTCGAAACGCGCAAGAGCGTCTTTAATGTGACCACCGGTGAGTCGGGCGCTAACGCCAGTCCCGGTGATCGCCTGCGCTATACCATTGAAATCGCGAACGTCAGTGACTTGCCACAGAATGACTTCACCTTGACTGATGAACTCGACCGACTAAACGGTATCGCATTGTTCGAAGCCGGGTCCATTGCGATTGATAACTCGCAAACCCAGGTCCCTGCAGATGCCACGGTGAACGTAGTCGGCAGTGGTGGGGCTAATGGCACCGGTCTCCTCCAGGTCAGTAACCTGGATATCTCTCCTGCGGGGCAGGCCGGCGATAGCCTAACCATTGTCTTCGAAGCCACACTCGCTCCGGTAATTACCAGCAACACTATTGTATTCAACCAGGCGGAACTGAGCCTGAGTGGAGTTGTTTTCGGCTCGAGTGATGACCCAACAATATCCGGTACTGAAGATCCGACCGAGACGCTGATCAGTTCCTCGCCGCTTTTAACTGTCGAGAAGACTTCCGCAGACATCAGTGGGGATGCGGACTTGCTACTCGCCGGTGATACGCTGCGTTACACGATCCGGGTGCAAAATAGCGGCAACGAAAATACTGCTGAGACGATGCTGCGCGATCAGGTGCCGGCCAACACCACTTATGTAGCTAACTCAACAACCGTGAACGGGGCCAGCGTAGCGGATGTTGATGGGGGCTCACCACTTTCAGCAGGCCTGACAATCAACTCGCCAGGGGCTGGTGAGGGTGTAATGTTGGCTGATCCGTCGGACGCCGCAAATACCGAGGCGGTGATCACCTTCGATGTCACTATTAACGACGTTGCCGAGGGAACGCTGATTTCCAACCAGGGCTATGTAACTGGTGAGGGAGCGGGTAGCGGCCCTCATGGCGAAGTGCTTTCTGATGATCCCACAACCGACACGCCGGGAGATCCCACAATTGACATAGTGGGAGATGTTCCGGCGCTGGTGGTTCAGAAGGTTGTTGCAATCCACGAGGACAACCTGAGCCAGGGCATTGTCGATCCGGGTGATACGCTGCGCTATACCATCACCGTTAACAATATCGGTGGTGTGGACGCTACCGAGGTAGAGCTAACTGACCTGATCCCGGCCAACACCACCTATGTGTCCGGTTCCACAACACTTAATGGCATTGCGGTCGGTGACAACGGGGGCGGGGAAGCTCGTGTCGCCACAGGATTGCCAATTTCCTCCGAGGACCTGACTCCGCCATTGCCGGGCGCACTCGAAGGTGTAATCAGCTCCGCACGCACTGCGACCATTGTGTTTGATGTAACAGTGGACGCCGGTACTGCGACCGGTACTGTGATCAGTAACCAGGGTAGTGTGGCGAGCACAGGGTTGCCTTTAGTCCTGACTGATGCCGATGGCAATCCTACCAATGGCGCCCAGTCCACTGATGTGGTTGTCGGTGATGCCCAGCAGCTGTCCATCAGCAAGGCTGTAACCGTAATCGGCGGTACCGCCGAGGCCGGTGCCACGCTGGAATATCTGGTCACCGTGACCAATATTGGCGCGGTACCCGCCAGCAACGTGATTCTCTCCGATGATCTTCTGGTCGCCGGTGATGGAGTGCTTACTTACGTCGCCGACTCGGCCAGACTGAATGGCCGGGTGGATGGTGTGTCCGTCAATGGCTCTGTGATCACCGCCAACTATTCCTCGGTCTACGGTGAGCTGCAGCCGCAAGGCAGTGCCACGCTGCGCTTCCAGGCCAAGCTGGGTGCGGATCTTGCGATCGGCACCACCGTGGTGAACACGGCAATGGTGGAATGGAATGATCCGCCTTCGAGCGAGCTGGCCAGTGTCTCCATCGACGTTGGGGGAACGCCGGGTGTCGCAAGTCTCGCCGGTTACCTCTGGCAGGATGTGAACTTCAACGCGCAGTCGGATGCCGACGAGCAGTTGCTGCAGAACTGGACCGTAGAACTCTACTTCAACGGCAATCTGGTCGAGACCGTGCAGAGCGACGAGAACGGTTACTTCCAGTTCGACGGCCTGCTCACCAATATTACCGGCGGCGCCAGCTATGAGCTGAGATACGTTGCGCCGGGTGCGGGAGTAAACACGGCCTCACTGGGCAATGCGGATTCGGAGTTCACCAATGGCCCGCAGCAAATTACAGAAATTTATGTGGCTTCCGGTGCGAACCTGCAGGATCTGAACCTGCCCTTGACACCCAACGGTGTGGTTTATGACTCCGTGGTACGTGGACCTGTAGCCGGTGCCACCCTCACCATGCTACGTGCTTCCAGTGGTGTCGCATTGCCCGATAGCTGCTTCGATGATCCGAAACAGCAGGGGCAGGTGACCCAGGCGAGCGGTTTCTACAAATTTGACATCAACTTTTCCGGGGCCGGTTGCCCGGCCGGCAGTGATTACCTCATTCAGGTGGAGTTGCCGGGAGATAATTATGTCGCAGGTGAGTCTGCGATAATTCCGCCGCAAACCAATGCCGATACCGCAGGCTTCGATGTGGCAGCGTGTCTGGGCACCGGCGGTGACGCGGTGCCGGCCACTACTGAGCACTGTGAGGCACAGGCGTCACCGACGTCACCGTCGCTCGATATAGATGCGCAGAGTCCAGCGACCGATTACTACCTGCGCCTGACGCTGGATGACAACCGTATTCCGGGTGAAAGTCAGCTGTTCAACAATCACATTGCTGTTGATCCGCAGTTGGATGGTGCTCTGTCGATTACCAAGACCGCTGCCATGCTCAACGTAACTCGCAGTCAGCTGGTGCCCTATACCATCACCTTCACCAATACCCTGCCGGTACCGCTGACTGATCTGCGTCTGGTGGATTTCTTCCCGGCGGGCTTCAAGTATGTGGCGGGTTCGGCGCAGGTTGACGGCATGGCGGTTGAGCCGCAGATCGAAGGATTGCAGTTGATCTGGACTAACTTACGTGTTGATCCAGACCAGACACGCACCGTGAAACTGTTGCTGGTGGTCGGTTCCGGTGTCGGCGAGGATGAGTACATCAACCGGGCGCGGTTGTTCAACGACCTTTCGGGCCAAGTTGTCTCCGGAGAGGCATCCGCGACGGTGCGCGTCATACCCGACCCGACCTTCGACTGTACCGACGTGATCGGCAAGGTCTACGACGATAAAAACATGAACGGCTACCAGGATCCGGGTGAAGGCGGTGTGCCGGGTGCGCGGGTGGTTACTGCCACCGGCCTCAATGCCACCACCGATGCTTACGGTCGCTTCCACATTACCTGTGCGGTGGTGCCGGATCGGGATCGCGGTTCCAATTTTGTGCTGAAGCTCGACGACCGCAGCCTGCCCAGCGGTTACCGTCTGACCTCGGAGAACCCGCGGATAGTACGCGCGACGCGAGGCAAGATGATCAAGGTGAACTTCGGCTCTAGCCTGCACCGCGTCGTGCGCCTGGATATGGCCGAGGCGGTATTCGAGCCGCAGACCACCGAATTGCGTCCGCAGTGGCACTCGCGCACGGAACTGCTGCTGGAAAAACTGCAGGAAGCACCGTCTGTCCTGCGACTATCCTACCTGGCCGAGAACGAGGATCCCGACCTGGTAGAGCAGCGCCTGGAAACCATCAAGGCGCAGATTACCGAAGAGTGGGCACGCAACTACGGCGACTACGAACTGACCATTGAAACAGAAGTCTTCTGGCGGCGCGGCGCGCCGCCGAGCAAGGGAGGATTGGAGTAATGTCCTCTGATAAAAACAACATGAAAAAAAGCGGACTGTCCATCGCTGTGGCAGCGGCTAATGGCCGCGATTGCTACTACGCCGCGGCGCTGGCCATGTTTCTGGCGGTGCCGTCAGTTGCCCAGGAGGCCGAACAGGTTCAGCCAGACAAGGCGCCCTGGTGGCAGGTGTGGCAGAAAATCCCCGGTCTTTCGCCCCAAGTAGAAGAGGCGCAGCCGGAGGCCGTTTACGCAGAAAAACCGATCGGCAATAACACCGAGACGATGCTGCTCGGCCAGCCACGCCGCCAGTGGGTGCAGGACGCGACGCAGTTTGTCGAACCCGCGGAACCGGTGGTCGAGGAAGACTTCATCGAGCCACTGCTGTTCCAGTCGCTGGATGATGAAATCGATTCCGCATCCGTCGAGGCACTGAAGGGAAAACTGGCCGAACTGGGCGAGCAGCCCAACCTGAAGCTGCGCTTTATCGGCCACACCGACAGCGATCCGCTGAGCGAAGAGCAGCTGGCAGGGCTTGCCGATAAAGAAGAATTCACCCGCGCCCGTGCCCAGCTGGTGGCGGAGTTTTTCCAGCTGGCGCTGGAGCTGCCGGAAGACATGGTGTCGTTCGAGGGGCGCGGCGATGCCGAGCCTGTTGCGGACAATATCACCACCGCCGGGCGCGAACTGAACCGCCGCGTGCAGGTACTGCTCAGCTACGACGCGCTGGACGCCGAGGCCATGGCCGAGCGCGCCCGCGCCGAGGCGCTGGCGCTGAACCGGGTCAAGGTGTGCCGCCAGGAAACCGTTTGTCGCCTGCACTACACCGCCGGCAGCGAACAGCGTGCGCGCCTGAAGAACCTGGTCACGCCGCTGCGCTGGCAGCCGGGGCAGGTGGACCTGCCCGAGGCCTTCGTACGCCGTATCCGCGAAGTGCGCGCGAATCTGGCCGACAAGAACAATCTGGTGATTCATTTCGTCGGCCACACCGATGCGCTGCCACTGCCGGAAGGTCCTGCCGAGTTGTACAGCGACCATATGGCACTGTCCCGTGCCGAGGCCAGAAGAGTCGCGCTGGCGGTGCGTGATTCATTGGGCCTGCCGGATTACATGGTGACCAGCAGCGGCAAGGGGGCGACCCAGCCGCTGGCCGCCAACGACACGCCCAAGGGCCGCGCGCTGAACCGCCGCGTGGAAGTGGAATTCTGGTACGACGACCCGCTGGAAACCGCCGGTGACGGCGTGCAGGCCTGTCCGGAGGCGGCCGGTGCTGAGACCATTACCATTGCGCACGAATCTCCGAGCGGCCCGATTCCGCCGATTCGCTTTGATAACGGTGATCCGCTGATTTCCCAGGCGCAGCTGATGCAGATGCGCAATGCGATGGCGGAGGTTGCCGGCAAGGCCAATGTGCGCCTGAGCTTTATCGGCTACAGCGACAACGAGCGCATGGAGCGCCGCGAGGCGATGGTCTACGGCGATGACGTCGGTCTGTCCAGTGCGCGCGCGCGCCGGGCCATGGAGCAGGCGCAGCGTGAACTGCAGCTCTCCGACGAGCAGGTGGAGTTCGAGGGGCGTGGTTACGTACAGTCCGATGACGTGGTGGCCACCGGCTTTATCCAGCTGGACGGTGCCCGCGTGGAAGTGCAGGTGCTCTACGATGAGCTGGCCGTGCTGGCGGAACAGGACCGACTGGAAATCGAGCGCATCAACCGCGAGGCGCAGGCCAACAATCCCTATGCGCTGAACCTGATGCGCATCACCGTGGACGGCAGCCCGGAGTACGATCCGTACAAAAACTCCGCCGACCTGCAGCGCTGTACCGACGTGGCCCTGGAAAACGCCAATATCCAGTTCCGCTTCGACAACAAGAAAATGCAGCCGCGCCTGAATGTCACCGCCTGGCCGAGCACCATCCGCTACGCGGACGACCCGGAAACAGAAATCGCCGACAGTCGCGTGCAGTTCAAGAGCTACAGTAACTATCCGTCCTTTATCGAGCGCACCGAAGTGCGCCTGTTCGAGGAAGATCAGTCTCTGCGCGACGCGCCGCTGGCCGTGGTGGAGCTGGATGAAAATGGTGAGGGCGAGTGGCAGGCGGAATTCGAGGAATTCCAGGCACCGCTGAAAAAACTGCAGTACCTGTTGCGCGCCTACGATGACAAGGGCCGTTACGATGAGACGCGCCCACAGTCACTGTGGCTGGTGGACAGTATCGACGCGCCGGCTGAACGGGGCGATGCAGATACAGAGCTGCTGGTGGGCTACGGCGAGAACCGCCTCGCGCGCCGCAATATTCCGCTGGACGGCAATACCGTGCTGGTGAACGGCGCAGATATTCCGGCGAACCACACCGTATGGCTGGCCGGCAATCCGGTGCCGGTGAATGAGCAGGGCCAGTTTGTCGCCGAGCAGATATTCGACCGCGGCATGCACACGGTGGAAGTTGCGGTACTCGATGGCGAAGGTAACGGCGATCTGTTCCTGCGCGACCTGCAATTTGCCAGCAACGACTGGTTCACGGTCGGTATCGCCGACCTGACCATCGGTTACGACAAGACCAACGGCCCCGCGGCGCTGGTCACCGGCGACGAAACCCACTACGACAACTCCGTCAGTTACGACGGTCGCCTGGCCTTCTACACCAGCGGCGGTTTCGGTGACGGCTGGCGCCTGTCCGCCAGCGCGGATACCGAAGAGGGGCCGGTGGACGAGATTTTCTCCAACTTCCTGGAAAAATCCCCGGACGCGCTCTTCCGTCGCCTGGACAGCGATCTCTATTACCCGACCTTCGGCGACGACTCCACCGTGGTCGAGGACGCGCCGACCTCCGGCAAGTTTTACGTGAAAGTGTCCAAGTACGATGACTACGGCCTATGGGGCAACTTCAAGGCGGCCTACACCGATAACGAGCTGGCGCATATCGATCGCGCCCTCTACGGTGCCAACGGCCACTTCGAAAGTGATGCCATGACCAGCTTCGGCGAGAAGCGCTTCCAGGTCGATGCCTTCGGTGCCGAGCCCGGTACCATCGGTGGCCGCGACGAGTTCCGCGGTACCGGCGGCTCGCTGTATTTCCTCCGCCACCAGGATCTGCTGGGCGGCTCCGAGCGCCTGCGCGTCGAAGTGCGGGACAAGGACTCCGGCCTGGTACTGGGGGTAAAAAACCTGACCCCGGCGATCGATTACGATATCGATTATATCCAGGGGCGCGTGCTGCTGAACAAACCGCTGTCGGCACTGGCCAACGACAACCTGCTGATTCAGGACGGTTCCTATAACGGCAACCCGCAGTACCTGGTGGCGCGCTACGAGTACACGCCGGGCTTCGAGGAAATGGATACGCTTGCCGTCGGCGGCCGCGCCCATTACTGGCTCGGCGATTACGTCAAGCTCGGCATCAGTGGCACCCAGCAGGACGAGGAAGACAACGAGACCTCCCTGCAGGGCGTCGACCTGACGCTGCGCAAGAGCGCCGGCAGCTGGGTGAAGATAGAAATGGCGGACAGCCAGGGCGGCAACCTGGACAGCGTCAACTCCTACGACGGCGGCTTCACATTCAATCAGCAGCAACAGCCACTGGACCCGGAAGCCAAGGCGGGCGCTGCTAAAATCGAGGGTAGCCTGCAGCTCAACGACTTCTTCGAGGGCGCGCGCGGATCGGGTACCTTCTACCACCAGCAGCGCGAAGCCGGCTTCTCCGCGCCGGGGCAGTTTGTCACCGGCGAAACCACCCAATACGGGGCCAGTGTCAATGTGCCGATCGGCGAACGCTTTGATGTCGGCCTGAAGGCGGACAGCAAGGAGCAGGAACTCGGCCTGCAGACCAGTGCCGTGGACCTGATGGTCGGTTACCGTCTCAACGATAACTGGCGCCTGAGCACCGGCGCCCGCACCGACAGCCGCGAGGATTTCTCGCCGGTGGTGCCGGCCACCCAGACCCAGGGCGACCGGACCGATATGGCCGTGCAGGCTTCCTACGACTCCGGCGAAGACTGGAGTGCATTCGGTTTCGTGCAGGGCACGGTGGAAGTGACCGGCACTCGCGACGAGAACAATCGCGCGGGCTTCGGCGGCGCCTACCGCGTGAGCGAGCGACTGACGCTGGACAGCGAACTGTCCGGTGGCGATACCGGCACTGCCGCGCGCCTGGGTACCGACTACCTGATTACCGACAGAACCAACCTGTATCTGAATTACTCCCTCGACAACGAGCGTACCGATACCGGCATCCGCGCGCGCAAAGGCAATATGAGCAGCGGCTTCCGCAGCCGTTACTCCGACAGCCTGAGCATCTACGGCGAGGAACAGTACAGCCACGGGGATATTTCCACCGGCCTGACCCACGCACTGGGTATGGATCTGACGCCGAACGATCGCTGGAGCTACGGCACCAGTGTCGAGGCGGGCACGTTGGAAGACCCTCGCACCGGAGCGCAGACGGATCGCCGCGCGGTGGGCTTCAACATGGGCTTCAGCGACGGCGACATCCGTCTCGCGTCAGCGGTGGAATACCGCACCGATGCGATGGAAACGCCGGTGGATGCAGATACCGTGACAGAGTCCGAGCGCGATACCTGGCTGATGAAAAATACTCTCAGCTACCAGATGAATCCGGATTGGCGCCTGGTCGGCAAACTCAATTACTCCGACAGCCAGAGCTCCCAGGGTGAGTTCTACGATGGCAAATTCACCGAAGCGGTCATGGGTTATGCCTACCGCCCGGTCAGCAACGATCGCCTGAACACCTTGCTGAAGTACACCTACTTCTACAATGTGCCGACGCGCGATCAGGTCACGGTGGAAAACACGGCGGTGGAATTTATCCAGAAGAGCCATATCTTCTCGGTCGACACCAGCTACGATATCAGCCGCCGCTGGACCCTCGGTGCCAAGTATGCGTATCGCCTCGGCCAGCTGAGTCTGGATCGCCAGGATCCGGAATTTTTTGACAGCCGCGCCAACCTGTATGTGCTGCGCGCCGACTGGCACTTCGTCAATCGCTGGGATCTGCTGGTCGAAGGCCGCATGCTCGATTTGCCCGATGCCCAGGACCGCAGAAGCGGGGCGCTGGTGGGGCTGTACCGGCATATCGGCAAACACCTGAAGGTGGGCGTGGGCTACAACTTCACCGACTTCTCTGATGACCTGACGCAACTGGATTACGACAGCCAGGGCGTGTTCCTGAATATGGTCGGCAAGCTCTGATTGATCCGTGCCGCGATACGGAAATCGCGGCCGGTTGGCGATTATTTTTCACCGGCCGGCGTTCACGCATTGTGGATAACAACAGGAAATTGGCCTGGAGTTGAAATTAATTTCAACCATTTCCCATCGGCGTCTGGACTTCCGGGGAGGCTATCACTAGAATGCGCAGCCTCTTCGGTGCTCAGCACCGGCAGTTGAAACTTTACCAGGATTCAATTGTGCAGAGTTGATGCGGGGTGGAGCAGCCTGGTAGCTCGTCGGGCTCATAACCCGAAGGTCGTAGGTTCAAATCCTGCCCCCGCTACCAAATTCTTCCGCCAGTGGTTTGGAGGTAGACGCCCGACGATCCGGGCTCCCTCTCTGCCTCTGGCCGGCATAGCCGGGCGAAGGTCGTAGGTTGAAATCCTGCCCCCGCTACCAAATTCTTCCGTCGGTAGTTTTGAGGTCGATGCCCGACGATCCGGGCTCCCTTTCTACCTCTGGCCGGCATAGCCGGGCGAAGGTCTTAAGTTCAAATCCTGCCCCCGCTACCACATTTCAAAAGGCCGATCGGTAATTTACTGATCGGCCTTTTCCGTTTTTTTATGCTCGAAGATTTCGTGCGCCAACTCTGTGCCGAGCAACTTTTTGCTTGCGGCCAGGTGTCGCTGAACTAAGCCTTAAGGCAAGGCTGGTTACACTCATGCCAATCTCTGAAAGATCTATATCGGGAAATTAGCTTATCCCGACAGCAAGAGCTTACGGGGCGAGTTCACTGAGACGGTGATGGGCTACGCCTACCGCCCCGGCCAATTGGGTCCCGGCCACGATTTTAGAATGTTCTCCACGGCCAGTTTTGGTGGCACAGCCCTTCGAGGAGCTTGTTCGGCATCGTTGCATGGAGACTTCATGCGGCGCACACGTCAGCTGAGATTGTGTTAATCCGTTAGTCTGCCCAGACAATAGCTGATGGGCTCGAGCCGTAGAATATCGGGTCGGCCAAGCCCTCGATAATCTGTTTGATCCGTGGGCGGGCAGTCGAATAGCATACTCGGGCGCGATAAGTCTCCTGCTGTTACGCGGAGGCTATACCCACCGGATGGATTCGGCCGATGAAATAAACCCGGACAGTCAACGACGGTTTCCAAGCAAATTCAGAAATTCGAGCCGTAGCGTCGCGTTTTTCAAGAACGCTCCACGCATGACAGAGTTATGCATCAACGCGTCATTGTCTTTGACCCCACGCCAGTGCATGCAGAAGTGGCTGGCCTCCATGACGATCGCCAGGCCATCTGGTTGAAGGCGGTGCTCCAGTTCGTCAGCCAGCATGACCACGGCCTCTTCCTGAATCTGCGGCCGGTTCATCACCCATTCGGCCAGGCGTGCGTACTTGGACAAGCCGATCAGGTCGGACGACGCATTGGGCAGCACGCCAATCCACACCTTGCCCAGGATTGGGCACAAATGATGCGAACAGGCGCTGCGCACCGTAACCGGTCCGACGATCATCAGTTCGTTGAGCTGGGAAACGTTCGGAAATGTCGTAGCCGCCGGCGCCTTTTCATAGCGGCCGCGAAACACCTCGTGCACGAACATTTTGGCGACCCGCTTCGCGGTATCGGCGACGTTGTGGTCGCTGTGGGTGTCAATTACCAGCGCATGCAGCAAGCCTTGAAGCTTCTGTTCAACCTCTGTGCGCAATTCATCCAGTTCGCCGTCATGGATAAAGGCGGCGATGTTGTCGTTGGCGTGGAAGCGCTGCCCCGCCTCGATCAGGCGATGGCGGATGCGGTCGGACACGCCCACTTCCGGCGCTGTGGTAGGTTCCTGGAATACAGATTCGAGCAGCACGTGTTGATTCCTCAAGCAATGGTTTGTCGGGGTGGTGTGCACGCAGGTTTTTAACCCGGCAATGCCGGCGCAGATATTCGGATCTGTGGGTATTCCGCGGGCTCGTGTTGATTTGGGTCGGTGGGGGCACGTCCCTCTGTCGCAATGACCCGTCAACCGCTTGGGTTACCGGGTCAATGGCTGTCGGAGCGCCAGACGCCGTGGTGATAAACCAGCTTGCCACCGAGCCAGCCACCGACAGTCAGGCAGAGGAAACCGCCGGCATCCAGAAGCAGGGACACGGTGTTCGGCTCCAGCGCGCGCAAATCCTCCAGTCGCAGCAGCAGGCGGGTGCAGAATAGGGCGCAGGCGCAGAGCATCGCCCCCATGTGCCAGTAAGCAATCCGCATCGCGGGGCCTTCGGGCACATATGCCAGTTCGAGTATGCCCGCGAGCATGGCTACAATGGCCGTGCCACAACCCACTGCGAGAAGCCCGCTCGACCAGCGCCAGGCGGGTTCGCCGAACCAGAACCCAGCGAAGTCCGCCACCACGGCCAGCGACCAGCAGGCGACCGGAAAATGCACCAGCGCGGGATGCAGGCGGTGACCCATGTCAGAGCACCAGGCTCAGAAGGATCAGAAAACCGATTACCGCAAGGCCGGCATGCAGTATCACCACAGCCTTGGGTGCCAGTTTGCTGCGCAGGTGGAAGGAGGCTAGAAAGAAGCCGCCGAGGGCTGCCGCCAACAGCAGGGCAAAGGCGGCAATCAGGCGCTGGCCGCTATTATCTCCACCCAACAGTAGGAGAATCAGGGTGACGAGGCCGATCGCACCCAGCAGGGCATGCCCCAGCGACAGGAACCAGGGAGCCAATCTGCCGCGCAAGATATGGCTGGCAAGAACCAGTCCCCCAATGGCCGCCAGGCCGAAGCTACTCAAAGCAAAAACCAACATGCGGTCTCCTCTATGTTTGTAGGTTATCAGGGGCTGCACTGCCGCAGGGCGACAAGGCAGCCGCAGTGTCATGTCAGTGCTGTTCAGCCAGCTTTACATCACTCATTCCCAACGCCTGCGCCACGTCGTACATGGCTTGATTGAGAATCTTATGGGTGGTCTTGTCGGCCTGATAGCCGACATCGGCATTGATATCCGCCATCACCTGGTTGTGCAGCTGGTGAGAAATTGCCTTGTCGAAGAGGTAACCACTCCAGAAAGTGCCATCCGCAGTGACGCCAGCCTTTACTAGAGTCTTCGCTAGTGCAGCGCCCGAGAGATCGGCCGGCTCGGGCAGACTGATACCGGCTTCAGTGGCACGCTTAAGGCTGTAGGCGATGGCTATGTCCATCCCACTTATGAAGGTGTTCACCTCATCTTCACCGTATTGCTTGGTAAGCTTGGATACCTCAGCAATCACGGTGTCTTCCCCGAGCATGGCCACCAGGGCGTTGGCAAAGCTGAAGTTGTCGGCGCCGCCACCGGCTTTGACCAATGCGGCGGTTACCGCCAGCGCCGGCTCGCCATGATAGGAGGGGCCGCCAAACATATTCATCGCAACTTGTGCTCGTTTAGCGGCTGGCCCCTGGTCGGCGGCAATCACCAGTGCGGGGCTGGCGGAAAACGCAACCAGGCCGGCGGCAAAAACAATGGTTGTGGCTTTCATGGATTCTCTCCTTTTTCAGTTTCTTCAACAGTGTCGTGGATAAGTGCCGGGTCAAACCGGCTGAGTCATTCCCTGGCGAGCCAGTTCAGCCATTACATGAGCAGTGACGGCGTCGCAGCGCTTGCCGGCGAATTCAAAGGCATCGGACGCCCGGGCTTCCATCCGCTGTGCCAGATCCTGGCGGAGCAGATCGCGCGCTCGCGACAGGCGTTTTTTGACCAGCGCCTCGTTGATATCGAGGCAGAATGCGCTGTCGGCCACCGACAGGCCTTCCACTGCCCGAAGCATGAAGACACTGCGGTAGATTTCCGGGAGGCGCCGGATAGCGAGTTCCAGAAGGTGTTGCATTTCCTGGCGGTCGGCTGCCGTTTCCGGGGTATGTTGGTCGGCGATAAATGATGCCATGCCGTCCTCCTCGGATTGCTTGCTTTGAAGAACAGCGATCTTCTCGTCCAGCGATACCACCGGGCGCTGGCGGCGCTTGATGCTGATAGCCTGGTTGACGGCGATGCGGATCAGCCACGTTTTGAGTGACGCGCGCCCCTGATAGGAATCCAGGTGCGTAAAGGCGTTCAGGTAGGCCTCTTGCACTGCTTCTTGGGCCTGGTCCTCATCGTCTAGCACCGCCCTGGCCGCACGAAACAGTGCCTGATTGTGGCGGCGTACGATGAGTTCGAAGGCCGGCCCGTCCCCCCGGCGAGCCCGCTCAACCAAATCAGCATCGCTTAAATCGGTTAGTGGCTCCCGTGGGTCGGCTGCCGAATCGGTCACGCTGAATTCCTCCCGTCTATGATTTTTTCGCGGTTCTTACTCTAATAGACGCAACGGAATAGAAAAGGTGACAAATTTGCTGGAAAAACTTTCGGGTTCAATCGTGAACCGCAGTGCCCTTTTTGTATCTTTTTTGTGGGCCCAGGAAGTGGCGCTGGATCGCAAGGTGCACCATTTGCCTGTCTCTCTGCGCAAGCGCGTCAAGGGCGGCATCTGGTCTCATCTCAGAAAGGCAATCAGCGTGACATCAATACAGGCCATCCTGCTGATAACCACGGCAGCGTCCAGCACTTCATTGCCGCAGACGCCTGGATGAGTGGGAGGACATGGAAGAAAAATAGGAGAGCAATTCGCTGTGATCCTTCGGTTACGGACTGCCGCATTTCGCAGAAGAACTCAACTAAGCGGGCGAGCTATCGACCACCTGAGGGTGGTATCAGGTTGGTGGGGCGAAGGCACCCCATCAACCATTATTAACCCGGCAATATTTATCGCCGGGTTAATAAATCCGGAAAACTCAGAAAAGACTAGAGACCCAGCGGAGTCGCCAGCGGCTCGATGTCGACGATATCGCCCGCGTCGGCATTGCCGCTGTCGCGCGACAGTACGATCAGGCAGTTGGCGTCGGCGAGGCCGGAGAGGATGTGGCTGCCCTGGGCGCCAACCGGCTCGACCCGCAGGCCGCCGGATTCGTCGCGCAGATAGATGCCGCGCTGGAAGTCGGTACGGCCGGGTTTTTTCTTCACCGGTTTCTGTAGCTTGGCCTGCAGCGTTACCGGAGCCGCCCAGGCGCTGCCTTTCATGACGGTCAGCGCCGGCACCGCCAATTGCTGGAAAGTGATCAGTGCCGAAACCGGATTGCCGGGCAGACCGAAGAACGGCGTGCCCTGCAGGCGTCCGTAGGCGAACGGCTTGCCGGGTTTCATCGCGACTTTCCAGAAACCGATTTCCCCCATCTCTTCCAGCACTTCCCGCGTGTAGTCGGCTTCGCCCACCGATACGCCGCCGGACGTGATAATCGCGTCGGCTTCGCGGGCGGCACGAGCCAGGTTGTCCCGGATTACGTTTTTGTCGTCCGGCAGAATGCCCAGGTCGAGAACTGCGAGATCCAGTTCCGCCAGCGCGGCCAGCAGCGCCACGCGGTTGCTGTCGTAGATATCACCCTTGCCCAGTGGTTCGCCGGGCTGGCGCAGTTCGTCGCCGGTGGAGAAGAGGGCGATTAGCGGCCGCCGGCGCACGGTCACCTCGCCGATGCCGGCCGCGGCCAGCAGGGCGATATGGGCCACCGAAATCCGCGCACCGCTGTCCAGCAGTGTCTCGCCCTCGGCCACGTCCTCGCCGCGGCGGCGGATATGGTCGCCCGCGCGCACCTTGCCGGTGAGGAAAATGGACTCGCCCTGTGCCGTAACCTGTTCCTGCATCACTACTGTATCAGCGCCATCGGGCACGGCGGCGCCGGTCATGATACGCACGCAGGTGCCGGGATTGACGATACCTTCGAACGGCTTGCCGGCAAACGAATAGCCGATCAGTTCGAGCGGTTTGTCGCTCTCCAGGTCGGCAAAACGCAGCGCGTAGCCGTCCATCGCGGAGTTGTCGCACGGCGGCAGGCAGACAGTGGAGGCGACCGATTCGGCCAGCACGCGGCCGGTGGCCTGAGCCAGCGGGATCGATTCGGTGCCCGCGACCGGCGACAGGTCTTCGAGCAGGGCAGCCCGGGCCGCTTCGACAGGCATCAGACCGGGCTGGGAACAGCAGTCACTCATGGGGTACTCCGGGGGGTCAGGTAGATTCTGACCGCTTTTGATTGACCATCCACACAGCGGCCTCCACCCGGGACCGCATGCCGAGTTTTTTCAGCAGGTGCTTCACGTGCACCTTCACGGTGGCATCGCTGATGTCGAGTTCGCGGGCAATCAGTTTGTTACTGAGCCCGTCGGCAATCAGCTGCAATATCTGGTACTCGCGGCTCGTCAGCGTGGAGAGCGTATCGGCACCGGTTTTGTCGGGTTTGCGCAGTGCCGAGGCGAGAATTTCGGTCAGGCGCTGACTGATGGCCATCTTGCCGTGGGTCGCCGCCAGAACCTGCTCGAGGATGTCCTCGGGATCCATGTCCTTCAGCAGATAACCGTCGGCACCGGCGCGGATACAGGCCACCACGTCCGCATTGTTGTCGGACACCGTCAGCATCACGATGCGCGCGGTCACGCCGGCGGCGCGCATTGCGCGCAATGTATCCAGGCCGTCCATGCCGCGCATGTTAAGGTCGAGCAGGATGATATCGGGATCGCATTCCTCGGCCAGCTGCACCGCTTCCTCGCCGCTACTGGCCTCCGCCACCAGCTCCAGGCCCGGCTCCAGACTGAATAGTTGCATCAGCCCTTTGCGAAACAGGGGATGGTCGTCAACCATCATGACTCTTGCGGGACTGGACATGATCGCTCCTGCGTTGAAGTTGCTTTCTGGGTCTGGTCAGTGGCCAATATGCTAGCACAGGCGACACGCTGGCAGCGCCGCCTACCCCTTAGGAGGTAATCGCGCGCCAGCGGGCGCCCCGGGCGCACGGCGATTACGGCTGTGTGGGCGGTTTTTGGGGCCGTTGGAAAGGCGCCAAAACGGCGGGCGGAAAAAAGGGGGTACTTATTGATGGTAATTGAGCGCTGGTCAGGTGGTGTCCATAGTGGCAATGGAGAACAACTACTACCCGACCAGGAGCCAAGACTGTGTCTGATATCTACGAATGGTCCCCGGAGAATAGCCAGTTCTGGCAATCCCGGGGTAAAAAAATAGCTAACCGCAATCTGTGGATTTCAATTCCCAGCCTGCTGGCGGGTTTCGCCGTCTGGCTTTACTGGGGCATCATCACCGTGCAGATGCTCAACCTGGGATTCCCGATTGCCAAATCCGAACTCTTTACGCTGATGGCCATCGCCGGCCTGACCGGCGCCACGCTGCGGATTCCCAGCAGTTTCTTTATTCGCCTGTGCGGTGGGCGCAACACCATCATGTTTACCACCGCGCTGTTGCTCTTACCGGCACTCGGCACTGGTATCGCACTGCAGGACAAGAACACGCCGCTGTGGGTGTTCCAGCTGCTGGCGCTGCTCAGTGGTTTCGGCGGCGGTAACTTCGCCTCGTCCATGTCCAATATCAGCTTTTTCTTCCCCAAAGAGAAGCAGGGGCTGGCGCTGGGCCTGAATGCTGGCCTCGGTAATTTCGGCGTTACCACCATGCAGATCATCGTGCCGCTGTTCATGACCTTCGGTGCCTTCGGCGCTATGGGCGGCGATCCGATGATCCTGGTGAACTCTTCCGGCTCGCTGATCGGCAAGGTGCCGGCCGGTTCCGAATCCTGGATTCAGAATGCCGGTTTTGTCTGGCTGCTGCTGCTGGTGCCGCTCGCACTGGCGACCTGGTTTGGCATGAACAATATCCGCACCGATGAGGTGTCCCCGGATATTGGCAGCCCGCTCAGCACCTTCGGCAAGATGAGCCTAATGCTCGGCATCGGCCTGATTAATGCTCTGATCGGTCTGTGGCTGATACTGCCGGAAAGCGCCAACGGCTCCGGCTGGGGGATACCGAAGGAAATCGTACTGGTGCTGGTGATTTTCGGTACCGTGTACGGCCTGAAGATGTTGCCGGGCGATATTCGCAACAGCCTCAATCGCCAGTACCGTATTTTCAACAACAAGCACACCTGGGTGATGAGTGTGATCTACACCATGACCTTCGGTAGCTTCATCGGTTTCGCCGCGGCTTTCCCGCTGGCCATCAAGGTGATCTTCGGCTATAGCCACGTGATGGTCGACGGCGTCATGACCCACGATACCATCAACCCGAATGGCCCCAGTGCGCTGATGTACGCCTGGATGGGACCGTTTATCGGCGCGCTGATCCGCCCGGTCGGTGGTTGGATTGCGGACCGCATTGGTGGTGCGCTGGTGACTCAGGTCTGCGCGGTGATCATGGTGGCCAGCGCCCTGGGTGTGGCTTACTACATGAAGGCGGCATATGCGTCGGCTTCACCGGAAGACTACTTCGTACCCTTCTTCCTGCTGTTCCTGACACTGTTTGCGGCCACCGGTATCGGCAATGGTTCGACTTTCCGCACCATCGCCATGGTGTTCCCGAAAGAGCAGGCGGGCCCGGTACTGGGTTGGACGTCCGCGGTGGCGGCTTACGGCGCCTTCTATATTCCGAAGGTGTTCGGTGAGCAGATCAAGGCGACTACGCCTGAGTATGCCCTGGCCGGCTTCGCCATCTTCTACGCGGTGTGCCTGGTGGTTAACTACTGGTACTACCTGCGCAAGAACGGGGAATTCTACAACCCGTAACCCGAACTTCACTCGTGTGTTGTTGCTTGGGGGAGTCTTGACTCCCCCTTTTTTTATAGCGCGAAAGACCGCTGCGGACTTTCGCGCATTTGTGTATTTTAAGCTGCCGTCCAGCGAGGATGGCGGCAACCTTGACGCAGGCTAATTGCTGGCGTCTCTAGCGTCGCTGCGGGTTGTGCGATCTGCTGTCGCCACCGCGAAATTTATGGAGTCGAGTTTTGTTGCAAATCATGGACCGAGAGCGCGAACAATCGCTCTTGCCCCTGTGGCGGATGCCGTTTCGGCCGATGTTCCTCGGTGCCGCCATATGGAGCTGTATCGCGCTGTGCCTATGGCTCGCGCAGTTGCGCGGTATTTCGCTGCCGGGATTGCGCGGCGGTGTCACCTGGCATGCGCACGAAATGCTGTTCGGTTTCGCCGGTGCCGTGGTGGTGGGCTTCATCACCACTGCCATGCAGACCTGGACCGGCCTGCGCGCGCCGACCGGCCGCTCGCTGATTGCCCTGAGCGCGCTGTGGCTGGCGGCGCGGCTCGGCTATGCGTTCGCCAGTGTGCCGCTGTGGCTGCCGGTGGTGCTGGAAAGCGGCTTCTTCTTGGTTGCGGCCGCCCTTACCGGCCGCCGTATTCTCGCCGTGCGCCAGTGGCGCAACCTGTTTGTGATTCCCGCGCTGATCGCGTTCGCGGCACTGGCCGCCGCCCACTGGCTGCTACCCGGGTGGCAGCGCAGCGCGGGTCTGGTGACACTGTTGCTGGTTACCGGTCTGATCACGGTGTTCGGCGGCAGGGTGATTCCCTTTTTTACTGCGCGGCGCTTTCAGCTGCCGCAGCGCGACAAGATTGCTGCATTGGAAATCGGCAGCCACATCAGTGTGCTGGCGCTGCTGCTCACGGTCGGCCTGAATTTGCCGAAACCCTTGTGGGGGTGGCTGGCATTGGCACTGGGGCTGCTGCAGCTGGCGCGCTGCTGGCGCTGGCGTCCGTCGCTGATCTGGCGCGAACCGCTGCTGTGGTCGCTGCACCTGAGCTACTGGTTCATCGTGCTGGGCTTCCTGATGGCATTTCTCGCCTGGACCGGTATCGCCCCCGGGCTCGAGGGCGGTGCACTACACGCGTTTGCCGTTGGCGGAATCGGCGGCATGATCCTGGCGATGATCAGCCGCGTCACACTCGGCCACACCGGCCGCACACTGAAATGTCCGCGCCTGATGCCGCTGGCCTTTGCCGCGCTGGTGCTGGCGGCACTGGCGCGGATCTTCTGGGCCCCGGCCGCTAACGGCCTGCTGGCGGCAGTGTGTGGCTGGCTGCTCGGCTATGGATTGTATTTGTATTACTACGCACCGATGCTGATGGCGCCGCGCGCCGACGGTCAGGCGGGTTAGGAGTGAACAATGAAAAAAACCGGTGAATTTCTCAGTCCGTATTTTCTCGGCGCCTATGGTGAGAACAACGATGTGCTGGAAAAATTCGTGGTCGAGTTTATGCGCGACCACGTATTCTGGCGCCGCAACTTCCACCCGGAGGACACGCCCCCGATTACGCCGCAGATGCAGAACCAGCCGAAATACCGCGATGCCATCGCGCGCATGCAGTTCGAGTTGCATCAGCTCACCGCGCGGCTGAAAAAGTCCGTGCCCTTTTTCAATCCGCGCTATGTCGGCCACATGGTCTCCGAGACACTGATGCCGGCGCTGATCGCCCAGCAGGTGGCGACACTCTACAACCCCAACAATGTATCGGTGGATGCGGCCACCGTGACCATCGACATGGAGCTGGAAGTGGGCCGTCAGTTTGCGCGCATGTTCGGCTTCAATACCGATGAGTCGCAATCGCCCTGTGCCTGGGGACACCTGACCAGCGGCGGCAGCAGCGCCAACTACGAGAGCCTGTGGAATTTCCGCGCGGTAAAATTTTTCGGCATCGCCCTGGCCCGCGCCTGCCGCGAGCTGGAGCTGTCTGTGCCGGTCGACGAGTTCGGTGTTGATATCGCCGCGGCGAGCGACTGGCAGCTGTTCAACCTGCCGATCGACCGCCAGCTCGAGCTGCGCCGTGAAGCCCTGGCGCAGATGGCCGATGGCCGCGCGCGGCGTCAGCTGCTGGATACCGTCGACCGCTACCGCATCGAGACACTCGGCCCGGTGGAGTTTTTCCAGCACACGGACCTTAAGCCACCGGTCATTCTGGCGCCGGCGAGTGCCCACTACTCGTGGAGCAAAGCGGTCAAGATTCTCGGCTTCGGCAGCCAGCGCCTGCTCAAGGTACCGATGAATGCGCGCATGCGTATGGATGTGGCGGCACTGGAGCAGCAGCTGGCGGAGCTGCATGCGGAGCAGCGCCCGGTGCTGGCGGTAATCGGTGTCCTCGGCACCACCGAATTCGGCACCATCGACCCGGTCGACGAGATAGTGGCGGTGCGCGAGCGCTGGCGCGCTCAGGGTACCGATTTCTGCATTCACATCGATGCGGCCTGGGGTGGATACCTGGCAGCCATCTTCCGCAACGAGCAGGGTGGTGTGGTGCCGCGGGAGCAGGTGGGCAAGCACTTCCGCTACTTCCCGTCTGAGTCGGTGTATCGCAGCTTCACTGCGCTCAGCGAAGTGGACTCGATCACCATCGATCCGCACAAGATGGGCTATCTGCCCTATGGCACTGGCGGCTTCGTCTGCCGCAATCGCGATGTCGCCGAGCTGCTGACGCAGAAGGCAGCCTATGTATTCGACGAGGACAGCGACGAGTCCGAATTCGATCTGCGCAATATCGGCCAGTATGTACTCGAGGGCTCCAAGCCCGGCGCCAATGCGGCGGCGGCTTACGTTGCCCACCGGGTCTTGCCACTGGACGCAGAGCATTTCGGCCGACTGATGGGGCACACGATACAGGCGTCCGAATATCTGCATGATCACCTGCTGGAACTGGCCGAAGAACTCAAGGATCAGGTCAGTCTGATCCTGCCGTTCGAGCCGGACACCAACCTGATCTGTATCGGTGTCAACCCGCACGGCAACCGCAATCCGGTGCGGCAGAACGCATTTACCCGCAGGGTGTTCGATCACCTGAAAGTGGAGCCGGACAAGCCGATTCAGGCGAAGGAGTTCGTCGGCTCCTTTACCTCGGTATTCCGCCGCAACCTGGACGATGACGCGGCACAGCGGCTGGCCGACAAGCTGGGCCTGGATGCGGAAGCCTTCTGCAGCACGGTCAGCGATCCGCAGCAACAGGTCGAGGGTATGTTCGTGCTGCGCCACACGATCATGAACCCATGGGTCATGGCCAGCAGCGGCGGCCAGACCTATCTGGAAAAGTACTGCGATTACCTGCGTGAGATCCTGTTGCAGGAGCTGCAGGACGGACACTGGCGTGTCTGAGTGGCGCGGGATTAAAATTGCAGCCCGCAGCCGCTACCGGCTGCGCAGGCGATGTTGTAGAGGTAAACCATGACTGAACTCCTTTCCCCGGCCGGCACCCTGAAAAGCATGCGCTTTGCGTTCGCCTACGGCGCCGATGCCGTCTACGTTGGCCAGCCGCGCTACAGCCTGCGCGTGCGCAACAACGAGTTCAACCGCATCGAAAACCTCGCCGCGGCGGTCGACGAGGCCCATCAGCTCGGCAAGAAAGTCTACGTCGCCAGCAACGTGGCGCCGCACAACGACAAGCTGCGCAGCTACCTGCGCGACATGGAGCCGGTGATCGCGATGCAGCCGGACGCGCTGATCATGTCCGACCCCGGCCTGATTATGCTGGTGCGCGAACGCTGGCCGGAGATGCCGGTGCACCTGTCGGTGCAGGCCAACGCGGTCAACTGGGCGACGGTAAAGTTCTGGCAGCAGCAGGGGCTGGAGCGGGTCATCCTGTCGCGGGAGCTGTCCCTCGACGAAATCGAGGAGATCCGCATGCGCTGTCCGGAGATGGAGCTGGAAGTCTTCGTCCACGGTGCGCTGTGCATGGCCTATTCCGGGCGCTGCCTGCTGTCCGGCTATATCAATCACCGCGATTCCAACCAGGGTGCCTGCACCAATGCCTGCCGCTGGGAATACAACGCCCACCCGGCGCGGGAGACCGAGACCGGCGATCTCGTTGCCGGGCGCGAAGTCGATCCGACCAGCGACAATCCCGCGCCGATGCTGCTGCAGGAGAAAAACCGCCCCGGCGAGCTGATCCCGGTCTACGAGGACGAGCACGGCACCTACATCATGAACTCCAAGGATCTGCGCGCGGTGCAGCATGTGCAGCGCCTGGTGCAGATGGGCATCCACTCGCTGAAGATCGAGGGGCGCACCAAGTCGCACTACTACGTGGCGCGCACCGCCCAGGTCTACCGCCGCGCGATCGACGATGCGCTGGCCGGGCGCGAGTTTGACTTCGAACTGATGTCGAGTCTCGAGCACCTGGCCAACCGCGGTTATACCGAGGGCTTCTATCGCCGCCATGTGCCCAGCGAATTCCAGAACTATGAAAAGGGCGTGTCCAGCAATCCCAACCAGCAGTTTGTCGGCGAGGCGCTGGCGCTGGAGGGCGGCTGGATGACGGTGGATGTGAAGAACCGCTTCGAGCGCGGCGACCAGTTGGAACTGGTCACGCCCGCCGGCAACCAGCGCTTCCGCCTCGAGGTGTTGGAAAACGAGCGCGGCGAGCCGCTCGAGGCGGCGCCCGGCTCCGGCCACGTGGTGCGCCTGCGCCTGCCGCTGGAGCTGCCGGCCGAGGATGTCGGCTACAGCATGCTGATGCGCTATATCGACTGAATACGGCGGCCGGGGAGCGCGTTCGCGCTTCCCGCGTGGCGCCGCTGCGTCGGTAGGTTAGAGGGGCTCCACCAGTCGGTTGGCCGCCAGCGATTTGTAAATGCGGTGGCAGGTCCTGGCAAACTTCGAAACATCGCCGAGGGTCGGCTTTTCGCCGCCGTCGAGGCGTGCCTCCCACTCCTCCAGTTCCTGGTCGAGATATTCCAACAGTTTTTTCGGGCAGCCGCGACAGGGGCCGGCGCACAGTTCGGCGGCCGGCAGGCTGAATGGCATTGTGGTGCGGACCTCGGCAATCAGTCCGCGCATCGCGGTGGTGGTATCGGGTTTCACGCCGGTGTCGATCGAAGTCGTTACTGCTGCGGGTAGCCTATTTTATCCGCGTCGCAAGGCGCTCGCCCGGCTATTAATGGGTAGACATCGCAGAACGCGCCGTCACAGAAACGGCAACGCGCTCTTGGTCACCGCGGCGGCAAGAATATAGGCGAAGCAGGCAGCAGCGCCCAGGGACGCCAGCAGGCGCTGGCGGTTGTTGCGGGCGAAGCGCAGCGCCAGCATGCCGCAGAGGATATAGCCGAGCAGGCCGACCAGTTTGGCGATCAGCCACGGTTGTGACAGCAGTACCCAGTCGAGCTTGGCGAGCAGCCACAGGGCACTGGCGAGCAGTGCGGTATCGATCAGGTGCGGCAGTATTTTTGCCGGCCGGCCCGCGGCCCAGGTGGCGCCGGCCATCAGGCCGACACTGCGCAGGGTGAAGCCGCTGAATGACAGTAGCGCGAGTGTCACGTGCAGCAGTTTCAGTTGGCCGTAGTCCATCGATGTTTCTTCCTTAGCGGTGTGCTGTCAGTGCGTTGTTATTTGGCTCCACGGTCGGAATGGAACACGTCGGTAGCGTCTCTGCTCTCCACCTGGCGGGCGCGGGCGTATTCCGGCAGGAACGAAAATGCCACCTCGGTGCCACCGGTATCGCACCGGTGAATATCCAGTTCACCGCGCAGGTTACTGGCGCGTTCCTGCATGATCGACATGCCGAAGTGGTTTCTCTTCTCCGGCGAATCGCTGATGCCCTTGCCGTTATCGCGAATACTGGCGAGGACCCGCTGTCCCGCGCCCGGCACCAGATTGATGCTGACGCGATCCCCCCAGGAGTGATAGACCGCATTCTGCGAAGCCTCGCGCACCAGTTGCAGCAGGTGAATCTCCTCGTTCGGGGTGAGGGGGATTTCCTCCAGCTCGTAGTTGAAATCGATGTTGATTTCCGGGTGCTGCTCGCGGTACTGCTCGACGGAGCGCTGCAGGATATCGCGCAGGCCGCCTTCGGCCACCTGCAGGCGGAAGGTGGTGAGCAGTTCGCGCAGCTGCCGGTAGGAACTGTTCAGCCCCTGCTTCAGCTCCTCGGTGATCTCAGTGACCTGTTCGCGATCGATACTTTCGTTCTTGGTGCAGCGGCCGAGGCGCGCCACCTGAATTTTCAGGTAGGACAGCGACTGGGCCAGGGAATCGTGCAGCTCGCGGGCGATGATGCCGCGCTCGTCCATCAGCGCCACGCGGCGCTCGTGCTCGCCGCGTTCCTTCAGGGTGATTGCGGTGGTGATCGCATCGGCGAACGCGCTGAGGCGTTGTTGCTGCTCGCGATGCAACAGTTGATGGCTGGGCATGCTGCACACCAGCACGCCGTAGTTGCGCTTGTCCGCCTCGAGCGGGAAGCGGTACAGGCGCTGTTCGATACCCGCCGCCGGACCGCAGGAACGCGAGCAGCTAAAGCACTCTCTCTCCTCGCAGCTGCGGTTGCCTTCGCCGTAGATCAGGTGCTCGTAGGGGGTTTCGCCCTCGGGTGTCATCAGGCACAGGTCCAGGTCGGGAAGATCGGTCAGCTCGCTGAATTCTTCCAGCCAGCGCTCTATCTCGTGGCCGTTCAGTGGCCCTTCGCTGATGCGCCGCGCCAGGCGGTACTGGAAATCGAGTACCTCGTGGCTCTGTTGCAGCTGCTTGGTTTTTTCCTTGACCCGGTCTTCCAGTTCGCGGTGGGTCTGGTCAATCACTTCGCTCATGCCCTTGATGGTTTGCGTGAGCATGCCCAGCTCGTCCTCGCTGTCCAGGGGGGCGAGTCGTGGGCGGAAATTACCGCGGGCGATCTCCCGGCAGCTGGCGATCAGTTCCCGCAGCGGCTGCTCGACCGACCGCGACAGGGTGAACATCGAAAAATAGACCAGGGTGATGGTGGCGAACAGCGAGCCCAACTGCACGATGCGCAGAAACTCGACCTTGTCTTCCGCGATACGCTGGTAGTCGAGTACCAGCCTGTCCACCTTGTTCACAAAGGCGTCGGTGGTGGCCAGCAGCTCCGCACTGCTGATATCGCGCTCGCCGGCGGCGACCGCTTCCAGCAACGGGCGCATATGTTGCTGCCAGTCCTGCTCCACCGCCTGGAAATCCCGCGCGGCTGGCGAGGAATCGGACTCGGGGAAATTCGAAATGGTCGAGATCTTCTTCAGCCGCTTGTTCAGGGCATCCGCCAGCTCCTGCGTGGCCATATAGTCACCACTCTGCGCAGTGGAGGCCAGCTTATAGCTCATGGCGCGCACGAAACCGGACACGTTGATCGCCTCGGCGTCGTGCTGGGCCGCGTCGGAGATAACGTAGGACGCCACCATCGAGCTGATCGCGACAAAGGCGGTGAGCAGCAGCAACACGCCGATGCGGAACACGATGGACTGTCGGATGCGGTGAAAAACCTTGGCCATAGGAAGTGTCTTTGCTGATACGTGCACATTATGCCTGGTGGCATTGTATTTGGTAGTACCCCCAAAAAACCAACTGGGCGATGCCCGCCCTCCTGCGGGGGCAGAAATGCCCGCTGCCCCGGCCATTACTGCGCCGCGGGGCGGTAGCGGTTTTTTTGCCCTACCCCCAAAGGAGTAGGGGGTCCATTTTGGCCGTTTTACCCCCCGGTGTATTCCTCCGAGGCAACTTTTATATTGCATCCCACCTACAAATCACGCACCGGCATGTCTGTCTCGGAGTAATGTATGAGCCACTTTCTGGACCGCTTGAAGTACTTCAAAAAGCACAAGGAGTCGTTCGCCGATGGCCACGGCGAAAAAACCTACGATGACCGCAGTTGGGAAGACGGTTATCGTCGCCGCTGGCAATTCGACAAGATCGTCCGTTCCACCCATGGGGTTAACTGCACCGGTTCGTGCAGCTGGAAGATCTATGTAAAAGACGGTCTGGTCACCTGGGAAACCCAGCAGACCGACTATCCCCGCACCCGCCCGGACCTGCCCAACCACGAGCCGCGCGGCTGCCCCCGTGGCGCCAGCTACTCCTGGTACATGTACTCCGCCAACCGCCTCAAGTACCCGAAGATCCGCAAGCGCCTGGTGAAGCTGTGGCGTGAGGCCAAGCAGAAGCACGCCGATCCGGTCGAGGCCTGGGCCAGCATTGTCGAGGACTCGGCCAAGGCGAAGTCCTACAAGGAATGCCGCGGCATGGGCGGCTTCGTGCGCATCGACTGGAACGAAGTCAACGAACTGATCGCCGCCTCCAACGTCTATACCGCCAAGACCTATGGCCCCGACCGCGTTTCCGGTTTCTCGCCGATCCCGGCCATGTCCATGGTCTCCTACGCCGCCGGTGCGCGTTACCTGTCATTGATCGGCGGTAACTGCCTGAGCTTCTACGACTGGTACTGCGACCTGCCGCCCTCCTCACCGCAGATCTGGGGCGAGCAGACCGACGTGCCGGAATCGGCCGACTGGTACAACTCCAACTACCTGATCGTTTGGGGCTCCAACGTTCCGCAGACCCGTACCCCGGATGCCCACTTCCTCAGCGAGGTGCGCTACAAGGGCGCCAAGACCTGTGTCATTACCTCCGACTACTCGGAGTGCTCCAAGTTTGGCGACACCTGGCTGGCGCCGCGCCAGGGCACCGACGCCGCACTGGCGATGGCTTTCGGCCACGTGATCCTGAAGGAATTCCACGTAGACAAGCCCAGCGCCTACTTCACCGAGTATGTGCGCAACACCACCGACATGCCGATGCTGGTCACCCTGCAGGAGAAGGATGGCCGCCTGGTGCAGGATCGCTTCCTGCGCGCGTCCGACCTGGTGGACAACCTCGGTCAGGAAAACAACCCCGAGTGGAAGACCATCGCCATCAACGAAGATGGACGCCTGGTGTCCCCGACCGGCTCCGTCGGCTACCGCTGGGGCGAGCAGGGCAAGTGGAACATCGAGCCGCGCGACGGCGCCGATGGTTCCGAGCTGAAACTGAAGCTGAGCCTGAAGGACTGTGCCGACGAGATCGCCAGTGTGGCCTTCCCGTACTTCGGCGGTCAGGCGCACGAATACGATTACTTCCAGCACACCGATCATGAAGACGTGATCGAATACAAGGTGCCGGTCAAGAAGGTCAGCGGCGCCGACGGCAACACCATCCTGGTCGCCAGCGTCTTCGACCTGACCCTGGCCAACTACGGTGTCGAGCACGGCCTCGAAGATCCGAACTGTGCCCACAGCTACGACGAGGACAAACCCTACACCCCGGCCTGGCAGGAGAAGGTCACCGGCGTGAAGCGCGAGGACGTGATCCGCGTTGCGCGCGAATTCGCCACCACCGCCGACAAGACCCGTGGCCGCTCCATGGTCATCGTCGGCGCGGCGCTGAACCACTGGTACCACATGGATATGAACTACCGCGGCCTCATCAACATGCTGATGATGTGCGGCTGTATCGGCCAGAGTGGCGGTGGCTGGGCGCACTATGTGGGCCAGGAGAAACTGCGCCCGCAGACCGGCTGGACCCCGCTGGCGTTCGCGCTCGACTGGCAGCGTCCGCCGCGTCATATGAATGGCACCTCCTTCTTCTACAACCACTCCAGCCAGTGGCGCTACGAGAAGCTGGAGATGTCCGAGGTGATCTCGCCGCTGGCCGACAAGGCCAAGTGGACCGGATCCATCATCGACTTCAACAGCCGCGCCGAGCGCATGGGCTGGCTGCCGTCCGCGCCGCAGCTGGGTATGAACCCGCTGCAGCTGACCAAGGACGCCGAAGCCGCCGGTTTGACTCCGCAGGAGTATGCGGTGCAGCGGCTGAAGAGCGGCGAGCTGAAGTTTGCCAACCAGGATCCGGACAACCCGCAGAACTTCCCGCGCAACATGTTTATCTGGCGCTCCAACCTGCTGGGTTCCTCCGGTAAGGGCCACGAGTACATGCTGCGCCACCTGCTGGGCACCAAGCACGGCCTGATGGGTAAGGACCTGGGTGAGTCCGGTGGCAAGAAGCCGGAAGACGTGACCTGGCGCGAAGAGCCGAGCGAGGGCAAGGTCGACCTGCTGGTGACCCTGGACTTCCGCATGTCCACCACCTGTCTCTACTCGGACATCGTCCTGCCGACCGCCACCTGGTACGAGAAGGACGACATGAATACCTCGGATATGCATCCGTTTATTCACCCGCTGACCAAGGCGGTGGATCCGGCCTGGGAGGCGCGCAGCGACTGGGAAATCTTCAAGGGCATCGCCAAGAAGTTCTCCGACCTGACTAACGGCCACCTGGGTGTGGAAAAGGATCTGGTGACCCTGCCGATCCACCACGACACGCCCACCGAGATCGCACAGCCGTTCGGCGTGAAGTCCTGGTGGAAAGGCGAGTGCGACCTGGTACCGGGCGTGACCGCGCCGAGCATGATCGTGGTGGAGCGGGACTACCCGAACACCTACAACCGCTTCACCTCCATCGGTCCGCTGCTGGAAAAACTCGGCAACGGCGGCAAGGGCATCAGCTGGAACACCGATGCGGAAGTGGACTTCCTGAAGAAACTGAACCGCACCTACAGCGAGGACTCCGAGCGCAACGGCCGCGCCAAGATCGAAACGGCGGTGGATGCCGCGGAGATGATCCTGTCGCTGGCGCCGGAGACCAACGGTCAGGTGGCGGTGAAGGCCTGGGAAGCGCTCGGCCAGATCACCGGCCGCGACCACACGCACCTGGCGAAGCCGAAGGAAGAGGAAAAAATCCGCTTCAACGACATCGTTGCCCAGCCGCGCAAGATCATTTCTTCGCCCACCTGGTCTGGACTGGAAGACGAGCACGTGAGTTACAACGCCGGCTACACCAACGTCCACGAGCACATCCCCTGGCGCACCATCACCGGCCGCCAGCAGTTCTACCAGGATCACGAGTGGATGCGCGATTTTGGCGAGACCATGTGTGTGTACAAGCCGCCGATCAACCTGAAAACCGTCGAGCCGGTGCTGAACAAGAAGTCCAACGGCAACAAGGAAATCCTGTTGAACTGGATCACCCCGCACCAGAAGTGGGGCATCCACAGCACCTACTCCGACAACCTGCTGATGCTGACCCTGTCCCGCGGTGGCCCCATCGTGTGGATGAGTGAGACAGACGCGAAGCTGGCCGGCGTCGAGGACAACGACTGGATCGAAATCTTCAACGTCAACGGTGCCATCGCCGCCCGCGCGGTGGTGTCGCAGCGGGTGCCCGACGGCATGGCGATGATGTACCACGCCCAGGAGCGCATCGTGAACACCCCCGGAGCCGAAACCACCGGCACCCGCGGTGGTATCCACAACTCCGTGACCCGTGCGGTGATGAAACCCACCCACATGATCGGTGGTTACGCGCAGCAGTCCTACGGCTTCAACTACTACGGCACCGTTGGTTGTAACCGCGACGAGTTTGTAATTGTGAGAAAGATGAACAAGGTCGACTGGCTCGACGGAGAAGATGTCAAAGTGGTAGATGCCGCAGAGGAGGCAGTGCAATGAAAGTAAGAGCGCAAATCGGCATGGTGCTGAACCTCGACAAGTGCATCGGCTGCCATACCTGTTCCGTCACCTGTAAGAACGTCTGGACCTCCCGCGAGGGGGTCGAATACGCCTGGTTTAACAACGTCGAGACCAAGCCCGGTATCGGCTACCCGAAGGAGTGGGAGAACCAGGACAAGTACAACGGCGGCTGGATCCGCAAGAAGAACGGCAAGCTGGAGCCGCGCCAGGGTGGCAAGCGCCGCGTGCTGGCGAATATCTTCGGCAACCCGGACATGCCGGAAATCGACGACTACTACGAGCCGTTCGATTTCGACTACCAGAACCTGCACAAGGCGCCTGAGCAGAAGCACCAGCCGGTAGCCCGGCCGCGCTCTCTGATCAGCGGCCAGCGCATGGAGAAGATTGACTGGGGCCCCAACTGGGAGGAAATCCTCGGTACCGAATTCGAAAAGCGCAGGAAGGACAAGAACTTCGACGAAGTCCAGGCGGACATCTACGGTGAGTTCGAAAACACCTTCATGATGTACCTGCCGCGCCTGTGCGAGCACTGCCTCAACCCGGCTTGTGTGGCGTCCTGCCCGAGCGGCGCTATCTACAAGCGCGAGGAAGACGGCATCGTACTGATCGACCAGGACAAGTGCCGCGGCTGGCGTATGTGTGTGTCCGGCTGCCCCTACAAGAAGATCTACTACAACTGGAAAACCGGTAAGTCCGAGAAGTGTATCTTCTGCTATCCGCGCATCGAGTCCGGGCAGCCGACCATCTGCTCCGAGACCTGTGTCGGCCGCATCCGCTACCTGGGCGTGCTGCTGTACGACGCGGACCGCATCGAAGAAGCGGCCTCGGTAGAGAACGACAAAGACCTGTACCAGGCGCAGTGCGACATCTTCCTCGATCCGAGTGATCCGAAGGTGCAGGAAGCCGCGCGCGCGGAAGGCATTCCGCAGGCGTGGATCGACGCCGCGCAGCAGTCCCCGGTGTACAAGATGGCGATCGACTGGAAAGTGGCACTGCCGCTGCACCCGGAGTACCGCACGCTGCCGATGGTCTGGTATGTGCCGCCGCTGTCACCGATCCAGAACGCGGTACAGGAAGGCCACGTGGAGACCGTGACCGTCGGCATGAATGCCGAGATCCCGGACCTGTCCACGCTGCGCATTCCGCTGAAGTACCTCGCCAACCTGCTGACCGCGGGCGACGAGGCACCGGTGGCACGCGCGCTGGAACGCATGATCGTGATGCGCGCCTACATGCGCGGTATCCACGTCGACGGTGTGCAGGATCGCGAGCTGCTGGAAGAGGCCGGCCTGACCGTGCAGCAGGTAGAAGACATGTACCGCTACATGGCGCTCGCCAACTACGAAGACCGTTTCGTGGTGCCGTCCAGCCACAAGGCCTACGCGGAAAATGCCTACGACATGAAGTCCTCCTGCGGTTTCAGCTTCGGCAATGGCTGCAGCACCGGCAACGACTCCGTCAATATCTTTGGCGGCAAGAAGCAGACAGTTCGCCAGGTCATCCCGGCGAAGATTGTCGACTAACAGGAGCAGGTCATGAAAACCCTTCAGCTGATTTCCCGCCTGCTGGACTATCCGGACGATGCTCTCGCCGAGCATCTGCCGGAGCTCACGTACTTTATTGCGGAGTCCAAGGATCTGACGCCGGCGATGCGCGACAAACTGCTGTGTTTTGTCGCGCACTACGAGTGCCGCGATCTGCTCGACTGGCAGAGCGAGTACGACGGCCTGTTCGAGCGCGGCCGCGCGGTGTCGCTGCATATCTTCGAGCATATCTACGGCGAGTCCCGCGATCGCGGTCAGGCCATGGTGGAGCTGCTCAAGCAGTACCGCAGTGCCGGCCTAGAACTCGCCGAGCGCGAATTGCCGGACTACCTGCCCACGTATCTTGAGTTCTGCGCGACCCAGGAAGAGGGCGCGCGCGAATGGCTGGAAGAGATCTCGCACGTTCTCGCCCTGCTGGCCGCACGCCTGCGCGACAAGGAGTCCGTGTACGCGGAACTGGTCGATGCGCTGGTGGATTTCGCCGGTGTCGAGGTCGACCGCGACGGTCTCGCGGAACAGGTAGCCAAGGAGGAGCGCGACGATACGCCGGAGGCGCTGGACAAGATCTGGGAAGAGGAGGCAGTCAGCTTCTCCGCCGCCCAGGGCAGCGCCTGTGAACAGAGTGTGCAGCGCCCCAGCGCGGCGCAATTCAGGGACGACAAGTCCATCACGTGGGTCGATGCGGGCAACCGCACTGCCGGATAAACCGGTGACGCTTAGGAGTTAATGATGAATTACGTCAATACACTTTTCTTCGGAATCTATCCGTTTATCGCGCTCACGGTTTTTCTGGTGGGCAGTCTGATCCGTTACGACCGCGACCAGTACACCTGGCGCACCGGTTCCAGCCAGCTGCTGGAAAAGAAAAAGCTGCGTGTGGGCAGTTACCTGTTCCACATCGGTGTGCTGGCGATTCTCGCGGGCCACTTTGTCGGCCTGCTGACACCGAAGGCGGTGTGGCACATGCTGGGCGTCGAGGCGTCAACCAAACAGGCATTGGCGATGGGGGCCGGGGGACTGTTTGGGGTGGTCTGCTTTATCGGCATGACGATTCTGCTGCACCGCCGCCTGACCAACCCGCGTGTGCGCGCCACCTCCTCACGTATGGACATCACCATCCTGCTGATGCTGTATGTGCAGCTGATCCTCGGCCTGCTGAGCATCTTCGTATCTGCCGGCCATATGGACGGTGAGGAAATGCTGAAGCTGATGACCTGGGCGCAGTCCATCGTCACCTTGAATGGATCCGAAGCGGCGGCGGCGATCAGCGGTGTGCACGTGATCTACAAGCTGCACGTGTTCCTGGGCCTGACCCTGTTCGTGGTGTTCCCGTTCAGCCGCCTGGTACACGTATGGAGCGTGCCGGTGCAGTACTTCCGCCGCAACTACCAGGTCGTACGGGCCAAATCCACAAGCAGCCTGTAAGGCCGGGAGGTTGTCATGAGCGCACTGTTGGCTAGCGATGCAAGCGATCAGCTGTTCCTGGGGCCGGTGCTGGTAAACGGCCGGCGCATTCCGGATCAGGAGATCTACGCCGAGATGCAATATCACCCCGCGGCCACGCCGCGGGAGGCCATCTACGCAGCGGCGCGGTCGCTGGTGCTGGCCGACCTGCTGCGCGAGCGCGCCACCGAGTGTGGCCTGTGCGACAGCGATACCGATATGGGCGGCGAGGACTTCGACCGCGCGATCGACCAGCTGCTCGAGCGGGAAGTGCCGCAGCTCAAGCCGACCCGCGAACAGCGCTACGACTACTTTGCCGCGAACCGGCAAAAGTTCACCTCGCAGCCGCTGGCCGAGGTGCGCCATATCCTGCTGGCGGTGAAGCCCGATGACGAAGGGGCCCACGAGCGCCAGCAGAAAGTTGCCGAGGCACTGCTGGAACAAGTCCGCAACGCGCCGGATCCGCTGCTGCAGTTCGCGCAACTGGCCCGCCAGCACTCGGACTGCTCCTCCCGCGACGCCGACGGCAGCCTCGGCCAGGTCGGCCCCGGCGATACCGTGGCGCCGTTCGAGGAAGTGGTGTTCGCCGGTGGCACTGGCCTGGCGGAAAAGCCGGTGCTGACCAAATACGGCTGGCACCTGATCTATGTCGAACAGCTGGAGCCGGGGCGGCCGCTGGAGTTTTCCTATGTCGAGGAAAAAATCGGTGACTACCTGCAGGAGAAGCTGCGCCGGCAGATGATCGATGTGTTTCTGACCGAGCTGGTTTGCGCGGCGGATATCAGTGGTATCGATATGCTCGATGTGGAACGGGTAGCGGAAGATGGCGGAAATTGATCGCGTTTTTCTCAACAACCGCGAGTGGGCCTCGGCCTGCTTGCGGGACGATCCGGACTTTTTTGCTCGCCTGGCCGAACAGCAGGCACCGAAATACCTGTGGATCGGCTGCTCCGATTCGCGCGTGCCCGCCAACCAGATCGTCGGCATGGCGCCGGGCGAACTGTTCGTGCACCGCAATATCGCCAACCTGGTCGTCCACACCGATCTGAACTGCCTGTCGGTGCTGCAGTACGCCGTCGATGTACTGGGTGTGGAACACGTGGTCGTCTGCGGTCACTACGGCTGTGGCGGCGTGCGCGCGGCCATGGGCCACGACGAGTGCGGCCTGGTGGACAACTGGTTGCGCAATATCAAGGAAGTGTACGCAAAAAATGCCGCCGATCTCGATGCAATGAATGATCGGGATCGCTTGGTGCGCCTGTGCGAACTGAATGTCATCGAGCAGGTGCAGAACCTGGCCAAGACGAAGACCGTGCAGCACGCCTGGGATCGCGGGCAAAAACTCAGCCTGCACGGCTGGATTTACGATATCGGCGACGGGTTGATTCGCAACCTGGGGGTGCGCACCGATGATCGCAGCGGCGTGCCGTCCATCTATCACGTCTACGAGGACTCGCAAGCGCAGGAGCCATCGCCGATCAAGGTTGCCTGAGGAGCAGGACATTTTGCACACCGATATTGCCGTTATCGGCGCGGGCCCGGCCGGGCTCGCCTTTGCCGCCTTTCTCGCCAATCGCGGCTACCAGATCGCACTGATTGATCGACAGTCCCGCGAGGACCTGGCGGCTCCGCAGGATGACGGGCGCGAGATCGCCCTGACGCACAAATCGGTACGCCTGCTGAAGAGCCTCGGTGTCTGGCAGCGGCTGCAGGCCGACGAAGTCAGTGAGCTGGCATCGGCGCAGGTAGTGAACGGTCGCTCCCCCTATTGTCTACAGTTCGACGACCGCGGCCGCGGTCCACTCGGCTATATAGTGCCGAACGCGGCTATCCGTCGCGCCCTCTACGCCGCAGTGTGTGCGCAGCAGAATGTCCGCTTTATCGACCGCACTACCGTCGTCGCTACCACGCTCGGCGATGACAGTCGCGCGCTGCAGTACGACAGCGGCGAGCAGCTCGAAGCTGCGCTGGTGGTGGCAGCGGACAGCCGCTTTTCCGACACGCGCAGAATGGCCGGTATCGGCGCGGACATGCGCGACTTCGGCCGCGTCGCCGTCGTCGGGCGCGTGCGCACTGAAAAACCGCATGGAAATATTGCCCGCGAGTGCTTCCGCTACGGTTCCACGCTGGCGCTGTTGCCGCTGGCGGACACACACCTGTCGTCGGCGGTGGTGACTGTGCCCTCCAGCAAGGGTGGCGAAATGATGGCGCTGTCCGACGAAGATTTCGCCGGCCACGTGGCGCGGGAAAGCGGCGACGCGCCGGGCTCCGTTGCCAGTGTCGGCAAGCGCTTCAGTTACCCGCTGGTGGCGGTCTATGCGAAAAATTTCTACACCGAGCGGATGGCGCTGATCGGCGATGCGGCAGTGGGCATGCACCCGGTGACCGCACACGGGTTCAATCTGGGGCTGGCCAGCGCGGACTCGCTGGCGCGTCAGTTGCAGCGCCCCGCCAGCCTGCGCAAGAGCAATGCGCAGGGCAGGGCACTGGCAAAGTATCAGTTTATTCACCGGCTGGAATCACTGCCGATTTATCAGGGCACCAACCGCGTTGTCGGCCTGTTCACCGACGAGCGCTGGCCGGCCAAATTACTGCGCAAGGCGGTGCTGCGGGTGAGCAACAATTTTTCACCGATCCGAAGGGCCATTACTCACCAACTGACCCGCTGAGCGCCGGCCAAAACTATCCGGTAACGGCAAACAAAGGAAAGTCGCGGATGACTAATAAGAATTACCGGCAATTGCCGCTGGTCTATGCCTGCTCCGGATGTTCCAGCACCGCGCAGCTGGCCAATACGCTGGCGGTGCGACTCGATCGCAAAGAGCTGGCGGAAATGTCCTGTGTCGCCGGAGTGGGCGGCGATGTGGAGGCCCTGGTGAGGATCGCCAAATCCGAGCGCCGCAAAATCGTGCTGGACGGCTGCCCGCTGCACTGCGCCCGCAACTGCCTGCGGCGCCACGGCGTAGAGCCGGATTTGCACGTGGACCTGTCCCGTGAGGGCGTGCGCAAGGTAATGCATGCAGATACCTCGGCGGACGAAGTGGCGCGGATCTGGAATACGGTGATCGTGCCGCGGGTGGCGGCGCTGGTATCGCGGTGAACCGGCCGTCCGCCGGCGCGGTCGTCTGACGCCGGTTTTCCAAATATTTCCTGTTAGCGGTGCAGTCTGAGCGAATGGAGCAATTGCTACAAAAATAATCTGCTGACAAAAAGCTGCTTTTGACGAAGAGCGGAAATACCGTTCTCGCGCATGATCATTCGGCGTGCTCCGTTTCTCTCCGCCATGTGGAGGGGCGGAGCCGCGCCGCCATCATTCAACCGACGAGCATGGAGGGGAAATGCTAGCGGTCAGTAAATCAATCTCGCGTATCGGTTACCGGTTCGGCTGCAAAATCCTGCCGCTGTTGCCCAAGTGGCCGGGCGAAGTCGCATTCATCAAGCTGCTGAATACACAGCTGTCAGAAGAGCTGGAAGACGGGCTGTTCGACTTTCTCGACGAGCAGATACTGGAAGTCACCGTAACGGACCTGGGTATCCGGCTTCGCGTCAGCAAGCGCGGCGACCAGTTCGTACGCGCGCCCGCGGGCGTGCCGGCGGACTCGACCATCTCCGCCAATAGCGCCGACTTTCTCGCCATTGCCAGCGGCCGCGAAGATCCGGACACGTTGTTCTTCCAGCGCCGGTTATCTCTCGGCGGGCAGACGGAAATCGGCCTGACGGTGAAGAACCGCCTGGATGCGCTCGATCGCAGTCGCATACCGCAATGGGCCCAGCGCGGGCTGGAACTGATCGCCGCCGAGCTGGCGGCAGTGGTTGCCAACTGATACGGAATAACTATGGAACTTGTATGCCCGGCCGGAAGCCTCCCGGCACTGGAGGCCGCCGTCGATAACGGTGCGGACGCGGTCTATATCGGCTTTAACGATGAAACCAATGCGCGCAACTTCGGCGGCCTCAACTTCAATGACAAGAATGCGCTGCGCGCGCTGGAGCGGATACGCAACCGCGGCAGGAAGCTGTTTGTCGCCATCAATACCTATGCCAAGCCAGACAGCTTTGCGCGCTGGCAGGCGGCGGTGGACCGCGCGGCGGGTCTCAACGCGGACGCCGTGATCCTGGCGGATATCGGCCTGATGGGTTACGCGCGGGAGAGGCATCCTGAACTGGCCCTGCACCTGTCGGTGCAGGCCTCTGCCACCAGCGCGCCGGCGCTGGAATTCTATCGCCAGCAATTCGGTATCCGCCGCGCGGTACTGCCACGGGTGCTGTCACTGAAGCAGGTACAGCAACTGGCGGCCGCGAGCAAGGTGGAGCTGGAGGTGTTCGGTTTCGGCAGCCTGTGCATCATGGCCGAGGGGCGCTGTCACCTGAGCTCCTATGTCACCGGCGAGTCCCCCAACCAGAACGGCGTCTGTTCGCCGGCCAAGACGGTGGAATGGCGCAACGCGGCGGGCGGCCTGGAGACGCGGCTGAACGGCGTGCTGATCGATCGCTTCGCCGAGAACGAAAACGCCGGCTACCCGACTCTGTGCAAGGGCCGCTTTATCGTGGACGGCAAGCGCCAGCACGCGCTCGAAGAGCCGACCAGCCTGAACAGTATGGCGTTGCTGCCCGAACTCAAGGCGGCCGGTATCCAGGCGATCAAGCTGGAAGGCCGGCAGCGCAGCCCCGCCTATGTCGCGCAAATAGTGCGCACCTGGCGCGAGGCGATCGACGAGGTGTTGCAGCGCGGTGCGGATTTCTCGGTGAAGGACAGCTGGCGCGACACACTATCGAAGAACTCCGAAGGCAAGCAAACCACTCTGGGCGCTTACGATCGCCCCTGGCAGTAGAGGACACAAGATGCAGCTCGCTCTGGGACCGGCGCAGTACTATTGGCAACGCACCGACATCAATCAATTCTACGAACAAATGCTGTCCACGCCGCTGGATATCGTCTATCTGGGTGAAGTGGTGTGCGGCAAGCGCCACCAGCTGCGCGCCGCCGACTGGCTGGAACTGGCACAGCAACTGGCGGAGGTTTCCGACAAGCAGATAGTGCTGTCGACGCTGACGCTGCTGGAGTCGAATGCCGACTTCAACTGGGTGCGGAAGATCTGTGACAACGGCCAGCTGTTGGTCGAGGCCAACGATCTGTCGGCGGTACAGCTGCTGGCGGAGGCCGGCCTGCCGTTTGCCTGCGGTCCGGCGGTCAATATCTACAACCAGCACACGCTGGCACACCTGATGTCGTTGGGTATGACGCGCTGGACGGTGCCGGTGGAAATGAGTGCGCGGCAACTGGGAGAGGTGCTGAACGCCTGCGACAGCAGGCCCGAAGTCGAAGTGTTTGCCTACGGCCATATGCCGCTGGCCTATTCGGCGCGCTGCTTCACCGCCCGCCACCTCGGGCTCGACAAGGACAACTGCGATTACCGCTGTATGGAATACCCCGATGGCCTGCCGCTGGCATCCCAGGAAGGCGAGGAGCTGTTCGTGATCAACGGTATCCAGACGCTGTCCGGGGAGCCCACCAACCTGCTGCGCCACTACAAGCAGCTGTGTGAGCTCGGCATCGATATCCTGCGCCTGTCGCCACAGTGGCAGCAGATGGAGCAGATTATTGACGCCTTTGACTGCGCCCGCCGCGACGATCTGGATACGGAATTGTTGCCGCCCGGTGTCGACGGCTACTGGTGCGGTCGCCCCGGCCTCGAACTGATCGCCCGCAGTGGCACTGGTGCGCCGGCCTGATGTAAGAGCGCCGAGAGCAAGTCTGATGGGAAGCATTTACTGCAGCTCGTCAGTGAAGGCTTTTCCTTAATATCTTAACGCCCTGTTTTGGGTGAACTGGAGATATGGAACAGCGGAAAGGCCGTGCCGACGTCGAAAGGGCGACAACAGGCGATTGTTATGTGTTTAGTTCATCGAGCCGTGACTCTATACTCTTTTTTGAAATATGTGGAAGCAACATTGGCCACTGTCTAGCTGACACCTTGAGCATTGCAGCGATGCCTACAGCTGCCCCCAATATCATGATCCAAATCATATACACAAAGTCAGGTATAGAATTGTTTTTGTGAAGCGCGATACCCATGGCGATAAAAGACGAAAAAATAATCCACAATGCAATTTGAAACCACCATTTTTGGATCATGGGTTTTTGAGTATTTGTAAACTTCTTTAATACAGCTTCAAGAACTTTAACTTCTTCTTTTTTACTCATAAATATGTCCCCCAGCATAGCGCACGCAGCGTAAACTACCTGTGATTGTTATGTGGTGATGGCACTTAGTATGACTCTCGCGCATTCATCAGGTTTGGCTTGCGCTATAAAATGGCCGCCGGCCACCGTCTCTATTTGTAATTGATCATACGTTTTTGCCAATATTTTTACAGCTTCGGAGCTCACTAAATGGTCATTTGTTGGCCGAATGTAAACTGCTTGGACATTCTGGGTGTTTTGTGGAACTTCCAGATTGGAAAGTTGATGCAGACGTGCCTTCAAAACAGTAGGATCTACTAGCCCAATTGCTCTACGCACTAAACTAATTTGCTCACGACGTCCGTGCCCCGCGAAACAGATTGTATTCAGAGCCCAATCTGGCACTACGCTAGGGTTTAATAAGAATTCCGGCAGTAAACCTGTTAGCTTAGAAATTTTGCTTGGTCGAGAAATAAAGCTAGCGAGAAAAATTATTTTTGCAATTTTTTTGCCAAGAATATTAAAAAGCTCATGCGCAATACGCCCTGAATAAGACTCGGCTACCAGGATTACTCTGGGGTCAACAATCTTCTTTGAAATCTCAATTGCCTGTTCCCGAGGATCAGTCCCCGGAGTTTCATTGAGAGATACAACTTCAAACTCAATATTTTGAGGGAAGTGTTTGATGAGGGGCTCAAACAGTAGTCCCGTACCATCCATGCCAGGTAGGAGTATGACTTTCAACGGTGATCTCCTTTTGCCACATAAATTTTCCATAACCGGCAGCCAGAGTGCAGCGTAGCCTGTCCGGCGCCGTAAGGCGCGAAGTTAATGGCTTTGTTAAGTTTTTATAGCGAAAATGTGGCATTGCCAATTAATTCGTGAAGCCTTTCCTCTGTTGCTGTTAGCTTTGATAGCTTGTTCGAAAGAACGTCTAGCGTAACCACGCTTTCCTGATTTCTAAGGGAGCGTATTTCATCCCATGAAGTACTTGAAAAAATAGATTCTAACGAAATTCTTATTGGGTTGTGGGCTATTGTATTTCTAACATCAGCAAGTTCTATCAGATCATCCAGAATTTTGCGTAGTTCGCTTTTTTCTGAATTGGAAAGTTTAGTGCTGGAAATGTAATTGCGTAGTTTATTGACTCTTTTACTAAATTCTAAATATTTAAGATCGTCGTAATTTTGGGGGCTGAAATCAATAAGGGCTCTAGCTATTTCAAACTCGACCTCAGCAAAGCGAACCATAAATGCCCCAATCAGATTTCTCCATTCGATATATGTGTCGTCTTCCATTCTCAAACTCTTGCGGAAACTTAACAGTCTATTCAAAAGATGCGTCTTTATAACACAATGCTGTATAGCCTATGGCAGGCCCGGGATGGACATACACGTGGGCAATCGGAGGGTGCGGCGGGGGGGGGGGGGGGGGGGGGGGGGGGGGGGGGGGGGGGGGGGGGGGGGGGGGGGGGGGGGGGGGGGGGGGGGGGGGGGGGGGGGGGGGGGGTTACAGCAGCCCGGGGTCCAGTGCATTTTGCGTATTGCACCGCTGCACCGTGAGTTCGGGGATACCGAGCGCGGTCAGTCTCTCGCGTATCTCGGCCAGCTCGCCGTCGCTGGTGAGCTGCGGATGGCGGGTGAGGCGTACCTGCAGGGGTATGCCGGCCTCGGCCAGTATTGCGGCGCTCTGCCAGGGTGCGGTGCCGCTGCCGGGTACGCGGGTGATGGCATCGTAGTTTTCCGGCAGTGCCTTGATATCCAGCCCGACCCAATCCAGCTTCGGCAGCAGCCGGGCGAGCCGCCGCGGATACATGCCGGCGGTGTGCAGGCCGACTTTGAAGCCCATTGCCTTCACATCTTGGACTGCGCCTTCCAGCGCACCCTGCGCGGTGGGCTCGCCGCCGGAGAACACCACCGCGTCCAGCAGCCCGCGGCGTGTCTGCAGGTGCTGCAGCAGCTGCTGCCAGTCGTATTTTGAGTCGGCCTGTGCCGGCAGCAGCCCGCCGTTGTGGCAGTAGCGACAGCGCCAGGGGCAGCCCTGGCAGAACACGACCGCCGACAGGGCGCCGGGAAAGTCGATGGCGGTAAAAGGGGTGAAGCCGCCTACGCGCAGTGTTTTATCCATGGTTTATCGGGTGTTGCACGGGTTGTGGCGGCGCCGCCGCGGGTGGGCGGCGCCGCAGCCGGGTTAGCGCTGGTTTGCGGCGGATTCCTCGGCGACAAAGAAGCGTCGATCGCGGTGCTCCGATTGCTTGCCGGGGTTCCAGAAGGTCACCGGGCGGTGGTAGCCCATCACGCGGCTCCAGACTTCGCAGGGGGTGCGTTCCTCGTCCTTCAATACTGCGGTTTCAGTTTGCATGGCAGTTCTCCTGTTGGTGGTTTTCCATTGTGTTCTTTTCCCCGCAAGCGCGCTTGCGCGCGATCAATTCCTCGTCACAACGCGGGCAGAATTGGTGTTCCCCGCTCAGGTAGCCGTGCGTCGGGCAGATGGAAAAGGTCGGGGTAACGGTGATGTACGGCAGGCGGAAGTTTTCCAGCGCGCGGTGCACCAGCTGGCGGCAGGAATCCGCGTCGGGCAGCTGTTCGCCCAGGTACAGGTGCAGCACCGTGCCGCCGGTATACAGGGATTGCAGCGATTCCTGCCGCGACAGCGCCTCGAACGGGTCGTCGGTAAAGCCGACCGGCAGCTGCGAGGAGTTGGTGTAGTAGGGCGCTTCGTCGCTGCCGGCCTGCAGGATGTCCGGGAAGCGCTTGCGGTCCTCGCGGGCGAAGCGGTAGGTGGTGCCTTCGGCCGGTGTGGCTTCGAGGTTATACAGGTGGCCGGTCTCTTCCTGGAACTCGGTCATGCGCGCGCGGATGTGCTGCAGCAGCCGCTCGGCCATCTGGTGGCCGCTTTCGCTGGTGATATCTTCCCGGCCGTCGGTAAAGTTGCGGATCATCTCGTTGATGCCGTTGACGCCGATCGTCGAGAAGTGATTGCGCAGCGTGCCCAGGTAGCGTTTGGTATACGGGAAGAGCCCGGTATCCATGTGCCGCTGGATGACCTTGCGCTTCACCTCGAGGGAGTCGCGCGCGAGTTCCAGCAGGCGGTCGAGGCTCGCCATCAGCGCGGCTTCGTCGCCGCGGTGCAGGTAGCCGAGGCGCGCACAGTTCACGGTCACCACACCCAGGGAGCCGGTCTGTTCGGCGGAACCGAACAGGCCATTGCCGCGCTTGAGCAGTTCGCGCAGGTCCAGCTGCAGGCGGCAGCACATGGAGCGGACCATGTTGGGGCTCATGTCCGAATTGATGAAGTTCTGGAAATAGGGCAGGCCGTAGCGGGCGGTCATCGCGAACAGGCGTTCCGCATTCTCGCTGTGCCAGGGGAAGTCCGTGGTGATGTTGTAGGTGGGGATCGGGAAGGTAAACACGCGGCCGCGCGCATCCCCTTCGGTCATCACCTCGATATAGGCGCGGTTGATCAGGTCCATTTCCTGCTGCAGTTCGCCGTAGGTAAATGGCATTTCCTCGCCGGCGATCACCGGTACCTGTTCGCGCAGATCCTCCGGGCACACCCAGTCAAAGGTGAGGTTGGTAAACGGCGTCTGCGTGCCCCAGCGCGACGGCACATTGAGGTTGAAGATCAGCTCCTGGATACACTGGCGCACCTCGCGGTAGCCGAGCCCGTCCTTGCGGATGAACGGTGCCATGTAGGTATCGAAGGAGCTGAAGGCCTGCGCACCGGCCCACTCGTTCTGCAGCGTGCCTAGGAAATTCACGATCTGGCCGATGGCGCTGGACAGGTGCGCGGGCGGCGCCGACTCGACCTTGCCCGGTATGCCGTTCAGGCCCTCCTGCAGCAGCGTGCGCAGCGACCAGCCGGCGCAGTAGCCGGACAGCATGTCGAGGTCGTGAATATGCAGGTCGCCTTCGCGGTGGGCGGCACCGATTTCCGGGGAGTAGACGTGGTTGAGCCAGTAGTTGGCGATCATCTTGCCGGCACTGTTCAGGATCAGTCCGCCGAGCGAGTAGCCCTGGTTGGCGTTGGCGGCCACGCGCCAGTCTTCGCGCTGCAGGTACTCGTCGATGGACGCGGTGACATCCACCAGCGTGTGGCGGTCCTGGCGCAACTGCTGGTGACGGCTGCGGTAGGCGATATAGCCGCGCGCCGTGTCCAGGTGGTTATTGCTGATCAGTACCTGCTCGACGATGTTCTGAATCTCTTCGATATCCAGCGGCACACTGCCGTCGTAGCGGTGATCGATGACCTTGCTCACCTGGGCGGTGAGCAGCTCCGCCTCCTGTTCACCGAAAGCTTCGGTGGCGCGTCCCGCACGCAGGATGGCGCTGTGGATGCGGTTGCGGTCGAAAGCCACTGTGCGGCCGTCGCGTTTGCGTACCAGCAGATCGGTGACGGCGCTCACCGGAACCTGGGACTGGCCGGGGGCGGCAGGGGAAGCGCTTGGGGCGTCGGTCAGGGCGTCGGTCGGGGAAGAATCGGACATGGGGCCTCCTGGCTGATGCATCTGCCGGCGCGACGCTAGCGGCTGCCGGCGAAATCCATCTGAATAACTATATATGGTGCGATTTGTAATTCTCGGCACAACATATAGTTGTGGCGGTGCTCGAGCAACCCTGATGGACGGCGGCCGCAGCGCGGTCTCTACCCACAAAGAGTCGCCGCCTTTACCCCCGAATAGGCATTGACCTGACGTTTAATTCGTCGGCATGAGTATTGTGACGACAGGCTGGTTACGGAGTGGCTGGCGAGCCCGAGGGGCCGACTACCACCTCTGCGCTGCCTGCCGCGTGCGGCAATTTGCGCGGCTGTTTATGCGATAGCCACCATCGCTACCGGCCAGTGTTTTTAATCGCGGGATTGCCAGTGTCGAAGGGCAGGGTGGGGAGTTTTTCGGCGCGGGATCTCGGGAGGGAATACGGCGGTGCTATAGCTTCGGAAGCTTTGGAGCTCCGGGCGCGGTGGCGCCGCCCGGAGCTATAGGGAAGTGGAGGGAAAGCCGCTCAGGGCACGATCAGCACATCGGAATTGGACTTGGATAGAATCCGCTCGGCGGTGTTGCCGAGTAGCAGACCGGTGGCGCCCTTGCGCACGCCGCGCCCGACCAGCATCAGCCGTGCCTTGTTGCGGTCGACGACCCGATTGACTTCGCGTGCCGGCTTGCCGGAAACCAGGTGCACTTCACTGCAGTTGGCATCGCTGTCACGAATCGCGCTGTCCAGGTATTCGCGCAGCGCGCGCTGCTGTTCCTCTGTGTTGTCGTGCCTGGGCGTCAGCCCCAGCTCCTCCAGTACGCCGGCGCCGGGCAGGCAGGCAACGGCTTCCAGCCGGGCGTTCAGCAACTGCGCCAGCCGATTGCCGACGGCGAGCACCCGCTGGTTGAGTTCTTTGTGCAGCAGGCTGTCCGCGGTCGGATCCAGTGCCGCCACGAGGCGCTCGCGCTTGACCCACGGCGTGGCAACGGCCAGCCACAGCGGCACCGGCGAGCGCTCGATCAGCTGCCAGTCGATGGAGCCGTAGCCGCCGTGGCCGAACTGTTTCTGCGCCGTCTTGATCACCAGATCGAAGGAATCCTTTGCCAGCGTCTCGATCGTCCAGTTGGCGATGCTGTAGTGCCACACGGCCTCGGTCACTGTGTCCGCGGGAAGCTGGTGCTGCTTGCACAGCTCCTCGAGCCAGGGTTCGCGCGCGCTGACCATCGCCTTCACCACCTCTTCCGGTGTCTCGTGTACGCCGGGCAGGGTGGCCCGCGGATCGTAGGCGAAACTGACCAGGTGCAGGCGCCCGCTTGCTGCCTTGGCCAGCTCCACTGCGCGCTGCAGCGCGATCTGTTCGTGCTTGGGCTTGTCGAGAATTACGAGAATGTTTTTCACGCGGTCGTCCTTTTACACAGCCGTTTTTTCTTTAGCCTAACCCTAACCTGTTGCGCGGTATTGATCCAGATCAGCTTCCGGCGGAGAACAGCGCAATAACCGCCAGCAGCGTGACGATCCACAGGCCGGAGAGGATTTTCCAGAACAGCGAGGCGTTCTGGCTCTTGTACTCCGACGGGTCATCGCGCAGGTATTCGGGGTTGGGGTTGCCGAGGTCGGTGATGAATTCGGCAATGGTGTGGTAGCGCCTGCCGAGGTCGATCGCGCAGCCCCTTTCCAGGGTGCGGTCAAACCAGATCGGGATCACCGGGTTGAACTGGCTGGCGGCGCGGTAGCTCAGCTGTTCGTAGTCGGCGCGCGACCGGCATTCATTGATCTCTTCACCGTAGGGCAGTTCGCCGGTAAAGATTTCGTAGGCGATGGTGGCCAGCGCATAGATATCGCCCTGGATGCCGGTGTTGTGGCCGAGGATATAGTGGGGATCCGAGTAGGAGGCCGTGCCCAGTGCCCCCGGGTGCTGCAGTGGCCGGAATACTTCGGCCGAGCCGGCGACATAGACAGAGCCGAAGTCGATGATTTTCACATGGCCGGCACTATCGAGCATGATGTTGGCCGGCTTCAGGTCCTGGTGAATGGTTTCCTGTTCGTGAAACGCCGTCAGTCCGTCGGCGATCTCGCGCACGATACGGAACGCTTCGGCGGGTTTCGGAAAGCGGTTGCGCGCGATCCAGGATTCCAGCGTGCAGCCCTCGACGTATTCCATCAGGTAGTAAAGAGCCGTGCGCTGGCGGTTCTGCCGGCAAATGCGCACCACGCGATCGCTCTGGATACGCAGGCCGATCCACTCCTCCTGCACGAAGCGGTCGATGTAGTGAATATCGTCTTCGTAATTGACGGAGGGGGTTTTCATCACCAGCGTTTCGCCGGTCTCGGTATCGCGTACCAGGTACAGCTGGCTGCGCTGGGACGAAAACAGCTCGCGCTCCACCGCGTAGCCGTCCAGCACCATGCCCGGCTCCAGCGGCGGCGGGAACGGCAGGCGCGTGAGCTGGTGGCTGTATTCATCGAGGGTGGTGGCGGGCAGTGCGGCCACTTCCACCACGACCGCGGTCAGGTTGTCGTCGCTGCCGTTTTCCTCGGCGTAGCGCACCAGCGTCTCGGCCTTTTGCTGTGCGTCGAGGTCGTCGCGCCGCAGCACTTCCATCGTGGTCACCTTCGGCACGAAATCGTGCACGCCGTCGCTGGTCAGCAGGAACTGGTCGCCCAGCTCCAGGTCCACACGGCCGTAATCCACCTGCAGCCCGGTATCCATCCCCAGTGCGCGGGCCAGTATGCGCCGGCGGTGGCCGAGGGTGACGGTGTGATCGCGGGTCAGGCATTCCAGTTTGTCGTCGCGCAGCAGCTGAATGCGGCTGTCGCCGACATGGAAAAAATGTCCGGTGCGGGATTTGAACACCAGCGCGGAAAAGGTACACAGGTAGCCTTTTTCTTCCTGCGCAAATTCGTGGCTCTTGCGGTACAGCTTACTGTTGATCGACGCCAGCACCTTCTGCCCGGCGCGTGCGGCGGACCAGGTGTCCGGCGCGCGGTAGTAGTCGCTGACAAACTGCTCGGTGGCCGTGCTGCTGGCGAGCGCGCCGGCTTCCGCCGAGCTGACCCCGTCGGCAACCGCGGCGACCGCGCCGAGATATTCCTGCAGGTGCGGATCTGCGGGCCAGTGGAAAACGGCCGCGTCCTCGTTCTGTGGCTTGATTCCCGCGCGGCTGCAGCTACCCGCCCGCAGTTCGAGCTGCTGGGAGCGGTCTGTGGCTGTCGCAGTCTCACTGTGCATGGTGTCGGCCACCGGTGTTGAATCAGTTTCCAAGGGTATCCGCTTTTGTGTGCAGCTGGGAACAGCCAGAGTTGAAGGCAAGGTGCCAGGGCGGGTGTTTCGAACCGTCGGCGAAAGGGCCGAAGGCGCCGCGAATGCTTGCAGCGGCCGGACCGTCGTCGACGGAGTGTACAGGGACGTATTTACAGCGTTTCGAAATACCCGTCCTGGTGCTTTGCCGCCACTGACCTCGCCAGAAGCGTAAAGTGTGGTTTATTAACAAACTGAGGCGGCCCGTGAGGGCCGCCAGATTTGATGTGCTCGTTGTTTTTCTGCCCTGTGCATTCTTGGGCGCTATTCCACGCTGATCAGCTGCACAGTACCGTCGGGCAGCACTTCCGCGATCTGGCCCTTGGGTTCATCGAGGAAGGCGCAGGCGAAGAATACCACTGCGGCGGAACCGGCGATGATCAGGAAGAAGGTGCTGTAGTCGACAAAGGACAGCGCAGTCAGGTAGGTCACCGCACCCACGTTGCCGTAGGCTCCGGCCATACCGGCGATCTGGCCGGTCATGCGGCGCTTGACCAGCGGTACCACTGCGAACACCGCGCCTTCACCCGCCTGCACGAAGAAGGAGCAGGCCATGGTGGCGAGAACCGCCGCGGAGATCCACCAGCCACTGGTGATCTGGCTCAGCACCAGGTAACCGACTGCCAGGCCGCCGATCAGGAACATCAGGCTGCGGCGGCGTCCCATCTTGTCGCTGAAGTGGCCGCCGGTGGGGCGTGAAACCAGGTTCATGAAGGCGAAGCCGGAAGCCAGCAGGCCAGCCTGTACCGCGCTCAGTCCATCGAAGGTCTCGAGGAAGAACAGTGGCAGCATGGAGACCACCGCCAGCTCGGAACCGAAGGTGACGAAGTAGGCCAGGTCGAGGATGGCCACCTGCTTGAAGTTGTATTTCTCCAGCTCCGGTACGCCCTGTTCAAGGTGTTCCTTGTTGACGTGCCAGATCTGGCGGGTCTGCACCGCGAACAGCAGCACCAGCAGTCCCCACATCAGGTAGGTGGTGTCCCAGGTCAGCAGCTGCACGCCGGCCGGAGACAGTTTGTAAGCCAGTGCCGCCAGTGCCAGGTACATCGGAATATTCATCAGCAGGTAGAAGTACAGATCCTTCTTGCTGGTGACTTCCAGGCCGCCGGTCTTCTTCGGCTTGAAGTAGGTGGAGCCTTTCGGAGTGTTGCGCGCGACACGGTAGTAGAACAGACCGTAGAGGCCGGCGATGACACCAGTGATGCCCAGCGCGTAACGCCAGCCGTCCTCGCCGCCGAACATCAGTGCGATGGTGGGCAGGGTCATGGCGCCGGCTGCGGAGCCGAAGTTGCCCCAGCCACCGTAGATGCCCTCGGCGAGACCGACCTGCTTGGCCGGGAACCACTCGCCGACCATGCGGATGCCGATCACGAAGCCGGCGCCGACGAAGCCGAGCAGGAAGCGGAACAGTGCCAGCGATTCATAGCTGTCGGCGGTGGCGAAGCCGATACAGATCCCCGAGGAGATGATCAATAACGCACTGTACACCGAGCGCGGTCCGAACTTGTCCACCATCATGCCGATGATGATCCGGGCCGGTATCGTCAGTGCCACGTTGAGAATCAGCAGCGCCTTGACCTGCTGGCTGCTGAGATCGAAGGCTTCCTTGATAAATACCATCAGTGGTGCGTGGCTGAACCAGACCACGAAAGTCAGGAAGAAGGCGAACCAGGTGACGTGCAGCGTTTTTATTTTCGGATCACCCCAATTGAAAAGATTGAGGCCGCTTTGTGTGCTCATGGCAAATCCTCTGAACTGAGTGGTTGCGTAACAATGTTGGTTGCAGCACATGTTAAAAGGGCCCTACTGATAGAAAAGCGGACAATAGTGGTAGTCGCGGTCAAAAATTGTTGCCTCTACCGCGTATCTACTCCGTCTGGTTAGCCGTCTGCGAATGGTGAAATCACGTATTTGTTGGGGTGCGCGAGCACGTTCTACCTCGGAGGTGGTAGAGCGTGTTTGGCAACTCACGCAGTGAATTTATTGGGGGTAGGCAATGCGGTGCATCGCCGGCAGCAGCGGCGGCTGCGTACAATAGAGGGTCGGGCAAACAGGAATACATGATGCAATACACTGATAAACTCGCCAGCCGCGCGTTGATGGCCGCAACTGCGATGTTCGCGGCCAACTTCTCCGTCTGGACCCTGTACGCGGTACTGGGGGTTTCCATCGGTGACCAGCTGCGGCTTTCGGCCACCGAGTTCGGCGTGCTGCTGGCGGCACCGATGCTGAGTGGCGCCCTGCTGCGATTCCCGTTGGGATTGCTGGTAGAAAGATTTTCCGCGAAAAAACTGATTGTGCTGCAGATGTTACTGGTGGTGCCGATACTGGTGTTGCTGCCGCACATCCGCAGTTACAGCGGCTATTTGCTGGCGGGGTTGTGGTTGGGTATTTCCGGTACTTCGTTCGTGGCCGGCATCCGCTATATCAGCCCCTGGTTCGAGGGGCGCCAGCAGGGCACGGCGATGGGCATCTTCGGTGCCGGCAACGCCGGTGCGGCGATTACGCTGGCGCTGGCGCCGGCGATTGAAAGCTGGCTCGGGCAGGACATGATAGGCCCGCTCTACGGCGCCGGCCTGTTTGCGATGGCGATACTGTTTGCCCTGTGGGCACCGGAGGAAACGCGCTACATGCGCAGCCGGCGCCGCACGGAACTCGACTTTCACCTGCGCCCGCTGGCCGAGCTGCGCGTGTGGCGCTTCGGGCTCTATTACTATTTCGTGTTCGGTAGTTTCCTCGCGCTGCTGTTGTGGCTGCCGCAGTACTACCTCGATGTCTACGGCGTTTCCACCCAGAAGGCGATGGCCCTGACACTGCTGTTCGTGGCGGTATCCAGCAGCGTGCGCGCGCTGGGTGGCTGGTTTGCAGACCGTTACGGCGCCCGCGCGGTCAACTGGAGTGTCTTCTGGACCTGCCTGGTGTGCCTGTTCTTCCTCAGTTACCCGCCCACCAGCATGACCATCCACGGCGTGGACAGGGATGTGCATCTCAATATCGAGGTGGGCATAGAGCTGTTCACGCTGCTGATCCTGGTCATCGGTATCGCCCAGGGCTTCGGCCGCGCTTCGGTGTACAAGATCGTTTACGACAAATACCCGCAGCATATGGGCAGCGTCGGCGGCGCCGTCGCCACGATCGGCGCGCTCGGCGGCTTCAGTTTGCCCGTCTTGTTCGGTATGGCCCAGGACATTGTGGGTATCCACAGTGCGGCCTTCATGTTGCTGTATGGCGTGCTGGCGGCGTGCATGCTGGTGATGTACCTGACCGTACAGCGCGAGCGAGTCCAGCAGAGAGTGATGTTTGCCCGGCAGCACAACTTTTTGCTCGACGACTAGGGCCGGCCCGCGCTACCAATATGGGATTATTGCGGCGCGACGGCGGGTGGTAGTGGTACCAGTGCAGTACGCCATTTGGGTAATTTTTGTGAACGGGGAAGCGGTGTAAGTTGCGCACAACAACTTCATAACAGTCGCCGAGGAAAAGCGAATGAACACCCGTAAACTTCCCAATCTTGTTGGTGCGACACTGCTGGGGGCTGTCAGCGCAGTGGCGCTGCAGGCACAGGCCGCCGATGACAACAGTGCGCCGACGTTGATCGATGCACTGCAGAACGGCAAGGCCGGGGTCAGCCTGCGTTACCGGCTGGAAAACGTCGATCAGGCGAATCTTGATGAAGATGCCAATGCTTCCACGCTGAAGAGCCGCCTGACTTGGGACAGCGGCACTTATCGCGGCTTCACCGCCGGGATCGAAATGGACAACGTCACCGCCATCGGCGACGACGATTACAACTCCACCGTCAATGGCAACGGCGCCTACCCTGTGGTCGCCGATCCGGTGGGTACCGAAGTCAATCAGGCTTACCTGAAATACTCTGCCGGCGATTACACCGCCACCGCCGGGCGCCAGCGTATCAATCTGGATGACCAGCGTTTCGTTGGCGGCGTCGGCTGGCGCCAGAACGAGCAGACCTACGACGGCTATCGCTTCCAGTACGGCGGTGCCGAATCCCTGCGCCTCGATTACAGCTACGTCTACAACGTCAATCGCATCTTCGGTGAGGACAGCGCCAAGGGCGACCTGAGGGGCGATATCCAGTTGTTCAATGCGAGCTATCCGCTGGCCAAGGGGCACGATCTGGCCCTGTTCTTGCTTGACCTTGATCTGGTGCAGGCGGTAGATGCCTCCAGCCGTACCCTCGGACTCGCTTATACCGGCAACTTTGGCCCGGTCAAGGCGCGCCTGAGCTACGCCCAGCAGGGCGAGAGCGGCGACAGCACGCTGAATTACAGCGCGCCCTACTACCTGGCCGAGGTGTCCGGAGCGCTGGGCCCGGTCAACACCAAGCTGGGTTATGAAGTGCTGGGCAGCGACAACGGTGTCGGTTTCGCCACTCCGCTGGCCACCCTGCACAAGTTCCAGGGGTTCGCCGACCAGTTCCTGGCGACTCCGGCCGAGGGTGTCGAGGACGCCTATCTGGGAGCCTCTGCCAAGGTGCTCGGTGGCAACCTGGGGGTGACCTATCACAAGTTTGCCGCCGCGGAGGGCTCTGCCAACTGGGGTGACGAGTGGGATCTCAGCTACGGCCGCCCGATCACCGACACTGTGTCCGCGCTGGTGAAATACGCTGCCTACAGCGCCGACGAGCACGGCGTCGATACTGACAAGGTATGGCTGCAGCTGACCGCCAAATTCTGAGTAGTGGCGGATCCGCGCACTTAACCCGGGGGAGTACCACCTTTGCCCCAAGCAAAATTCTCCCCCACTGTTACACTGCTGAGAGTTTAAACACCGAGTTCCCAAGCCTAAGCGCGCTGCGTATGGCGCGGGAACCGTGGCCGGAATAGGTTTTCCCGCCACCAGGGTCGCCCGAGAAATCGGCCGGCCTCCCGACTTTGGAAAGGCGTTTAATGTTACAAGACAGTTTTGGGCGCAGGTTCTATTACCTGCGCCTGTCCGTTACCGACATCTGCAACTTCCGCTGCAATTACTGCCTGCCGGACGGCTATCAGTGCGGCGAGTCGATTGCGCGGGAGAATCCGCTCAGCGTTGCCGAGGTGGATACGGTCGTACGCGCCTTCGCTTCCCTTGGCACCGAAAAGGTGCGTCTTACCGGTGGTGAGCCCTCGCTGCGCAAGGATTTGGTGCAGCTGATCGAGGCCGCCAAGCAGGCCGACGGCATCCGCCGTGTTGCCATCACTACCAACGGTTACAAACTTCCCAGCGAAATCGACGCCTGGCATCGTGCCGGGCTCGATCAACTCAATGTCAGCATCGACAGCCTCGATCCGCAGCAATTCCAGGCGATCACCGGCCACGACAAGCTGGAGAAAATCCTGCGCGGTATCGACCGCGCGCTGGAACTGGATATTCCCACCAAGGTCAACGCGGTGCTGCTGCGTGAGCACAACCTCGCCGAGTTCAATCATTTCCTCGACTGGATCAAGGTCACGCCGGTGAGCCTGCGCTTTATCGAGCTGATGCGCACCGGTGACAATCGCGACTTCTTTGCCAGCAACCATGTGGCCGGCAGCGATATCGAGAATCTGCTGTTGCGCAGCGGCTGGGAGCAGGTAGTGCGTTCCCGAGATGCGGGGCCGGCGAAAGAATACGCCCACCCGGACTACGCCGGTCGCATCGGCCTGATCATGCCCTACAGCAAGGATTTCTGTGCCAGCTGTAACCGCCTGCGCATGTCTGCCCAGGGCGCGCTGCATCTGTGCCTGTTTGCGGAGCAGGGCATCGACCTGCGCGACGCCATCGCCGGCGGCGATCACGAGGCGCTGGCGGAGCAGATCCGCGCGGCGGTGTGCGGCAAGAATGCCAGTCATCAGCTGGCCAGTGGCTTCACCGGCGCCACCCGCAACCTGGCGATGTTGGGGGGCTGAACGGTGTCCCGGCAGTTGCAAAGCTGTGGTGTCGTGCTGGCGGGTGGCCGCTCCAGCCGCATGGGCCGCGACAAGGCGCAGCTGCCGCTGCCCGGCGGCGAGCGGTTTCTCGAACACGCCATTGGTCTGATGCGCGAGCTGCCGCTGGCGCAAGTGGTGGTGAGCGGCAACCGCCCCGGCGGTATCCCCGATCCGATTCCCGACATGGGGCCTCTCGGCGGCCTGTTCGGTGTGGCGCGCGCGGTCGAGGCCGACGCGCTGCTGGTGATGCCGGTGGACATGCCGCTGCTGCGCGGCGAGCTGCTGGCGCTGCTGCTGGCAGAGGGTGAGCGCAGCGGTCGCGCCTGTTATTTCGGCGATTTCTATTTCCCGCTGTGGCTGCCACTGACAAACGCCGTGCGCAAATTCCTGCGCGCCGCGGTGGAAGGGCGTGGCGCCAATTCCATCGGCGCACTGCTGCGCCATGCCGGCGCGTGCCAGCTGGCGATGCCCGCTCGCGCGCAGAGCTTCAGCAATATCAATACCCCCGCCGAATACGCGGCGAACTACCCGCAACAACTTTTTCCTGAATCAGACTGAACGGACGAACGCAATATGGCTGGACACGCAGCAAAAACTTTCGAGCCTCTCAATATCGCGGTGTTGACGGTATCCGACACCCGTACCGAAAAGAACGACACGTCCGGCCAGTACCTGGCCGAAGCGCTGCAGTCCGCCGGGCACAAGCTGGCCGACAAGCGCATCGTGCCTGATGACATCTACCTGATGCGGGCGGCGGTGTCGCAGTGGATCGCCGACGAAAGTATCCAGGCTGTGCTGGTAACCGGCGGTACCGGATTTACCGATCGCGACTCCACCCCGGAGGCGCTGCAGCCGCTGTTCGACAAAACCGTGGAGGGGTTCGGCGAACTGTTCCGGCAGATTTCCTTCAACGATATCGGCAGCTCTACCGTGCAGTCGCGCGCGCTCGCCGGGCTGGCCAATCACACCCTGATCTGCTGCATGCCCGGTTCCACCGGCGCCTGTCGCACCGCCTGGGAAGGCATCCTGCTGGAGCAGCTGGATGCGCGCCACCGCCCCTGCAATTTCATACCGCATATCCGTCCGGCGCAGCCGGCGTGCGAATCCCGGGGGTGATGTGATGAGCCGGTTGACCCATCTCAACGAGCGCGGCGAAGCGAACATGGTGGACGTCACGGACAAATCCGTGAGCGAACGCAGTGCCCGCGCCGAAAGCGCCGTGCGCATGAGCGCCGAAGCTTTCGAGCTGCTGGTGGCCGGCAGCAACAAGAAGGGCGATGCGCTGGCGGTGGCGCGTATCGCCGGAATCCAGGCGGCGAAGAAAACTTCCGACCTGATTCCGCTGTGCCACCCGCTGGCGCTGACCAAAGTGGAAGTGGAATTTGAGCTGCTGGCCGAAGACAACACGGTGCAGGTAAGCAGTTACTGTCGCCTGGCCGGACGCACCGGCGTGGAAATGGAGGCGCTGACTGCCGCGGCGGTGGCCGCGCTGACCATTTATGACATGTGCAAGGCGGTGGATCCGGCAATGGTAATCGGCCCCACCCGATTGCTGGAAAAATCCGGTGGCAAGCGGGGGCACTGGCGCCCCGAAGAGGTGACTCATGGTTAAGGTTCTGTTTTTTGCCAGCCTGCGCGCCCGCCTGGGCACGGCCGAGCACCGGCTGGAAGGTTTCTCCGGCAGCGTGGCCGAGCTGCGCCACCGTCTCGGTGAGCTGTTTCCCGACTGGCAGCCGGCGCTGCAGGCCGCGGATATTCAGGCGGCGGTCAACCAGGAGATGGCCGCGGCAACCACCCAGATTGGCGATGGCGATGAAGTCGCCTTCTTTCCGCCGGTCACCGGAGGTTGAGGAGCGATGGATTTTATTGAAGTGCGCACGGCACCCTTTGCGGTGGCCGATGAGTTTGCGGCACTGCGCGCGGGCAACCGTAGCGACGGTGCCAGCGCCATGTTTGTCGGCTCGGTGCGCGACTTCAATGCCGGCGCCGGCGTCAGCGGCCTGGCGCTGGAACACTATCCGGGCATGACCGAAAAAAGCCTGCAGCGCATTGTCGATGATGCGCGCGCGCGCTGGGAGCTGGGCCGGGTGCGCCTGCTGCACCGCGTCGGCGCCATGGCGGTCGAGGAAGATATCGTGTTCGTGGGGGTGACCAGCCCCCACCGCCAGGCGGCGTTCGCAGCCTGCCAGTACATCATGGATCGCCTCAAGACGGAGGCGCCCTTCTGGAAACTGGAATCCGGCGAGGCCGGCGATAGCTGGGTGGCCGCCAGGGACAGCGACCGGCGGGAGCTGGAAAAGTGGGCCTGACCCGCGCTCTGCTGCTGGCCTGCCTCGCGTTTGTACCTTGGGCACAGGCCGCCGACTGCCAGTTGCGTGTCGCGGCGGCGGCGAGCTTCCGCCCCGCACTGGAGGCGCTGCTGCCGGAGTTCGAGGCTGCGGCCGGTTGTGAGGTGCAGGTCACCAGCGGCAGTTCCGGCGTGCTGTACCAGCAGGCACTGCACGGCGCGCCGTTTGACCTGTTTTTGTCGGCCGATCGCGAGCGGCCGGAACTGCTGGAACGCCAAAACAAGATAGTGCCGGACAGCCGCCGCACCTACGCGCTCGGGCTGCTGGCGTTGTGGCTGCCCGAGGCCACTGGCAAACCCGAAGAGATTTTGCGGCGCTGGCCGGACACCATTGTGATCGCCGATCCGAAAGTGGCGCCGTTTGGTGTCGCCGCCCGGCAGGTGCTGCAGAACATGAGGCTGTGGGATGGCAAGCGGGCGCAATTGGCGCGCGCGCACAACGCCGGCCAGGCCTACCTGATGCTGGACGCCGGCCACGGGCAGCTCGGCTTTGTCGCCGCGAGCCAGATGGTGGCGGCCGGACGGAACAATTACTGGTTGCTGCCGCAGGATCTCTATCAACCGATCGAGCACCAACTGGTGGTACTGCGGCGGAGCAGCGACCCGGACAAGGCACAGGCATTGGCTGATTATCTGCTGTCCGCCACCGTGCGCGCACGGCTGGTGAAACTCGGTTACGGCCGCGCGGCCGGGGAGGAAGCGTGAATATCGGCGCGGCCGACCTCGAGGCCCTGTGGCTGACACTGCGTCTCGCCGCCGTGACGACGCTGTTGCTGCTTGTTATCGGCGTGCCGCTGGCGTGGAAACTGAGCCACTGGCAGAGCCGCTGGCGCCACGGTGTCGAAGTACTGATCACGCTGCCGCTGGTGTTGCCGCCGACGGTGCTGGGTTTCTACCTGCTGTTGCTGTTCTCCCCCAATCATGCGAGCGGCCAGTGGCTGGCGGGCGTCTGGGGCGAGCCGCTGGTGTTCTCGTTCACCGGGCTGGTGATCGCCTCGGTGATTTACTCCCTGCCGTTTATGGTGCAGCCGTTACTGGCTTCGTTCAGCCAGAACGGCAAACGCCTGACCCGCGCCGCCGCAGCGCTGGGCATGCCACCCCACGCCGCCCTGTTGAAGGTGTTGCTGCCGGCCAGCCGCCCGGCGATCGTCAGTGCCTGCGCGCTGACTTTTGCCCATACGCTCGGAGAGTTCGGCGTAGTGCTGATGATCGGCGGCGCCATTCCCGGTGAAACCCAGGTGGTTTCCATCGCCCTGTACCAGCATGTGGAGGCGCTGGAATACGGTGCCGCCCACCGGCTGGCGCTGGTGCTGCTGGTGGTTACCACCGCGCTGCTGCTGCTGGCCCGCTGGCTCGGGCGCGCGGTTTCTGAGGCGCAGCGCGAAGAGCGCTTTATGGGGGTGCCGGGCTGATGGAACTGAGCCTGCCGCTTTTCCGCCGCGCGATACAGTCGCTGGACTGTGATGGACTGTCGGTACAGGGGCTGGTGACGTCGCTGAACGCGGACACGCCCTGGGAGCTGGCTCTGCCCGCGCAGGGCATTTTCGGTCTCACCGGACCGTCCGGCGGCGGCAAGAGCACGCTGCTGGCGGCGCTGGCCGGATTGCGCGGCTGTGCCGGCAAGATCGGCTTCGGCGGTGTCGCCTGGCAGAGCGGCAGGCGCGGCCTCGCGACCCACCGGCGCGATCTCTCCCTCGCCTTTCAGGACAGCAGCCTGTTTGGCGGCCAGACCGTGGCCGACAACCTGGCGCTGGCCCACCGTTACAGTCGCCGGCCGCTGGCGCCGGAAGAGCGGGCCGAGTTGATCGAGTGTTTCGGCATAACGCCGCTGCTGCGCCAGCCGGTGGAACTGCTGTCCGGCGGTGAGGCGCAGCGGGTGGCGGTGTTGCGCCAGCTGTTCAGCAACGCCGCGGTACAGCTGTACGACGAGCCGCTGGCGGCAGTCGACCGCCTGCAGGTGATCCGCAAGCTGCTGCCACGCTTGCGCGCCTTCTGGGCCCGCCACCCGGCGCTGGTGATCTGGACCAGCCATGATTTCGATGAGATACAGTTACTGGCAACCCAGTGCCTGTGGATGGAGCGCGGCGCCTTGAATGGACCGCTGCCGGTGCGCGCGGTCGCTCGCCGCTTGCAGCTGGACTCTCTGGATCGCGAATCCTGCTTCAGCCGCATCGAGGCGCGCGTGCTGTCCCAGGAGGAGGGCTTGCTGACTCTGTCGCTGGGCGATGCGACCCTGTATGCGGATCGCGTTGCCGGCCGCTATAAGGTCGGTCAGTCCATCGCCTTCCTGCTTGGCTCGGGCGACATCGGTTTGTGTCTGGAACAGCCCGGTCTCTCCAGTATCCTCAATTGCCTGGCGGTGGAATTGCGGGAAATAGTGCCCCTCGCGGGCGGGCGGGTACGCTTGCGCCTCGCCGTCGGCGAGCAGGAATTCAGCGCGGATATTTCCCGTTTGTCCCGCGAGCGCCTGCAGCTGCGTGAAGGGGAGCGCTATTTCGCCCAGTTCAAGGCCAGCAGCCTCGCCGGGTTATAACGCGGCCCGCCAGCGCGATTCGCGCGATCAGTATCAGCCAGCGCCCGAAGTTGCTCCGGGCCTCCTCTGCAGCGCGAAATGTGATGGGCTCTATGTCGCCGTGGCCGCGCCGGCATTCGGAGAGGTTCGTCCATTAACGGCGACTTAAGTCAGAAGCTGACCCCCAGTCCGATATCCAGTCCGACGGCAAACATCACAAGAAATACCCCACCCAGGCGCCGTCAACGCAATGCCACACTGGCAGTAATTCGCGACAGGGTCAGTAAGTCTGCATGCACATATCAGGACTGGCTTTCTGGCTGTCTGCAGTTCGTAGAAACGTGCTTGGGGGAGACCTATCCCGCTGATGCTTGTGCCGCCGACAGCAGGCGCGAAGATACGGTCAACGCAAGGAGGGGTGAACTTTCACGGCAAACCTCTCGGTATAAAAGAGAGCGACGTATTGGAGGTGGTTAGGGGGCGCCTCTTAAAATGGCGTGCAGATATGATTGGCGACCTGGTCGCACGAGGCTGCCATTTCTTACCTTTGTTGGATAACAGTCGTTTAGTTTGGCGAGCGACCAGTGATGGGCGCCAATTTCGGCGCGCAACGCAATCAGGTTGCCAAGCAGCAAGTTTCACTGATCTACAATCTATGCACTAATCATGTTGAGTTATTGCTCGTTCGCATACCGGCGACACAGCCTCGGCAATAGATTTCAGCTGGTATTGGCTGCAACCCGCATGAGTAATGATATAAACAATCCTGATCCTCTAATGAAATAGTCGCCAATAGAAAATAATGGGCCCTAAAACTGGCGGATTTTAAAATGGAATAATAATTCGATGTTCCAGATTTTAAATGTACGAGGGTTGTGGGTTCTACTGCTGCTCAACGGCTATTTACTTTCCCCGTTACTGCTCTTCGATGCCGGTCTGCTACCTGGGCTGGAGATAAAGCTGGAGCCACTGCTGCTATTTAATTTAGCCGCTTCGGTGCTCGGTTTGTTGCTGTTGCACAGCCTGGTAGAAAAGCCTTTGTTACTGCATGCCCTGCTGCTGCCGTTTTATATCACTACTGCCATTGATCTGTTCCTGGTGGTTTTCTATCAGAGCCGTTTGAGCGCGAGCTACCTGCTGATATTAGCGGGGGAGATGGCAGAGCTGCCAGAGTTCTTATCGAGCTTTACGGCGCCGATTGCTCTATCCGTATTGGCATTGTCTGCAATATGGCTGGGTGGCTTGTACGGAATTCTCGACCTGCACTGGCGGGTGCCCCACAGGACAAGATTGGCTTTGGCGCTGTTATTGATCTGCGCTTATGGTGTGGCTGCTGCCCGGCAGATGCACACCTATGACTACGGTGTCGAACTCGCGGCTTACGATATCCTGGTGCATGACCGCAGTGCCCCTGCGGGAATTCTTCCGCAAGGTTATATCGCCTGGAAGCAATACCGGCAGGCGCGTGAATTCCTGGAAACTCGGAAAACTTTTCGTTTCGATGCACAAACCGATGATCCCAAAGACACGATTTATGTCCTGGTTATCGGGGAATCTGCGCGTCCGGACCACTGGACGCTACAGGGGTATAGAAGGAATACTACTCCCCGAATCGCGGCGAATAACGCCGTTATATGGTTTCCAGATGTGACGACACAATCAGCGCTGACCCGTGTTTCAGTGCCGGCCATGTTGAGCCTTGCGCCGATAACAGAGTTTGATCGGATACTAAGTGAAGCTTCGATATTGCGCGCGTTCTCGGAGGTTGGGTTAAAAAGCTGGTGGATATCCACTCAGGAAGTCAGTCAGTTTGGTGGCCATATTCATGTTCTGGCTGGGGAGGCAACCACCCGCAAGTACTTTGAGCGACAGCTCGATGTGGCGTTGTTAAATGAGGTAAAGCAGCTGCTCTCCGGCCCCGCATCGAATGGTGGTCTTGTAATTATGCACGGTCGCGGGAGTCACTTTACATTTCGCAATCGCTATCCACGTGAGTTTGCTGTCTGGGATGACAACCTCGAAAACCAATCACGGCGCGATTTTCTCGTCAACAGCTACGATAACTCATTGCGATATACCGATAGCATCCTCGCCGACACCATCGAGTTAATCGAAAACATGGAGCAGCCCGCAGTGCTGCTCTATGTATCCGATCACGGTGAGAATCTCCTGGACGATGAGCGCGCGCTGTTTGGGCACAATATCGGCACCGAGCAGGACTTGCGAACAACACAGTTTTTCTGGGCCTCACAAAGCTGGCGCAAGCGGCACCCGGAACGCTGGGCCTTGATTCAGTCTAATGCAAACCTGCCTGTCAGTACCGCGCACATTGCCCACAGCCTGTTAGAAATCGCCGGTATCCAGGCTAAGGGCCTGGATCCGGCGCAAAGCTGGGCTGGCTCAGGTTTCAAGGCCACAGATCGGAGGCCTTTTCGCTTGAACGGCAAGATACATTACTTCGAATCACAGGTGATTCGAAGTAGCGTATCTTCCCGTGCGGATTAGAATCATTTTGCAGTGGATCAATAGCGCGTCCTGCATATTCGTCTCTAACGTTGCGTCATCCTTTTCCGCCGGTGGTTTGCTGGCAGGTTGATCTCATTTCTGGACTTTGCGCCGATCCACGTGCAATAGCGGTGCCCTAGATTTCAATGCTTCAGGCCCAGGGGGCTGAATCGAGGCTTTGGCGCAGGTGACTTCTTTTGGTCCGACCTTTACGGCTCTACCCTGTCCCCGTGGTACAGCGCTCGATTTTGGAATTGCCCCGGCATTCGCTGTCAGGCCAGAGGATTCAGGCGGTAGGAGTGCCCGGTGATAATATCGTGCGTCGTTTGAAGCTTTTCTTCTCACGCTTTTTTAACCATAGATAGACACCCGTGCCGAACAATAGACTTGGAGTCAGTCCGGCGAGCAATATCAGCCAGCGTCCGACGATGCCCAGTGCGTCGCCGTTGTGCAGCGGAAATTGCCAGCGCAGGATTTTGTTACCCAGCGGAATTTCGGTGACATTCTGCGTGAACAGGACCTCCCCGGAATATTGGTCTACGCGCACAAAGCTGGCGCCGTAGTTGCTCCAGGCCTCACCCGCCGCGCGAAACGTGATGCCGTAGCTGTCGGCGGCGTTGGTGGGCAGATAGATACGTTTCAGCTCGCCGCCGGGAAAGGCCGCTTGCCCGATGGCCACGGCCCGGTCGGCAGAGATCCTGTTTCCCTGGCTCGCCACGGAGCCCGGCAGCGGCGCCAGTGGTTCGGTGGTAATAAAGGTGCCGACGACTGCGCGCACCTGCTGCGGGAAAACCAGCGTTACGCCGGAGAAGCTGGTCATCAGCAGCAGCGGCAGAAAATAAATCCCGAACACCCTGTGCACGTCAAAATAAAAGCGAAAGCGATTGCCACCTTGGGAAATCGAGAAGGCGCGCCGCCAGCGTGTCTTGCTGCTCCTGCTTTTTTTCGGCCACCAGAGTACAGCGCCGGTAATGCAGAACAGCATCAGCAGCAGCCCCATAAAACCGACAACGGTCTTGCCGGTGCCACCCGCCAGCAGCGTGTAGTGCAGGCGGTAGATCCAGCTCATGGTGTAGTCGGGAGTGCCCCAGCCGCGCACCGCCAGCACTTCCGCATCGGTCGGCGAAACACTGACTTCAATGGGGCCCGGCGCACCCTCCGGTGTCGGAAAGCGCACCACAAACGGGCTGCCGGGCTGGCGCGGTGTCATCAGCCGGCTGGGTTCCGGGTTGCCCGGTATCGCCGCCTGGGCGGCGGCGAAGATTTCCGTGTAAGTGGCCGGGCGTGGGGAAGGCTTGAAGGTGACGGTTTCCGGCGCCAGCTTTTCATCCAGTGCGTGGTCGAACACCAGCAGGCTGCCGGTGATGCCGATCAGGGAAAGCAGCAGGCCCAGCGTCAGGCCCGCGTACTTGTGCAGGATGAAAAGCCAGTGGCGCACGGATCAGAAAACCTTCGAATATGACAGGTTCACGTTGCGGCCCAGCCCCTTGAAGTTGCGGGTATCGTTACCCGCGGTCTGGGAATAGTAAGTGAAGTAGTCTTCGTTGGTCAGGTTCTGGATACCCAGTGCAAATTCGCCGCCGAGGGCTTTCAGCTGGGCGCTGGCGTCGATGATGGTGTAACCGTCGAACTCGGTGGTGACATCACCGGCACTGTTCTCGAAATCGCGATCCAGCAACCAGTTGGCCTGCAGTCGGGTGCTGAATGTATCTGTCCAGTTACGTGCCCAGCTCAGGTTGAAGCGGTTGGGGGCGATGTTGCGGCCGTCCAGGTCGGTGTCCACCTTGCCATCGGCATTGGAATCGTAGCGGCCTTCGGTGTAGGCGTAGCGGACCTCCAGGGTGTCGCTGTCGCTGGCAAACCACTGTCCGCGCAGTTCCGCACCGTCGATTTCGGTCTGCTCCCTCTTGACGCTGTAGATGCCGTCACTGCCCAGTGCCAGGCGCTGCCCGAAATCGGAGTCCGAGGTGTAGTAGGCCAGCTGCGCGGCAAATTGCTCCGCGCTGAACTCGACACCGAACTCTTCGTTTTGGGTCAGGATCGGTTTGAGATCGAGGAAACTCTCAACATCCTGATCCGGCTGGTTGATGCCGCGCAGTACCCGGCCGACGTCGGGCATGGAGAAGCCCTCGGAGTAGTTGGCATAGACGCGCCAGGCATCATTGATCGTATAGGTGGCGCCGATATTGCCGAGCGTCTCGCTGAACTCCGGGTTGCCACCTCTGACGAATTGACCACCGTTGTAGGAGTACAGTGTGGTGAAGTCGTCCACCGTGAGTTCGGAAATTTCGTGACGGACCCCGGCAGTGACGGTGAGGCGATCGATGCCGGCGAATTCCGCCTGCGCATAGGGGGCGATGTTCTTGTAGCGGGTGGGCGGTACCCAGGCGCGGCCGGTCTGTACCAGCTGCTGCCAGGTTTCATCCTCGAGCAGGTCGACACCGTAGGCGAGGCTGATCGGGGCGCCGGCGATCTGATCCTTGATCAGGGTCAGCTTCAGGCCGCGTTTCTCCGAGTTGTTTTGCGACTGGTCGAACACTTCCTCGCCGTAGGCCGGATCCTGGAAAGTCGCGTAGCTGCCGCCGCCGTAGGTGCCGGCAAAATCCTGCGAGAATACCTGTGCGCGCAGTTTCTGACCGAGAAACTCCTCGTTGGTGTACTGCAGGTTGATGGTGGTCACCTCATTGGACGGGGACTTGCCGGGCACATCCGTCTCGATGGCGGTGGTGGGAACGCCGGCATCGATATCGCCGTCGACGCTCAGCCAGTTGTTGTTGCCCTCGATCAGGTAGTGGTTGACGGTCAGCTGCAGGCGCTGGTCATCCCAGCTGTAACCGGTCTTGACGAAGGCGTTGACGGCATCGCTGTCCATGGTGTCGCCCTGGGTATTGTCGAAGCCGACAATGTCGCCGTTGGCGTCGTAGCTGATACCGGTGTTGCGGTAGCTGACGCTGGCGAGTACATCTACAGCGTCCAGCTTGCCGGAAACGCTGTAGCTGCCGTTATAGCCCAGCGTATCGCTCAGCTCATCCGGTTGCAGCGCGGATTCAACGCGGACGCTCTGCTGGAACTCGTCACTGGGAGTGCGGGTCACCAGGTTGATGATACCGCCGGAGGCACCCATGCCGTGGATCGCATTGGCGCCGTGAATGACTTCCACCCGCTCCAGCATCAGCGGGTCGATGGTGTGACCATCGCGGCCGCCATTGCGCAGCGGGTTCGACTGCGGCACGCCGTCGATCAGGTACAGCGGCTTGCGCCCGCGCAGGCTCTCGCCGGAGCTGGTCATCTTCTGGCGGCTGGGCGAGAAACTCGGGATCAGGTTGCCGAGGATGGTGGAGAGGTCGCTGGTGGCGCTCAGCTGCTCGGTGAGTTCCGCTTCGTCAATCAGGGTCACTGTATTGGGGATGCTGCTCAGCGGCTTCTCGGTGCGGCTGGCGGTTACGACGATTTCCTCTTCGATGCGCTCGTCAGCGGCAAGGGCGGCAGAGGAGGCTAGGGAAATGGCCAGAGCCAGAGTGGTTTTCGTGCAGCGCATGCGGGAGCTCCTGATACGTTTATTCTGTGCAGTACCGGGTCCGGAACGGGACCGGGTGCGGATGTGTTCGTACGGCCGGCGATACTAAAGTAAATGAGAATCTGTATCAATAGCATTTACTGCTGAGTGCGGGAAAGCTGTATTCGGGGGGCGTTGTGGCTGCGGATTTGGCGGCGGGAAATTTAGACGGTGAGTTTTTTCTGCGTCTATCTATACTGTCCAACGAGGCGCCTCACGGTTAAGTGCAAATAAATGCCAAGTGTGGGTTGACTCACCGGGGCCGCGCCCCTAGAATGCGCAGCCTCTTGAGCGGTTGGGGCAACCCACCGCAGAGAAGCGAAGAACAACCAGGCTTCGTTTCTCAGAGTTGTTGCGGGGTGGAGCAGCCTGGTAGCTCGTCGGGCTCATAACCCGAAGGTCGTAGGTTCAAATCCTGCCCCCGCTACCAAATTTTGCGTCCGCGCATACTGGCTGTGCGGATGTGCGGTCAAAGCCCCGTCAGGGGCTTTTTCGTATCTGCAGGAAATGTTGCAGGTACCTATTCGAAGTGGGCCGTGGGCCCATTTTTTGTTTTACGAAGTGCATTCTTGCACTTCACCCCTTCGGGGCAGCCGATGGCTGTGCAAATCGGCAGTCCTGCCGATTTAGTGTGGTGACGTGAATGGCGAGCAAACGCGAACTGCTGGAAGAACTTCTGGCGCCGGTGGTGGCATCGCTGGGTTGTGAACTCTGGGGTATCGAATACCAGACCCACGGCCGCAACGCGCTGCTGCGTATCTTTATCGACTCCGAAGACGGTATCAGCGTGGAGGACTGCGAAAAAGTCAGTCGCCAGGCGAGTGCCGTGCTGGACGTTGAAGATCCCATCAGCAGCAGGTACACGCTGGAAGTCTCTTCGCCTGGGCTTGACCGCCCGTTGTACAAGCTGGATCAGTACCAGCGCTTTGTCGGCGCACAGATAGAGGTGCGCCTGCGCATGCCGCTGGACGGACAGCGCAAGTGGCGCGGTCTGCTCGCCGGTGTCGAGGGCGATGAAGTGGTACTGCGCGTGGACAGCGAGAACGAATACCTGTTGCCGATCGACAGTATCGAGAAGGCAAACATAGTTCCCCAATTTACCAAGTAACCTATTTAGTAACCTGTACAGGAGCCTGGATTCAGGCGATTTAGAGGCACAGCTGCATGAATAAAGAGATCTTGCTGGTAGCCGAGGCGGTATCCAACGAGAAAGGCGTTGACCGGGAAATTATTTTCCAGGCCATCGAGGCGGCACTGGCAACGGCCACCAAGAAGCGCTACGACGAGGACTCCACCATCGAAGTCGTTATCGATCGCCGGACTGGTGACTACGAGACCTTCCGCAGCTGGGAAGTCGTGGATGACGATACCCTCGCGGAGCTGGGTACCCAGTTCACTCTGGAAGAGGCCCACGAGAAAGATCCCGAACTGAAAGCCGGCGATGTCTACCGCGAGCAGGTCGAGAACGTAGAGTTCGGTCGTATCGCCGCGCAGACCGCCAAGCAGGTGATCGTGCAGAAGGTACGCGAAGCCGAGCGCGCCAAGGTTGTGGAAGAGTACCGCGACCGTGTCGGTGAGCTGGTCAGCGGCACCGTTAAGAAGGTGACCCGCGACTTTATCGCCGTGGACCTGGGCGGTAACGCCGAAGCGCGCCTGCCGCGTGATCAGCTGGTAGGTCGCGAGATCTTCCGTCTGGGCGACCGCGTGCGCGCCATCCTGCTGGAAATCCAGCCGGAGGCCCGCGGCCCGCAGCTGATGTTGAGCCGTTCCTGCCCGGAGATGATCATCGAGCTGTTCCGCATCGAAGTGCCGGAAATTGCCGAACAGGTTATCGAAATCAAGGGTGCTGCCCGCGATCCGGGCCTGCGCGCCAAGATCGCCGTCACCACCAACGACGGCCGTATCGATCCGGTCGGCGCCTGTGTCGGCATGCGCGGCGCGCGTGTACAGGCCGTTTCCAACGAGCTGTCCGGCGAACGCGTCGATATCGTGCTGTGGGACGAGAACCCGGCGCAGTTTGTCATCAATGCGATGGCGCCGGCGGAAATCGAATCCATCGTCGTCGACGAAGATGCCGGTTCCATGGACGTGGCAGTGGCCGAAGAAAACTTGGCCATGGCCATCGGCCGCAGCGGCCAGAACGTACGCCTGGCGTCCGAACTGACCCAGTGGCAGATCAACGTGATGAGCGTTGATGAGTGGCAGAGCAAGCAGGAAGCCGAGTCCAGCACCATCATGGAAACGTTCATGGAGCGCCTGGATATCGACGAAGACGTTGCCGGCGTGCTGGTGGATGAGGGCTTCACCACTCTGGAAGAAGTGGCCTATGTCCCCATCGAGGAAATGCTGGGTATCGAGGGCTTCGACGAGGAAATCGCCGAGGAACTGCGCGCCCGTGCCAAGGACGCGCTGCTGACTCAGGCGCTGGCGTCCGAAGAGCAGCTGGATGCGTCCGAGCCGCAGGAAGACCTGCTGAATATGGACGGTATGGACCGTCACCTGGCCTTCTTGCTGGCCAGTCGCGGCATTGCCTCCATGGAAGACCTGGCGGAGCAGGCGGTGGATGACCTGCTCGATATCGAAGGTGTCGACCAGGAACGTGCCGCAGCGCTGATCATGAAGGCGCGCGAGCCGTGGTTTGCCGACGACAGCGGCGAACAAGCATAAGTATTAACGCGAAACGAACAAGTAACCCCCTCCGACCAAGTGACTTTTAGGAGAGAGAATGGCCGAAGTAACAGTTAGCGAACTCGCCAAATCGGTTGGTGCCACCGAGGATCGTCTGCTCAAGCAGATGAAGGAAGCGGGTTTGCCCCACACGACTGCGGATGCGGTGGTGTCGGATGAGGAAAAACAGGTCCTGCTCAACTTCCTGAAAAGCAGTCATGGAGAGCAGGGCGCTGCGCCGCGCAAAATCACCCTGAAGCGCAAGACCACCACTACACTGAAAACCGGCTCTGGCACCGGCCGTAAAACCGTGAATGTGGAAGTGCGCAAGAAGCGCACCTATGTGAAGCGCCCGGCGGAAGAGCTGGAGGCCGAGGCGGCTCAAGAGGCAGAATCGCAGGCGGAGCTGGATCAGGCACTGGCGGAACAGGCCGCGCAGGAGAAAGCCCGCGCCGAACAGCTGGAAGCCGAGCGCGCCCGCGCGGAAGCGGAAGCGCAGGCCGCCCGTGAAGCGGCGGAAGCCGAAGTCGCGGCACAGCAGGCAGCAGCGGAAAGCGCGGCCGAGCCCGAGCCGGCAGCTGCCGAGGAAAAGCCGGCAGAGAAGCCCGAGCCGGCGCCGGTCCGCACCAGCTATGTCGACGACATAGAGGCGATGCGTATCGCTGCAATGGAGCGCCGCAAGCAGCAGGCCCAGCAGGAAGAGCGCGAGCTGGAAGAGAAGAAGGCCCGCGTCGAGGCGGAGCGCCAGCGCGTCGAGCAGGAAAAGCAGGAGAAGGCCAAGACCGAAGCGGTCAAGCCGTCTCTGCGCCGCAAGCTGGAAACTGTGGTCGTGGAAAAGGACGAGGAAGAACCGCGCAAGCGTCGCGGACGGCGCGCGGCCAAGGGCGGCCCGAAAAAATCCAGCAAGACCGCGCTGTACGACCAGGCTCTCGAGGCTTTCGAAAGCGACGAGGACGAGAAGCGCAGCACCCGCTCGCTGTCCCGTCCGACGCTGAAAATCAAACCTACACACGGCTTCAAGAGGCCGACAGGAAAGCAGGTGTACGAAGTACAGTTGGGTGAAACCATCACCGTCGGCGAGCTGGCCAAGCAGATGAATATCAAGGCCGGTGAGCTGATTAAGCGCCTGATGAAGATGGGCGAGATGGTCACCATCAACCAGAGCCTGGACCGCGATACCGCACAGTTGATCGTCGAGGAGATGGGCCACAAAGTGGTGTACCGCTCCGAGTCCGAGCTGGAGGAGACGCTGGTGGCCGAGGCCCAGGCGGCCGAGGGTGAAGAGGTGTCGCGCGCACCGGTGGTGACCGTGATGGGTCACGTTGACCACGGCAAGACCTCGCTGCTGGACTATATTCGCGAGACCAAGGTTGCCTCTGGCGAGGCCGGCGGTATTACCCAGCACATCGGTGCCTACCGCGTGCAGACCAGCCAGGGCGAGATCGCCTTCCTGGACACCCCGGGCCACGCCGCGTTTACCGCGATGCGTGCGCGCGGCGCCCAGGCCACCGACGTGGTGATTCTGGTAGTGGCCGCGGACGACGGTGTGATGCCGCAGACCGAAGAGGCCGTCAATCACGCCCGCGCCGCCGGCGTACCGCTGGTTGTCGCCATCAACAAGTGCGATAAGGAATCGGCGGATCCGGACCGGGTCAAGAACGAACTGGCCGCGAAAGACGTGATCCCGGAAGACTGGGGTGGCGACACGCAGTTCATCAATGTATCTGCGCACACCGGCCAGGGTATCGACGATCTGCTGGAAGCCATTTCATTGCAGGCGGAAATGCTCGAGCTGAAGGCCAAGGTCGGCGTGCCGGCGACCGGCGTCGTGATCGAATCGCGCCTGGAGAAAGGTCGCGGTGTGGTTGCCACCCTGCTGGTGCAGAACGGCGAGCTGAAGCGCGGTGATATCGTGCTGGCCGGTCAGAGCTACGGCCGCGTGCGCGCGATGACCAACGAGCTGGGCAAACAGGTTAAGGAAGCTGGCCCCTCCACCCCGGTGGAGCTGCTGGGTCTGGATACTACGCCGAATGCCGGTGATGAATTCCTGGTGGTGGCGGACGAGCGCAAGGCCCGCGAAGTGGCCGAGCAGCGCGCCGAGAAGGAGCGCAGTGAGCGCCAGAAGCGCCAGCAGGCCGCCAAGCTGGAAAACATGTTCGCGGACATGGCCGCCGGCGAGCGCAAGGTGCTGCCGGTGGTGATCAAGGCCGACGTGCGCGGCTCCCTGGAAGCCATCCTGGGTGCGCTGGCGGATATCGGCAACGAGGAAGTTTCCGTCAACGTCGTGTCCAGTGGTGTGGGTGGTATCGCCGAGAACGATATCAACCTGGCCCTGACTTCCGGCGCTATCGTGATCGGTTTCAACACCCGCGCCGACGTCGCCGCGCGCAAACTGGCGGAGACCGAGAGCGTTGAGATCCGTTACTACAGCGTGATCTATAACCTGCTGGACGAAGTGAAGCAGGCCCTGTCGGGCATGCTGGAGCCGGAGCTGCGCGAAGATATCGTCGGTATCGCCGAAGTGCGCGACGTGTTCCGCTCGCCGAAGTTCGGCGCCATTGCCGGCTGTATGGTCACCGAGGGGGTCGTGCACCGCAACAAGCCGATCCGTGTACTGCGCGACAACGTCGTGATCTACCAGGGCGAACTGGAGTCCCTGCGCCGCTTCAAGGACGATGTGCAGGAAGTGCGCAACGGTATGGAGTGTGGTATTGGCGTGAAGGACTACAACGACGTCAAGCCCGGCGACCAGATCGAGGTCTACGATATCGTTAAGGTTGCCCGCGAGCTGTAAGCCGCGGTCAACATCCGGATTCGTCATTCCGGCCTGCGCCGGAATGACGAGACTGCAAAAAGCCATTCCGATAGGTAACCGATGGCAAGAGAATTCCACCGTGCCGACCGCGTCGCCGATGCCATGCGCCGCGAACTGGCGCAACTGATCCAGAAGGAAGTGCGCGACCCGCGTCTGGGCATGGTCAATGTCAACGACGTGGAGGTCAGCCGCGACCTGACCGTCGCCAAGGTGTACGTCACCTTCGTCGGCGAGGACGACCGCGCCAAGATCAACGCTTCGATGGACGTGCTGAACAAGGCCGCCGGTTTCCTGCGCACGCAGTTGGCACGCTCGATTCAGATTCGCACCATTCCGCGCCTGCTGTTCCGTTACGACGAAACTTCGGTACGCGGTCAGGAGCTGTCTGCGCTGATCGACAAGGCGGTGCAAGCGGACCGCAAGCACCACCAAGACGACAGCGATTCAAACGAAGACTGATTCATGGGCCGCAGACCTAAATGGGGCCGGCCGGTTCACGGTGTGCTGTTGTTGAACAAGCCCGCCGGCATCACCGCCAACGACGCCCTGCAGAAAGCCAAACGCCTGTTCTTCGCCAATCGCGCCGGCCACACCGGCGCGCTGGATCCGCTCGCCACCGGCGTGCTGCCGATCTGTTTTGGTGAGGCAACCAAGTTTTCCCAGTACCTGCTCGACGCGGACAAGCGCTATCGCAGTACCTTCTGCTTCGGCATGACCACCGCCAGCGGTGACGCCGACGGCGATGTGCTGGAGACCCGCGACGCCTCCGGGCTGACCGAGCAGGCGGTACTGAAGGCCATGGAGCAGTTCCGCGGCCGCATCAAGCAGGTGCCGTCCATGTATTCGGCGCTGAAGCACAAGGGCCAGCCGCTGTACAAGCTGGCGCGCCAGGGTGTGGAAGTGGAGCGCGAGGCGCGCGAGGTCGAGATCTTCGAGTTCGAGCTGCTGAGCTTTACCGGAGGCCGCCAGCCCCGCGCCGAGGTGGAAGTGCACTGCTCGAAGGGCACCTATATCCGCAGCCTCGCCGAGGACCTGGGTCAGGCCCTGGGTGTGGGTGCCTACGTGGACCAGCTGCACCGCAGCGCCGCCGGGCCCTTCGACGAGGCAGATGCCATTACGCTCGATGAGCTGACCGAAGAGCGCGGTGAGGGCAGGGCGGAAGAACTCGACCACCACCTGCTGCCAGTGGATTCACCCGCCGCCACATTGCCCAAGCTGATACTGCCGGATGACTCTGGTTACTATGTGCGTCAGGGACAGCCGGTAATGGATCTGCAGGTCTACCGTATAGGCGAAGAAGGTGATATGGTGCGCCTCTTCCTGGAAAATGGCGATTTTCTGGGCGTTGGAGAAATTACCGATGACGGGTGCGTGGCACCGCGACGTCTGGTAAGTAGCAACTGACTATTCAAGTCAGCGGCTGCAAATCGACTAGCTGGTCTGTAAATATGCACGGGCCAGCCGAATCTTCAAAGCATATTACGACGAGGTAATTCGTTATGGCACTGACTGCAACTGAAAAAGCAGCCATCCTGAAAGAGCACGGCCAATCCGAAGGCGATACCGGTTCCCCGGAAGTCCAGGTAGCCCTGCTGACCGCCAATATCAACAAACTGCAGGGTCACTTCTCTGCGCACAAGCAGGATCACCACTCCCGTCGTGGCCTGATCCGCATGGTAAACCAGCGTCGCAAGCTGCTGGACTACCTGAAGCGCAAGGATCTGAGCCGCTACGCACAGCTGATCGCCAAGCTCGGCCTGCGTCGCTAAGACCCTGGAATGCCCGCCTCTGGCGGGCATTCTTCTTTTTACCTACTTGCTGGAGAGTGACATCCCTGCCACTTTCCAACAGTCGCGTCCGAAAGGCTGGTGCAGATGTGTTAATCCGCTGTCTTTTGGCGCTCGTGCCGGCCTTAGGCCGGTGGCGGTACATCCTGTACCGCAATGTCCGTGGCCCATCGGAATTGTTCGGGCCGCCTGTAGGGGTTACTGGAATGGGCCAGTAACCGATAGGAAATAGGAAAATACTAGTGAATCCAGTAAGCAAAACCTTCCAGTACGGAAATCAGCAAGTCACCATCGAGACCGGCCGCGTTGCGCGCCAGGCCACCGGTGCGGCGCTGGTAACCATGGGCGAAACCGTGGTGCTGTGTACCGTAGTAGGCGCCAAAGAAGCCAAGCCGGATCAGGGCTTCTTCCCGCTGTCCGTGCACTATCAGGAAAAGGCCTACGCGGCCGGCAAGATTCCCGGTGGCTTCTTCAAGCGTGAAGGCCGCCCGTCCGAGAAAGAAACTCTGACCTCCCGCCTGATCGACCGTCCGATCCGCCCGCTGTTCCCGAAGGGCTTCATGAACGAAGTTCAGGTAATGATCACCGTGCTGTCTGCCGAGAAAGACGTGGATCCGGATATTGCCGGCATGATCGGTACTTCCGCAGCCCTGTCTGTTTCCGGCATCCCGTTTGGTGGCCCGATTGGCGCCGCGCGCGTGGGCTACACCCAGGAAGACGGTTACCTGCTGAACCCGACTTACAGCGCGCTGAAGACTTCCGAGCTGGACATGGTCGTAGCCGGCACCAAAGACGCCGTGCTGATGGTGGAATCCGAAGCGAAAGAATTGCCGGAAGACATCATGCTGGGCGCAGTACTGTTCGCTCACCAGGAGATGCAGGCCGTTGTCAAAGTCTGTGAAGAGCTGAAAGCCGAAGCGGGCAAGCCCACCTGGGACTGGCAGCCGGAAGCGGAAGACGGCGTGCTGAAGGCTGCGCTGGAAGGCCAGTTCGGCGACAAAGTAGCCGAAGCCTACAAGATCACCAACAAGCAGGCGCGCACCACCCGTCTGGGCGAGCTGCGCAACGAAGCTGCTGAAGTCCTGGCGACCGAGGAAGTGGACGAAGGCACCGTCAAAAGCTACTTCGGCAAGCTGGAGAAGAAAATCGTTCGCGGCGCCGTAGTGCGCGGCGAGCCGCGTATCGACGGTCGCGATACCAAGACCGTGCGCCCGATCAGCGTGGAAGTCGGCGTGCTGCCGAAGGGTCACGGCTCTGCACTGTTCACCCGCGGTGAGACTCAGGCTCTGGTAGTAGCCACCCTCGGCGCTACCCGCGATGCGCAGATCATCGACGCTCTGGAAGGCGAGCGCAAAGACTACTTCATGTTGCACTACAACTTCCCTCCCTACTCCGTAGGTGAAGCGGGTCGTGTAGGCGCTACCGGTCGTCGCGAAATCGGCCACGGCCGTCTGGCGCGTCGCGGTATTGCCGCAGTACTGCCGGATCCGGAGAGCTTCCCGTACACCCTGCGTGTGGTTTCTGAAATCACCGAATCGAACGGTTCCAGCTCGATGGCTTCCGTGTGTGGTTCCAGCCTGGCGCTGATGGACGCCGGTGTGCCGCTGAAGGCGCCGGTAGCCGGTATCGCCATGGGCCTGGTGAAGGAAGACGAAGGCTACGCGGTTCTGACCGATATCCTCGGTGATGAAGACCACCTCGGCGACATGGACTTCAAAGTAGCGGGTACCGCCTCTGGTGTGACCGCGCTGCAGATGGACATCAAGATCGAAGGTATTACCGAAGAGATCATGGAAACCGCACTGGAGCAGGCGCTGCACGCACGTCTGCACATCCTCGCGGAAATGAACAAGGTTATCGGCGAATCCCGCTCCACTGTGAACGAGAACGCACCGCGCTACGCAACCCTGAAAATCCATCCGGACAAGATCCGCGACGTGATCGGCAAGGGCGGCGCGACCATCCGTTCCATCACCGAGGAAACCGGTGCCTCCATCGATATCGAAGACGACGGTACCGTGAAGGTATTCGGTGAAGACGGCGAGAGCCTGGAAGCGGCGGTAACCCGCATCGAGGAAATCACCGCAGAAGCTGAAATCGGCGCCATTTACGAGGGTACCGTAGTGCGCATCGTCGATTTCGGCGCATTCGTGAACTTCCTGCCGGGCAAGGACGGTCTGGTGCATATTTCCCAGATCGCCGAAGAGCGTGTTAACGCTGTGACCGACTACCTCAGCGAAGGCCAGAAGGTATTCGTGAAGGTACTGGACGTCGACCAGCGTGGCCGCATCAAGCTCTCCATCAAGGAAGCGAAGGCGGATCAGGCGGAGGAATCCGCCGAGGCGAACCAGGCCTCTGACGAAGCCTGAGTCTCCTGAGCGCACAAAAAACCCGGCAACTGCCGGGTTTTTTTATACCTGCGGTTCTGCCCGTGGGCCCAGTTGCTATGGCGCAGCCCCATTCGCTTTCGGTTAGAATCCTCTTTAAAGAAAAAGGGGAACAACCTTGCACAACTTCTGGCTCGCAGAAATTCTGCTCGCCCTGGCCGCCCTGCTGGTGGCCAATCAATACTGGTATATCGCCCGCAGCCGCTGCCAATCACCGGCCCTGCTGATCGTCGCAGCTTCGCTCTGCCTGGCCCTGGCCGCCACGGCGGGGGCCTATCGGTACGGGATTGATCCCGGTGTTACCGAGCTGCATCGCGCGCTGTCGCGGCTGTCGGGCAGTGTCTCCTTTTTACTAATCGGTATTGCCTTGCTATGGGCGCGCCTCGGGCTGGCAATCGGTCAGGCCAGCCGCGCGCCGGCCTACGTGACCATGGTGCTGGTGATCGGCTCGTCGCTGGGTGCGGCGGAAACCGCGGCCTTGTCTGCGCAGGCAGTCGGCAGCATCTATTCGACTCTCGGGTTGCTGCTGTGGCTGGCGGTAGCGGTGCTGGAATTGCTTTCGGCGCGCGGCCTGTCGCGTCCGCAGGCGCTGTTACTCGGCGCCGGCGCCGTGCTGGTCATCATGGCTGGTCTGGTGGTTGGCACCGGTGCGACGCGGGTGTTCGGGCTGGCGCGAATGAACTGGTTCCACTTTATGCTCGCCGCAGGTGCCCTGACGCTGCTGTGTGCCCGACCACTATTTACCCGAGAGAATCTTATCGATGAATAAGGTTGCCAGCACACTGGAAGGGGGCTGTCACTGCGGTGCAGTGCGCTTCCGCGCAATCGTCAGGCATGAGGCCGGTGAACCCCTGGTGGCGCATGCCTGCAACTGTTCGATGTGTCAGATGGTTGGCTTTCAGCACCTGATAGTGCCGACCGCGGATTTCGAATTGCTGCAAGGCAAGGATCATCTCAGCTGTTACACCTTCAATACCGGAGTGGCCAGGCACTATTTCTGCCGGCACTGCGGGGTGAAATCCTTTTATGTCCCGCGGTCCAATCCCGATGGTTACAGTGTCAATCTCCGCTGTCTGGACGGGATGCCGGAAGGCGTTGTGATAGAGCCCTTCGACGGCCAGAATTGGGAGCAGCATGCCGGTGAACTGGCACATCTCAGCAAAACAGAAAAATAGAAACCATCACAATAAGGATCTAGTACACGCGTGAGTGACCAGTTACAAACCAGTTTTATCCGCGATACCGATAGCGGTGCCCTCTACGGCAAACCGGGGCTCGACCTGCTGTTGGTGCAGACACCGCGGTACCGTGCGGTTATCGCCAAGCAAGGTGCCCAGCTGCTGGAGTTCCAGGCCGCGGACCGGGAGCCGTTGTTATGGCTCAGTCCCAAGGCACAATTCGAGCCGGGCAAAGCCGTGCGCGGCGGCATCCCGTTATGCCTACCCTGGTTCGGCATCAACCGCGTCGATCCGACTAAGCCCAAACATGGACTGGTGCGCACTCAGCCGTGGCAGCTGACAGGAGCGAAAGAGTTGCCGGGTGGCGACGTGGAGTTGGTGTTCACTTTCCGGCATGACGGCAGTGAGGTTTTCGAGGCGCCATTCCGCTGTGACTTCACGATGCGGCTGGGGCGCGAACTGCAGTTACACCTGCGACTGGAAAACCTGGCGGAAAAGACCGTTGAGTACAGCTGGGCGTGGCACACGTATTTCCCGGTGGAAAGCGTGCGCGAAATCGAAGTGCACGGACTGGAGCATACCGATTACCTGGACAACACCCGCGAACTGGCGCGGTTTCGCCAGGAGGGACCGCTCACTTTTCCCGGCGAGGTCGATCGGGTGTTTGAAAATGCACCTGCGCATCAACAGATTCTCACTCGCGCGCCCATCCACACCCACAGCGACAACTGCCACAGCGTGATCACCTGGAATCCGGGCCCGGAACTGGCCGCGACACTGGCGGACGTTGACGATCACTACGGTGAGTTTGTCTGTGTGGAGCACGGCAATGCCTTTGCCGACAGTTGGCAGCTTGCTCCCGGTGAGAGGGCAGAGGCATCGCTGTTATTGCAGCGTTAGAAAAATGGAGACGCGCATGGATAGCACAGGCACAAAAGAACAGATAGCCGTGGATGTCGGCCTGATTCACGCCTATCTGCTTGATCGCGAAGGCGGAGGCAGGGATCTGGGCTGGAGCGAAGTCCGGGACTGGCAGCCACAGCAGGGCCTGCTATGGCTGCATTTCGACTATACCGATGCCGGGGTGCAGCAGTGGCTGCGCGAGCAGAGTGGCCTCGAGCCTCTGGTGGTCGATGCGCTGCTTACCGAGGAAACCCGGCCGCGTACCACCGCACTTGGCGACGGTCTGCTGGTCGCGTTGCGCGGAGTCAATCTCAACCCGGAATCGCAACCCGAAGACATGGTATCCATTCGGCTGTGGGTAGAAGAACACCGCATTATCAGTACCCGCAGGCGGCGCCTGCTTTCGGTCAACGATCTGTTGCAGCTCCTGCGCGCCGGGCGTGGACCGGTCAACGCTGCGGGGTTGGTGGTTTCCCTGACGGATCTACTGGTATGGCGCATGAGTGACACGGTAGAGGCCTTCGAGGACAAAATCGACGACCTGGAGGACCGCGTGCTGGACGCCCGCAGTGCGGAGTTGCGGGCCGACCTGGCACAGCTGCGCAAGCAAACCATTACCCTGCGCCGCTATCTCGCCCCCGAGCGCGAGGCGCTGTCGCGCATGCTGCAGGAAAAGGTGTCCTGGTTCGACGAGGGCAGCCGTATGCAGCTGCGCGAAGTAAGTGATCGCCTGCTGCGCCATATTGAAGACATAGACGCGGTGCGCGAGCGTGCCGCGGTCACCCAGGAGGAGCTGCTGAGTCGCAACTCGGAACAGCTCAACAACCGTATGTATGTGCTGTCGGTGGTTGCGGCCATCTTTCTGCCGCTGGGTTTCCTCACCGGCCTGCTGGGGGTAAACGTGGGCGGAATCCCCGGCGCCGATGCGCCAGGGGCGTTTGCGGTCTTCTGCGGCCTGCTGGTGCTCGCGGTGATACTGCAGATCGTGATTTTCCGCTGGAGAAAATGGCTTTAAGGACACGGATATGTCGAAAAATTTTCACCTGGCCCAGGTCAATATAGCGCGGGCCAAAGGCCCGCTGGACAGCCCTGTAATGCAGGGCTTCGTCGACCAGCTAGATCGAATCAATGCACTGGCGGATCACAGCCCGGGGTTCGTCTGGCGGCTGCAGACAGAGGAGGGCGATGCGACTGCGCTTCAGGTGTTCGAAGACGAGCGCATTATCGTCAATATGTCGGTGTGGACCTCAATGGAAGCTCTGAAGAATTATGTGTACTCCGGTGAGCATCTAGAAGTACTGAAGAATAAAAAGAGCTGGTTCGAGAAGTTCACAGGGCCGGCGCTGGCCCTTTGGTGGATTCCCGCCGGTACGATTCCGAGCATCGAAGACGCGAGGCGCGCGCTGCAGACACTGAAAACCCGGGGGCCATCATCACAAGCTTTTTCTTTCGCCAAGCCGTATCCGGAGCCGCAGACACAGCCGGTCTGACAGCGCATGCCACCGGACGTGTGGCTGTGATCAATCGAATACCGTGACTGTTTGCCGCGAGAAGGCCACCAGCCTGCCGTCCGCATCCCACAGCCGCGCCTGAATCACGCCGTAACCATCCGCAGCCTGCTCCACTTCCGCCAGATATTGCCACCAGCTGTCGGCCTTCAGCGCTGGCAGTGGTTCGATAAATTCCACCGTCCAGGCCAGCGAGCTGGCAGGTGCTGGTGCGCGTAACATCGGCAGAATCGCCGGCGGCCAGGCATCGATCAGGGTGAGCAGGTGGCTGATGGTTACCGGGGCGTTACTGCCATCCTTGAAGCGCACCCAGCCGCCCAGGTGATTGTCGCTGCTGCCGCTGAAAGGCAATTGCCCGCGGGCAATGCGATAGTCAAACTTTTGCGTGAATTCCGGCACTACGCCGGGAATATAGGGCAGGGCCTCGCACTCGTCGGGACCAGTGAATTCGGGCGCGCGATCGGTGGCCACGTGGATATTCGATTCGCGCCCCTTACCGAAGCTGGCGAGACCTGCGAGTAGTACTGAATCGTCCTGGCGGAGATGTCCTTCCACCTGGGTTACCGAGCGGCCGGCTCTCAACGTGGTCGAAGAAATATCGATCGCATCGGACCCCACCGGGCCGACAAAGGATATGGTCAGCGAGCGCAGACTTGCATCGGCATCGACATGCGCCGCCATTTTTTCGTAAAGCATCGCGGCTACCAGACCGCCGAAGGTAGCGCGTCCCTGAGTCCAGCCCGTTGGAACCTGTTGCGCGCGCCCGTGCGCGCGCCACTCTGCGAGTAGTTGGTCGAACGTCATGGCTATCAGTAAAACGTGTGGCTGTCTTCGGGGAAAACGCCGTTCTTGACGTCTTCGGCGTACTTGCGCAATGCACCGGGAATGTTGCCCGCTTCCTGCAGGAAGTTTTTCGAGAACTTGGGCGGCTGTTCGGTGAGGCCGAGAATATCGTTGATCACCAGCACCTGGGCGTCGGTATCGCGCCCGGCGCCAATACCGATGGTGGGCATGGACACGGTATCGGTGATGCGTTTGGCCAGGGCTGCCGGAACGCATTCCAGTACCAGCAGGTCTGCTCCGGCCTCGTCCAGTTGGGCGGCGTCATCGAGGATTTGGCCGGCCTGGTCTTCATCCCGGCCCTGTACGCGGTAGCCACCCAGCTTGTGCACCGACTGGGGTGTCAGGCCCAGGTGCGCACACACCGGGATTCCGCGGTCGGTCAGCATTTTCACGGTTTCCGCGAGCCAGGCGCCGCCCTCTATTTTCACCATATGTGCGCCCGCCTGCATGATACGGGTGGCGTTGGTGAGTGCCTGCTCCGGGGTCGCGTAGGTCATAAACGGCATGTCGCCCATGATCAGGGACTTTTTGTTGCCCCGCGCTACGGCTTCCACGTGATAGATCATCTGCTCCATGGTGACCGGTATCGTGCTGTCATAGCCGAGCACCGTCATACCGAGGGAGTCTCCGACCAGTACCGCTTCCACGCCGCTTTTCTGCGCCATCGCCGCCATCGGGGCATCGTAGAGCGCGACGGTAATGAATTTCTCCCCGTCCGCTTTCATCTTGCGCAGCGTCTGCACGGTGACCGGCTTTTCCAATTCAACTGGAGCGTACATAACTATCAATTCCCCGGATTGTAATAGTGGCGGCCGCTGCTGATGGTGAGCATGTACTCCACCAGCTGGCGATAATCCTGTGGACGGTCGACGATATCTATGTCCTCGCTGTTGACGATCAACAGTGGCGCCTCGTCGTAGTAATGGAAGAAATTGGTGTAGGCCTCGTTCAGCGTCGCCAGGTAGTCGTCGCTGATCGAGCGCTCGGCAGCGATGCCGCGGGTGCGGATGCGTTCCTGCAGGACACTCAACGGCGCCTGCAGATACACCACCAGATCCGGCTTCGGTGCCTGCAGGGTCAAGTGCTTGTATACCTGCTGGTATAGGGCCAGCTCGTCGGGATCGAGCGTAACCTCGGCGAACAGCTGGTCTTTTTCGATCAGAAAGTCGGAGACACGAACGGGCTTGAACAGGTCGTCCTGGCGCAGCGCCTGTATCTGCTGCGAGCGCTGTAACAAAAAATGTAACTGGGTGGGCAGGGCGGCGCTCTTGGGATCCTGGTAGAAGCGCTCGAGAAAGGGGTTGTCTTCCGGCAGCTCCAGCAGCGTGTCGTAATTGAAAGTCGCTGCGAGTTTCTTCGCCAGCGTGGTCTTGCCCACGCCGATATTCCCCTCGACGGCGATAAATCGCGGCAATGTCTTGCCGGACAGGTCGAGTTCTTGCGGATGGGATTCGCCGGTTTCGATGACCACTGAACTTACTCCTTTATTATTCGCGGCCTTCCCTTCCGGGGCTGCAGGGGCGAAGACAAGGTTCGCTGCCGCGGCTGATCTGGCTACTTTAACTTGGCGTCAGATTTTATCCAGGCGATTCTGCGGACACAGTTGCAGCAGTGCCTGGATGGATTCCCCCGAGGGCAACTGTAACTCCGGTTCCAGCTCTGCCAGTGGCAGCAACACAAAGTTGCGCTCGGCCATGCGCGGGTGTGGAACCTGCAGGCGCGGCACGTCTATCTGCTCGCGGCCGAACAGCAGTATATCCAAATCGAGGGTCCGGGCACCCCAGCGGATGCTCCGTTCACGCCCGTGCGCCGCTTCGATCGCCTGCAGTCGATCCAGCAGCGCCAGCGGTGCCAGCTCTGTCTCCAGCTCAGCCACGGCATTGATATAGTCCGGCTGTTCACCGGGACCCACCGGAGCACTGCGATAAAAACTGGAACTGCGTAACAGGCGCGTAGCGGGGATCGTGTCCATCGCCTCCAGTGCGCTGCGCAGCTGTTTTTCCGGCTCCGCCAGATTGCTACCGAGGCCGATATATACGCGCTGCACTGACTACTCGGCTGCTTTGGGGGGCCGGCGGCGCCCGCCGCGCGAACCGCGCCCGCGTCGGCTGCTGCTGCCGCTGCGCTGCAGCTTGCGCACCATCTGTTGGCGCTGTTCTTCATCGGCTTCCTGGAATTCGGTCCACCATTGGCCGAGACCGGGTTCCAGTTCGCCACACTCTTCGCGCAACAGCAGAAAATCGTAGGCGGCGCGGAAGCGCGGATGTTCGCTCAGGCGCTGGGCACGGCTGCCACCGCGCTGCGGCAGGCGGGATTGGAGATCCCAGATTTCCCGCATCGGAATCGAGAAACGCTTCGGGATGGCCGTGTGTGCGAGCTGTGAACTGGTGATCTTCTGCGCGGCCTGGGCCAGGGCCGGTATCGGCGGCGTGCCCCTGTCGGCCAGCTTCTGCTGTTCTGCATTTACCGCCGGCCACAGCAGCGCCGCGTACAGGAAGGCGGGGGTCACGCGCTTGTCGTCGCGGATGCGCTGATCGGTATTGCGCAGTGCCAGGCGGGTCAGCTCCAGCGCGGCTGGGTCGTCCAGACAAGCGGCATTGTCCGGGAACAGGTGGTGCCACAGCTGGTACTGGCGCAGCAGCTCGAAGGTGCGCTCGCCGTGGCCGCTCATCAGCAGCTTCAGCACTTCGTCGAACAGCCGCGCCGGCGCTATGTTGCGTAGCAGTGGCGCCAGCTCTTTCAGCGGTGCCGCGGTCTTGTCTTCGATCGTGAAGTCCAGTTTGGCGGCAAAGCGTACTGCACGCAGCATGCGCACAGGATCTTCCTTATAGCGGGTACTCGGATCGCCGATCATGCGGATCAGGCGCTGTTCTATGTCGCGGACACCACCGGTGTAGTCGTGGATCGCAAAACCGTTGGTGGTGTAGTAGAGGGCATTGACGGTGAAATCGCGGCGGACCGCGTCGCTCTGCAAATCGCCGTACACATTGTCGCGCAGCAGCATACCGTGCTCCGACTGCTGTGCTTCGTGCTCCTCGCCATCGTTATGGTGGCCGCGGAAGGTGGTAACTTCGATAATTTCGCGGCCGATGCGCGCGTGCAGTATGCGAAAGCGGCGGCCGACGATACGGGCGCCGCGAAACAGCTGCTTGGCCTGTTCCGGTGTGGCATCTGTGGCAACATCGAAATCCTTGGGATGGCCACCCAGCAGCAGGTCGCGCACACCGCCACCGACGATATAGGCCTGAAATCCGGCCTCCTGCAGGCGCTTCATTACCGTCAGCGCGGCGCGGCTGATATCCCGGCGGGAAATACTGTGATCGCTGCGGGCGATGACCCTGGGGCCTGGATTGGCCGGCTTGCGCCAGCGTTTGATACTACTGATCAGGGAATTGAGCATACGGCTGTCTGTCTTGACTGCTGCCAACGGGATCTGGCTTGGAAGGTCCCGTCACAATTACTCGTTCGAACTGGTGCTGACAGGTCCTGTTGCGGGGCGGATTCTACCACAGGCAAAGGCGTACGCCCGCAATCTGGGCAGATTGCGTGGTGAGCTCAGGGAAAAGAAAGGAAAGATGGGAATTATTCTTATTAACTATGAAGGCAGCGGCTTCCTTGCGCTATCAATTTGCTGTCTAGCAAACACCCTCTCCCAGGTACAATCAGTCAGTTTGTAACGCGCTTGTCGTTTTTTTTGTTGTCTTCTGCTTTATTTTTATTATTTATTGTTATTGTTTGTTGTTTTTATTGTTCTGTCGGTTTTGGTCCCTGTTTGCTTTTATTGTCGACCGCCCCGTTGTTTTTATTGTGTTTCGCCCGCTTATTGTGAGTAGTTATTAGGGCTTAAACAGTCATTTATTTTTATTCTTGGCTGTTCTTCTTGTTTGTACTAGTAAGAAAGCATTTAGTGTGCCAACTTTAAAAATCCCTTTTAAATCAATAGCTTAAAAAAATTTTGAGTGATTGGGCGACGCCGTAACAGTTCTTTACGTTACGGATAACGCGGCAGTTGTTACTCCTGGTGAGACAGGGGTAACACTTTCAGTTGTTACTAGTGCGGGTAGGTACGGGTAACGGTGGAATCGGGTGGTGGGATTGTCGACGCAGCGTTGGCGGGACGGTCCGAGGGTGACGGGGCGGTCCGAAGATCACCCCCCGTCGCGGTAAGTTCTATGGGTATCAGGCTTCGGCCGTTGCGGCGCGGCGGGATTTCTTGCGCGGAATGCCCAGTTTCTGGCGGCGCTCCCACAGGCACTTGCGGCTGACCCCCAGTTTCTTCGCCAGTTCGGTTTCGCTCATGGTGTCCTGGTGTTCGATGACGAAGCGGGCGAAGTAGTCCTCCAGGGACAGGTCCTCGCGTGGGTCCGTATGGCGGCTGCGCGGGAGTCGCTCGGGATCCGCCTCTTCAACGGGTACCAGCTCCAGGTCAATATCCAGCGTGTTGTGGTCGATTTCCATGCTGTTGTCGTCGGTAAGGATCACCGCGCGCTGTATCGCGTTCTCGAGTTCGCGCACGTTGCCGGGCCAGGTATAGGTGGTCACCGCCTGGACGGCCTCCGGCGATAGCTTGAGCGTGGGGCGCTCCACCTTGGCGCAATATTTCGCCAGCAGGTGCTCGGCGATCGCCAGCACATCTTTGCCGCGCTCGCGCAGCGGTGCCAGGGTCATCTGCACCACGTTGATGCGGTAGTAAAGGTCCTCACGGAACTTGCGCTCTGCGGCCAGCTGCCGCAGGTTGCGGTGCGTTGCCGCCACGAGGCGCACGTCCACCTTGCGGGATTCCACCGCGCCGATCGGTCGAACTTCCCCCTCCTGAAGCACGCGCAGCAGGCGCGCCTGGGCCTCCAGAGGCAGTTCGCCGATTTCATCCAGGAACAAGGTGCCGCCGTCGGCAGCGGCCACCAGGCCTTCGCGGGCAGTCTGCGCACCGGTAAAGGCGCCTTTCTCATGACCGAACAGTTCAGCCTCGATCAGGGTCTCCGGAATCGCCGCGCAGTTGACCGAAATCAGCGGCTTGGTGGCGCGGCGGCTCTCCTCGTGAATTGCGCGCGCCACCAGTTCCTTACCGGTGCCTGTCTCGCCATGCACCAGCACGGTGGCATCGGTCGGGGCGACTTTGTGAATGCGGCTGTAGAGGTCGCGCATGACCGGGCTGTCGCCGATCATGCCGGCGATGGTGCGGCCGGATTCCTTGCTGGCAGCAGGCGCCTGGGCGCGGCTTTGTTCGGCCTTTCCGATCACGCGGCGCACGGTGGCGATCATTTCGTCGTGATCGAAGGGTTTGGCGATATAGTCCGCGGCCCCCATACGCATCGAATCCACCGCCGATCTCAGGCTCGCATAACTGGTCATGATCAGCACCGGCACATCGCCCGCCAGCTTGAGTAGATCGGTACCCGGGGCACCGGGCAGGCGCAGGTCCGAAATAATCAGGTCGACATCGCTGAGGCGGTACTTGGTGGTCGCCTCGCGCACAGAACCCGCCTCGCTGACCTTGTAGCGGTGCCGCTCCAGCAGCTTCCGCAGCGCCGTGCGAATAATGGCTTCATCTTCGACGATCAGGATGTGGCTCATGTGTTACGCCTGGTTACAAAATGCTCAGTGAGCGCCTAGTTTTACCCGCTCAGCGTTTCGATGCAACTCAAATGGACCCGATTGCGCAATATTTGCACGAATTTTGCGCAATATTTGCACCTGGTGACACTTATCTTGCCTGGGGCAGTTGCACGATGAATTTTGCTCCGCGACCGGTTTCCGGGTTGGCGGGGCTGATCAGCTCCAGTTGGCCGTCGTGTTCCTCGACAATGCTGTACACCATTGCCAGGCCGAGGCCGGTGCCCTCGCCGGGCTCCTTGGTGGTGAAAAAGGGCTCGAGGATGCGATCGCGGTGTTCCGGCGAGATACCGGGACCATCGTCAGTGACGGCAACGCAGGCACAACCGCCGGCGACATAGCCGTCGATCTGGATATGGCCGCCGTCGGGACTGGCGTCACGGGCATTGCTGAGCAGGTTGATGAACACCTGGATCAGGCGCTGGTTGTCACCGGGGGCGATCAGGTCCTCGGGCACCGCATTGTCAAACGTTACCTGGGTCTTGTCGCGCTGCAGCGACAGCAACTGCACCGCTTCCTGCACGCAGGCGTAGAGATCCACCGGTGCACGCTCGCTCTCCTGGCTGCCGCTGTGCGAGTAATTGACCAGTGAGTGTACGATGCGGCTGATCCGTTGGGTCTGGCTGAGGATCTGGTCGGCGGTGTCGCGAACTTCCGCGCTGTCGGACTCGAAGTGCAGGTTCTGGGCCAGGCAGGCGATACCGGTAACCGGGTTGCCCACCTCGTGGGCCACACCGGCGGCCAGCCGCCCTACTGACGCCAGGCGCTCGCTGTGGATCAGTTCCTGCTCGAGGATCTGTGTCTCGGTAATGTCTTCCAGCAGCAGCATCAGGCCGTCGCCGCGGTCGCGCCGCGCGCGCCCGCTGCGGCTACTCTTTTGGCGCGTCTTGTGCAGGTTCAGCCAGTGGCTGTTGCCGCCCAGATTGACCTGCTGCTTGAAGCGGCTGGCGTCGGCGGAATCGGCGAATTCGGTCAGCAGGGTGCGCCAGGGTTCCACCAGGTATTCCAGCTTGGAGCCGATCACCTCGCCGGCGGCGATCCCAGTCAGGTCCTGCATCGCGTAGTTCCACAGCAATATCTCGCCGTCGCGCCCCAGAGAACAGGCCGCCAGTGGCAGTTCCTCCAGCATCTGCCGGTGGTACAGGCGCAGGTTATTCAGCTCCGCGGCGAGGCCGGTCAGCTGGTTCTTGTAGCGGCTGAGCCGCGTCTCGATCAGGTGAATATCCTTGTTGGCCGGCTGGTCGCTGTCCTTGAAGGGGAAGTGGCGATCGATGATCTGCCCGGCCAGCACCCGACCGAGCAGGCCGGACAGGTTCGCTTCCAGCTTGTTGCGCAGCTGGCGCAACGCGTAGGGGCGGCGCTCGCCGTCGGGCAGATTCAACTGGCGCAGGGCGCGGTTCACTTCCTGATTGGCGGTCGCGCCACCGAGGCTCTCCGCCAGACGCACGCGGAAATCCGCGGCCGATTCCACGTCCAGCTCCAGGCGCAGGGCCTGGCTCAGGGTGTCGTCACTGCACAGATCGGCGGCGTACTGTTCCAGGCTGCTGCTGCGGGTAAATACCGACAGGCCGATAAATAGCAACACGTTGGCAGCCAGCGACAGGGTGGTGATCTGGGTCCAGATAGTCATACCCAGCGGCACCTGCACATCGGTGCCGGGCAGGGTCATGCCGCTCAGGCCGAAGATTGCCGGTAACAACAGGCCGACGGCCCAGATCAACATGCCTGCCAGCAGGCCGCCGATAAAGCCGCGGCGATTGCCGCGTGGCCAGTGAATGACCGCGAAGATTCCCGGCAGGAACTGCAGCGAAGCGATAAATGCCAGCAACGCGAGGTCCGACAGCGACAGACGGTTGTTCAGCAGCAGGTAGAACGCAAAACCGGCCAGGAACAGCGCGGCGACCAGGGCGCGGCGCAGCCACACCAGCTGGCGGTACATGTTGTCTTCGGAGTGCCAGCGGGTGCCCGGCAGCAGCCAATGGTTCATCACCATCGTGGACAGGGCCAAGGTGATCATCACCAGGGCGCCGGTGGCGGCGGACAGGCCGCCGATAAAGGCGAGAATTGTCAGCAGTGCCGAACCGCTGGCCCGCGGCACGGCCAGGGCGAAGTACTGCACCGGTTCAGAAACGTCCAGCGCGAAACCGGCCCACATGATCGGAAAGATCGGCAGTGCCATCAGCAGCAGGAACAGCGGGAAACCCCAGCTGGCAGTGCGCAGGGTTTGGGCCGCGGGGCGCTCTGCCACGCTGAGGTAAAAAATGTGTGGCATGGCCACGGCCGTGGCGATAAACACCAGCAGTAGCGTGTGCGACGACCCCTGTTTGATCGGTGTGTACAGCAGCTGCTGCATATCGCTGTTCTGCACCAGCCATTGATCCAGTCCACCAAAACCGCCGAATACGCCGTAGATGGCGTAGGCACCCACCGCCACAAGCGCCACCAGTTTGACCACTGATTCCAGTGCCATGGCGCTGACGAGGCCGGCGCGGCGCTCGCGGGTGGCGCCGTACATGCTGGTAAAGAGTGCCAGTAGGACGCAGTAGAAGAAGGCGATCAGGTTCTTACTGGTGACGCCGCTGTCCGCCAGAGCCAGTGTGGCGACACTGTCCCGTGACAGCAGTGCGAGGGTTTCTGATACAGCCTGTATCTGTAGCGCAATCAGCGGCAGCAGCGCCAGCAGCATAAACAGTGTGGCGAGGGTGCCGGCCTCGCGGCTGTGATAGCGGAATACCAGCAGATCCGCCGGCGACGTCAGTTGGTAGCGCTGAGCCAGCCGCGCCAGCGGCTCCAGAGCCACCGGCGCAAACAGGAACATGGCGCCGGTGCCCAGATAGTAGGCGAGCACGCCGTAGCCGTATTGCCAGGCGAGGTCGACGATACCGTAGAAGGTCCAGGCAGACAGCGATACCCCGAGCGACAGCACATAGATCAGCGGGTGGCGCACCCAGCGCGACGGCAGCCAGCCCTTGGAAGTGGCGAAGGCTACGAAAAACAGCGCGGCGATATAGGCCACGCCGATCAGGGCAATATGCGCAAGCTCAAAGTTCATCGGACTTGCGCCTCATCTGTACAAATACCGCCAGCAGGATCAGCACGAACCACAGAATGAAAGGCCGGTACCAGGCGCCGGATGGATTGATCATCCAGGTAAAGATGGTCGGTGAGAAAACGTAGCCCACCAGTACCAGCAGGATTAACAGGGTGCGGTTGCTCATAGAATGCTTATTGATGCCCGGTTCGTGGCGGCTGCAGTTAAAAGTCGGCCGCCGATAGGTTCGGGGCGGTCTATCGAAGCGCTCAGGCGGCGGAAACTGAACGCGGTCCGAGAGGCGTTACAGCAATTTCCCCGCGAGTCACCGCGAACTGGCGAAAAATGTTAATTGCCGCGCCCGCTCAGTGCAATTGCCGGTCGCGCATGTCCACTTGGTGGCGCTGCCAGCGTGCCGCGGCCCACTTGAGAATATGTTCCGGCCTTTCGTGCGCCAATTCCGCTGGCGTGTGAAAGCCGAGGAAACCGAGAGCGGTGCACAGGTTCGCCGCAGCGCGCCGGTCGTCGATGGCCGGGGCGTGATTCTGCTTGCTCAGTTTCTGGTGGCCGTCGGGGCCCATCACCAGCGGCAGGTGGCCATACTGGGGCGGCGTGGCGCCGAGTAGCCGGAACAGCAGTTGCTGCGCGCCGGTGGTGTCGAGCAGGTCGGCGCCGCGGACAACATGGCTGACACGCTGATCGATGTCGTCGACCACGACCGCCAGCTGATAGGCGTGCAGGCCGTCGCGGCGCTTGAGAATGGTGTCCTCGCCGATCAGCTGCCGCTGCTCGCCGCGCCAGATATCGACAAACTGCTCCTCGGTGCCGGCGCACTTCAGCCGCAAGGCGCAAGGTGTTTGTAGGCGCCGGGCACTCGGCCCCTGTTCCTCTGCGCCTGTTCGGCAGGCGATATTATCGTGGCCGCCATTGCGCCGGATCTGGCTGCGCGAACAGTGGCACGGGTAGATCAAGTCTCGCGCCGCCATTTCGGCAAGAATGTCTTCGTACAGCGAATGGCGGCGGCTTTGCCATTCCAGCGGGCCGTACCAGTGCAGGCCGTGAGCCTCGAGCGACTTCAGGATGCGGTCGGCCGCGCCCGGTTCTTCCCGTGGGGGATCCAGGTCCTCCATGCGCACCAGCCAGTGGCCGCCGTGGGCAATGGCGTCCAGGTAGCTGCCCAGGGCGCACACCAAGGAGCCGAAGTGCAATGGTCCGGTGGGGGAGGGGGCGAAACGGCCGATATAAAGATTGGAGGTCTTCAAGGTTGTGCAGGGGCGATCCTATAGATCGCCCTCGAGCGGCGGGCGATCTTTTGAATCGCCTCGTCACTACAGGTGAGATCAGCCAGAAATCTGTTTTTCCTTGATCTCCGCCAGCGTTTTGCAGTCCACGCAAAGGGTAGCGGTGGGGCGCGCTTCCAGACGGCGAATGCCGATTTCTACGCCACAGGCTTCACAGAAACCGTAATCGTCCTGGTCAATCAATTCGAGCGTGGCGTCGATTTTCTTGATCAGCTTGCGTTCGCGGTCGCGGGTGCGCAGCTCGAGGCTGAACTCTTCTTCCTGGCTGGCGCGGTCGGCCGGGTCCGGGAAATTGGCTGCCTCGTCTTTCATATGGGAAACGGTGCGGTCCACTTCCGCCATCAGCTCAGCCTTCCAGGCCAGCAGCAAGTTGCGGAAGTGCTCCTGCTGCTTCTCATTCATGTACTCTTCGCCCTTCTTCTCTTTGTAGGGCTCAAAGCCGTGCAGAGATTCGGCGCTCGCAGCAGTTTTGGGCATAGTCGTTGCCTCTCTTTCTATACGGGCCCCCGTTAATGGGGGCGATACCACCAAATTCAATCTAGCCTAGTCCGGAATTGTTCGGGGTGATGCATTTTTAACCCATTGAACAAGGACACGATGGCAGGCTATTCCTTCTTCCGGCGCCCCCAACCCCAATACATCGATGGCCCTGGCGACCGAGGGCGAAGAAGCTACCAAATCTCTTCCGTTCGCGCCACAAAATGTTGGCGCGGGAACCTATGCGCAAGTCCATAGCCTCTCTGCGGGTCCCTGAAGCGTGCAGCTGTTAGGCGCAGTGCGCAGTGAATGGCCCAGCCCTTTACAAGCGCTGCAACGCAGCAGATGTGCGCTTCAGGGCCCGCCCTCCGGGGCCTTCAGAGCAATTCACACTCTGCGTTGCAACTTTTTGAAAGGCCTCGGCATTCCTGCAAAGCTGCGCCTTGATTGTGAACCGCTCTGAAAGCCAGAGCGGCCATGGACTTGCGCATAGGTTCCCTAGTATTTTGTGGCGTCAAAATTGTCACAATTGGTCGTCACGTGAAGCTCACTCCGCCCCTGCAGCAGGCCACCCTGCTGCGCCGTTACAAACGGTTCCTCGCCGATATCGAAACCCCGGACGGGGAAGTCTTTACTATCCACTGTCCTAATACCGGGTCGATGAGAAACTGCTGGGCAGAAAATACGCCCTGCTGGTATTCGGATTCCGGCAATCCCAAGCGCAAGTACCGCCATACCCTGGAGGTCACTACGACACCGGAGGGGGCGCTGGCAGGGGTTAATACCGGGCGTGCCAATGCGCTGGTCGAGGAGGCGATTAGCGGCGGGGTGGTGTCCGAACTGCAGGGCTATGAGTCTCTGCGCCGCGAGGTGCGCTACGGCGACGAGAACAGCCGCATCGACCTGCTGTTGTCGGGCCCCGGTGGGGACTGTTATGTAGAAGTAAAGAGCGTCACGCTGGCAGAGGGCAGCCGCGGTTACTTTCCCGATGCGGTCAGCAGCCGGGGAGCCAAACATCTGCGCGAGCTGCAGAAGCTGGCCGAAAGCGGAGTGCGCGCAGTGCTGTTTTACTGTGTGCAGCACACGGGTATCGAGACGGTGGAGGCAGCGCGGGAGATTGATCCGGCCTACGCCGCAGCATTAGACGCGGCAACGGCGGCGGGCGTCGAGGTGCTCGCCTATCGGGCGCGTATCAACGCTGCGGAGATCGCACTCTTCGAGGCGATCCCTTTTAGCTAAATGGATTTTGCAGGAACGGCCATCCGTTGGTCGCTCGTGTCTGTGACTTCCGGCTCAGTCCGCCAGCAAAACGTACAGGCCTTCCTGGGTGTGTTCAACGGGCACCGGTGTCAGTGAGTCGCCCGCACAGGGGCCGGCGATGCACTCGCCGGTCTCGATCAGAAACAGGGCACCGTGGGAGGCACACTGGATCAGGGCGCCGTCGGGGTCGAGGAATTGGTCTTCCTGCCAGTCCAGATTGATGCCGCGGTGCGGACAGCTGTTTTTATAGGCGTAAACCTCGCCGTCCTTCATTACCGCAAATACATTGTCGGTACCGGCGGCGGTGTCGCCGAGCGAGAAACCCTTCGACTGACCCTCGGTCAATTCATCGTAACGGCAAAGAAAATATTTCTGCACAGCAATTCTTTTGTCGGTTATTCGGGAGCGGCGAGTGTAATCGATGTGTGGCGCATTTTCCCGTCGCGCACGATGCCCAGGCTGATCTCATCGCCGGCACGGTGGTTTTCCAGTACGTTCAACAGGTCGTCGTAAGTGCGCACCGGCTGGCGATTCACCTCCACGATCACATCTCCCAGCTGCCAGCCACCGCGCTGGGTGCGGTAGACGCCCTGCAACCCGGCCTGTTCCGCGGGCATGCCGGGTGCTGTGCGCAGTACGGCGACGCCCTCGAAACCGTAGCGACTGGCCCACTGGTCCGGCGCTGATTCGATACCCAGTACTGGGCGCACCAGGCGGCCGTGGGCAATCAGCTCGGGCACTATCTTCTTCACCGTATCGACCGGGATCGCAAAGCCGATGCCGACGCTGGCGCCGCTCGGGCTGTAAATCGCCGTGTTGACGCCGATCAGGCGGCCGCTGCTGTCGAGCAGGGGGCCGCCGGAATTGCCGGGGTTGATGGCCGCGTCGGTCTGGATCACGTTGCGGATGGTGCGATTGTTGGCGGCCTGAATCTCGCGGCCCAGGGCGCTGACCACGCCGGTAGTCAACGTGGTGTCGAGACCGAAGGGATTGCCGATCGCGAGTACCTTGCGGCCCACGGCCAGGTCGTTCGAAGTGCCGGGCACCAGCGGTCTCAGCAGTTCCGGTGGTGCATCGATCTTCAGCACTGCCAGGTCTTTTTCCGGTGCAGAGCCCACCAGTTCGGCCGGCCACTCGCTGCGGTCCTGTAGTGTAATGGTGACCTTGCGGGCACCCTCGATCACGTGGAAGTTGGTCACTACATGACCGAACTCATCCCAGATAAAGCCGCTGCCGGCCCCTTTGGGCACGGTGTGTAGGCGCAGGGTCCAACGGTCGCGGACCAGGGTCTCGTTGGTGACGTAGACCACCGAAGGGCTGGCGAAATTGAACACCTGCATGGTGTTCTGTTCGTCGTCGGTGGAAAAGACCGGCACTGGAGTGGTTGCAGTAGCGAGTGCGGTGAGCAACAGCAGTGGCGCGGCCAGCAGCAAGGTTCTGAGCTTGTTCATGGTCGGCGTATGCAGTTTCTGGGTTCGATGGAAGCATGTTAACCCGGAGGGAAAACCGGGTTAACAGCTGGAGGCTTTGACTGCGAAGAGAGCGTTTTTATCCGTGCCTGTGGCTCACTTCGCTGTCGTTGCGGACTGTTCCAATGTCGCTGAGGGCTCTTCGTTAACGCGGAGGGCTCTCTTCGTTACCGCTGAGGGCTCTGCAGCGCCAGGATGCGGTCTTCCAGGGGCGGGTGGCTGGCCAGCAGCGCGCCCATATTGCCGTAGATGCCAAACGCCTTCATGTTGCTGGGCAGCGGCTGCTCGCGGCCGGCTTCGGACTCCGCCTTGATGCGCTGCAGCGCGGCTATCATGGATTGCGGGTTGGCGAGGCTGGCACCGGCGGCGTCGGCGCGGTACTCGCGGCGGCGGCTGAACCAGGCGACGACCATCATCGCGAAGACACCGAACACCATATCCATGATGATGGATGTCACGTAGTAGCCGATCCCCAGTCCCTGTTCGTTGCGCAGCAGCACCCGGTCGACAAAGAAGCCGACCAGCCGGGCAAAGAACATCACGAAGGTGTTCACGACACCCTGAATCAGTGCCAGCGTGACCATATCACCGTTGGCGACGTGACCGATTTCATGGCCGATGACCGCTCGCGCCTCGTCGCGATTGAAGCGCTCCAGCAGGCCCGAGCTGACGGCCACCAGCGCGCTGTTGCGGTTCCAGCCGGTGGCGAACGCATTGGCCTGGGGCATCGGGAAGATACCCACGTCGGGCATGCCGATACCGGCCTTCTGTGCCAGTTCGCGCACGGTTTCCACCAGCCACTGCTCGTCGGCCGTGCGCGGCTGGTCGATGACCTGGGTGCGGGTGGTCATGCGGGCGATGGTCTTCGACATCAGCAGCGAGATCAGCGCGCCACCGAAGCCGAACAGGGCACACAACGTCAGCAGTCCGCCCAGATTCAGGTTGACGCCATTGGCGTCGAGGATGCCTTGGAAGCCCAGCAGGTTGAATACAATACCAACCAAGACCAGGACGGCAAAGTTGGTCAGCAGAAAGAGACCAATGCGCAACATCGGTGTTCTCCAAACAAGATTTCTCAGGAGGAAGTGTAGATAGGGGCGGCGACGGCGCTTTCAAGATCTTCGGCGCGGCCGCTTCGTCAATTTTGTGGCGGCGGTTACTCTGCGTCCTGTGCCGCCAGCAGGCGGTCCGCCTCGCTGGCCAGGCGTCGCTTCAGGTCCGGATCCAGATCATTCCAGTGCACATCCAGCAGCGCGCCCTGCAGGGCATAGAGCATTACGCGAGACGCGTTGATACCGCGGTTGCGAATGCTGATAAAGGCTTCTACCGGGCCTACCCGGCGCAGGTCATCACAGGAGCGAATGCCGATGGAGTGGAGAATGTTGACAGAGGCGAGGCCCAGGTTTTTCAGCTTTAACAGCTCTGATTGACTCGGGTGCATGAGGGTTTTCCCTAACTAGATTGGCGTTCGTTTCCGCACAGCAAGATCCTTTTGCCGTGCGACCGAAAATAGCATAAAACGATAAAGGGCCAAACATTCATTAGCATTGGTGCTAAAAACGCAAAGCGAATCGAAATTGCTATCAAATAAATTTTGCTTGGTGGGCGGCAATGTCTCCGTTTTTGGTAGAGTAGTGGCTTGAAGTCTCTTCACTTTAGTTGGCCCTGTTCAGGTTGTCCGCGTATAAGAAAGTTATGTTAGCTGTACCTTTAAAACGAATGCTGTTCGGGCTTAGCGATGAGCACGTCATTGTCGAGCCGCGCTCGGAACAGTTGCTGCACCCGGAAGCGCTGGTCGCCTTCGAGCGCCTGTGCGCCGACGCGCACGATGCCGGCTTCGATCCCCTGGTGGTTTCGGGCTTTCGCAGCTTCGAGCGCCAGCGCACTATCTGGAACAACAAGGCGGCGGGCCTGCGCCCGGTGCTCGACAGCAACGGCGTCGAGCTGGATGTGGCGCGGTTGTCGCCGGTACAGGTTGCATTCGCTATATTGCGCTGGTCGGCGCTGCCGGGGGCATCCCGTCACCACTGGGGTACGGATTTCGACGTGGTGGACGCCGCGGCAATGCCCGCCGACTATCGGCCGCAGCTGACCCCGCAGGAGGTGGCGGACGATGGAATTTTCGGCCCCTTCCACTGCTGGCTGGATGCGCGCATTGCCGCCGGACAGAGCTATGGCCTGTTTCGGCCCTATGCCGAAGACCGTGGCGGCGTAGCACCGGAGCGCTGGCACCTGAGTTACGCGCCGCGCGCGTTTGAGCTGCAGCATTTGCTGACTCCCGAACGGCTCTGTGAACAACTGCAGAGCTGTGAGTTGGAACTGTGCGACACTGTGTGCGGACATATACACGATATATATACGCGCTTTGTGCGGATACCGGATCACTGCTATCCGGAAATGGGTTGAGTGAGGATCGGATCATCGACGGCGAGACAGGAAAACGAGATATCTGGCAGGCGATGCGCGCCGAGGCGACGGCAGCGGCGGTTGGCGAGCCGGTATTGGCCAGTTACTTCCACAACACCGTACTGCGGCACAAATCCCTCGACGACGCGCTGGCTTACCAGCTGGCATCGGTGCTGGACCACAATGCGCTGACCGCCACGGCGCTGCAGGAGGTCATTGCCTCAGCACTGCAGGCGGATGACTCTATTTCCCGTTGCATGCGCGCGGATATCAGTGCCTGGTACGATCGCGACCCCGCCTGCGATCAGTATCTGACGCCCTTCCTCTACTTCAAGGGGTTTCACGCCCTGCAGTCCCACCGGGTCGCCCACTGGCTGTGGCAGCAGGGGCGGCACACTCTGGCGCTCTATTTCCAGAGCCGGGTCTCGGAGCAGTTTGCGGTGGATATCCACCCGGCGGCGAAGTTCGGCTGCGGCATCATGATCGACCACGCCACCGGCCTGGTGGTGGGCGAGACCAGCGTGGTGGAGGACGACGTCTCCATACTGCATTCGGTGACCCTCGGCGGCAGTGGCAGTGGCGGCGGCGACCGGCACCCGAAAATCGGCCGCGGTGTCATGATCGGCGCCGGTGCGAAGGTTCTCGGTCCGGTCAGGATCGGCGAGAGCGTAAGGATCGCCGCCGGCAGTCTGGTGTTGAGCGATGTGCCCGAACACACGACCGTTGCCGGTGTGCCCGCGCGCCAGGTCGGCGGTACCACTGCCGCTGCCCCGGCCTATACAATGGATCAGACGCTGAATCCGGACGAATAACCAATAACAACAGAGGCAAATCCATGTCGGAACCCACCTACAGCCTGATCTTTCGCGGCGATCTGGTGCCTGGATTTACCGCCGCCGACGTAAAGGCGAACCTGGCGCGGCTGTTCAAGGCCGGACCGGAAACCGTCGACAAACTGTTCAGCGGCCGCCCGCTGGCGATCAAGAAGGGGCTGTCCCAGGCTCAGGCCGAACAGCTGCAGGCAACGCTGGCGAAGCTGGGCGCTCAGGCAGCGCTCAAGGCTGACGGGGAACCGGTAGCGCCGCCTGCGCCGGCGCCGCAGGCGGATGAACCCGCCTCTGCACCGGCATCGGCCGGGCCGGACTGGAGCCTGGCGCCGATGGAGGGCAATTTGGTCAAGGAGCACGAGCGGGACAGAAAAGAGACAGTGCAGGTTTCCGTGGATCACCTCAGCCTGAAGCCGGCGCAGGGCAACCTGATCGACGAAAGCGAGCGCTCGCGCACTCAGGCGGCAGCTGTTGAGGTGCCCGACTGGAAGCTCGACTGATTCCAGCAGAGCCGTAACCGGGCGTTCTCTTCCACAAACAGATACAAAAAAACCGGCCTGGGGCCGGTTTTTTTGATCGGGCTAAAAGCTCGTTACATGCCATCCCTGGCGCGGCGGCATTGCCGTTGTTCTAGCGACGGTCCCGCCATCCGTGGCGGCTCGCTAAGCCGTGCGCAAAGCGTTGCTTTGCAAACGCGTGGCTTAGCCTTCTTCTTTCAGGTAGCGCTCGCGGGAGGCCATGACTTCCTTGCGCGCCGCTTCGGCGTCGGCCCAGCCTTCTACTTTCACCCACTTGCCGGCTTCCAGCGCCTTGTAGTTCTCGAAGTAGTGCTCGATTTGCTTGAGCAGCAGCTCCGGCAGGTCGCCGATTTCCTGAACGTGATCGTACAGTTTGGTCAGCTTGGTGTGCGGTACCGCCAGCAGCTTGGCATCTACGCCAGACTCGTCGGTCATATTTAGCACGCCGATCACGCGGGAGCGGATTACGGAGCCGACCATTACCGGGTAGGGGGCCACAACCAGCACGTCCAGGGGGTCGCCGTCTTCAGACAGGGTCTGGGGCACGTAGCCGTAGTTGGCCGGGTAGAACATCGGGGTGGCTACGAAACGGTCTACGAATACCGCGTCCGCGTCCTTGTCCACTTCGTATTTGATCGGGTCGTGGTTGGCCGGGATCTCGATGATGACGTTGATATCGTTGGGCAGGTCCTTACCTGCGGAAACCTTGTCGAAGCTCATTGCTGTTCCTGACTGAGTAGTGATCGAAAATTCGGGAGCGCGGATTATATATCCTGAACCCCGGCGCTGAAAGCGGCGCCCTTAGACTCATTGGTTAGGGGTATATAGGGGTATAGACGCCGGTGGCGGGTCTATCCTGTAACACAGCCACAACAACTCAGCCATAACAACAAGGAGGCTGAAGCCATGTTGAAACCCAGGGAAATCAGGACCCCGGAGGAGGCGCGCGCCATCGTCGAGGAGCGCAACCTCAGTCACGTCAAGGTGGGCCTGTTCGACAACGACGGCGTCATGCGTGGCAAGTATATGAGCCGCGACAAGTTCTTCTCCTCCCTCGCGCACGGTTTCTCCTTCTGCGATGTGGTACTGGGCTGGGACGTCAAGGACCAGCTGTACGACAACGCCCGCTACACCGGCTGGCACACCGGTTACCCGGATGCGCCGGTGCGCATACTGCCGGACAGCTGTCGGGAGGTGCCCTTCGAGGACGATATGCTGCTGTTCCTGGCCGAGTTCGACGGCCAGGCCCAGGCCGTGTGCCCGCGCGCCACGCTGCGCCGGGTGATCGAGCGCTGCCAGGCCCTCGGTTTCGAGCCGCTGGCAGCGCTGGAGTACGAGTTTTTCCTGTTCGACGAGACCCCAGACTCGGCCCGCGAGAAGGGCTTCCGCAACCTGAAGCCGTTCACCCCGGACTGGTTCGGCTACTCGATGTTACGCAACTCGGTACACGCGGAGCTGTACCGGGAGATCCTCGACCTGGGTCAGCGCATGGATTTCCCCCTGGAGGGGCTGCATACCGAAACCGGCCCCGGCGTGCTGGAGGCGGCCATTGCCGTGGATGGCGCCGAGGCCGCCGGCGACAAGGCGGCGCTGTTCAAGACCTTCCTGAAGGTATTGGCGCAACGGCTCGGCCTGATGGCCACCTTTATGGCCAAATGGTCCGGCGACTATCCGGGGCAGAGCGGCCACATCCACCTGTCCCTACGCGATCGGAACAGTGGCAAGTCCGCCTTTTACGACCCGGAACAGCCACAGAACATGAGTGCCGTGCAGCGCCATTTCCTTGCCGGCCAACAGCGGCTGATGCCTGAATTCCTCTCGATGATGGCGCCCACGGTCAACAGTTATCGGCGCCTGGTTCCGGGCTTCTGGGCACCCACCGATGCCACCTGGGGTGTGGAGAACCGCACCGCCGCGCTGCGGGTGATACCCGGCAGCGACAAGTCCCAGCGCACGGAATACCGGCTCGGGGCTGCCGATGCCAATCCCTATCTGGCCCTGGCGGCGGCGCTGGGCTCTGGCCTCTACGGCGTGATGCAGCAGTGGGAACCGAGCGATGCGGTGGCGGGCAACGCCTATGCCTTGCAGCAGCCGGCGGAACTGGCGCTGCCGCGCACCCTGTGGGAGTCGGCGCAGCGGCTGAAAGCCTCGGAGGCGGCGCGGGAGCTGTTCGGCAGCGACTTCGTTGAGCATTTCGCCGCCAGCCGTGAGTGGGAGGAGCGCGAGTACCGGCGCCACGTGAGCGACTGGGAGCTCGACCGCTACTTCGAAATTATCTGATCATCGTTTCGCCCTTTGTACACGGGCCTCCGCCTGTCGACATCAATCTGCGTATGCATCGATAACCATGAATAAACTGCACTGCATCTCTCCGATCGACAATTCTGTCTACGTCGAACGCGCGCTCGCCGGTGACGTGGAAATTCAGTCCGCTGTCGATAGCGCTGTAGGGGCCCAGCGTGCCTGGCGTTGCACGCCGCTCGCCGAACGGGCGGCGATAGTGCGTGAAGCGGTGGCTGTTTTTACCGAACGTAAGGAACAGTTGGGCGAGGAGCTTTGCTGGATGATGGGGCGGCCCATCCGCTTTGCCGCCGGAGAGATTCTCGGTTTCGCCGAGCGGGCCAATCACATGGCGGAGATCGCCGCCGAGGCACTGGCCGATATCCACCTGCCGGAGAAAAGTGGCTTTACCCGCTTTATCCGCCGCGAGCCGCTGGGTCTGTCGCTGGTGATAGCGCCATGGAATTACCCCTACCTCACCGCGGTCAACGCGGTAGTGCCCTCCCTGCTCGCAGGTAATACGGTGCTGCTGAAACATTCGGCGCAGACACCGCTGTGCGCCGAAAACATGGTGGCGGCGTTCACCGAGGCTGGCCTGCCGCAGGGTGTTTTTCAGTTTCTACACCTGAGTCACAGCGATACCGAGCGACTGATTCGTGCCCGCGAAATTAATCACGTCGCCTTCACCGGCTCGGTCGCCGGTGGGGAGGTGGTCGAGCGCGCGGCCGCCGGCCGCTTTATCGATGTCGGCCTGGAACTCGGTGGCAAGGATCCGGCCTACGTACGCGCGGATGCCGACCTCGACCACGCTGTGGAAACAGTGGTGGACGGGGCCTTTTTCAATTCCGGTCAATCCTGCTGCGCTATCGAGCGCGCCTATGTGCACGAGCAGTTATTCGACGAGTTTGTCGCGCGCGCCGCCGAGCTGATACGCGGCTATTGCCTGGGGCGCCCGGATGATCCGGACACGACACTGGGGCCCCTGGTCCGCGCCGAGGCCGCTGATTTCGTGCGCGCGCAGGTGGACGAGGCGGTGGCTGGCGGCGCAACGGCGCATATCGATGCGGCTGAGTTTGCGGAGGACCGGCGCGGCACCCAGTACCTGGCGCCGCAGTTATTGACCGGTGTCCACGGCGGCATGCGCGTGATGCGCGAAGAATCGTTCGGTCCGGTGCTGGGGGTGCAGAAAGTGAGCGATGATGGCGAGGCGCTGGAGCTGATGAACGATAGTGAATTCGGTCTCACCGCCGCCATCTTCAGTCGCGATGAACAGGTCGCAGTGGCGCTCGGCGAGCGGCTGGAAACCGGCACCGTATTCCTGAACCGCTGTGACTATCTCGATCCGGCGCTGGCCTGGACCGGCGTCAAGAATTCCGGCCGCGGTTGCACGCTCTCCGCTGTCGGTTTCGAACACCTCACCCGACCCAAGTCCTTCCATCTCAAGGTTGAGTTATGAACGCGGAAAAATTTCATATGAACTGGAATTACCCCACCGCGATGCGCGTCGGGCCGGGGCGAATTGCCGACCTGCCCGCTGCCTGCCGCGAACTCAATATGCATAAACCGCTGCTGGTTACCGACCCCGGCCTGGCGGAACTTCCACTGTTGAAGCGCGCGGTGGAACTGTGCCGGGCATCCGGGTTGGAGGTCGAAGTCTTTTCGCAGGTGAAAGGCAACCCGAACGGACAAAATGTTGCGGACGGTGTGGAAGTCCTGCGCGAGGGCTGGCACGACGGCGTTATTGCCTTCGGCGGCGGCTCGGCACTGGATGCGGGCAAGGCCATCGCGCTGATGGCCGGGCAACAGCGCCCCATCTGGGACTTCGAGGATATCGACGACAACTACCTGCGTGTCGATGTGGACGGCATGGTACCGGTAGTGGCCGTGCCCACTACTGCCGGTACCGGCTCGGAAGTCGGGCGCTCGTCGGTGATTACCGATGAGGAAGCGCAGATAAAGCGCATTATCTTCCACCCGCGCATGTTGCCGGCGATTGTGATTCTGGATCCGGAACTGACACTGGAGCTGCCGGAGAAAATCACCGCGGCGACCGGTATGGATGCGCTGTCCCACAACCTGGAGGCCTTTTGCTCGCCGCTGTTTCATCCAATGGCCGAGGGGATCGCGCTGGAAGGCATTCGCTTGGTAAAAGAATTTTTGCCGCGCGCGGTGACCGACGGCGCGGATCTGGACGCGCGCCAGCAGATGCTGGTGGCATCCTGCATGGGGGCGACGGCCTTCCAGCGCGGTCTCGGCGCCATGCACGCGCTCGCCCACCCCCTCGGCGCGCTCTTCGATGCGCACCATGGCCTGCTCAATGCGATATTGATGCCCTATGTACTGCATGCCAATCGCGATGGCATTGAACAGCCGATGGGGCGGCTGGCGCGCTACCTGGATTTGCCCGGGGCGAGCTTCGATGCGGTATTGAACTGGGTGCTGGCTCTACGCGAGCAGATCGGTATCCCCCATACACTGGCAGAAATTGGTATAGATACCGCGCAAGCAGAGAAGGTCGGGGCTATGGCGGCGGTGGACCCCTCCGCCGGAACCAATCCGATATCCTTCGACGCGGCGGGATACCGGGACATCTTTGTGCGAGCGTGTGAAGGTCGGTTTGCTCTGTAATAAATCCCGCCGGTCATCCGACCAAGTGACAGTGCCTGAAATAATGAGGAGTGGATTATGCGTGGGCTGATCGCCGTCTTGTTGCTGCTGGTCGCTGTCGCGGGCAGTGCCGAACAATCGAAGAACATCCGCACCGCCATCTTCGCCGGTGGCTGCTTCTGGTGTATGGAACCGCCGTTTGACAAGGTTGATGGCGTGCTGCAGACGACTTCCGGTTACAGTGGTGGTCATGTGAAAAATCCCAGTTACGAGCAGGTTTCCGCCGGCGGTACCGGGCATGCGGAAGTGGTACAGGTCACCTACGACGCTGACAAGGTCAGCTACGCGCAGTTGCTCGATGTCTTTTGGCGCAACGTGGATCCCCTCGATAAGGGCGGCCAGTTCTGCGATCGCGGCGACCAGTACCGCAGTGAAATTTTCTACGGAACCGAAGAAGAAAAGGCGCTGGCCGAGGCCAGCAAAAAACGGGTGGCCACTAAACTCGGCAAGAAAATCGCAACCAAGATCAAACCGGCCAGTACCTTTTATCCCGCCGAGCGGTATCATCAGAATTACTACCAGCGCAATCCTGTGCGTTACAAGTACTACCGCTACCGCTGCGGTCGCGATCAACGCCTGGAAGAGGTTTGGGGCGCCGCGCCCTCACATTGAGAAAATGCCGGGCGACTAATGGTTGGAGTTAGATTTGCCCGGCGACATACAGCTGCCGCCAATTTCCATTTTTACGTTATATGCCCTCTGGAATTCTGTTCGGAATTTGCCGCTTTCTGTAAACAAAATGAATTTCACTAACGGCCAGGAATATTGAGTTTTCAGACGATAAATGGATACTTTCCTGGTCATGCTTTTCTTGGCTAACACCAGTATCATAATAAAATGAATCGCTATGTTGGAGCGGGAATAATTTGCTGTGCATAATTCGGCGCGACTATAAACAGGGAAGATTGGGAGGCTGGCATGGAGAGGCCCGATTCATGCGAAGTACCATCGGCATCTGAGCTGATCGACAATAAGATCGCGAGTCTGGGAGACTGGCGCGGAGATATGTTGAGCCGTATCCGCAGGCTTATCAGGGAGGCGGATCCGGATATCCTTGAAGAGTGCAAGTGGTTCAAGCCCACTAACCCGACAGGCGTGCCGGTCTGGTCGCATACTGGGATCATCTGTACCGGTGAATCTTACAAGTCGAAAGTGAAGCTGACCTTTGCCAAGGGCGCCGCGCTGTCCGATCCTGCCAGACTGTTCAATTCGAGCCTCGATGGCAAGGTGAGGCGCGCGATTGATATCGGTGAAGGTGAAAAAATCGACGCGAGCGCGTTTAAAGCGCTAATCCGCGCTGCGGTTGCTCTCAATAAGTCCGGGAGAAAGTAGGGGCGTGAATAACCACGAAAAAATTAACTACGTCGAGTTTCCGTCAAGAAACTTGATTGATACGAAAGCGTTTTTCGCACGGGCATTCGGCTGGGACTTTGTCGATTACGGCCCGGAGTACACCGCCTTCTCCGGCCAAGGATTGGATGGCGGCTTTTTCCAGGCCAATGCCTGCTCCTCAACCGAGAAGGGCGCCGCCCTGCTGGTGTTCTACAGCGCCGATCTGGAAGGAACCTTAAAGAAGGTGGAAGACGCGGGGGGAGCGGTGATCAAGCCGATTTTTTCCTTCCCCGGCGGCAGGCGCTTCCATTTTACTGAGCCGAGCGGCAATGAGTTTGCCGTCTGGTCTGATATCGATGTCTGACAAGCTGGCCTGTATCGAGCTGCAATAGAAAAATCCGGATCAACCGGTCGTCATTGGCGACGGCAATTGCCACTGCGGGCGGTTCCGCCAGCTTCTGCAAGCGCTTGCCCAGTCGCAAATTCCCTTCAAAGTAATCCTGGCCAGTCTACCCGCCAGCCGCCATCCGGCTATGCCGACAGGCTTGCACGCCGCGAACCGCAGAGCCCGCAGCACCGGGCAGACGACTCGATCAATGAGGAAATTGCTGCCGAGAATGGCATCAACAAGCACGCGGTCAAAAGCCATCTTGTGATAACACATTCTGCAAACTGGACGTTTCAACCGGCTGCCAGCCTACAAATCGGTTAATAAAAAAATTGTTATAACGCCACTTGCCGGCGCACTGTACCCCTGTGTGCTATATATAGACGCCAGATAAGAACAGGTGAACAGGGAAGGTTGCCTGACTTCGCCAAATCGCCAAAATTGCTGCGCCGCCGGAGCAAGTGTAATGGATCTACACCAAACCCTGCCTACAACCTCACGCTTGGCAACACTGTTTGCGCTCATCCTGCAAATCCCCCTGATTCTCGCCAGCGCGTCGTCCCTGGCGTTGGGGCTGGGCAATGCCTCGCTCAAAACCGCCATCGGCTATCCGCTCACAGTTGAAATCCCCATACTGGACCGCAGCGCCTCGCTGAATGTGGATCAAGTCAGGGTCCGCCAGGTACTCGGCCGCAGTGCCGAGCAGATGGGCTACGATCTGGCCGCCGATGCCAAGCCTTTTATGATCAGTGTCAGCGAGCTGTCCGGCGGCCTTACTATTCAGGTAAAGTCGCCCGCGCCGCTGCATGAGCCCTTGGTCAGCTTCCTGCTGGAGCTGAGCTGGCCCGGTGGCACCATCTATCGCGACTACAATCTGCTGGTGGATCTGCCGTCGGCCGCCCCCCCAACTGCGACAGCAGCCCCGGCCCAAAACGCCAGCCCGGCCGTTCAACCACCCGCCCCGGCGGAGGCCGCCTATACCGGCAAGCAATGGCGCGTGGCGCCCGGCCAAAGCCTCTGGCTCATTGCGCGCCGGGTTCAGCCCGATAGCAGCATCCCGCTGGATGCGGTAATGGCGGCCATACACGCACGCAATCCTCACGCCTTCCTCAATGGCGACATGAACCGCCTGCGGACCGGAGCGCTGCTGGATCTGCCAAGCGCCGCTGATTACTCTGCTCCGCCTGCTGTCGCCAGCCGTCCAGCCGCCGCGCCGGGCCCGGCCGAGCGCGAGCCATCCCCTTCGATAGCGGATTCCGTCTCCCCGGCTGTCCCTGCCGAGGAAAAACCACAGGGTCGCCTGCGCCTCTCTGGCAGCCCGGCCGAAACCGGTGGCAGCCGCGCCGTGCGTCTCCAGGAAGAAATTGATGTCGTCAAAGAGCAGCTCGACAAGGTCAACCGGGAAAACGAGCAGTTGCGCCAGCAAATCAAGCGCATCGAAACCAGCGAATACCTGGCCACGATGCAGGAAATGCTGCAGCTACAGGAGCAGCGCATCACGGAGCTGAAAGCGGAACTGCGCACTAGTGCCGCCACCACGGCCGCAGAGGGCAGCGCCGACGCCACTTCTGGCGACATCAGCGCTGTCGTGCCGCCGGCCCCGGTCATCGTTCGCGACGCCGGCCCCAGCTATGCCACTCTGCTGCTCTTGATCCTGACCGGTATCGCCGCGGGCGTCGCTCTCAGTCAGCTGCAAGACTGGTGGCAGAAGCGCCGCATGGCTGCAGATGCGTGGCCAGAGAGGCTTGATCCGCTCACCGCCGACTGGGCTGGCGAAATCGATCTGCCTGACAGTCTGGCGCCCGCCCCACGGGAGACGCAATCCGCTCCCGACAGCTCGCAGCCCGCCATCCGCTCCGCGATCTTCCCGCCACCTGCCCCAGAGCTGGATGGTAGCAAAGCGAAAGTCAGCGAGATGGCGGCTGCAGACGGTGAAGAGGAGGGCCAAAAAAGTGCCGGCAGCCCTGCAACCGACAGCCCGGACAGCCTTTTCGAGGAATTGCAGTTGGATGAGTCCTTCGGTCAGGACTCCGCCGATTTGTCGGCGCAGGGCAGCCCGCTCAGCGACGACGATCTGGTACTGGATATTGCCGCCTCTGACCAGCTGCCGCAGGACGAAACAGATCCGGCAGCCGCCGAATCGGCGCCCGGCGCCGCGGAGCGCAGCAATGATGATCTGGTATTGGACTTTACCGCGTTTGACCCGCTGCCCCTGGACGAAATGGAGCCGGTGGCCGTCGAGCCGGCGCCCGGTGCGGCGGAGAGCAGCGATGACGAACTTTTATTGGACTTTGCCGCAATTGACCCGCTGCCCCTGGACGAAATAGATCCCGTTGCAGTCGAACTGGCGCCCGGCGCGGCGGAGAGCAGCGATGACGAACTGGTACTGGACTTTGCCGCAATTGACCAGCTGCCCCTGGACGAGATCGATCCGCTTGCCGCCGAACCGGCGCCCGGCACGGCGGAGAGTAGCGATGCCGATGTCAAAAAAGCCGTCAACGAGGCGGTGATTTAATTCCCGCGGCGGCCCGCACGTGAAATTCATGCGCTGTCTGCACGCCTGTCACGACACATAAAAAGTCGGCAGGCAGATCAATCGATCTGGCCGCTAGCAAAAACAAAAAAGCCCCGGCGTTGGCGTCGGGGCTTTTTTGTTTGTGATGTGGGTAGTGACCTATATGTCGAAGCCTTTATCCAGCTTTTTTTCCACCAGCTGCTTTTTCAGCTTCGCGTGCAGCGGCACGCCATTCTTGTAGGGAGGATAGTCTTCGCCCTGGATCAGCGGCAGCAGGTAGTCGCGGCCGGCCTGGGTGATGCCGAAGCCGTCCTCGCTGATGTACTCCTTGGGCATCATCTTTTCGACGTTGGCCACGTCGGCCAGCGGCGCCTCGGCCACGGACCAGCCGTATTCGGGGCCGGAATCGCGCACGATGGCCGGCATGATGGCGTTCTTGCCGGCTACTGCCATCTCCACCGCAGCGCGGCCGACGGCGTAGGCCTGGGCCACGTCGGTGGCGGAAGCGATATGGCGCGCGGCGCGCTGCAGGTAGTCTGCCAGGGCCCAGTGGTACTTCAGGCCCAGTTCGTCCTTGATCATGGTGGCCAGGGTCGGCGCCACGCCACCCAGCTGTTTGTGACCGAAGGCGTCGGTGGTGCCGGCATCGGCGAGGAAGGTGCCGTCGGCGTACTGGGCGCCCTCGGAGGCGACGATCACGCAATAGCCCTTCTCATCGACGGTCTTCTGCACCTTGGCTAGGAAAGTCTCTTTGTCGAAGGCCACTTCCGGGAACAGGATGATATGGGGCGCATCGCCTTCCTCTTCCTGCGCCAGGGCACCGGCGGCGGCGATCCAGCCGGCGTGGCGGCCCATCACCTCGAGAATGAAGACCTTGGTGGAAGTGGAACACATGGAGGCCACGTCCATCGCCGCTTCCTTGGTGGATACGGCCACGTACTTGGCGACGGAACCGAAACCGGGGCAGTTGTCGGTCAGCGGCAGGTCGTTGTCGACGGTCTTGGGAATATGGATGGCCTGGATGGGGTAGCCCATAGTCTCAGACAGTTGGGATACCTTCAGGCAGGTATCGGCGGAGTCGCCGCCGCCGTTATAGAAGAAGTAACCGATGTCGTGGGCCTTGAACACCTCGATCAGGCGTTCGTACTCGGCCTGGTTCTCCTCCAGGCTCTTCAGCTTGTAGCGGCAGGAGCCGAAGGCGCCGGACGGGGTGTGGCGCAGGGCGGTGATGGTGTCGACACTCTCCTGGCTCACGTCGATCAGTTCCTCGCGCAGGGCGCCGAGGATGCCGTTCAGCCCCGCGTAGACATTGCCGATATGGTCCTGATACTCGCGTGCGGCTTCGATGACTCCGCAGGCGGAAGCATTGATCACGGCAGTTACACCGCCAGATTGAGCATAAAAGGCGTTCTTTTTCGACATGGTCATCCTGTTCACTCTACGGTTTATGGGGGCGTCCTGCCCCTTTAAACCTTCGCGCCCCAACCACTGGCGCAAGTCGCGGACTTGCTGGCAGTTGGGGCGCTCGCATTGGCCGCCGGCCAATGGCGGTAGGTCCTACTACCGCTCGGGGGTTTAGGCTGGCAAATTAGGGGGCGGAGTCTAATGGAATGGCGATGAAATTGCATTGAAACTGGGGTATTTGGCAATTACTGCCGCGATTCGCCGTGTTAAGCTTGCGCGGCAACCAGCAGGAGTACAAATTTCCGCCATGCATATCCATATTCTAGGTATCTGCGGCACTTTCATGGGCAGTCTGGCACAGCTGGCCGTGGCCGAGGGGCACAAAGTGACCGGCAGCGACGCCAACGTCTACCCGCCGATGAGCACCCAGCTGCAACAGGCGGGAATCCAGCTCACCGAGGGCTATGATCCGGCCCAGCTGGAGCCGGCCCCGGACCTGGTAATCATCGGCAACGCGCTGTCCCGCGGCAACCCGGCAGTGGAGGCGGTGCTGGAAAAAGGGCTGCCCTATACGTCCGGCGCCCAGTGGCTGTGTGACCACTTCCTCGGCGGGCGCTGGGTGCTGGCGGTATCCGGCACTCACGGCAAGACCACCACCTCGAGCATGCTGGCCTGGATCCTGGAAAAGGCGGATATGCGGCCGGGCTTCCTGATCGGCGGCGTGCCGAGCAATTTCGGTGTGTCCGCGCGTCTCGGCGAGAGCCCGTTCTTCGTCGTGGAGGCGGACGAGTACGACACCGCCTTCTTCGACAAGCGCTCCAAATTTGTCCACTACCGCCCGCGTACGCTGATCATCAACAATCTGGAGTTCGATCACGCGGACATCTTCGACGATCTGGCGGCGATCCAGCGCCAGTTCCACCACCTGGTGCGCACCGTGCCCGGCAATGGCCTGATCGTGGCCTCCGCCGATGACACCGTAGAGGAAGTACTGCAACAGGGCTGCTGGAGCGAGGTGCAGCGCTTCGCCACCGAGGCGGAAGACGGCGTGCGCCTGGGTGACTGGTGCGCGGTGGATATCGCCGCGGACGGCGGCAGCTTTGCGGTCAATTTCCGCGATGCGGAGGTGGCGCGCGTAGAGTGGGATCTGACCGGTCTGCACAATGTACGCAACGGTCTCGCCGCCATGGCCGCGGCACGCCACGTGGGTGTGGAGCCGAAACTGGCGGCCCAGGCACTGGGCAGCTTCGAGGGGGTCAAGCGGCGCATGGAGTGCCTCGGCGAGGTGGGCGGCATCCGCGTCTATGACGACTTCGCCCACCACCCGACGGCAATCGAGTCCACGCTGAATGGGCTGCGGGCGAAGGTCGGCGACGACAAGATCATCGCCCTGATTGAACCGCGCTCTAATACCATGCGTATGGGGATCCACCAGCAGACTCTGGCCCAGTCATGCTCCGGCGCCGATCTGGTGCTCTGGTATCAGCCCGAGGGGATGAACTGGTCCCTGGGTGACGTGGTGCATCACTCCACCGTGCCGGCAAAGATTTTCGACAACATAGAGGCTGGCGTAGAATCCGCGGTCAACCTGGCCGAGCCGGGCACACATATCGTCGTAATGAGTAACGGCGGCTTCGGCGGTATTCACCAGCGGCTGCTCGGTGCGCTGGAGCAGAAGCACGGCCGCACTTCCTAACCTGCCATTGGGGATCTGCTTTGGGTCAACCTGTATTCGACAAGACTGTCACCCTGGCGATGACCGGGGCGTCCGGCGCCCAGTACGGCCTGCGCCTGTTGCAGTGCCTGCTCGCCGCCAATGTGCGGGTCTGGCTGCTGCTGTCCGATGCGGCGCGGGTGGTGATCAATACCGAGACCGACTGCCAGTTGCCGGATGGCGACGAGGATGAACTGCAGCACTTGCTCGGCGAGCGCTTCGGTGCCGCGGATGGCCAGCTGAAGCTGTTCGGCAAGCGGGACTGGTTCTCTCCGGTGGCTTCCGGTACGGGCGCGGCCTCCAGCATGGTGATCTGCCCGGCCAGCGGTGGCACCCTGTCGGCGGTAGCCTGCGGAGCCTCCAACAACCTGATCGAGCGTGCCGCGGATGTGGCCCTGAAGGAACGACGGCAGCTGATCCTGGTACCGCGGGAGGCGCCCTATTCGGAAATCCATCTGGAGAATATGCTCAAACTGACCCGCATGGGGGCGATGATACTGCCGGCCAGTCCCGGCTTTTACCAGCGGCCGCAGTCGATACAGGACCTGGTGGATTTCGTGGTCGCGCGGCTGCTGGATCAGCTGGGCGTGGAGCAGGCGCTGCTGCCCAGCTGGGGCGAGTAGTCCGGATAAATAAAGGCAGGCAGCCCGTGAAGCCGACGATCACTATTCATTACTGTGTGCAGTGTAACTGGATGCTGCGCGCCACCTGGATGGCCCAGGAGCTGCTGTACACCTTTGCCGATGACCTGGAGCAGGTGGCATTGAAGCCGGGCAGCGGTGGCGTATTTGAAATATCCGTGGGTGATGACCTGATCTGGGAGCGCAAACGCGATGGTGGATTTCCCGGGCCCAAGGAACTTAAGCGGCGGGTCAGGGATCTGTTATTCCCCGAGCGCGACCTGGGGCATATCGACGCGCCGTAAAATTTTTTAGGAAATCAGCGAGAAGGCGAATTTTATCTTTGCCTTCTTTCGGTCCGGGCGAACAAAGTATTCGCCGCTAAATGGCCAACTATATTTTTAATTTAAGCGAAATCTTATGCTGTCAGCTTTCAAGACCTGCTACGAAAACCTGGTAACCCGGCGACCGAAAACCGTGCTGTTATTCGTCGCGCTGTTGGCGCTGGCGGCGGCGCTGGGGTTGCCGCGTTTCAAGCTCGACGCCTCGGCCGACTCACTTACCCTGGAAGCGGACAAGTCCATCGATTACTTCCGTGAAATTTCCGAGCGCTATGCGAGCGGTGATTTTCTTGTCGTGACCTACCGCTACCGCGACGGCGACCTCTTCACCGATGCGTCCCTCGAAACCCTGCGCCAACTGCGCGACGAGCTGACGCAGGTTGACGGCGTGACCAGCGTGCAGAGCATCCTCGACGTACCGCTGCTGTACAGCCCCAAGCTGTCGATCACCGATATCAATGACGGCGTCCGCACCCTGTCGACGCCCGGTACCGACAAGAAACTGGCGCGGCAGGAGTTTCTGTCCAGCCCGATCTACCGCGAGCTGATTTTGAGTCCGGACGGCCAGACTACCGCGCTGCTGGTCAACCTGCAGCTGGACAGCCGTGGTATCGAGCTGGTGCGCGAGCGCGACGCGCTGCGCCGTAAACGCAACAGCGAGGGGCTGACGGAAGAGGAAGCGGCGCATCTGGAAGAGGTAAGCCAGACCTACCTCCAGCACCGCACTGCTCAGGAACATGAGTCGCGTGCGCGAGTCGAGGAAGTACGGGAGATCCTGGCCGGCTACAAGGGTGAAGCCGAACTGTTCCTCGGCGGTGTGTCGATGATCACCGCCGACATGATCTCTTTTATCAAGAGCGACCTGGTGATATTCGGTGCGGGTATTCTGCTGTTTATCATCGCCACACTGCTGATTATCTTCCGCCAGATACGCTGGGTGCTGCTGCCGCTGGCCACCTGTGTGACCACCGCCGTGATGATGCTGGGGCTGCTCAGCTGGCTGGACTGGCGCCTGACCGTGATCTCCGCCAATTTCGTCGCGCTACTGTTGATCATCACCCTGGCGATCACCATTCACCTGGCGGTGCGCTACCGCGAATATGCCGCGCAGCATCCGGAGTGGGATCGCGAACAGCTGGCCCTGGCCGCGGTGCGCTTTATGGCCAAGCCGTGCCTGTATACGGCGCTGACTACTATCGTTGCCTTTGCGTCGCTGGTGGTCAGCGGTATCCGCCCGGTGATCGATTTCGGCTGGATGATGACCATGGGCGTGAGCCTGGCACTGGTGCTGTCATTCCTGATGATTCCGACACTCCTGATGGTGCTGCCGAAGCGCACCGGTGGTGTCAGCAAGGATAATTCCCACGCGTTCACGCTGCTGTTCTCGCGTTTTGCCGAAAAGCGCCGCGGCGTGGTGATAGGGGTATCTCTGGTGGCGGCCGTCGCCAGCGCCGTGGGTATTTCGCAGTTGAAGGTGGAAAACCGTTTTATCGATTACTTCGACGATTCCACCGAGATCTACCAGGGCATGCTGGTGATCGACCGCCGCCTCGGCGGCACCGTGACCCTGGATATCATCCTCGACAAGCCGGCGGAGCAAGAAATGGCATTCGAGGGGGAGGAAGATCCCTTTGCGATGGCAGGCGGAGACGAGGAGGTTGCCGAGGAGGATCCCTTTGCGACTGACGATCCGTTCGGCGGCGCTGGCGATACTGCGGAGCCGAGTTACTGGTTTACCGTCGCCGGCCTGGCAAAAATCGAGCAGTTGCACGACTACCTGGAGCAGCAGCCGGAAATCGGCAAGGTGCAGTCCCTGGCGACCTTCTACAAGGTGGCACGGGATTTAAATAATGGTCCGCTGAATGATTTCGAACTGGCCGTGGCGCGCACCAGTCTGCCGGACGAAATCACCGAGGTGCTGGTGGATCCCTATCTATCGGTCGAGCACAATCAGGCGCGCATTACGCTGCGGGCAATGGAAACCGATCCGAATCTGCGCCGTGATGAACTGATCCAGCGTATCTACCATTACGCCCACAATGAAATGGACATAGCGCCGGAAAATATTCACCAGACGGGGTTGCTGGTGCTCTACAACAATATGCTGCAGAGCCTGTTCAAATCGCAGATCCTGACCCTGGGTGCGGTGTTCGTCGGTATTCTGTTGATGTTCCTGGTGCTGTTCAGGTCCCTGTCGCTCGCGCTTATCGCGCTGATACCGAACATGCTCGCGGCCTGTGTGGTGCTCGGCGGCATGGGCCTGGCCGGTATTCCGCTGGATATGATGACGATCACCATTGCCGCGATTACGGTGGGTATCGGTGTGGATCACGCCATCCATTACCTGTACCGCTTCCGCGATGAGTTTGCGAAAGACGGCGATTACTTGGCGACTATGCACCGCAGCCATGCGACGATTGGCCGGGCGATGTTCTACACCGCCATTACCATCATCGCCGGCTTCTCGATCCTGGCGCTGTCCAAGTTTGTGCCGTCTATTTATTTTGGCCTGCTCACCGCGCTGGCCATGTCTGCGGCGCTGCTCGGCTCTCTGACGCTGCTGCCGCTGTTGCTGTTGCTGTTCAAGCCGCTGCCGGCTCCGGAGGCGCCGGGAAAGCCGCTGCCGGTTGACGACGGCCTGGCAGGCTCACAGGCCGAGCCGCTTTAGGAAAATAAAAAGCCGGGTGATCACCCGGCTTTTTTTTGCTTCGAGGAAGCGGTCGATCAGTCACTGCGACTGGTGATTTCCAGCAGGTGATAGCCGAACTGGGTCTTGATCGGGCCGTGCACCTTGTTCAGCTCGCCGGAGAACACCACCTTGTCGAACTCCGGTACCATCTGTCCCTGGCTGAATTCGCCCAGGTCGCCGCCGGAGCGGCCGGACGGGCACTTGGAGTGCTCCTGGGCGAGTGCGCCGAAGTCGGCGCCGTTTTCCAGCTGTTTTTTAAGTTCCTGACACTTCTCTTCGCTTTCCACCAGAATGTGGCGCGCGGTGGCTTTGGGCATGGGAATTCTCCGTAAAATGATTTCACTCGCAGCAGCTTAGTGCCTGTGTGCGACGACTGCCACTCACTGCTTGCCGGCCAGTGCGGCGAAGGTATTGCACTGCTTGACATCACCTGTGGTGAAGCCGCGCTTGAACCAGTAGACCCGCTGTTCGGCACTGCCGTGGGTAAACGCATCCGGGGACACCGCGCGACCCGAGCGGCGCTGCAGGCGGTCGTCGCCGACGGCAGCGGCCGCGGCCAGGCCCTCCTCGAGATCTCCGGGTTCGAGCATCTGTTGGTCCCGGTGGGCGTAGAAGGCCCAGACGCCGGCAAAGCAGTCTGCCTGCAGCTCCAGCATCACCGACAGGCGGTTGGCGGTTACCTTGTCGGACTGCATGCGCGCCGCCTGCACCTTCTGCGAGGTGCCGAGCAGGTTCTGCACGTGGTGGCCGACTTCGTGGGCGATCACATAGGCGAAAGCGAAGTCTCCCGGAGCGCCCAATTGCCGGAGGTCGCCGAGGAAACTGAGATCCAGGTAGACCTTGTTGTCGCCGGGGCAGTAGAAGGGGCCGACCGCCGCGGTGTTGAGACCGCAGGCGGAGCGCACGGCGTCGTCGTAGAGCACCAGCTTGGGCGGCACATAGCGCGAGCCGGCGGTCTGGAACAGCTTGCCCCAGGTGTCTTCGGTATTCGCCAGCACTACCGAGACAAAATCGGCGACTTCATCTCCGGGCGCCCGGGTGCCGGGCTGGCCCTGTTGCTCCGGGCCCAGGGCCGGCGGCTGTGTCTGCTGCGGAGCCCCGTCGAACAGGCGGTCACCGCCGAACAAGTAGAAGGCGGCCAGCAATGCCAGTATCAGCCAGCCGGTCTTGCTGCGCAGCAGCAGCGGCGCCAGGGCCAGCAGGTTGCCCAGGCCTCCGCTACCGCCCATGCCGGGAGAAGACTGTCCGCGGCGGTCCTCCACATTGCTACTTCTGCGACCCTGGCGCCAACGCATGGGGTTTCTCCGCTATCGTGCTTGTTCAATCCGTCCAAGAAGACTGGGGGCGGCACTGTCGCGGCTACATACGGACAGCTGCGGGCCGGTTCTTGAAACAGCTTCTTTGAGTCTAGACAAGTGGTGGCACAGAATTCTTTTTTATTGGCGCTCGAAGCCGCCGGTGCAGATGGTATCTTTAATAGAGCCACTGCAACCGAGAGCGTGTTTTGCCACAGATTCCCCTGTTCCCACTGAGCGTGGCGCTGTATCCCGGCGTAACCCTGCCGTTGCGCATTTTTGAACAGCGCTATTTGCACCTGGTCAGTGAAACCCTGAAAGCGGACTCCGGTTTTGGTGTCGTGCTGATCCGCTCGGGCGGCGAGGTCGGGCGTGCTTCCGTATGGCCACTAGGGGTCTACGTGAAGATAGTCGACTGGAGTCAGGGGGAGGAGGGGTTGCTGCACGTGCTGGTGTCCGGCCAGCGCCGCTTTCGCGTCGTCGGTACCAGTCGCGCCGAGGATGGCCTGCTGCTCGGCGAAGTGGAGTGGCTGCCGGAGGCGGAGCCGCAGCCGATACCGTCCGAGTGCGACGGCCTGCTGGCGGTGCTCGAGGAGCTGAAACAGCACGCCTCGATGCTTTCCCTCAAATTTGCTCCGGTTGACTCGGCCGACGCACTGTCGTGGCAGCTGGCGCAGTTGCTGCCGCTGGACGACAAGGTGCGGGTTGAATTGCTCGCTACCGAAGATCCGCTGGTGCGGCTGGCGGATATCGCCGCGAGCCTCGATCGCTGGGCCCGGGAGTAACCATCCGAATCGCCGTCATTTTGGCGTATACTGCGCGGCCCATCGAACACCGCATGGAGAGCCATAGTGAACAGTTCCGTCGCCGATTCTGCCGATCAGCAATCCACCCGGGCCAAGCTCGAGGAAATGGGGCGCGCAGCGCGTGCAGCGGCGCGGCTGATGGCCCGTGCCGATACCGCCACGAAAAACCGTGCCCTGCAGGCGATTGCCGCGCAGCTCGACGCCCGGCGCGATCAGATTGCCGAGGCCAATGCGCGGGATATGCGCGCCGGGCGCGACCATGGTCTGGACGCGGCGCTGCTGGATCGCCTGGAGCTCAACGACGAGCGCATCGATGGCATGATCGAGGGCCTGCACCAGATCGCCGAGCTGCCGGATCCGGTGGGTGAAATAGAAGACCTGAAATACCGTCCGAGTGGTATTCAGGTGGGCAAGATGCGCGTGCCCCTGGGTGTGGTCGGGATCATTTATGAGTCCCGCCCCAATGTGACGATCGACGCCGCCAGCCTGTGCCTGAAATCCGGCAATGCGACCATTCTGCGCGGCGGCAGTGAAGCGCTGCATTCCAACGGCGCCATCGCCGCCTGTATCGCCGCGGGCCTGAAGGAGGCGGGCCTGCCGGAAACCGCGGTGCAGGTAGTGGATACCACCGATCGCGCGGCGGTGGGTGCACTGATCAGTATGCCGGAATATGTGGACGTGATTGTGCCGCGCGGCGGCACCGGCCTGATTGAGCGGGTCAGCCGCGAGGCGCGGGTGCCGGTGATCAAACACCTGCACGGTGTCTGCCACGTGTATATCGACGATAAAGCGGACTTGCAGAAGGCTTTCAATATCGCGCTGAATGCGAAGACCCACCGCTATGGGGTCTGCAACGCGATGGAGAGCCTGCTGGTAGCCGAGGGCGTCGCGGCGGAAATACTGCCGCGGCTGGCGGCGGCCTACCGCGACAAAGGTGTTGAACTACGCGGTTGCGAGCAGACCCGGGAAATTCTGGCAGACTGTGCGGCGGCCAGCGACAGCGACTGGAGCGAGGAATACCTGGCGCCGATCCTGTCAATTCGCGTGGTGGCGGATATGGATGCTGCGATGGAACATATCGCCCAGTATGGCTCCGGCCATACAGAGTCCATTGTCACCGAGGACTACAGCCGTGCGCGGCGCTTCCTCGCCGAGGTGGATGCCAGCTCGGTCATGGTAAACGCCTCGACACGCTTCGCCGACGGCTTCGAGTACGGTCTCGGTGCGGAAATCGGTATCAGCACCGATAAGATCCACGCCCGCGGCCCGGTGGGCCTGGAAGGACTGACCTCGCAGAAGTGGATAGTGCTCGGCGACGGACATATTCGCGAGTGAGTCAACGGAGGCCGTTGGCAATTTGTTAAGTTTTATCGGAGGGTGCCGGAAGGACTATCCCTTTCCGGCGCTGTGCCCGGACGGGGCGCTTGGGGCTTCAAAGGGTATTGATGAGTAACAAGCTGCACACCATCGCGCTGTTCGGCGGCACCTTTGACCCGGTGCACTTCGGCCATCTGCGTATGGCACTGGAACTGCGCCAGGCACTGGACGTCGACGAGATGCGGCTGCTGCCGAGTCACCAGCCGCGCCACCGGCAGTCGCCCGGGATATCCGCCGAGCACCGGCGGCAGATGCTGGCGCTGGCACTCGAGGGTTGCGACGAACTACAGCTCGACGAACGCGAACTGAAGCGCCCGGGACCCACCTATACCGTGGATACCCTGGAGGAGTTGCGGGCAGAGCTGGGCGAACAGGTGTCGATCAGCTTCTGCATGGGTCTGGACTCGCTACTGACGCTGCCGAGCTGGCATCGCTGGCAGCGGTTGCTGCAGTTGGCCCACCTGGTGGTGGTCGCCCGCCCCGGCTGGAAGCTGCCGCAGAAGGGTTCTGGCGGCGGCCAAGGGGAAGTGGCGGAGTTGCTGGAAAAGCATGCCGGCGGCATCGCGGACCTGCATGTGCAGCCGGGCGGACACCTGGTGGTGCGGGAGCAGACTCTGTTACCGATATCCGCGACCCATATCCGCCACCTGATCGGCAGTGGCCAGTCTCCGCGCTACCTGTTGCCGGCGGCGGTGCTGCAATACATTGAAGACAATCAACTTTATCGAACAGCCGCGACAAGCGGCCAGTAAAAAGGTGTTATGACGAAAATCAAAGATATCGCCCTGGCGGCGCTGGAGGATCTCAAGGGCAAGGACATCGTCTCCCTGGATGTATCCGAACTCTCGGACGTGATGGACAACCTGGTGATCTGCACCGGTACCTCCAATCGCCAGGTCAAGTCCCTGGCCAATAATGTGGTGGAAGACGGCAAGAAAGCCGGCGTGCGTCCCATCGGTGTCGAGGGCATGGATCAGGGCGAGTGGGTGTTGGTGGATTACGGTGATCTTGTGGTCCACGTAATGCTGGCGGATGTGCGCAGCTTCTACGACCTGGAGAAACTCTGGTCGATGACGCCGAACACCCGCGAAGGTGCCGACGGCAGCGATCCGCATCGGGACTGATCCGCGCTGAGCCATCTGTTGTGAACAGCTGCCCATGAAAATACGAATACTGGCCGCCGGCGGCAAGATGCCGGGCTGGGTACAGGAAGGCTACGCCGAGTACGCCAAGCGACTGCCGCGGGAAATTGCACTGGAGATGGTGGAAATCCCGCTCGGTCAGCGCGGTCAGAAGAGTTCGCCGGCGCTGATTGAGAAAGCCCGGCAGAAGGAGGGCGAGGCGATGCTGGCGGCCCTGGGCCCTCGAGACCATGTGGTCGCGCTCGACGTGAAAGGCAAGCCCTGGAGTACCGAACAGCTGTCGCAACAGTTACGGGACTGGCAGATGCTCGGCGAGAACGTCAGTCTGCTGATCGGCGGGCCGGACGGGCTCTCCGCTGAGAGTCTCGGACGCGCCCGCCAGCGCTGGTCTCTGTCGCCGCTGACCCTGCCGCATCCGCTGGTGCGGGTGGTGCTGGCAGAGCAGATCTACCGCGCATGGACACTACTGGCCGGACATCCGTATCACAAATAATGCGTGGCTTGCGCCGAATCGCGACCACGAATTGCCAACCACGAACCACTCATAGGCTGCCACTTGTGATAATGTACGCAAATTAGACAATTTTTGCGCCATCCACTGAGCTAGCCTTACACACCTTCCGATGCCTCACGATCTCCATCTAAAGGATCCATTGACCGAGCAGCGGCTGTTTCGCAACCGCATGCTGGTGGCGCTCGCCGGGGTGGCGCTGTTACTCGGTGTCCTGGTAGCGCGGTTCTACAACCTGCAGGTGGTCAACTACGACGACTACCGTACTCAGTCGGACGAAAACCGCATCCAGGTGCGCCCGGTCGCGCCGACCCGCGGTCTGATCTATGACCGCAACGGCATACTGCTGGCCGACAACCGCCCCAGTTACAATTTGGCGATCGTGCGCGAGCGGGTGCGCGATCTGGACGCGACGCTGGAATTGATCGGCCACCTGATTCGCCTCGATGACAGCGATGTGGAGAAGTTTCGCAATCGCATGCAGCGGCGGCGCCCGTTCGAACCCGTGCCCCTGCGTTTTCGTCTCACCGAGGAGGAGATCGCCCGCATCAGTGTGAATGAATTCCGCCTGCCCGGGGTGTCGGTGGAGGCGGAACTGGTGCGCTATTACCCGCTGACGGATCTGTTCGCCCACAGCGTCGGCTATGTGGGACGTATCAGCGAGCGCGACCTGAGTACTTTTACCGAGGAAGACGTGCGCCGCTACCGCGGCACCCAGAGTATCGGCAAGGCAGGCCTGGAGCGCTCTTACGAGGACCTGCTGCTGGGCGAGGTGGGCTACGAGAATGTCGAAACCAATGCCCGCGGCCGCGTGCTGCGGGTACTCGAACGCCACGACCCCAAACCCGGTGCCGAGCTGACCCTCAACCTGGACGCGCGTCTGCAGCGCGCTGCCTCGGCGGCCCTCGGCGACCGGCGCGGCGCCGTTGTCGCCATCGACGTGAAAACCGGCGGCGTGCTCGCGTTCGTCAGTAAACCGTCTTTCGATCCCAACCTGTTCGTCACCGGCATCAGCTTCAACGACTATCGCGCCCTGAGCGATTCCCTCGACGTGCCGCTGTTCAACCGCGCCCTGCAAGGCCAGTATCCACCCGGTTCGACCCTGAAACCGATGATGGGTCTCGGCGGACTCGCCGACGGTGTCATTGACGCCAAATACAAGGTCAAGGATCCGGGCTACTACCGCCTGCCCAACGATACCCGCCTGTACCGCGACTGGAAGCGCTGGGGACACGGCAAGCACGTGGATCTGATCCAGGCCCTGGCGGAGAGCTGCGACGTCTATTTCTACGACATGGCGGCGCGCTGGAATATCGACGGCATGCACGATATTGCCACCCGCTTCGGCCTCGGCGCCAAGACCGGCATCGACCTGCCGGTGGAGCGCCCGGGACTCTTCCCTTCGCGTCAGTGGAAGCGCGGTGCCCGCGGTATGCCCTGGTTCCCCGGTGACAGCCTGAACGCGGTATTGGGGCAGGGCTTCGTGCTGGCCACGCCACTGCAGTTGGCGGTGATGACGGCGACGATTGCCAGTCGCGGCACCCATTTCAAGCCGCAGGTGGTGTTGGCGGTGGACGGCGTCGAGCAGCCACCGGAAGTGTTACATCATGTGGAAGCCAAGCCGGAGAACTGGGATCTGGTGTTTGAGGGCATGGAAGCCGTGGTATATAGCGCCCACGGGACCGGAAAGAAGGCCGGTAAGGATCTGGATTTCCGCGTGGCCGGCAAGTCGGGCACTGCCCAGGTGGTGGGTATCGCCCAGGGCGAGCAATACGACTCGGAGGCGCTGAAGGAGCGCCATCGGGACCACGCGCTGTTCGTCGCCTTTGCGCCGGTGGACGATCCGCAGATTGCCGTCGCGGTATTGGTGGAGAACGGCGAGGGCGGCGGCAAAGTTGCGGCGCCGGTGGCGCGCGAAGTATTTTTCGACTGGATGTCGCGCCCGCAGGACCTGCCGGAAGAAGCGGTGAGCGACGAAATCGACATGGGGGCAGGACATGGCTAGCCGTGACTACATGCATCGACTGCCGGATTCCCACAGCAGTCTCAGCCGCCCGGTGAGCCTGTCGCGCCGCTGGCATATCGATGTGCCGCTGCTGGTGCTGTTGCTGGTGTTGGCGGCGGTGGGTCTGGGCGTGCTGCACAGCGCCGCCGGCGGTGACGTGCACTATGTGAAGCGCCAGGCGGTGTTTATGGTGCTGGCGTTCGTCGGCATGTTTATCGTGGCGCAGATACCGCTGGACGTGTATCGGCGCTGGTCACCCTGGGCCTATGTCGGTGGTTGTGCGCTGCTGGTGGCGGTGTTGTTCGTCGGCGTGGGCGCCAAGGGCGCTCAGCGCTGGCTCGAGGTGGGTGGGTTCCGTTTCCAGCCTTCGGAAATTATGAAGCTCGCGGTTCCCATGTCGGTGGCGGCTTTCCTGCACAAGCGGAACTTGCCGCCGTCCTTCTTTACCGTGCTGGGTGCGCTGGGGATAGTCGCGCTGCCGGCAGCACTGATCGTGCGTCAGCCGGATCTCGGTACGTCCATTCTGATCGCCGCCTCCGGCCTGTTTGCGCTGTATCTGGCCGGTCTCAGCTGGAAGATGATCGGCGCCGCGGTGATGGGACTGGTTGCTGCCGCCTGGCCAATCTGGCAGTGGGGACTGCGTGACTACCAGCGCCAGCGTATCCTCACATTGCTGGACCCAGATGCTGACCGGCTCGGCGCCGGCTGGAACATCTTCCAGTCCAAGGCGGCGATCGGTTCCGGTGGGCTCTACGGTAAGGGGTATATGCAGGGCACCCAGTCGCAGCTGGACTTTTTGCCGGAGAGCCACACGGATTTTATCATCGCGGTGCTGTCCGAAGAGTGGGGCATGCGCGGCGCACTATTGCTGTTGTTACTCTATGTATTGATCATTGCACGCGGCATCTATATTAGTTTTATGGCTCAACATGTGTTCGGTCGACTATTGGCGGGGAGTATTACGCTCACATTCTTTGTCTATGTGTTTGTAAATATCGGAATGGTCACTGGACTGCTGCCGGTAGTGGGGGTTCCACTGCCAATGGTGAGCTACGGCGGAACCTCTCTCATTACTTTGATGGCTGGGTTCGGTATCCTGATGGCCATAGGAACAGAGCGGCGCCGGGTAACCTTTTAGTAAGTAACCGGATGCCCGCCAAACAATAAAATTTGGATGTAGAGAAGCACTATGAGAATAGGAGCGGTTGTTTTGAAGTGGACCACAGGATTACTGGCAGGGATGGGACTGATGCTCACTGCCTGCGCCCAGGAGCCCGGCCATGGCGATAACCCCAATGCCAGGGCGTTCGTCAATTACATGGTGGAAAAATACGACTTCGACCGCGAAGAGCTCAACGAGCTGATGCGCGAGGCCAAGCGCAAGGATTCTATTCTCAAGGCGATCAAGCGTCCGGCGGAAAAGGCCAAGCCCTGGTATGAATACCGCAAGATCTTCCTGACTCCGCAGAGCATCGCCGGCGGCGTCGACTTCTGGGACAAGAACGCCAAGACGCTGGCGGAAGCCGAGAAAAAATACGGTGTTCCGGCAGAGATGATCGTCGCCATCATCGGTATTGAAACCCGCTACGGCGGCAACATGGGTGGCTACCGGGTTCTCGATGCGCTCGCGACACTGGCGTTTAACTATCCGCGCCGCTCGGCGTTTTTTACCAAGGAGCTGGAAAACTTCCTGCTGCTGACCCGCGACCAGGGACTCGATCCGACTGCATTGAAAGGCTCCTATGCCGGTGCGATGGGATTCGGGCAGTTTATGCCGTCCAGCTATCGCGCTTACGCGGTAGATTTCAACGGCGACGGCAATGCAGATATCTGGACTGACACGGAAGACGCGATCGGCAGTGTCGCCAACTATTTCGTCCAGCACGGCTGGAAGCCCGGCCAGCCGGTAACGGTACTCGCCAACGCGCGTCCCAATGCCGACATGACCATTGTCAACGATTCACTGGATACGAACTGGACTGTCGGCCAGCTGGCGGAAAAGGGTTTTCCAACCACCGCGCAAGTTGAGCCGGATATGCGGGCCAACGTGTTTTCCCTGGAAACAGAGCAGGGCAAGCAGTACTGGATTGGACTCAACAACTTTTCCACGATCACCCGCTATAACCGCAGCCGTCTATACGCTATGGCGGCGTACGACCTGGCGCAGGAGATCGTGAAGGCGCGCGGGGGCCGATCCTGAGTTGCGCCTGACCGGTAGATAGAACAGAAAAACAGCAGGGTTCCACAGACTTGTGGAACCTAATTTGCTATCGATAATCCAACGAATTCGATTCAAACAAGCAGTTACCAATAACAACGGCTTGGGGGCGGCATTTTTAGCCGCACGCCGGGGGGAATATGTTTCAGTGCAATGCGCGACTGGGAGTGGCATTGACCGCTCTGCTACTGGCGGCCTGTAGCGGCCAACCGACCAAACCTAAACCCGACTTCGACTCCGTCAAGGACAGCGGCCCAGCGGTCCCGGTGGATATGTTGGCCACACCCGAGCCGACACCCGTGCGCGAACCGATCGGCAAAGCCGGCAATAAATCCCCCTATAAAGTAAATGGCGTCACCTATCGGGTGCGTGGTGACGTCAAGGGCTACAAGGAGCGGGGGCACGCGTCCTGGTATGGCACCAAGTTTCACGGTCGCCGCACGGCCAATGGCGAGGTCTACAATATGTACGCCATGTCGGCGGCGCACAAGACATTGCCGTTGCCCAGCTACGCCAAAGTCACCAATCTGGAAAATGGCCGCAGCGTGATAGTGCGGGTCAACGATCGCGGTCCCTTTGTGCCGGGTCGCATTATCGATTTGAGCTATACCGCAGCGCAGAAACTGGGCTACGTGAACAAGGGTGTAGCAAGGGTGGAAGTGCAGGCGCTGGACCCGGATTCGCTGCCGACGGCAGGCGAGACTCTCGCCGTGGAAAAAGATGTCTCCGCCCGCGAGAGCCTGGCCCAGGATGCCAGCTTCAAGTTACCCGGCAATACCTACCTGCAGGTGGGCGCTTACAGCAGCGCCAACCAGGCCAACAGTGTGCGCGCACAGGTGTCCGCTGTGGTCGACTATCCTGTATCCGTCAGTCCTGTCGAGCGCGGTGGTAAAACGCTGTACCGTGTGCGTATCGGGCCTCTGGCGCAGCAGCGCGCCCTGGTGGCGGCGCGCGAAACCGTAGAGCAGAACCGCCTGGGACAACCGCAAGTCGTATACGATTAAACGGCCTCGAGCCGTTTAGTAAAACCTGGAACTGTCCTCCGGGAGAGAGGCATGGAAGACGCAAATAACAATACAGCAGGCCTGGCTTGCCGCACGGCCCAATGGCCGCTGGCATGGCGAGGGCTCGCGATGGCCCGAAATCAACGAACACGAGGAATAATGAGACACTCACCCATGATCAAACGCTTAATTGCCTGCTCTTTCCTGATGCTCTGCGCCGCCCTGGCCCAGGCCCAGTCGCTGATTCCCGCTCCGCCGCAGCTCGCGGCCACTGCCTACCTGCTGCTGGACGCGCATACCGGTCAGGTTCTGGTCGAGCAAGATGCGGACAAAAAAATTCCGCCGGCCAGCCTGACCAAGATGATGACCGCCTATATCGTGTCCGAGGAGATCGAGAAGGGCAGTATCAAAGAGCAGGATAAGGTGCGTATCTCCGAGAAGGCCTGGCGCAAGGGCGGCTCGAAGATGTTCGTCAAGGTCGGTGACCGGGTGCCGGTGATCGACCTGCTGCGCGGCGTCATTATCCAGTCCGGCAACGATGCCAGTATCGCCCTCGCCGAGCATGTTTCCGGCAGCGAAGAGGTGTTCGCCGAAGTGATGAATCAGCAGGCGGAACTGCTGGGCATGCACGACACCCATTTCGTCAACGCCACCGGCTGGCCGGCAGACGGCCACCTGACCACCGCCCGCGACCTGGGCATTCTGGCGCGCGCGCTGATTAATGACCACCCGCAGCACTACGATATCTATTCGGAGAAGTATTTCAGCTGGGCCGGTATCAACCAGCCCAACCGCAACCGCCTGCTGTGGCGCGACCCGGCGGTGGACGGTATCAAGACCGGCCACACCGAAGAGGCCGGTTACTGCCTGGTGGCCTCTGCAGTGAAGCGCGGCATGCGCCTGATCGCGGTGGTTGTCGGTACCGACAGCGACGAGAAGCGCGCGGGTGAGACGCAGAAACTGCTGGCCTACGGTTTCCGCTACTACCAGACCCACAAGGTCTATGGCAAAGATGACGTGCTGCAGACCGAGCGTATCTGGGGTGGCAAGAAGCCGGAGGTGGGTATTGCCGTGGAGAAGGACGTATTCGTCACCATCCCCCGTGGCGGCGAAGAGAGCATCAAGGCCGACCTGATCATCGACGGCGAACTGGAAGCGCCGCTGGAGAAGGGCCAGCCGGTCGGCAAGGTAGTGGTGACCCTGGATGGTGAAACCGTCGCGGACGTCAAGGCCGTTGCCGCCGAGGATGTCGAGCAGGCCGGTTTCTTCAAGCGCCTCTGGGATGCCCTCAAGCGCTTTGTGATGGGCTTCTTCAGTTAAAGCCCCCTGAGGCCGGCGGAGCAGTGGCTCCGCCGGCCTCGGTTCCAACTTGCTGGCCAGCGCGCCGCGATTCCTGTCCACATTCCCCCGGCCTCCCTGTCCACTATTCACTCACCGCTGTATAATCGCCGGCCGGTCGCGCCCAAGGTTTGTTCTATTTCTGTCTGCGCGCCCCTGGAGAGTGGTATGAGCCAAGATCCCAATCAGCAACCCCCGAAAATCGAGTTTCCCTGCGAAGACTATATGGTCAAGGTTGTCCGCGATGCGGACGACGGGGTACATGAATTCGTCCTCGAGGTCATGCGCCGCCACGCGCCGGGTCTCGACGAAGAGCGTATTACCCTGCGCGACAGCAAGAGCGGCAACTTCACCTCGATGACTTTCTATATCGTCGCCACCGGCGAAGAGCAGCTGAAGGCGCTGTTCGAGGAACTCAAAGAGCACCCGTCGGTGCATATGGTTTTGTGATGACCCTGGTTAGAAATCTGGGGCGCCGCGACTACGAGTCCGTATGGCAGGCGATGTCCCGCTATACCGATATCCGCGACGAACACAGCGCCGACGAGATCTGGTGCGTGGAGCACGAGCCGGTATTTACCCAGGGGCAGGCCGGCAAGGCGGAACACCTGTTGAACACCGGCGATATACCGGTGGTACAGGTCGATCGCGGCGGGCAGGTCACCTACCACGGTCCCGGGCAGCTGGTGGTCTATCCGCTGCTGGACCTGCGCCGGGCAAAAGTGGGCGTGCGCGACCTGGTGACGGCGCTGGAGAGTGCCACCGTGGCCATGCTGCAGGAGTTCGGCATCGTTGCCGCGCCGCGCGCCGATGCCCCGGGGGTCTACCTGACCGACGGCCCACGGGCCGGTAACAAGATCGCCTCTATCGGCCTGCGGGTGCGCCGCGGCTGCAGCTTTCACGGCATCGCCATCAACATCGATATGGATCTGGCGCCTTTCCTGCGCATCAATCCCTGCGGCTACGCGGGCATGCAGATGGTGCAGATGGCCGAGCTGGTGCAGCCGGCTCCGGACTGGAACCAGGTAGCCGAAATCTTCGTGCGCGAATTGCTGCGTACACTCGGGCTGGCCGATGCGAACTGGCAGCCGCTGGATGAAAATGAATTTGCGCGCTTGCGCGCCCCCGAGCAGGGGAAAGAAGAGCAGGAAACGACGAATGGCTGACAATTCCACACCGGACAAGCCGGACCTGGTACCGGTAAAACGCACCCGCCGCCTGCAGCAGGGCGAGAAACTGCGCGATGGCGAAAAGGTCGAGCGCATCCCGGTCAAGGTGATCGCCAGTGACACGGTACTGCGCAAGCCGGACTGGATCCGCGTAAAGGTGCCCGCCTCCAAGGAGGTGGACCGCATCAAGAGCATCCTGCGTTCGCAGAAACTGGCCACCGTGTGTGAAGAGGCCAGCTGCCCGAACCTGGGTGAGTGCTTCAGCGGCGGTACCGCCACTTTCATGATCATGGGCGAGATCTGCACCCGCCGCTGTCCGTTCTGCGACGTGGGCCACGGCAAGCCGAACCCGCTTGATCCGCAAGAGCCGCAGCACCTGGCCGAAGCCATCGCCGCGATGGGCCTGCGCTACGTGGTCATCACCTCGGTGGATCGTGACGATCTGCGCGATGGCGGCGCCCAGCATTTTGCCGACTGTATCAGGCAGTCGCGCGAATTGTCGCCCAACCTGCAGGTGGAAATCCTGACTCCGGACTTCCGCGGTCGCATGGACGTGGCACTCGATATCCTCGAGGCCGAGGCTCCGGACGTGTTCAATCACAACCTGGAAACGGTGCCGCGCCTGTACCGCGAGTCGCGCCCCGGCGCCAACTACAAGTGGTCGCTGAAGCTGTTGCAGGAATACAAGAAGCGCCGCCCGGACGTGCTGACCAAGTCGGGTCTGATGGTGGGCCTCGGCGAGGAGAAGGAAGAGATCTTCCAGGTCATGGATGATATGCGTGCGCACGATATCGATATGCTCACCATCGGCCAGTACCTGCAGCCGAGCAAGCAGCACCTGCCGGTGCAGCGCTATGTGCATCCCGACGAGTTCGAGGAGTACCGCCGCTACGCCGAACAGATCGGCTTCAAGCACGCCGCCTGCGGCCCGCTGGTGCGTTCCTCCTACCACGCCGACAAGCAGGCGCATGGAGAGAAAGTCAGTTAAGCATGGTCCCGGAGCATTAGGGGAACCAGAGAGCCAGGGAATCTCGACGCAAAGGCCTGCAATGTTGCAGGCCTTTTTTGCTTTCAAGCGGCAGAAATCATTTGGATCCTGAAGACCTGAAATCCCTGTCGCCGCACTTTTAATCCGCCATATCCTGTTTGCTCGCCCCCCCAATTGCAGTAGCCGGTCAAGCCGGCAATATGCCATAACAGTGCGAAGGGTCGCTGAGGTGCACCTTGTTGGTGCGGCGGCGGTTGGCCGGGTAGGGGGTATCAAGACCGGGCTGCAGTGGGTGGGGTGGTTACTTGCCCGAATAAACAACCGAGCTTCGCGCCTAAGAGAGAACCACAAACACGACACAATAATCTTAAAGACTCGGGGAAGTGTTGATGAAGAACAAAACATTCCGCAAGGATCGGTTGGCGCTGACTATATCTGTCGCACTGGGTGCTGCAGTATTGCCGCAAATGTCGATGGCTCAAGAAGCTGGGACTCCCTCAAAGTCCAAAGCTGAATCAATGGAAGAGATTGTTGTAACTGCCACCAAGCGCGAAACAAGCTTGATGGATACACCGGTTTCGATCACCGCATTCTCCCAGGATCAGTTGGAGCGCACCGGTGCAACCAATGTGAAAGACTTGGCCGGCTTGGTGCCGAACCTGGATATTGGTTATGACCAGGACCAAGCCTCGCCGGTAATTGCCATGCGCGGTGTGCGCTCAACCAATACCAGTGAGCTGGGCGACCCTTCTGTAGGCCTGCACATGGATGGTATTTACTCTCCTCGCCCCCAGGGTGCTATGGCGCTGATGTTCGATGTGGAGCGAGTAGAGGCTCTGCGTGGCCCTCAGGGAACGCTGTTCGGACGTAACTCCACCGTAGGTGTGGTGAACGTTATCTCCAAGCGTCCGGACATGGAAAACTTCGAAGGTAATGTCGGCGTTGAGCTTGGCTCCTGGAACAACCGGGTTGTGAAGGGCGTCTTGAACCTCCCCGTGTCTGACACCTTCGCCCTGCGTGCGTCCTTCATGCAGCAAACCCGCGACTCATACCTAGACGGCTACTATGACCCTAACCAGTGGGACCGTCGTCGACTGCCGGGCTATGCGCAGAACGCCGCCGATCTTGAGGGGGATGCACAAACCCGGATTCAGGACCGCAACTGGTGGACTGACAAGAAAGAGTTGGTGAAGGCTGACAAAGAGGACTTCTACAACAACATCAATCAGTACGCAGTACGTGTTTCCGCGCTGTGGGAGCCGACCGAGAATATTTCTTGGATGACCACCTTTGAGAAATATCAGGATCAGGGTGCTGGCTCCATCAATACCATCGATTGCGACAAGCTGGAACTTGCTGGTGGCAGCTGTGAAGATATTTATGGCCCCGGTGCTGACCAGTATACCGTTGCGGTGAACACGCCAGGGGAACTGGATCTTTCTATCGATAGCTTCCGCTCTTCATTCCGCTGGGACTTCAGCGATGAAATGGCTTTCATCTACAACGCCGGTTACGCGGTGCAGGAGCGCTCCAACCTCGTCGATATCGATGGCGGTGTGACCGACTGGGATATGGAACTGTGGTTTACCGATACAGAGTATGCCTCTCAGTCCCATGAATTGCAGCTTCAGTCTACCGGTGACGGTCCGCTGCAGTGGATTGCCGGCGCGTTCTACTTCGAAGAAAACAACGACATGAACGGGCTGTTCAACGCCCACATGAATGATTCTGTGTTCTGGGATCAGCCCAACCGCACACTCGAGTCCGAGGCCGTGTTCGGGCAGGGTACCTACGAGCTGACCGAAAAGCTGTTCCTGACTGCTGGCTATCGCTACAGCAAAGACACCAAGCAGGACGTTGGTGGTCACAACCTGTCCTGTAACCGCGACTGGAGCCTGGGTGAAGCAGATGCCGGTTTCCCAGGATGTTACCCTGCGTGGGTGTGGGCTGATGGCCTGGATGCTGACGATTATTTTAATCAGTATTCGGCAGATCATTTTGCCAACCCTGACATTTATACTGTGGCAACCAACAATGACACCAAGGGTAGCTGGTCTGACTCCAACTTCCGTCTGGGGCTGGATTACGACCTGACCGACGACGTCATGGTGTATGGCTATGTGGCGGACGGCTTCAAGTCCGGCGGTATTGGCGACGTGGTGGTCGAGACCGTGCAGGATCCGGAGACTGGCGAGTACGTGCTGGATGAAAATGGCAATGAAATCCAGATCAGGCATGATAGCAACTACGCCCCTGAGTCCGTGACTACCTATGAGCTGGGTGCAAAGGGTAGCTACTTTGATGGCAGCCTGAACCTGGCGGCGACCTATTTCTACTCCGACTACACGGACATGCAGCTGGCCGCGCCGGAGTCCGTTTATGATGTCTACTCGGAGGACATGAACCCGGCATCGGATACCTTTGGTGAAATCATCACCAACGGCGTAGTCGTCTACCGCACCAAGAATGCGGCAGAGGCGCGCATCCAGGGTGTCGAGCTGGAGTTCCAGTGGGCACCGTTTGAAAACGGTGTGTTTGCCGGTTACGCCACCTGGCTCGATACGGAGATTACTTCGGACTTCGAGACACGCTGGAATTTTGCTAACCAAGAGCTGTTCGAAATTGCAGACTACGGGCTGGCATATTCCAATGAAAACACTGACTTGTACCGCAACCTGAAGGGCAATGAACTGGCGGCCTCGCCGAACTTTGCTTTCACCGTTAACTACACCCACACGTTCGAACTGGGCAATGGGGATCGGATCATCCCGTTTGTTAACGTGCACTGGGAAGACGACTCTTACCTTACCTACTGGAACGTGGATAAGCATGAGTTCCCGACTTCCACCCCGGAGGCCTTTAGCGATAAACGAGATGCCTTCACAACCGTTGATGTGTCCGTGCGCTATGTGACTGCGGACGATAAGATTTCGGCGGAAATGTTTGGTTACAACGTTACTGATGAAATCATTCCGTACTGGGCTGCCGGTGGCGATGGTCTGGTTCGCGGGCCCATGTCGGTCCCGGCCAACTACGGTGTTAGATTTAACTACAACTTCTAACCTCTGACGGGGTGTCCCCGAGGCACCTTCGGGAGCAGCTTCCCGAAGGTGCCAGAGAGTTTTAGGGCTGACCCCAGGGTTGGCCCTTTTTTATATACAAGCTCAGTGTGGGCGTGGGTCGGTTGATTAGGTTGTTGGCCTAGTTGCAAGACTCGGTACGCAGGTAAATGGGTGAATTTTCGGTTGATAAGTTTCCGTTTGGTTGGCTGTGTCCCTGCTGCCCCCAATTTGATCCCCCTCATCGAAAATACCCAGATGTGTTGCTGGGGCTGTGTTAAAACTTCGGCCTGAGACCCTTCGGGTTTGAAGGGCTGGGCTGAGAGGTTCAGCCGGCAAGGGCACCGATAATAACGATGATGTTTTAGGACTAGAATATGGCGACGATGGGAACCAATATCCCGGCGGGAGCAATTGACGCAACCCCCGGACACCAGACCGGCCAGCGGTTTGCGCTGGTGGCGCTGACATCTCTGTTCTTCATGTGGGGTTTTATCACCTGCCTGAATGACATCCTGATTCCACACCTGAAAGCGGTTTTTGATCTGAACTATGCCCAGGCCATGTTGGTGCAGTTCTGCTTCTTTGGTGCCTACTTCCTGGTTTCCCTGCCTGCGGGCAAGTTGGTCGGCAAAATTGGCTACCAGCGCGGCATCGTGGTTGGGCTGACGGTTGCTGTCGTGGGTTGTTTGCTATTTATTCCCGCCGCACGAATGCAGGTCTATGCCGTTTTCCTGTTTGCGTTGTTCGTGCTGGCGGCCGGTATTACCGTGCTGCAGGTGTCAGCCAACCCCTACGTCACTGCGTTGGGTTCGGAGAGCACTGCGGCCAGCCGGCTCACCATGACCCAGGCGTTCAACTCGCTGGGCACCACTGTGGCGCCGTTCTTCGGCGCTTTCCTGATTCTGTCGGTCGCGAGCGTCGCCGGTGAGCAGATGACTGCTGCAGATCACGCCTCGGCGGTAGAGTTGCCCTACCTGATCCTGGCTTCAGCCCTGGCTGTACTCGCAGTTGTCTTTGCCAAGCTGAAGCTGCCGACAATCGACAGTCATCTCGATTCTGCTTCTGACCTCACTGCGGGCCAGAAGGGCCATGCATTGCAGCACACTCACCTGCTGCTGGGCGCGATTGCTATCTTTGTCTATGTTGGTGCGGAGGTTTCCATTGGCAGCTTCCTGGTGAACTTCCTCTCTCAGGACAGTATCGCCGGTATTAGCGAAAAGCAGGCGGCTTTCTATGTATCCCTGTACTGGGGCGGTGCAATGGTTGGTCGCTTTATTGGTGCTGTAGTGATGCAGTATCTACCCGCCGGCAAGGTGTTGGCGGCCTGTTCGCTGGGCGCCTGCGCTCTGCTGGCCCTGACTATCATGGGATCAGGCAGTGTCGCCATGTGGGCCGTGCTGTCCGTGGGGCTGTGTAACTCGGTCATGTTCCCGACGATTTTCAGCCTGGCGCTGGCCCGCCTTGGTGGCCTGACCAGTCAGGGTTCAGGCATCCTGTGCCTGGCAATCGTGGGTGGTGCACTGTTGCCGGTAGTTCAGGGTCTACTGGCAGACCAGATTGGCATCCAGCTGGCCTTCGCACTGCCGATCCTGTGCTATCTCTACATTCTTTTTTACGGTGTTCGCGGACACCGCGTACAAGAAAGCTGAGAGCTCGTCTCCCTTGCATACCCCGGTAGTAAACTGCCGGGTTTTTTTTGCCCGAAAAAAGTCGGGGACAAGCGGGGAAGGGCGCTTAGCGCTCTGGCGAGGCGTCAGGATACGGCTGTGCCGCGGCTGGCATCCAGGTAATCTTTGATGGGCTGCCGGTAGTTCCGGCTGACCTTGACCTCGGCGCCACTGGCCAGTGTGAGTAGGTATTCGCCCTTGGTCAGGACCTTGATCTGTCCGATATAGTCCAGGTTGACCAGGGTAGAGCGGTGAACTCGCTTGAAGGTGCTGTCACAGAGCTGCTGCTGCAACTCTTTCATGGTGCTGCGCATGATATGGGTGTCGCCCCCAGCGTGGACACACATGTAGTCACCCGCGGCATCGATCCACTCTACGTCAGCCTGGTTGAGCATAATGATGCGGCCGCGGTCCTTGATCGCCAGTTTGCCTGGTCCCTCGTTGCCGGACCTTTCTATGGGCCGGTCCATGGACTCGAGCGAGGCCATCAGCCGCCCTTTTTCGGCATCGGGTTCTTCGCCGGTTCCGGCACTACGCTGGTGAAGCCGTTCGCGGGCGCGTTGGATTGCCAGTTCCAGGCGATCGGCCTCGAGAGGCTTGAGGACGTAGTCCACCGCATGCACTTCAAAGGCTTCAATAGCATAGTGATCATAGGCGGTGACAAAGATCACCAGCGGAATGGTGTCGCCCTGCAGCCGACGGACGACGTCGAAGCCATTCATGCCCGGCATTTGCACATCGAGAAACAGAATATCCGGTGTGTGCCGGGCAACCGCACTGAGGGCCTCGCGTCCGTTACGACAGGTGGCCACGACTTCGATACCGGGGACTTCTTCCAGCATCGACTGCAGCAGGCGCAACGCCAGGGGTTCGTCATCCACCAGAACAGCCCTTAAATGGCTCATGCGATTACCTCCCTGGTTGTACTGTTATCTACTTTGGTCGCGCGTGATTCAAAGGGAATGCGGATGTGTATCAGCATGCCACCAGTTTCCTTGCGTGTCTGGGTAAGGCTGTAGTCATCGGCATACAGGGTGCTGAGCCGATCACGGACGTTGGAGAGCCCGACACCTGTCGACACTGGTTCCTCGGCTTCCGTGTCTGAGGGCCCCTCCGGGTTGCCGGAGTCACAGATCTGTAGGGACAACTCCTGCCCCTCTCGTCGTGCCAGGATCCTGATTGTCCCGCCGGACTCGCTGAGCGCGATCGCGAACTTCACGGCATTTTCAGCCAAGGGTTGCAGCAGCATGCTCGGTACGAGTGCCCGTCGGGTTTGTTCCTCAACGTCGAGTTCCACCTTCAGCCGGTCGGCAAAGCGCGTTTTTTCGATATCCAGATACAGCAACACGGCCCCGATTTCCTGGTCGAGGCTCACCTTGTTGACTGGGTCTTCTGTCAGCGAGTGGCGTAGGAACTGGCTGAGGCGTACCACCATGTCCCGTGCTTCTCCAGCCTGCTCGAAACGGATCAGGGCATTGATGGAGTTAAGGGTATTAAACAGAAAGTGGGGATTGAGTTGGTAGCGCAGCATTTTTAACTGCGCTTCCTTGGCCACGGCCTCCGCGTGCAGCCGGCGGATCTGCTCCCGTTCGTGGAATGCGGCCACCTCTAGTACTTTTTCATGCTCTTGTTGCAGGAGTAGAAAATATTTTACCCCGCAGTACAGGCCGCTCCAGAACAGAAATACAAAAAGAGACGCGTAGTACCAGCCTCCAAATTCTGCCCAGAGAGAGTCTTCCCCTGTCAGACGAATGTAGGTCTCCATCCGTACGAGGGTCCAGATACCGGAAATCACGCCAACGGCGACCAAATAGATGAAGGTACGCAGTGCGATTGGCGTTTCCCAGGCCACGTCGAAGATCGGCTTGAGCAGTAACGAGAGGAAGAAGCCGATACTGCACTGGAACAGGGTGTTACCCGGTTCGAAGTGCGGCCACTCGACTGAAGAGTGCCAAAACGTCAGGGAGAGAAAGGTAGTCACGAGGATGCCCAGCCAACTGACAAGCTGTAACTTCCAGAACCAGCGTTGCGAATTCAGTATCGCAACCTGCTCGGGGTGTTGCTGGGGAGTCATCGCCATGTGGGGAATTATTGTATTGATGCATCATCGCGGTGCACGCTGCGCGTGGGCGCTGAGTAGATACTAACCGCTGGGGGTATCACCTGCCAGCCTCGGGGCCGACCGGCTGTCCGCCTTATCGCGGAATTGGTCCGGCTTGTCTGGAGTGGGTGTCGAGGTCACCGTGCTGTAACACGCGGGACCTGTTGTCGGACCCCAAGTACCGGCGGCCATCCGCCCTGCCGTATCATCGGTCCGGCTAATCGCAGGGGGATGGATTAGGGGTTCTCGGGCTTGTTGCGCACTGTGGTACATTGCCTTCTCCGGAATAGGACGTTCCGGTATCGTTATGGTGAAACAAGGCGTCTCGCAGGACCCTGCGTGGAACTCGCTCTGTGAGTGAAGCGCAGGTTGTTTCCCTTCCCGGGCAGTTTTAACCATTTGCGCAGGGCCGATGGCCAGGCAGGAGAGAGCTGGGGGTTCCCTTCGTGTGCGGAGAGGCTCCAGCTGGATTAGCGGATATTTGATGAAAGAGTTTGCGTCCGGGGCAGCGCGGCCCATGACCTCCGATGCGGCATGTACAGGCGTCGACGTCAATGCTGCGCCTGCCGTCAGTCCGCGGGTCAGCCTGATCCTGCTCTCTTCATTGTTCTTTATCTGGGGCTTTATCACGAGTCTCAACGATATCCTGGTTCCCCACCTTAAGAACGTCTTCGAGCTTAGTTATACCAAGGCGATCTTCGTTCAGTTCAGTTTCTTTGCGGCCTATCTCATCGTTTCGGTTCCGGCGGGCGCTCTGCTGAAACGTGTTGGCTACCAACTGGGTCTGGTACTGGGGTTATTGATCGCCTGTGCCGGTTGCTTGGTATTTATCCCGGCTGCAAGGATGCAGGTATATGAAATCTTCCTACTCGGCCTTTTTGTATTGGCTGCCGGTATTACCATCCTGCAGGTTTCCGCCAACCCCTTTGTGATTGCACTCGGCCGCAGCGACAGCGGTCCCAGCCGCCTGAACATGACCCAGGCGTTTAACTCTCTCGGTACGACGCTTGCGCCGGCGTTTGGTGGTTTGATTATTTTCTCCGCTGCTGCGACGGGGCTAGACCTCTCCACGCAATCGGGTTTGGCCGCTTTCCGCGCTCAGGAGGCAGCACTGGTGGAAGTGCCGTATTTCTGGCTGGCGGTGGTGCTGTTGCTGATGGTGGCATTCTTCTCCTGGATTCGTTTGCCGGCGATCCACGCTCAGCAGAGCAAGGCGGCTGCTGGGGAGAGCCTGGGAGGTGCCTTCTCGGTACTGCGCTACCCGCGGCTGACCCTGGGAGCTGTAGGCATTTTCGTCTATGTAGGCGCTGAGGTGGCCATAGGCAGCTTCCTGGTCAACTTTTTTGGCGAGTGTTCGGTAGCGGGAATGGAGGCCGCTGTTGCTGCGCGTTATGTCTCCTACTATTGGGGCGGCGCCATGGTGGGCCGCTTCGTCGGCGCACTGTTGCTCAGGTACGTGCGCGCGGGAGTGATGCTCGCCGTGTGTGGCTTTTTTGCCACGATCCTGATCGCGGTGGCGATGGTGAGTTCTGGTATGCAGGCGGTCTGGGCAATTCTTGCTGTCGGGCTGTGTAACTCCATCATGTTCCCGACAATCTTCAGTCTTGCTCTGAGCGGGTTGGGCCGTGACACCAGTCAAGGATCCGGTGTGCTCTGCATGGCCATTGTGGGAGGTGCTGTGGTGCCGCTGCTACAGGGTATTCTGGCAGACTATGCCGGTATTCAGCTGTCGTTTCTGGTACCGCTGCTGTGCTACTGCTACATCGTTTATTACGGTGCGTTTTCACCACTAATGCGCAGCAAGGTTTGAAGTCTGCCCCTTATTGGTCCTCTTTGACCAGAATAAAGTCCATCCCAGCGACTTAATCTTGTTGCACTACGACAATCCGTGCACTTTATATGGCCCTCGGATTTGCGTGAGGTGCAACAAGAATAATGTGTCCGGACACATACCCGTCAGCCAACCCACAGTCCTATCTTTTTGCCGGCCAGCTCCAGAGTTTGCCGCAATATGTGATCAACAGCGAAGCTAAGTAGCCCATGCAGAATCAGATGATGACGCGCTCTGAGGCGCAGGAGTGGCAGCTGGTTGCCGACATCGGCGGCACGAACGCCCGTTTCGGTCTGGCGTCCGCAGGGACGAATGCAAGCGTTGAGGTGGACGAGATTCGCACGTTCGAGTGCGCCAACTATCCGACGATTGAGGCAGCGTTAACAGCCTATCTGGATTCAGTACCGGCGGAATGTCGTCAGGGTGTGCAGGAGGCCTGTATTGCCATTGCCGGCCCCACCGAAAACGACTTGGTTACGGTCACCAACCTCTCCTGGCGCTTCTCCAAAGCGCAAGTGGGCAAACAGCTCGGATATCGCCGATTCGAGGTGATCAATGATTTCGCCGCTCTTGCCTTGAGCTGTGCGCAGCTGGACTCCCAAAACCTCACTCGTGTAGACCGCCTGGGGGCCGTTGGCGGCACCTGGGACACTACAGCCCCACGGGCGGTGATCGGCCCCGGTACCGGGCTCGGCGTCTGTGGCCTGTTCAAAGCTGGTAGTGGATGGCGTGCATTGCCCGGGGAAGGCGGCCATGCAGGAATCGCCCCCGTGACCGATGAGGAGTTTGGCCTTTTTCAGTTCCTGGGCCGCAGCCGTAGCCACCTGTCAGCTGAGGAATTGCTCAGTGGACAAGGGCTCCAGAATATCTACCAGGGCCTTGCCGCTCTGCGCGGTCTCCAGGGTGCGGCGGAGAATCCGGCAGCGATCACTGCCGCAGCGCTCAGTGGTGACTGCGCGCTCGCTCGCGATGCGGTCTTCACGTTTTGCAATTTGCTTGGCAGCTTTTGTGGCGACGTAGCTCTTACCCTCGGTGCACGCGGCGGGGTCTACCTGGGCGGTGGCATTCTGCCCCGGATCGGGTCCCTATTAGGTGAGAGCGATTTTGAACAACGGCTGCGGTCAAAGGGCGTCATGTCCGGTTATCTGGAGCACTTGCCAGTGTTCCTGGTTAGCCACCCGTTCCCCGCCCTCAGCGGTGCAGCGGCTTTTCTGCGTCTGAATGGATAAATACAAGGAGTATCTCTATGCCTCTTAGAAAGAAATACACCGTAGCGGCTTTGCTCTGTGGTGTTCTCCTCGGCGGTTGCGAGGGCGAACAGCAAGCCAACGGCGCCGCAGTATCCCATGCAGACGGAGGAGCTGCTGAGAAGATGGCAGCAGTGGAAGGGGATATTTCCGTATGGCCGCAACTGAAACCTGCACTGGCGAAAGATCCTGAGCTCGAGGCGCGAATCGGTGATCTCATGGTCAAGATGTCACTGGAGGAAAAAGTCGGCCAGATGATTCAGGCTGAGATCAAGTATGTCACGCCGGAAGATGTGAAGGAGTATCACCTTGGCTCTGTCCTGAATGGCGGTGGCAGCTACCCGGACAACAACAAGTTCGCCACGCCGCAGGATTGGCTGGCGCTTTCCGAGGCTTTCTTTGCAGCCTCTATGGATACCTCCGATGGCGGTGTGGCCATTCCCATTATCTGGGGCAGTGATGCGGTACACGGGCATAACAATATCATTGGGGCCACTCTTTATCCGCACAATATCGGCCTTGGCGCTGCGCGCGATCCGGAGCTGATTCGCCGTATCGGGGAGGCGACTGCGCGGGAAGTGGCAGTGACTGGGGTCGACTGGACCTTTGCGCCCACCGTGGCGGTGGTCCGTGATGATCGCTGGGGGCGCACCTACGAGAGCTACTCAGAAGATCCAGCAGTCGTGAAGGCCTATGCAGAAGCGATGGTAAAGGGGCTGCAGGGCGAAAAGGATGACGATGACTTCCTGCGCGGTGAGAACCTTGTCGCCACTGCCAAGCACTTTGTCGGTGACGGTGGCACCATGCGCGGCATCGACCGCGGGGACAACCTGGTGCCGGAGAAAGAGCTGGCCGAAGTGCATGCCGCCGGCTACTTCGGTGCGCTTCCCGCCGGCGTGCAAACGGTGATGGCATCGTTCAACAGCTGGAACGGCGATCGTCTACACGGCCACGAATACCTGCTCAATGATGTGCTGAAAGAGCGCCTGGGTTTTGACGGCTTCGTGGTTGGTGACTGGAACGGCCACCAGTTCGTGCCCGGGTGCACCGTGGACAGTTGTGCTGCGGCTATCAATGCCGGTCTCGATATGTTCATGGTGCCGTCGGACTGGAAAGAACTGTACAAAAACACCCTGGCTCAGGTGCAGAGCGGTGAAATTCCGATGACGCGCATCGATGACGCGGTGCGTCGTATCCTGCGCGTAAAAATCCGCGCGGGCCTGTTCGAACACCAGCGCCCACTGGCTGGTAAGGACGGTATTCTAGGCAATGACGACCACCGCGCGCTGGCACGCGAGGCAGTGCGCAAGTCCCTCGTATTGTTGAAAAACAATGACAACCTGCTGCCCCTGAAACCGAAGCAGAACGTGCTCGTTGCCGGTGATGGTGCCGACAATCTTTCACAACAGACCGGCGGTTGGACGGTTTCCTGGCAGGGTACTGGTAACACCCGTGCAGATTTCCCCGGGGCAACTTCCATCTACGAGGGTATCGAGGAGGTTGTAAAATCTGCCGGCGGTGAGGCCGTGCTGAGTGAGCAGGGCGAATTCAATAATGACAGCTTTGCCAACGGCCGGAAGCCCGATGTCGCTATCGTGGTGTTTGGCGAAGAGCCCTATGCGGAGTGGCACGGCGATCTGTCCAGCCTGGAATACCAGCAGACCACCAAGACTGACCTTGCACTGCTGAAGAAGCTGCGTGAGCAAGGTGTTCCGGTAGTCAGCGTTTTCCTGTCGGGCCGCCCGCTGTGGGTGAACAGGGAAATGAACGCGTCTGATGCATTCGTCGCCGCCTGGTTGCCCGGTTCCGAAGGCGCTGGTGTAGCAGATGTGCTGTTCACTGGTGCCAATGGTGAGATGCGCTACGACTTCACCGGCACCCTGCCATTCAGCTGGCCGCATTACGTGCATCAAACCGTACTCAACCCTTACCACGACGATTATGAGCCACTGTTCCAGCTTGGCTATGGTCTGCAGTCGGGGGATGAATCCCTGGTGAGCAACCAGCTGACGGAAGACGGTGAAACTTATAGTGACGGCGCTCTGGAAGATGCGTGGATGCTGGTATCACGCCCCCGCGCTCCCTGGCAGCTGCAAATCGCAGAAAAGGGACAGGCACCGGTGGCCGTGACCGGTAACCGCGCCACTAGCGGGGAAGATGCCAATATCACCGTGGCTTCCATCGACATGGAGTCGCAGGAGGACGCCCGTAAGATCGAGTGGAAAGGCCTGCGCGACGGCAGCGTAATGCTGGTCGCGGAAATACCGCAGGACCTGAGCCGCTACCTGAAAGAGGGCGCCGCCCTGTCCTTCGACGTCCGCGTGGACAGCAAGCCTCAACAACCTGTCAGCGCGATCATTGCCTGTGGCGACGACTGCTCCGCCGAACTGCCGCTGCAGAGTACCCTGCAGTCCCTTGAGACCGGCAAGTGGTCGAAGCTCTCCATCGACCTGCAGTGCTTCGTTGACAAAGGCGCCGACTTCAGTCGCGTATCCAACGCGCTGGCACTGAGCACCGGGGGACAGCTGTCGCTGGCGGTTGCTAACATCAAGTACGTGCCCAAAGCCGCCGACAAGGCCGCGATGCGCTGCGAGGGCTGAGTCCCGCGGCGGCGATCATGAACTGACCTATCCCAATGCCCGGGCACCTGCCCGGGCATTGTGTTTTAGAAGTTGAAAAGAAGGGCGGGCAGCGCGCTGCTGACCCGTACAGCCGCGGAGAGAAAATAAAAAGCACTAATACTTTCACTACATATGCGGGCGCCCTGGCTGGTGGTTCCGACGAGCAGCCGGTCCAACTTGAACCCGTCTGGCCGAGCTTTTATTTCCTTTATTTTAATACCTTCCTCACTCCTACTTGCCGCGCATCCCTGCCTTAAAAGAGTCTTCGTTGGAAGCCAGTGACTCAGTCACTGGTAGAGCGGGTGAAAAACGCGCCAAAACACGTCGTGGAGCTGGTCTGTCTGCAAAAGGAGAGAGTAATCTGTTGTTGGCTCTGCAGCATTTTGCAGCCATTCAAAATTGAGGTCACACGCATAATAAAAGGCTAGCGCGAGGCAAATACCATGACCCCAGAGCAAAAGTACCGGCTTGTGGCAGGCAAGCAGCCACTGGAGCTTCTCTACCAGCGGGAGCGGGAGCAGGCTGGTGAGGTCTACCTGCGCCAGATGGTGCAGCGCGAGTGGCGCGAGTACACTTGGGGGGATGTAATGGATCGCGTGCGGCGCATCGCCAGCTTTCTGCGCGAACGGTTTGAACCAGGTGATCGCATTGCAATTCACGCAAAAAATTGTGCGGACTGGATCATCGTGGATATCGGCATCATGCTCGCCGGAATGGTGAGCGTGCCCTTATACCCGGGCCAGTCGGCGAGCTCCATGGAGTATGTGCTCGAGCACTCCGACAGCAAGCTGCTTTTCTGTGGTGCCAGTGATGACAATAGCGCTCTGAGCCAAGTCGCGGGGCGACTGCCGACGGTCGCCATTCAGCGCTGCGAAATTGAGTGTGATAGCACGCTGGAAGTTTTACTCGAGTCGCACAGCCCGTATCCCGAAAGCCCCCTTTTCCCTGAGGATAAGGTGTTCACCATCATGTACACCTCGGGCACCACCGGTAATCCGAAAGGGGTCATGCATACCTGGTCGGCGATCACCTTTGCCGTGCCGAATATGGTGCGCGGCTACGGTTACGACGAGACGGATCGCTTCTTCTCCTATCTGCCGCTGGCCCACGCGGCCGAACGTATCGTGGTTGAGTTCCACAGCCTCTATTCGGGCACCCCGGTGCATTTCCCGGAGTCGATGGAGACCTTTCTCGAGGACCTGCAACGCGCTCGCCCGACGATGTTTTTCTCCGTGCCGCGATTGTGGGCCAAGTTCAAGGAGGGGATCGACGCCAAGATTTCACCGTCGCTGCAGCGCACGCTGCTGCGGATTCCCGGGCTTAACAGTTGGTTCAAGCGCAAGGTGCAGCAGGGGCTGGGACTGGATCAGGCACGCATGCTGGTCACCGGCGCGTCGCCCATTTCCGTGGATTTACAGAAGTGGTATCACCGCATGGGCATGATGGTGGCGGATGGCTACGGCATGACGGAAAACTTTATCTACGGCTGTAATACGCATATGGGGGAAACACCGGTACCCGGTACCGTGGGCAAGCCATTCTGGGATTGCCAGGTGAAGATCTCCGAGGAGGGGGAGATTCTGTTCAAGAGCGATGCGCTGATGAAGGGCTATTACCTAGAGCCGGAAAAAACGGCCGAAGTCATTCGCGATGGCTTTTACCACACCGGTGACGCAGGTTTCATTGACGACGACGGCCTGCTGCATATTACCGGGCGCCTGTCGGATACCTTCAAGACCAGCAAGGGGAAATTCGTGCAGCCGGCCACGCTGGAGAACCGATTCGGCGAGGTGGCGCTTCTCGGACAAGTCTGTGTGCTTGGCCACGGGATGGATCAGCCGGTCATGCTGGCGAACCTGTCGGAATTGGGGCGCAAACAGGACCCGGATAAAGTCAACGCCGAGCTCGCGCAGGTACTCGACACCGTCAACGAACAGTTGCCACCCCACGAGCGGCTGCGCGCAATATTTGTTACTGCACACGACTGGACGCCGCAGAACGATCTGGCCACACCAACGCTGAAGATCAAGCGCAAGCTCGTCGAGGCGCGCTACCGACCGTGGATCGAGCGCTATCAGCAGCAGGGCGGAGTCGTATGGGAGCAGGGCGAGCTGGCGTGGGGAGATGTTGCCGAAACCTGATCACACCGGGCCAGTTTCCCCGGGGCGCCGAGCGGCTGCACCCGTAACGCCGGTGATGCGCCGTGTTCCTTAAACGCAAAAAGAAAAGGCTGGCGCAGGCCCGCTAGTTAACAGCCGGTAATGGTTGCTAATGGCAGCTGCAGGTCATGCATTTCACCGAATCGCCCTGGCGACCGACCTGAATGCCGTTGGCCGAACACTCGAAGTCATCATTGAAATCACAGGAATCCACCTTGCAGGCGCCGACACCCGCCGAGCGTTTACTGCGCGTGTGGGTGGAATTGGCGAAATAGGTGTCGCAACCGGGATTGTCGCCGTCGCCGATGGTGATGGCGCGGGCGTGGCAGCTGTCGTCGGTGTTGTAGGCGCACTTGGATACGGTGCAGCGGGCGACTTCCGGCATGTCGGTGGCAATAATCATCGCGGACCTCGTAAGCGGATCTGGCTGCTGCTAACCCGGCGAAAACTATCGACGGGTCAAGGGTGCGGCACAGGGATGTGCCGTCGCCGGCGATAGCCGGCGCGAGCCTGCGAATTGCCAGCAGATCCGCGTATCTGTGCCAGTAATTTGCAGGTGACGCTGAAATAGATCAGGGATGATCTATTTCAGCGGTAGGTAAATAGCAGACTAGTTCAGCCAAACCGCTTGTCAATTGCGCCGCTGCCCGCACGCGAGCCGGCGAAGCCGGCCTCGCTCAAAAGTGCAGAACCGAATACTCGGCAAGGATTGATCAGTGGGAAGAGGCCTGCAATTCAGTGCTTGGTATAGGTCTGGCAGTCTACCGAGCCGCCACTGGCACCTACCTGGATACTGTCGGCGGTGCACTCAAAATCGTCGTTGTGGGCGCAGTCCTCTATCTTGCAGGCACCCACCCCCGCGGTGCGGCTGCTGTGGGTGTGCTTGTCATTGTCGAAGAAAGTATCGCAGTCCGGGGCGGCGCCCTCGCCGATGGTGATGGCACGCGCGTGGCAGCCGTCATCGGCGTTGTAGGCGCACTGGCTGACAACACATTTGGCGACTTCGGGCATGTCGGTGGCAATAATCATGACGGAGTTCTCTCGGGGGTGGGGATCTTTTACGTTCGAGCCTAGTTCAGCTTGCAGGCTTGTCAATCGAGGTGCTGCATTCTCTACTGATCGGAATGGCCTGACACCGGAATGGCTTTCTGCATATAGATCCTGTCGGCATCGCGACCGCATTCATTCCAGCCCAGGTGCCGATAAAAGGTGGCGACCTCAATCAGCAGCCGGTGGGTTGCCAGACGCATCAGCGAAAAGCCGCGTCGCCGCGCTTCCGCTTCGGCAAATGCCAGCAAACCTTTTCCCAATCCCATGCTCTGGTGCTCGGGGCTCACGGCTATATTGGCTAGGGTCATATAGCCTCGATCAGGAACCAGGGTGATTCCGCCGACAATTTCGTCGCCTATTTCCGCTACCCAGGTCGGAAACGAGGCGATCTCTTCCCGGTAGTCGGCATCTATCGGCGGCAGCCGCTTCCCGTGAAGCTTGTGCTGGTAGATGGAGTAAGCCCTCACCATACAGTCTTTCAGCCCCTCAGCGTCCGCTAGCGTCGCTTTGCGAATCGACCATTGCTGTTGCGACATTGGATAAGTCACTCCCAAGTATTGCCCTGGCGAAATTTCACGGTCATCTGGTAGCCGTGGATAGCCGGGCCGGCGATGGCATCGAAACACAACTTGCCAAACAGGATCAGCGTCGCTGTAGCCAGTGCATCGAGGAACCAGGCCACAACCGGACCGGCGGCGCCGATATAGGCGGGCATGCTCGCGAGTGCCTCTACCGTCTGGATGCCGGTTACTGCGTGCAGTGCCAGCGCAATCCAGAAACCGAAGCAGAAAGGGCAGTGCCAGGCCTGATACAGGTAAGCCAGGGGGCCGGGCAGGGCCTCTACAATGCGGTTGAACCAGTTGCCCCAGTAGGGCAGCTTTTCCCAGATCAGGATATAGGTGGACAGGCCCATCAGCGCCAGTGTGAAGTTCATTCTTGCCTCCTAGGGGTGTGCGGTAATGATAGAGACGGCGATCTCCGTCGCGCGGTATTCGCGCGAGGTACAGGAGAAGCCGGCGGCCGCCAGGGTTTCGGTAATAGTTTCCGGCGACAGCCAGTGCGGGTGGCCGTCCCGCTGCGCCTCCGGGTGGTGATCGCGGATATGCCGCTGGATTTCCTCCCACAGATCGTCGATAACGACGAAGCGGCCGCTTGGCTTGAGTACCCGCTGTACCTCTGCCAGGCCGGCTGCCACATCCTGCCAGTGGTGCAGGGAGTTGATCGCTAGCACCAGATCACAGCTTCGGGCGGGGCAGGGCAGCCGCTCTGCCGCGGTCTCGACAAAACGAACCGGCACCGGGAATTCCAGGCCACGGCTTTTCTTCCGGGCTAACTCGATCATGCGCGGCGTCGGGTCTATGCCGAGCACTTCGCCGGCAGACAGGCAAGCGGCGATTTCGCGCACCACAGTGCCACTGCCGCAGCCGATATCCAGCACTCGCTCTCCATCCGAAAGCCGGCAAAGTTTCGGGACGGCGCCGTGCAGCGGATGCTCGCCCCAGCGCGTCACATACCAGTCGGCGGTCTCCCTGTCCCAGGTTCCTCTTTCACAACTGCTGTGATTCGTATCGGTTTTGCTCATGACAGGTTCCATACAATTAGTTAGCTTTGCTAACTTTACGGGTTAAATAGTTAGTTTGTCAAACTATGTATATGGCGTGGCATTGACCCGAAAGGGCGCGCCTCTATACTGGTTAGCCTTTCTAACTAGATGGTCGGAGCCCTGATGAGCCTGGACAGATCCCTGATGAACCTGCAACGCATTCTGTCCCAGGCCTGGAATCAGGCGGCCGGCGACCGGCGGGAGGGGCTGAGCAGCAATGAATTCGAATACCTGCTGTGCGTGTACATCGCCGAGAGCGGCAGGCCTGAGCCGGGCAGCGGCGAGCACGACGACAGCAGCCACCTTTCCGCCCTGGCGGCGGAAATGCAGGTGCAGAAGTCGTCGGCCAGTGTAATGGTCAACAAGCTGGAGAAACGCGGCCTGATACGGCGGGTCACCTGCCGCTACGATGCGAGGGCGCAGCATATCCTGCTGACCGAGCAGGGTAGGGAGCTGTTTCTGCGCACGCGGGAGTCGGTCTACTCGGCGCTGGCAAATTCCATCGCCGAGCGGCTGGATCCGGACGAGTACCGGGCACTTGAACGGATACTGGACAAAGTCTGTGCCGACCAATAGCGAATAGCTGCGGCAGGTTGCATCGGGTATAAAGATCACTTACGCGTCAACCAATGCGCGGAGTGACTCAATGATCGCTAAGCCCTACCTGCTGTTTTTTGCCCTGCTGTACGTGGCGCTGCTGTTCGTGGTGGCCTGGCGCGCCGAGCACCGCAAACAGTGGCTGCTGCGCTACCGCCCGATCATCTATGCGCTGACACTGGCGGTCTATTGCAGCTCCTGGACTTTCTTCGGCGCCGTCGGCCAGTCGGTGACCAGTACCTGGAGTTACCTGCCGATCTACCTCGGGCCGATGCTGCTGTTCCTGTTCGGCGGTGCTTTCCTGCGCAAGCTGATGCTGGTGAGTGAACGCCAGAAGGTGACTTCCATCGCCGATTTTATCGGCTCCCGCTACGGCAAGAGCCAGGGCCTGTCGGCGCTGGTGACGCTGCTGGCGATTGTCGGCAGCCTGCCGTACATCGCGTTGCAGCTGCGCGCGGTGGCTATGGCCTGGGATACCGTTGGCGCGGCGCCGGGGTCCGCCAGCTTTACTAGCCTGGATACGGCCTTCGCCACCGCGCTGCTGATGGGGGTGTTCGCGATGCTGTTCGGCACCCGCCACCTCGAAGGGCGCGAGCGCAACCGCGGGGTAGTAGCCGCCATTGCGCTGGAGTCGGTAGTCAAGCTCCTCGCCTTTGCCGCCGTGGCCGCGCTGGCTGTCTGGCTGATGATCGGGGGCGAGCCCCATGGCGCCACCGCGCTGCACCTGGATCCGTTGATCCCCGATGCCAACTTCCTGACCCAGACCCTGCTGGCCACTGTGGCCATTATCTGCCTGCCGCGCCAGTTCCACATGGCGGTGGTCGAATTCCAGGATCAGCGCGACCTGCGCACTGCGCGCTGGCTGCTGCCGCTGTACCTGGGGCTCTTTTCGCTATTGATCCTGCCCATCGCCCTCGCCGGGCAGCCGATGCTGGCGCAGGGGCTGCTGGATCCGGATGGCCTGGTGCTGACACTGCCGATGGCCAGCGGCAATGATGCCCTGACCCTGCTCGCCTATATCGGCGGCTTCTCCGCGGCCACCGGCATGGTGATCGTCGCCGCGGTAACCCTGGCGGTGATGATTTCCAACGAGCTGGTGGCGCCGCTGTGGCTGTTCCTGAGCCGCTTTACCCCGCTGTCGGCGGCGTCGCTCGGTAACCACCTGCGCCTGATCCGCCGCCTCAGCATTCTGCTGCTGCTGATGCTGGGATGGGGCATGCACCGCGCCATTACCGGGGTCGCGCCGCTGGCCTCCATCGGTCTACTGTCGTTCGCCGCCGCCGCGCAGCTGGCGCCGGCGCTGGTCGGCGCCCTCTACTGGCGCCGGGCGCACCGCCTCGGCGTGCTCGCCGGGCTGGTGGCCGGCTACGGCCTCTGGTTCTACTGCCTGGTGCTGCCGGCGGTCTATCCGCAGCACCCATTGCTCACGGAAGGATTGTTCGGGCTGGCCTGGCTGCGGCCGGAGCAGCTGTTCGGTCTCGGCGGACTGGATCCGCTCAGCCACGGTGTTTTCTGGAGCCTGCTGGCCAATGTGGCGTTGTTTGTATCCGTATCCCTGCTGTGTCGGGCGCAGGAGCGCGACCGCCGCCAGGCGCAGGCCTTTGTCGAACTGTCGGAGCTGGATGCCGGTGTCGACCTGGAGCTGACCTCGATCAAGGTCGGCCAGCTGAAGAGCCTGGTGCAGCCGTTTGTCGGGCGCAAACGATCGGAACAGATCTGGAACGGTTTCGAGCGGCGCAGCCAGCAGCGCCTGCTTGCAGACGACGCGGCGCCGCGCTTTGCCGTGCAGGAGGCGGAGAGCATTCTCGCCGGCATTATCGGCTCGGCCACTGCCCACCAGGTGATCGACCTGTTGCGGAGCAACCGTCCGTTCCAGCTGGAAGATATTGCGCGGCTGGTGGATGGCACTTCACAGAAGCTGCGCTTTTCGCAGGAGCTGCTGCAGACCACGGTGGAGACCATCAGCCAGGGCATCAGCGTGGTGGACGCGGACCTGCGCCTGGTGGCCTGGAACCAGCACTATATCGAACTGTTCGACTACCCGGAGCGCCTGCTCTATATCGGCTGCCCGGTGGAAAAGTTGTACCACCACAACGCCGAGAGGGGCCTCTACGGCGAGAACGCCGATCTGCAAGCGGAGGTCCAGCGGCGCCTGGAGCTGCTGCGCCACGGCAGTGCGCACCGCTTCGAGCGCCGGCTACCAAATGGCAGCATCGTCGAGGTGCGTGGCACGCCGATGCCCGGCGGCGGCTTTGTCACCACCTTTACCGATATCAGCGACTACCGTGCAGCGGTGGATGCCCTGGAGGAAAACCAGCGTACTCTGGAAGAGCGGGTGGAACAGCGCACCGCGGAACTGCTGCAGAGCAATGAGGCGCTGCAGGCGGAGAACCGTCGCCGTGCCGAAGTGGAAGGGCAGATGCGCGAACTCCATGCGGCCAAGAGCCGCTTCCTCGCCCATACCAGTCACGATCTGCTGCAACCGATCAATGCCGCGCGCCTGTTTATCGCCTCGGCCCAGCAGAAGGCGGCGCGCAGCGACTGGGACGAAACTTTAGAGGATATCGGCCACATCGACAGCGCGCTCAATACTGCCGAGCATTTGATTGGCGCGCTGCGCGAGATCAGCCGCCTGGACGGCGGCAACCTGACACCCAAGCGGGAGCATTTCCCGGTCGGCGAGCTGCTGGATGCGCTGACGGTGGAGTTCCAGGCCATCGCCGCCAGCCGCGGCCTGCAATTGCGCTACCGCCCCAGCAGTCTGTGGGTGCACAGCGATCGCCACCTGCTGCGGCGGATATTGCAGAATTTCCTCAGCAACGCGTTGCACTACACCAGCCGCGGCAAGGTGCTCCTCGGCGCACGGCGGCGCGGCGGGGAGTTTGGACAGGAGCTGGAGATCCAGGTCTGGGATACCGGTCCCGGCATTGCTCCGGAGGCACAGGCGCAGATTTTTGACGAGTTTGTGCGCCTGACCTCCGCGGAACGCTCATCCGACAAGGGCCTGGGGCTGGGGCTGGCGATCGCCAAGCGCAGTGCGGACCTGCTGCAGCACCCGATCGCGGTGCAGTCGACTCCGGGGCGCGGCGCCATGTTCTCTATTCGGGTGCCCTTGGGGGTGGCGGTGCGGGCCGAGCGGGTGCCGCCGCAGCCGCAACCTGCCGGTGCCGATATGGCAGGGATCCGGGTGCTGTGTATCGACAACGAGGAATCGATTCTGCGCGGCATGCAGAGCCTGCTGAGCGGGTGGGGCTGCCGGGTAACGGCGGCGCGGTCACTGCAGGAGTCACTGGCCACCTGGCCCAGTGAGCAGCCGCCGCAACTGGTGATCGTCGATTACCACCTCGACTGCAACGAGACGGGGGTCGCCGCACTGGACGGACTGAATCACCGCTGGGGACAGCCCCTGCCGGGCATTCTGATCAGCGCGGATATTTCCGAGCAGGTGCGCGACGCGGCTGCCGCACGCGGATGTTTCTACCTGTCCAAGCCGGTCAAGCCGGCGGCGCTGCGCAACCTGGTGCGGCGGCTGGCGCGGCGGACTACAGCAGTAGTTGAATTATAGGGGCGGCCCTGCTGCCGGAGGAGCTTTGCGGGACTCGCCGTGAACCCATCCCTGGGGGCTTGTCCGCGAGATCCCTCTCGCGGACAGTCCCGCAAAGCTCCTCCGGCAGCATGACCTTCGCATCGAGGTAGAGAGTTTCCCGATTTTCCTATATGAGATTCAGGCGTGCGCCGGCGCGTGCTTCGGCGGCGGCGTGAACTGTCCGGGCGGTTCGATATCCAGGCTGCCGAGCGCCAGAGCCGCCTGAGTGCGCGAGTTGACGTTCAGCTTGCGGAACAGCGCCGTCAGGTGTGCCTTGACGGTGGCCTCGGTGACATTCATCTCGTAGGCGATCTGCTTGTTCAGCAGCCCTTCCGCGAGCATGGTGGCGACGCGGAACTGCTGCGGCGTCAGCGATGCCACCACATCGGCCACGGCCAGATCGGAGGAGTCCGCCGCACCCTGCTCGGCCACGCCCTGCGGCAGCCAGATCTCGCCGGCCAGCGCCTGCTGCAGGGCGGTGGTGATCGTCTCGACCGGTGCGGACTTGGGCAGGAAACCGCAGGCGCCGTAGTCGATCGCGCGGCACATTACTTCCGGTTTCTCGTTCGCGGACACCACCATCACCGGTAGTTGTGGGTACTGGCCGCTGACAAAAATCAGGCCGCTGAACCCGCGTGCGCCGGGCATGTGCAGATCCAGCAACAGCAGATCGCAATCGCCGTGGGCGGCCACGCAGCGCTGCAGGCTGTCCATATCCTCTGCCTCGTACAGCTCGGCATCCGGGAATGCCTGGGTAATGGACTGGCGCAGGGCACTGCGAAACAGCGGGTGGTCGTCGGCGATAATGAACTTTTGCACTGCTTTATTAGTATTGGCGTGCATGGTTATCGCTCCCTCATCATCAATGGGTCTCGCCCCACGCAGATCCGCCGGCGAGAGTGAGTGCGTACACACATTATATTCTTATCAGTGTACGCCGATACTGTGAGCTGTTGTTATTGTTTCTGTCTATCGAAAACGGCAAAGCGGTACCGCCGTTCACTGGCGATACCGCTACTGCGAATACAAGCAGCCGGGTGCGCCGCAACACCCGGCATTTTCCAATCAGGCGCTCTGGGTCAGCTCGGCGTGATTGTCGATCAGTTGCCGCACCACTGACGGGTCCGCCAGGGTGGAGATATCGCCGAGCTGGTCGCACTCGTCGGCGGCGATCTTGCGCAGGATACGGCGCATGATCTTGCCTGAACGGGTCTTTGGCAGGCCCGGCGCCCACTGGATCACGTCCGGCGTGGCGATGGGGCCAATCTCGGCGCGCAGCCAGTCGCGCAGTTGCCGGCGCATCTCCTCGCTGGGTTCCAGGTCGCTGTTCAGGGTCACGTAGACGTAGATACCTTGGCCCTTGATATCGTGCGGGTAACCCACCACTGCCGCCTCGGCAACCGCCTGGTGGGCGACCAGCGCACTCTCCAGTTCGGCGGTGCCCATACGGTGGCCGGACACGTTCAGCACATCGTCCACACGCCCGGTGATCCAGTAGTAGCCGTCGGCATCGCGGCGGGCGCCGTCGCCGGTGAAGTACATACCGTCGAAGGTGCTGAAGTAGGTATCGATAAAGCGCTGGTGATCGCCGAACACCGTGCGCATCTGGCCGGGCCAGCTGTCCAGCAGCACCAGGTTGCCCTCGGCGGCGCCGTCGAGGATGTTGCCGTCGTTGTCCACCAGCGCCGGCTGCACGCCGAAGAAGGGACGGGTGGCGGAGCCGGGTTTCAGCGCCGTGGCGCCGGGCAGCGGCGTCAGCATGGCGGCACCGGTTTCGGTCTGCCACCAGGTGTCGACGATCGGGCAGCGGCCGCGACCGAAGGTGCGGTGATACCACTTCCACGCCTCCGGATTGATCGGCTCGCCGACGGTACCGAGCAGGCGCAGGCTGGACAGATCGGCTCCCGCCACAGGCTTGTCGCCCTCGGCCATCAGTGCGCGAATGGCCGTCGGCGCGATATACAGAATGTCGATTTTGTGTTCGTCGATGATCTGCGCCACGCGGGTCACGTCCGGGTAGTTCGGTACACCCTCGTACATCACGGTGGTGGCGCCGTTCGCCAGTGGGCCGTAGAGGATATACGAGTGGCCGGTGACCCAGCCGATATCGGCGGCGCACCAGTAGCGCTCGCCGTGGCGGTAGTCGAACACGTATTCGTGGGTCAGGGAGGCATAGGTGAGGTAGCCGCCGCTGGTGTGCAGCACGCCCTTGGGTTTGCCGGTGGAGCCGGACGTGTACAGGATGAACAGCGGATCCTCCGCGTTCATCGCCTCCGCCGGGCAGTCGTCGCTCTGTTGTGCCACCAGCTCGCCGTAGTCGCAGTCCCGCTCCGGGTTCCAGGCGACCTTGTCGCTGGTGTAGTTCACGACGACCACCTTGTCCACGGTGGTCTCACAGCACAGCGCGACCGCCTTGTCGACGTTCTCCTTCAGTACCACCGAGCGGCCGCCGCGCACACCGGCATTGGCGGTGATCAGTACGCGCGACTTGCCGTCGTCCATACGGCCGGCCAGGGCCTCCGGGGAAAACCCGGCGAATACCACCGAGTGAATCGCGCCGATACGCGCGCAGGCCAGCATGGCCACGGCCGCTTCCGGAATCATCGGCATGTAGATGGTGACCACATCGCCCTTCTGTACGCCGAGCGACTTGAGGCCGTTGGCGAAGCGGCAGACGTCCGCGTGCAGTTCGCGGTAGCTGATCTCCCGCGACACGCCGGGTTCGTCGCCGACCCACAGGATGGCAGTGCTGTCGCCGTGTTCGGCCAGGTGGCGGTCGAGGCAGTTGGCGGCGACGTTCAGGCTGCCGTCGGCGTACCAGCGGATATGCAGGTCGTCCCTGGCGAAGGAGACGTCCTTGACCTGAGTATAGGGCTTGATCCAGTCGAGCCGCTGGCCCTGTTCGCGCCAGAAGCCCTCGCTGTCCTCGACGGATCGGTTGTACAGCTCGAAGTATTCCTCTTCGTTCAGCAGGGTTTGCTCGGCGTAGTGCTGCGGTACGGGGTAGAGGGTTTGCTCAGACACGGTGGGCCTCATCATCTTGCCAGTTCTTGTCTTTCGCATTCTGCATATCCCCGCGGCCGGGCGTATTAGACAAACGTCGAAACAGAAGAAATGGGTCCTTAGACATTGGTCGAAAGAGCGGCGGATTTAGACCAATGGTTAATACCCAAGTGATCGCCAACAGGCTTTTATCGTCAGCGGCAAAGCAGTATTTCGACAAATCACGCTCGGAGGGAGCTTATGTCGCTTACAAGAATAAAATCTGCCCGCACAGCGGCGGGCCTGTTTTCAGCGATGATGATCAACCTGGTGCCGCTGTCTGCGGCAGCACAGACCAGTACAGAGGAACTGCAGCTGCGTATCGAGGAGCTGCAGGCGCAGGTGGACAAACTTGCCGCCGAGGCGGCGCAGCAGCGCCGCGCGGTGGTGGATAACCCTGAGCCACCGCAGCAACCACAGGGCACGCAGATCGAGATCGGCGGCTTTATGAAACTGGACAGTATGTTCAGCGAATATTCCGACGGCAATGCCGCCACCGCCGGCATCGGTGAGGATTTCCTGGTGCCGTCCACGATACCGGTTGGCGGCGAGGGTGGTGATAGCAGCTTCCACTCCCACGCCAAGTCGTCGCGCCTGTTCATCAAGAGCCGCACCGCGGTAGCCGGTGGCCAGGTCAATACGCACCTGGAAATCGATGCGATGGCCAGCGGCCAGGGCGACGAGCGCATCAGCAACTCCTACGCCCAGCGGCTGCGCCATGCCTATGTGGACTGGCAGATGGATGGCCGCAACAGCCTGCTCGCGGGCCAGACCTGGTCGACCTTCTTCAATGTGGGGGCGCTGCCGGAGGGTATGGACTTCGTCGGCCCCGTCGGCACCATTTTCGAGCGCCAGCCGCAACTGCGCTACACGCGCAAAATCGGCAGCGGCAGCTTGCAGCTGGCCGCGGAAAACCCGGCCACGACCCTGTACAACGGCAGCGAGAACCCCTACGACGACAGCGGCACGCCGGACCTGGTTTTGCGCTACAACAACAGCGCCGGCGATTTCAGTTACTCGGTGGCGTCGATGAGTCGCGAGCTGGCCTATGACAGCGGCGCCGACAACGAGTCGATGCGCGGTTATGCAATCAGCGTGTCCGGCAAATACCAGCTGGGCCGCGACGATATCCGCTTTATGCTGAGTTCCGGCAACGCGCTCGGTCGCTATATGGGCCTTAACGGCTACCGCGCCGGTATTATCGAGGCGGACGGTGATATTGAGTTGATCGAGCAGAGCGGCGGCTTTATCGCCCTGCGCCATTTCTGGAGCGATGAGTGGCGCAGCAACCTGGTGCTGTCCGCCTCCAAGGCCGACAACCCGGACAGCGTCTCCGACACCACCGCCGCGGCTTACCAGAGTATGCAACTGAACCTGCTCTATTCGCCGATCCCGAAAATGACCCTGGGTGGCGAATATATTCTCGCCAGCAAGGAGATCGAAAACCTCAGTGGTACTTTGGCCGACGATGAGGGAGAGCTGCAGCGGCTGCAGTTTTCGGTAAAGTATGTGTTCTAGCAACTCCCCGGGGCGCCCGTCAGGGTGCTCTCATAATCGGACAATAACTCTTAATAATATTTTTGGGAGATAGAAAGATGGGTTTCGAAAGCGAACAACACGCGGACGATTACTGGAAGGAAAACCTGCGTCTGATGCTGACACTGCTGGTGATCTGGTTCGCCGTGTCCTTCGGCTGCGGCGTCCTGCTGGTCGATGAGCTCAATGCAATTCGCCTCGGCGGTTTCAAGCTCGGCTTCTGGTTTGCCCAGCAGGGTTCCATTTACGTGTTCCTGGCGCTGATCGTGGTGTACGTGATCAAGATGAACAAACTCGATCGCAGGTACAACGTGCACGAGGACCACGAAGAGCCGCAAGAGCTTGGTGAATCCCTCGAAGAAGAATACACACACTAGGAGCGGGTCATGGATATTCAAACTCTCACATTCATTATCGTGGGGCTGACCTTCGCCCTGTATATCGGCATCGCCATCTGGGCGCGCGCCGGCTCCACCCGGGATTTCTATGTCGCCAGTGGCGGCGTCAACCCGGTCGCTAATGGCATGGCCACGGCGGCCGACTGGATGTCGGCGGCCTCGTTTATCTCCATGGCTGGCCTGATCAGCTTTATGGGTTACGACGGTGCCGTTTACCTGATGGGCTGGACCGGTGGCTATGTGTTGTTGGCCTTGTGCCTGGCACCCTACTTGCGCAAGTTCGGCAAGTTCACCGTGCCGGCGTTTATCGGGGACCGCTACTACTCGAATACCGCGCGCACCGTCGCAGTAATCTGTGCCGTATTCGTGTGCTTCACCTATGTGGCGGGGCAGATGCGCGGCGTCGGCGTGGTCTTCTCGCGCTTCCTGGAGGTGGACATCACCGCGGGCGTGATCATCGGTATGGCGATCGTGTTCTTCTACGCGGTGCTCGGCGGCATGAAGGGCATTACCTACACCCAGGTGGCCCAGTACTGCGTACTGATCTGCGCCTACCTGGTGCCGGCCATCTTCATCTCGATCATGATGACCGGCCACGTGATCCCACAGATCGGCTTCGGCGCGGAGCTGAACGACGGCTCCGGCACCTACCTGCTGGACAAGCTCGATGGGCTGTCGACGGAGCTTGGCTTCGCCGAATACACCTCGGGAACCAAGAGCACCATCGATGTGTTCTTCATTACCGCAGCACTGATGGTCGGCACCGCGGGCCTGCCGCACGTGATCGTGCGCTTCTTCACCGTGCCCAAGGTGCGCGACGCGCGCAAGTCTGCCGGCTGGGCACTGCTGTTTATCGCGCTGCTGTATACCACTGCTCCGGCCATCGCCACCTTCGCCCGGGTAAACATGATCGATACGATCAACGGTCCGGATGCGCAGGGCACCGCCTACGAGGAGGCGCCGAGCTGGATCAGTAACTGGGAGAGCACCGGCCTGATCTCGTGGGAGGACAAGAACGGCGACGGCAAGATGTTCTATTCCGGCGATGAGCGCAATGAGATGAATATCGACCGCGATATCATGGTGCTGGCCAACCCGGAAATCGCCGATCTGCCGGCCTGGGTGATCGCGTTGGTGGCTGCCGGTGGCGTCGCCGCGGCACTGTCGACTTCGGCGGGCCTGCTGCTGGTGATCTCGACCTCCATCTCGCACGACCTGCTGAAGCGCAACCTGATGCCGCATATCAGTGACAAGCAGGAGCTGCGCTACGCGCGTATCGCCTCGGCGGTGGCCATCGGTATCGCGGGCTACCTGGGGATCAACCCACCGGGCTTCGTCGCGCAGGTGGTGGCATTCGCGTTCGGGCTCGCGGCGTCGTCCTTCTTCCCCGCCATTATCCTGGGTATCTTCAGTAAGCGGATGAACAAGGAAGGCGCCATCGCGGGCATGGTTTCCGGTATCACCTTCACGGCGGCCTATATCATCTACTTCAAGTTCGTGAATCCCGCCGCCAACACCCCGGAGAACTGGTGGTTCGGTATCTCGCCGGAGGGTATCGGTACCCTGGGTATGCTGCTGAACTTTGCCGTTGCAACCGCTGTGGCGCGCTTCACCTCCGATGCACCGAAGGATGTGCAGGAGATGGTGGCCAATATCCGCTTCCCGAAAGGCGCCGGCGAGGCCAGCGCGCACTGAGTTGTCACTGCTTGCGGGTAGGGCAGGGTAAACCTGCCCCGGCCTGCCTCCTAGATATACCATCCTTGGCGAGACACTCGTTCCCTCAGGAGTGTGCTCGCCTTTTTTTACTTAGTTTTTTGTAGGCGTCGCGCTCCAGCCCATTAGCAGCAACTCGTCGTCATCGTTGGGCAATGTGATACGCCCTTCGGGCTGCAGGCCGATTTTTTCCAGCAGACGGACAGAGGGCGTATTGTCGGGAAGGGTAATGGCCACGACACGCTTAAGGGCTACTTGTTCGCGGGCGTATTGCATCACCGCTTCGGCAGCCTCCAGTGCGTAACCCTGGCCGCGGAAGTCCGGCAGGAACGCGAAGCCGATATCGACATCGTCGAGGCCGTCGCGCTTGACCAGTCCGCACAGGCCGATGGCGGTGCCATCCTTTAGTTCCACTCGGTACATACCGAAACCGTACTGGCGATACATCGCCATGGGGCCGTCGACGATATAGCGGCGGGCATCGTCTACCGTGCGCACCCCGCGATCGCCGACGTTGCGCAGGAAATCGGCATCGTTCAGTACCGCGAGCATCAGTGGTGCATCTTCTTCGGTCAGTTCGCGCAGCACCAGTTGCGGTGTTTCCAGTTGGAACATGGTGTTTGTCATTGTCCTTCGAAAAAAGAAGGGCACCATTTTGCAACCGCACCGGCAGTTTGGCGAGCGCCGCTGAGATAGTCGGACGGATCGGGCGGACGGCGAGGAGAAAAAGTTGTGCGCCCCCCGGAGTGAGGGCGCACTGAGGGTTGCTTAGAAGCGGTAGCTGACGTTGATGGAGCCCGATTCGGTAGTCGGACGCGCGGCCAGGTTGGCACTGACGGCGATGCTGTCGGCCGCCTGCCAGCGCAGACCGACAATCGCACCGGCGCCGTCCTCAAACAGGCCGACGCCTTCGCTGGCGTAGCTCGGCATAGCGTTCATATTGCCTTCCATGGACTTCACACCCACTTCGACCGAGTCGTTGTCGGTACCGGTGGTGTCTTCATACCAGACCTGACCGTAGGCGCTGACGTTGTCCCAGGTCTTGCTGGCGAAGGCACCGATACGCATGGTGGTGTAGCGGCGCTCCTGATCGCCGAAGTGCATGCCGAACGGATCGCGCTCGATGCCGTTGAGGTCGGTGTAGGTGAAGCCGTCGATGGCATCCTCGGTATAGCCGTCCACATCCACGGTCGCGCGGGTGACATTGGCGAAAGGGCCGAACTGCGAGGCGCCGCTGAGAATGTTCACACCGGCGGTCATGCTCAGGGACAGGTTTTCACCGGCGGTGGTCGCATCGAGGCTGCTGCTGAAGTTGTTGCCGAGGCCGAAAGTGCGGCTGACGTTGTCGTAGTCGACGTCGGTCAGGGTCGCACTGGCATCGACGAAAAATACATCGTAGTGCATGCGGCCGAACAGGCTGTAGTTGGTGGAGGTGGACTCCACCGCGGCCTGGTCGTTGTCGACATCGATATCGGTGCGGCTGACGGCGAAGCCCAGCTCCGTGTTATTGCGCAGCGCATAGGTGGCACCGATCAGGTTGCCGCTGTTATCGCCACTGACATTCGGCGCGAAGGCGCTGTCGTAGTCGGTATTGCCGAACACGGTACCGACAAACACGCCACTCTGCGCTTCGCGGTAGCGGGCGCCGAGCAGGCTTTCATCCAGCGTGTTGGTGTGCGTGCGCGCGGCCTGCACGCCGACATCCGGCAGCTGGCCGGCGACCTGTGCCGCATTGACCACGTTGGTATAGTAATCGGCCAGCATCTGCTGCGCCGCCTGGGTCGGGTGCACCGCGTCGTTGAAGATCAGCTGGCTGTCATCCGGCGCGGTGCCGTCGATGCCGTATTCCGGGTGCTGGATGCACTGGTTGCCGTTGTAGCAGAAGGTGGTCTGGTCGAACTCGGCGGAGAAACCCAGTGCGCCGGCATTGGCCAGGGTCACCTTGAGCACGCCGGCCTGGTCCACCATCAGCACGCCGTCGATATCCTTGGCGGCGGAGAGCAGGGTGGAGTTGAAGGCTTCGCTGGCCGCACTGGTCTGCATCAGCGTGGCGTCGACCGCCGCCTGCAGCTGCGCGTCGGCCTCTTCCTGGGTGATCAGGCCGGCGGTCACCGCGTCGTTAAGTTGCTGCGCTTCCGGGCTGTTGTACACCGCCTGCATGGTGCTGGCATAGACGCCGGCGGTCTTGCTGACGTCGGGCACGTTGGACAGCAGGATATAGTTGGCACCGGCGTTCGACAGAGCGCCGGCCGCGTCCGCCAGCATCGTGGCCGCCATGCCGATATTTTCGCCGAACTGCGCCTCGGTAATGTTGCCGGTAACCATCGCTTCGAAGCCGCCCAGCAGATCGTTGCCGCCGCCGTTGACCCAGTAGAGGGCGTTCGGGTCGGCCTTGCCGGAGGTGGTCTCCAGGTAGCCGAGGCCGGTCGGGTGCGGATTGCCGGTAATGCCGGAGTCGGCAACGATCTGGCCCGGTGCCGCGTCGATTTGCGCTTGCAGGCCGTCTGCCTGGGCATCGTAGGCGTCCGCGGTGGCGGTGTCACCGGCGGCCCTGAAGCTGTCTGCCGCCGCACGTAGCTCGGCAACCACAGAGGGGCCCTGCAGAAGCAGGCCCAGCAGGTCCAGATCGGGATAGAGGCCGGTGCTGGTTTCGCGAGTCGGATCCGGCAGCAGCGCGCTGTAAAAACTGTGGTCGGTGATATCGAGCGTCAAACCGCGCTCGCTTAGATAGTTGAAGTAACCCTGGGTGCCGAGAATATTCAGTAGCACATCGCCGGCGCGGTGACCGCCGACGGCCCAGCCGTTGCCCGAGTTAGACAGCGCTACCTGTACCTGGGCCTGTGCCGACGCCAGCAGTTCCGCTTCGCTCAGGCTCGGGTCGACACTGGGCAGGCACAGTTGCATGCCGCCGCAGGACGGCGTTACCGGGCCGAGTCCCAGCTGCTGGGACATCAGGCTGATGGCCACCTGACGGTCTTCGCCACCGCTGGTAAATACGCCGGCATTGCCGACGTCGGTCAGGCTGTCACCGAAGGCGACTACCTGGGAAAAGGCGGATTCGTTGGCGAATGCCGCGGTGCTGCTCAGGGATGCGAGTGCAATGGCGGCCGCAAGGCTGCGCTTGGCGTTGGGCATGGTTTTCTCCTAATCGCGGATACACCGCGCGCCCGCCGGCAGCTTCTGAGAATGCCAAAGATAGATAGGGGCGCGCGTCATTATTGTTGTTATTCCTGCACCTCAAGGAATCCGTTCATACTAGCGGATTTGACTTGGACAGTGAAAGGAGTCAGTGAACACAAGGCTGGCTGGTCGGTCACTTTCTGCCGCGACGAATTCTGTCTCTGCACGCGGCGGTGGAGAGTAGCGAGTGAAGACTCTGGCGCGCTATCGCACCGTATGGAGAAACTGCAGGTGGCGCTCGTACTGGGAGACCATATCGGTGAGCAGCTGGTCCTTGGTCCAACCCATCACGTCGTAGTCCTGCCCGCCCTCAAAGAGATGGACTTCGGCACGGAAATAGATATCCGGCGAGCCGACGTCGTGAGTGTCGTCCAGTTCCTCATCCGGGTTGGCGGCATCGGGCTTGAGAGTTGCCTTTGGGTGTAGCCCATAGACAAAGCTCACTTCCTCGCCCTGCAGCACCTCGACCTGCACCCACTCGTTCTGGTTCTCGGTGACCTTGGCGGTATAGCCGTTTTTTTTGAATTCCTCGGCAAACTCGTGCAAAGCGGGTTTGCCGATATCGCGAATGTACTCGCGCACCTCTTCCAGCGACGGCAGTTGCAGCGCATTCTTCAGCCGCCGCTGCCATACCACCGGGTTGCGCGCACTGATCGGTGATACCGGCGCACTCTGGGTAATGCGTTTCACTGTGTCCGCGCGCAGGGCGGTGACCAGTCCATAAATGGCCACCAGCAATATCGCCGAGAAGGGCAGCGCGCTGGCGATGACCGCCGTTTGCAGGGAACCGAGACCCCCGGCGAGCAGCAACGCGATGGCAACTGCGCCGATCAGGAAGCACCAGAAAATACGTTGCCACAGCGGCGTGTCGTCGCGACCGTGTGACGACAGCATATTCACGACCAATGCTCCGGAATCGGCAGAGGTGACGAAAAACACCACCACCATCACTACCGCAACGAAAGAAAATACACTGGAGAAGGGGAACTGCTCAAGAAACTGGAACAACGCCACCGACTGATCCTTGGCGACAATTTCGCCGAGCGATGTCAGCCCCTCGTTGAGGATCATATGGATCGCAGAGTTGCCAAAGAACGTCATCCACAGCAGGGTTACCAGGGCCGGTACCATCATGGCGCCCACGACGAACTCCCTAATGGTGCGCCCGCGGGAGATGCGCGCGATAAACAGCCCCACAAACGGTGACCACGACATCCACCAGCCCCAATAGAGGATGGTCCAGCCGCCGAGCCAGTCGGTGGGTTGGTAGGCGTACAGATTGAACGTCTTGTTGACGATCACCGACAGGTAACTGCCAAAGTTCTGCACGAAGGCCTGCAGCAGGTAAACGGTACTACCGAGCAGTAACACCATGACCAGAAGAAGCGCCGCCAGTGTCATATTCAGCTGCGACAGCCGCTTGATTCCGGTGTCCAATCCCAGGACAACGGAAATGGTGGCGAGTATGGTGGTAACGACAATCAGCACCACCTGTGCTTCGACGCCGACCGGCAGGCCAAATAAATGATTCAGCCCGGAGTTGATTTGCAGTACCCCGTAACCCAATGTGGTGGCCACGCCGCACACGGTGCCGACAATGGCAAAGATATCTACCGCGTGGCCGATGGGACCGTGGATGCGTTCGCCGATCATCGGGTAGAGGGCGGAGCGCAGGGTGAGTGGCAGTTTGTGACGGTAACTGAAATAACCGAGGATTAACGCCACAATGGCGTAGATAGCCCAGGCGTGAAAACCCCAGTGGAAATAGGTCAGTACCATTGCCTGGCGCGCTGCGGCTACGGTACCGGTTTCGCCCACCGGCGGCTGCAGATAATGCATCACCGGCTCGGCCACACCGAAGAACAGCAGGCCGATCCCCATGCCGGCGGAGAACAGCATCGCAAACCAGGACCAGAAATCGTAATCTGGCTCCGAGTGCTCCGGTCCCAGTTTCACTTCGCCGAACTTGGAAATCCCGATTACGATGACACTGATCAGGATAATCGCCACCACCAGCACATAGTACCAACTCATGTTGGTGACGATGGCCGCCTGTAGCTCCTTGAATTGTGCCGTGGCGGTTTCCGGAAAGACCACGGCGTAGGCCACCAGCAGCAACAATACCGCTGTTGAGATGTAGAACACCGGTGGATCGAAATGGGCCTTGCCGGGGGGACTTTGTTCTGTCATCGCGGGTACCGCCTGGGAATGCTGCAGCGATGGGTTAAATTTTGCGGCTATCAGTCCTAGCATAGACAATGTGTGCCGCTATTTGGATATCGCATAACAAATCAGTCTTATATGTTGAAAATTTCTAGAAATCTGACGATTCCACTGGACGAGGTGGAGATGCACGCGGTACGCGCCCAGGGCGCTGGCGGCCAGAACATCAACAAGGTGTCCAGCGCCATTCACCTGCGGTTCGATATTGCGTCGTCCTCGCTGCCGGACGAGTTAAAGGAGCGACTGCTCAAAATGCAGGACCAGCGCATCAGTGCCGATGGGGTGATCGTGATCAAGGCGCAGCGCTTTCGCACCCAGGAAAAGAATCGCGCAGACGCGCTGGAGCGTTTGCGGCTACTGGTGGAAAAGGCCAGCAGGAAGCAAAAAAAGCGCGTCCCGACCAAGCCCAGCAAGGGCGCCAAAGAAAGGCGGCTGCAGCACAAGACACGGCGCGGCCAGGTGAAAGCGATGCGCGGCAAAGTTAAAGACCATTGAAACACTATTCAGAGCAGGGAGTTCCTATGTCGAAACGCTACGACGCAGCGGAATTGCAGCAATTCGCCAGTGAAATGTTTCAGCGCGCCGGCCTCGCCGCCGAGCGAGCAGAGGTAATGGCGAAGGTGTTTTTGCAGGCCGATCTACTCGGCTTCACCACCCATGGCATGAATCGTGTCGCGAGCAACCTGGGATGGTTACTGGACGGCGAGTCCCGCAAGGAGGGCGAGCCGCATCTGCTCACCGACCGCGGCAACTGCTTCAACTGGGATGCCGACTTTTTACCGGGCCCCTGGGTGCTGACGCTTGCCATTGAGCAGGCGCTGCAGCGGGTGCCGGAGCACGGCGTGGTGACCGCCACCATCCGTCGCAGCCAGCATGTCGCCTGCCTGGCCGCCTACCTGCCGCCGATCGTCGAGGCGGGTTATGTGGCGATACTGACCTGCTCGACACCGGCGGAAAATACCGTTTCGCCGCAGGGCAGTCGGGATCCGCTGTTTTCCGCCAATCCACTCGCCTTTGCCGCGCCTGCCGGCGACTACCCACTGCTGTTCGATATCAGTATGTCGGTGACGGCTGGCGGCTACGTCGCCCGCGCCCAGCGCGAGGGCAGGAAAATGCCGCAGCCGTGCCTGAAGGACAGCGAGGGCAATATTTCCGATGATCCGGCGGCATTCAAAAATGGCGGCAGTATCCTGCCGGTGGGTGGCGCCGATCACGGTTACAAGGGCGCGGCGCTGTCGGCGATGCTGGAAGTGCTGTCGATGGCGCTCGGCGGCTATGGGCGCGCAGACACGGCGGCGAAGGATGACGACGAGGCCAACTCGGTGTTCCTGCAGATCATCGATCCACAGGCGTTCGGTTCCCGCGCGGACTTCCTGCGCCAGACGGTGACCCTGTGCGACCTGTGGGAAAACAGCCGCAGCGACAGCGACTCGCCGGTGCGGGTGCCGGGCCAGCGCGCCTGGGCCGCGCGGGCGCAGCAGCTGCGCGAGGGCGTCGAACTGTACCCGTCGATCATGGAGGACCTCAGGCCCTGGGCGGAAAAACTGGGGGTGCCCATGCCGCGGCCGTGCGACAGAACCACTGCAGCGGATAAAGAGGGGAATTCTTGATCAGAAAAGTTGGCGCGACGGTAATTGAACCGGTGCACCGGGCTTCCTGCCACTGTGGCGCGGTGCAGTTTGAACTGCAGTTGCCTGACGGTATTGTCGAACCGCGTCGCTGCGATTGCTCCCTGTGCCGCCGGCGCGGTGCCATCGTCGCCTCAGTACCCTTAAGCGGAATCAAGATCACTTGCGGCGAAGAGCATTTGCGGCTGTACCAGTTCAACACCGGTACTGCGAAGCATTATTTCTGTGGCACTTGCGGTATTTACACTCATCACCAGCGCCGCTCCAACCCGACGCAGTACGGTTTCAATATCGCCTGCCTGGAGGGCGTCAACCCGTTTGCGATCGGCGAGGTGCCGGTCAATGACGGCGTCAACCATCCGGCGGATCGCGAGGAGTGACGATGCAAGAAACGAGGGTCGGCGAAATCGAGCAGCTGCTGGAGTTTGTCGTCGAAATCGAAAAGTTAAAGGCGGTGCTGCGCAAGACCCGCCCGGTCGGTCTCGAGCGCCGGGAGAATTCCGCCGAACACAGCTGGCATGTGTGCCTCACTGCGCTGATGTTCAGGGAATACGCCAATGAGCCGGTGGATATAGACCGCGTGATCAGAATGCTGCTGATCCACGATCTGGGCGAGATAGATGCCGGCGACAAGATTGTTTACGCGAGCGAAACCGCGGAACAGAAAGCGGCCGAGGCCGCCGGCGTACAGCGCGTGCTGGCCCTGGTGCCGGGCGGCCGGGGCGAAGAACTGTTTGCTCTGTGGCAGGAATTCGAGGCCGGCGAGACGGCGGAATCCAGGTACGCCCGCGCCATCGATCGCGTGCCGCCGCTGCTGCACAACCTGCGTGGCGGCGGTCACGCGTGGAAGGAAAACAAGATTCCGAAAGAGAAAGTCTTTGCGCTCAACAGCCGTATCGGCGATGGCAGCCGCGAACTCTGGCAGGTGATTGAAGAACAGCTGCAGGGCGCGGTGGCCAGCGGCCTGCTCGAATAATTCACTCGTCGAGCAGCGCCCGCCGGCCTGTAGGCAGGCATTACTGGTAGGGGGCGCGTGCCTGTACCTCCTGGTACTCCGCCTCGCGCATCGCCAGCTCGTGTTCCAGATCGTCGATTTCCACGCCCAGCTCGGTGTGCCGACCCTTGAGGCGGGCGATATCGGCCAGCAGGGTGACGCGTTCTTCCCTGGTCGACTCATCGCTGATCAGGCGCGCACTCATTTCGGTGATGTCGTCGAGGATATGTTCGCGCTCCTGCTCGCGGTCATTGATGGCGCCGGAAACCTGGTTCATCGCATTCCAGGCCAGATACACTTCGCGCCCGGCCTCGTAGCCATGCAGGAAGAGCCCCTCCAGATCCGCCGGACAGACGCCGTTATAACCGCCGCCGGCGCGGCCGAGACGGAAGCCGCGGTGCTCGGTGCAGTAGAGCTGCAATCCCTCATCGCGGCCGGCGCGGTAGGCGTTCGCATCCGGTCGCACACCGTATTCCGCACAGGCCTCGCGGCGCTTGCCCAGCTGTGCAACCTGCAGGCCAGCGGCGCCGTCCTCATAACCGATCGCGTGCCAATCCGCGACCCGGCACTCCTCTTCGCTCATGGTGGCGCAGCCGCTGGCGAGGAGCGCCAGGGCTGCGAGTGGCATCATTTTCGTTCTTAGTTTCACTGTGTCTGTTCCCGTCCAGGGGTGTCTCGAAGCGGCAAATTATCTCACCAAGGCTGACTGCAGCCTGAAGGAATCACACCGGGCGTGACCTGTGTCACAAAATTTGCGGAATGTAATCGGGGCGTATGAGTCAACGTGAATCCGCTTATCGCCTTATAAATGCGCGCCACATCGTACTAGGATGGGGGAATAAATCGAGAACAAGAGGGATGGCCGATGAGTGATTTTATCCGCATGACGGCGGTGGAGTTACTGCAAGGGTATAAAGACAAGGCATTTTCCCCGGTAGAGGTCACCGAAGCACTGCTGCGCCAGATAGAGCGCTGCAATCCCGCGGTCAATGCCTACTGCCTGGTGGACGGTGAAACCAGCCTGGCCTGGGCACGCGAATCGGAGCAGCGCTATGTGCGCGGTGAGACGCAGGGGCTGCTGGACGGTGTGCCCGTCGCGATCAAGGACGTGTTCCTGACGCCGATGTGGCCGACACTAAAAGGCTCCAAGACCATCGATCCCGAAACGACCCTGGGTAAGGAGGCGCCCTGTGTCGCCGCACTGCGGCGCAACGGTTACATCCCGCTGGGCAAGACCACCACGCCGGAGTTTGGCTGGAAGGGCGTCACCGACAACCCGATCGACGGCGTCACCCGTAATCCCTGGAATACCGACAAGACCGCCGGTGGTTCCAGCGGCGGCAGCGCCGCGGCGGTGCCGCTGGGCATGGGGCCGCTGGCACTGGGCACCGACGCGGGTGGTTCCATTCGTATCCCCGCCGGCTTCTGTGGTCTCGTCGGCCTCAAGCCCAGTTTCGGTGAGGTGCCGCACTGGCCGCCGAGCCCCTTCGGCACGCTGGCCCACGCCGGTCCGATGACCTGGACGGTGGCGGACTGCGCGCTGATGATGAACGTGTTGTCCGAGGTGGACCACCGCGATACCCAGGCGATCCCGCGGCGCAACATCGACTATTTCGGCGAGGTTCAGGGCGAACCGGAGGAACTGCTGAAGGGGCTGCGCATCGCCTTCAGTTCCGCCCTCGGCTACGTGCAACTGGATCGCGAGGTGGAGGAGGCCGTGCACGCCGCGGTCAAGGTTTTGCAGTCGCTCGGCGCCGAGGTGACGGAAGTAGATCCGGGCTTTGACGATCCGCTGGCGGCGTTCGGTCACCTGTTTTACGGCGGCGCGGCCAATGCGTTGCGCAATCTCGGCAAGCGCCAGCGCGCACTGATGGATCAACAGCTGGTGGCGGTGGCGGAGAAGGCGGCGCAGTTGTCGATGCTCGATTATCTGGCCGCGGTCAACGAGCGCACCGCCCTGTGCGAGCGCATGGCGCATTTCCACCAGAAATACGATCTGCTGCTGACGCCGACGCTGCCGGTCACCGCGTTCAAGGCCGGTCGCGAAGTACCGGAAGACTGGCCCAGCACCCGCTGGCCCTCGTGGACGCCGTTTACCTATCCATTCAACCTCACCGGCCAGCCAGCGCTGTCGGTGCCCTGCGGCTTTTCCGCCGACGGCCTGCCGATCGGCCTGCAGCTGGTTGGGCGGCGTTTTGACGACGCCACCGTACTGCGCGCGGGCCAGGCGTATCAGCTGGCCGCGCCGCTGACCGATCGGCGTCCGGAGCTTTTCCGCGTCGACGCTGCTGCCGGGGAGGAGGCGTGAGCAAGCTCGACTTCGATTTCTACGAATCCGAGGACCCGGTCTGGAATCCGGCGCTACTGACGATTCCGGTGCCGGGGATCCGCAAGATGGTCAACATGGCGGCGACCATGGACGATGTAATCCACTTGTCCATCGGCCAGCCGGATGCGCCGGCACCGCCCCATGTCATCCAGGCTGCGGTGGATGCGCTGGAGGCCGGGCAGACCGGCTACACCATGGATGCCGGCCTGCCAGAGCTGCTCGACGCGCTGGCCGAATACAACGGCGAACGCTACGGCCGAAAAATTTCTCCGGAGAATATCCTCGTTACTACCGGTGCCACCGAAGCGATTTACCTGGCACTCACCGCAGTGTCCGCCCCCGGGCGTGAATTTATCGTGCCGGATCCGTCCTTCATGCTGTACGCGCCGTTAATCCGTATGAATGGCGGCGAGGTGAAATACATTCCCACCCGCGCGGAGAACAACCACCAGCTGGATCCGCACGAAGTCATCGACGCGATCGACAAAAATACCCACGCGATAGTGCTGAATTCACCCAGCAATCCCACCGGTACCGTCTACCCGCGTGAAACCGTCGAGATGATTGTGCAGGAGGCCGCCTATCGCGGTATCTATGTGATCAGCGACGAGGTCTACGATCACCTGGTCTACGACAACCGCGACTACGCCGGCGTGCTGTCCTGCTGTTCGGATCTCGACCATGTGATGATCATCAGCAGTTTCTCCAAGACCTTCAGCATGGCGGGTATGCGCATCGGCTGGCTGATCGCGAGCCAGGGCGCCATCCGCAAACTGCGCCGCTACCATATGTTCACCACTACCGTTGCCAACACCCCCTGTCAGTGGGCCGGTGTCGCCGCCCTGCGCGGTGATCGCAGTTTTGTCGACGGCATTGTCGAGACGTACAAAAAGCGGCGCGACCGACTGGTACAGCTGGTAGAACAGACGCCCTACCTGGAGGGCTACATGCCGGAAGGCGCCTTTTACCTTTTTCCGTCGCTGCCGGACGGTGTCAATGGGAACAACGTCGCCCTGCGGCTGTTGCGGGAAACCGGTGTCTGCACCATCCCCGGCGAGACCTTCGGCGAAAGCTGCCGCAACGCGTTGCGGATCAGCTATGCCACCTCCATCGATAAAATTGAAGAAGCGTTTGAGCGGATTATTCCGTGGATGGAGAAGCAGGATTTCGACTGAGCTAAGCTGAATTGCCGGATGCCGAAAAGACGACCGCTGGGCGGCATCCCGGTTGAAACTGTCTTTTCTTTCGTTTGTTGGGCGCGCGAATGAATCCTGTCCCCCTGTCTCCGGATCAGCTCTATCAGCACTGCCCGCTGGAATGGCTGGAAGTGCAGGCCGGGGAGGGCGGGGCGGACGAAAGTCATCCATTCGGACAGGAGCGCGCGCTGGAGGCGTTGGAATTTGCGCTGGATATGTCCGGCAACGGCTACAACCTCTACGTGGCCGGATCTGTCGGCCTCGGCAAGCACGCACTGGTCGACCGGCGCATCGCTGCCTGGGCGAAGCGGCGGGATCAGGCCGAGGACCTCTGTTACATCCACAACTTCGATGCCGATCACAAGCCTCACGCCCTGGTACTTCCCGCCGGTACTGCGCGGCAGCTGAAACACGATACCGAGAACCTGCTCGAACACCTGCTGACGGCTATCCCCGATATCTTCAAAAGCGACGAGTACCGAGCGCGCCGGGACGAACTCAAGCAGCTACTGGAAGAGCGCGAGGAGCAGGCTTTTACCGAGCTGGTGGACCGCGCCCAGCAACTCGGCATTGGTCTCGTGCGCACGCCTTCCGGCTACACCATTGGCCCGCTGGTCGAAGAAGAATTCATCACCCCGAAACAATTTGCCGAGCTGCCCGAACAGGAGCAACAGCGGCTCAAGGAGAATATCGAGAAGGTCAATGTCGACCTGAAGGAAACCCTGGCGCGTGTGTTGCGCTGGCACGAGAAGCTGGCCAAGGATCTCAAGCGACTGAACCGCGAATATCTGCACCTGACCCTGGATGAACGCATCGACTGGTTGCACCGGCGCTACCAGAATCTCGAGCAGGTGCAGGCGTTTATCGAAAACATCAAGCGTGGCGTGATCGAAAATGCCGATGATTTTCGCGCGGCCGGTGAGCAGGGCCAGAAGGAGGGTATCGCTCCCGGCAAGTTGATCCGCGCACCGGAGTTCAATCGTTTTCGTGTGAACATTCTTGTCGATAACGGTGATGTCGATGGCGCGCCCGTGGTTTACGAGGACAACCCTACCTACGCCAATCTGCTCGGCCGCATCGAGCACGAGTCGCATATGGGCACCCTGATCACCAATTTCAAATTGATCAAGGGCGGCGCCCTGCATCGAGCCAACGGCGGTTGCCTGATCCTGGATGCGCACCAGCTGCTGATGACGCCATTTGTCTGGGAGACACTGAAACGCGCCCTGCGCTCCCGTGAGCTGAAGATCCAGCCGCTGGAAATGCAGATGGGTCTGTTATCTACCATCACGCTGGAACCGGAACCGATTCCGCTGAATGTCAATGTGGTGCTGATCGGTGAGCGCTGGCTCTATTACCTGCTGAAGGCGCACGACCCGGAAGCCAAGCAGCTGTTCAAGGTCTACGCGGATTTTGCCGAAGACATCGCGCGCGAGCGCGACAGCGTGGCCGCCTTTGCGCGGCGCATATTGAACCTGGTCAAACGGGAGCGGCTGCGGCGGTTGTCGAAAGAGGGGCTCGCGCGGGTAGTCGAGCAGGCGGCGCGCCTCGCCGGTGATGCGCAGAAGCTCTCGCTGCACGGCGAGCGGCTGGCCGACTTGTTACGCGAGGCGGATTACTGGTGCCGACGCGAAGAGGCTCAGCAGATAGAGAGATCCCACGTGCAGAAGGCGGTAGAGCAGCGCGAGTACCGCCAGGGACAGTGGCAGGAGCGGCTGCAGGAATCCATCGAGCGCGACATCCTGATGATCGACACCGCCGGGGAACAGGTCGCACAGATCAACGGCCTGTCCGTCATCCAGCTCGGCGACACCGCCTTCGGCCGCCCATCGCGGATCACCGCCACCGCGCGCCTCGGCAGCGGCAAGATGGTGGACATCGAGCGCGAGTCGGAGCTGGGTGGTCCGCTGCACTCCAAGGGGGTTATGATCCTGAGCGCCTTCCTCGCCAACCGCTACACCCCGTCGCAGCCGTTTTCCCTGTCCGCCAGTCTGGTGTTCGAACAGTCCTACGGCCCGGTCGATGGCGACAGCGCCTCCCTCGCCGAGCTCTGCGCACTGCTCTCCGCCATCGCCGGCGTACCTCTGCGCCAGCGGATCGCGGTTACCGGCTCGGTCAACCAGCTCGGCGTGGTGCAGGCGGTCGGCGGCGTCAACGAAAAGATCGAGGGCTTCTTCGATATCTGCCAGGCCCGCGGGCTCAGTGGGGAGCAGGGCGTGATTATCCCGGCCGCCAATATCCAGCACCTGATGCTCAAGGAGGAAGTGGTGCAGGCGGTGCGGGAGAAAAAATTTGCCGTTTTCGCGGTAGCGACTGTGGACGAAGCTCTGGCGCTACTTACCGGCATGGAGGCCGGTAACGTGGATCAAAATGGCGAATACCCGGAAAGCTCCTTCAATGGACAGGTGCAGAGGCGTTTGCATGAATTCGAGGAAACCCGTTCGCACCTACTGGGGCAGGAGTTGAAAGAGGCGGACACTGAGGGGGGGGCATCCTCGCCGATCAAAGGTGATGACGATGGCACTCCCGGACGCGATCGCTACTAGATTTTGCCGATATTTCCTTTCCCGCGCCCTCTTGAACTGCGCCTATCGCCCACCCTGACATTCTGCCTGTAGTGATCACTAGATAGAGTGACTAGCTCCTAAGAGATAGTCGAATGTGTCAAAGCTGACTTTGCTGCATTTCTTCTTCTGGCCGGTAGAGCCTGATGCATTTGGTCACGCTTAGAGACATTTTTAGGCGGACAACACTCCGGAACTTTCGCACCAGAAAAGGAGGTTTGACCTAATAATGCAAGTTAACTGCAGGCCCTGTCCTTATTGGCGCGAAAAATGTTTCCACTTGTAACAATCTTCTCCGGCATCGGCTCGGTTCTTTGTGATTTCTCCAGACGCATTGCTCGGTAAGTAGGATTTGAATACTCTGACCGCACAATAATAGTGCGACCAGTGGTTCTGTCTGCACAAAAAATAATCACCGCGCGTTGCAGTCTAGGTATATCGAACAGCGCGGTGCTCACAGCAATAACGAGAAGAGCGAGAACCTGCAATTATGCAATCCTATTCATTCAAACCTTTGTCGCTGGCCATCGCCGCCGCACTTGCGCTCCCTGTCGGCAGCGCATTGGCGCAGGAGCAGGCCGAACAAAAACCTTCTGCGGACCATGGCACTCTCGAAGAGGTCGTCACCATCGGCACCCGCAAGGAAGGCGTCTCTCCAACAGAAACCCTTTCCCCGGTAGACCTGGTTGGCGGCGCGGATCTGGCGGATCAGGCCAGTTTCGACCTGACCGAGTCCCTAGCCAAAATAGCACCGTCATTTAATACCCAGCGTTTCCCGATTGCGGACGGCACCGCGTTTATTCGCCCGGTGACTCTGCGAAACCTGTCGCCGGATCAGACGCTGGTTCTGGTCAATGGCAGCCGACGCCATCGTTCGGCACTGGTGAACCTGCAGCTGGCGCCGCTCGGTACCGTTAACCAGGGCGCTCAGGCAGTGGACTTCGCTGCGATTCCTTCGATGGCGATCGAGCGGGTGGAAGTACTGCGTGATGGCGCTTCGGCCCAGTATGGCTCGGATGCAATTGCCGGCGTAGTCAACGTAGTTTTGAAAGACGATGCCGAGGGCATCAGCGTATCCGCGCAGACCGGTGAATACTTCGAGGGTGATGGTACCCGCACCAGTATGGCTGCTAATGCCGGTTTCGGTCTCGGCGACAACGGTTTCGTTAACGCGACCGTCGAACACTCCACCGCAGACAAGACCTGGCGCGGCGCCGCGCGTCCGGATGCCGAGTTTGTCGGCTCCGTGGTCGGTGTGGATCAGGTACCGCTGGATGGCCTTGGTCAGCGTTGGGGCGATCCCGAGGTGGAGACCACCAAGCTGTTCGTGAACACTGGCTATGACCTGAACGACAGTGTCGAGCTGTACGGCAACTTCGGTTACTCGGACAACTCCACCATCTCCGATTTCTTCTATCGTGGGCCGGTGCTGGACCCGCAATATGAATTTGGTGCGCGCGCTACTCTGCAGGCCGATGCCGATGGCGACTTTATGCCGGATCCGGCGCCCCAGTCCCTGATCGACAGCATTAACGCAAAGGGCCTGAATCCAGCCGATTATCTGGTTGCCGATAGCTCCAGTGCCAGTGGCTACGTGCTGCGCAACCCGATCTACACCATGTTCCCCGGTGGTTATAACCCGCAGTTTGGCGCTGATATCACCGACATTTCCGCAGTCTTCGGTGCCCGCGGGGAGCTGGCTTCCGGCATGACCTGGGATCTGCGTGCCCGCACCGCGGAGAATGAGGTGTCCTACGTATTGAAGGACTCCATCAACCCGAGCCTCGGTGCCCTGTCGCCGACGACGTTCAATCCGGGTACTCTGACTCAGGAAGAGAGCAGCCTGAATGCTGACTTTGTTCAGCCCGTCGATATCGCAGGGCTGAGCAGCCCGCTCAACGTGGCATTTGGTGCCGAGTGGCGTGAGGAAACTTACAAGATCGGCGCTGGTGATGCAGCCTCTATCGCCGTAGGGCCTACCGCGGCAGTATTTGGTGTTGGCTCTGACGGTTTCCAGGGCTTCCCCACAGAAGCTGCGGGTAGCTACAGCAGCGAGAGTATGGCTGCCTATGTGGATCTAGAGGCAGATGTTACCGACCAGCTGACACTGGGTGCGGCCCTGCGGTTCGAGGACTACGATCAGTTCGGCTCCACTTCCGACTGGAAACTGTCCGCACGTTACGACTTCAACGAGCGTTTCGCTCTGCGCGCTACTGCCAACACCGGCTTCCGTGCGCCCACTCCCGGTCAGGTAAATACCCTGAACGTGACCACCACTGCGGACGCCAGCGGCAACCTGATTCCCAACGGTACCTACCCGGTTAGTCATCCGGTTGCCGAAGCCCTGGGAGCAGTTGCGTTGACGCCGGAAGAATCCACCAGCTTTACCATCGGTGCGGTCATCAATCCGTTCGACAATACCAGCGTGACCATCGATTACTACAACATCGATATCGAGGATCGCCTGGCATTGCGCAATAACACCATCGGTGCGGACGAGGTAGCACTGCTGGAAAATGCCGGTGTCGCAGATGCTGCGCTGCTGAATGGCAGTAACGCCAACTTCTTCGTCAACGCCTATGACTCCGAGGTTTCCGGTATCGATCTGGCCATCACCAGCGACTTCGAGGTTGCGGGTAACTTGCTGACCGTGGATCTGCGTCACAATCACAACCAGCAGGAAGTGAGTAAAGTCGCGGCCAACACCATCAACCAGTCGCGAGTGTTCGACCTGGAAAACCAGGTGCCCAGCGATCGTACGACCCTGACGTTCGATTTCGACACTGGCGACATGTTTAGCGGTTACCTGCGTTTCAACCGCTATAGCGATTGGGAGTCCACCTTCGGCTTGTTCGGACCTGGCGATGCGTCCGATGCGTCCAGCTATAGTGGCGACGTCCTGGTGGATCTGGAGGCGACTTTCACCATTCAGGAAAACTACAAAGTGGCTCTGGGCGGTGAAAATATCTTCGATGTGCAGCCGGACGACGAGGCCGACCCGACCTTGCAGTTCCTGGGTGTGCGTCAGGCTCTCACTTCTCCGTTCGGCTTTAACGGCGGCTTCTGGTATCTGCGCGCGAGTGCGGATTTCTAAGAGCGTCGTTAAGCGCCTTAAACGCAAAAAAAACCGGCACTTTTGTGCCGGTTTTTTTGTGCCCAATAACTACTGATATACGCGAAATCTGAAGGGCTAGGGCGCTTGCGGCACATCGCTGTCGCCGGTTTCGACGTGCTGATGTAACAGTATCTCCGCCGTTGCCCGCGCGTTGAAATCCATGACCATTTGCGGCTCGTCGGTAAAGACACCATCCGCACCGATTGCTGCCATCAGCGTCAGGTCATCCATATTGTTGACGGTGAATATGTAGCTTTTCAGGCCGCGGCGCCTGGCGTCGGCGATCAGCTCCGGATCGGCGAAATCCAGGCTCAGGTGCATGGAGTAGGCCTTGAGCGGCTCGGCGCAGGCGGCCAGATCCAGCGGTATGCCATCCAGCAGTACGCCGCGCCGCACTTCGGGTAGCAGCTGCAGGCTGTCGTAAACCTGACGGTGGTCGAATGAGGAGATCAGGTATTGCTCGAAAGAGGCGCCGCTGTCGCGCACGTAGGATTCCAGTTCCCGGGCGACCAGGGCGGCGCAGTTGGGGCCTTTCATTTCGATATTCAGCTGGGCGTTATTACCGACTGCTTCCAGTACCTCGCGCAGAGTCGGCACCCGGCCGCCGCATGGCAGCAGCTTTTCGCGCAGCACCTCCGGGCACATGTCGGTGAGCAGTTCGCTGCCGGCGATCAGGCGGCCGAGGCGACGATCGTGCTTGACCAGCAGCTGGCCGCCGACATTCCAGATATCTATCTCGATACCGTCGACATCGAATTCCAGTGCATGGGCAATGGCCTGCAGGGTATTTTCGGTGGCCCGCTGGCGATAGCCGCGATGAGCGAAGCAGAAGAGAGAGCCGGGTGTCTGCATGAATCACTGACCTGGTGAAATTTCCAGCAGCGTGCCTATGAAGTATGACGCCGAGGTTACAGGGCCACCATTATTTGTGGCCGTGTTTAGACGATTTGACGCTCAAATGTACAAGTCTAATAACCGGACCTGTCAGTCTCCTGCCAGCGCGCGATAGCGGCCGCGGTGGAAGATCAGTGGTTCGCCGCCGCTGGCGGTGAATTCCAGCACTTCGCCGAGCAGGATGGTGTGATCGCCGCCATCGATACACTGTACGCGGCGGCAGTGGAAAAAGGCGGCGCAGTCGTCCAGCTGCGGTACCCCGTTGGGGCCCGGGTGCCAGTGCACCTGGCCAAACTTGTCGGCACCGCGGCCGGCAAACAGGTTGGAGACATGCTGCTGATCGGCTTTCAGCACGTGCACCGCAAAGTGCTCCTGCTGGGTGAAGGCGTCGTAGCCGAGAGACTGTTTGTCGATGCTCCACAGTACCAGTGCCGGCTCCAGGGATACGGAATTGAAGCTGTTGACGGTCATGCCCGCCGGCTCGCCAGCGGCATCGCGGGTAGTAACTACAGTGACACCAGTGGCGAACTGGCCCAGCGTGTCGCGCAGGGCGCGGCTCTGCAGGGCTGAGGGGGCAATGGCGGGAGTACTTTCTGTGGTCATACCGTCGATCAATATTTGTGCAAAATCAGTGCTGGCGGCCATTCTACGGCAAAAGCGTCTTTATTGCGCGCTTTGCCTCGAACGGGCCACTGCTGGCCTGCTCCGGGGCAGTTCCAGTGTTGTCAGTCATCCATTAGGGGGGTGCACTCCGCGGTCAGTGTGTCGCGCGCAGTGATTGCCGAGCCGGTGAGGGCAAAGCCGAGCAGGCGGCCATCGGCCCCGCGGAACTCCGCCTGCACGCCGCTTGCGGAGCTGTCGATATGCCAGCTGCCCTCGGCCCCGGGACGCGGCGGGCAGACGGTGGTCGGGCGCAGCGTGGTCTTCACCGCTACCGGCAAGGTGCCGTAGTGCACCGGCGTCGGCTCACCGCTCAGGGTTTTGGCGAGGGCGCGGGCGCAGGCCATCAGTGGCGCGACAAAGTAGAGCAGGTGGCCGTCCACTTCGGCGCAGTCGCCGAGGGCGAAGATATTGGCATCGCTGCTCTGCAGTTGGCGATTGACCACTATGCCACGATTGATTTTGAGGCCCGCCGCTGCGGCGAGGCCGGTATTGGCCTGCAGGCCGAGGGCGGCCAGGGCAATATCGGCGTCGATGTGCTCGCCGCTATCCAATTGCGCGCGGATACCGCCGCCGCTGCGATCCAGGCGGGTCACCCGCGCGTTGCCGTGGAAGCGGACGCCGTGGGACTCGAGAGTGCGCTGAATGTCGCGGCCGGCGGCTTCCGGCAGGAGGGTAGCCAGGGGCCAGTCCAGCGGATCCACCATTTCCACCTCGAACCCGGCCTGGATCAGGTCGTTGGCGAATTCGCAGCCGATCAGGCCGGCGCCCAGCAGCAGCACACGCTTGCGCCCCACCATCGCAGTGCGGAAGCGGTGGTAGTCGCCGAGGCTGTTGATACGGAACAGGCGCGCGTGGCCGTCACCCTCGATCGCCGGCAGCGGGCGGCAACCGGCCCCGGTGGCCAGTACCAGCTTGCCATAGCGCAGTCCGGCGCTGTGGCTGCCGTTCCCCACTGCCAGGGTTAGGTTTTTCGCTTCGGCGTCGATATCGGTCACCCGAGTGTGTACCAGGATCTCGGCGTTCAGCTCTCGCGCCATCTGTTCGGCAGAGGCGCTGGCCAACTGTTGCGGTGTCTTGCCGTGGGCCAGGGACGCGGACAGCAGGGGCTTGGAATAGGCGGTGCCGTCGTCGGCGGTTACCAGCAGCAGCGGCGTGGCCTGATCCAGCTTGCGGAACTCGCGCGCCAGGTTGTAGCCGGCGAGGCCGGTACCGATGATGACCAGCGGTTCTCTGTCGCTGGCAGCGCCCTGCATGTGCTCAGCTGCGGGCACTGGCGCCGGTTCCGCTTCCGTCTCGGTCACCAAAACCATATCGAATTCATCTTTGCCCACGCCGCACTGCGGGCAGCACCAGTCTTCGGGAATGTCTTCCCAGCGGGTACCGGGGGCTATGCCGTCTTCGGGCCAGCCCTTGGATTCGTCGTAGACCCAGCCGCACACCATGCACTCCCAGATGCGGTAGCCGGCTTTATTGTCTGCGGAGTCTGGTGCTGCCGGCGCAGATTCGGTTGGTGTGGCGGCGGAGAGTGGAGCAGTTTCCTGTGGCTGGCGCTGTGGCGCCAGCGCCAGCATCTCGAAATCCTGCTTGGCCGCGCCGCACTCGGGGCAGCACCAGTCGTCGGGAATATCCTCCCAACGGGTGCCGGGGGCGATACCGTCCTCGGGCCAGCCCTTGGCTTCATCGTAAATCCAGCCACAGATCTGACATTCCCAAACGCGGTATTCGGCCATTGATTCCCCCGGACAGATGCAGAAAGCCCGGCAGAGCCGGGCCAGTTAAATTTGGACGGGGAATAGTAAGAAAAAAATGCGCGGAAGTCGCTACTCGTTGTCGCGCTGGGCGATAGTGGTTAGCGCACTGTGATAGACCTCCGAGATCTCGCCCGGGTGGGTGATGGAGATCCCCAGGTCGTGCACCAGGCCGTCCTTGAGGCCGTAGACCCAGCCGTTGACTGACAACTGCTGTCCGGACCGCCAGGCATCGCGCACTATGGTGGTCTGGCAGACGTGAATTACCTGCTCCAGCACGTTCAGTTCGCACAGCAAGTCGGTGCGCTCCTGCTGCTGGAACAAGTCGATCAGCGTGTGGTGCTTGTCGCGCACATCCTGAATATGGCGCAGCCAGTTGTCGATCAGGCCCAGCTGCTGGTTCTGCAGGGCCGCCTGCACGCCGCCGCAGCCGTAGTGGCCACAGACAATGATGTGTTTGACCTTGAGAATCTCCACCGCATATTGCAGCACCGACAGGCAATTGAGATCCGTGTGTACCACCACATTGGCCACATTGCGGTGTACGAACAGCTCGCCGGGCAGCAGGCCTACAATTTCGTTGGCGGGTACGCGGCTGTCGGCGCAACCAATCCACAGGTATTCAGGGGATTGCTGCTCGGACAGTTTGATGAAGAAATCCGGCTTCTGCTCGCGGGTAGCGAGTGACCAGTGACGGTTGTTCTGTAACAGGTGTTTGAGTGGACGCAATGGCTTTTCCTGAAGTGACTAGTTGTCCATTAATTTGCGAGGATAGCGACTTTATCGGTGCCGGCCAATAGCTTCGGCCGTGAATCCCGGCTCCGATATCTGTTAGTCTGCAGCTTTGACTGGGAGCGTGGAAACCATGGCCAGAAAAAGAACGCGAGCACTTTCCCGCCGCCGACGCACCCCCTACCGGGCTAGTCCGCTATGCCGCCACAGGATCCGGGTGCGCTGGCTCTTGGCCCAGCGCACCCGCTTGCGCAACTACCTGCGCAGCTTCGGGGATACCGATTCGGCAAATGGTGATATTTCTGCCGAAAGTAGCGATCGGCCGGACTGACTTCTGATTGGCTCCGCTTGTCCAGGAAACTGAGACTGTGTCTATGTGTGGCAAAGAGGGCGGGCGACGACGCTTGGAGTCAGCTGTGTTATCGCGATAGGGATCTGCATGGCATCAATTTGCTCCAGGGTGTCTGGCATCGACGGGAAAAATCTTTTTGCAGATGTTATAGGCAGACACCGAGACACCATTAACCTCGACACGCTGCCCTTGAGTCCTACCGCTCAAAAAGGTTGGTGGCGGATGGCCGAATAATGTAGCGGTCAGAGGTGATTGCAGCGCTTACGACAGCTTGATATCAGCATAGCGCGCTTTTTAATTTCAGTGTACGGAGCACTGCTACACTCAAGTTGGCACAAAGAAGTTTCATCCTTTTTTCGTTAGCCGCAACCCACGTTAGAAATTGATTCTCGATCAAGGGAAAAATGCCATGCCAGTCCATACCGTTCTGTCCGCATCCTCTCTGGAAGGAGACAGTGTCAAAAATCGCCAAGGCGAAGATCTCGGCACCATTAAGGAAATCATGCTCGATACCGAAAGCCACTCGATCGCCTACTATGTATTGTCGTTCGGCGGCATAATGGGATTGGGTGACGACCTGTTCGCGATTCCTCCGGAAGCAATGCGCCTTGATGCCAAGAACAAGTGCTTCATCCTTAGTGTCGACAAGGAAAAACTGAAGAAGGCAGAGGGCTTCGATAAGGACAACTGGCCGAATATGGCCGATCCGAAATTCCGCAGTAACATATATAGCCAGTACGGTGTACAGCAGCACTCTCAGCCAAAGCACTGACAGGAAGATAGAGCGCATAGCTTTCTGTTGACAGAGTCCCGGCCTTTTGGCCGGGATTTTTATTTAACCGGCCCCCAATCCATCAGGCCGATACTGCCGTTGAAGTAGCGGCGCTGTGGGTTCATTCGCGTGTAGTCCCATCCGCAAGCCATGCGCGCGCCCCGGGTAGCGATTCAACATTCGAGGAACGTAGCGCACAGCTGTCTCCGATCGTCGATAATATGCACACTTATTCCGACGCTGGTGCGATCCAGCCAAACCCTCTTGTCGGGCAGGGTTTCCACCTGCTGGGCACCGGGGATAGAATCCAGAGTTTGTAAACGGAGGGTGGGTTATGTTCGACACCGCAACGCAAGTAAGTACCGTGATCGCCGACTACCGGAATGATAAACATGCGCAGGATATCCTGACACTGATGGACGAATATGCGCGCGACCCTTTCGGTGGTGGTGAGCCACTGCCCGATTACTGCCGCGCACAATTATTGCAGAAGCTGGCGGAATTTCCCGGTGCTTTCAGCGTGCTGGCCTATCGCGACGATCGGGCGCTGGGTCTGATCAACTGCTTCATGGGCTTTTCGACATTTGTCTGCAAGCCGCTGGTGAATATTCACGATGTGATAGTCAGTAAAGAGACGCGCGGAAGTGGTGTCTGTGGTGCGATGCTGGATCTGGTCGCGCGCGAGGCAAAAGAAAGAGGCTGCTGTAAGCTGACCATGGAAGTGTTGGAGAAAAACCTGCCTGCACAAATTGCTTACCGCAAGGCCGGTTTTAAACCCTACACACTGGATGAGGCCATGGGAGAGGCACATTTCTGGCAGCGTTATCTGTAGTTATTACCGCGTAATTACACCACTTACTCGCGCTAATTCTCGCGCCAATCGCGGCGCAAATTTGCCCCCGTATGCAATACTCTTTGCAGACATAAGTTCGGTGTTACGCACCAAAAAATGTATCAATTTGGTGCGTGCAGCGGACAGGGAGGATGGTCTGCAATGCGATTGAATTCAACCCTGGCGCAGGGACGTTATCACTACAGCTGTGATGGCCGCGAAATGCCGGTTCAGGACAGCTGGCAATTAGGCGAAGACGACGAGGGCGTGCGCACCCTGGTCAGTCAGCGCCTGGTCGGCGAGCAGGGCTTCGGCATGGTAGTACGCGCGCAGCTAAGCGACGGCCTGGTGAGGGAGTGCCGGGTCTGCTGGCGCGATGAGGTGGGCGAGGTCAGTGCTCATTACCGCCTGTGCAGCGGTGAGGGTGAGGCTCCGAAGCTCGGCGATACCATCGAGGCCAGCTGGACCGGCCCGAATGGCCCGCAGCAGGCATCAATCGCCGGTCGCGGCCGTCTGCTGTTCCCGCTGATGAGGATTTTCATGGGACCGCTGCTGGTTAAGCTGGAGCAGTTTAAGGACGGCCTGGAGGTGGTCACGCCGGATATTGTCGACCCATCCCAACGGGGCAAACTGCTCGCGCCGCGTGTCACCCACCGCAGCGCCCGGCCGATGGTTGGCGATGTTGCCACCCAGCGAACCCAGGAGCTGGGGGCGGATATCAGCGCCTATGTCTACCAGGGAGATGAGGCCGAGCGTGACGCGCACTGTTACGTGGACAGCCGCGGTTTGCTGGTCGGGTACGACTGGCCCTCCAGTACCGGTCGCCTGTGGCAGGTGCGGCTGCGGGATCTGGAATGGTCGCCGCAGCTGCTTGGCATCAACATCTGAAGCTGCGGGACCGGACGCCATGGATACGGTGTATACAATGACGCCGATGAGCAGCTTGCGGTGAGCCGGCAGTAGCCTGTCCAAACTTGCAGCGTTAATGGCAAGGAGCCGTCACCTTGATCACCACCCATCGACAGGGAAGTTTGATGGGGTTGGTACCGTTGCTTTGCTTCCCGGTAATGTCTATTGGCCAGGAATCGCTGCTGGAAGCGGTGGCCCCGGCCGAACAGCGCAGTCGGGAGCTGTCCAGCGGCGCCAAATATGTCACTGCGGAACCGCGAGAGGCACGATTACCCGAGCAGGCGTCAGCGGGCAAAGCCACACCGGGAACGCCCGAGCAGTATCCTGCGGTACCCCGCCGCCCCAGCAGGTCAAACCGCCAAACTAGCAGCCTACGAGACCGCATGCAGGTCGTTTAGGACGTAGACAGCAACCGCTTCTCGTTGATATCCCGTAAAGCCAGTTATGTGCTTCGCGCCGCGTACAGCGGTATTAATGGCGATTTGGATGTCAGTCATGCTAAAGGCGGCGAGGTTCAATCACTTGAAATAGAATTTCAGCTGTCAGTATTCCGGAAGATAAAGTTGGCGACGCCCCCCCCGGATATCGAATTCTACAAAGGGAATTTCGAGCTGAGTGGTGGGTTTCGCGACCATCGAATTAGTGTAAACAGGCCCTTGACCGTGGAATAATTCTGGTTTGATCAGAGCTATGCCACGGAGATTCAGTTTTGCCGCTACTTAAGTTGTTTGGGGGGATCGGCATCGCCGCTTTGTTCGCTGCAGATGTCGGGGCTGTGGAGGCTGTATCGCAAGACGCACTGCAGGAAGCAACTGAATCAGTACAGAAGGCGCTGCAGGAAGCCACCGCCGTTAGCCCGGAGGAGCAGGAAGAAACTTGCCTGCGTGAACAGCTGGTGGTGGCGCCAGCCAGCACCACCCTGGATGAGATGCGACGCTTCTGCGCGCAGCAGGTCTATGGTCCTCCGATGCAGCGGGAAGCGCGCCCGCCTGAGGGTATGCAGCCCGTAGATACGGTGCCTGAGCCCAGGGGCCAGACTCCTGTCGAGGAAGTTCCGGTAGTTGGTGCCTCGCAGGCTGCCCTTGCCATCCGTGACGCCGCCAGTAATCCTTTCACCCTCGCGTCCCACAAGGTGAACTATCTGCTGCCCGCCGTCTACAACCCGTCGCCAAACAAGGCCGGGCTGGAGGATGTCGAGGTTGCCGGTGAAACCCTGGATAAACTGCAAAAAGTCGAAGTGCAGTTCCAGCTGTCGGTGCAGGTGCCGGTGTGGCGCGGATTTTTGGGGCAGGCCTCCTTTATGAGTGTCGCCTATACCAACCGCAGTTTCTGGCAGGCCTACAACTCGGATATCTCGTCGCCGTTTCGGGAGACCAACCACGAGCCGGAACTGATCATGACCTGGCTGAATGACTGGAGCCTGTTCGGCTGGCAGAACGTCGCCAATCAGCTGGCGATCAACCACCAGTCGAATGGTCGCAGCGAGCCGCTGTCCCGCAGCTGGAACCGGATCTACACCAATATGCTGTTTGAGAAAGGTGACCGCTACTTTATTTCGTTCAAACCCTGGTACCGTATTCCGGAAAAGCGCGAGAAGGACGACAACCCGGATATTGAGGCTTATCTGGGTCACTTTGAGCTGACCGGTGGCTACCGCTGTGGAGGTCACCAATACGGCATAATGCTGCGCAACAACCTGCGCTCCGATAACCGCGGCGCGGTGGAACTGCGCTGGAGCTTTCCGATCGGTAACCGCGTGCGCGGCTATGTGAAGTATTTCAACGGCTACGGCGAGAGCCTGATCGACTACGATGAGTCGGTACAGACGCTGGGTTTCGGCTTTGAGTTGGCTCGGGGCTTATAGGAATGGGATTCGAAGACACCTACCGCCTCAGTGCTCACGCGGTCATTACCAATGAAACCGGCGAGGTGTTACAGCTGCGTGCCACCTACGCCGATCGCAGCTGGGGCCTACCCGGAGGGGCGCTGGATCCCGGCGAGACGATCCACGAGGCGCTGTTGCGCGAATGCCGGGAGGAGTTGGGGCGCGAGGTGCAGATCGATTACCTGAGCGGTGTCTATTACCACCGCGTCTACAGTTCCCACGTGTTTATCTTCCGCGCCCACTTCACCGATTCGGCCGCGATCACACTCTCCAGTGAGCATTCGGAGCTGGGATATTTCCCGCTGCAGGCACTGTCGCCGGTGCAGCTGCAGCGGGTGCGGGACTGTCTCGAATTCAACGGCCAAGTCCGTAGCGCAAAGTTCTAAATTTCATGTTCCAGATGGCAGCAGATGCGGTTTAACTGTCATCTTTTGGCAAATAACGCTAAATCCCCCGACTTCACGGAATTCCCTGTTCGCCTCCTTTAGTATTTGCCCCCTGGCCCGTGAGTCACAGTCCTCCGGGGCCGTCGCGGCTGCCTCTGGCAGTCGAAAAAATTAAATAAAATCAAAAAGTTAACAGAACGAGACAGGCGCCCGCCGAAAGAATCGGGCTATGCTGATGGATAAGACTATGGGTTTGGAACTGAAGATGCCTGATCTGGGCAACCTGACTGAGAGCGCACAGCCGCTGGAGTGCCGCGTGGCCCTGATCAGCGCCGATCGCCAGCTGGCGGGCGACTGGGTCAATGCTCTGAATGCGACCGCTGCACAGCACGAAAATCCTTTTGGCCTGTGTTTCGAAGCCGTCACGCCTGCCGGTGTCGAGCGCCTGGTGCAGGAAGAAGACAATCTGCAGGCGCTGATCGTGGACGGCGGTTGTGACGCCCAAAGCCTGGAGGCTGCGGATGAGCTGGCCGATCGGATCCATGGCCTGCGCTCGCAGCTCAATATATTTCTGGTCGCGCACGGCTCCCTCGCCGGCGCCGGCACCGCGCCCCAGGCGGCGCCCAGTGCGCAGTCCCTCGCCAACCTCCGTCAGCGCTTCGACGAACTGTTTGACCGCCGCGAGGGCAATTTCAACCACATGTTCCGCCTGGTGCAGGCATTCATCGCCCGCCGCGCGTCTACGCCCTTTGCCGACACACTTAAAGAGTACGTGTTCTCCGCTCGCGACGCCTGGCATACCCCAGGGCACTCCGGCGGTGATAGCCTGCGCAACAGCCCCTGGGTCGGTGACTTCTACCGCTTTATGGGCGAGCACGTATTCAACACCGATCTTTCGGTTTCGGTACAGGTGCTGGACAGCCTGCTGGAGCCGCACTCGGTGATCCAGGAAGCCCAGGATCTGGCCGCACAGGCCTTCGGCGCGCGCCACACCTTTTTCCTGACCAACGGCACCTCCACCGCGAACAAGGTAGTGATCCAGCAGATTCTCGGCGGCGGTGGCAAAATCATTGTCGACCAGGCCTGTCACAAATCGGTGCACCACGCGATCGTGATGAATCGCTGCGAACCGGTGTACCTGAAATCGGTGCTGCACCCTGAGTTCGGTATTTACGGTCCGGTAAAGCGCTCCGACATCGAGCAGGCGCTCGATGAGCACAGCGATGCCCGCCTGCTGGTGATCACCTCCTGCACCTACGATGGCCTGCGCTACGACCTGAAGCCGATCATCGATTACGCCCACGAGCGTGGCGTCAAGGTGCTGGTGGATGAGGCCTGGTTTGCCCACGGCTACTTCCATCCGGAGCTGCGCCCGACGGCGCTGGAGTGCGGCGCTGACTACGTGACCCAGAGCACCCACAAGATGCTGTCGGCCTTTTCCCAGGCCAGTATGATCCACGTGCAGGATCCCGATTTCGACGAGTTCCGCTTCCGCGAAAACCTGAACATGCACGCTTCCACCAGCCCGCAGTACGCGATGATTGCGAGCCTCGACGTCGCGCGCAAGCAGATGGCGATGGAAGGTTACAGCCGCCTCAAGCAGTGCCTGCAGATGGTGGATACGCTGCGCCGCGCCGTCGATGAAACCGGAGTCTTCCGCGCCTTGACGCGTGACGACCTGATCGCCGAGCCGCTGGCCAACGACAACATCCGCCTGGACCCGACCAAGGTCACGATCGATATTTCCGCGAGTGGTTATTCCGGCAAGGAAATGCAGATCAAGCTGTTCGACCAGTACGGCATTCAGGTGGAAAAGACCACCTACAACACGGTCACGGTACTGGTGACCCTCGGCAGCACCGAGAGCAAATTGCTGCGCCTGATTCACGCGCTCAAGCAGCTGGCCCGCAACACGCGCAAGCGCGGCCACATCGCTTCGGCGAGGAAGCTGCCGGAGTTCACGCACTTCAACTGCCTGCCGGCCGATGCCTATTTCGCCGAGACCGAGGAGCTGCCGCTGATGGACAACGGCGTGGAAGCGACCCGCAATCTGGTCGGCCGCACCTGTGCGGACGAGATAGTGCCTTATCCTCCCGGCATTCCGGTGCTGGTCCCCGGGCAGGAAATTTCCACGCAGATAGTGCAATTCCTGCAGCAGTTACTGCAGGGGCAGAACACCACTGAAATTCACGGCCTGATATTCCGCTCCGACGAGCCGATGCTGCGGGTGGTCAAGGAAGACGCGCCGCAAGCGTCACCGAAGAAGGCCGCAGGGAAAAAATCCGGCCGCTAAAGCCGACAAGATGCTACCCGGCAGGGAGGCCGGTATGTTCGATCGACCTGCAACGGTACTGCTCGCCGGCGCATCCGGTGGCCTCGCACAGGCCATCGGCGGCGAGCTGGTAAGGCGCTATCCGCAAGTGTCTCTGCTGACGCTCAGCCGTGGCGAGGCGGGATCATTCGAGGGTCACCGCGGCGAGCAACACCATCTGTCCGTAGAGTTGGGCGATGCGTCGTCGATTGATGCGGTGCGGGAATTCCTGTCCGAGTCGGCAGCCCTGCCGGACTGGGTGATCAATTGCTGCGGCCTGTTGCACGACGATACGCACGGCCCGGAAAAATCCCTCCAGCAGTGCGATGACGACTGGCTGCTGCAGTCGATGCGCGTCAATCTGCTCACCCACCTGCACCTGGCCCAGGCGCTCGGCAGGCTGTTGCAACGTCGACAACCGCTGCTGTGGGCGTCGCTGTCGGCCAAAGTGGGCAGTATCGGCGACAACCATCTGGGTGGTTGGTACAGCTACCGTATCAGCAAGGCGGCGCTGAATATGCTGATCCGCAATCTCTCCATCGAATGGGGGCGGCGCCTCGAGAGCTGCTGCGTGGTGGCGATTCACCCGGGTACTACGGATACGGCGCTGTCCAAGCCCTTTCAGGAGAATATTGCCGAGGACAAACTCTTTCGCCCGGAGCTGAGCGCCGAGCGTATCGTCGGTGTGCTGCGAGGCCTGCGGCCCGAGGATAGCGGGCAACTGCTGTTCTGGGATGGCACACCGCTGCCGTGGTAGCGCCTGCGCGCACTCGAAAGACAGCCGCGAAAAAATTAGAGATACAGCTAAAGCCCCGGTCGACGCCGGGGCTTTTTTGTTTTTCGCTGGCCGCTATACGGCGAGGGGATTGCCGCGTTCGATCAGCGTTGTCACGTCGACACCGGTGGGCAGGCAGCCGGTGTTGTGCGCGCCGACGGTATTTAGGCGCGAGGCGATAAAGGCCTCGGCCACCGCGCTGTTGCCGCCCTGGACCAGCAGGTGTGCCTGCATCGTCAGTGCCAGCTGGTCGACAAGGTGGCGGGCCCGGTACTCGATTTCATCCCTATTCGAAAATTCGTTTTTGAGACGAACCAGGGCGCGGTCGTAGCGTAGATCGGTACCTTTGCTCTGCTCCAGCTCGTCGAACCAATGGGTAATTACGGCCGGGGCCTTGGCGATGGCGCGCAGCACATCCAGCGCCTGGATATTGCCCGACCCTTCCCAGATCGCATTGATCGGCGCGTCGCGGTACAGGCGGGCGGTGATGAAATTCTCGATGATGCCGTTGCCGCCGAGGCACTCCATGGCCTCATAGGCGTGATGGGGCGTGCGCTTGCAGATCCAGTATTTGCCGACGGCGGTGCCGAGGCGCATCAGCATCTGTTCGTGCTCGCGATCGAGGTGGTCCAGGGCGCGGGCGATGCGCATGGTCATGGCGACGGACCCCTCCACCTCCAGCTGCAGGTCGGCGAGCACATTCTGCATCAGCGGCTGGTCGATCAGGATGTTGCCGAAAGTGCTGCGTTGGGACGCGTGGTAAATCGCCTGCACCACCGCCTGGCGCTGACCCGAGGAGGAGCCGATCATGCAGTCGAAACGGGTGGTGGCAACCATTTCGATGATCGCGTTGACGCCACGCCCCTCTTCGCCGATCAGCCAGCCGAGGGCACCGCGCATTTCCACTTCGGAAGAGGCGTTGGAGACGTTTCCCGCCTTTTTCTTCAGTCGCTGCACCTGTAGCGGGTTTTTGCTGCCGTCCGGACGCCAGCGCGGTACCAGGAAGCAGGACAGGCCGCCGGGGGCTTGCGCGAGCATCAGAAAGGCATCGCACATCGGCGCGGACATAAACCACTTGTGCCCGACCAGTTCGTAGGTGCCGTCACCCATCGGCGTAGCGGTGCTGGTATTGGCACGCACGTCGGAGCCGCCCTGCTTTTCAGTCATGCCCATGCCGATGGTCAGTGCGGATTTTTCCGTGTATGGGCGGTTACTCGAGTCGTAGCCGCGGGCGGTGATTTTCGGCAGCCACTCGTCGGCGAGCTGTGGATTGAGGCGGATGGACGGCACCGAGGCGAAGGTCATCGTGATCGGACAGCCGTGCCCGGCCTCCAGCTGACTGTGCAGATAGTATTTGGCCGCACGCACCACATGGGCGCCCGGGCCGGGATCGGTCCAGGGCGCGCTGTGCAGACCCTCGGACAGGGCCAGTTGCATCAGCTGGTGGTAGGAGGGGTGATAGCGCACCAGGTCGATGCGGTTGCCGCTGCGGTCGTGGCTCTCGAAGATCGGCTTGAATTCGTTGGCGTTGTAGCCGCGCTCGATCATCTCGGGGCGGCCGCAGACCTCCCCGTAGCGCTGCAAGTCGTCTTCGGCCCAGTGCCCGCCATTGTGCTGCACCGCCTCGCGCAGTGCGGTATCGCCGGCATAAAGGTTGTGGCCGGCGAGCGGCGGTACCTGGTTGATGACTTCATGGGTGGCGGCTAGTACAGACGGAGATTCGGCTTCGCTCATCGCTGTCCTCGCTCGGAGCTTGGTTTTATTGCGCGCCAGCCTGGCTGGAGAGACCGGCCTACAGGCTTCAATTTAGCCGTCGCCGGGGGCAAAGCAAACTGTATTTCCTTCCAATTGCAGTGGTCGTTTGATTATTTTCCGGCGCCGAATGAGCATCCGGCGGGTGGGAGGATCCCGGGCAGCAGCTTAATCAGATGCTGCGCTTGCCGCACAGGTTCAGGGTGAGTTCCAGCAGGCCGGTCCACGGATCCTGATCCTTGCCGCCCTTGATCGCGGTGTCCACCGCGCGGGCGCGCAGCAGCAGGCTCTCGAGCTGTCGCGGGCGCAGCCGTGCCAGTGCGGACTGGATCAGCGGCTGTCTTTTCTGGATACGCACCAGCCGTGCCAGTTGCTGGCCCTGATCCAGTTTTTCGCCGATCTCCAGCAGGCTGCGGATCTCCCGCGCCAGGGCCCAGAGTACCACCGGCGCCTCGATCCCCTCGGCGCGCAGACCGTGCAGTGTCTTTACGGCGTTTTCCGCATCGCCAGCCAGCGCTCGGTCGATCAGGCCGAACACGTCATAGCGGGCCGAGCTGGCTACGGCGTCGCTCATTGTCGCGGCCGTGATCAGGTTGTCCTGGCTCAGCAGTTTGAGCTTTTCGATTTCCTGGCTGGCGGCGAGCAGGTTGCCTTCGACCCGCTCGGCGAGAATCTGGATCGCCTCCGGCTCCGCATCGAGCCCGGCGGCGCGCAGCCGCTGGTGAATCCAGCGCGGCATTTCCTGCGCATCCACCGGCCATATCTGCAGCAGCACGCCATTCTGCTCCAGTGCCTTTACCCATTTGCTGTTCAGTTGGGACCGGTCCAGCTTGGGTAGAACCAGTAACAGCAGCAGGTCGTCGCTGGCCAGCGAGGCGAACTCCTGCAGCGCCTTGCTGCCCTTGTCGCCGGGCTTGCCACTCGGCAGGCGCACCTCGATAACTTTCTTCTCGGCAAACAGTGACATGCTGCCGGCTGAGGCGAGCAACTGGCCCCAGTCGAAATTGTGCTCCGCGTGCAGCAGTTCGCGCTCGCTGAAACCGCTGTTTCGCGCCGCGGCGCGAATGCTGTCACAGCACTCCTGCACCAGCAGTGGCTCGTCACCCGATACCACGTACACGGGGGCCAGGCCCTTGTTCAGGCTCTGTTGCAACTGGCGGGGATTGATGCGCATGGGGAGTGGGATATCCTAGTAACTCTTCTCTTCTGGCGGCGCGTTGACGTCGATGCGGCGCAGGCGGTCGATGATGCGACTGATCAGCTCGCGGCGCATCTCTTCGCGCAGCAGCCGCTCCTCTTCGCCCTTACTGACGATCTCGGCGGAACTCCACTCGAGAGAGCGGTACACATCTGCCTGGGCATTGTTCAGCAGGGTGCGGCCGCTGCTGTCGCGTACGCTGTACAGTGCGCTGGTGATCAGCTCGTATTCGGCAGCTCGCCCCTGGGCATCCACGGACACGGTGCGTTTGCGCTCTGTTTCCTTGTGAATGGTCAGATCGTAATCCGCTTCCAGTGGGGATTCCGCCATCGGCAGGCCGGCGTTCTGCAGCAGGCGGGTCAGCTCTTCGGCGATATTGCTGCGCGGGTCTTCCGCGGAGATATACAGCTGGCTGCCCGGGGGGAAGTTTTTCGGCGCGCCGCGCAGATGCCAGCCGCAGCCGCTCAGCAGAACGGCGGTGATGAAATAAATAAAGGGCTTGCTGAATATTTTTGTCATTGTTTTCGCGAATAGAATTTGTGATTGAGTTTTTGCGGTCGCTCGCCGCCGGTCACTGCCTGCAGTCCCGGTGCATCGCCGAAGATCAGTTTGTCGTCGATGATGGCAATAACCTGCGCAATTTTTTGGCCGCTACCTGGGAGCTGCAGGCCACCGCTGACCAGCTCATGCACATCGATATCTATTTCCCGGGCGGATTCGCCTCCTGCGGCGGTAAGTGATCGGCCGAGCCGGTACTTGCCGTTGGAGATAATCTCCACGCCGTTGGTCTCTTTGCAAGCCGCGTCGGTGTAGAACACCGACTTGGCCGAGTAATATCCGTCAGCCGAAAAAGAACTGGTGATCCGCAGATAGTTTCCCGAGGCTTTTTTGCACAGGCTCTGCCATTTTCCAGTCAGTTGCTTGTCCAGCTGGGCTGCGTGGGCTTGTGTGGTGGCCACTAGGGCCACCACGAAAACTGCCATGAGATTCTTCACTGCTCGATCCCCCGAAGGTTGCAATACCTCGGCGACGGCCCGGCTTACTTGGCTACGATATTGACCAGTTTGCCGGGCACCACGATGACTTTTCGCACAGTGGCATCGCCGATAAATTTCTGAACGTTGTCGTTGGACAACGCCATCTTCTCCAGGGTTTCCTTGTCGGCTTCTGCCGGAACATCCAGCTTTGCTCGCACCTTGCCGTTCACCTGTACCACCAGCGTGATACTGGAGCGTACCAGTGCGTTTTCGTCGACCAGCGGCCACTGGGCATCCACCAGCGGGGCGCTGTTGCCGAGCGCCTGCCACAGCTGATGGCAGATGTGCGGCGTGACCGGTGCCAGCAGCAGTACGGCGGCCTGCAAGGCTTCGCGCTCCACCGCCAGGCCCTGGCTGCTGTCGCGCTCGGCCAGCTTGTTGACTTCGTTCAGCAGCTCCATCACCGCGGCGACGGCGGTGTTGAAGGTCTGCCGGCGACCGTAGTCGTCGCCGACTTTCTGGATGGTTTCGTGGGTCTTGCGGCGCAGCTGCTGTTGTTTATCGCTCAGCGCGCTTGCGTCGAACTCCACACCGCCATCGCCGGCGGCGATATGGCCGTGCACGGTTTTCCAGAGCTTGCGCAGGAAGCGGCTGGCGCCTTCCACGCCGGCGTCGTGCCATTCCAGGGTCTGTTCCGGCGGCGCGGCGAACATAGTGAACAGGCGCACGGTATCCGCGCCGTACTGTTCGACGGCGGCGTGTGGGTCGATGCCGTTGTTCTTGGACTTGGACATCTTCACCACGCCGCCGGTAACCACTTCCTCACCGGTGGCACGTTCTACGGCCTTGATCGGCTTGCCCTTGTCGTCGCGCTCGACGTCGACGTCGGCCGGATTGATCCAGACCTTGTGGCCGTCCACCTCCTTGTAGAAGGACTCCGCCAGCACCATGCCCTGGCACAGCAGCTGCTTGAACGGCTCGTCGCTGTCCACCAGGCCCTCGTCGCGCATCAGCTTGTGGAAGAAGCGCGCGTACAGCAGGTGCAGGATGGCGTGCTCGATACCGCCGACATACTGGTCCACCGGCAGCCAGTAGTTGGCGCGCTCCGGATCCAGCATGCCCTGGTCGAAATCGGGGCAGGTGTAACGGGCGTAATACCAGCTGGACTCCATGAAGGTGTCGAAGGTGTCGGTCTCTCGCTCCACCGGCTCGCCGTTCAGGTCGTCCTTGCGCCATTCGGGATCGGCCTTGATCGGCGACTGCACGCCGTCCAGCTCCACATCCTCCGGCAGCAGGATCGGCAGTTTATCGGCTGGCACCGGAATCTCGCCGCCGTCCGGCAGGTTGAACATCGGAATCGGCGCACCCCAGTAGCGCTGGCGGGATACGCCCCAGTCGCGCAGACGGTAGTTGGTGGTCACGCGGCCCTTGCCACCGGCGGACAGCGCATCGGCGATGGCGTTGAAGGCCGACTCGAAGTCGAGGCCGTCGAAACCGCCGGAGTTCACCAGCTGGCCCTTGTCGGTAAAGGCTTCTTGGTCGAGGTCGATGGCTGCACCGTCGGTGGGCTCTATTACCTGCTTGATCGGCAGGCCGTACTTGCGCGCGAACTCCCAGTCGCGCTGATCGTGGGCCGGCACGGCCATGACCGCGCCGGAGCCGTAGTCCATCAGCACGTAGTTGGCGACCCACACCGGCACTTCCTCGCCGGTGATCGGGTGGATGGCCACCAGGCCGGTGTCCATGCCTTTCTTTTCCATCGTGGCCATATCGGCTTCGGACAGGGACTGCTTCTTGCATTCGGCGATAAAGGCCTGCAGCTCCGCATTGCTCTGCGCCAGCTCCAGTGCGATCGGATGCTCTGCGGCCAGCGATACGTAGGTCACACCCATCAGCGTGTCCGGGCGGGTGGTGTAAACGTCGAAGTGGTCGACGCCGGCGATGGTCTTGGGCAAGGCGAAGCTAAGCTCCACGCCCTTGCTCTTGCCGATCCAGTTGCGCTGCATGGTGCGCACCTGTTCCGGCCAGTGGGGCAGTTGATCCAGGTCGTTGAGCAGCTCTTCGGCGTAGTCGGTGATCTTGATAAACCACTGCGCCAACTCGCGGCGCTCTACGGTGGTGCCGCAGCGCCAGCAGCAACCGTCCTCGACCTGTTCGTTGGCCAGTACCGTCTGGTCGTGGGGGCACCAGTTCACCGCCGAGTTCTTCTTGTAGACCAGGCCTTTCTCGTACAGGCGGGTGAAGAACCACTGCTCCCAGCGGTAGTAGGACGGCTGGCAGGTGGCCAGCTCGCGGGACCAGTCGAAGCCGAAGCCCAGCGCTTTCAGCTGGCCCTTCATGTAGTCGATATTGGCGTAGGTCCATTTGGCCGGCGCGGTCTTGTTCTGGATGGCGGCGTTCTCCGCCGGCAGGCCGAAGGCGTCCCAGCCCATCGGATGCAGCACGTTCTTGCCCTGCATGCGCTGGTAGCGGGAGATCACGTCGGTGATGGTGTAGTTGCGCACATGCCCCATGTGCAGCTTGCCGCTCGGGTAGGGGAACATGGACAGACAGTAGAATTTTTCCCTGCTGGCGTCCTCCTGCACCTCAAAGCTTTGCTGATCCTCCCAGTACTGCTGGGCGGACGCTTCGACTGCGGAGGGGTTGTACTGCTCTTCCATCGATTGGGGACCTATACTCTGTGATCAAAATTTGCGGGGAAACCATTCAACGTGTCGTCGGGCCGTCCAGCGATCGTGATCAGCATGGCTTGATCGCGATCAAGGATTGACCCCAGCGTATCGGCTAGGATGCGCAAACGCGGAATTATAGGAGGGATGCCGTGACGAAGGAACCGAAGTTGCCGCCGGAAGAGGATCTGGGCGAGGAGTTGCGCCGGGATCTGGAGAAACTGGTGGAGGGGGAGCTGGCCGTGGAGGACTTGACCGCCAACAAAGTCGCCTTCCTGCGCGCCTGGCTAAAGGATGACCTGCACCGCGCGGTGGACTATCTGCGCGGCCTGGGCGGCGAGCTACAGACGCTGGAAGAGCGCAGTGGCAGCTGGCTGCTGGACGCCGCCGATCCGACCGAGACCGCCTGGCCAAACCTGATGCGCTGCATCAAACAGGGCAAGCCCTGGGCGCTGGCCGGCGAAAGGGTGGGGCACGGCGAGGAGCTGCAGTGCCTGGGCTGCGGTTACCGCGTCACGCCACCGGAGAATAGCCAGATAACCCCCTGCCATCGCTGTGGCTACGGCTGCTTTCGACAGATAGAGGGCGGCCTGGAACGCTGATGGAGGTGCACGCCATACTGACCACGCTGGTGATGCCCCCACTGGCACCACTGTTGGGGCTGTTGCTGGCGTTGGTCCTGTATTTTTTTCCCGCAACTTCACTGTTCGCCAAATTGTCATTGCCGCTGGCTATCCTTTCGTTCGCCGTTTTGTGGGTTTGCGCGACGCCGGCATTTTCCACCTGGCTCGGAGAGCGGCTGGGCAAAAGCACCGAGGCACCGGACGCGGTACCGCAGGCGGTGGTGGTGCTCGGCGGGGGCCGGTATCGGGATGCCGGTTCCGGCTCTGAGCGGCTGTCGGCCACCAGCCTTGAGCGGGTGGCCTGGGCCGCGCAGCGGGCGCCGGCCCAGTTGCCGGTACTGGTTGCCGGCGGGCGTGTCTACGAGCAGGAGCAGCTCTCGGAGGCGAACCTGATGGCGGACGTGATGCAGGAGGTGTTCCAGCGTCCCGTGACCTGGCGTGACAATTGCAGCCGTACAACGGCCGAGAACGCAGTCAATACCGCAGCCATTTTGCACGATTCCGGCGTGGAGAGCGTTGTGCTGGTTACGCACTGGTGGCATATGCCCCGTGCAGCCGAAGTCTTCGCCCGCGCTGGACTGCAGGTGCGGCCGTTGCCGGTCGGCAGCTCTGCCGAGCTGCTGCCGCGTGCCCAGGGCGGTTTGCTGCGCTGGATGCCGAGTGCTGCGGCAATGCTGCGCACTCAGTTGTATTGGCGCGAACTGCTGGCGCGGCGCTGGTATCGCTGGATGCCCCTGCCGGCCGTCAGGTCCTGCTGAGGAACCTTTTGGAGCGGTGGCGGCCCAAAGGGTTTGGGTCACGATGCAGCCTTGTCTGCTAAACACACCGGGCATAAGATGGCTGACCCAGCAGCATAAGCCCGTAGATTATTGTCATATGGAGCAGTGGCTGTGGATAGCAACCATAACAATAAAAGAGGTATCGCTGAGATGAAGGGTATTCCCGCATCTTTTTCCCCCATTCAACTGCACAACCGCCTCAATCGCGCCGTGTGGATTGGTTTCAAGCGCGTGATTCGAGACGACCGGGAGCTGGTGTTCCTCTGTGCCGGTAGCGAGGGTGCCGCGCAGGTGGGCAAGAATTTCGAGACGTTTGCCGGGCAGATTGTGCGGGAGTTCCGCATCAATCCGGCGGAAGTGGATTTCGTCGAGCTGCGCTGCGATGGTGAAGAGCACCAGTGGTATCGCTGGCACGCGCAGTGGGTCGGTTCGGCGCCGATGGAATGTAAGGCGGAGCTGGTGTCCAGCGAATCCGGCCGCCGTTATCTGTCGCAGGCGCTGAGTCGCAGTGTAGAGGCCGCCTAGGCCCTGCTCAGGGCCGAGCGGGGTAATCCCCTTCGGTCCGCTCCCCTAGACCGGCGCTAGACCCGCGCCTTGTTGGCGTGGCCGTTACCCGGCAACAGGTCCGCGAGGGCCTGCTCCAGCGTTGGAAACTGGAAGCTGTAGCCGCTGTCGAGCGCGGTGCGCGGTTCCATCCTCTGGCTGGCGAGCAGCAGCTCTTCTGCCATCTCCCCGAACATCAGTTTCAGCAACCACGCCGGCGTGCGCAGCAGGCTCGGTCGGTGCAGCTGCTTGGCCAGCAGGCGGGCGAAGCTGTTGTTGGTCACCGCTTCGGGCGCACAGGCGTTGAATGGCACGCACAGGTGTCGGTCGATGGCGTGCAGCATCAGCCCGACAATATCGTCCTCGTGAATCCAGCTCATCCATTGCTCGCCGGAACTCATCGGGCCGCCGAGGCCCAGGCGGAATGCCGGCAGCATCTGCGCCAGGGCGCCGCCGCGGGTGGAGAGGACGATGGCGGTGCGCATGATGCCGACGCAGATACCCGCCTGTTGCAGGGGCAGAGTGGCGGCCTCCCAGTCCCGGCACAGTTGCGCGGCGAAGCCGCCGCCGGGAGGGCTGCTTTCCCGCAGCAGGTCGCCACCGCGATCTCCGTAATAGCCGACCGCCGAGCCGGACAGGAAGTAGCGCGGCCGTGGGGCCTGGGAAAGGGACCAGCGTACCAGCTTGTCGGTGATGCGCAGGCGCGAATTGCGAATCTGTTCTCGGCGCTTCTCTGTCCAGCGGTGGGTGATCGGTTCGCCCGCGAGGTTCACCACCACGTCAACCGGCGTGTCGACTTCCTGAGGCTCGCGGCAGGCCTGTGCCTTTTCACCGCACAGTTTTCGCACCTTGTCGGGTTGGCGGCTCAACACGGTCAGCGTGTCGCCCCGGGCCAGCCACTGCTGGCAGAACAGCCGGCCAATCAGACCGGTGCCGCCGCTGATTAAACAATGCATAGGGTAGGCATCCTTGCCATGCTCCAGTCAGTGTATCCGCTTTTTCCAAATGCGAATTTGCTCGCGGTTACGGCATACATAGTAGCAGCCCGAGACCGGAAGCCGGCTCGGGCACAAATACAGCGGAGTTTAGGTGATATCCGTGGGGGTGAGGGTGAAATGCCGCGCCCTTGTGCGGCGGCACGGCGGGGTGCCGGGCGTTGTCAGTCGGCGGCCTGGCCGATAGCGATGTTCGCCTGTGCACTTCTTTTGCGTCGTAGCAGTGTCGCCGCGGCGAGCATCGGCAGCGCCAGGGCGAACACCAGCGATATACCCGCCAGCATAAACGGCGTAGCGCCGTGCCTCGCAGTTATTGTTCCCACCATATTGGCACGTTCGAATTGAGGCAGTTTTTCCACAATGCGGCCGCTTGGATCGACGATGGCGGTCACCCCGGTGTTGGTCGCGCGCACTAGATAGCGGCCGGTTTCCAGCGCGCGCATCTGCGCCATTTGCATGTGCTGCAGCGGGCCGATGGAGTCCCCGAACCAGGCGTCATTACTGATGGTAAGCAGCACCTGGGCCGGCAGGGCGGTATTGGCGACCAGGCGCGGATAGACGATCTCGTAACAGATCAGCGGCGCCCAGCTGACGCCACCCGCGCTCAGCGGTTGCTGACCCTCTGCACCCGGGCGAATGAAGGAGGTGGGCAGGTCGAAGAATTCGATGGTCCCGCGGATCCAGTCTTCAAGCGGTACATATTCTCCGAACGGTACCAGGTGGCGCTTGTGATAGACGCTCGGACTGCGGCCGAAGACAGCGGCGGAGTTGTGGATCACGCGGCGGCGTTCGGCACTGTTGTCCTCGCGGTCGTAGAGTACACCGCTGATCAGGTCTATCCGGGTCTGTTCGGCGTTGCGTTGCAGCGCCTGCATCAGGTTCGGCGCCTGGCCGTAGAGCAGCGGCAGCGCCGCCTCGGGCCAGATGATGACGTCGACACCCTGTTCGCTCAGCGCGCGAGTGCCGTCCTGGTAGCGGCTGATGGTCTCACCGCGGAATTCCGGTAGCCACTTCTTGTCCTGGGGGATATTGGCTTGCACCAGTCCGATGGTGATTTCCTTGCCGTCCGGCTGGGTCCACTCCACCTGCGCCAGCAGTGCGCCCAGGGGCCACGGCAGCAACGCCGCTCCGATCAGAGCCAGAGTGGCACCCTGGCGGAATGGCGCCAGGCGCCCGGTTGCGGCGAGGGCGATGACCGCCGCGGTGAAGGCCAACAACAGTCCGATACCGTAGACACTTAACACCGGCGCCCAGCCGGACAGCCAGGTGTCGATATGGCCGTAGCCGGCAAACAGCCACGGGAAGCCGGTAAAGATCCAGGTGCGCAGCCATTCGCTGATAAACCAGAGCGCGGCAAAGGCGAGCGCGAAGCCGGTGGTGTGGTTGGTAAATCGCCCGAGCAGGTAAAAGGGCAGCGCCAGTAACAGCGCCATGATGGCGACGAAACCGCCGGTCAGCGCCAGTCCCAATGGCACCGAGGAGTTGCCGAATTCGGTGATGGAGACATAGACCCAGGAGCCGCCGGTGCCGAAGAGCCCCAGACCGTAACAGAAGGCGATCCACCATGCACTGCGGCCGCGCAGCGGCTGTCCGCCGGATGCACGCAGCAACAGCCAGGCCAGGGCGGACAGCGACAGCAGGCCGCACATCCAGAAATCGTAGGGGGCCAGAGAGAGTGTCATCAGGCCGCCAGCAGCAGCGCTGGCGAGGGGAAAGAGTAGTCTGTGCATTATCGGTTTCGTCGGGTCATCTTTGCACTTGAGCGGTACTGCTGCCGGGAAAAAGCAAGAAGCCCCGCCAGCGGGGCTTCGCGGTACTCCTCTGCGGACGGGGCGCAAGGGGTCCGGCATCAGTACCCGGGTCACTTAGTCCGGAGATCTGTTGCGGAGTTCAGTTTCCCGAGGTCAGGTTTCTTCCTCTGGCGGTCTTTCCTTACGGCTGACCCGCAGCAGGTGAATCTGGCGGTTGTCCGCATAGAGCACCCGGAACATAAAGTCGCCCAGGCGGGTGCTCTCGTCGCGTCCCGGCAGGTGACCGAAGGACTGCATGATCAGGCCGCCGATGGTATCGAACTCCTCTTCGCTGAGTTCGCAGTCGAAGTACTCGTTGAATTCTTCGATCGGTGTCAGCGCCTTGACGATAAAGTCGTTGTCACCGACTTTGCGGATAAAGCTGTCCGCCTCTTCCTCATCGGTCTCGTCTTCAATTTCGCCGACGATTTCCTCGAGAATATCTTCGATGGTGACCACGCCGGAGACACCGCCGTATTCGTCAATCACGACGGCCATGTGGTAGCGGTTTTCGCGGAATTCCCGCAACAGGATATTGAGGCGCTTGCTCTCGGGGATGATATTGGCCGGACGGATAATATCTTCGAGCTGGAATTCTTCCAGGCCCTTGAGCACCAGCGGCAGCAGGTCTTTGGCCAGCAGAATACCGCGGATGTCATCGATACTCTCGCCGATCACCGGGAAACGGGAGTGGCCGGACTCGATGATTTTCGGCAGGAACTCCTCGGGCTTGTCCTGCAGGCTGACCACCACCATCTGCGAGCGGGGGATCATGATCTCGCGCACCTGCTGGCTGGAGACATCCAGCGCGCCCTCGATGATGGACAGGGCCTCCGCGTCTACCAGCTTGTTGTCCGCGGCATCCTTGATGATATCCAGCAGTTCGTCGCGGGACTTGGGTTCGGCGGAAAAAGCGCCGAATAGTCGCTCGAGCCAGTTCTTCTCGCCCGATCGGGACTTGCTGGATGACTGACTACTTGGGGGTTCGTCTGTGGTCATGGAAGTGGCCATGCTCCGGTTTTCTCTCGTCTGTACTCTAGTCTGTAGCGCTGGGTGGCTGTACTGCTTCAACGGTACGTGCGCTGTTATTCCTTCAATTCTTCCGCGGGGGCATAGGGGTCCGCAAAACCGAGACCCGCCAGCAGGCCTGCTTCCAGCTTTTCCATCACCTCTGCGTCGGTGTCTTCGATATGGTCGTAACCGAGGAGATGCAGTGTGCCATGGACCACCATATGTGCCCAGTGCGCAGAAGGCGCTTTGCGCTGTTGCTCCGCCTCCTGAGCCACAACAGGGGCACAGATCACAAGATCCCCGAGTAGTGGGAGATCCAGGTCCTCCGGAAGCTCGGCGGGGAAGGACAGAACATTGGTCGGTTTGTCCTTGCCGCGGTACTGGCTGTTGAGCTGGCGGCTCTCCTCCTCGTCGACGATACGCACCGCCAGTTCCGCGGTATCGCGGCGTCCCGAGAGGGCGGCCGCGACCCAGGTGTGGATACTGTCGTCGGAGGGGAGGTCGGTGCAGCGGCTGGCCCGCTGCACGTCGAGATGTAAATCGATCATGGCGCTCGAACGCTGGCCTCAGGCCGCGTCTTCATCCGGTTTGGCCGCCGACATCGCCTCGCGCTCTGCCTCGTGGATGTCGTAGGCTTCGACGATGCGCTGTACCAGCGGGTGGCGCACCACGTCCTTGGCACCGAAATGGGTGAAGCTGATGCCGTTGACCTTGCCGAGCACCTCGATGGCGTGGCGCAGGCCGGAGGCCTGTCCGCGGGGCAGGTCGACCTGGCTCGGGTCGCCGGTGATCACCGCGGTGGAGCCGAAACCGATCCGGGTCAGGAACATTTTCATCTGCTCGCGGGTGGTGTTCTGGCTCTCGTCGAGGATCACGAAGGCGTTGTTCAGCGTGCGGCCGCGCATATAGGCGAGCGGCGCCACTTCGATGACATTGCGCTCGATCAGCTTGCCGACTGTCTCGAACCCGAGCATTTCATAGAGGGCGTCGTACAGGGGGCGCAGATAGGGATCCACCTTCTGGCTCAGGTCGCCGGGCAGGAAGCCGAGCTTTTCGCCCGCCTCCACGGCCGGACGCACCAGCAGGATGCGCTCGACCTGATCCTTCAGCAGCGCCTCCACCGCACAGGCTACGGCGAGATAGGTCTTGCCGGTACCGGCCGGGCCGACACCGAAATTGATGTCGTTGGTCTGTACCGCGCGCACGTATTTGCGCTGGTTCAGGCCGCGGGGGCGCACGGAGCACTTCTTGGTGCGGATCAGTACTACCTGCTCCGCCTCGCCGCTCTCACTCGCGTCGTTCTTGTTCAGAAGCTCCTCGACACCGGCCTGCTGCAGGGCCAGGTGAATCTCGTCCGGCGTCAGGTGATCCCGTGTCCCCGTCTCCTTGTACAGGGAACTCAGCAGTTCACCGGCGGCGCGGGCGGACTTGGGCTCTCCGTAAAAGGCAAACTGATTGCCGCGATTGCGGATCTCGATATCCAATCGCTGTTCAATCTGGCGCAGGTGTTGATCGAATTGGCCACAGAGGTTGGCCAGGCGGCGGGCGTCGTTGGGCTCAAGAGTGATACTGTGAGCGAGAGTATGAGTTTCCAAATTGGTTTCCGTGCACCTTTATCTGGGGGTTTCACTGCTAGGGTATACCCATTTTCCCAGTAGGGGAAAGGGTAGAGTGCGACAAATGGGTTCTAACCTTATATAGCCTTTATAACGGGTTGGTATTACAGAACCGGGAATACTTGCCTTGGCGTAGCGGACGGGAGCGGCGCGTCACCGCTCCCGTGATTGGGTAGATAGGCTTACATCAGCGGGCCATCGAGCTCTGAGGCTACCAAATTGCCGCGCAATGAGTTCGGCAGCGCCTCCTCGATCAGTACATCGGCGAATTTGCCGATCAGCGCCAGATCGTCGGCACGGAAATTGACTACCCGGTTATTTTCGGTGCGACCCTGCAGCTGGCCCGGGTCCTTTTTCGACACACCGGTCACTAGTACCCGCTCGGTGTTGCCCACCATGCGGCGGGCAATTTCCGCCGCCTGCTGGTTGATGCGGTGCTGCAGCAGCTGCAGGCGCTGTTTCTTCACTTCTTCCGGCGTGTCGTCCGGCAGGTCCGCCGCCGGTGTGCCCGGGCGCGGGGAATAGATGAAGCTGAAGGAGATATCGAAGCCCACGTCCTGGATCAGCTTCATGGTGTCCTCGAAGTCCTTGTCGGTCTCGCCGGGGAAGCCAATGATAAAGTCGGACGACAGGCAGATATCCGGGCGGATTTTCTTCAGGCGGCGGATCTTGGATTTGTACTCCAGTGCGGTGTGACCGCGCTTCATCGCCATCAGTATGCGGTCGGAACCGCTCTGTACCGGCAGGTGCAGGTGATTCACCAGCTCCGGCACTTCCGCGTAGACATCGATCAGCGCATCGGAGAACTCCACCGGGTGCGAGGTGGTGTAGCGGATGCGGTCGATGCCGTCGATGGCCGCGACATAGGTGATCAGCTCGGCAAAGTCCACGATCTGGCCGTCTTCGCCGGCGGCGCGGTAGGCGTTCACGTTCTGTCCCAACAGGTTGACCTCGCGCACCCCCTGTTCCGCCAGGTGTGCCACTTCCTCCAGCACATCCGTCACCGGGCGGCTGACTTCCTCGCCGCGGGTGTAGGGCACCACACAGAAGGTGCAGTACTTGGAGCAGCCCTCCATGATGGAGACGAAGGCGGTCGCGCCTTCTGCCTCCGGCTGCGGCAGACGATCGAACTTCTCGATCTCAGGGAAGCTCACGTCCACGACTATGGCGCCGTTGTCCTGTTGCCTGGTCTCCATCATTTCCGGCAGGCGGTGCAGGGTCTGCGGGCCAAAGATCAGGTCCACGTAGGGAGCGCGCTTGGCGATAGCCTCGCCCTCCTGGCTGGCGACACAGCCGCCGACGCCAATCACCAGGTCGGGATTTTTTTCCTTCAGGTGCTTCCAGCGGCCCAGTTGGTGGAACAATTTTTCCTGTGCCTTCTCGCGAATAGAACAGGTGTTGACCAGCAGTACGTCCGCCTCTTCGGGATCGTCGGTCGGCACCATGGCATGGGATTCGCCGAGCAGGTCGCGCATGCGCGCGGAGTCGTACTCGTTCATCTGACAGCCGTGGGTCTTGATATAGAGCTTTTTCACCCCGGTTTTGGGCGTGGTTTCGGACATATCGTGCCTGATCAAAAACTAGTCAATTAAAATGGTGGGGCATTATAGCGATACCGTCAGGCACTGCATAGACGGCTATATTAGCTGCGCAAATCCTGTGCTATTCTTGCGCGCTTTTTCGGGCACCGCCCGTATTGAGACGAGAACCCAGCCGGGGTAATGCCCCCTTTCTGAGAGTCCTATGGCCAACCCTATTTACAAAGTCATTTTCCACAACCAGAACCAGGTGTACGAGCTCTACGCCCGGGCCATCTATCAGAGCGATATGTATGGCTTCATCGAGGTGGAGGAGTTTGTCTTTGGCGAAAAGGCGCAGCTGGTAGTGGACCCCAGCGAGGAGAAACTGAAGAACGAGTTTGCCTCTGTAACCCGTTCCTATATCCCGATGCACAGCATCGTGCGCATCGACGAGGTGGAGAAAGAGGGCGTGGGCAAGATCGTCGAAGTAAAAGGCGACAAGGTCACCAAGTTTCCCTTCCCGACCCCGATTCGCCCACCGGTAGATCCCGAGTAAACGTCCACTCGCGGCGGCGCTCTGCCGTCGCCATAGTTCTCCCCAACTTTATATTCATACTTCCCGGCCAAACTGCGGGCGGTATGCCTTCTCCACCTGTCGGGCCATACGAGCGGCGGATAAATCAGCCCGCACGATGCGCAATCAACAACGGCCGCCCGGAAGTGAGAGGGCGATAGCTGCCTCATTACTCCGCTGAATCCTGTCGGTGGCGGCTTGTTCTACTTTAAGCAGCTCTCCAGCGCCGCTCTCGCAGTACCGTTCATCGCATTCGCCCCTGCGTTTCTGTCGGCCGGCTATTCTGAGAGATAAGGAAAATTTTCGCTGCACCGCGAGCCGGCAGCTGAAGCTGCGCGGGTAAGCGCACGGATGTATTTCTGTCAGCGGAGAGCCAGACCGAATCAAAACCTAAATGTAGTGGATGTCTTTTAGGTGAAGTCATGACCTCAATCCCGGCAACCAAAGCCGCAATTTCCGCCCTCCGACTAGAAGAGCGTGTAGAACGCGACGTCAAGGCAGGCATTCCCGAGATCGACCGCGACAGCCATACCGAGAGCGAGGAAAGCCTGCGCTCCTATGTGCTGCGGGAGATCATTGGCAAGGTCCACGAGGGCAGGCAGGAGCAGCTCGATGAGCAGGTCGAGGCCCGCAACGAAGTGGGTATCCGCCAGCTGTATCAGGAAATCAAGAGTACAGAAAGCACCATCCGCAAGAGAGTTGGCAGCCGCTTCGCGGTCATTTCCCAGGACCTGAAGAGGGCGGCCAAGGAGCTTGCATCCGTGCGTACGGATCTCGAAATATTCCGGCACAGGAACGGCCTGACCCGGGATGCCATCTACCGGGAATCAAAAATCCTGCATTACTCGATCATCTTTTTTATCGTTATTTTCGAGACCGCACTGAACTCCTTTTTTCTGTCCAAGGGTAGTGAGTTGGGACTGGTAGGCGGTTTCTTCCAGGCGTTTATCATTTCCCTGGTCAATCTCGGCCTGGCCGCTTTCGCCGCGGTCGCCCTCAGAAACAGTTTTCACCGCAATATCGCCCGCAAACTGTGTGCACTGCTGGTGTTTGCGGCGATCGGCGCGCTGGCCACGGCGTTCGTGCTCGGCGTCGGCCACTATCGCGAGGCACTGGAAGTGAATCCCTTCATCGCCTCCAAGCTGGCGGTGCTGAACCTGTGGGGGGATCCCTTCGGTATTCACGATTTCAATTCCTGGATTATGGTCATCGTCAGCGGCATTGCGCTGATACTGCTGACGGCGAAATTCTTCGTGGTGGATGACCGCTATCCCGGCTACACCGCCATGACCCGGAGGGTGACGAATCTGCAGGACCAGTGGGCCAGGAGCTGTGCGGAGGCCATCGAGGAGATCAACGGTGTGGCCGAGCAGTCCCAGCAGGAACTTTCCGACAAGGAGCGAGAGATTCGATCCCAGTACATCAGCTTCAAGTCCAGCATCGAGCGCAGTGAGGAGATCCGCAATCACTACGAGGAGGATATCGTCAAGGCGCAGGGACTGCTGGATGAGCTGGTCCGCTATTACCAGTCCTACTCGGCGCGAATGATGAACCGCCGGGCGGCCTATTTCGGCGAGTTGCTGCGCTTCGAGCTGGACAAGCTGCCCAAGCTGAATACCACCGGTCTGGAGCAGCACAAGTGTGATCTGTCCGCATTCGACCAGACTCTCGGGGAACTAGACCAGGCCTACGCGGATTCCATGGCGGCCATCCACAGCCACTGCCAGGAAGTACAGAAGGAGCTGGCGGCCCTGATCGGCGCCATTGAGCGGGACAACGGACTGAGTGGCATGTGATGAGAGTTTCCCGCGGAGGCATGTCAGCCGAGGACAAAAAGGGGGTAGCGATTTTCGCGCTCGGGCTGGCGCTGCTCTGCGCGCTGGCCGTATTCATTTTCGTGGTCATCAATTCCCCGGACAAGGACTATGACAAGGTCACGCTCTGCAACGAACATACCCCCAGGTATGTCCATCACTTGCTGGTCATCGATGTCTCCGATGCCCTGTCTCCCCACCAGGAACAATTCCTGCGCACCCATATTTCGGGGTTGCTGCAGAACGCCAGGGTAAATGACCGTTTTTCTATTTTCGTGCTGGACGAAAAATACAATGGCCTGTCAGATCCGGTAATTGACCTGTGCAAACCGAAATCTGCCGATCAGGCGGATATGCTCACGTCGAACCGCAACTTCGTCGAACGGCTGTATCGGCAGCGTTTTGAAGCGCCGCTCGAAAATGCCATCGCTTCGGTGGTTGCTGCCGGGGAGCAGAAACGGTCGCCGATATTCGAGGCACTGTCGGATATCGCCGCGTTGCGGAGGATCGATCCACGGGCAGAGGATATCCAGCTGACGATTGTCAGCGACATGATCCAGAACTCCAGGGCCGGGTCGGTCTTCAATGCCGGCGCGGAGGCGATTGATGGCCTGCCGCCGATTGACCTGCGCCGGGCCAGGACGAGGGTGTTCTGGCTGGATCGGGAAAAATACAAGCGTTACCAGACCGTCGATTTGGCCAGCAGCTGGGAGGATTATCTGGCGAGTGTATCCCGGTTCGAGCAGATCGAGCGGATCAGGAATTAGCGCGCAATTCTATTCCTGCCAGTCAATGCTGTGCATCTTCCGGCCAGCGTCGCGACTGGGATGCTGTCGATGCGTACTACGATCACCTGCTGTTGTGGGATAACGAACGGCGCCAGATCGCCGGTGCCTACCGGCTGGCAAAGACCGAGCGTCTGATGCCGGAACAGATCTACAGCAGTACGCTGTTCAATTACCCGCGTCCACCGCAGCAGTGCCTGCCCGCCTCCGCGGAACTGGGACGCAGTTTTCTGTTGCCGGAGTACTGGCGTGGCCGCGGTCTGGATCTGCTCTGGTGCGGAATCGGTCAGTGGGTTGGACGCAACAATGTGCGTTACCTGTTCGGTCCCGTGTCCATGCCCGGAACCTTCTCCGGGCGGGCCAAGTCGGCGATAGTGCGCTACTTCCTAAATCACTATGCCACCGACAATCCCCTCGGCGCTGCGCGCCTGCCGTTTGTCGAAGTGCGCGATGACCTGCCGCCACTGACCGGCGATGCGGCGCAAGACATGATGGTGTTGAAGCAGATCCTGAAAGAGGAGGGGGTAATGCTGCCACCGCTGTTCAGGAAATACACCGCGGTGACAAAACCGGGCGGAACCAACTTCCACGCATTCAATGTGGATCCGGATTTTTGCGATTCGGTGGACGGGCTGGTGGTGGTCGACCTGGAGCAGGTGGATCCGAAATTCGCCAGGCGTTATCTCGGCGGCTGAAGGCCAGCTGGCCTCAGGAGCGACCGACAGCCGCGATCGATATTCGAACCTGTCTCAGAGACCTGTTCCTGAAGGGCTTCGAGCGACCCTGCAGCCGGTGACCGTCCGAGAAAAAACCTCATCGGTAAATATTTCCCGGACGGTCACCGGCTGCAGGGGCTCGGCGTCAAGTTCCGCCGTTCTTTTCCGTTAGAGTTTCTCCAGCTGCTGGCGCACGCTGGCAAGCTTCACACAAAGCACGAACACCGACATGGCCGTATCCAGTTCTTCCAGCGGCGGGAAGCTCGGGGCGATACGGATATTGCGGTCTTCCGGGTCCTTGCCATAGGGGAAGGTCGCGCCGGCCGGTGTCAGCTTTACGCCGGCGTCTGCGGCGAGTTTGACCACCGCCGCGGCGCAGCCCGGGCGGGTATTGAAGGAAACGAAATAACCGCCCTTGGGTTTTTCCCATCCGCCCAGGTCCGAATCGCCGAAGGCGCTTTCCAGCTGATTCAATACGCACTCGAACTTCGGTTTCAGTATCTGTGCGTGCTTCTGCATATGTTCCCGCAGCATGGTGAACTCGGCGAAGAAACGCGAGTGGCGCAGCTGGTTTACCTTGTCCGGGCCGATGGTCATGGCCTGCATCTGCTTCTTCAGTGACGCCAGATTGGCAGTGCTGGCGCTGACAAAGGCCACGCCGGCGCCGGCGTGAGTCACTTTAGACGTGGAGGCGAACTGCAGGACGGAATCCGCGGTGTCATGTTCCTGTGTCGCGGCGCGAATGCTGGGCAGGTTGACCTGCTGCTCGAGATCGTGGATCGCGTAGGCGTTGTCCCAGAAGATGCGGAAGCCGGGATTGGCGAACTGTCCAAGTTGCGCCAGGCGGTCGACGGTTTCCTTGCTGTAGGTAACGCCGGTGGGGTTGGAGAACTTCGGCACGCACCAGATACCGATGATGTCCCGATCATTGCGAATCTGTTCCTCCACCGCGTCCATGTCCGGGCCGCTGTCGGTCATCGGCACAGTCACCATACCGATACCGAGTTGTTCACAGATGGAGAAGTGGCGATCGTAGCCGGGTACCGGGCATAGAAACTTCGGTGACTGCAGCTCCCGCCAGGGTTTACTGCCGGCGAAGCCGAACAGGTAACCGGTCAATACTGCGTGGTACATCAGGGTCAGGGAGCTGTTGCCGCCGGCGAGGACCTCCTCGGTGGGTACCTGCAGGATATCCGCGCCCAGCTCGCGCGCGCAGACCAGGCCTTCCAGGCCGCCGTAATTACGGGTGTCGGTGCCGTCGGCGGCACGGAAGTCGCCATTCAGTATGCCGTCCAGTCGGTCGGACAGATGCAACTGTTCTGCCGACGGTTTGCCCCGGGTGATATCCAGGCTCAGTTCATGCTGGCAGATGCGCTGGTACTGCGCGCTGAGTTCCTTTTCCCATTCCTGTAACTGGTCGCGTGTGGCGGAGTCGATACGCACGAGGTTCCCCTGTCTGATCAATGGAAGCGGCGAGCTTAGCAGCCGCAGGTGGGATTCGTCAGCTGTCTCGGCGATAAAAACGGCTTTGCGGGCCGCTTATTGTGTAGCGAGGACGCGAAAGTCGTGCGCGTATTCGCGCAGGGTTCTGGTCAGGTGTCGGCGCTGTGCCTCGGTGGTGCTCGCGAGAATTTTATGGCTCAGTTGGCGGGCCTGGCGGTGCCGCTGCTCCTGCATCTGCCGGTAATCATCGGGCCAGAGCTGTTCCGGGTTCAGCAACAGGTCGCGCATCTGCGCCAGGTAGCCGTCGGGCTTGCGGCGCAGCAGATCGACAAAGCGAGCCTGCCAGATCTCCCTCTGCTTGTCGCGCAGCAGCGGGTTGTAGGCCACGTGCGAGACCCAGTCGGCAATCATTTGCTCCTGTTCGGCGCTCAGGGAGCCGAGCCAGCGTTCGCTCTGCTTGCGAATCTGCTTCTTTCTGCGCCGCTCAATTTTTTCCGGAGACTTTTGCCACTTCTCCAGCGACTCTTCGCGCTTTTCGCGCAGGTTCTGCTCCAGTTCATCAATCTGCGCATCGCTCAGTTGCGCGGCCAGCGGCAGCAGCAGGTCGTAGAGCTGGGTGCTGGCGGTATCCCAGAATGCTCGTACCTGATCCTCGATTGAGGCCAGCTCTACTTTTTGCAGCTGGCCCTCGTCGACCTCGTCGGCGAGTTGGGAGAGGTAGTCGGCGTAGCGGGGTAGCTGGGTCTGGCGGTGCCAGTGGTGGAAGCTGTCGAGGGCACCCTGCAGCTGGCCCTTTTGCGTGCTGGTGAAGTCGACATAATCATCGATCTGCCAGCGCATCCAGAGATCCAGCTGGTTGTACGCGAACTGAATACTGGAGCAGCTGCTGAGGAACAGCAGCACCAGAAACAGCGTGGCCGTGCGCCACGATCGCCGCAGTAATTCCGTCGCCGCCATTCACGCTTCCCTATGATCATTGGCCTGCAGGATCTGTCGGGCCAATCATTAGCATAGCCGAACCGCACCGGGAACTTTGGCGGCGCAATATTGTGAACCGCTCTGCAGACGAGGGATATCACGGGCTGAATCAGAGCTTGCTTAGTTAATCCACACCTCGACGCGGCTGTTTTTGATCGGTGCCTGTTCGCGATCCGCTGTCAGTGGCGCAAAAGCCCCCAGTGCGAGGATTCTGCTGTCACCCAGCTGGTGATCCCGCAGCAGTGCGCCTTGGACTTTGAGAGCGCGGAAGCGGGAAATGATATCGGTGATGTTGCTGTTGGACTTCTGATCGGAAAAGCCCACCAGGGTGAGACTGAGTTCGCGGTCGGCATTGTCCATATACTGCTCCAGGCGGTGCAGGTCCTTGAGGGCGCGGCTGTCCAGTTCCGAGCTGCCGTCGGCAAAACGGAAAGAAATACTGAGGCGTTCCGCCTTTTCCATCAGTGCCCGGTAGGTTTCGGGCGCGTTGGGGTAGGGCGTCATTTTAAGCGCCACCGGTGTCAGGTTGATGAAACCCGTTTCCGCGACCAGTTCCTGCCCTGTGGGTGACTCGACGAACTGCAGGAAGCTGTCCACGTGCGGCTTGTACTGGCTGGGGTTCTTGTACAAATACAGGCGCCGGGTCAGCGGGAAATCTTCGGTGGCAATGATGCCGCGGTCGGGTATCACGGCGGCCAGGTCGCCGGCCTTGATCGCCACTTTCTTTACGTCTGTGGCATCGGCGAAGGGCAAGTAGCCGATTGCGCCGGGCTGGCGCAGCACTAACTGATGGGTCTCTGCATTGCCGGAAACCTCGTAAACATTGCCCGCCGCAGGCTGACTGCCACCAAATACTTCCCGGTCGAAAGTGGCACGGGTACCGGATTCGATATCCCGGTGCAGGGGGCGGATCGGCAGGTCCGGGCCGCCGAGTTCGGCCCAATTGAGAATTTCGCCACTGTAAATCTGCCGGAGCTGCGCGATGGTGAGCTGTCCGATCGGGTTGCGCGGGTGAACGGCGATAACCAGTGCATCCAGACCGATCACATGCTCCGCCTCGGCGCCGGTGAGATTGCCGAAGCGCGCCAGCATTTCCAATTCCTTTTGTTTGATCTGGCGTGAGGCCATGCCGATATCGGCACTGTCGCTGTGTAATGCCTTGAACCCGGTGCTGGAACCGAGGGCGACGATGGGCACCTCTACAGCGTGTCCGTCCAGCCTGGCGCTGATCCAGTGGTGCTCGTCGTCGCTGCGTTGTTTTATGTCGGTGGCTTTAAGACTGTGCAGATAGCCTTTCACCAGTCGCGGGGCCAGCTCGGCGCCGACGGTGTTGGAGCCGGTGAGGCGGAACAGCGTTTTTGATTCTGCCGCCAGTGCTGGTGTCACCAGTAGTTGGCAACAAAGAAGCGCAGTCGCAACAGCGCGTATGGACAAGCCCCCCATTTAGATAACCTCTCGCTTGCATCCTTGTAGGGAAGTATTCGGCACGAATTCCGCCGTATTCGTTGTTGTGTTGCTGCAGACTGAAAGATTCAGTCCGAACGGCTGGCGGTTCGTGTCGTGCGGGCAGCGCTCAACTTCAGAGCGCCATTCCGGGCGGGCGCTTTATCGCAGAAAAATGTGACATATTTGTTACAGGCTGGCGGTAATGACTGCGCAGTTTTAGCAGCTAGGTTTCGGAGTGTCTGCACTAACTCTGTATGCACTGGTTGGCGACCACTCGTGGTCGGGATGGCGTCGGCACTGCGGCGAAAATCCCCTATGCACTTTGCCGGTCGCAATGATCGGAAACTTGTGCAGAGCGCGCTGCACTCATCTTGGACCAGAGTAGTCGTGCACGGCCGTGCCAGGTTCAGGACGCCGGTGGGCGAGACCGCTATCAGCCTTTATACTTCGATGTCTTCGAATGGGAAATCGGTCTTTTTAGGGCCGACTGCAGCCGCGGAGACGGCTTCCATTGTGTTTTTTTACCAAATGAGATGACAACGCTGTCATTGCTGCTGTAGTATCCCTCCTATATTGGCACTGGCGCCCTCTGCGCGCCGGCCGGCTTCCCGGGGGAAATGTAGTGGGAAGCCCGGTAAAGACACATAACAATACAGAATCTTAGAGGCCGGTACAGATGGTTGCTTTGAGAGATAGGGACACACTTTATATTGGTATCGATGGCGGTGGCAGTAAATGCCGCGCCTCTATTGTGGACGCCGACAGCCGGGTCCTCGGTACCGGTGTGGCCGGACCTGCCAACCCGTTACACGGCTACGCTCAGACCATCGACTCCATCGTGCGCTCCGCCGCCCTGGCCTTGGCAGACGCCAAGCTGCCCCCGGAAACCCTCGGCGAGCTGGTCGCCGGCGTCGGCCTTGCCGGCGTCAACATGCCGCGCCTCTACAATGAAATGGCCTCCTGGGCCCATCCCTTCAAGAAAATGTACCTCACCACCGATCAGCACTCTGCCTGCCTCGGCGCACATCGTGGCGGTGACGGCGCCGTGATCATTGCCGGCACGGGTTCCTGCGGTTATGCCTGGGTGAACGGGCAGGGCAAGCTGGTGGGCGGTCACGGTTTTCCGCACGGTGACAAGGGCAGCGGTGCCTGGATGGGCATGGAGGCGGTCAAGTACGTGCTGATGGCACTGGATGGCCTGGCCGAGGATTCCCGCTTGAAAGGCGAGGTGCTGAAGGCACTCGATGCCCACGACGCCAACGAAGTATTCGAGAAGATCGGCGGCAAATCCTCCAGCCACTATGCACGCCTTGCGGTGCCGGTCATCGAATGCGCCGAGGCCGGCGATCCGGTGGCGGTGGCGATAGTGCGTGATGGTGCCGCCTATATCAGCGACCTGGCCGACAAATTGCTGGAGCTGAAGCCGCCGCGACTGTCGATGATCGGCGGCCTGGCGCCGCGTCTGCGCCCCTGGCTGGCGCCGCACGTGGTGCAGCGCCTGGCTGAGCCACTGGATGCGCCGGAAATCGGCTGCGTCTACTTCGCGCAACAGTCGCTGGCGCAGGAAAGCAGCGACACGCGGTCGGTCACCGAGGAAGCCGATACGAAAGCCCTGTTTGGATAACGGAAGCCGAGATTCTTATGACTGCAGCAACTCCCGCCGAGACAACCCAGGTGGATAGCGTTATGGCTATGACTGTGATGGAAACCGAGGCCCGCGAGGCGCCTGCACGCATTGCCGAGCAACTGCAGGGCAACGCCGCCACCATGGCGCAGCTGGGTGAACGACTGCGCCGAGAGCCGCCCAGGTTCGTGATGATCGTCGGGCGCGGCTCCTCCGATCACGCCGGCGTATTTGCCAAGTACCTGATCGAAATCGAAACCGGGACGCCCACTTTCGCCGCGGCGCCATCCGTCTCCAGCGTGTACGGCCGCAAGTTGAAGCTGGAAGGTGCGCTGGTACTGGTGATCTCCCAGTCCGGTCGCAGCCCGGACATTCTCGCCCAGGCCAGGATGGCGAAAGAGGCGGGTGCCTATACCGTGGCGTTGGTCAACGATGAAAGCGCGCCGATCAAGGATGTGGTCGACCTGGTGGTGCCGCTGAAGGCCGGACCGGAAAAAGCAGTCGCCGCGACCAAGAGCTACCTGGCCACCCTGTCCGCGGTATTACAGTTGGTGGCCAACTGGACCGAAGATCCGGCACTGCTCGACGCCGTCAACAGTCTGCCGCAAACCCTCACCGAGGCGGTGGATTCCGACATCCAACTGCGTCCGGAGGATCTGGCGGCAGTGAAAAACCTGGTGGTGCTCGGCCGCGGTCCCGGTTACGGCATCACCCGCGAGCTGGCGCTGAAACTGAAGGAAGTCTGCAATATCCACGCAGAGTCCTTCTCCAGTGCGGAATTCCTGCACGGCCCGGTGACACTGGTCGAGCAGAAGCTGACCGTGGTCAATGTGCCGATCGAGGATGAATCCTTCGAGGCGCACAGCGAGCAGATCGCCGACATCATTCGTCGCGGCGGCACCCTGGTGAATCTGCATGTGCCGAGCAAGGGCGTGCATCCGCGCGTGGCGCCGCTGGCGCTGCTGCAGCGTTTCTATATCGATGTCGCCCATGTCGCAGTCAGCCGCGGTATCAATCCGGATGAGCCGGCTGGCCTGAAGAAAGTCACCCAGACCCGCTGACAAACCGGAGAGAATTCCAGTGCGCACACTGATCGCGGAGCAGCTTTTTGACGGCGAACAGATTCGCCGCAATATTCCGCTGACCATTGGCGACGACGGCCGTATTCAGTCCGTCGGCGGCGAGATTTCCGTCACTGCCGAGCGGCTCAGCGGTCTGCTGGCGCCAGGCCTGATCGATGTGCAGGTGAACGGCGGTGGCGGTGCGCTGTTTAACAACGACCCGACCGTCAATGCGCTGGGCAAGATGAGTGCGGCGCACGCGCGTTTTGGTACCACGGGTTTCTTACCGACGCTGATCACCGACCGGGTGGATGTCATGCGGCAGGCCGCCGATGCGGTCAGTGCAGCCATGCGCGAGCGCGTTCCCGGTGTTATCGGCGTGCACTTCGAGGGCCCGCACCTTAGTGCGCCGAAGAAGGGCACCCACGAAGAAAAATTTATCCGCCCGCTGACCGACGATGAGCTGGCGATTTACGCCCGTGATGACCTGGGAATCAAGGTGGTTACCCTGGCACCAGAAAATGTGTCGCCGGACGATATTCGCAAGCTGGTGGCGCTGAACGTCAAGGTGTGCCTCGGCCATTCCAATGCCGACGGCGCAACCGCCGCCGCCGCGCTCGCGGCCGGCGCCACCGGCTTTACTCATCTGTATAACGCGATGTCGCCACTGCAGTCGCGCGAACCGGGCATGGTGGGCACCGCGCTGATCAGCGACGGTGCCTGGTGTGGGCTGATTGCCGATGGCCACCACGTGTGTGCCGAGGCCATGTCGCTGGCGCTGAAGGCCAAGCCGCGCGGCAAGATCATGCTGGTGACCGATGCGATGTCGCTGGTGGGCAGCGACGCAACCAGTTTCCCGCTGTTCGACCGAGTGGTAACACGCGAGGGCGACAGGCTCACCTCCACCACCGGCGAGCTGGCCGGTTCGCACCTGGACATGGCCAGTGCGGTGCGCAACATCAGCGACTGGTGCGGTGTGGAGCTGGCGGAAGCCCTGCGCATGGCGAGCCTGTACCCGGCACAGTTCCTCGGCGTGCAGGGGGGCAACATAGCAGCCGGTGCGCCGGCGGACTTGATTCTGTTGGATGAGAAATTACAGGTTGTGAAGACCTGGATAGGTGGCAGGGTAGTCTATCCGCACTGACTTCCGCCAAGCGAATATAAAGATAAGACCATAACGATAAGAAGGTACTCCTATGGAAACCGCGGCTATCAATGAAAGTGCTCACAGTGGGCCAAAAAGCAACCTGCTGCCGATGGCGATTATTGGTTTGCTGTTTTTTATATTCGGCTTTGTCACCTGGTTGAATGGTGCCCTGATTCCGTTTCTGCAGACCATCTGTGAGCTGACCGCCTTCCAGGCCATGCTGGTGGCTTCCGCTTTCTATATTGCTTACACCGTCATGGCGCTGCCGATGGCGGCGATCATCGAGCGCACCGGCTATAAGAATGGTATGGCGCTCGGGCTGGCGCTGGTGGGGGTCGGGGCACTGATTTTCATTCCCGCCGCTTACAGCCGTCTGTTCGGTGTTTTTCTACTGGCGCAGTTTGTCGTGGGCTCTGGCCTGACTGTTCTGCAGACTGCCTCCAATCCCTACGTGGTCAAGTTGGGCTCCAGCGAAACCGCGGCGGTGCGTATCTGCATCATGGGACTGCTGAACAAGGGTGCCGGTATCGTGGCGCCGTGGGTGTTTGCGGTACTCGTGATGGCCGGCATCACCGGCATTTCTGAGTCTGAATTGGCAGCGCTGTCCGCGACCGCCAAGGATGCCAAACTCGATGAGCTGGCGGGCCAGCTGGTCAACCCCTACATCGGCATGGCGATTCTCGCCGCTGTGCTCGCCGTCGCCATGACGTTTGCTCCGTTGCCCAATATCGACGATGAGGCGCTCGCCGGGCAGGAAGATGCCGCGGTTACGCTGTCCGGGCTGATGAAGTTTCCGCAGCTGGTGCTGGGATCTCTGGCGCTGTTCTTCTACGTCGGTGTCGAAGTGATCGCCGGTGACGCTATTGGTCTGCTGGGCAAGCAGGCGGGCATGGACACCGCGGCGGCGTCCGTACTGACCTCCTATACGATGATCTTCATGGTGCTCGGGTACATTTACGGCACCATTGCTATTCCGCGCTTTATCAGCCAGCAGACTGCGTTGTTGATCTCCGCCGTATTGGGAATTGCCTTCACTTTCCTGGTGATGACCGGCTCTCTGGAAAGCTCGGCTTTCTCCGCGGCGACCTTGTCGCTGTTCGGTTTGCCGGAGATTCCGAATGCGGTGTTCTTCGTCGCGCTATTGGGATTTGCCAACGCAATGTGCTGGCCGGCGATCTGGCCGCTGGCGCTGGAAGGGTTGGGGAAGTTCACCTCCAAGGGCGCGGCACTGCTGATTATGGGAATTTCCGGCGGCGCGATCCTGCCGCCGCTGTACGGCCACTTTGCCGATACCGGCGATGGTCAGTTCGCCTATGTGATAGCGATACCGGCTTATATTTTCATCCTGTTCTACGCCCTGAAGGGGCACAAGCTGCGCAGCTGGAATTGATACTTTTTGATGTGACCCGTCTGTTGTTTTTCTCTCTGGTTCTCGTCATCTTGCCCTCTTCCTGAGGGCTTTTTTATGCGCGCAACCTGGCTTGCTGCAGGTGCCGAAGCAGCATTCGCGCGCAGATAGGAAATTGGTTACTTCGGTGCCGGACCGCTGGAGTCCCTGACCACCAGTGTGGGGGTGAATTCCCGCTGGATGCCCGCCTCCTTGCTCGCCTTGCCGTTTTCCGCCGCGCTCTTGCCGCGCGCCTTGCTCAGGACCAGCGCCGCGGCGCATTTGGCGATTTCGTTATTGGGCTGGTGGGCAGTGGTGAGTTTCGGCCACGTCTGGCGGGAGAAGGGGCTGTCCTCGAAGCCGACGATGGACAGCTGCTCCGGAATTTCAAAATGCATTAAGCGCGCGGCGAACAGTGCGCCGGCAGCCATTTCGTCGTTACTGGCAAATATGGCCGTGGGCGGATTGTCGGATTGCAACAGCTTCTTGGCGCCGGTCACGCCCGAGTCAAAGGAGTATTCGCCTTTCAGGATCAGGCTCTCCTCAACGGGCAGGCCCGCATCCTCGAGGGCGCGGCGGTAGCCGTCGAGGCGGCCGTGGGTGGACACGTGTTCCTCGCCACCGCAGAGAAAGCCGATGCGTTTGTGACCCAGTCCCAACAGGTGCTGAGTAATATCGTAAGCGGCCGCACTGTCGTCGACCTGAATACAGTTTTCCTCGTCGTCGTGCGCTGCCGCGGCAGAAACGATACGCACATAGTCCACGTTCAGCGACTTGACCGTGTCGATAACCGCTTGGGTTTCGGAGAACGGCGGGGTCAGTACAAGTCCTGCGATCTTGGAATGTTCGACCAGGTTCTTCAGTTCATCGTGGACTGATGCAGACTTGGAATTGCTGGGATGAATCAGCAGCTCATAGCCGCGCGCCTTGCATGCCTCGAGGATGCCGTTTTGCATATCGATCACGTAATAGGCGTTCGGGTTGTCGTAGATGAAAGCGATGGTATAGGAGCGGGTGCCGGCCAGATTGCGTGCGGCCAGATTGGGCTGGTAGTTCAGCGCGGCCACGGCGTCCATGACTTTTTTCCGCGTGGCGGGACGCACCGAGGGTTCGTTGTTGATCACGCGGGATACGGTCTTGATGGAGACGCCGGCCATAGCGGCGACATCGTTGATGGTGACTTTCATCTAGGCGCTTGTCCTTATTTTAAAAGCCTCTGTGTGCCGGGCCGCCAGTTGCAGATGCGGCAAGGGCAGAGGTCTTATCGGCCGAAGGCGGCATTTTATCAGCAAATGCCATTTCTTTTCTGTTGCGCGGCGCTAGCGGTGGGACTTGGGCATCTCAGTCCCCTGCCGCCCCGCCGCAGATCGTGAAAACTAACTACAATTCAAATTGACAGCGCTGTCTCGCTGTGGGAGGCTTTCTTCGGTATGACAACGCTGTCATTTTCCGTTCTGGAGTGGCGGGCAGGGTTGCAAAAACAATAACCGGTGTCCGATTCCCATTGTCGGCACCCGCAATCTAGGGGGCTCTCATGGATATTACCCAGTTTCCCAGCTGGCGACGTCTCAATTCTCTGGCCGAAAAAATGCACGGCCGCCAGCTGCGCGATCTTTTCAATGACGATCCACAGCGCGCGGCGCGCTTTTCCGTCGAGTTGCCGGAATTCCTGTTCGACTTTTCCAAAAACCTGATCGATGACGAAGTTCTTGTAAATTTGTTACAGCTTGCCGGCGACGCGGACCTGGAGGGTTGGCGCGATCAGCTGTTTGCCGGTGCGCCCATCAATCGCACGGAGGGGCGCCCGGTTCTGCATCCCGCGCTGCGCGGCGGCTTGTCTGGCTCGCTGCAGGTCGGCGGGGCTCCGGTGGATGTTCTGGTCGACAGTGAGCTGCAGCGCTTGAAAGAGTTTGTAAATTTACTACATAATGGCGTCCTGGCCGGATGTACTGGCAGGCGCATCACCGATGTCGTCAATTTGGGGGTCGGGGGCTCCCATCTCGGTCCCGAGATGGTGATCGAGGCGCTGCGGGCCTATCGTCGCGACGAAGTGCGTATTCACTTCGTCTCCAATGTCGACGGCGCCCAGTTGCATGACGTCCTGGCGCAGCTGAATCCGGAGACAACCCTGTTTGTGGTTTCTTCGAAGACCTTCACGACCACCGAGACGATGACCAACGCGCGCAGTGCGCTGGACTGGTTCGGCAGTGTGGCGTCCCCGGAGGTGGTGTTGCAGCGGCACTTTGTCGCGGTGACCGCCAGCCCGGAAAAAGCCTGTGCGTTCGGTATAGCGCCGCAACGCATTTTCCAGTTCTGGGACTGGGTAGGCGGGCGCTTCTCGTTGTGGTCGGCGATAGGGCTGCCCATCGCGATGGCCGTGGGTTTCGAGGGCTTCCGCGCACTGCTCGACGGGGCCGCCACTATGGATCGGCACTTTCGGCAGGCGCCGCTGGAACGAAATGCCCCGGTGCTGATGGCGCTGGTCAGTCTCTGGTACTGCACCTTTATGGGCTATCCGGCGCACGCGATTCTGCCTTACGAGCAGGCGTTGCATATGTTGCCGGCGTACCTGCAGCAGGCGGAAATGGAAAGCAATGGAAAATCTACTACCAGGGCAGGGGAGGAGGCGGACTACGGAACCGGCCCTCTAATATGGGGCATGCTCGGTATCAACGGTCAGCATGCGTTTTACCAGTATCTGCACCAGAGTCCGGAAGTGGTGCCGGCGGACTTTATCGGCAGCGTTACCCCGGGACACCCGCTGCCGGGCCATCACGAAATTCTGTTGGCGAACATGTTCGCCCAGAGCCAGGCATTGATGAACGGTGTCAGCCGGGAAGAAGTAGAAAAAGAGCTGGCGGCCAGAGGGCTGCGAGCCGAAGAGATTCGCAAATTGGCGCCCTACAAGGTGCATCGCGGAAACCGGCCCAGCAACACGATCCTGTTGCGAAAGCTTGATCCGCATTCCCTGGGCGCATTGATCGCGCTTTATGAGCACAAGATTTTTGCCCAAGGCGTCATATTACAAATTTATTCTTTTGATCAGTGGGGCGTAGAACTGGGCAAAGGGTTGGCCTCGGCACTACAACCACAGTTGGATAGCGGTGATTTTCGCAATCAGGACGCATCCACTGCCGGGCTGATCAACTTTTACAGGCGGGTGACGGCCGGTGCTGCGGCGCTGGAATTTGCCGGCTAACGAACAGCATAAAATGGAAAGGTTATGGTACACAGCAAGGTTCAAGCAGTTACCGAGCGAATCATAGAGCGCAGCGAGGAAACCCGTGCGCAGTATCTGGCGCAAGTCGAAAAGGCGCATATTGACGGGCGCGCCAGCAGCCGCCTGTCCTGCGGCAACCTCGCCCACGCCATCGCCGCCGAGTCCGATCAGAACAAGAACCTGATCGCGTCGGGGCGCGGTCCCAATCTGGCCATCGTCACTGCGTACAACGACATGCTGTCGGCGCACCAGCCCTACGGCACCTATCCCCAGCTGTTGAAAGAGGCGGCCGCCCGCAACGGCGCCACTGCCCAGGTTGCCGGGGGTGTGCCGGCCATGTGTGATGGCGTGACCCAGGGGCGCGCGGGTATGGAGCTGAGCCTGTTCTCCCGCGACGTGATTGCGATGTCTACCGCTGTTGCCCTGTCGCACGATGTGTTCGAGGGCAGCATGTTCCTCGGTATCTGCGACAAGATCGTTCCCGGGCTGGTAATCGGCGCCTTGGCCTTCGGCCACCTGCCGGCGGTATTTGTGCCGGCGGGCCCGATGCCCACCGGTCTTTCCAACGCGGAAAAGGTGCGCGTGCGGCAGCTCTATGCCGAGGGCAAGGTGGGTCGCAAGGAATTGCTGGAAGCGGAAAGCGCCTCCTACCACAGTCCGGGTACCTGCACTTTCTATGGTACGGCCAACAGCAATCAGATGTTGGTGGAAATTATGGGCCTGCAGTTACCGGGCAGCTCCTTCGTCAATCCCGGCACCGAACTGCGCACCGCGCTGAACGAAGCGGCGGTGAAGCAGTTGGTACAGATTACCGAGCCCAGCCAACACACCCCGATCGCCAAGATTCTGACTGAGAAGACCTTCGTCAACGGTATTGTCGGCCTGCTTGCTACGGGCGGTTCCACCAACCACACGTTGCATCTGGTGGCCATGGCCCGCGCGGCCGGTATCCAGCTGACCTGGCAGGATATGGCAGAGCTGTCTGAAGTGGTGCCGCTGCTGTGCCATGTATATCCGAACGGCACCGCCGACATTAACCATTTTGCCGCCGCCGGCGGTATGCAATACCTGATTCGCGAATTGCTGGGTGCGGGGCTGCTGCACGACGACGTGCATACCGTACTCGGCAACTCCGGCATGCAGCCGTACTGCGACGATCCCTTCCTCAGCGAAGACAAGAGCGGTGTCGTCTGGCGCCCGACCGCCGAGGAGAGCGGCGATCCGGACGTGATTCGCCCGGTGAGCGATCCCTTCTCGCACCACGGTGGTCTGCAGCTCCTCGACGGCAACCTCGGCCGCAGCGTCATCAAGGTATCCGCGTTGAAGTCGGAGCATCTGAAGGTGACAGCGCCGGCCATCGTTTTGAACAGTCAGGACGAATTGCTGGAGCGCTTCAAGGCCGGCGAGTTGGAAAAAGATTTTATTGCCGTGGTGCGTTTCCAGGGGCCGCGCGCCAACGGTATGCCGGAACTGCACAAGTTGACGCCGACCCTCGGTGTGCTGCAGGACCGGGGTTTCAAGGTGGCGCTGGTGACCGACGGGCGTATGTCCGGTGCTTCCGGCAAGGTGCCGGCGGCTATCCACATGTCACCGGAGGCGGTCGAAGGTGGCCCCATCGCGAAAGTGCGCGACGGTGATCTGATCGAGCTGGATTCCGAGGCGGGCGTTCTGCGGGTGCATGTGGACGACGCAGAGCTGGCGGCGCGGGAACCCGCCCAGTGCGATCTGTCCGAGAGCGCCAGGGGGATGGGCCGCGAGCTGTTTGCCAATATGCGGGCAATCGCCAGCGGCGCCGAGAGCGGTGCGAGCATTCTCTACTAATTTCACGGTGTGCTTAGAGCATCCAAGAAAAGACAAAACCAGAGCAAAATTTATGGCAAATCCATTTGATATGGTGTTGTTTGGCGGCGGCGGTGACCTGGCATTACGCAAGCTGATCCCGGCCCTGTACCGCGCGCATATGGAAGGCAGCCTGGCCGAAGGGTGTCGCATTCTGCCGGTATGCCGCCGTCAGGACGATGCGGACCAGTACCTGGACACAGCCCAGGATGCACTGAAAAAACACCTCCGCGACGGCGAGTACAGCGATTCGGTGTGGAAAGAGTTCAGCCAGCTGCTGCGCCCGGTAGCGCTGGATATTGCCGTGCCTGACGAGCAGTGGGATCAGCTGGCCGACATTCTCGGCGCCGACGAAGCGCGCGGACGCCTGTTCTACCTGGCCATTCCGCCGGGGGTCTTCGGTCCCTGCTGCGAAAACCTGTCACTGAAGGGGCTGATCAATGAGCAGTCGCGCGTGGTGGTGGAAAAACCCCTCGGATACAACGCGCAGACCTCCGATGAAATCAACAGCAAGATAGCCAGCTACTTCCCGGAAAATAATATTTTCCGTATCGACCACTATCTGGGTAAGGAAACCGTCCAGAACCTGTTGGCGCTGCGTTTCAGCAATGTGCTGTTTGAGCACCTGTGGGACGCCAGCACCATCGACCATATCCAGATCAGTATCTCGGAAACGGTTGGCCTCGAGGGGCGGGCGGGCTTTTACGATGATACCGGCGCGCTGCGCGACATGGTGCAGAACCATCTGTTGCAGCTGCTGTGCCTGATCGCGATGGAATCCCCGAACAAGATGTGCGCGAAGAATATTCGCGCCGAGAAAATCAAGGTGCTGGAAGCGCTGCGCCCCCTGGTTGGCGAAGGCGTGGACAAAAATGTTGTCCGCGGTCAGTACGTGGCCGGCGGGCTCGGTACCCAGCTGGTGCCCGGTTACTTGGAAGAGCTGGAAGCCGCGGGCAGCAACACGGAAACCTTTGTCGCAATTCGCGCACATATCGATAACTGGCGCTGGGCCGGCGTACCTTTCTATCTGCGTACCGGCAAGCGCATGGAAAAGCGCTGCGCCGAGATCGTGATTCAGTACAAGAAAGTGTCCCACCGCGTCTACGACGAATCCGCCGGCGACATTATTCCAAACCGCCTGGTCATCCGCCTGCAGCCGGAAGAGAGCATCAAACTGGTATTGATGGCGAAGAAGATGGACAGCCTGACTACGGAACTGCAGCCGGCAGAGCTGAACCTGACACTGTCCGATACCTACGACAGCTTCCGGAGCGATGCCTACAAACGCCTGATGCTGGATGCCGCGGCCAATAATTCCGCGCTGTTCATCCACCGCGACGAAGTCGCCGCAGCCTGGTCCTGGGTGGATCCGATCATTGATTACTGGCGTGAGACCAACAGTCAACCACACCTGTATCGTGCCGGTAGCTGGGGCCCTCAGGCCGCCAGCGAGTTACTGGCTCGCGACGGTCGTCACTGGTTTAACCCCTAGTAAAACCTTGCTTTCAGGTAAATGGAAAATTGCATGGTAGAAGAAAAATTCTTTTCAGATCGCGAGCGCCTGGTGCAGGCGCTAGCCCATGACTGCGCCCGTGATCTGCAAAAAGGTATCAAGGAGCGAGGACAGGCGAGCTTCCTGGTTTCGGGCGGCAGCACGCCCGAACCGGTGTACCGGGAGCTGTCCAAGCGACCACTGCCCTGGTCACAGATCAACGTTGCCCTGGTCGATGAGCGCTGGGTGGAAAAAACGGAGAGCGGTAGCAACCAGGCTTTCATCGAAAAGTGCCTGCTGCAGAACTGTGCCGCAGAAGCGCCGTTTCTCGGCATGAAAACTGCGCACGCCAGTGCCGTGGAAGGTCAGGCCGATTGTGAGCGCGCCTATGGCGAATTGCCCAACCCCTTTGACGTCTGCGTGCTGGGCATGGGCAGTGACGGGCATACCGCGTCCCTGTTTCCTCACGCCGCGGGCCTGGAAGCGGCACTGGACCCAAATTCCGCACAACTGTGCAGCGCCATTACCGCCAGACAGAGTGAGGTCACAGGAGTTCACACCGAACGCATGACGCTGACTCTGGCCGGCATTCTGCAGGCGCGAGATATCAAACTGCTCATTACCGGCGACGAGAAACTGAAAGTGTATCGCGAGGCGCTGCTTGGCAGCGACGAGCTGGAGATGCCCGTGCGCAGTATTCTCAAGCAGGGGTTAAAGCCGGTCACCGTTTACTGGGCGCCTTAACGAATAATCTGGAATTTACTGATGCAAAAAAAACTCGCCGAAGTATTGGAGCAGGCTGGCGTAGTCCCGGTACTGGTCATAGAAAAAGTTGAAGATGCACTGCCACTCGCCGAAGCGCTGGTAGAAGGGGGACTGAACGTACTCGAAGTGACCCTGCGCACGGAAGCGGCGCTGGGCGCCGTAGAACAGATTGCGAAACACCTGCCGGATGCGCATGTGGGAACCGGCACCGTGCTGAACGGTGATGACCTGCGCCGTTCGGTGGATGCCGGAGCCAGTTTCATGGTCAGTCCGGGCTCGACCGAGCAGCTGCTCGACGCGGCGGCAGAGTCCGATGTGCCGCTGTTGCCGGGTGCCGCCAACCCGTCGGAGGTGATGCGCCTGCTGGAGCGCGGCTATCGCTACCAGAAGTTTTTCCCGGCCGAGGCTGCCGGTGGCGTGCCGATGTTGAAGTCTATCGGCGGTCCGCTGGCGCAGGTGAAATTCTGTCCCACCGGTGGCATAGGCCCGGGTAACGCCGCCGACTACCTCGCGCTTTCCAATGTGGTGTGCGTGGGTGGCTCCTGGATGGCATCTGCCGGCCTGGTACGGGAGGGGAACTGGGCGGAAATCACTCGCCTGGCCAAGGTGGCATCCGCGCTCAAGTAAACGGTCGGAGCACGGGAGGGGAGCCCCGACGGACCGGTGGATTCCCGGCGGAATGACCAAATTCAAATAATGAAGGTAAAGTGAGATGAAAATCAGAATTGCCATCAATGGCTATGGCCGTATCGGCCGCAATGTCACCCGCGCGATCTACGAATCCGGCTACAGTGACCGTGTTCAGCTGGTGGCCATCAACGATCTGGCGCCGGTGGAGTCCAATGCACACCTGACTCGCTATGACACTATCCACGGCCGTTTCAACACCGAGGTACAGGTGGATGGTGATGCGCTGCTGATTGGTCGCGATCGCGTGCAGGTGTGCCAGGAGCGCGATCCGTCCAAGTTGCCCTGGGGTGAGCTGGGTGTCGATCTGGTGCTCGAGTGTACCGGTCGCTTTACCGACAAGGCTTCGGCATCCGCGCATCTTGCCGCCGGTGCCAAGGCGGTGCTGATTTCCGCCCCGTCCAAGGATGCCGACCTGACCGTCGTCTATGGCGTGAACGATGACAAGCTGACCGCGGAGCACAAGGTCGTTTCCAACGCGTCCTGTACCACCAATTGCCTGGCACCGGTGGCCAAGGCCCTGCACCGTGCCCTGGGTATCGAGCGCGGCTTCATGACCACGGTGCACGCCTACACCAACGACCAGAACACCCAGGATGCGGTGCACGCGGATATCTATCGCGCCCGCGCCGCCGCAGACAATATGATTCCCACCAAGACCGGCGCTGCCGCGGCAGTGGGCCTGGTGCTGCCCGAGTTGAAAGGTCGCCTGGACGGTATGGCGGTACGTGTTCCGGTAAGCAATGTGTCCCTGGTGGACTGCCAGTTTATCGCCGGTCGCGAAACCACCGTGGATGAAGTCAACCGCATCATGCGCGAGGCTGCGGAAACCAGTGGTGTACTGACCTACTGCGACCAGCCGCTGGTATCCGTGGATTTCAATCACACCACGGCATCCAGTCACTTTGATGCCAACCACACCCGCGTCAATGGTAATCTGGTCAAGGTCATGGCCTGGTATGACAACGAGTGGGGCTTCTCCCACCGTATGCTCGATACCAGCCTCGCGATGGCGGAAGCACTACAGCTTAATCAGTTTGTGGCGGAATCCGCGTAAGCTTTATCACGTGTACAGCCCTCCCTGAATGGGAGGGCAAAGCTCTTAAATTTTCACAATAATTTCCAGCTGGACTCTATGATTCGCCATACCAAAATCGTCGCCACCCTCGGCCCCGGAACCGACAAGCCGCATGTCATCGAGGAAATGGTCCGCGCCGGTGTCAATATTGTGCGCCTGAACTTTTCACACGGCTCCGCCGAAGATCATCGCCGCCGCGTCGAGGAAGTGCGCCGGGCCGCCGTAGCTCAGAACAAGCTGGTTGCGGTGCTCGGCGATTTGCAGGGACCGAAAATACGAATTGCCCGCTTCACCGAGGGCAGTATCTGGCTGGAAAACAACAGCGAGTTTGCGCTCGATCTGGACTGCCCGCCGGAAGGCGGTGACCAGCACCGTGTCAGTGTCGACTATCCGAGCCTGATCAAGGATTGCAAGGCCGGCAATATCCTGTTGCTGGACGATGGCAAGATCCGCCTCGAAGTGACCGGCACCACGCCACGCAAGCTCTATTGCCGCGTATTGCAGGGCGGCAAGCTGTCCAACAACAAGGGCATCAACCTGCTCGGTGGCGGCCTCTCTGCGCCCGCGCTGACGGAAAAGGATTACCGGGATATCGAACTGGCGGCGCAACTGGAAGTGGATTTCCTCGCGGTCAGTTTTCCGCGTTGTGCGGACGACCTGGAAACCGCCCGCCGCGCGATGCAGGAGGCCGGCAGCCAGGCGGCGATTGTCGCCAAGGTGGAGCGCGCCGAAGCGGTGGGCAACGACGAACAGATGGATAAGCTGATCTTGGCATCGGATGCGATTATGGTGGCCCGCGGCGACCTCGGTGTCGAGATCGGCGATCCGGCGCTGATCGGGGTGCAGAAGAAACTGATCAACCGCGCCAACGCGCTGAACCGCGGCGTGATCACGGCGACCCAAATGATGGAGTCGATGATCACCAGCCCGACACCGACCCGCGCCGAAGTCATGGACGTGGCCAATGCGGTACTCGATGGCACCGATGCGGTGATGCTGTCCGCGGAAACCGCCGCCGGCGACTACCCGGTAGCCGCAGTCGAGTCCATGAGCGAAGTCATCGTAGGTGCCGAACAGTATCTCGGCAGTGTGCCGCGCCCGGCAGCCAACCAGAGTGCGTCTGTCCGCATCGACACAGTGATCGCCCAGGCCGCCATTGACGTGGCCGCGAGGGTAGAGAACCTGTGCGCGATCGCGGCGCTGACCGAGTCAGGGCGCACGCCGCGTATCATGTCCCGCGCCACCACCCAGCTGCCGATTTACGCGCTGACCCGTCACCCGCGTGTCGCGCGCCAGCTGGTGTTACTGCGCGGCGTCGAGCCGGTAGAGTTCGATCCGGCATCCGTGCCCCTCGGCCACCTGACGGAATCGATCGTGGAAGTATTGGGTTCGCGCCTCGACCTGCAAAAAGGCCAGCGTATTCTGATTACCCAGGGCGAACGCCTGAATGTAAACGGCCATACGAGCTCGATGCGCATCAAAGAAATTGAGTAATTGTTAATCAATGGGTTCTGCCCTGATCCCTTGGGGGAGGGGCGGAACCGCTTCCCCCTGTCGGCCTTTCGTTGCCAGTTACTTTTCACTGCGGTTAATAATTAATCAGAAAGCTGCGGTTGATCCGCCGCCTTGCTGTCATTCATGACAATTTGGCGTAGATACTGGTCTCGCCCGACAATTCCTTAACTTGCTGTTTCAGCTGGATTTTTGCCCGTTGGCGTCAAATACGTCCAGATAAACGGATATCAAGTTAAATCGCTTCCTAACCTGTAGCTTTTTATTTTTTTTCTGTGTATTGTTTTTCACGGAAATGACAGCGCTATCATAAATGGAAATGACAGCGCTATCATTTGGCGGTACAAGGTGATAAAAAATTTCAAACCAAATCTTTATATCAATAAAAAAGGAAGGGGAAATCGATGCTTAATCGCAACAAACTCGCACTCTCCATCAGTGCGGCTGTCCTGACCGGTGGCCTGGTGGCCCCGCTGGCAGTTGCCCAGACCAGTGGTGAGGCCCTCGAAGAGGTTACCGTTACCGGTATTCGCGGTTCTCTGCAGGACGCGCTCAGCACCAAGCGTAATGCTGGAGGAATCGTCGATGCGATCTCTGCCGAGGACGTGGGCAAGTTCCCGGACAAGAACGTCGCTGAATCTCTGTCACGCATCACTGGTGTCGCGGTTAGTCGTGAATTCGGTGAGGGTGAGAAGGTTTCTATTCGCGGTGCCGGTCCCGATTACAACCGCACGACCCTGAATGGCCAATCCGTTGGTACCGCGGACTGGTTTATTCTGGATAACCCGGCTCGCAGCTTTAACTTCACCCTGCTGCCGTCAACACTGATTTCCTCGCTTGAAGTTTCCAAGAGCCCGCAGGCCTCCCAGGATGAAGGTTCTCTGGGCGGTACCGTAAACGTTCGCACCCACCGTCCACTCGACCTGGATGCGGGTGAGGGTTCTATAACCGCAGAGAGCGTTTACTCCGAGAGCTCCGAAGAGTTCGATCCGAGCGTATCGGGCCAGTATTCCTGGAAAAACGACAGCGAAACGTTCGGTATCCTGGTTGCTGCGACCAAGCAGGACCGCACCGTACAGCGTTCCGGCTTCGAAGTGCTGTCCTGGACCGATGAGGCGACTCCGGGAACCATGGTCCCGGGAACCATGGGTGCGCCGACTTTCTACCAGGAACGCGAGCGCGAGACCATTTTCGTGTCCACCCAGTTCCGTGCCACCGATGAGCTGCTGTTCACCCTCGATGCCCTCGATACCAGCGTAAACGCCGACAACATGAACGGAAACTGGCTGGTATTTGCCGGTGACAATGCCCTAGAACATGTTGCAAACGGTCAAATGAGCGGTTCCAGTGTTGTCGCGTCCGAGATCAGCGGTGCAGGTCGCGGTGTGGTTAACTGGATTAACCGTGTCTCTTCTTCCGAGTCCCAGTCTTATACCCTGACAGCCGAGTATGACGCCGATGCGTTCAGCCTGGACGTGGTGGCTGGCCAGACTTCTGCGGAGGGCGGTACCTACCGCGAGACCTCTTGGGAGTATGGCTGGACCGGTGGTGACTATGCTTTCGATCTGAGAAAGCCGTCACTGACTACCAATCCCGCTCCGAACGATGCCGAGGCCTATGGTGCCGGCTGGATCTGGGGTGGCGAAAAGCCCACCACAGACGAAGAGACCTACTTCCAGGTCGATTTGGAACTGCCGATCGACGCCGGTGCCTTCACTGCTATCAAGACCGGTATCAAGTCTCGCAGTGCAGAGCGTACCCAGGACCGCACCGTGTACAGCTGGCATGGTCCCGGAACTCTTGCCGGTAACGAGGACCTGGCCTCTGAGTGGCCGGTATACCTGCAATACATCTTCAATACTTGTCCGACCCTGGCCAGCTGTGACCTGAACTCAGGTGGTACCGTGAACATCGATTCTCCGGTTGCCGGTAACGCGACCAACGTGGTCAAACAGGTTCGCGACGTAATGGAAGAAATTGCGTTTAGTGGCCTGAACGGCGTCCCGGCGGATTACGCCCGGTCTCTGGAGCTGGCCAATATCTGGGCGGTAGAAGAGGATATCTTCGCTGTTTACGCGCAGGCGGAATTCGAGGGCGAGCGCTACCGCGGTAACTTTGGTCTGCGCTACGTAACAACCGATCAGGCCTCTTCCGGCTACGAGTTCAGCAGCGATTCCTGGGGCTTCAAAACCATCGACCGCGATTGGCTGAATCCGGCCTATCTCGAGTGGGTGACTGAAGACAATGACTACAGTGAGTTCCTACCGAGCTTCAATATTGCCTACGACCTGAACGATGACATGGTGGTTCGCACCGCGGTTGCCCGGGTGATGGCCCGTCAAAACTGGAACCAGATTTCCGCATTTGAGACTTTCGGTTCTCTGAATGCGCCGGATCCTCAGGGCCAGTCAGGTAACCCATTCCTGGAGCCGTTTATTGCCGACCAGCTGGATGTCTCTTACGAGTGGTATTACGGCGATGTTTCCGCTTTCTCCGCAACTACCTTCGTGAAGAAGAATCACAGCTATCTGGCCAAGGAAACCTACACCGAGGCCCGCTATGACGAGCAGAGCGACAGCTACGTAGATGTCGACTTTTCCCGTGACGTCAATGGTCCGGGCGGCCTGGTGGCTGGTGTCGAACTTGCCGTGCTGCACGATTTCGACAACGGTTTTGGTCTGCAGGCCAACTATACCTACACCAGCACCGGTGAAGATACTGTAGTCGGTATCTCCGATACCATGGCAAACCTGATGGGTTACTATGAGAACGACACCTTCGGTGCCCGCCTCATGTACAACTATCGCTCCGAGTGGAGCAAAGGTTTTCACTGGAACGGTAACCCGCTCTCCAACGACGCCTACGGCCAGTGGGATGCGAGCTTCTCCTACAGCGTTACTGACAACGCACAGCTAACGTTTGAAGCGGTTAACCTCACCGATGAGCAGATCGTTGAGTACAGCGATTACGAAGATCGTCTGATGTCTCTGTATGAGAATGGACGCCGGTTTGTAATCGGTGCGCGCTACGACTTCTAAGCGTTGTTAGCACAAAAAAAGCCGGGCTTTCGCCCGGCTTTTTTTGTAGTTTTTTCTGGTTTTTCAGGTTGTCCGAATATCAATATGCCGATAGCTGGGTAGGAATATGACTTTTGAGCGAAATATTGTTGCTCTCGATTCGAATGAACATCGGGAGTTGCGTATACGGCCAGGCTTTGAATTTGAGCATCTGGCTGGCCAGCAGTTGGTCCCATTGGCCGCGAGTGAATTAATCAGTGCGGCTAACAGCTTTCCGACTATTTTTGTAAAAGATGGTGCAACCGGCGATTACCGTTGTGCGGGAATGCTGGGGGTAGAGGAAGGAGAGAATGTAGTGTTCACAAATGGGCAGGGTAACTCCGCCTATATTCCCCTCGATATCAGGCGGTATCCATTCTATATCGCCGGCAACGGAGATACTGGAGAGATGACCCTGTGCATCAATGAACTGTCGAAGAAATTCTCCAGGGACTTCGGACAGCCGTTGTTTGATGAAGATGGCAACCCATCCCAGGTTGTCAACTCGATGAAAAAATTGTTAAGCGAGCACGCACGCAATGAGGCGGAGACGCGAGTCTTTGTCGAGTTTCTGGATAGCAAGAATCTTCTCGAACAGCGGGAGCTTATGTTCAAGGTCGATGGTAAGGATCGCAAGATTTCCGGAATCTTTTGTGTTTCTGAACAGGCGGTACGGGATCTGGATGAAGCTTCCGTGCTTGAAATGCACCAGCGCAACTATTTCGGTGCTGTATATGCCCACTTGGTCTCGCTGGGCCAGGTTCGCCGGATCCTGGAGCTGAAGGCAAAACAGGGCGGCTAGGGAGATGCGGCCAATAGATGAGATTAAATCTTGCGACTTGTCCGGGTTTGAAGACGAATATCTCAGTACCCAGACACCGGTCGTGATTCGTGGTCTGGTGGCGGATTGGCCGATACTGGCCGATTCGCCCGCGGATGCCCTGGAGAAGTTGCGCGATTTGGGCCGGGACGAACGCCCCGGGAGGATCCGCGTCGTTGAGGCGCCGGCAAAGGAGCGAGGCCGTATTGGCTATTCACAGCAATCCGGCCGTCTGAATTTTTCCCGCAAGGATATGGCGTTCGCCGCTTTCGTGGAGAAGTTGGAACAATTGGTGCCGCTCGATAGCGTCATGGTACTGGCGCTGCAGAGCACCTTTATCGATGAGATTTTTCCGAAACTCGCCAATAGGCTGACGATGCCGCTATTTGATCCCGCCGTCAGGCCCAGAATCTGGATTGGCAATCAGGGCAGTGTGGGGGCGCATTTCGACGATGCTGACAATATTGCCTGTGTCGCCATGGGGAGACGCAGATTTACCCTGTTTCCGACAGGGCAAATAGAGAATCTGTACATCGGACCGATCGATCATACTCCGGCGGGTGCACCTACCACGCTGATGGGAATCGAGCCGGACCTGGCCCGCTATCCAAAATTCAGCAAAGCGCACACCGCGGCACAATTCGCGGAGCTGCGTCCGGGGGATGCAATATTTATCCCCACGCTGTGGTGGCACCAGGTCGAAGCGCTGAGTGATATTAATGTTCTCGTAAACTACTGGCAGGGCGGTGCAATAGGCGGTGACTCCGGTGCCGACTCAGTATTTGATGCACTTCTGCATGCTCTGTTGGCAACCCATGCCCTGTCCCCGGAAAAGCTCAAAGCCTGGAGTGAGATCTTCGACTACTTGGTGTTCCGCAAAAGCGGCAATCCGGCGGAACATATTCCGGCAAATATGCGCGGTGTCCTGGGAGGGGTGACGGAAATACACAGGCGGCAACTGAAAACCTATCTGTCGGCCAGGCTAAACCCCGATGAATAGACAAGCGGGAAGCTATGCACCGTCTATGGTGGGGCTTTCCCGGTTGGGGCAGGGCGTCCTTCCGTAGTCATTGCAAGGCTCGATAAGCTTCTGCCATTGATCCCCGGACCCCTTATCGGATAGCGGCTGTGCCTTGCTGACGGTAACACCAATGAACGCTCGGTCGGGAAATGTCGCCTTTGTGGATGCGGAAGAGGAAGCACGCATACCGAGATGCAGGGATAATTTCTGAGCCCCCCGAGCCATAGGCGCGACCTCTATGCTCGAATCTGCGGTAGCCAGAGGCCTGCTTGTCAATTGCCCGGTGGCAGGCGCAACTGGCTGACGATACCTGCCGATAAACACTTTTCTTTTGCAAGCAGGCAAATATACTGTGGACCCACTGAGCATAATAATCAGCTAATAACTAAATTAGGTAGTGTTGTATGTCTGAGAACCAGTCCCCCAAAGTTGTCGCCCTGCGTAGCGATGCCCACAGCAAAGTGAAGATCCGCGAGCTGGGGACCTTTGAGCATGTCAAGGGTAGCCACATGGTGCCTGTTACCGCGCATGAGTATGCGCGTCTGGCTGCTGAATACCCGATTGTTTTTGTCAAGAATTCTGACACCGATCAGTTTCAGTCGGTTGCGCTGATGGGACTGAAGGCCGGCGAGAACCTGTTCGTCGATGGTGACAAGTGGCTGGGAGTCTTCGTGCCCGGCGCCATCCGCAACCACCCGTTTGTGCTGGCTCCGGCCGGGCAAGACAGTGATCAGTTGATGGTCGGCCTGCTGGAAAACAGCCCGCTGGTGAGCGAGGAGGAGGGTAACGCCCTGTTTACCGAGACCGGCGAGGAAACCGACTACCTGAAGGCCAAGAAGGAAGCCCTGGTTGGCTATCTGGAAAGTGACCAGATGACCAAGGCGTTCGTCAACGTTCTGGTCGAGAAAGATCTGCTGACCTCGCAGAATGTCGCGGTCAACGCGGGCGAGGAAAAGATCAACCTGGGCGGTATTTACATCGTCGACGAGAAGAAGCTGGGCGAGCTGAGCGAAGAGGATTTTGCCGACTTCCGCAAGCGCGGCTTCCTGCCGGCACTGTACGCGCAGCTGGGTTCATTGCACCAGTTCTCGCGTCTGGCCAAACTTCAGGCTGGCGTTTAAGCCGCACCCGCGGCGGCGCGCACGGCCATTTGAGTCGGCGCGCCCTGAGCTCCATGTCGTGGTTCGCCGCACCATGGAGCCCTGATTCCTTCATGTCCTACCTGTTTTCCTCGTCAAGCCATGCGTAACTTAATCTGGTTGTGGCTGCTGTTTCTGGCGGCTTTCTACGGTGTGTGGCTGCTGTTGGTCATCGGTTTTGACCACTGGGAAACAGCCCTCGAGCACTGGCCCATGGCCGTGTCCATGGCGGTCGGCAGTTACGCCGCCGGCTCGACCCCGATGGGCGGTGGTACGGTGGGGTTCCCCGTACTCGTGCTGCTGTTCGATATGCCGGCCAGTCTCGGCCGGGACTTCAGTTTTGCGGTGCAGTCCATCGGTATGGTCAGTGCCGGTATCTTTATTCTCTGCCGCCGCCAGGTGCTGGCCTGGTCGATGTTGCGCGGTGCGCTGCTCGGTGCGCTTGTCGCCACTCCCGCGGGTATCCTTTTCTTCGCACCGCTGGTGCCAGAGCTGTGGGTGAAATTGGCGTTCGCCGTCCTCTGGGGCAGCTTCGGCATCCTGCATCTGTACCGCCTGGGCGAGATTACCGGTCACGACCACGCCGGAGATCCGAACTGTCCGCTGGATTTCCGGGTCGGGCTATTGCTCGGCGGCGTAGCGGGGTTCAGTGCCGTGTCGGTTACCGGAGTCGGTATCGATATGGTGATCTACGCGGCGCTGGTGCTGCTGAGCCGGGTCGACCTCAAGGTGGCGATTCCCACCTCGGTGGTCATCATGGCGTTCGCATCCGTAATCGGCGTCGTGGTCAAGTCGCTGGCCGGTGAGTGGCAGCCGGGGGTGTTCGGCAACTGGCTGGCCGCGGCGCCGGTGGTGGCTCTGGGGGCGCCACTCGGGGTATTCGTCGTAGGGCTGATCGGTCGCAAGCCTACGCTGCTGGTGGTGGCGGTTCTGTGTGTCGGGCAGTTTGTCTGGGCCTGTGCGTCAGAGCTGGACACGCTGGGCGTGGCCGGTCTCGGCCTGGCGCTGTTGGCGGTCATCTTGTGTCTGGCGGGGTTCGAATGGCTGCGTTTATTGGGCCTGCGCCGCGAGGGGCGACGTCTGTCCAGGCAGAGGGATCGCAGCGGGAGTGCGCAAAGTTATGAGGCTGCGGGGGCGATCGTGTGATCGCCCTTTTTATTTGGCGCTGTCGCGAATTGGTGTAGTCGGCCCTGGAAAACTGCGTGTTAAGTGCCGGCCAGTTGGTTGAATGCCGAAACTGCGGGCGATACCGAGTGATATCGGCTTCGGGTTTCCAGGGGATTCATCGAAGAAGAAAATGGCTGGGGCGGTAGGATTCGAACCTACGCATGACGGGATCAAAACCCGCTGCCTTACCGCTTGGCTACGCCCCAGTTTCAAGGACTGTGAAACGATTGCTCACAGTTTGAAAATGGTAGCAAGGGGGAGACTTGAACTCCCGACCTCAGCATTATGAGTGCTGCGCTCTAACCAGCTGAGCTACCTTGCCACTGAAAGTCTCGGCTAACCGAGGGCGCGCATTATCGGGCGACTGCGGGGGTGTGTCAACCCCCATTTTAGTAAATTAATCAGTAAGTTAGCGTCTCTGTGCGAGCGCTAGCGGCCCCGGCCGATGGCAGCGAACAGGGAGCCCGCGACCACGGCAAATGCGCCCATCCAGCTGATCCAGTTCAGGGGTTCGACCTCGATATAGTCGGGCCACAGGGCGCCGATAAGTGCGCTCAGGCCGAGGGTCATCAGCGGAACGAGGGCCAGGGTGGCACTGACCCTGGATGCCTCCCAGGCGGCCATGGCCTTGGCGAAGGCGCCGTAGGCAATCAGGGTGTTGGCGGTCAGGAAGATCAGTAGCGCCCAGCCGAGCCAGTCCAGCCTGACCACGCTGAGGGGATCCGCCATCGGCAGGAAGCACAGGGTGCCGGCCAGGTAGATCAGTACCAGCAGGCTCTGCGGGCGGGTGCTGGTGACGATTTTCTTCTGGAACAGCCCGTAGATGGCCCACGTGACGGCGGCGATCAGGATAAAGCCGACGCCGATCAGATAATCCGCATTGCTGCCGCTGAGCAGTTCCTCCAGGCGCTGATTGAAAAACAGCGGCAGCCCCACGGCCACCATGAGTACGCCCATCCACTGGCGCGGGGAGAAGCTCTCCCCGAGCCAGATAACACTGGCGATCAGCAGCAGCAGCGGGGCCAGCTGAATCAGCACCTGCACTGCGCCGGCGGTGATATAGCTCAGTCCGGTGGCGTAGGCGATGTAGTTACCCAGCAGGCCGAGCACGGCCAGTGTGGTCAGGGGCAGCAGCCTGCGGGTGAACAGCTGTCCCAGGTGCAGTTGGCGGGTCCAGCCGTAATAGGTCCCCGCCAGCAGTGCGGCGCCGGAGAAACGGTACCAGGTGACCGTGGCTGCGCTGATGTCGCCGAGCAGGCCCTTCATGGCGATCGGCAGCATTGCCCACATAAAGGCAGTGGTCAGCGCCAGGGGCAGGCCGACTTTCCAGTTGGATTGGATCATTGGGTCACCGGTGTTGCGGTGTGGGGAGCGCGCCCCCTCCGGAGCCGGAGGGGGGCGAAGACGTGCGAAGGTCAGACGTTGAAACGGAAGTGAATCACGTCGCCATCCGCGACCACGTAATCCTTGCCTTCCAGGCGCCATTTACCGGCTTCTTTGGCGCCGGCTTCGCCGTTATGGGCGACGAAGTCGGCGTAGCTGATCACTTCGGCACGGATAAAGCCTTTCTCAAAATCCGTATGGATCTTGCCGGCGGCCTGCGGTGCAGTGGCGCCGAGCGGGATGGTCCAGGCGCGGACTTCCTTGACGCCGGCGGTGAAGTAGGTGTGCAGGCCCAGCAGCTGGTAGCCGGCGCGAATGACCCGGTTGAGCCCCGGCTCTTCCATGCCCAGCTCCTCGAGGAACTCCTGTTTCTCGTCGTCGTCCAGCTCCGCGATCTCCGCTTCCAGCTTGTTGCAGATGGGCACCAGCACCGCATTTTCCTCGGCGGCAATGGCAGCCACGGCGTCCAGGTGCGGGTTGTTCTCGAAGCCGTCCTCGTCCACGTTGGCGATGTACATGGTGGGTTTGACGGTCAGCAGGCTCAGTTCGCGCAAGTCGGCCAGCTCATCGTCGGACAGGCCGAAGGAGCGCAGCGGCTTGGCCTCGTCCAGGTGCGGCAGGATTTTCTCCAGCAGGGCCTTCATCTTGATGGCGTGCTTGTCCTGGCCCTTGGCGGCGCGGGTGTAGCGCTGCAGCGCCTTCTCGACGGTGTCCAGGTCGGCCAGCGCCAGTTCGGTGTTGATCACCTCGATATCCGCGACCGGATGTACCTGGTTGGCCACGTGGATGACGTTGTCGTCTTCGAAGCAGCGCACTACGTGGGCGATGGCATCGGTTTCGCGAATATTGGCCAGGAACTTGTTGCCCAGACCTTCACCCTTGGAGGCGCCGGCGACCAGGCCGGCAATGTCGGTGAATTCCATCGTGGTGGGCAGCACCTTCTGCGGTTTGACGATCTCGGCCAGTTTGTCGAGGCGCGTATCCGGCACCGGTACTACGCCGGCGTTCGGCTCAATGGTACAGAAGGGGAAGTTCTCGGCGTCGATACCCGCCTTGGTCAGGGCGTTGAACAGCGTGGATTTGCCCACGTTGGGCAGGCCGACGATACCGCAAGTAAAACCCATGGTCTGGTTCCTGTCTGCTAGTCCGGGCTTGGGCGGATTGGCTGCACCCAGTCGGTACGACTGTGCCCGGCTTATTTGGCGTTAGTGTGGAGATCTTTCATGGCCGCCCCCCAGTCACCGCTGACTGCGGCAGGCATGACATCGACGGCGCGGTCGATGGCATCGGCCAGTTGTTCCTGTTCCGCTCTGGGGGCGCGCTGCAGGACAAATTTGACCACTTCGCGGGCGCTGCCCGGATGGCCAATACCGAGTCGCAGGCGCATGAAGTCGCGATTGTTACCCAGCGCGGAGATGATGTCCCGCAGCCCGTTGTGGCCACCGTGACCGCCGCCGGCTTTCAGGCGCGCGGTACCCGGGGGCAGGTCGAGCTCATCGTGAGCGACCAGAATGGCTTCGGCGGGAATCTTGAAGAAGTTCGCCAGCGGGCCCACGGACTGGCCGCTGCGATTCATATAGGTGGTGGGAATCAGCAGGCGCACATCCTGGCCGCCGATCCGCACGCGGCCGCTGAGGCCGTGATACTTGCTGTCGGACGCGAGCTGGACGCCATGGCGGCGGGCCAGCTCGGTGACAAAGTCGGCACCGGCGTTGTGGCGCGTCCGGTCGTATTCGGGGCCGGGATTGCCCAGCCCCACAACCAACTGGATTGGCGTGTCCGGTGCCTTCGACAAAGCGCTTACTCTTCGCCTGCGCCTTCAGCTGCTTCGCCTTCGCCTTCGGCTTCTGCCTCGATGGCGCCGCGCGGCTTGTGCACGGAAGCGACAACCAGGTCGTGGTCGGCGCCGTGGCTCAGGTCCACAGACTCAACGCCGGCCGGCAGTTTGATGTCGGAGATGTGCAGGATGCCGTCCATTTCCAGGCCGGCCAGGTCTACCTCGATGAACTCGGGCAGCTTGGACGCCGGAGCGCTGATTTCCAGCTCGGTCAGGGTGTGAGACACGATGCCGCCGGCTTTAACGCCTTTGCAGGTGTCTTCGTTCAGGAAGTGCAGCGGCACTTTCACGTGAACCTTGGTGTTGGCGGAAACGCGCTGGAAGTCGACGTGCAGCAGCTGCTGCTTGGCCGGGTGACGCTGCAGATCGCGCAGGATCACTTTGTCTTCCTTGCCGTCGATGTCCAGGCTCAGAACGGAGGAGAAGAACGCTTCGTTCTCCAGGGCCTTGAACAGTTCTTTCTGCAGTACGGAGATGGACTGCGGCTCGGCCTTGCCACCGTAAACGATACCGGGGACACGACCTTCCAGGCGACGCAGGCGGCGGCTCGCACCTTTCCCTTCGTCGCTGCGGACGCTGGCATTCAGTTTGATATCAGACATGGGATAAACCTCGGGTTGTCTGCCCAGAGTGACCTGCGACCGGACCACTCTGGCATTGCTGTAAATCGGATTGCTTCAATCCAATAGTAAACGCCCGGCGGGGCCGGGCGGGCGCGTATTCTACGGGAATCGCGGGGAAAGGCAAAGCGTTGCGTGATCCGCAACGCTTTGCCGGCAGGGGATCAACGGAACATCGCGGACAGCGATTCCTCGTTGCTGATGCGGCGCATGGATTCGGCCAGCATCGCGGACAGGGTCAGCTGGCGGATCTTCGGTGCCCGCTCCATCTTGTCGCCCAGCGGAATGGAGTCGGTGACTACCAGTTCATCCAGAACCGAGTTGTTCAGGTTGTCGATGGCGTTGCCGGACAGCACCGGGTGGGTGCAGTAGGCCACGACTTTCTTGGCACCGTGCTCTTTCAGGGCATTGGCGGCGTTGCACAGGGTGCCGGCGGTATCGACCATGTCATCTACCAGCAGGCAGGTGCGGCCGTTGACTTCACCGATGATGTTCATCACCTCGGCCACATTGGCGGCCGGACGGCGCTTGTCGATGATGGCCAGTTCGCATTCGAGGCTCTTGGCCACGGCGCGGGCGCGCACCACGCCGCCGATATCCGGGGATACCACCACCAGATCTTCGTAGTTCTGGCGCTCGATATCGTCCAGCAGTACTGAGGAGCCGTAGACGTTGTCCACCGGCACGTCGAAGAAGCCCTGGATTTGCTCGGCGTGCAGGTCGACGGTCAGAACGCGGTCGATACCAACGCTCACCATCATATCGGCCACCACCTTGGCAGAGATGGGCACCCGCTGGGAACGCACGCGGCGATCCTGGCGCGCGTAACCGAAGTAGGGTACCACCGCGGTGATGCGGCCGGCGGAGGCGCGACGCAGGCCGTCGACCAGCAGGATCAGCTCCATCAGGTTGCGGTTGGTGGGCTGGCAGGTGGACTGCACAACGAACACGTCGCGGCCGCGCACGTTGTCGGTGATTTCCACTGCAATCTCGCCGTCGGAGAAGCGCTTGACCACCGCTTCGCCCAGGGGGATCGCCATATGGTCGACAATTTTCTGTGCCAGTTCCGGGTTTGCGTTACCGGTAAAGACCATTAAGTCAGCCACTGCGAGTTCCTTTAGTTCTGTCTGCAAATGAAATGAAGTGTAGATGCCTGCGTCTATGAAAGCTGTTAGCGCGCGATTGCGTCACCTTTATGCCGGGCGGCACAGGCGGCCGCGAAGGAAAACAGGATAATGTTGTTCATTACTACCCGGCGTCACATGGATGTGACGCTCGCAATTCAGCGGCGAAGCCGTTGAATTGGCGGGAGCCGATTGCGGACATGTGCCGCGATCGGCGTCTTTTGCAGAATTCAGGATGAATTCTGCAAAACTGAAAGAGTGGCTGGGGCGGTAGGATTCGAACCTACGCATGACGGGATCAAAACCCGCTGCCTTACCGCTTGGCTACGCCCCAGTAAAGTTTGCGCCTTAAAGAGTTGACGCTATCTTCGCAAGTTGCCGGTGGGTGGGGGATTCCTGCACCCCGGCGGCGACAAAGCCGCTCCATTTTGCCGGCAGTTTCGCCAGTACGTCGCTGGCCGCCTGGGCCGAGTCAAACGCTGCGAATACACAGGCCCCGGTACCGGTCAGTTGCGCTTTGGCGAACTGCTGCAGCCACTCTCGGGCGGCGCGGATTTCCGGGTGGAGTTTCTCGACCAGGGCCTGGCAGTCATTACCGGAATGTCGTTCCAGCCATTCACTGTCCAGCCGTATGTCGCCGGGTTGCCCCTCGCGAAGGGCCGCTAATGTAATTGCGGTGGAATCTCTTGTCAAACGGGGATCGCCAAAAACCGCCGCAGTGCTGACGGCACAGTTGGGTACCAGCACCAGGTAGTGGCGCGGCTCGGTGGCTACCGGTGTCAGTTTTTCACCGACGCCTTCGGCCCACGCAGTGCGGCCGCGTACGAACACCGGTACATCGGCACCCAGCTGTCGTCCCAACTCCGCCAACGCGTCGATTGGCAGATTGCATTGCCACAGGTAATTGAGGCCGAGCAGTGCGGTCGCCGCGTCGCTGCTGCCGCCGCCGATACCGCCGCCCTGGGGCAGGTTTTTCTGCAGGCGGATATGGGCTCCCTTGTTGCAACCGGTATGCTGCCGCAGTAGTTGCGCGGCGCGATAAATCAGGTTGTCCTGCAGTGGAATATCCAGCGTGCCCGCATCCACGCTGATCCGGTCGTTTTCACGCGTCTCAAACTCCAGTGAATCGCCGAAATCCAGTAGCTGGAACAGGGTTTGCAGTTCGTGATAGCCGTCGGGTCTGCGACCGAGAATGCGCAGAATCAGATTGAGTTTGGCGGGCGCGGGTAGCTGCAGAATCATGAATGGTGGTTGGGCCAGTTAAGCAGAACGGTGCATGATACCGATCTGCACGCCATCCATCATTCAAAAAAGCCACTCCTTGATCACCAGCGTCACTTTTACCGGCCCCGCGGCAGCGCGCGTTTCCGCCTTGATGCGGGTGGGCAGGACATAGGGGCCCCGGTTCTGGTATTCACTGAAATTCAGCTGCCAGCCGGATTGCCGCAGGCTCTGCAGTTGACCCTGCGCGTTGCGCTGCTGATTGCTGGCGCCGCCGGGGGCCGGGAGGCCGCGAACCCAGTAGAACATCTCGTTGACCGGCAGCGGCCAGCCAAGGGTCTCCATGGTCAGTTGCGCCGGGTTGCGCGCCTGCAATGGCGGTTCGTCGCCGCGCTTCAGGCTGACACCGCCGGGCGAACCGCTGATCACCGTGGCGCCGGCGCCGAGGGGGCCGCTGAGGTGAATGCGGTAGTTCGGCGCTGCCTGTTGCTCCCAGGTCAGATTGGCGCTGCCATTGTCAGTGGGGGAGCGCACGCCGAGCTTGCCGCGGATGGTCCAGTTCTGCAGCTGCATCGCCGACTGCTCCGCTGCGGTGGGCGGCTGGGGTTGCTGGCCGGCACAGGCGGCGAGCAAAAAAGTCAGCAGGGCCAACGCAAGAAAATGAATCCGTTTTGCGATGCGGGAATAATCAGCTGTCAGATGCATGTTGTTCCAATGATTCGTTGATTTGCAGACGCTTCATCGCGGCCGGAATGATTTTACTCTGCGGATTGTTTTTGAGCCCCTGTTGCCAGACTGCCATGGCTTTTTCGCGATTGCCCTGTACCCACAGTACCTCGCCCAGGTGCGCTGCAATCTCGTGATCGGGTAATTTCTCCAGGGCATCCTGCAGATACTTGACCGCTTCGCTGTGATTGCCGAGACGGTACTGTATCCAGCCCATGCTGTCGATGATGGCCGGATCGTCGGGGCGCAGTTCCAGTGCCTTGCTGATAAGCTGCAGCGCTTCGTCGTGGCGGGACTCGTCCTCAATCAGCTTGTAACCCAGTGCGTTGAGTATGGTGGCGTTATCGGGGTCCCGGTCCAGCAGTTTGCGCATGCCCTGTTCAAACGCGGCGCCGTTGCCGAGCTTATCGTTCAGCAGGGCCTGGGTGTAAATCAAACGGCCATTGTCGCTGTGGTCTTCCAAGGCCTGGTCGACCAGTTCCAGCGCCTGTTGATAGTGTTCATTTTTGCGTAACAGCTCCGCTTCCATCAGATAGAAGTGCTCTTGCTGTTGCGGATGTCGCCGGCGCAGCTCGGCAAACCACTTGCCGTTTTCTTCATTCTGCCCTGTGGCGGCGAGTAACTCCGTGCCGCGGGTAATGGCCTCCACATAGTCGTTGCCGGGTTCAACCTTGCGGTAGTGCGCCACTGCGGCGGGAACGTCCTTTTCCTTTTCGGCGATGCCAGCCAGATAGAAATGCGCGGCCGATTGATGCTGTTCCAGTGTCAGCAGCCGCTCCAGCAGTGGTTTGGCTTCGTCGATATGGTCGGTTTCATAGCGAATCAGCGCCAGGGACAGGATCAGGTTGCCGTCGTTGGGGTTCTGTTTTACTAGCTCCGCAAACTGCTGCTGGGCCAGGGCGAGATCCTCGCGAATCAGCAGGCGGGCATACTGCAGGCGCAGGCGGCTCTCCCGCGGATGGATAGCGACCAGTTTCTCCAGCAGTTGCAGTGCCTCCTTGCGCCTGTCCTGGTCGACGAGCAGGTGCGTCTCCAGTAGCGGTGCGTCGAGCAGGTCCGGGTGTTGTTCCTGTACCCTGCGCACCAGGGTCAGCGCCTGTGCATACTGCTCGGCGGCGCGAAGCATCATTGCGTAGGCCAGCACCACCTCGCCGTTGTCGGGGTATTTCTCCGCCAGGCGCAGGAAATCGGGCTTTACCTGCTCGGTCAGTTCCCGGTTGGATACGGCGGTGGCAGCGAGGGACTGCAGCGGTGCGTCGCCCCCCAGCTCCAGGGCCTTTTCCGCGTGTACCAGGGCGGTCTGCAGGTCTCCGGCCAGAGTCAGTTCGGCGGTGGCGGCCAGCTGAGCCTCCGGATCTTCCGGTTCCAGTTCCGCCCACAGCTTTGCCGAGCGCAGTGCTGCCCGCCGCGCATTGAGGAAGCGCGCAATACGGGTGGCGCGCGCTGCCACGCCGGCGTCCTGGGTGCGTTCGGCCTGATGAAAGTAGTTGGCCAGGGCTACGTCGTATTGCTCGCGGTTGCCGGCCACTTCGGCGACCAGCAGCGTATAAAACGTATCAATCGGGAAGGCGCGTGCGGCGGTCTCTTTCTCGACGGCCGGTGCCGGCAGTGTGTCTTGCTGCAGGGCGGCCTCTGGCGGTACCTGGGTTTGCTGTTGTGTGCAGGCGCTGATGAGTAGAGATAGCGCCGCCGCCAGCAGGCTTGGGTAGCGAAGCGGTGAGGAGGCTTTGGCGGCTGGATTCGGACGAGGTGCTGGAAGCATAGAGACGTATCCATACGTTGGCGTCGCGCGGGGCCTTGGCGCGGGTGGCGTGTTTTAGGCGATTATCTCCGTATAATTCTAGTCGCGATTTGCCTGCGGAGCCGTCTGGCAGAGGGGCTGGCCGCAACTCTGCGCGCAATTAAACCGCCTCCCGACCTTGCAAGCGGAGCGGCCGCCCGTGAAAATGCGCCCCCAACGCTGGCCCGGAATTCCCCCGAACCACCGTAGCGAGGTGGCTCCAGAGTGCGTCCTGGCTGCTTTTCGTGACAGGAGGAGAGCGCATGCGTACTTGCAGTACGTAGAGCACTTCGACCGAGCGAAAAACAGTCAGGGTGTGCTCTGGGGCCGCCGCAGTAGGGGGTTGGGGGGATCCCGGGCCTGCACCTCAAGATTTAACGCCGACGGGAACCTATGCCAATCCTCGCCCTGGGTATTAACCACGATAGTGCACCAATAGAGGTGCGCGAGCGGGTGGCCTTTGCCCCCGAGGTGATGCCCGGCGCCCTGACGGAAGCGCGCAAGGCGCTGAACTGCCCGGAGCTGGCGATACTGTCGACCTGCAACCGCACCGAGATCTACGGCGAGGTTGAGCGCGAGCGCCTGCTCGAATGGCTGGCCGGGTATCACCAAGTGTCGCTGGAGCAGCTGGACAGCTGCAGTTACAGCTACAGTGGCGAGGCGGCGGTGCGCCATATGATGCAGGTGGCCTGTGGGCTTGACTCGCTGGTGCTCGGCGAGCCGCAGATCCTCGGCCAGATCAAGTCCGCCTATGCGGTCGCGCGCGAGAGCGGCAGCGTCGGCAGCCTGCTGCACAGCGTGTTCCAGCAGGTGTTTGCGGTGGCGAAAAAGGTGCGTACCGAGACCGCCATCGGCGAAAACCCGGTGTCGGTGGCTTACGCTGCCGTATCTCTGGCGTCGCGCATCTTCACCGATTTGAAGGAGCAGACAGCGCTGCTGATCGGTGCCGGCGAGACCATCGAACTGGTGGCGCGCCACCTGCTGGAGCAGGGCGTGCGGCAGCTGATCGTCGCCAACCGCACCCTGCACCGCGCGCAGCAGCTGGCGGAGAACTTCGGCGCCGAGGCGATATTGCTGGCCGATATTCCCGATCATTTGCCCCGTGCCGATATTGTTATCAGCTCCACCGCCAGTCAGTTGCCGATCCTCGGCAAAGGCGCGGTGGAGTCGGCATTGAAGAAGCGTCGCCACCGCCCCGTATTTATGGTGGATATCGCCGTGCCGCGGGATATCGAAACTCAGGTAGGCCAGCTGGACGACGTCTACCTCTATACGGTGGACGATCTGCGCGGCGTGATTGACGAGGGCAAGCGCTCGCGGGAGAAGGCCGCCGAGGCCGCCCATTCGATCGTCGCCACTGCCGCGGCGGAATTTATGCGCCAGCACCGCTCGCTCGGCGCCGTGGATACCATTCGCAGCTACCGCCAGCGCGCCCAGGAAATCGGCGGCGTTGAGCTCGAGCGGGCGCTGCAGCAGCTGGACAAGGGTGCGGATCCGCGGCGGCTGCTCGAACAGCTGGCCCGCTCGCTGACCAACAAACTGATACACGCGCCCACCATCAGCCTCAAGCGCGCCACCGCCGAGGGCGATCTGGAGCGGCTGCGTATTGCGCGGCAAATCGTCGGGCTGGACCCGCTGACCGATATCGATTCAGAGAAAAAAGACGGATGAAAGACTCGCTACTGAACAAGCTGGAGAACCTGCAGGAGCGCCACGAAGAAGTGTCGGCGCTGCTCGGTGATGCCGAGGTGATATCCGATCAGGAGCAGTTCCGCGATCTCTCCCGCGAGTACGCAGAGCTGGAAGAGGTGGTCAAATGTTACGGTCGCTATAAACAGTTGCAGGACGATATGGCCGCAGCGCGGGAAATGCTCGACGAGAGCGATCCGGAAATGCGCGAGATGGCGCAGGAAGAGCTGCGCGAAGCCGAGGCGCAGCTGGAGCCGCTGGAGCGTGAGCTACAGACTCTGCTGCTGCCGAAGGATCCCAATGACCGCAAGAACGTGTTCCTGGAAATCCGCGCCGGCACCGGTGGTGACGAAGCGGCGATTTTCTCCGGCGACCTGTTCCGCATGTACTCCCGCTACGCGGAGAAGCAGGGCTGGCGCATCGAGATCATCAGCGAAAACCCGGGCGAGCACGGTGGCTACAAGGAAATCATCACCCGCGTGGCCGGTGAAAATGTCTATGCGAAACTGAAGTTCGAGTCCGGCGCGCACCGGGTGCAACGGGTGCCGGAGACCGAATCCCAGGGGCGCATTCACACCTCCGCCTGCACCGTCGCGGTCATGCCGGAGCCGGACGAGCGCGACGCGATCGAAGTCAACAAGGCGGATCTGCGCGTCGACACCTACCGCGCGTCCGGTGCCGGCGGCCAGCACGTGAACAAGACCGATTCGGCGGTGCGCCTGACCCATATTCCGACCGGTATCGTCGTCGAGTGCCAGGACGAGCGCTCCCAGCACAAGAACCGGGCCAAGGCGATGGCCCTGCTGCAGGCCAAGCTTTCCAGCGAGCAGGAGGCAGCCGCGGCGCGGGAAATTTCCGATGCGCGCCGAAGCCTGGTGGGCAGCGGCGATCGCTCCGAGCGTATCCGTACCTACAACTTCCCGCAGGGCCGCGTGACCGATCACCGCATCGGCCTGACCCTGTACAAGCTGGACGAGGTGATGCAGGGCGCGCTGGATGAAGTGATCGAACCGCTGCGCACCGAGCACCAGGCGGACCAGCTGGCGGCGCTGGGCCAGTGATGGCTCGGGCGGGAGCCGCCTGCTGCGGTTGCCGCCCGATGACTATTTTCCGATGAGCAGCGTCAAGCAGAATCTCAGCCGCAGCGCCGAACTCCCCGGCAGCGACAGCGCCCGCCTCGATATCGAGGTGCTGCTCGGCCATATTCTCGGCCGGCCCCGCACCTGGCTCTACACCTGGCCGGAATACGAACTCAGTGAAGCGGAACAGCGGCAATTCGATGCACTGCTGGCGCGCCGCGCCAGCGGAGAGCCGGTGGCGCACCTCACCGGCGAGCGCGAGTTCTGGTCACTGCCGCTGAAAGTCAATGCGTCCACACTGATTCCGCGCCCGGAAACCGAACTGCTGGTGGAGACCGCACTGCAGCTGTTTCCGCAACACCAGCTGCGCGCGCTGGACCTGGGCACCGGTACCGGTGCCATCGCGTTGGCACTGGCGTCAGAGAGACCCGGCTGGCACATTGTCGCCGCGGAAAAGTCCGCGGATGCCGCGACGCTTGCCGAGGAAAACCGGCGCGCACTCGGTTTCGACAATGTGCAGATAGTGCAGAGCGACTGGTTTGCGCAGATAGCGCCGCAGCCGTTCGATCTGATTGTCAGCAATCCGCCCTATATCGATGCCGCCGATCCGCACCTGGCGCAGGGTGACGTACGCTTCGAACCGCGCTCGGCACTGGTTGCGGATCGCGAGGGGCTGGCGGATATTGAACAGATAGCCCGGCGCAGTGTTGAATATCTCGAGACCGGCGGCTGGCTGCTGGTGGAACACGGCTGGCAGCAGGCGGCAGCGGTGCGCGATCTGTTCGCCGCTGCCGGTTTCAACAATATCGACAGCCGCAAAGACTACTCGGGCTGGGAGCGGCTGACGCTGGGGCAAAAATAATTCTGCTGCAATGGCTCATGTCCGGCGCGCATTGCAGAACATTGATTTCACCGGGAGGGAATCCGTGCACGAACACGTCCACCACCGCCACGGCAGCGGCCATCTGCGACCCCTGGTCTGGGGCCTGGTTATCACCTTCGCTTTTGCGATGGTGGAGGCCGTCGGTGGCTGGCTGTCGGGGTCGCTGGCGCTGCTCGGTGACGCCGGCCATATGGCCACCGACTCACTGGCGCTGGCACTGGGCGCGGTGGCGGCGCTGCTGGCGCAGCGGCCCGCGGACCGCGAGCTGTCGTTTGGCTGGGGCCGGGCGGAGGTACTGGCGGCGATCGTCAATGCGGTGTTCATGCTGCTGATCGTGGTGGGTATCTGCTATGCCGCGGTGGGCAGGCTGCGCGAGCCACAACCGGTGCAGGGCGGCACCGTGATGCTGATCGCGTTTATCGGTTTGCTGGTCAATCTGCTGGTGGCCTGGACACTGCACCGCGGCGAACAGACGCTGAATATCCGCGGTGCGCTGCTGCATGTGATGGGGGACCTGCTCGGTTCGGTGGCGGCACTGATTTCCGGTGCGGTGATCTATTTCACCGGCTGGCTGCCGATAGATCCACTATTGTCGGTGCTGATTTGTCTGTTGATCCTGCTGTCCAGTCTGCGCCTGCTGCGCGATGCGGTGGATGTGCTGATGGAGCGGGTGCCGCGGGAGTTGAGCCTGCCGGTAGTGGGGGAGACGCTGGCAGCGGTGGAAGGTGTGCGCTCGGTGCACGACCTGCATATCTGGCGTTTGGATAGCAGCACCATTTCCCTGTCTGCGCATATCGTCGTCGACGACCTGCAGGCCTGGCCGGCAGTGCTGGGGCGGCTGCGCGCAACCCTGATCAAGCGTTTCGATATCGATCACATCACGCTGCAGCCGGAGCCGCTGAGCCTGGCCGGTGTGAGCATCATCGACCGGGTCAGCGGCGTTCAGTCGCCGGGAAGTGAGGTTCCCTAGTCCTCATCCCGGCCATCGCTATCGGACGACTGGCTCTCGATCACTTCTTCATCGCCGCTCGCGGCTTCATCGGCGTGGGCGTCGCCCTTCGCCGGTTTTTCGTCGCTCGGCGATGCGGCGGTCTCTTTTACCGTCTGCTCGTTCTCGGCGGTCACTTCTTCCGGCGGACTGATCTGTTCCTGCGGCGCCTGAATGCCGATGTGGTAAGCGGCGAATCCCGGCTGCACCACCTGGTTCATCGCCATGCCCAGGATGCGGCCATTGTGCTGGGAGCGGATCTCGGTGCGCACATTGGTGATCGGGTTGGTCACCGTGCCCAGCAGGTCGCCCTTACGCACGAACTGCCCCAGCTTCACGTCACTGAAGATGATGCCGCCGGTGGTGGCGCGCTGCCAGGTGGAGTTGTAATAGACGGGCTCCGGATCGCCCCACAGGCGGAACTTGGCCACCATGCCCAGTTGATTCAGCAGCGTGCGGATGCCCTTGACGCTGTGGCTCACCGATAGCTCGTCCAGCACCATCGGCGCGCCGGCCTCCAGCGTGACCGTGGGAATGCCAGCCTCCACCGCGGCGCGGCGCAGAGTGCCCTTGGCGCCATCGCTGTGCAGTACCACAGTGGAGCCGAAGCCCTTCGTCATCTTGACGATCTTGGGGTTGCTCAGGTCACCGCGCAGCTGCGGCAGGTTGGTGCGGTAGAAGGAGCCGGTATGCAGGTCCACCACTGCGGTGCAGTGGCTGATCACCTCGTGGAAAAATGAATGGGCGATACGCGATGCCGACGAACCGCGCGGGTCGCCGGGAAAGTGCCGGTTCAGGTCGCGGCGGTCGGTCAGATAGCGGGAGCCGCGGTGAAAACCCTGCAGGTTGACGATCGGCACACCGATAACCGCGCCGCTTAGTTTGTCCGCATCCAGGTTGTACATGACCCGTCGCACTGTCTCTATGCCGTTGAGTTCATCGCCGTGTACGGCCGCGGTCAGGCACAGGGTCGGGCCCGGCTGGGCACCGTTGACCACCAGCACCGCGGTGGAGCTGTAAACACCTTCGAAGTGCTGGGAGGGGGACCATGCCAGGCGTGTGGAGGTGCCCGGCGGTACCTCGGCGCCCAGCAGGCGCAGCGGTTTGGCCTGCTCTTCGGGGGGGGGCGCGTCAGTTTGTAGCTCTTCGCTCTCCGCGCCCGCTATCGGCTGCGAGTCTGTGGTGTCGGATACCGCCGGCTGTGGCTCAGGCTTGGCCGCCGGAACTTCTTCCAGCTCCTCGATGGGCTGGTCGAGCTGCAGGTTTTCCGCCTTGGGCAGGGGTTCCTCGTCTTTGCTCTCCGGCGCCGCTTCGTCCTGGGGCTTCTGGTCTGTGCCAGCCGGCGCAACCGGTTGCTGCTCCTCGACAAGCGGCTGGTCCAGCTGCAGGTTTTCCGCCTGTGGCACCGGCTTGTCCTGCGGCTCTTCCGCCTCGGTCAGGGCCAGTGCCTGTGCGGATATCAGCAGCAGGGCGAAACTCAGTGTGCGGTGGGATCGGCTCAGGGGCGAGCGCAACAACATTCAGTCACTCCAGTAAAAACTCGATGGCAGGCTTAATTACGCGCCTGTTGGCTGTAGCCTTGGAGCGCGAGTATAGCGAAAGCGTTCCCCGGGTCTGTGACGAAATTTGCCGATCAGGGATGGTGGACGCTCAGGATCGCGCGGCGACTGGTGCGCCACAGGCGCAAGCCGAGCAGGATGGTCGCGGTGCTGAGGCCGATACAGATACCTGTCCAGTAGCCGTAGACACCCCAGAAATTCTCCCCCAGCCAGTAGGCCGAGGTCAGGCCCACCAACCAGTACGAAAACAGCTGTACGTACATCGGCACACGGGTATCCCGGTAACCGCGCAGAGCGCCCCAGGCCATGGCCTGGGCGACGTCCACCAGCTGAAACGCCGCACCCAGCAGCAATAGGTTGGTGGCCACCGCGATGATATCCGCGTTGCTGGTATAGGCGAGTACGAATGGGTGGCGGAGGGTGATCAGCAGTATGCCGGTTGCGAACGCAAATAGCAGTCCGCTGCTGATGCCCACCTTGGCGGTGAAGCGCGCGCGTTTCGGCCGCGCCTGCCCCAGCAGTTGGGCGGTGCGGATGCTCAGCGCCTGTGCCAGCGCGAGTGCCACCAGGTAAAAGATGGAGGCGATGTTCAGGCCTATCTGATGCGCCGCCAGAATGGTGGCGCCGTAGGGGGCCAGCAACACCGTCAGGCTGGCGAAGAAGGTGACCTCGCTGGCGGCACCGATACAGATGGGCAGGCCCACCGTCAGCAGTTGTCGAAGTGTCGGCCCGTGGGGCCGGGGTGGCAGCAACCTGAGCTGCAGCGCGCGGTAGACCGGGTCGTTACCGGCGTGCCAGAACAGTGCTGCGGCAATAGAGCAGCTCGCCAGGGCCGTTGCCCAGCCGCAGCCGGCGCCGCCCATGGCAGGTATCGGCCCGGCACCGAATACGAACAGAATATCCAGCGGGATGTTCAGCACTGCCGCTGCCAGGTAGATACGCATCACCGGGCGCACCTGGCCCATACCCTCGCAATAGCCGCGCAGTGCGGTGCCCACGGCAAAGGGCAGGGTGCCGGTGGCGAGCGCCAGCATGTACTGCTGCAGGACCCGGCGTACCGGTTCCTCGGTGTCGATCCACTGGCTCCAGATCGGCACGGCCAGCAGCGCGGCGACCACAATCAGGCCGCCGACCAGTGCAATCCATAGCGATTGTTGCAGCTGCTCCGCACAGCCCCGCTCGTCCCGCGCCCCGCGCAGGTGGGCCACCAGCGGCGATACTGCCGCCAGCAGGCCGATCAGGGTCACAGCAAAGACTGCCCAGATGCTCGATCCGAGCGCCAGTCCGGCCAGATCTACCTCGCCCGCGCGCCCCGCGACGATAGTGTCGGTCACGCCCATGCTGACCACTGACAGGTTGCTTACCACCAGCGGTCCACCGAGCGTGGTCAGGCGGGAGAGTTCGGTGGCGGTGGCCCGTCGGTAGAGTTTGAACATAGGGGTGTAACAACTGGCGGCAGTGCGTCGACTACAGTGAAAAACGAGCGCGAATAACGAGGGCGGAATTATGGATGGCGCATTGGCGGGTATCAATCGACTTTATGGCGGTTTTCTGCGCTGCCTGCGCTCGCTGGACTGGCTGGGGCCGCTGGCGCTGCGTATCTACCTGGCGCCGATCTTTATTCTGTCCGGTATGAACAAGGTCAGCCATATCGGTGACGTGGCCGCCTGGTTCGGTAATCCGGACTGGGGGTTGGGGCTGCCGGCGCCGCTGCTGATGGCCTGGCTGGCGGCGCTGACCGAACTGCTCGGCGGCGTAGCGCTGCTGCTGGGTCTGGGGGTGCGCCTGGTGGCGCTGCCGCTGATGTTTGTGATGGCCGTCGCCGCCGTGACGGCGCACTGGCAGTACGGTTGGTCGGCGCTGCCGGACCAGACCCTGGTGATGCCCTGGGAATGGCGCCAGGACCTGATCGCCGAGGCCGCGGTGCGTAAGGACAAGGCAGTGGAACTGCTCAAGGAGTACGGCAACTACGACTGGCTGACCGAGGCAGGTAACTTCACGATACTGAAAAATGGCATAGAGTTCGCCGCCACCTACTTCATCATGCTGCTGGCGCTGCTGTTCAGCGGCGCGGGCCGCTTCCTCAGCCTGGATTACTGGATCTGCCGCCGCTGCAGCAAATAGTGATGGCGTCAATAAGGTTCGGGTTCCGGTCCATATAGATGATATACTCGCCGATTATTTAACCCATGCCGTCCATGGCGTGCGCCCTGCGGGCGCCTGCGGCGTTCAAATTCGCTCTTGTCGAATTTGTGAGCATATAGCGAGTATTTCACTTGATAGGAAAGTTGTTCCGCCGTTCCGGGTCCAAAGACGAGAAGGGCCCCCAGCAGGAAAAGAGCCCTCAGCGGGCGGAGAAGAGCCCTCAGCGCGAGGTAAAGAGTCCTCAGCGAGAGGCTGAGAGCCGCCAGCGCGAGGAAAAGCGCTCTGATCGCAAGGGAGAGCGCCAGCGTTCCGGCAAGGGCGCCAAGTCCGAGAGCCACAAGAGTTCCAAGGCCGACCAAGCCGAGTCCGGCTCCGCCGCCGACCAGGGCAAGTCCCGCCGTGGCCGGGACAGCAAGAGCCAGGAGGCTGCGCCGGCGCAGTCCGCTCCCTGGTCGCTGGACGATTTCCAGGTGCCGGAACAGGAAGGCAAGGTGCGCTTCCACGACCTGGGCCTGCCGCCGGTGCTGATGCATGCGATTCAGGATCTCGGCTTCCAATACTGTTCACCGATTCAGGGCCGCTCGCTGCCGCACACCCTGAATGGCCACGACATGGTGGGCAAGGCCCAGACCGGCACCGGCAAGACCGCCGCCTTCCTGATCACGATTATCGACGACCTGCTGAAAAACCCGTTTGACGGCGAGCGCTATGCCGGTGAGGCGCGCGCGCTGATCATCGCTCCCACCCGCGAATTGGTGATGCAGATCGCCGATGACGCCAAGGCCCTGTGCAAGTACACCGATCTGGAGATTCATACCCTGGTCGGCGGTATGGATTACCAGAAGCAGCAGCGCAACCTGAACGAGCGACTGGTGGATATCCTTGTCGCGACTCCCGGCCGGCTGCTGGATTTTGCCAGCAACCGCGACTGCTACCTGGACCAGGTGGAGGTGCTGGTGATCGATGAAGCCGATCGCATGCTCGATATGGGCTTTATCCCGCAGGTGCGCCGTATCGTCCGCCAGACGCCGCGCAAGACACACCGCCAGACCATGTTCTTCTCCGCCACCTTTACGCCGGAAGTGGATTCCCTGGTAGAGCAGTGGACCGACGAGCCCGTCATTGTCGAGATCGAGCCGGAGCGCGTGGCCACCGACAGCGTCGAGCAACATGTCTACCTGGCCGCGAGCGATGAGAAGTACACACTGCTGTACAACATCCTGCAGAGTGATGCGGTGGACAGCCTGATCGTGTTTGCCAACCGTCGCGACCAGTGCCGCCGCCTGCATGAAAACCTGCTGGCCCACGGTATCTCCGCCGGCCTGCTGTCCGGTGAAATCGCCCAGAACAAGCGCGTGCGCACGCTCGAGGATTTCAAGTCCGGCAAGACCAAGGTGCTGGTGGCCACCGATGTGGCGGGCCGCGGTATCCATATCGACGGCATCAGCCATGTGGTCAACTTCACGCTGCCGGAAGAGCCGGAAGATTACGTACACCGTATCGGCCGTACCGGTCGCGCCGGCAAGACCGGTACCTCGATCAGCTTTGCCTGTGAAGACGATGCCATGCGCCTGGAGCCGATCGAGCAGCTGCTGGGCCAAAAACTGAAGTGCGAGGTTCCGCCGGAGGAGCTGCTGGCAGAACCGCCGAAAGTGAAAGTGCAGCGCAGCAGCGGTGACAGAGACAGTCGCGGCAGCCGTCGCGGCGGCGGTGGCCGGCGGCCGCGCCACTAGTCCAACCGTAAATAACGCGGGCTCAGCCCGCGTTTTTATTCCCCGCGGGCAAAGAATGAACAGAATAAGTTAAAAACCACACGGGTCGACAAGAAACAGCGAGTCACAGAAGTTTTACTCCGGTGACGATTGTTTTTACTCTTGCACCGATTATCCAGACTATCAACGGCACCATGCGCACCCTCTACCTGCATATCGGCTATCACAAGACCGCATCGAGCTCGCTGCAGCTGGCCCTTAAGCGCCATGCCGACCGTTTGCTCGAGCAGGGCTATGAATTTGTTTCGCTGGGTAAGAACGGCAATTCATCGGCGGCGGTGGACGTGCGTAAGGAGAATGGAGGTCTTTCGTTTGGCCCCAATCGGCGCCTCGAGCAGCTGCTGGCGAACAGTCGCGGTGAGCGCGTTATCGTCTCCGGTGAGCATTTTTCATTCCTGCACTCGGCAGAGGACATCGAACAGGTGCGAGCCTGCTGCGAGAAGTTTTTCGACGATGTCGTTGTGATTGTCTATCTGCGACGACAGGACCGGCAGGCGATGTCCTTCAAGCAGCAGTCGGCCAGGGCCAGCGAGCGCGACTGGAGTTCCTCCAGCAAATTGATGGGGCACAGCGAGGGCGCTTTTCCAGAGCTAAACGAAGCCGTCAAAACCTATTACGACTATTTTGCCAAGTTGCAGTTGTGGGAGCAGAGTTTTGGCCTGCCGTCGCTCCGGGTGCGGGACTTCGATGTCGCCAGAGAGAGCAGCGGCGATATCGTCACGGATTTTGCCGCATTGCTGGGTGACGGGGTTCAAATCCCACCGTGTCGCGTCAATGAGGGTGTCTGCCGCAAGCAGTTCCTGTTGACTCACAAGCTGGTCGAACTGGGCGTGGCGCGCTGGGAAATCGATAAACTCAAGCCGAAGATGGTTGTAGACACTGTCCGCCTGACACCCAGCCGCGCCTCGGCGCTCGCATTCTTCCTGCAGTTCGAGGTTTCCAACCGCAATCTGAACGATCGCTTCTTGTGCAACGATTCCGGGTTGGCCTTTAGTGATGACTTCAGTGCCTACCCGCGCGAGGGCAACGACAGGATTTCATTTTCGGATCTGAGCCGCTGGACGGTGGATCTGTTCGAGGCGGGGCTGGAAAATCCATTGGGATTGAGGGATGCCCTGCTGGCAGACCGGTTGCAGGCGCTGTTAACAGCCGACTGTGCCGATGGAATCCTCGGTGGAACTCTTGGTGAGGAATTGTCCGCGCTCGCGCAGTGCCTGGCGCAGACCGCCAAAATAGCCCAGCCGCGGGCACCCTGGTATCGGCGTATCAGGAAACAGAAAACCTCTGGTAGGTAGTAGCTCCGTCACCCGCAACAGCAGGGTTAAACGCAGCGCGCCATGGACTGGCTGTATGTAAATTATTTTTACTGAATAGTCAGTTCTTGGTCATTGGTTGTGAGTAATATTGGATACCGTCGCGATATTGACGGATTGCGCGCATTCGCGGTTCTGCCGGTTCTGTTTGCGCATGCCGGGCTGCCGGGATTCTCTGGTGGCTTTGTCGGTGTCGATGTATTTTTCGTCATCTCCGGTTACCTGATCACCGGCATTCTGCTGCGTGAGATCGGAGAGGACCGCTTTTCCCTGACGAGCTTTTATGAGCGCCGCGCCCGCCGTATTCTGCCGGCCCTGTTCGCAGTCCTGATCGTCTCTCTAGCTGTGGGCTGGTTCGTTTTACCGCCTGAGCCGCTGAAAGAGCTGGCGCAGTCGGTGCTGGCTACGCTGCTGTTCGTTTCCAATATCTGGTTCTGGCGGAGCACCGAGGACTACTTCGGCAGCGATGCAGACTGGCAGCCATTGCTGCACACCTGGTCGCTCTCGGTAGAAGAGCAGTTTTACCTCGGGTTCCCGCTGCTGCTCTGCCTGCTGGCCAGCCGTGGCCGAAGCCTGACGTTACTCGCCGTGGCCGGCATATCCGCACTCTCCCTCGGCCTGTCGATCTGGGCCACCAAGGCACAGCCGTTTGCCAACTATTTTCTGACGCCGACCCGAGTCTGGGAGTTGGGCCTGGGAGCGTTGATTGCACTGGCGGGCGTAGCCCGAGTGCGCCGTGTCTGGCTGCTGGAGCTTGCCGCAGGCGCCGGCCTAGCAATGATCCTCGCCGCTGTCTTTCTTTACGATGCCTCCACGCCCTTTCCCGGCATGGCTGCACTGTTGCCCTGTATCGGTGCCGCTGCTCTGATTTGGGTTGGGGGGCAGCGGCAGACGGCGGCCGGCAGACTATTGTCCTGGCGTCCCTTTGTTGCAGTCGGGCTGATTTCCTATTCCCTGTACTTGTGGCACTGGCCCGTGCTGGTACTTTTCCGGCTCCTGCACGGCGGCGCGGAACTTCCGCTGGCGCTGGCTTTGCAGGCGGTGGCACTTTCCCTGGTGCTGGCCTGGCTTAGCTGGGGGTTCGTGGAGGCGCCGTTTCGCCGACCGACGCCGCAGGGCTTTTCGCGGCGGGGTCTGGTGCGCACCCTCGGCGCCGTGGCCACGCTGGTGGTATCCGTGGCCCTGGTGATCAACGTCAACAAGGGGATGCCCTCCCGTTTGCCGGAATCCCTGTTTGCGACTTATCAAAATGCCATCAAACGCACCCCCGAGCAGCGTCGCTGCATGGGGCTTTCACCGGCAGAGGGGCTGTGCGAGTTTGGTGTGGCGGCGGAAGACGGCGCTTCTGTCGATTATCTGCTGTGGGGCGACTCGCATGCCGGTGCCTTTCTACCGGGTTTTGAGCGCTGGCTGCAGGACAGGAAGCGCCGCGGTGTTGCGGCGGTCAAGTCGGCCTGTGCACCGCTGCTGGGTGTGGTCCGGATGGAAATGGGGGCGTCTCACGGCTGCGATACCTTCAACGCGCAGGTAATGGAGATGCTGGAGCAGCGCGATGACCTGAATACCGTGATCCTGGTGGCTCGCTGGGCACTGGTGGTGGAGGGAACCCGCTCCCCAGGTGAAAGTGGCCCGCCCGCCGTTATGGCTCCGGCCTCCGGGCAGAGTGCCCGGCAAATTGCGGCGGCGGGAGATCCGGCGTCGCACAATTTCGAGCTGGTCGCCAGCGGCCTTGCCGATACCGTTGCCCGCATTCGTGCTACCGGGCGAGAGGTTGTGATCGTGGAAGGACTTCCAGAGATCCCCTTCTCGGTACCGATGGCCATCGTGAGTGCCGAGTTTGTTGGCGCCCAGCTGCAGGCAGCCCCCACGCGGGAGGATGTGGAGGCGCGCAACCGCCGCGCCAATGCGATATTTGACGCTCTGGCGGAAGAGTTTCAGGTACAGCGTCAGAGCCTGGTGCCGGAACTCTGTCGTCCGCGCTGCCAGATTCAGGCAAGCGGGATGCCCCTCTACCGCGACGATGATCACCTGAGCGCTTTCGGTTCAGAGCGGTTGGTACCGGATCTACTGGATCGTATTCCGGCTGGTTAGTGCGCGCGCGCAGCAGCGTGGCAGGTGGCGTTAGCCAAAACAAAAAACGCGGGCTTGGCCCGCGTTTTTTATTGGTCGATGGGCAGCTTGTCCGTGCCGGGATCCCCGTGCTGGCGCAGGCGCTCGATCCACAGCGCGGTGCCTCCCGCCACTGCCGCCGGCATAACGAAGATATTCAGTATCGGCACCATCTTTGCCAGCATCACGGTGCCGCCAAAGCTCAGTGTGGTCAGTTTGCGCCGCAGCAGAACGCTTTTCAGTTCGCTGAATGGACGCTGGTGATTGTCTAGCGGATAGTCCACATACTGGATCGCCATGCACCAGGCACCCCAGAGGGCGCTCAGCACGGCCGGTATGAACACGGTCCAACTCGTCAGCAGTGCGACAACAAGTATCACCAGACCCCAGCCGATAAAGTAACCGAGCTTGCGGAATTCCCGGCCCAGGGTACGCCAGACCATCTTGCCCAGCGGCTCCGGTGGTGGCGCTTTGCCGGTGAGGATTTCCTCCACCTTCTCCGCCAGAAAGCCGTTAAATGGCGCAGCGATAATATTGGTGATGATGCCGAATAGGTAACCGTAGACAAAGAAGAACAGCACCAGCACGGCCAGCGCGATCACCCAGGCCAGCCAGCGGAAGGCGTCGGCGGCCCAGGCGGCGCCTTTGGCCATGACGGATTCCCACCAGGACATGTTCTCGGTATTCACCGGGGTGTGAGAGAGCAGGCTGCCGAGATAGTCGGTGAGTCCGCCCAGTTGCGAGATCATCAGCGCGCTGACGGCGATGAAAATTACCAGGTTGATCAGCAGCGGAACGATAATGAACGGTCGCAGTTCGCGCCTGGTCAGCAGGCGGGCGCCGCGCATCAGTGCGTCGACACCGTGTACCGGATTGGAAGTCATAATCTTTCCCCCGTCAGGCGCGGGCGCCGGCGGCCTTCAGGATCTCTGCATAGTCTGTGCCCTGGCGATGTTCTTCGATGCGCGCCAGCAGTGTTTTGCCATCCGGTCCGGGACTGTCGAGGTCCAGGTTCTGTTCCTGGAATAGGCGAATGAAAGTGGCGAAATTGTCCGCTTTCATACTGCGGTAGGCGCGCTCGAGCAGGTAGTAGTCGCGATTGACGCCTTCCGGCGCTTCGCCAACCAGGAAACCGGCGATACGTTCATCGTCAAATACTTCGCCGAGTACTTTTTGCTTGTCTTTTTTCAGGCTCACAGACTCTTCCTTAAATTGTCCCGGAGTTGGGGCGCGGCCACACAGCGCGGTTTAAATTGAATCGCCCGCCAAAAACTCGGGGGCGCGGCGCTGTTGGCTGGCCCGCTCGTAATTGTACGCAGCGCGGATCAGTATGTCCTCCCGGTTGGCACCGGAAAAAAATGAGATGCCGACCGGCAGGTGCTCGACGAAGCCCATGGGTACGGTGATATGCGGGTAGCCGGCTACCGCCGCGGGTGTGGTGGCGGAGCCCTGGTAGTGGTCGCCGTTGATATGGTCGATCTTCCACGCCGGACCGACGGTCGGTGCGACCAAGATATCGACATCGTATTTCTCCAGGGTCGCATCTATTCCTTTCGCGCCGGCGAGAGACTTGAGTCTGGCGATTTCTTGTTCGTATTCGGGTTCATCGCGACCGCGGGAGTCCTGCGCTTTGATAAAGATTTCCTGACCGAAATAGCGCAATTCCCGCTCGCGATATTCTTCGTTGCCCTTGATCAATGCTGCCAGACTCCTGTAGTCGCCGCTGGCACCGGCGAGATAGTCATTGAGCGCGTCCCTGAAGTCCCAGGCCAGCAAATCGAATTCCTTTGCGTGGATCGCATCCAGGGTTTCGATATTGGCGTTGTCGACGATCGCCGCGCCCTGGTTTTTCAGCGTGTCGAGCGCGCGCTCGAAGACCGCGTCGGTGCGCGGGCTGTAGCCCATCAGGTTGCGCACCACGCCAACCCGCATTCCCTTCAGACCGCCGGTGACCAGATTGTCTGCGTAGGGCCCGTGCGGAGCTTGAGCGAAGGGGTCGGTGCTGTCGCGCCCAACCATGGCGTCCAGGAGCATCACTGCACCGGTCACCGTGGTGGCCATGGGGCCGGCGGTATCCTGGTGTATGGAAATGGGAATAATGCCGGAGCGGCTGACGAGTCCCAGGGTGGGTTTGATACCGACGATACCGTTGATCGCAGCCGGGCAGGTGATGGAGCCATCGGTCTCGGTGCCCACTGCCAATGGCACCAGCCCCGCGGCGACGGCGACCGCGGAACCGGCGCTGGAGCCGCAGGGGGAGCGGCTCAGATCATAGGGGTTGCGGGTCTGGCCGCCGGTCGCACTCCAACCGCTGGAGGAATTGGTCGAGCGGAAGTTGGCCCACTCGCTCAGGTTGGCCTTGCCGAGCACAATGGCTCCGGCCTTTTTGAGTTGTTTGACCAGGAATGCATCCTGCTCGGGGAAGTTGTCTGCGAGCAGCACCGATCCGGCGGTGTTGGCGAGACCATCGGCGGTGTCGATATTGTCCTTCAGCAGTACCGGGATGCCGTGTAACGGCCCCAGCAACTTGCCCTGGGCCCGCAGTCGGTCGAGGCGCGTGGCTTCCCGCAGGGCCGTGGGGCTGATCTGGGTGACCGCATTGAGCTCAGCGTCGTGCTCCTCGATCATTTTCTGGTAGCCGATTACAAGCTGTGCGGATGTGGTGCTGCCGTTATCGAGCGCACGGCGCAGCTCTGCAACGGACGAATAATCGGTGGCCCAGGTATAGGAGCCTGTCAGCAGCATCAGTGCGATGAGAGTTAACGTTTTTATTATTTTCATGGGGAACCTTCAACACTTTGGTGAGTTGGTCCGTTCCCATGGTACATAAGAAGCACGCCTTTGGGGGAGAGTGAATACTATCGGCGTGCAGGTGACGGGCGCGGAACATCCGCGCCCGTTGCTTTTCCTACTGCTCGAGGCCGAGCTCCGCGATGGAGATCTCGCGCATTTTGAATTTCTGGACTTTGCCGGTGACGGTCATCGGAAAGCTGTCCGTAAACTTGAAGTAGCGCGGCACCTTGAAGTGGGTGATCTTGCCCTTGCAGAATTCCCGCAATTCCTCCTCTGAAACAGTGCCGGCATCGGTGCGCAGCTGCACCCAGGCCACCAGCTCCTCGCCGTATTTCTTGTCCGGCACGCCGGTGACCTGTACATCGGCGATGGCCGGATGGGTGTAGAGGAACTCCTCCACTTCCTTCGGATAGATGTTCTCGCCGCCGCGGATCACCATATCCTTGATGCGGCCGACGATCTGGATGTAGCCGTCCTCGTCCATGGTGGCCAGGTCGCCGGTGTGCATCCAGCCGTCGCCGTCGATGGCGGCGCGGGTGGCCTCCTCGTTATTCCAGTATCCGAGCATGACGCTGTAGCCGCGGGTGCACAGTTCGCCGATTGCGCCGCGCGGCATCGTCTCGCCGCTGGCGGGATCGACGATCTTCGATTCCAGGTGCGGCTGGGTGCGGCCGACGGTGGTGACGCGCTTGTCGAACGGATCGTTGGCGGCAGTCTGGGTTGAAACCGGGCTGGTCTCGGTCATGCCGTAGGCGATCTGTACTTCCTGCATATGCATCTTGCCGTTGACCGCCTTCATCACCTCGGCGGGGCAGATGGAGCCGGCCATGATGCCGGTGCGCAGGGAGCTGAGGTCGTACTTAGCGAAGTCCGGGTGTTCCAGCTCGGCGATAAACATGGTCGGCACGCCATACAGGGCGGTGGCGCGCTCTGTTGCCACCGTCTCCAGTACCGCGCCCGGGTCGAAGCCCTCGCCGGGGTAGATCATGGTGGCGCCGTGGGTGACGCAACCCAGGTTGCCCATCACCATGCCGAAACAGTGATACAGCGGCACCGGAATCACCAGGCGGTCGTGCTCGGTCAGCTTGATGCTCTCGGCGACGAAGAAACCGTTGTTGAGGATATTGTGGTGGGACAGGGTGGCGCCCTTGGGGAAACCGGTGGTGCCGGAGGTGTACTGGATATTGATCGGGTCGCGGTAGTGCAGCGATTGCTGCACCGCTGCCAGTTGGGCCTCGCTGGCCTTGTCGGCCTGTTCGAGCAGGTCGTTCCAGCGCCACATGCCGCCGTAGTCCCGCTCGGCGAGATTGACGACGACTTGCAGGTGGGGCAGCCGTGCGGCGGCGAGTTTGCCCCGATCCGATGACTGCAGTTCCGGCGCCAGCTCGTAGAGCATCCGAGTGTAATCCGAGCTCTTGAAGCGCTCGGCGATCACCAGCATACGGGTTTGCGAGTGGTTGAGGGCGTATTCGAGTTCGTGCAGGCGGTAGGACGGGTTGATGTTGACCAGGATGGCGCCGATCTTGGCGGTGGCGAATTGCAGCGTGGTCCACTCGGCGCAGTTGGGCGACCAGATGCCGACCCGGTCACCCTTGTCGATGCCGATGGCCAGCAGCGCGCGGGCGCAGGTGTCGACTTGCTGCTGGAACTCCCGATAGTTCCAGCGAATGCCCTGATGGCGCACGACCAAGGCTTCATTATCGGGGTAATTTTCCGCGACCTGATCGAACTTGTCGCCGATGGTCATATCGATCAGCGGCTGGGCGCTGCTACCGCTGGTGTAGCTGAGAAGCGTGTCTGTCATCGGCGGTACCTCGTTGTTGTTATCGTACTGAGGTTATCGTTATCGGTTATTGATCCTTACTTTCGTGACTCTTGTGGCGTTTGTCCAGTAGCCATTGGTCGAATACCGGACTAGCTGCAGCGTATGTGCAGGCAAAGAATGATCGTTCGGCGACCGGAGATCGCCTGCACTGGCGAGTGGCGGGCGGATTACTCGGGCAGGGGAGGATGGGGGAGCGCCCTCAGGTGCTCCCCCGATTAGATAGAGGCAAGACTCAGAGCAGGGCGTCGAGCTTTTCCTTGAGGATCTTGTTGATCATCTGCGGATTGGCCTGGCCCTTGGAGGCCTTCATGATCTGGCCGACGAAATACCCCATCATCTTCGGTCGCTTGGCCTCGTCGGCATTGCGGTAGTTGTCCACTTGCGCAGCACTCGCGGCGATGACGTCATCGACCATCTGTTCGATGGCGCCGGTATCGGATACCTGCTTGAGGCCGCGCTTTTCGATCACCGTGTCCGCGTCGCCCTCGCCGTTGGCCATGGCCTCGAACACCTGCTTGGCGATCTTGCTGGAGATGGTGTTGTCCTTGATGCGCAGAATCAGGCCGGCCAGCTGTTCGGCGGAGACCGGCGATTGCCCGATGGATAGCTCCTCCCGGTTCAGCAGCGCGGCGAGTTCACCGGTCATCCAATTGGCCGCCAGCTTGGCTTCACCACATGCTTTCGCTACCGTTTCGAAGTAGTCGGCGGTTGCCCTTTCCTGAGTTAGCAGGTCGGCATCGTAGGCAGACAGCTTGTACTCATCCCTTAAGCGCGCGGCCTTGGCGTCCGGCAGCTCCGGCAGCTCGTTGCGCAGTTGCTCCACATAGTCGTCGCTGAGAACCACCGGCAGCAGGTCCGGGCAGGGGAAGTAGCGGTAGTCATTGGCCACTTCCTTGCTGCGCATGGAGCGGGTTTCATTCTTGTCCGCGTCGTACAGGCGCGTCTCCTGCACGATGCTGCCGCCGTCCTCGAGGATGTCGATCTGGCGCTCGGCTTCCACCTTGATGGCGCGCTCGACGAAGCGGAAGGAGTTGATGTTTTTCAGCTCGGTGCGGGTGCCGAGTTTCTCCTCGCCCTTTAATCGCACCGATACGTTGGCATCGCAGCGCATCGAACCCTGGGACATGTCGCCGTCGGAGATGCCCAGGTAGGTGACGATACTGTGGATCTTTTTCAGGTAGGCGACCGCCTCGGCGGCACTGCGCATATCCGGCTCGGAGACGATTTCGATCAGCGGCGTACCGGCGCGGTTCAGGTCGATGCCGGACATGCCGTGGCCACTTTCAAAAACAGCTTCGTGCAGGGACTTGCCGGCGTCCTCTTCCAGGTGGGCGTGGTGCAGGCGCACTGTCTTGCTGCTGCCGTCCTCAAGGTGAATTTCGATTTCACCGGGGCCGACGATGGGTTCCGCCAGCTGGGTGGTCTGGTAACCCTTGGGTAGGTCCGGGTAGAAATAGTTTTTGCGCTCGAACACGGAGCGCTTGCCAATTTCCGCATTCATCGCCAGGCCGAACATCACGGCGGAGCGAAAGGCCTCTGCATTGGGGACCGGCAGGGTGCCCGGCATGGCCAGGTCGATCGCGCAGGCCTGTGTGTTCGGTGCGGCGCCAAACTGGGTGCTGGCGCCGGAAAACAGTTTCGATTTGGTGGAGAGCTGTACGTGTACTTCCAGCCCGATAACGATTTCCCATTCCACAGTGATTCTCCTTATGCGGGGCTGGCCGAGCTTGCGAATTGCTGGTGCCAGTCGGTTACCTGCTGGTACTGGTGCGCGACGTTGAGCATGCGCGCTTCATCCAGGTAGTTGCCGATGATCTGCAGGCCCACCGGCAGGTTGTTTACCAGGCCGCAGGGCAGGGACATGCCGGGCAGGCCCGCCAGGTTGGTGGCGATGGTATAGATATCCTCCAGGTACATGGCCACCGGATCCGCCTTTTTTGCCCCCAGCGCAAAGGCGGGTGACGGCGACGTCGGCCCCATGATTACGTCGACTTTCTCGAACGCCTGCACGAAGTCCTGTTTGATCAGGCGGCGTACCTGCTGTGCCTTGTTGTAGTAGGCATCGTAGTAACCGGCGGACAGGGCGTAGGTGCCGACGAGAATGCGGCGCTGGACCTCGTCGCCGAAGCCTTCACCGCGGGAGCGCATGTAGAGGTCGCGCAGGTCCTGCGGATCCTCGCAGCGATAGCCGTAACGCACGCCGTCGAAGCGCGACAGGTTGGCCGATGCCTCTGCCGGCGCAATGACATAGTAAGCGGGCACGGCCAAATCGGTGTGGGGCAGGCTCACTTCCACCAGTTCGGCGCCGAGCTTTTCGAATTCTTTCAATGCGTCCTGAACCCGCGCCGCCGTGTCCGCATTCAGGCCCTCGCCGAAGTATTCTTTCGGCACGCCGATTTTTAGTCCGGCGATGCTGTCGTTCAGGTTCAGCGTGTAGTCCTGCACCGGTCGGTTCAGGCTGGTGGAGTCTTTCGGATCGTGGCCCACCATCGCCGACAGCAGGTAGGCAGCATCTTCCGCGTTGCGGGCAATGGGGCCGGCCTGGTCGAGGCTGGACGCGAACGCGATCATGCCCCAGCGGGAGACGCGCCCGTACGTGGGCTTCAGGCCGGTGGTATTGGTCAGCGCCGCCGGCTGGCGGATGGAACCGCCGGTGTCGGTAGCGGTGGTGCCGGGAGCCAGCTGCGCCGCTACGGCAGCGGCGGAACCGCCGGAGGAGCCGCCGGGCACACAGTCGGTGTTCCAGGGGTTTCTCACCGGGCCGTAAAAGCTGGTCTCGTTGGAAGAGCCCATCGCGAACTCGTCCATATTGGTCTTGCCCAGGGTAACGGCGGAGGCAGCGTTGAAGTTCTCCACCACAGTGGCGTCGTAGGGCGGTACGAAGTTATCCAGCATTTTCGAGCCGCAGCTGGTGCGCACGCCGCTGGTGCAGAAGATGTCCTTGTGGGCGATGGGCACGCCGCACAGGGCGGGTGCCTCGCCTTTGCTCAGGCGCTCGTCCGCCGCCGCGGCCTGGGTCATCGCCAGTTCTTCGGTGACGGTAATAAAACTGTTGTAATTGCCATCCAGTTGCTGAATGCGGTCGAGCAGGTGGCGGGTGATCTCGACGCTGGAGAACTGCTTGTCGCGCAATCCTCGGATAATCTCGGCGATGGTTAGCTGGTGCATGTTCTTCCCTAATGGGTTCGGATCGGCTGAGGGATCTCTTATTTCGCTGAAGGCTCGATTTGTCTGAGCTGATGGCTCTTTCCGCTTGAGCTGAGAGTTCTTTATGCTTGAGCTGAGGGCTCTTTCCCGTTGAGCTGAGGGCTCTTTCCAGTTGAGCTGAAGGCTCTTCGTCTGATCTGGCTGGCTGAAGGCGCCGGCGCGGTCAGTCGATCACTTTCGGCACCAGGTAGAGACCCTCTTCGGACTGGGGAGCCAGCTGCAGGAATTCTTCGCGGCGGTCGGACTCGGTGACTTCGTCGGCGCGCAGCACCTGCTCCTCGTCCAGTGGGTGGGCCATGGGGGCCACGCCTTCGGTACTGACAGCCTGCAGCTGATCCACCAGTTGCAGGACCTCGCCCAGGCGGTTGCTGACCTCGTCGATGGTCTCGGTGGAGATAGCGATGCGGGCGAGTTCCGCCAGTTTCTCTACGGTTTGCGTATCCACGGCCATGGCAATTGGGGCTCCAGCTTGAGTGGCAAATATCGGGCTGCCTCGCGTCGGGCGGGAGGCAGGGGGAGGCAAATTTAGCACATTGGGCCGCTATTCTCACCGGCTGGCCAGCGCCGGCCGCGGGGCCCGGCTCGCAATATGGCTCGCGGTCCACAATTGATTGTTTTTCAGCCTTGCTCTCAACCCGCGCCGTTGTTAGAGTTTGCCGATTCTGGCCGGGGTCTGCGCGCCCCCGGTAAACAAGCATAAATCCGGGCAGCTTTTGCGGTCTGGAACTCAGAATTTTTCGCGCGGACTAACTAGGCTTTGAGACCGGGTTTGAACCGCGCCTGCGGTGCCCGCCCCGGGGCGCTGATAATTAGTACAAGGTAATCGAATTCCATGTTTAAACGTTTGCGGGGCATGTTCTCCAGTGATCTCTCTATCGACCTGGGAACAGCCAATACGCTGATCTACGTGCGCGATCGCGGCGTAGTCCTCGATGAACCCTCCGTCGTCGCCATCCGCCACTACAACGGCCAGAAGATCGTCGAGGCCGTCGGTGTCGAGGCCAAGCGTATGCTCGGCCGCACGCCGGGTAATATCACAGCGATACGCCCGCTGAAAGACGGTGTTATCGCCGACTTCCAGGTCACCGAGAAGATGCTGCAGCACTTTATCAAGAAAGTGCACGAGAACAGCTGGATGCGTCCGAGCCCGCGGGTACTGGTGTGCGTGCCGTGCCAGTCTACCGAGGTGGAGCGCCGCGCGATTCGCGAATCCGCGATGGGTGCCGGGGCGCGCGAGGTATGGCTGATCGAGGAGCCCATGGCGGCCGCGATCGGCGCCGGCCTCAAGGTTGAGGAAGCCAGCGGTTCCATGGTGGTGGATATCGGCGGAGGTACCACTGAGATCGCCATCATCTCCCTGAACGGTGTCGTTTACTCCGATTCCGTACGCATCGGCGGCGACCGCTTCGATGAGGCCATCGTCAACTATGTGCGTCGCAACTACGGTAGCGTGATCGGTGATGCCACGGCCGAGCGCATCAAAGAAGAGATCGGCTGTGCTTACGCCGGCAGTGAGGTGCGCGAAATCGACGTGCGCGGCCGCAATCTGGCCGAAGGCGTGCCGCGCAGCTTCACCCTGAACTCCGACGAAATTCTCGAAGCGCTGCAGGAGCCGCTGACTGGCATCGTCCAGGCGGTGAAGAGTGCGCTGGAGCAGTCTCCACCGGAACTGGCCTCCGATATTGCCGAGCGCGGTATGGTGCTGACCGGCGGTGGTGCTTTGTTGCGCGACCTGGACCGCCTGCTGATGGAAGAGTCCGGCCTGCCGGTAATCGTTGCCGACGACCCGCTCACCTGTGTGGCGCGTGGCGGCGGCAAGGCGCTGGATATGATGGACAAGAGCCGCCTGTACCTGGTGTCCAACTAACCGGCTGTTGCTGTAGGAGTGGCCCCTGACCGCGATCAGTCGCTGCGGCGGCGAGAAGTAGATCGCGGCCAGGGGCCGCTCTTACATGTATGATCCGATAACAAGAACACAAACTGACCTGTTAATGGGGGTCTGCCCATTAAACCGCTATTTACCCGCGGCCCTTCGCCTGAGTCCCGCATTCTCGTGCTGGGCCTGGTGGCGGCGGCACTCATCGCGATCAATCTCTATACCGACTGGCTGCAGCCGCTGCGTGAGCGACTGGCCGGCTTTGTTGCGCCCTTCTACTGGATAACCGGGGCTCCCGAGCGTGTCGGCGATTGGGCCGGCGAGCAGTGGCGCACGCGCGAGGAGCTGCTGGAGGAGAACAGCCGGCTCAAGCGTCAGCTGTTGCTGCTGGAACAGCGCAGCCAGCTGCTCGCGGCGGTAAAAGCGGAAAATACCCAGCTTAAAGAACTGATGAACTCGGCCGAGACCGTGGATGAGCGGCTGCTGGTGGCACAGATTATCGGTGTCTCGCCGGACCCGCTCGAACATGTGCTGCTGATCGACAAGGGCCGCGACGACGGTGTCGACGTGGGTACGCCGATTATGGACGCCAGCGGTCTGTTGGGACAGGTGATTGAAGCCGGTGGCTCTTCGAGCCGGGTCTTGCTGATCACCGACGCCAGTCACGCCATCCCGGTGCAGGTGCTGCGCAACAGTGTGCGTGCGGTGGCCGAGGGTACCGGCGACCTCTACCGACTCAAATTGCGCCACCTGGCCAATACCAGTGATATCCGCGAGGGCGACCTGCTGCTGAGCTCCGGGCTCGGCGGGCGCTTCCCGGCCGGTTATCCGGTCGGTGAAGTCATTTCGGTGCAGCGTGATCCCGGCCAGGCATTTGCCGAGGCCGAAGTGCAGCCGCGCGGGCGCATGAACCGGAGCCGCTTTGTGCTGGCGGTGATCGGCGACAGGGACGAAGGCCTTGGAAGCGAATAACCGCTGGTTCATCGCCGCAACGGTGCTCGTCGCTTTGCTGCTGGCCGTCATGCCACTGCCGCACCACTGGCTGTGGTTTCGCCCGTCATTCACCGCACTGCTAGTCATCTTCTGGATCACACGCATGCCGCAGAATCTGGGGGTAGGATTTGCCTGGCTGGTGGGGTTGGTGGAAGACCTGGTAACCGGTGCAACACTGGGGTCGCACGCGTTGGCACTGGCGGTGCTGGCCTATTTCAGTCTGCTGACCTACCGGCGCACCCGCGCTTTCAACCCAGCCCAGCAGCTGCTGTGGGTATTCGTCCTCGTGGGTATCAATCAGGTGGTGGGCAACTGGGTACACAGCCTGGCCGGCAAGCCGGTTCCCGGGCTGACTTTCCTGTGGCCGGCCATCACCAGTGCCCTGTTGTGGCCCTGGGTGGCACCGTGGCTTAACAGCATGGCTGGGCGCCTGCAGGTGCGCTGAACGGTTGGTCACCGACTGTTAAACTCTGTAAAAGGCCGATCACTTTTCGATCGATGCCGCTATAATCAGCCGCTGGTCCACTAACAATAAGCAGTACTGTGTCAAAATCTTCCGCCGCAAGCCGACTTCTCCTAGCCTCCGGCTCCCCGCGCCGCGCACAGCTGCTGGCGCAGATTGCTGTGCCTTTTTCACAGATCACCCCCGATGTGCCGGAGCAGCGCCAGTCCGGGGAGACTCCGCAGGACTATATCCAGCGCCTCGCCCACGACAAGGCAGCGGCCGGGTTGCAGATGGCCGCCGGCTCGGATCCGAGCCTGTGGGCGCTGGGTGCCGACACAGTGGTCATGGCCGGCGACCGGGTCTTGGAAAAACCGCGGGATTTCGCCGATTTTGAGCGCATGATGCACGCACTTTCGGGTACCGAGCACTCGGTGCTGACCGCCTTGTGCCTGCGCTCGATGGAGCGCCAGTTCAGTCGCCTGGTGGAAACCCGAGTGCGATTTAGGCATCTGAACAAGACACAGATCGACGCTTACTGGCGTACCGGGGAACCGGCTGACAAGGCCGGCGGTTACGGTATTCAGGGCCTCGGTGCCGCCCTGGTCGAATCCATCAGTGGCAGTTATAGCAATGTGGTGGGGCTGCCGCTGGAGGCGCTGGTGCCGATGCTGGAACACGCCGCCATTCCCTATTGGTGTGAGTCCTACTGGCAGGAGGCCGACTCTTGAGCGAAGAGCTGCTGATCAATGTCGCGCCCACCGAGACCCGCGTGGCACTGGTGGAAAACGGTGTGTTGCAGGAAGTCTACCTGGAGCGCAGCGCGCGCCGCGGCATCGTCGGCAATATCTACAAAGGCAAGGTGGTGCGAGTGCTGCCGGGCATGCAGGCGGCGTTTGTGGATATTGGTCTCGAGCGGGCCGGTTTTATCCACGCGTCGGATATCGCGCCGCTGGACGAGGAGGGCATGGAGTCCCGCGAGTCGACCGAAGTGGCGGACATCCGTGCACTGGTGCGCGAGGGGCAGTCGCTGGTGGTGCAGGTGGTCAAGGACCCGATCAGCAGCAAGGGCGCGCGTCTGACCACACATCTTTCGGTGTCCGCGCGCTACCTGGTGTACATGCCGCAGACCCGTCACATAGGTATTTCCAACCGGATCGAGGATGAGAGCGAGCGCGACAGGCTGCGCGCGCTGGTAGAGCTGGCGTCGACAAAGCTGGCGGAAGAGGGCCTGTCCGGCGACGGCGGCTTTATCCTGCGCACGGTGGCCGAGGGTGTCAGCGAAGACGAGCTGCTGCGCGATATCCCCTTCCTGTACAAGCTGTGGCGGGAGCTGGAGCAGCGCATCAAGGATCGCCCGGTGCCTTCGGTCATCTACGAGGATCTGCCGCTGTTTATGCGCGCGTTGCGCGACCTGGCGCGCCCCTACACCGAGAAAATCCGTATCGACTCCCGCGAGGCCCACGGTCGCGCGGCAGAATTTGCCGGCAAGTATGCGCCGGAGATCGCCGGGCGCCTGGAGCACTATCCGGGCGAGCGCCCGCTGTTCGACCTGTACGGTGTCGAGGAGGAGATCCGCAAGGCGCTGCAGAATAAGGTCACACTGAAGTCCGGCGGCTACCTGATTATCGAGCAGACCGAGGCGATGAGCACCATCGATGTGAACACCGGTGCTTTCGTCGGCCACCGCAATCTCGAAGAGACCATCTTCAAGACTAATCTGGAGGCGGCCACCGCCATTGCGCGCCAGCTGCGTCTGCGCAATCTGGGCGGCATCATCATTATCGACTTTATCGATATGAAGGACCCGGAGCACCAGCGCCAGGTGCTGCGCACGCTGGAAAAGACCCTCGAGCGGGATCACGCCAAATCCAGTATCACCGGTGTCTCGGAGCTGGGGCTGGTGGAAATGACCCGCAAGCGGACCCGTGAGTCTCTCGGCCAGATCCTCTGTGAGCCCTGTCCGGTATGCGAGGGGCGGGGCACGTTGAAGAGTGCCGAGACGGTGTGTTACGAAATATTCCGTGAGATTATTCGTGAGGCCCGCGCCTACGACAGCGAGAAAATCATGGTACTGGCAAGTCAGGTCGTGATCGATCTGCTGCTCGACGAGGAGTCCGCCAATGTCGCCGATCTGGAAGAGTTTATCGGTCGTCCCATTCAGTTTCAGGTAGAGCCCATTTACAACCAGGAGCAGTACGACATTGTGCTGGTCTGATCCGCGCTCTGTCGCCCGCCGAGCCCCCCGTGCCCCTGTGGTGCGAGGCGAATCGCCGTGCGCAATCGGAGGTGGATCGTGATCGGGGTACTGCGCTGGCTGGCACGCAAATTCTGGCTGCTGACCGTCAGTGTGGTGATCGCGCTGGCGATACTGGTGCAGACCGGACGTATTCTGTCGCCGCAGGTGGAGCAGTATCGCCCGCAGATCAGTAGCTGGCTGTCGGCGAGTCTCGGCGTCCCGGTGCAGATGGATCGCCTGTCCCTGCGCTGGCAGGCGCTGGAGGTGGCGCTGCAGCTGGACGGGCTGCGCCTCGGCGAAAATGGCGAAGTACAGATGGGCTACGGGCTGTTTCATCTGGATCTGCTCGCCAGCCTGTGGAACCGCGAACTGGTGTGGAAGAACCTGCAGGTACACGATTTTGCTGCCGGACTCAGTCGCGGTGAGCGCGGCCAGTGGCATATCGACGGTTTCCCCCAGGCGTCGGTAGAGGCGGTCGACAAAGCAGGCGAAGGTGTAGCGCGCGTCGGCGATCCTGCACGCATCTTCCAGCTCGGCCCCAAGGTGCAGGTGCGCAATGCCAGCATCACCCTGCGCCTGGCGGACGGCCAGCGGGCGGAGGTAAACCTGCCGCAGATCCATTTGGAAAACAGCGGTTATTTTCACCGCCTCAGCGCCCGCGCGTTTATCTCCCGTGACGGCGATTCCCAGATGGCGGAGGTGGATCGGGAAACCCTGCGGTTGATTCTCGAGGGGCGCGGCAATCCTCGTGACAAATCCCACTTCTCGCTAAACGGTTATATCCAACTGAATGAGCTGTTGCTCGACGAGGATATCGTCACGCTGCTGCACCAGCTGACACCACTGCCGGAGAAATATCACTGGGCCGGGCGCAAGCAAGCGCGCGGCAAGCTGTGGTTGCAGAGCGCCGCGGACAGTGGCTACCGGCTGCTCGGCCGCCTCAGCCTCGAGCAGGTCGAGCCGGATGGCCAGGCCCAGGCAGAGAACTCCGACGTCATCGCCGCGGCGGACAGCGAGTCGCCGGTATCGGTACTCGCGCCGCTGCAGTCTGTCGCCGGGGACATTTCCGGGCGCTGGCAGCCCGGGCAGCAGTGGCGCCTGGCGCTGCAGGATATCCAGCTGGACTGGCGCGGCCTCGAAATGCCGCCGCTGAACCTGCAGACGAGCGGCAGCCGTGAGCACGGCCTGCAGCTGGCAGCCGATGTGATCGACCTCGGTGGCTGGAGCAGTATCCTCGAGCGGCTGGAGCTGTTGCAGGGACCGGCAGACGAATGGCTGCGCGCCCTGCAGCCCAGCGGTCAGTTGCGCAGTGTACAGTTGGTTCGCGCGATCGACGGCCAAATCGCGTTGAGCGCCAACCTGCGCGACCTCCGCGCCGAGGCGTACCGCGGTGCGCCAGCTGTCGCGGGACTGAATGGTTTTGTGCAGTTGCAGGGTGCCAACGGACGCGTCGAACTGGATGGAGGCGGGTTCAGCGCCCATTTCCCGAACCTGTATGGCGATACGTTTCATTTCGAACACGCCAGCGGTACCGTTGCCTGGTCTGTAGACCGGCAGGGCAATTCGGTGCAGGTGCTGTCCGGCCCGCTGCAACTCGACGGCGAGTTGGGCAAAGTCAGTGGCCAGTTCCTGCTGCAGCTGCCCTATGTCGCCCGCACCCGCGCGGCGGAGCTCACCCTGGCGCTGGGCCTGCGCGACGCGCCACTTTCGGTCCAGCGGCAGCTGGTGCCCCAGACGGTCAGTGACGACCTGCGGCACTGGTTAAACGACGGGCTCGGCAACAAGAATTCCGGCCGCGTCACCAACGCGGCCTTTGTCTATCGCGGTTCCAGTTACCGAGAAGGCGACGACGAAAGGTTGCTGGCGTTGGGGCAGCACGCGGACCGGCAGACCGTACAACTTGCCGCCGACTTCAACACCGCCGACCTGGATTATGCGGCGGGCTGGCCCGCCGCTCACAACGTCGACGGACGCCTGCTGATCAATGATGGCAATGTGCTGGTGCGGGCCGCAGCGGCGCGTTTGTGGAACATCGATGCGCGCGACATTGTGGTGGGGGTTACACCGAATCCCCATGGAATCGGCTCCCGGCTCGATGTGCATGCGCAGTTGTCGGGTCCGGCCGCTGACGGACTCAGGCTGTTGCAGCAGTCGCCGCTGCGGCAGCAGCTGGGCAGTGCATTCGACGAGTGGAAACTGGGCGGCCACATGGACGGCAGTCTGGCCCTGTCGCAGCCTCTCGGCGGTGCGGATCTGCCCGCCCGGCAGCGCGTGCAGCTGGATCTGCAGCGCGGCGCCCTGCAACTGCAGAACCTCAACCTGCAGATCGAGCAGCTGCACGGGCGCGTGGATTACGACAGCGAACAGGGGCTGGCCGGAACCCGGTTCAACGGCCGCCTGTGGGGGCGGCCGCTGAGTGCCAAGATTCGCCATTTCGGCACTGGCGAACAGCGCGACACCCAGGTGGTTGTCGACGGCAGTGCCGATACCGAGTCGGTGCGTCGTTGGAGTGGTCGCCCGGAACTGCAGTGGCTGGATGGCGTGTTTGCCTATCAGGCGCTGGTGACCATACCCGCCAAGGCGAAGGAAGAGCCTTATTCGGCGATCTTCGAATTGAACTCCAATCTGGCCGGTGTGGCCGTGAACCTGCCGGCGCCGCTCGGCAAACAGGCCGAGGCAAAGACCAATTTTGTGCTGCGTGTACCCATTGGCGAGCAGGGCAGTCTGTTTCACTTGAATTTGGGCGAGCATGTACAGGGCCAGTTCTGGCTGGTGCAGGGAGCAATGGAGCGCGGCGTCATCGCCCTGAATTCCGAGGCGCGGCTACCCCGGGACCGGGGGCTGGCAATCAGCGGAGACCTGTCACGCATCGACCTGCCGCGCTGGCGTGAGCTGTTGCGCATTTATGATGCTCGTGAAAGCGACACTGGCGAAAGTGTCGGTGCCGACCTGGAGGCTTCCCCGCAGCCGCTGCCGGTCTCGCTGGATCTGAGCACCGATCGCCTGCTGCTTGGCACCACGGAAATCGAACATATACACGTGCGCGGGCGCGGCCTCGGTGCCGACTGGCAACTGCAGTTCGACAGTGACACCGCTGCCGGACAGTTGAGCGGGGCCATGGACGGATCGACACCGCTGCAGCTGGAGCTGACGCATCTGCGCTTGCCGGCGCCGTCCGAGGCTGCGGCCGGCAGCGAAGACGCTGAGAAGCAGGAAAAAGCCGATCCCTGGGCGGGTTTCGATTTTGCCGGGCTCCCCCGGATCGATTTCAGTACCGAAAGCCTGCATATCGGCGAAGAGGATCTGGGGCGCTGGTCCTTCCGTCTGCGCCCGTCCACGGACCGCCTGGTGCTTAGTGACATTCGCGGTGCCGCGCGCGGCGTGCGGCTGGAGGGCCGCGGCAGTGGCGAGAAAAGGCTCGGCGCCCAGCTGATGTGGATGCGCGATGCCGATGGCCGCGATTCGTCCCAATTTATCGGCCGCCTGGTGGCCGACGATCTGGCCGATGTGCAGCGCGCCTGGGGACAGGAACCCTTGATCGAGAGCCGCTTCGCCAGTTTTGACACAGCGTTGCGCTGGGATGGCTCGCCGGCGCGGGTGGCGGGCAACCTGCTGTCCGGTGAATTGAAAATCGATATCCGCGATGGCCGTTTCCTGCGCGCCACCGACAATGCCGGTTCGGCGCTATTGCGGCTGCTGTCCCTGTTCAATTTCGACACCTGGGCGCGCCGCCTGCGGCTGGACTTCTCTGACCTCTACCAGAGCGGTATGGCATTCGACCAGGTGCGCGGCGAGGTGGTGTTCGAGGGCGACGGTCAGCTGTTAATCGCAGTGCCCATCCAGGTGGAGGGGCCGACCAGCGAGCTGCAGATGGCGGGCAGAGTCAATCTGAAGCGGGAGGATCTGAACCTGACCCTGGTGGCGACACTGCCGGTGGGCAACAATCTGGCGCTGGTGGCGGCGCTGGCCGGCGGCTTGCCGGCGGCGGCCGGGGTCTACCTGATCAGTAAGGCGTTCAAGAAACAGGTAAATAAAATGGCCAGCGTCAGCTACCGCATCAGCGGTGACTGGGAGGAGCCGGAAGTGCGCTTCGACAAGCTGTTCGACGGCGACGGCGCCCAGCGTCAGGGTGAGGCCGCCGAGCGGGAGGAGCGGCGCCGCCTGCAAACGCCGGAGAATCTGTACGCCGAGCCCGCGGAGCCGCCCTCCCGGCTGACGCCGGCGATTTGAACTGCCCCGCCTGCCCGGACTCCAATTCTATAGTGACGGGAAATTTACCTGCCCAAGGAGTCGAGAATGAACAGATCCTTGTTTATGGTCTCGCTACTGCTGGCGGTATTCGCACTGCCAGCCTGTACCGAGGCCGACGAAAAACGCGATCAATCCATGACCGTGGCGGAGGCCAGGGCGCATATCGCTGCCGGTACCAACTTGTCTGCAATTCCCAAGTCTGTCTGGCGCCAGCTGTTGCCGGAGGATCAGTATGAGGTCTTGTGGGAAAAGGACACCGAGCGCGCTTTCTCCGGCAAGTGGCTGCATAACGAAGCCGATGGCGTCTATGTGACCGCCGGCTGTCGATTGCCGGTATTCAGCTCCGAGCACAAGTTCGAGTCCGGCACTGGCTGGCCCAGCTTCTGGGACATCGCCTATCCGGAAAATGTCGTGCTGAAGGTGGACTACAGCTGGGGCATGAAGCGTACCGAAGTGCTGTCGGCCTGTGGCGAACACCTCGGCCATGTGTTCAAGGATGGCCCCGCGCCCACCGGCCTGCGCTATTGCCTGAATTCGCTGGCCCTGGATTTCGTCCCGGCTATTGCAAAAACCGAATAATTATTCGATATTGTCGCTGGCGGTCCACTGCGGCCGCTGCGACGAGGTAAAACAATAATCTACAGAGGTCCGTGCTGATGTCCGAGATGGCTTCGGTGGCGTTGCCCAACAACCGCTACACGCTTTTCCGGGTATTCAAATACACCGTTTACCTGTTACTCGCCTATAACGTCTACGCCTTTTTTCTGGACAATCATGCCGCCGCCGGCTCTGTGTTTGGCGATGGCCTGCAATGGAGCCGGGTGATCGAGGCCTACAACGATTCCATCGATACCCTGGCCTGGGTGCTGTTGCTGCTGGTGTTCGAGCTGGAGACATTTGTCCTCGCGGATCACAGGATTCGCGGCTGGATCAAGTGGACGCTTAACGCCATATCGGCCTTCTGTTACCTGTTCATCGTGTACTCCTTCTACGGCTATGTGGCCGAGATGGTGTACGTATCCGACCTGGCGTCGGTGGCGCAGCCCGTCTGTGAGCTGGCGGCGCAGGGGGGCTGGCAGTTGGTCGTGGCGCAGGACGAGTATGTGCCGCTGACGGCGGCGAACTGCACCACCCTGGCGGATGCCCGTGTGCTGCGGCTGGCCGACGTACAGATTCTCGGCGACACGGCGGTCTGGCGCGAAATTGAATGGCTCGCCTGGACAGACGTGATCAACGCCGGTGCCTGGCTACTGGTGGTGGTGATTCTCGCGTTCGAGGTATGGCTGCAGCTGCGCCACGAGCTGTCCGATCGAATCATGCGCTACTCGCAGCTGGTGAAAGCGGTGCTGTATTTCACCCTGTTCCTGTGTGCAATCTATTGGGGCTTCAGCGGCAGCTTCCTGGATTTCTGGGATGCCTTCCTATGGCTGGTGGCATTCTTCTTTATCGAGTTGAACCTCTTTGAGTGGCAGGCTGAGACCAGCGGGGAGTAAATACTACGCGGAGGCGAACCGGGTGTTCGCCTCCGCGCCGTGGTTGCGGAAAAATAGCGGCCGCAGTCTGTCTACTGCCCTTCCTGCATAAAGAAATCCCGCAAAAATCGGAACAGCTTGCGCCGGTTGGTCGGCGGCTTGTTGTTCTTTATTTCCTTGTTGGAATCGCGTACCAGCTGGCGCAACTGCTGGTGATCTGCCTGCGGATAGCGATCGAAGAAGTCGCTCTGCGCCGGGTTGCCTTCCTGCAACAGGCGTTCGCGCCAGTCCTCGGCCATCTTGTCGAAGCGCAGGTGCTGCTGGTCGCGCTCCTTGAACCGGTCTAACACCTCTTCGATCGCCTCGCTGTCGGCGCTGCGCATAAGTTTGCCGATGTACTGCATCTGGCGACGACGCGCCTCATTGGATTTGATCCGGTGCAGGGTGTCGATCGCTTCCTGCAGGTCCGCATCGATAGGCACTTCAGCCAGCTGCGCTTTGGACAGCTCGGTCAGCTGTTTGCCCAAGTCCTGCAGTTCGTGCATTTCCTGTTTGACTTTGGTCTTGCTCTTCGGCAGGTCGTCTTCGTAATCGTCGTCTTCGTACATTCCGCTTTCCAATTCATTGCCCTAGGGGCGGTCCGCCCCGATACCGTTTTCGACCACTGTCGCAAGCCCTGTTTGGGGCGCCGGGGCGACCTTCTAAGATTAGTGATTTCAGCCGTAATACCAGGTGGCGAGGCCGAGGAAGGACATAAAGCCCACAACGTCGGTGACCGTGGTGAGGGCCACGCCGCCGGCCAGGGCCGGGTCGATGCGCATGGCGCGCAGTGCCACCGGCAGGACCGCGCCGGCGAGGGCGGCGGTGACCAGGTTGATCACCATCGCGGCGATGATAATGATCGCGATGCGCTGATCCCCGAACCAGAGACCGGCGATCACACCCATCACCACAGACCAGAGCAGTGCATTAAGTATCGCGGACCCGAGCTCGCGCGACATCAGCCAGCCGAGGTTGCTGCGGCCGATCTGGCCGAGGGCCATGCCGCGGATCACCACCGTCAGGGTCTGGCTGCCGGCGACGCCGCCCATGCTGGCGACGATCGGCATCAGGATCGCCAGCGCCACCACCTTGTCCAGTGTGCCCTGGAACAGGCTGATCACCCAGGATGCCAGCAGTGCGGTGAGCAGGTTGATACCGAGCCACAGCGCGCGCCGCCGCGCCGTGCGGCGTACCGGGGCAAAAGTGTCTTCCTCTTCGTCCAGACCCGCGAGACTCATCAGTGAGTGGTCCGCGCCCTCACGGATCACGTCCACGACGTCGTCGATGGTGATACGCCCCACCAGGCGGTTGTTCTCGTCCACCACCGGCGCGGTGATCCAATCATACTTCTCGAATAGCCGCGCCACCTCGGTGTCGGGCATGTCGGCCGGAATGGGCTCCACGTCGGTGTTGACCACTTCGCGCACCGTTACCGCCGGGTCGGTGGTAAGCAGCTTGGCAAGCGGCAGCAACCCGATGTACTGGCCCTGGCGATTGACCACAAACAGGCTGTCGGTGGACTCGGGCAGTTGCTCGTGGCGGCGCAGGTAGCGCAGCACCACGTCGAGGGTCAGGTTGGGGCGCACGGAAATGGTATCCGTGTCCATCAGGCCGCCGGCGGTCTCCTCGTCGTAGGCGAGTACGCTCTCGACCCGCCGGCGGTCGGTTGCGCTCATAGCGGAGAGGACTTCCGCCATCACCCGCTCGGGCAGATCCTGGAGTATGTCGGCGACGTCATCGGCGTCGAGCCCCTCCATCACCGCCACCATTTCCTCCGTGTCCATGGTGGCGAGAATCTGGCTTCGCACCTCGTCGGTGAGCTCTTGCAGCACCTCGCCTTCGACGTCTTTGTCGATCAGCTTCCACAGTACCTGGCGGATGCGGGGCGGGGAACTCTCGAGCAGTTGGGCAATACTCTGCGGGGTGAGGGTGCTGAGCATGCGCCGCACCTCGCGCCCGGTACCGCTATCCAGTGCCGCAAACAGTTCACCCAGCTGGTTCTGCGCGCGGAACTTGATTTCTGCGGGGGGAGGGCTGGACACGGTGATTCCTTACTGCATTGAAGGTGGTGGGTGGTCGAAAATCGGTGCTGCTTAGTCAGCGGCGATTCTATGCCTATCGCCGCTATCTATCCACATGCTGCCGGGCACAAGTGCGCATTGTTCACTCGGCCTCGCCAAAGCGATCGGCCACCAGTTCGCATATGGCACAGAGCGCAGCGTCTTCGTCGCGGCCCTCGATCTCGAGTTCCAGTTCGGTGCCCTTGCCAGCCGCCAATAACATCAGCGCCATAACGCTTTTACCGTCCACGCATTTGCCCCCGCAGTGCACCCTGACGTTGGCAGAGAAGCGTGCCGAGGTCTGCGCAAATTTACTCGCTGCACGGGCGTGAAGGCCGAGTTTGTTGATGATCGTTAGGCGACTTTTCTGCATGGGACGTCGGTGTTTCCGGCTGATGTCGGGTTTTATTTTTGCTGTTCGCGGTGGCGAACCTGCACATTGTCGAACTGGCCGGCGAAGGTCTTGGCCAGCTGCTCCACCATATAAACGGAGCGGTGGCGGCCGCCGGTGCAACCGACTGAAATGCAGGTGTAGCTGCGGTTGCTCTTTTGATAGGAGGGTAGCCAGTGCTGCAGGAACTGGCTGATATCCCGCTCCATCGCGTCGGTTTCGGGATGCGTGCGCAGGAACTCGACCACTTCCGGATCCAGGCCCGTCTTCTGGCGCAGCTCCGCTACCCAGTAGGGGTTCGGCAGGCAGCGCAGATCAAATACCAGGTCTGCGTCTACCGGTACGCCGTGCTTGAAGCCGAAGGACTGAAACAGGATGGCCATGCCCTCCGATCCATCGCCCACCACCCGCGTCTTTATCAGGTCGCGCAGCTGATGCAGGCTGAGGCTGCTGGTATCGATCACCATGTCGGCCATTGCGGAAACCGGCGCGAGCAGTTCCTTTTCCCGGTTCAATGCTTCCAGCAGGTGGGTGCGGTCGTCGCTGAGGGGGTGTTTGCGGCGGGTTTCGCTGAAGCGCTGCACCAGTACCGGTGAGCGCGCATCGAGATAGATGACATCGCACTGTACGCCGCTCTCCCGCAGTGATTCGATTACTCGCGGAGCCTGCTGCACATCCTGCCAAAGGTTGCGCGCATCGATACCCAGGGCGAGGCGGGGACTGCCCAGAGAGCCTGGGGTACTGTCAATCGGCGGCTGTTCGCGCACCCGCTTGATCAGCTCCGGCAGCAGGCTGGCGGGCAGGTTGTCGATACAGTTAAAACCGACATCCTCCAGCAACTGCAAGGCAGAGCTTTTTCCGGAACCGGAGCGGCCACTGATAATCACCAGGCGCATAGGGAAATCCTTTCTTCATGCAGCGCGAACTGTTCGAAAAGCAACAAGCTGCCGTAATGACGCGAGCGGAGACGGCGCCGATAGCGCTCATGTCATCGAAGGCAACCTATTTTCTGTGTCAGATTATGCAGCGGCGGCACTGTCGATGGCCAGTGCGTAGAGCTCATCCCCGCTCTCCGCTTGGCGCAGTTTTTCTCTTACCCGGCTATCGGAGAAGAGGGCGGCGATTTCCGCCAGGGTTTCCAGGTGTTCCTGCTCGGCGTCTTCCGGTACCAATAGCGCAAACAGGAGATCCACCGGTTGGCGGTCTACCGCGTCGAAATCGATGGCGGGTTGGGTGGTGCAGAGGACACCAATGGGTCGCTCACAGCCGGGCAGGCGACAGTGAGGGATAGCGACGCCATCGCCAATACCGGTGGATCCCAGGCGTTCGCGGGCGATCAGCTGGTTGAAGATGGTGTCGGAGTCGTGTTGTGGATATTGTTCGGCGATGGCCTGGGCAATATTGAGCAGCAACTTCTTTTTGCTGCTCCCCGCCAGGTGGCAAAGACTCAGGCGGGGAGAGAGTAATGCTTCCAATGTCATAGTTCAGCGGTGGTTCTGCAACTTCTCTTTGTGTTTTTTCAGTTGGCGGTCCAGCTTGTCGGCGAGTGCGTCGATGGCCGCATACATGTCTTTGTCTTCGGAGCCGGCGCAGAGGTCGTGCCCGTTGATGTGCACCCTGGCTTCGGCTTTCTGAATCAGTTTTTCGACGGAGAGAATTACGTGGGCATTGGTAATGTTGTCATAGTGCCGGGAGAGTTTTTCCAGCTTGCTTTCGCAGTAATCGCGAATGGGTGGAGTTAAATCGACGTGGTGACCACTAATGTTGATCTGCATGGATTGCTCCTTATCGAGTGCATCGCGTAGCGGCGCGACCCCCCATCTGGGCGGCAACCCTACTAGGAAGTACGCCAGAATGGAAGGATACACTCAAAGTTTGGACATTGGTCGCGGCCCGGGTGGCAACGGGCGCCCGTGAATTTGCGACCAGCCTTTTTATTCTGGTCAATTATCTGCGTGCGACGTTGCGTCGGTGCACCCTGCGGCTGCCAATTTGGTGCTCCGGGCAGTAGGCCTGCCCGCGGTGCTAGACCAGGCGCTTGCGCTCGCTGGAGGAGGGGATACCCATGGACTCGCGGTACTTGGCCACGGTGCGCCGGGCCACCTTGATACCCTGCTTGTCCAGTTCCTGGGTGATCTTGTTGTCGGATAGCGGTTTGCGCGGTATCTCGGCGTCGATGAGCTTGCGGATCATCGCGCGAATGGCGGTGGACGAGGCGTCTTCGCCGGAGTCGGTGCTCACGTGGCTGGAGAAGAAGTATTTGAGCTCGAAAACACCGCGGGGGGTCAGCATGTATTTCTGCGTGGTGACCCGGGAGATGGTGGACTCGTGCATGCCGATGGTCTCCGCGATATCGGCCAGCACCATGGGTTTCATCGCCTCCGGACCCAGCTCGAAGAACGCTTGCTGCTTCTCGACGATGCAGGAAGCCACCTTTAACAGTGTCTCGTTGCGGCTTTGCAGGCTCTTGAGAAACCAGCGTGCTTCCTGAAGGTTGTCGCGCAGGAAGTTGTTTTCCGTGGAGTTGTCGGCGCGCTTGATCAGGGCGGCGTAGTCGCCGTTGATGCGCAGCCGCGGCGTGGTCTCCGGATTCAGTTCCACCAGCCAGCGGTGCTCCCGGCGACGGACGATGATGTCCGGCACCACATATTGGGGTTCCTCGCCGCCGAAGGCTTCGCCGGGGTAGGGGTTAAGGGTCTGGATGAGCCGCACTACGTCGCCCAGCTGGGCTTCGTTCAGGCGCGTGCGCCGGCTGAGCTGGCGGAAATCGCGTTTGCCGAGCAGATCCAGATGGCGATCTACCACCAGCTGCGCCTGCTCCAGCCAGGGAGTGTTGGCCGGCAGCTGGTGCAGTTGCAGCAGCAGACACTCGCGCAGGTCGCGCGCGCCACAGCCGGCGGGCTCGAACTGCTGGATGGTCTTGAGTACGGTGAGGACCTCATCCTCTTCCGCGTCGAGATCTGCGGCGATTTCGCCGAGAGGGGTTTCCAGGAAGCCATTCGGGGCTATGCCGTCAATCAGATTCTCGCCGATCAGTTTGTCGTGCGCCGATAAGGTGGTGAGATTGAGCTGCCAGAGCAGGTGGTCCTGCAGACTGTCCGGGGCGGAGTTGCGCTGCTCGAGCGCCAGTTCGTCGCCGTCGCCGCTGTAGCTGCCGCCGCTGTAGATGTCGTCCCAGCGAGTGTCCACCGGCAATTCGTCGGGGATATCCTGGTTCCAGTCGCCCTCACTGTCCCGCTCGCCGCTGTTGTGCGCACTGTCGTCGCTAGCGCCGGGCTCCGCTGATTGCTGATTCTGCTGGGGCTCCGCTGGCGCCTGCTCCTCGCCTTCCATTTCAAGCAGTGGGTTGCTGTCCAGTGCCGACTGCACTTCCTGCTGAAGATCCAGCGTCGACAGCTGCAGCAGGCGAATGGCCTGTTGTAGCTGGGGCGTCATCGTCAGCTGTGTGCCGAGCTTTAACTGGAGAGACTGCTTCATAGTGGGGAACTGCAGGCCAAGGCGGCGGATGCTGCTTCAAAATATCCAAGACGCAGCAGACTAACCCCCTGATTGGCGGATTACAAGCAATAACTGTGCCGAAACTGCGGTCGCAATTTCGGCTGGGTCCGGCGAGTGGTGATGAATTTTCGGTCACTCTCCAAAACGGGGGACCAGAAGGGTGGGCAGGGCTTAAATCGTGAATTCGTGTCCCAAATAGACTTCGCGTACCTGCTGGTTGGCGAGTACCTCTGCCGGTGTGCCGGCGGCGATGATATGGCCTTCGCTGACGATATAGGCCGTCTCGCAGATATCGAGGGTTTCGCGCACATTGTGGTCGGTGATCAGCACGCCGATGCCGCGGTCGCGCAGGTGGCGGATGATCTGCTTGATATCGTTAACCGAGATGGGGTCAACGCCGGCAAAGGGTTCATCCAGCAAGACGAAGTTGGGATCCGTGGCCAGTGCGCGGGCTATCTCCACCCGGCGTCGTTCGCCGCCGGACAGGGCCATGCCGAGGCTGTTCTCGATATGGGTGATGTTGAACTCCTGCAGCAGTTCCTGCACCTGTTGCTGCCGTTCGGCGCGGGACAGGTCCTTGCGGGTCTCGAGAATGGCGAGGATATTGTCGCGCACCGATAGGCGGCGGAATACGGAGGCCTCCTGGGGCAGGTAGCCGATCCCCTTGCGCGCCCGTCCGTGCATGGACAGGCGGGTGATATCCTCGTCATCGATCAGTACCCGGCCGGCATCAGCCTGCACCAAACCGGCAATCATATAGAAGCAGGTGGTCTTGCCGGCCCCATTCGGGCCGAGCAGACCCACTACCTGGCCGCTGGTAACGCTGACAGAAACGTCCTGGACAACTTTTCTTTTCTTGTACTGTTTGGCGAGGTGTAACGCTTTCAGCGTCGGCATAATATGTTCCGAATTCTGTCTGTCCGGCGGCTGGACGATAGAAGGCTGTCCAATGCCGGATTGGTCTCTGCGCAAAGGTGCGGCGCACTTATCCAGTTGTTGGCGGAGTGGGGCCGCTACTGGTTCTGCGGCGTCTCTCCGGCCTGTTGGTTGTTGTCCTTTTTCTCCGGCTTCCAGATCATTTCCACGCGGCCTTCTCCGGACTGGCCCTGAGCCTGCATCTGTTCGCTGTTCAGGTCGTAGTCGATCTTCTCGGCGGTCAGTGTGTTACCGTCGCGGTCGACATGGGCATCCCCGGTCAGGTGCAGTTCGTCGGAAGCTACGGTGTACTCGATGCGGCGGGCGCGGGCCTTGACGGGGCTCTGGCTCTGTTGCATCTGTTGCTGGAAATGGGCGGGCTTGCCGGTGGCGATAACGCGACTGATCTCGCCGCTGGCATTGCCGTGGACCTCGACGCGATCGGCGCGAATCTCCAGTGAGCCCTGGGTAATGACCACATTGCCGCTGTAGACAGACAGGTTTGAGCTGCGGTTGGCTTCCAGTTTCTTGGCCTGCACCTTGATGGGCTGTTCGCGGTCGCTCTGCAGCGCCTGGAGCTGAGGGGTAGTCAGGGCCAGCAGGGTTGCGGTAGCAAAGATCTGCAGGTGGCGACAAAAGTTATTCGGTTTCATAGCTGCTCTTTACGTCGGAGAGGATTTCCACTCGGTCCTCTTTCAGGAAGGCGCGCAGGCCTTTGCCGGTAGTGCTGTTTGGGCCGGCGGTAATCTTAACAACTTTGTCCGTCTCGGCGTATTCCTCACGCGGCTTAATGGTGATGCTCTGGGTGTTCAGCTTGATGCCGCCCGGCGCCGGCATCTCGGTGATTTCCACATCGCCGCGCAATACCACCCGGCGGCCGTTGTTGTGGGCGATCCCGCTTCTGGATTCGGTGCGCCACTTCGGCTTGTCCTGCTGATAGAAGAGTATACGCGGCTCAGTCAGGTCGGCGCGATCGCGCCGCTCGAACTTGAAGAAGGTGATCTTCTCGGCATCCACGCGATAGGCGAGGGTGCCCTCCTGGTTGAAGTGGCGTGTCTTGGCGCCGTGGATCACCAGGTCGGCAGCGCCTTTCTGCTGCTGTGGGGTCGGCCGCTTGCCGAGCAGCTCCTGGGGCGGGCTTTCAGAGAACCAGAGCCCGGCACTGATCAGCAGCACGACAATAACCAGCGGCAGCCAGGTGCGCATCAGTGCTCCCCCGGGGCCGCCGGGGCGAGGTAGGGCGCCAGCGCCGCGTCGAAGGTGCCCTGGGCTTGCATAATGCGGTCGCACACTTCGCGCACGGCGCCTTCGCCACCGCGCGCCTCGGTGATCCACAGCGCGCGCTCGCGCACCGGCGGGGCGGCATCCGGTACTGAGATCGGGCAGCCGATGCGGGTCATTACCAGCAGATCCGGATAGTCGTCGCCCACATAGGCGATGTCCTCGAGGCGGCAGGGGTCGTCCGCGAACAGCTCCTGGAGTGCGGAGAACTTGTCCTCGCGGCCCTGTATCAGCTTGTTGATCCCCAGATCGTGGGCGCGCCGCTCCACAACCGCGCTGCGGCGGCCGGTGATGATCGCCACACGCACGCCGGATTTCTGCAGCATCTTGATGCCGTGACCGTCGAGGGTATTGAAGGTCTTGAGTTCGTTGCCGTTGTTGTCGAAATAGAGCCTGCCGTCGGTCAGTACGCCATCTACGTCCAGCACCAGCCAGCGAACCTGACGCAGGGCGCTGTTTAGTTTTTCTTCAGGTATCACAGAGCGGTTGTCCTTAAATGCGGTAAAGCGGCGCCACAGTTGCGGCTGGCGCCTTCTTGTCAGGTTTCAGTGATCTCTTGTCGGTAGGATCAGATCACTCCGGCGCGCAATATGTCGTGCATATGCAGGACGCCAACCGGATGATGCGCCTCGTCCTCTACCACCAGCGCCGTGATCTTGTGATCCTCCATGATACGCAGCGCCTCCGCAGCCAGAGTTTCCGCGGACACGGTCTTCGGGCGACGGCTCATGACTTCATCCATGGTGGCCTTGTCCAGTTCCACTTTGTGGTCGATGACCCGGCGCAGGTCGCCGTCGGTGAATACGCCGAGCAGTGTGCCCTTGTGATCGACGACGGTCGTCATGCCGAAGCCCTTGCTGGTCATTTCCAGCAGCGCCTTGGACAGCAGGGTCTCGGGCGATACCTGTGGCAGTTCGTCGCCGGCGTGCATCACATCTTCCACTTTCAGCAACAGCCGCCTGCCGAGGGCGCCGCCGGGGTGGGAAAAGGCGAAATCCTCGGCGGTGAAACCGCGGGCCTCCAGCAGTGCGACGGCCAGGGCGTCTCCCATTACCAGGGTCACCGTGGTTGAGGATGTGGGGGCCAGGTTCAACGGGCAGGCCTCGGTTTCCACGGCGATATCCAGATTGACATCGGCGGCCTGGGCCAGCGGCGAATCGGCCTTGCCGGCCATGCTGATCATCGGGATGCCGAGGCGCTTCAGCAGCGGCAGCAGCGTGAGCACTTCCGCCGAAGAGCCGGAATTGGAAATGGCGATCACCAGGTCATCGCGGGTGATCATGCCGAGGTCGCCGTGACTGGCCTCGCCCGGATGTACGAAAAAGCTGGGAGTGCCGGTGCTGGCAAGGGTGGCGGCGATCTTGCGACCGATATGTCCGGACTTGCCCATACCGGTAACGATGGTGCGCCCGCGGCACTGCAGGATCAGTTCGCAAGCGCGTTTGAAGTCGTCGTTGACTCTGTTTTCCAGCGCGGCGACGGCTTCCGTTTCCATCAGGATCGTGCGGCGTCCCGCTTGCAAAATCGGGTCCTGGGTCATTGAGTGTCTCTAGTTAATCGCTTCTATTTGAGTGTAGGTACATCCAAAAAGTGCCGTATTGTCGTGAAACGGCCTCCAAAAGGGTGTCCGGCAGCGACCGGGCACCCTATGTGTGGTCGCAATTGCGACGGCTGCGTGGGGCCGGGGATGCGTCCGGCCGGCAGCTTGTCGTGCTAATCTCTATTTACCCGCGCCGCCGAATCGTTGAATTCGGTGTAAAACACCTTATATAGCGACGGATGGCAGCGGGCTTGTGATGTGCGACCACATCATCGGGCGCGGCCATGGTATAGTCTGCCGCCGTCTCTGTCAGCTCTGTCGCTTAGCGGATGATCGACAGACTCTAGAAGTCCGGCTTGATGCCGAAGAAAACGGCGTCGCCATGGCACTAATCTGCGCCATGTGCGTCCAAGGAACGATTTGCCAATGGGAGAATTTTTGTGAACGCATCTTCAATGATTGATCGGCACGGCTTTATGCTGTGGGCGAAGGCCCTTCTCTGCGCTTTACTGGTGTCTGCCTGGGCACCCTCAGCCAGTGCCGCTCAGAACCCCTACGTCATGATCGAGGGGGTATCCCAGAACCTGCTGGGTGTGATTCGCTCCAACGCTCAATACCTGAACTCAGACCCGCAGCGCTACTACAGCGCAGTGGACGGCGTGCTGACCCCGGTGGTGGACTTCGACTTTATCGCCCGCGGTGTCATGGGGCGTTATGCCAAGCAGGCGACTGCCGCGCAGCGCTCACGCTTTACCAGCGCTTTTCGCCGTGATCTGGTGGCAACCTTTGCCCGTGGCGTGGCCACTTTCGGCGATATGGATGTAAAGGTTGTCAATCCCGGCAGTGCTCCGAACGGCAATCGCGTCAACGTATTGCAGGAAGTGCGCAGTAAAGAAGGTATCACCAAGGTCTCCTATACCCTGGTGCGCAATCGTTCGGGACAGTGGAAGCTGATCAATGTGATCCTCAACGGCGTCAACCTGGGCAAGACTTTCCGCAGCCAGTTCGCCCAATCCATGCAGACTCATGGTGACCTCGACAAGGTGATCGCCAACTGGTCCGCAGCCAAGGATGTTGCCGACCAGGTAGGTTGATCGGCTCTGACCGGGATCGCGCCGCGGCTGCGCGACCGGTCGGTTTCCAGTACACTTGCGCGCTGTTTTTCAACTCAACGCTATTCCCGCCTATGCAACCCGATGAAATCAAGGCCCTGATCGAGGGGCATATTCCTGAAAGTCGTGCTGATGTTGCCTTCGAGGGCAGCCACCTGATGGTGACAGTCGTCAGCAGCGCATTTGAAGGTCTGAGCCGGCTGAAGAAACAGCAGCTGGTCTACGCCGCCCTCAGCGACAAGATCGCAGACGGCACATTACATGCGGTGCAGATGCAGACGCTCACCCCGGAAGAAGCCGGCCGGTAATAGCCGGCCATCGATACGCGAGACCGAATGGATAAGTTAATAATTGAGGGCGGCAGCCCCATCTCCGGAACCCTGAAGATTTCCGGCGCGAAAAATGCTGCGCTGCCGATTCTTGCCGCCGCGTTACTGGCGGATGGGCCGGTGCACATCCACAACCTGCCGCACCTGAACGACATCACGACCATGATCACCCTGTTGCGGTGCATGGGGTGCGACGTCACTATCGACGAGAAGCTGGGGGTGGAGATAGATCCGCGCTCGGTCAACGATCTCACCGCGCCGTACGAGCTGGTGAAGACCATGCGCGCTTCGATCCTGGTGCTCGGTCCGCTACTGGCCCGCCATGGCGTGGCCAATGTGTCCTTCCCCGGCGGTTGCGCTATCGGCAGCCGTCCCGTTGACATCCACCTGAAGGGCCTCGAGGCCATGGGTGCGGAGATCACCATCGACGAGGGCTTTATCCGCGCTCGCTCCAACGGTCGCCTGAAAGGCGCCAACATCGTGATGGAAAAGGTCACTGTCGGTGGCACAGAAAACCTGCTGATGGCTGCGGTGCTGGCCGAGGGCACTACGGTACTGCACAACGCCGCGCGTGAGCCGGAGATCGTCGATCTTGCAGAGTTTTTGATCGCGATGGGTGCGCAGATCGAAGGTGTCGGTACCGATACCCTGCGCGTGCACGGCGTGTCGCGACTGAACCCCTGTACTTTCACGGTCATGCCGGATCGCATCGAAACCGGCACTTTCCTTGCGGCGGCGGCCGCGGCGCGCGGCAAGGTGCGCCTGACCCATACCCGCGCCGACATTCTCGATGCGGTGCTGGTCAAGTTTGAAGAGGCCGGCGCGCACCTGAGTATCGGCGATGACTGGATCGAGTTGGATATGAAGGGCAACCGCCCGAAAGCCGTCAGCTTCCGCACCGCTCCCTATCCGGCATTTCCCACCGACATGCAGTCCCAGTTCACCGCAATGAACGCGGTGGCGGAGGGCAAGGGTGCAGTGGTGGAGACCATTTTCGAGAACCGCCTGATTCAGGTGCATGAGCTCAACCGCATGGGCGCCAATATCCTGCTGGAGGGCAACACCGCCATTGTCACCGGCGTGGAGAAGCTGAAGGGCGCTCCGGTGATGGCCTCGGACCTGCGCGCTTCTGCCAGCCTGGTGATCGCCGGCATGGTCGCCGAGGGCACCACCATTGTGGACCGCATCTACCATATCGACCGCGGTTACGAGTGTATCGAGGAAAAACTGCAGCAGCTGGGGGCGAATATTCGCCGTGTGCCCGGCTGATAAGCAAGGACTGGATGCGAAGATCCCGCGCTGACGCGGGGTCTTTTGCGGCTTTCATCGGCCGCGAGCTGCGTACAGGGAAGTAGTTACAATCTGTCCCGTAAGTGGGACCGCCCGATGCCCGGAAAGGGCAGCTGCAAAATCATAAACGCCATGCAAATCACCATCGCCCTGACCAAAGGAAGAATTCTGAAGGAAACCCTGCCGCTGCTGGCGGCCGCGGGACTGGAGCCTTTGGAAGATATTTCCAAGAGCCGCAAGCTGATTTTTCCCACCAACCAGCAGGGCGTGCGCCTGTTGATACTGCGCGGCGTGGATGTGCCCACCTATGTGCAGCACGGTGCGGCGGATCTGGGGGTGGCGGGCAAGGATACGCTGCTCGAGCACGGTGTCGACGGCATTTATGAGCCGCTGGATCTGGGTATAGCCCGTTGCCGCCTGATGACCGCCGGCATCCAGGGTGCGGAACGGCCGCGCGGGCGTATCAAGGTGGCGACCAAATTTGTGCAGAGCGCCAAACGCTACTATGCGGCCCAGGGCCGCCAAGCGGATATCATCAAGCTGTACGGAGCCATGGAGCTGGCGCCGCTGATGGATCTGGCCGATGAAATTGTCGATATCGTCGATACCGGCAACACCTTGAAGGCAAACGGGCTGGAAGCCCGCGATACGATCGCGCATGTCAGCAGCCGCCTGATCGTCAATAAGGCGTCGATGAAAATGAAATATCAGCCCATCAACGCACTGATCGAGAAACTGGCCGCCGCGGTAAAGCCAGACTGAATCCATTTCCGAACGAAAGCGACCATGACCACCGACAGCATTCGCCGGCTGAACGCCGCAGACAGTGACTTCGATACGCAGCTGCAGCAACTGCTGGCCTGGGAGTCCGTTGCCGATACCCGTGTCGAAGCCACTGTAGCGGAGATTCTGCAGCAGGTACGCACTCGCGGCGATGCGGCGGTCATCGAATATACAAACCGCTTCGATCGTCGCCAGCTGCAAAGCGGCAGCGAATTCTGTTTGCCGCAAGCCGCGCTGGGCGCCGCCCTGGAACGCATTCCGGCGGCGGAACGGCAGGCGCTGGAGGCGGCTGCGGAGCGGGTGCGCGCATACCACCAGCGCCAGCTGCAGGAGTCCTGGCGATACGAGGAGAGCGACGGCACCGTGCTCGGCCAGCAGATCACGCCAATGGAGCGGGTCGGTATCTATGTGCCCGGTGGCAAGGCCAGCTATCCGTCCTCGGTGCTGATGAATGCGATCCCGGCCAAAGTAGCCGGAGTCGACTGTGTCGCGATGGTGGTGCCGGCGCCGGACGGTCAGCTCAATGACCTGGTGCTGGCTGCCGCTGCCATCGCCGGCGTGGATCAGTTGTACACCATCGGTGGGGCTCAGGCGGTGGCGGCGCTGGCCTACGGTACCGAGTCGGTTCCGCAGGTGGACAAGATTGTCGGGCCCGGCAATATCTTTGTCGCTGCCGCCAAGCGCGCGGTTTTCGGTCGAGTCGCCATTGACATGATCGCCGGCCCCTCGGAAATCCTGGTGATCTGCGATGGCAAGACGGATCCGGATTGGATTGCCATGGATCTGCTGTCGCAGGCCGAGCACGATCAGCAGGCGCAGTCGATTCTGCTCAGCCCGGATACCGCGTTCCTGGATGCGGTGGAGAAATCGCTGAGCAGGTTGCTGGATGAATTGCCGCGTCGGGAGATTGCGGCTCAGTCACTGGCCGGGCGCGGTGCGCTGATTCAGGTGGCGAGCATTGAGGAGGCATTGGCACTGTCAAACCGCATTGCCCCTGAGCACTTGGAAGTTTCCGTCGAGGACCCGGAACAATACCTGGCGCAGATTCGCCATGCCGGCGCCATCTTCCTCGGCCGGCACACCGCCGAGGCCTTGGGTGACTATTGTGCGGGCCCCAACCACGTACTGCCCACCAGCGGTACCGCGCGTTTCTCGTCGCCACTGGGGGTCTACGATTTCCAGAAGCGCAGCTCGATCATCTACTGTTCGCCGGAAGGTGCGGATAAGCTCGGCCGCGTCGCCGGGACGCTGGCGCGCGGCGAGGGGTTGGAAGCGCATGCGCGCTCGGCCCTTTATCGGGTCACAGAATAGAGCGTCGGGTCGAGGATTGACGCGGGGGTTACAGTAACTCGGTCCTATTTGTCCTCGCCCGGTATCTTGGTCGCCTGCCAGGCGACTGCCCGCCATTCCCCGTTTCTTTTTACGAAGGTACCGGTATTGAAATAGTGGCTGGTAACCGCCTCGCCAGAGGATCGGTCTTCTCCCACCAGTTTGAACGCGACCACCGCTGTGTCGTCGAACAGCCGAATATCAACCTCTTCGGCTCGGTAGCTCGCAGTGACCGGCTGGCCTTTCGCCCCTTCCAGACCCTGCATGATCACGTCTTTGCCGAAACGGCGGCCGGATGAGCTGGTGTAAATCAGGTCGTCGGCCCAGAAACGCTGGTGAACATCGGCATCGCCGGCGGCGCCGGCCAGAAACTGGTCGAGCTGCTGTCGCAACTGTTCCCGATCGCCGGCACTGGCCTGTGCGGCGAGTAAAGCGAAAAGCAGAATACCTAGTAGAGCACGCATAATCGTCCCTCTTATTGCTTTGTTTATGGTTCGCTGCGGCGTTGTGCCTTGGGTCTTTCCGATACGGTTGCCTGCACCGTATCGGCCACACCTTTGCGGACAAAGGTGATCGAAACGGTATCCCCCGGGCGCAGTGTAGCCATGGTGGCAATGCCCCGTTTACCGTCATTGATCGGCTGACCATCGATATGGGTGATGACATCTCCGGGCTTGAGGCCGGCCTGGTGCGCCGGGCCCTGATTGTAGATGGCGGTGATAATCACACCGTTCGTGGACTGTAGGTGAAAGGCACGCGCCAGTTGCGGTGTTATCGCACTTGCTTCAATGCCGAGCCAGCCGGGTACCACACGCCCGTATTCGATGATGTCCTGCATCACCTTGAAGGCGATATTGGCCGGTATCGCGAAGCTGATGCCGCCTGAGTAACCGGATTGGTTCAGGATGGAGGTATTGATGCCGAGCAGGCGGCCGTGCGCATCCACCAGGGCGCCGCCGGAGTTGCCCGGGTTGACCGCCGCATCGGTCTGCAGGAAGTTCTGCAGATAGCCGCCGGTGCCGTTGTTTTCCAGATAGCGGCCGGTGGCACTGATAATGCCCTGGGTAACCGTCTGGCCGACCCCGAAGGGGTTGCCGATTGCCAGTACCACGTCGCCTACCTGGGTTTTCTCCGGGTCGCCGACTTCGATGGAGGTCAGGTTGGACAGCTCGACTTTCAGCACCGCCAGATCGAAATCGATATCACTGCCGACGAGCTGTGCCTGGGCCTCGCGGCCGTCGGCCAGCAATACCACGATGGCATCTGCCTGATCGACGACATGGTGATTGGTCAGGATATAGCCGTCGTCGCTGACGATCACGCCCGACCCCAGGTTGGACTGCATCCGCTCGCGCTGCGGCAGGTTCATGCTGTCGAACAGGCGGCGGAACAGGGGATCGTTGAACAGCGGGTGCTGGCGTTGGGGTACCGCCTTGCGGGTGTAGATGTTGACCACCGCGGGACCGGCGAGACTCACCGCCCGGGCATAGGAAACCGGGCCCTGCCATTCGTCCGCCGCAGGTTTGGGGGCGCCACCGCGCAGCTGCGGAAATGCCAGCAGCAGTAGCGCCGCCACGGCGAGGCCGATACCGGCGGGGGCGGCCCATTCCTGGAAAAAACGTTGTAGGGACACTCGCGACTCCTCAATTTGCGGCCATTATACATGGCTCGCGGGCCGGAACCGCCGGAACCATGGGCGCAGAGCCCTTCAGGTGGACGTCAGTCTGCAGGCTGGCAAGATTTCGGTTCACCGGTCATTGGTTGGGGGCCGCAGATCCGTATAATGGCGGCTCCAAAATTTCAAGATTTATCGGCAATTGCTTGTTTGGAGACCAATATGTCCCTGGTTCGCCCCCACGGTAGCGTTGAGCTGCAGCCCCGGTTTGTTTACGACAGTGAAAGACATCACCAGCTGATGCACGAGGCGGAGTCCCTGCCGTCGATCGTGGTCAGTTCTGCGGCTGCAGCCAATGCAGTGATGCTGGGGGCGGGTTACTTCAATCCGCTGCACGGCTATATGAACCTGGCCGATGCGCTGAGTGTCGCCGAGACACTACGCACGGTGGACGGCCTGTTCTGGCCGGTTCCGGTGGTGAACATGGTGAAAGACACCGCCGCCATCGAGGGTGCCTCCCGTATTGCCCTGCGCGACCCGAATGTCGAGGGCAACCCGGTGCTCGCGATCATGGACGTCGAGGCGATCGAGACGGTCTCCGAAGAGCAGATGGACACCATGGTCGAGCATGTGTTCGGCACCCTCGACGAGAAACATCCCGGTGTCGCTACCTTCAAGGCCGCCGGCCGCAAGATGATTTCGGGTCCGATCGAGGTGCTGAACTTCAGCTACTTCCAGAGTGACTTCCCGGATACCTTCCGTACTGCGGTGGAGATCCGCAACGAGTTCATCGAGCGCGGTTGGAGCAAGGTGGTGGCTTTCCAGACCCGCAACCCGATGCACCGCGCCCATGAGGAGCTGTGCAAGATGGCCCTGGATGGCGTGGACGCCGATGCTGTCCTGATCCACATGCTGCTGGGGCAGTTGAAGCCGGGTGATATTCCCGCGCCGGTGCGCGACGCGTCCATCCGCAAGATGGTGGAGCTCTACTTCCCAGCCAATACCGTCATGGTGACCGGCTACGGTTTCGATATGTTGTATGCCGGCCCGCGCGAGGCGGTGCTGCACGCGGTATTCCGTCAGAACTGTGGCTGCAGCCACCTGATCGTCGGTCGGGATCATGCCGGGGTGGGGGACTACTACGGTGCCTTCGACGCGCAGAGCATCTTCGACGAGAAGGTGCCGGAGGGGGCACTGGAGATTGAGATCTTCCGTGCGGACCACACGGCCTACTCAAAAAAGCTGAATAAGGTGGTGATGATGCGCGATGTGCCGGATCACACCAAAGAGGACTTTATCCTGCTGTCCGGTACCAAGGTGCGCGAAATGCTGGGTGACGGTATTGCACCGCCGCCAGAGTTTTCCCGCCCGGAAGTGGCGCAGATCCTGATGGATTACTATCAGAATCTGTAAACAAGAAAGGGCGGGTATTTACCCGCCCTTTTTATTTCCGTCTATTCTCGTGCCTGTTGCTGGCGGCCTAGCGGCTCGCCGCGCTTCCGCTTCCGCCGAGCGCTTCCTTTTCCAGGCCGAAATCTTCCGCCAGCGTGCCCTTGGCCCCGGGTTCTTTGGGGGCCCAGTCCCGCGGCGGTGCCACGCTTTTCAGGTTGTCGTCGTTTTCACTTAACTTGCCGCTGCCGGCTTCCAGCATCTGTCGGCTGATGTCCTGGCTGGCCAGGCGCACGGCGCTGTTGGCCAGGTACTCGTGCACTTCCTTGTAGCTCTCTGTCAGGTTGTGGACCAGCTGTGCGGTCTGGTCAAAATGTTCGTTTACCTGTAGCTGGAAGTCTTCCAGCTTGTTGTTGGCTTCGCGCAGGCGCAGCTCCAGCTCCTGGGTGCGGTCCACGCCACCGCGGCCACGCACGGCGATAAACGCCAACAGGGCGCCCAGCGCCAGACCGAGGATACCTACCAGAATCAAGACCGATGTAGAGTGCACAGATACTTCCTCCTCAACTTATTAAATGGCACCGCCATCCATGACAGGTCCCTAGTATACGCGAATAACGCGGCTGCGTCGGGCGGCAGCGCTAGGCGGTTGCGCCGCTAATTTGATAGAGTGGCGCCCCTCGCTACCAGGCAGTTGATCATATCCCCAGTCATGTCTCCAGTTAATCCGCCATTGCTTTCACCGATTGAGCGCTACCAGCGTGATCTGCAGCGTCCGGATTTTGTTGCCGATCCGGCCCAGGCGGCCGCCGTGCAGGAGCTCCAGGACCTCTATCTGCGCCTGCTCGACAGGGCGGGGCGGGGCGGCCTGTTCGGCCGCATCCGCAAGTTGTGGCGGGAGCAGGCGGAGCCGGAGCGCGGGCTCTACTTCTGGGGCGGTGTTGGTCGCGGCAAGACCTACCTGATGGATGCCTTTTATGAGTCGTTGCCGTTTGCACAGAAGCAGCGTACCCATTTCCACCGCTTTATGCGCGAGGTGCACCGGGAGCTGAAATCTCATGCCGGTGAGAAGAATCCGCTGGAGAAAGTGGCGGATCGCATCGCCGCACGGGCCCAGGTGTTGTGTTTCGACGAGTTCTTCGTCTCCGACATCACCGATGCGATGATTCTCGCCAACTTGCTGGATGCGCTCTTCCGCCGTGGAGTGACCCTCGTAACCACCTCCAATATCGAGCCGGAGGGCTTATATAAAGATGGCTTGCAGCGCGCCCGCTTCCTGCCCGCCATCGCCCTGCTGAAAGAGCACACCAAGGTGGTCAACGTCGACGGCGGCACGGATTACCGCTTGCGGGCGCTGGAGATGGCGGAGCTGTACCACTCCCCGCTGGACGCCGCGGCGGATTCCAGCCTGGCACGGAGTTTCGCGAGTCTCAGCGTGGAAGGTTGCGAGGTGCGGGAAAAGGTGAACCTGGAAGTTGAGGGGCGCCCCATTCGCGCGCTGCGGGTGGCGGATGACGTGGCCTGGTTCGACTTCAGCGACCTCTGCGACGGCCCCCGCTCGCAGAATGACTATATAGAGCTGGCGCGGGAGTTTCATACCGTGCTGTTGGCGAATGTGCCGCGGTTTGACGAGCGTATGGAGGCCCAGGCGCGGCGCTTTATCAACCTGGTAGACGAGTTCTACGATCGCTGCGTCAAACTGGTGATCTCCGCCGAGGTGCCGGCCGAACAGTTGTACGGCGGCAAGCATCTCAGATTTGAATTTGAACGTACGGTCAGTCGGCTGTTGGAGATGCAGTCGCACGAGTATCTGGCGCGACCCCACCGGCCGGATTAGGCTTTCTGGGAAGGGGTTAAAATCTGCTCAAAATCCCTTGAAATGCCCGTGGCGCTTATGTACTATCCGCGCTCTTTCGTGGGACGGCCCCTTTTTTCCGGGGTCACATTACAGGTGTTTATAACATGAAGACTTACAGTGCCAAGCCGGAAGCGGTAAAACGCGACTGGTACATTGTCGACGCTGCGGATAAGACTCTCGGCCGTATTTCCGCCGAGATCGCCCACCGCCTGCGCGGCAAGCACAAGCCTGAATATACGCCCCACGTGGACACCGGCGATTACATCATCGTGATCAATGCTGAGAAGGTCCGCGTGACCGGCAACAAGGCCAAAGACAAGATCTACCACAGCCACTCCGGCTACCCCGGTGGTCTCAAGTCCATCAGCTTCGAGAAGCTGATCGAGAAAGCGCCCGAGCGCACCATTCAAAGCGCCGTTAAAGGCATGCTGCCGAAGGGTCCGTTGGGTCGCGCCATGTTCAAGAAGCTGAAAGTTTACAGCGGCAGCGAACATCCTCATGCGGCACAACAGCCGATTGAACTGGCGATCTAAACGGGAATACTCTGATGGCAACTACTCAATACTACGGTACCGGCCGCCGCAAGACCTCCACCGCTCGCGTATTTATCGAGCAGGGTGAAGGTAAAATCACCGTTAACGGCCGCACCCTGGACGAATACTTCGGCCGCGAAGTGGCGCGCATGATCGTGCGTCAGCCGCTGGAGCTGGTCGACATGGTGGAAAAATTCGACATCAACGTCACTGTTAAAGGTGGTGGTTCTTTCGGTCAGGCGGGTGCTATCCGTCACGGCCTGACCCGCGCCCTGATGCAGTACGATGAGGCGCTGCGTCAGCCGCTGCGCGGCGCGGGTTACGTAACTCGCGACGCCCGTGCGGTAGAGCGGAAGAAAGTCGGTCTACGCAAAGCGCGTAAGAAGCCGCAATTCTCCAAGCGTTAAGCTTTTTTCAAGCCCGGCCTATGCCGGGCTTTTTTATGTCCTCCAGAGTGGCTGGCGCCGCAGGCTTCCGGTCATTTCTGCTCAATTTCTCGCCAGTTCGCCGCGCAATTACCGACGTTCACTTTCGTCATGCCTTGTATCAAATTGGCATTTTCTTTAACATTGCGCGAATTTGTATCCGCTTGATTTATGGGGTTTATTCGCACGGACAGTCCGTCGGGCGGAACTTCTTGCAAGATTTTTTTGGGTTTGGGCCAGTCAGTCTCTGGGTGCTCCGGGGACGCTGTGATGGGAGAACTACGTCATGAGTGATGACGGTGTAAACGTAGGACGGCGTCGCTTCTTGACCGCCGCTACCTCGGTTGTCGGTGGCGCGGGTGCGGTGGGAGTAGCCGTGCCCTTCGTCGCATCCTGGAATCCGAGTGCCAAGGCGAAGGCCGCCGGCGCGCCGGTCAAATACAATATCAGCAAGCTCGAACCGGGCCAGATGGTCACTGTTGAGTGGCGCGGCAAGCCGGTCTATGTCGTGCGCCGCACCGAGCAAGTGCTGGAAAACCTGACCAAGGTGGAACCGCTGCTGCGCGACCCCAATTCGGAAGAATCTATCCAGCCCCCCTACGTCGATCCCGAGAACCGTTCCATCAACCCGCAGCTGCTGGTGCTGGTCGGTCTCTGTACCCACCTGGGTTGCGCGCCCATGTATCGCCCGGAAGTCGGCGCTACCGATCTCGGCGGCGACGAATGGATGGGTGGCTTCTTCTGCCCCTGCCACGGCTCCAAGTACGACATGGCCGGTCGTGTCTATAAGGGTGTCCCCGCACCTACCAACCTGGACGTACCGCCCTACTCGTATGAGGGTGACGACGTAATTGTGATCGGCGTGGATCAGGAGGGCAGCGCATGAAGTGGCTAACATCATTCGGTGACTGGGTAGACCAGCGTCTGCCGATCTACCAGGCCTGGGACAGGCACATGGGCAAGTACTACGCGCCCAAAAACTTCAACCTGTGGTACTTCTTCGGGGTGTTTTCGCTGCTGGTTCTGGTTAACCAGCTACTCACCGGCATCTGGCTGGTAATGAATTTCAACCCCTCCGCCGAGGGCGCCTTTGCCTCTGTCGAGTACATCATGCGCGATGTCGAGTGGGGCTGGCTGATTCGCTACCTGCATTCCACCGGCGCTTCCGCATTTTTCGTGGTGGTCTATCTGCATATGTTCCGCGGCCTGATGTACGGCTCCTACAAGCCGCCGCGCGAACTGGTGTGGATCTTCGGTATGTGTATCTACCTGGTGCTGATGGCTGAAGCCTTTATGGGCTACGTGCTGCCGTGGGGCCAGATGTCCTACTGGGGCGCACAGGTGATCGTATCCCTGTTCGGGGCCATTCCCGGCATCGGTGAAGACCTGGTGCAGTGGATCCGCGGTGACTACCTGATCTCCGGTATTACCCTGACCCGCTTCTTCTCCCTGCACGTGATCGCTTTGCCGCTGGTACTGGTGCTGCTGGTGGTGCTGCACATCCTCGCGCTGCACGAGGTGGGCTCCAACAATCCGGACGGCATCGAGATCAAGAAGAACAAGGACGCGAATGGTATTCCCTTGGATGGCGTGCCCTTCCACCCGTACTACTCCGTGCACGATCTGGTCGGCATAGCGGTATTCCTGTTTATCTTCTGTGTCGTGGTGTTCTTCTTCCCGGAAATGGGCGGCTTCTTCCTTGAGCATGCCAATTTCGAAGAGGCCAACCCGCTGAAGACTCCGCCACATATCGCGCCGGTATGGTACTTCACGCCGTTCTACGCGATCCTGCGCGCGGTGACCATCGATATCGGCCCGCTGACCGCAAAGTTCCTCGGCCTGGTGGCCATGGGTGCGGCGATCGCGATCCTGTTCGTGCTGCCGTGGCTGGACAAGAGCCCAGTGCGCTCTATCCGCTACAAGGGCTGGATGCCGAAGGCTCTGCTGCTGGTGTTTGCCGCGGTGTTTATCATTCTGGGTTACCTGGGAGTTAAATCCCCGACCCCGGCCCGCAACTTCCTGGCCCAGGTGGCAACCCTGTTCTACTTTGCCTTCTTCGTGACCATGCCGATCTGGAGCAACCCGAAGGAGCGCAAGAGCCTGGCATCCTGGATTGTGAGCGGTATTTTCGCGGTACTTTTCCTGTGGATGGCAGTTACCAACTTCAAGGCGAGCCTGTTTGTCGGCGTGGCGGCCTTGCTGCTGACGGCATTCTTCGCGGCACTGCCTTGGCTGACCGTGCGCGATGAGGTGCACCCGGAGCCCGAGCGGGTAACCAGCCCGTCCGGTGGCAAGACCTTTGGCGTGCTGTTCGGTGGCCTGATAGTCGTGGCACTGCTGGCGTTCCTGCCGATCAAGGCGGTTGGTGCCGAAGCCGAAGTGGAGCTGGACCATATCAACATCGATCTGCAGGACAAGCCGTCCCTGCAGCGCGGGGCGAAGTACTTCGTCAACTACTGCATGGGCTGCCACAGCGCCAACTTTTCCCGCTGGGAACGGGTGGCGACTGACCTGGAGATCCCCAAAGAGTTGATGATGCAGAACCTGGTGCTGGGCGATAGCAAGATCGGCGACCTGATGGAGATCTCCATGCGTCCGGACGACTCCAAAGTATGGTTTGGCGCCGCGCCGCCGGACCTCACGCTGGTTGCCCGCTCCCGCTCGCCGGAATGGCTCTACACTTACCTGCGCAGTTTCTACAAGGACGATAGCCGCGCGACCGGTGTAAACAATAAGGTATTCCCGAGCGTGGCTATGCCGCACGTGCTGCTGGAACTGCAGGGCCTGCAGGAGTGTGCGCCCGGACCGAAGCGCGAGCACGGCCATATAGTGCGCGATGACCTCGGCAATCCGATTATGGACGCCGACTGCGGCAGTCTGAAAGTGGGCGACGTCAAAGGCTCCATGAGCGAGGAGGAGTTCGATCAGGCGATGTACGACCTGGTGAACTTTATGGAATACATCGCTGAGCCAATGGCTGAAGATCGCAAGCGTATCGGTTTCTATGTACTGGCGTTTATCCTGGTGTTCTTTGTTTTCGCCTGGCTGCTGAACCGCGAATACTGGAAAGACATACACCACTGAGGCCGTCGCCGATTTTTCTTTGCTGGGTGGTGGGGTTACTCCGCCACCCTTTTTATGTTTTTGGATCGTAGGTCGGCTCAGTAGCCGGCCGACTATTTGAGGTAGTTACAACATGGGTGTGCCGACCAACAAGCGCTCCTCCATGACCTTCTTTTCCGATGGTCGCAGTCATTACAGCCACCGAGTGCGCATTGTGCTCGCAGAGAAAGGTGTCTCCGTCGATATCATCGACGTAGATCCAGACGATAAGCCCGCGGAACTGGCTGACCTCAACCCGTACAACTCGCTGCCCACCCTGGTGGACAGGGAGCTGGTGCTGTTCGAAACCAAGGTAATGATGGAGTACCTGGACGAGCGTTTCCCGCATCCGCCGCTACTACCGGTGTATCCGGTTGCGCGCGCGCAGAGTCGCCAGATCATGTACCGTATCGAGCGTGACTGGTGTCCGCTGGTAGACAAGATTCTCACCGGGGGCAAAGATGCTGCCGCCGCGCGCAAGGATCTGCGTGACAGCCTGGTGGGCATCGCGCCGATGTTTACGGACCTGCCGTACTTCTTCAACGAAGAATTCTCGCTGGTGGATTGCTGTATGGCCCCGCTGCTGTGGCGCCTGGAGCAGTTCGAAATCAGCCTGCCGAAGACCAAACAGGCCAAACCGCTGCTGGACTACATGGATCGCCTGTTTAGCCGCGAAGCCTTCCAGCAGAGCCTGACCGAATACGAGCGGGAAATGCGCTGAGAGGTCCCTTACGGGAATGAGCCTTGAAGCAGGGGAGATACAGCCTGAAGCCAGGAGAAATATAGGTGAGTAAACCGGCCATGACATCCAATCGTCCGTATATCCTGCGGGCGTTTTACGAGTGGATTACCGACAACCGGTGCACTCCCTATATTCTCGTAGATACCCATCTGCCCGGCGTACTGGTACCGCAGCAGCACGTGAATGACGACGGGCAGATAGTTCTGAACATTTCGGAGAGTGCGGTAGCGGGCCTGAACATGGACAATTACGCCATCAGGTTCAATGCGCGCTTCGGTGGCGTACCTACCGATATTCAGGTTCCGGTTGGCGCGGTCGTCGGCATCTACGCGCGTGAAAACGGTCAGGGCATGGTATTTGAGGCAGAGGAAACGCCGGAACCACCCGAGCCGACACCACCCACAAGCCTGGGTAAGAAAACGGCGAAAAAGCCCGCGCTGCGCGTGGTCAAATAGCCGTCATTCAATGCCAATGGCGTGCGGTCGGAGCAAGAACCGATCGCACGTCATGTTCGAGATCTGAGATCCATTCCCTTCGGCAGCCCTGCCAACGCCGTATAATCTGCAGCGAATTTCAACATCCGCTTTACTATGCCGCCTATTCTGCAGTGGCTGCGCTACAGCTGGTTGCCGGGTCTATTGCTGGTACTGCTCTGTGCGCACTACCTATCCTGGCTCGATTTGCACGCACTGTTGTCAGCCGAATCCTCCACCGGCTTGCTCGCGATTGCGCTGTTTCTCGGGATTTTCTTCAAGTCGAGCCGTGTGGTTTTCGCGGCGGCACTGCTTCTGCTTATCTACCTTGGTGCAGCAGCCGCGGATTGGTTGCATGGAGATTTGCTGTCACTCTGCCTGGCGCTGGGTGCGGTGAACATGGCGCTGGTGAGCTTCAGCCGAGATCGAAGCGTGGTCAGCGTTTTCGGAGTTCTGCTGTTGTTCGTGCTGTTGCTGCAGGGGGCGGGGGTTTATCTGTTGCAGAGCTGTTGCGGTGCGCCTGTGCTGGGCTTCAGTCTGCAAATACCGCTGCCCGGGCACCGGGCGGAAGTCAGCCTTGCGGCACTTATGTTCGGCTTTGGCGCACTGCTGGCGACGATTAAATTGTTGACCCGGCCCGACTTCACCGGCTGGGGGTTGCTGCTGTGTACCCTGTTGCTGGCCGCCGGTAGTTATTTCGGTCTTCGACTCGATATTATCGCCGCCGCAGCGGCGTTGCTGCTGGTGGCGCTGGTACTGCGCAATGCCTACGAACTGGCATTTCGCGATGAGCTCACCGGAATTCCCTCGCGACGTGCCTACAGCCGCCACCTGCTGACACTGGGGCGCCACTTCAGTATCGCGGTTGTGGATATCGACCACTTCAAGAAGCTGAACGATCGCCACGGTCACCAGGTGGGCGACCAGGCGCTGCGCATGGTGGCGGGTAAAATCGCCCGTTTCGGCGGCGGCCGTGCCTTCCGTTACGGTGGTGAGGAGTTTGTGGTAGTGATACCTGGACGTGACCGGGACAGCGCGCGGAATTCACTGGAGCGGATGCGAGAGGAAATCAGCGCTTATCCAATGCGCTTGCGCTCTTCCTCCAGGGTGCGAGGCAACAGCGATCGCGCACGCCGCCGCCGCGGGCAGGGCGGCGGTAAAACGATCAAAACGACCGTGAGCGTCGGTGTGGCCAGTAGTGACAGCGGACTGAAATCACCGGATGAGGTGATGAGAGCCGCCGATCGCGCCCTGTACAAGGCCAAGCGCAGCGGGCGCAATCGAGTCTGTGCCCACAATTGATATAGATCAGTAGATGCGAAAAATGGCGCCTTATTGCTGATTTGCATTGGTTAATCGGCCTGTAGGCCCCGATACTGCTAAGCAGAGCAGTGAAGGGAGCTACAGCGTGCGATTACTAAGCCATACCATCGGAATCTTCACCCACCCCGACAGAGAGTGGAAGGCCATCCGGGCCGACCGCCATTCCTTTGTTCAGGTCTTTCTCAGTCATGTGCCAATTCTGGCGTTGATTCCCGCCATTGCCGGCTACATAGGCGTGACCCGCTTCGGTTTCGAGCTGGGTGGGCACCTGACGAAGCTGACGCCGGCAAGTGCCGGAGTGCTGGCGGTAGTGACTTACTTTGCCATGCTGATCGGCGTCTACCTGCTGGGTGAGTTTATCAACTGGATGGCGAGATCCTACGGCGTAGAAGGTGACGAGCCCACCCGGCACTACGAGGGCACCGCACTGGCAGTATTCGTAACGACGCCAATTTTTCTCGCCAGTATCGTCGTGCTCTATCCGCATCTGTGGCTGACGGTGGCGGTTATCGGTCTGGCCGGAACCTATTCCATCTACCTGATGTTCGAAGGCATCCCGATTTTGATGAACATGAACAAGGAGCGCGCCTTCCTGTATGCCTGTGCGGTGGTTACCGTGGCGCTGATTATGATGGTGACGGTGCTGATCGGGTCGGTGATCCTGTGGAGTATGGGTATCGGTCCGGTTTACCAGCATTAGCTCAATGCATTAGCTCAATAAGGTCAAAACGAAAAAGCCGGCGTTACAGCCGGCTTTTTCGTTTGCCCGAATCAGGCGATGGCTGAATTCCGGGAATGGCTTGAGACCGTCATTTCGGAGGGTGGGATAACCGGTGGCATAGGGCAGTCGAGGCTATCGGCGATGGCACGCAGCAGCTCGATCTCCTCGGCCTCGATGACGCCATCGTGGCTCATGGTCGCCGCAATGGCCTTCAGCAGCGCCGGCTTCCGTAATGGCCTGATGGTGCCGGCAATCGCGATGGCCTTGTCCAGGCGCTGCAGGGTGATATCCGTGGCCGTGGGCAGGGGCGTGATGTCCAGTTGCAGAGCCTTCAGGCCGCTCTCGTAGGCGCGCTTAGCCGGCAGGTATTCGGCATGGCCGGCATGGGCGACGGCAGCGAGCATAAAGCGCGCCGCATCCCTCTCTGCGCCTTTCTTCGGCGACAGCCGCTGTCGGTCGGGAGTGCCTTCGAGCGCGTGCATCAGTACCCGATACAGGGCCCATTCCCAGAGTTCCACTTTCCCGTCGCTGCGCAGCAGCTTGATCAGGTTGCGTTTGAAGACCTGATACTGCTGCGGGACCAGCGCCTTCAGCGCCGGCACACAGAGATCCAGCAGTGGCAAACGCGCGCTGGCGGGCAGGCTCTGCAGTTGCGGTTCCAGCTTATGCATTTCCCGCACGACCGCCGGATGGGCGATCTGCTGCAGCAGCTCGCGCTGTGCGCGGCGCTCGTTCTCGCCCTTGTGCAGCAGCAGGTAATAAACCAGGGCGCGTGCGGCAAACGGATCGTGGGCGGCCTGCTGCAGTGTTGCCGGCACCGACTGCAGCAACTGGCGGCCGTAATTGACCTGCTGCTCAGAGGGGTTGCCGATACTGTTGTCGACCGCGTCGATCACCTGTTGGCAAGACGCGCTTTCACGATTCACCGCTGCGGCGAATCCCATAACCTGCGCGTCTTGTTGAGACGTTACCGATATGCCGGCAGGTTCGTTAGCGGTACTCGGATAGTGGCCGTTCCATTGTGGATCGAGGCGCGTGATGCGCTCCGCCAGCGGTGGGTGGGTCGAGAACAGGTTGGCAAAGGACCTCTTCAGCCCGCTGGCGAAATACATATGGCTGAACTCCGCCGCATTGCCCGAAGTCAATTGTGAGCCGGCGGTATAGCCGCCGATCTTCTTCAGCGCCCCGGCGATGCCGGCATTGTTGCGCGTGAACTGCACCGCCGAGGCGTCGGCGAGAAATTCGCGCTGGCGGCTGACTGCGGATTTGATCAGGTTGCCGAAAAAAGTGCCGGTATAGCCGATCACCATCAGACCCGCGCCGATACCGAAAAGGGCGGCGCGGCCGCGGTTGTCACGGCTGGAGCTGAAGTGGCTACCGCGCAGCAGCCAGTAGCCGAGTAAGCCGATAATCAGAATGCCGTTTAGCAGGCCGACGATGCGGATGTTCAGGCGCATATCGCCGTTGAAAATGTGGCTGAACTCGTGCGCCACTACGCCCTGTAGTTCGTCGCGGCTGAGCTTCTCGATACAGCCGCGGGTCAGGCCGATCACCGCGTCCGTGGGCTTGTAGCCGGCGGCGAAGGCATTGATGGCGTCGTCCTCGATCAGGTACACATCGGGCACCGGCGTGCCCGAAGCGATGGCCATTTCCTCCACCACATTGAGCGCGCGCTGTTCGGCTTCACCGTGCGGGGCGATATTGATTTTGCGCCCGCCGAGGGACTCGGCCACCGCACGGCCGCCGGCGGCCAGCTGGCGCAGCTTGTACAGGCTGCCCAGCGAGATGACCGCGGCGATGGTCAGCGCAATCATGGCGACAGTATCCCAGCCGAGCAGCTGGTCGATGTTGACGAGTGAGAACGCCTGGCCGCGGGAGTAGGCCACCAGCGCCGCGGCGAGCAGCGTCGTGATACCGATCAACAGCCCCACAGCCAGCGCGAACAGGCCCACCAGCAGCCCTGTGTTGCGTTTGGCTCTGTCCTGGTACTCGAAGAAATTCATCGGTTAAAACTCGACGCGGGGTGCGGCCTGAATGGCTTCAGAATCGGCGAATTCCAGCAGCTTGCCGTCGTTGCGGTGGCCGAAGAATCCGGCGAAAAATACCGGCGGGAAGCTCTGCTTGTAGATGTTGTAAGTCATCACCGCGTCGTTGAATGCCTGGCGGGAGAAGGCGACCTTGTTCTCAGTGCTGGTCAGCTCCTCGTTCAGCTGCATCATGTTCTGGTTGGCCTTCAGGTCCGGGTAGGCTTCCATCACGACGTTGAGGCGGCCGAGGGCATTGGCCAGCGCCCCTTCGGCGTGGCCGAGGTCGGCGATGGCGCCGGCGCTGCCCGGGTTGGCGGCGGCGGCCTTGAGGCCGGCAAGGGCCGTGTTGCGCGCGCTGATCACCGCTTCCAGTGTCTCGCGCTCGTGTTTCAGATAGCCCTTGGCGGTCTCTACCAGGTTGGGGATCAGGTCGTAGCGGCGTTTTAGCTGCACCTCGATCTGCGCAAAGGCGTTTTCATAGCGGTTCTTCAGTGAAACCAGTTTGTTGTAAATGCCGACCACGTAGAACAACAGTGCGGCAATGGCCACCAGCCAGACGATGCTTGAGATTTCCATATTACTTCTCGCCGTTTATGTGAATTGACTGGCGCCGATAGTAACACGGTGCTTGTGGCTTCTCCGCGGACTTGTCGGAATCCTTGCCTAGTGTCGTGGTGGCCCCCCTGCGTCGACATCAGGGCTTTCGCGTCGCGCTTCGGCATCCGCTCCCGAGTCATGCCAAGGGCCGATGGCGGCGTTGGGCCCCGCTTCGGGTATAATGCGCCGCGAAATAAAGAATCCCGGCAACAGCGCCGGCACAGAATTGGGAGCAGCCAGTATGAGCGATGTAACTTCAGACCCGGTAGTGATTGTCGGCATGGCGCGCACGCCTATGGGCGCCATGCAGGGCGCCCTGTCCGCGCTGAGCGCGCCGCAGCTGGGTGCCGCGGCCATCCGCGCGGCACTCGAGGACGCGGGCGTAGCCCCCGCGGACGTTGATGAAGTGCTGATGGGCTGCGTCTTGCCGGCCGGTGTCGGTCAGGCGCCGGCGCGTCAGGCGTCCATCGGTGCCGGCATTCCCGAAGGTACTCCCTGCACCACGGTCAACAAGGTGTGCGGTTCCGGCATGAAGACCGTGATGATGGCCCGCGATGCGCTGTTGGTGGGCGAGGGCAAGGTGATCGTCGCCGGTGGCATGGAGAGCATGAGCAATGCCCCCTACCTGCTGCAGAAGGCGCGCGGAGGTATGCGTCTCGGCCATGGCGAGGTCAAGGACCACATGTTCCTCGACGGCCTGGAAAACGCCTACGACGGCAAGCTGATGGGCACCTTCGCCGAGTGCACTGCCGACAAGTACAGTTTTACCCGCGAAGAGCAGGATGCGTTTGCGCTGGAATCCCTGGCGCGCGCCCAGGCCGCCATCGAGAGCGGCGCCTTCGAGCGCGAGATCACCCCGGTGACCATCGCCTCCCGCCGCGGCGATGTGGAAGTCTCCGTCGATGAGGGCCCGGGCGCTGCACGTCCGGACAAGATCCCTCAACTGAAACCGGCCTTTCGCAAGGACGGTACCGTCACTGCCGCCAATGCCAGCTCCATTTCCGACGGCGCCGCTGCACTGGTACTGATGCGCGAGAGCGAAGCCAATAAGCGCGGTCTGAAGATCCTGGCGGTGCTGCGCGGCCAGACGCAATTTGCCCGGGAACCGGAATGGTTCACCACCGCACCGGTTGGCGCCATGCAGAAGCTGCTGGAGAACACCGGCTGGTCTGCGGACGACGTCGACCTGTTCGAAATCAACGAAGCCTTTGCCGTGGTGACCATGTCGGCGATGCGCGAACTGAACCTGCCGCACGACAAGGTCAACGTAAACGGCGGTGCCTGTGCCCTCGGCCACCCGCTGGGTGCGAGTGGCGCGCGCATTCTGGTAACCCTGCTGGCAGCGCTGGAAAAACGCGATGCGAAGAAAGGTATCGCCAGCCTGTGTATCGGCGGCGGCGAGGCCACGGCGGTCGCCATCGAGCGGGTATAATCCCGAACCAATAAAAAAACGGAGGCATTTGCCTCCGTTTTTTTATGTATGTCTCATCAAAGAGTGGTCAGTTGACGTATTCCACTGCCTTGACCACCTTCTGCACCCCGCCGATGCTACGGGTCACATCGGCAGCCCGCTCTGCCTCGGCGCGGGTCAACAGTCCCATCAGATAGACTACTCCATTTTCGGTGACCACCTTGATACGGCTGCTGTCGATTTCATCGTTTGTCACCAATGTACTTTTCACCTTGGTGGTCAGCCAGGCGTCGCTGCTGCTGGCCAGGAAGGACACCTTGCCGCGCACCTGAATCTCGTTGTAAACCTGGCGCACATATTTGACCTGCTGCGCGGTGCGCCCGGCCAGCAGGCGCAGATCGTTGTTGCCGACCTGGCCGGTGAGCAGCACCACGCCGTTGAAAGCATTCACATTGATATTGGCCGCTTTCAGGTCCGGATGCGCCTTGTTGATATTGACCGTGGTGACGGTCTCGATCTTCTGGTCATCCATATAGGTGCCCAGGGAGCGCTTGCCAGGATCCTGCTGGATGGGGCCATCATGGGTGGCTTCCAGCACGGTGGTGCAGCCGGTCAGGGCGGTTGCCATCGTCAGGGCGATAAAGAAGCGCTTATGCAGCGCGATTAGGTTTTTTTTCATGGTTCAGTCCTCGTAACCACCGAACAAACTGTTGTCGATCAAATCGCACAGACAGAAAATTGTTAGCAGGTGTACCTGGTGTACTTCAGCTGCGACCTCGGAAGGCACGCGCAGTTCAATATCATGGGTATCCAGCAGCGCGGCACAGTCGCCGCCGTCGCCACCGGTCAGTGCGAGAATACCCATATCGCGATCGCGCGCAGCGCGCATGGCCTGCACCAGATTGGAGTCGCGTCCGTCATTGCTGATTATCACCAGCAGGTCGCCGGGCTGGCCCAGTGCGCGCACCGGACGCGCAAAGGACTCGGCGCGGCCGTGGTTGCGCGCGATAGTACCGATGGAAACGCCGTCGCTGTTCAGTGCTACAGCCGGCAGCCCGGGGCGTTCGCGCTGGAATCCGCCGACCAGCTGTGCGCTGAAGCTCTGCGCCAGTGCACCGCTGACGCCGTTGCCACACAGTAGCAGTTTGTTTTCCGCCAGCAACGTATGCACCACCATTTCGCTGGCCTCAGCGATCAGCGGTGCCAGCACTTCGCCGGCGTTCATGGTGGCTTCCAGACTGTGGTGGAAAAGGGTTACAACTCGCTGTTCCATTGTTTCCTTATGCGGGCGAAATCCAGGCTCACCCTTTATTTAGCAAGGCAGAAAATCAATATCCTGCCTCAGGCTCCGAAGGCATTCTTTATCCACTGGATGTTTTGCCCCTCGCCGTCCGTCGCGCCATCAATGGCGATGACGTCGAAGCGACACGGGCAGTCCAGTTTCTTTTGCTGCAGATAGCTGTGTGCCGTCGCGAGCAGTTTCTGTTGTTTGCGCGCGTCAACGGTGGCGCCGGCAGAACCGAAGCGGTCGCTGCGGCGATAGCGCACTTCCGCGAAGACCACCGTGTCCTCATCGCGGGCGATCAAGTCTATCTCACCGCGGCGGCTGCGGAAATTGCGTTCGATGAGGGTCAGACCAGCGGCTTGCAGATAGCGCGCCGCGGCCTCTTCCATCCTTGCACCGACGCTGTCGGCGCCGGCAGTGCGCTTAAAAAGCTTCACTGGTCCCGGTCAGCTCTATGCTTTCGGGTTGCGGCAATACCGGCTCCACTACCGTTGTGACAGGTACCGGGGCACCCTTGTCGATGCGCGCCCAGATCTGTTCGCGCACGATACGGCCGTCAGCGGTCAGGCTCAGCGCCCCGGTCAGGCCGTGTACCCGCTGCTGCGGGAACTGGCGCAGCATCGGAATGCGCGGGTAGAGCCGGAAAGCGTCGGCGCCCAGAGCGTAGAGGCGGGCAAAGGCTGGTGCCGGCGACGCCTGTTTTTCGATATTGCGCTTGGTCTGATTGTCGTTCTCGAACAGCCACGGCAGTGCGGTAAAGCGGATACCGTTGATGTCCCGGTCGCGGTCCGGATTGATGTTGCCGTCAAATACATGCGAGGTGGCGTACACCGGCAGGTCATTGGCGTAATAGAAGGTCAGCATCGGGTTGATCTGACGCGCCTGCTGCGGCTGCGCGACCAGGAACAGCATGTCCACATCGCCGCGGCGGCGCGGGGTGAACTCCAGAGGTGCGGCGAGCCTGCGGCGCAGTGCCGCCTCGCGGGCCTTGCTGTCCGGGATCAGCAGGGCGTCGCTGATCAGCTGGGAGAACTTGCTGCTGTCGCGGAAGCTCCTGCTGATGCTGACGCTGCCCCCCAGACGCTGCCACTCTTCCTGGAATGCTTCCGCACCGCGTTGGCCCCAGCTGGCGTCGGCAGCGAGAATCATCGCCTGGCGATGTCCCTGACGATACGCGTGCCGGGCGACCTGGCGCGCTTCGTCCTCGATGGCGAGGCCGAACTGCACCAGGTCGTTGGTCAGACGGCCCTCGTCGCCATAATTCAGTGCCAGGGTCTGTACCGGCAGTTTCTCTGTGGCCAGCAGGTTGGCCACCTTGCGCTTGTCCAGCGGGCCGACAATGGCCTGGGCGCCGGCATCGACCGCGCTCTGATAGATCTCTTCAAACGGCTGCGCGGTGCCGGTGTCGTAAACCATTACCGTGGGCGTCGGGGCACCGGCGGTGAGGGCCGTATAGTGTGCCGCCATAAAGCCGTCGCGGATGGCGCGGCCGGCACTGCCGAGGGGGCCGGACAGCGGCAGCAGCAGCGCGATGCGATCAGCGCGCTGGGAGGCGAGCTGTTCCAGCAGCTGCAGCGCCTGGGGCGGGTGAACGCTGGCGCTGTGGCCAGGCCACTGCTGGCGCCAGCGGCTCAGTGCGGTGAGCTGTGAGCTGATATCGGTCTGGGTGTCGCGACCGAGCAGGGCCAGCTGGTACCATCCGCGCATCTGCCGGTCGCTGCTCTCGGCGGCACGGGTCTGCAGCTCGCTGGACGGCAGCTGGGTCAGCAGTTGCCAGAAGCCGTCGTTGTTGTCGGCGATGGCCTCGTCGCTCTGCGCCAGATTGGCGATCTGTCGCCGCTCGGCGATGGCGCTGTCCAGGTCGCCCAACAGGCCCCAGAGGTCGGCACGCAGATCGCGCAGGGGCAGGGCGGTTTCCCTGGGCAGCTGGGTCCACACGTGATCCAGACGCGGCGCGGTCGCCAGGTCGAGAGCCTGGAAAAACTCGTCTTCAGCGGCGAGCAAGCCACCGTATACCCGCGCGTACTGGGCGTAGAGGGGGTCGTCCAGCTGGTCGGGGGAAATGGTGACCACAGCCTGTTTGGCCGTCTGCTTGTCGCCCAGCTCGTATAGAATGGCGGCTGCCTGCAGGCGCTGCTTATCCCGCTCCGGGGCAGGCAGTGTCTCGGCGGTGTGCAGCAGCTGCACGGCGGCACTGCGGCTGGGGCCGGAGGCGCTGTCGGTTACCGGCAGCTGTGTGCCGGGCTTCTGGGCCGGCGTCTGACAGGCGGCCAGAGCCAGGGCCAGCGCACTGGCGGCGACTCTGGCGATGACTGGGGCAACGCGCCGGGAAGAGACGTACATATTCTTCTCTCGCAAAATTTAACTTTATTCGAACTATGGGGTCGTGAATTATGGGGCCGGATCAGGCGCTGCTTTATATCGTCGCTACGCCTATTGGTAATTTGGCCGATATGGTACCGCGAGCCGTCGAAGTTCTACAATGCGCCGATCTGGTTGCGGCAGAGGACACACGTCACAGTCAGAGGCTTTTCTCCCATTTCAACATCGATACGCCGTTGATGGCGTACCATGACCACTCGGACGACAAGCGTACCGAGCAGATCCTGCAGCGACTCGAGCAGGGTCAGACGGTCGCGCTTATCTCGGATGCGGGCACACCGCTGATTTCCGACCCCGGTTACCGACTGGTGCGCGAGGCCCGCGCCCGCGGTATCCAAGTGGTGCCGATTCCCGGCGCCTGTGCATTTGTCGCCGCGCTCAGCGCCGCTGGCCTGCCCAGCGATCGCTTCAGCTTCGAGGGCTTTCTGCCGGCCAAGCCCGGCGCGCGGGAGAAGGCGCTGCGCGAACTGGCCGCCGATACCCGCACGCTGGTGTTCTACGAGGCCCCGCACCGGGTGGCGGATACCGTCGAGGCGATGGCGGGGATCTTCGGCGCTGAACGCGAGGCGGTAATCGCGCGGGAAATCAGCAAGGCTTTCGAAACCTTCCACCTGGCGCCGCTCGCCGAGCTGGCCAAATGGGTGCGCGCAGACAGCAATCAGCAGCGCGGCGAGATAGTACTGCTGGTGCGCGGGGCCGAGCGCAAGCAGGGTGCAGAGTTAGACAGTGAGGCTGAGCGGGTGATGAAGCTACTGCTGGCGGAACTGCCGCCGAAGCGGGCCGCGGCACTGGCGGCGGAGATTACCGGGGTCAACAAGAAGGCTCTGTACAACTGGAGCCTGGAGCAGAAGTAACTCTATATCCGGTCCCCCGCTGGACTGCGCGAGCGGGGGAGCCGGTTTTGATGATCGCCGTTAAACGGCCTGGCGGGCCAGTGGCTGGCACATGCAATGCACGCCGCCACCGCCGGCGGTGATCATGGAGATATCCGGGTCGATCACCTTGAGGCCGTGGGCCAGGCACTTCTCTTTCAGTTCGGTGTTGTCGGACGGCAGCATTACCCGGTCGTCACCGAGGGCGACGACGTTGACGCCCAGCTCCATGACCTGCGGGTAGGAAATGTCGATGATCTCGAAGTTGCGTGATTTGAACCACTGCACCAGCTCCGGCTCCACCGCATCGACACACATTGCAACCAGTTTCTCCGCCAGCGCGGCCACCAGCACGTCCAGGTGCAGGAAGTAGGGGTCGAACTGGTAGCCCTTAACCTCCCAGCCCTCGGCCTCGATCCACTGTTTCATCTGCGCGAAGCCCTCGGGCGAGGTGCGCTCGCCGGAATAGCCACACAGGATCACGCCGGGTTCCAGCACCATAAAGTCGCCGCCCTCGAGGCTGCCGGCGGTGATGACGTCGTAGATCGGAATGTCGAGCTGTTGGTAGGTCTTCACCACGTCTACCCATTCGCCGCGGCGCCAGGGGCTGTACATCTGCGTGACGATCGGCCCCCAGGGGGTCATCACGCTGGAGTCGCGGGCGTACAGCTGGTAGGGCAGGTGCGAGTCCGCCGGCAGCAGGTGGGTGGTCACGCCGGCCTCGCGGTAGGCATCGAGCATCTCCTGGTGCTGGCGGCGCGCCACCTCGGCGTCGAACTGGCGACCCAGGCGCAGGGAGCGGCGCGCGGCGGCGTTGCCGGTCTGCCACGTATAGTGGTCGATGGGGCCCACCAGCAGGTCGGTGAGCACGCCGTACTCGGAGTTGATGCCCCAGCGCTTGAGGGGGGCGGTGTTGCCGCTGTCGTTGCGGTATTTGAAGGTGAATTCGGTCATGTCTGTTCTCTAGAAATGGGGTTCTACCAAATTTTCGGGCGGCCCGATTGCCGGGGCCATATGCGGGACACGCCGTGAATACGTCCCTGTAGGCTTGTCGGCCGGGTCCCTCCGGCCGACAGTCCCGCGAATGGCCCCGGTAACCGGGCCTTCGCTTAGCGCTTATCTACTTCGTCAGCTTTGCGTGGCTATCTTCAGCATCGCGTGCAGCAGCACATTGGCGCCGGCTTCCAGGTCTTCGGGCTGCGCATTCTCTGCCTCGTTATGCGACAGCCCCTTTTCGCAGGGCACGAAGATCATGCCGGTGGGGGCGACGCGCGAGATGTACACCGAGTCGTGCCCTGCGCCGGAAACCATCTCCTTGTTGCTGTAGCCGAGTTCGGTCACCGACTCGCGCACTGCGGCGACGCACTGCGGGGCAAAGGCCACCGCCGGCGAGCGCCACTCGTCGCGGATCGAAGCCTCCACACCCACTTCTACCGCAGCCGCGGCGGCGATTTCGCGAAAGCTGTGGTCCATCGCGTTCAGCACCTGTTGATCCGGGTGACGCAGGTCCACGGCCAGGACCAGCTGTTCCGGCACGGTGTTGCGGCTGCCGGGCTCGGCGCGGATATCGCCGAAAGTCACCCGCGCCCAGGGACCGTGGTCCTCCGCCAGACGGTACAGCTGCTCGAGAATCCGGTGCAGCGCCATGAAGGGGTCGCGACGGCCCTCCATCGGGCTGGGCCCGGCGTGGCACGGTTGGCCGGTCAGGGTCAGGTCATACCAGTGCATGCCCTGGACACCGCTGAGCACACCGATCTGCTTCTGCTCCTGTTCCAGGATCGGCCCCTGTTCGATATGCACCTCGAAGGCGGCCGCGAGCGGGCGCGCGCGGGCTTCAGTCTCGCCGCGGTAGCCGATGCGCTGCAGCTCGTCGCCGAAAGTCTTGCCGTCCTTGTCCGTGCGGCCGTAGGCGTAGTCGAGGTCGAACTCGCCGCTCCAGACACCGGAGCCGATCATCGCCGGCGAGAAGCGCGCACCCTCCTCGTTGGTCCACACCGCCACTTCCAGCGGTGCCTCGGTCTCGATACCGGCGTCGTTGAGGCTGCGGATCACTTCCAGCCCCGCCAGTACGCCGTAGACACCGTCGAACCGGCCGCCGGTGGGCTGGGTGTCCAGGTGAGAACCGGTCAGCACCGGCGGCAGATCCGGATTGCGGCCAGGGCGGCGGACGAAGATATTGCCCATCGCGTCTATGTCGATGCTGCAGCCGGCCTCGCGGCACCAGCGCACGAACAGGTCGCGGCCGTCGCGATCCAGGTCGGTCAGTGCCTGGCGGTTGCAGCCGCCCTTGGCGGTGGCACCGATGGTGGCCATCTCCATCAGCGAATCCCAGAGTCGCTGGCCATTTACGCGTAAGTTACTGCTGGCGGTCATTTTGCCTGGCTCCGTTGTTCTTAATCCGCAGGTCTAAGGGTGAGAAACAAGAGTCTATGGTTTGATTTCTTACAGGCAATTAACTTTTAATTGCCATTATGGTGCCTTTTAGATACCGAAAAGCGAGAGTTCGATGGCCACCCAGCTCAGAAACCTGTCCCTTACTTCTTTGCGTACCTTCCACGCGGTGGGGCGCCACTGCCATATGCGCCGCGCGGCGGAGGAGCTGCACGTGTCCCACCCGGCACTCAGCCGCCAGATCCGCGAGCTGGAGGCGCGCCTGGGCACGCCGCTGTTCGAGCGCAGCGGCAACCGCCTGGCGCTGACCGCCGCCGGCCGGCGCCTGCATCGGGTCGTTAGCGATGCCTTCGCGCAGCTGGAAAAGGGGCTCCTGTACCTGGATCCGGAGAGCCTGAGTGGCGAGGTGGTGATCGCCACCACCGCCACCATTTCCCTGAGCTGGATGCTGCGGCTGCTGCGCGAGGTGCGCGCCAGGTATCCGGAGATCCGCCTGCGCCTGACTACCATCGAGCCGCGGGCGCGCCGCCTGCACAGCGATATCGATATCGCCATCTGCCTGGGGGAGCCGGAGGCACCAGAGCGGCGGGTGACGGCGCTCTATGAAGAGCACTACCTGCCCGTGTGCAGCCCACAACTGCTGCAACAGCGCAGGTTTGGCCGGCCCCGGGATCTGCTGCAGCTGCCACTGCTGCACGACACCCTGCAGCAATGGCCGAGCTGGTTTACCAGCCAGGGCGTGGACTACGAACCCGGCGCCGGTGAAGTGCAGTTCGACTACGCCTACCAGGCCATAGAGGCGGCGCGGCTGGGGATGGGGCTGGCGCTGGCGGACCGCCAGGAGGTCAGCGAGGATCTCAAGGAGGGGCGACTTGTGACCGTGATCGAGCGCCCCTTCACCATCGGCCAATCCCTCTACCTGGCCTGCGGGCGGGGCCCCGATCTCAATGCCCGTTCCCGCCTGGTGCTGGGACTGATCTTTGAATGGCTGAGCAGCCGCGGTGCGCCGTTGCAGGCGGGGGCCGAGGAATTGCAGCGGGAGCTGGCTGCGGCGGGCGGGGAGGGCGTCATCACCTGAACAGGTGATAGTGGCCGCACCGGCAACCCAGCATACTAAATACTGACGGAATGTTCGGTTTCGGTTAATCTTTGATCTGTTTGGATGGGTTGGCCGGATTGCCGAATCGTTCAAGGGCCCGACAATAAAAGCCCGGAGGCATGGTGGACAACTATAACAAGCTCTTTATCGACGGCCGTTGGCAGCAGCCTGCCGGCGCCGACCATCTCGAAGTCATCAATCCCGCGACCGAAACCTGTATCGCCCGCGTGCCGAAAGGTAGCGCTGAAGATGTAGACCGCGCCGTGCGCGCCGCCCGCAGCGCCTTTGAAGATTGGTCCAGTAAATCCAGTGACGATCGCCGGGCGATACTGCTGCGTATCGCCGACCTGATGGAGGCGCGCAAGGCCGACCTCACCGCGGCCGTCTCCGCCAGCATGGGTTGCCCGCAACACATCGCCACCTGGCTGCAGGTGGACGGGCCCATCGAAGCGATGCGTCTGTTCGCCGAGCACACCGGTATCACCGAGCAAATAAATGAGGCCGGCCACTCGCTGGTGTGGCGCGAAGCTGTCGGAGTCTGCGCGTTTATCAATCCCTGGAATTACCCGTTACATCAGTTCGTTGGCAAGGTCGGCGCGGCGCTCGCCGCCGGCTGCACCATGGTGGTCAAACCCTCCGAGCAGACGCCGCTGCAGGATTTCCTGATGGCCGAGATTATGCTCGAGGCGGGTCTGCCGAACGGTGTCTTCAATCTGGTATCCGGGCGCGGCGCCGAGGTAGGGCAGGCGCTGTGTGAACACCCGCAGGTGGACATGGTGTCCTTCACCGGCTCCACCCGCGCCGGTGTGGAAATTGCCAAGGCCGCCGCGCCGACCGTCAAGCGGGTTACCCAGGAACTCGGCGGTAAATCCCCCTACATCATTACCGCAGACGCAGACCTGGCGGCGGCGGTGCGGTACGGCGTCGACGACGTGATGATCAATAGCGGCCAGACCTGCACAGCGCTGACCCGCATGCTGGTGCCGGTTGAGCGCACTGACGAAGTGGCGGAGCTGATCCGCGCGCGGGTGGAAGAGATTTCCGTGGGCGCCGGCGAGGACGCCTTTATGGGACCGGTATCGTCGCTGCGCCAGTGGCAGCAGGTGCAGGACTACATCGGTATCGGCCTCGAAGAGGGCGCCACGCTGCTGTGCGGCGGACCCGGCAAGCCGGACGGACACACCACCGGTTACTACGTGCAGCCCACGGTCTTTACCGACGTGCGCAACGATATGCGCATCGCCCGTGAAGAGATATTCGGACCGGTACTGTGTGTGATTCCATACTCGGACCTCGACGAGGCGGTGGCCATCGCCAACGACTCCCCCTACGGCCTCTCGTCCGGCGTCCATGCCGCCACCGAACAGGATGCGCTGGCCATTGCACGCCGCATTCGCGCCGGCCTGTGTTTCGTCAACGGCGGCGAGTTTAATTACCGCGCGCCCTTCGGCGGTTACAAGCAGAGCGGTAACGGCCGCGAATTCTCGGCCCATGGGGTGGAGGAATTCACCGAAATCAAATCGGTGCAGCTAGGCAAACCGGCCGAGTAATACCGGGTAAAAAATCGAGCGACAGGCGATCAATAACAATAGTCAACACGGGAGGTCACCGTGACAGAGCTTGCAGCAATTAAAAAGAACCTCGGCAAGCGGGATATGATCCTGTTTACCGTCTCCGCAATTTTGCTCGTGGACACCCTGGCCGCCACCGCGGCCATCGGCACTTCGAGTATTTTCTGGTGGCTGTTTCTGGGGGTGTTTTTCTTCGTACCTTTCGCGCTGGTATCAGCGGAGCTGGGTTGCACTTACCCGGAACAGGGCGGCATCTACGCCTGGGTACGCGATGCCTTTGGTGGCCGCTGGGGCTCGCGTATCAGCTGGAGCTACTGGGTCAACGTGGCCATCTGGATGCCGGCGATCTTTATCCTGTTTGCCGGTGTGGCGAAACAGCTGTTTTTTCCACAGATGACGGTCGCCCACCAGATCGCCATCGGCATAGTGCTGACCTGGATCGCGGTGGCCGCCAATGTGGTGACCCTGAATGTGGGCAAGTGGGTACCGAACATCGGCGCGATCTTTAAAGTTCTTATTTTCCTGTCGATCATTGTCGGTGCCGGCTATTACGCCGCTGACAACGGTCTCGCCAACCCGATATCCCTCGCCAGCATCAAGCCCGACTGGGGCAGCAGTCTGCAGTACCTGCCGGCGATAATCTACGGCATGCTCGGCTTCGAACTGATCAGCGCCAGCAGTGAAGAGATGCGCAATCCGCGGCGGGATGTACCACTGTCGATTCTGGTTTCCGGCATAGTGATTCTCGTTCTCTACACCCTCGGCACCGCCGCGATACTGGCGGCAATCCCGGCAGCCGATATCGATCTGGTGGAAGGCTTGGTGGATACCCTGCGACTCTTCTTCGGTGGCTCAAGCGCGGGCGAAGCCTTCGTCGTACTACTGGGGCTTGCTGCACTCTATACGTTTTTCTCCAACGGTGTGACCTGGGCTATCGGTGGCAACCGTGCAGCGGCGGAAGCAGCAGAAGAGGGCGAACTGCCGCGGGCCTTTGCCCTGAAGAGCGAGACCCGCAATACGCCGGTTGGCGCCGCGGTACTGATGGGGGTGGCGAGTACGCTGATCCTGCTGCTGTACGGATTCCTGGTGAATTCCAATGAGGATCTTTTTTGGTCCCTGTTTGCGTTCAGTGGTGTGATATTTTTATTGCCCTATATCGGCATGTTCCTGGCCTTCCTGAAAATGCGCCGCATCGATGGTTCACGTCCACGACCTTTTGCCGTGCCCGGCGGTGATGCGGTGGCTGCGATACTTACGCTTTTCTGTGTGGCAGTGCTGGTAATCTGTATCGTTCTATTCACTTATACCCCTGGTGAGGGAATCCAGTGGCCGGTGTTGATCGGTTCGGTGATCACCGTTTTGCTGGGCGAGGTGGCAATCCTATGGGCGGAAAAACAGAATAGGGCAGAAATTTCTCCGGCCGTCTGTTGATTTAATTCTTTGCCAATCAGTCAAATTCATTGCCCCGCAGCCGGTTAAGGTTGCGGGGATTTTTGCGTTCCCTGCCGAAAATCTAATTTCGAATTTCAATTCGGTTTTCTCACCCCATCAGGTGATAGCTGCCGCGCGCGACAATTTTTATATTCCTCTCAACGATAAAAGTAATAACGACGAAGAGGAAATGACATGCGTTCGCCAACTGAAACAAGCCTGTTCTGTTTCGACAAGAAAATTCTGACCGCTGCCATTGCCGGGGCCCTGTTTTCCGGACTGGGTTTTTCCGCGGCTTCTCACGCTAACCAGATCGAGGAAGTGAGTGTTACCGCGCAGAAGCGCGAGCAATCCGTAAACGATATCGGCGTTTCTGCCAGCGCCTTCGGTGGCGAACAGATGGAAAACCTGGGCATAGATAGTGCCGTAGACTTGGGGGCACACACACCCGGCCTGGTTACTGTCAATTCCACCTCTGGCGGCACCCCGATCTTCGCCATCCGCGGTATCGGCCTCGATGATTTCAGCCCCAACAACAGCAGCGGTGTGGGTATCTATACCGACGAAGTCTTCGCTAGCAACCCGGCATTTCTCGGCGGCCAGCTGTTCGATATTGAGCGTGTGGAAGTTTTGAAGGGCCCTCAGGGCACCCTGTACGGAAAGAATACCACCGGCGGTGCGATCAATTTTATTACCCGCAAGCCCACCAGTGAGTTCGAAGCCTACGTGGACGCCGGTATCGGCAACTACAACGCCAGGGAGTTGACCGGTGTAGTCAGTGGCGAGGTGGCAGGTGAGGTACTCGGTCGTGTCAGCGTGCAAATGTCCAAGGCCGACGGTTGGCAGGAAGATGTGGAGACGGGGCGAGAGTTCGGCGGTACTGATCGCGCGGCTGCGCGTGGCCAACTGATCTTCCCGTTTGCCGGCAACGGCGAAGCCATCGCCAAAGTCTATTTCACCTCCGACAAATCCACGCCGGTATCGCCGCAGGTTAGCGGTCTGGCCGAATCTTTTGGTGATCCGTCTTTCGCGGCGCTCAACTCCGCCGAGGATGTCACTCGTGTGAGTGTGGGGAATCTGGATGTCGGCCGCGACGAGTCTGGTCACGGTGCGTCCCTGAACCTGAGTTACGGATTCGAGAACTTCGATTTTGTCTCCATCAGCGCCGTGGACAGCTACGAGCGCGAAGTGGTGGATAACTACGGAGGTTCCGCCGCCGCAATTCTGGACCTGTACCAGGACAACAACATCAGCCAGTGGTCGCAGGAATTCCGTGTGATCAGTACCGGCGATGGCCCTGTCACCTGGATTGCCGGCATCAATATTTCCGAAGACGAAGTGGACGTGACGGACCGCTTCGACGATTCCTTCTTCGTGACAGATTCCGTGGCCAGCACTTTTGTACTGAATCCGGCGGACGTGCCGGTACAGGGCTGGGATCTCCTCACTGCCTCCTACGAACAGGTGACCAAATCCTACGGTGCCTACCTGCATACCGAAACCGCGCTCAACGACTCCCTGAACCTGATCGCTGGCGTCCGCTACAGCAGTGACAAGCGCAGCTTCGATGGCATCTCCACCAACCACGATGACGTCTATTCGTTTAACGACACCGTCGCAGAACTACATGACAGCAGCAGCGAAAGCGCGCTGACCGGCAAGCTCGGCCTCGACTGGCAGCTGAACGACGATCTGCTGCTCTACGCCAACGTGGCCAACAGTTACAAGGGTGGCGCCTACTACGGTGCGGCGATTCTCGACGATGTCAGCTGGGCCTATGTGGAGCCGGAGCAAGTAATGTCCTACGAGGCCGGTTTCAAGGCGACACTGTTCGATGCCTCTCTGCAATTGAACGGTGCCGTGTTCAGTCTCGACTACACGGATCGCCAGTCATTGGTAACCATCATCGTCGACGACTTCAGCAACTACCTGCAGTTCCCGGTCGCGGATACCACCCTGGTCAATGTGCCGGAATCCAAGACCCAGGGCTTCGAACTGGACATGCAGTGGCTGCCCACCGACAACCTGACACTGATGGCCGGCCTCGCCTATCTAGACAGTGAAGTGACCCGTGCGCCTACCACCGCAGGCATGCGCGGCATCCAGGCCGATCCCAGCGTCAACGGCATGGCCGACGGCGTGAGCCAGCCTTTTGTGGATGCATTGGCCGCGCCTTTACCGGCAGGTGCCGCGCTGTCGCAGTCGCCGGAGTGGAGCTACAACGGCCTCGCCGCTTACGATCTGGCCATCGGCAACGACCTGAACCTGCGCCTGCAAACCAGCTACAGCCACAGCGACGAAATGACGGCCCAGCTGGCGGATGCCAATGCGCTGTCCGGACCGGTCAGTTCCTGGGATGCCGAGGCCGCCCTGAGCGACGCTGCCGAACAGTGGCGCTTCAGTGCCTGGGTGAAAAACATCGGTGACGAAGACGGGGAAACCTATGCGTTTTCCAGCTTCGCCGGCCGCTCCTTCTATCGCCAGATGCCCACTACCTACGGCGTATCGGTCAAGTACAGCTTCTACTAATCCGCGCCGACGGTTCAATGATGATGTGAGGTAATCATGTGTGAAGAACAGATCAGGGCGCAGGCATTAGAGGCGCTAGAGGACACTACGTTTTTTCCCTACTGGCTGGATTCATCCGAACGGCCGGCGGAGGAGCCGGCGCTTGCGCGCGATGTGCGCTGCAGTCTGCTGATTGTCGGCGGTGGCTTCACCGGCCTGTGGGCGGCGGTACAGGCCAAGGAGGCAGATCCGCAGCGGGAGGTGATTCTGATCGAGGCCAACAGTATCGCAATCGGCGCCTCCGGGCGCCCGGCGGCGATCCTGTCCACATCGGTGATGCACGGTCTCGAAAACGCGCAAAGGCTGTACCCGGAAGATATGGAGGTACTGGAACAGCTGGGCAAGGAGAATCTCGACGGCTTTCGCGCAACCATCGAACGCTACGGTATTGATTGCGATCTTGAGTGGGGCGGTGAGCTGACCGTAGCTGTGGGGCCGGAGGGAATTCCGGATATCGAAAAGGAATATAAACTCTACCGCCGCTACGGTCACGATGCGCACCTGCTCGATGAAGCGGCCATTCGCCGGGAGATTAGCTCGCCGCTATTTAGTGGCGGCCTCTGGTCAAAAAAACGCAGCGGCACCGTGCACCCGGCCAAGCTTGCCTGGGGACTCAAGCGTGTGGCGCAAGAGCTTGGTGTGGCAATCTTTGAGAACACACCCATGCTGCGCAATCGCAAGAAAAGAGGCGGTGTGTTTGTGCAAACTCCCGACGGCAGCATTCACGCCGACAAGGTATTACTGGCCACCAATGCCTTTGCGGACGGCAGCAAAAAAATTCGTCGTCGGGTCACGGCGATTCGCGACCGCATCGTTGTGACCGAGCCGCTGACCGCGGAACAGATGGAATCGATTGGCTGGAAGAACCGCCAGGGAATCTACGATACGCGTACCCAGCTCAACTACATGCGACTGACGGCGGACAACCGCATATTGTTTGGTGGCCGCCTGGCGTACTTCTTTGGAGACAATACTGATCCGGAGCAGGACAAGACTCCAGAGCCCTATGTACGGCTGGTCGACAATTTTTATCGCACCTTCCCGATGTTGCGCGGTATCCGCTTTACCCACGCCTGGAGTGGTCCCATCGCCCTGACAACGCGCATGGCGGTACACTACCAACATTACCACGGCGGCAGGATGTTATATGCGGGTGGCTATTCCGGTTTCGGCGTCACCGCGACGCGTTTCGGCGCGCGCGTGGGCCTGGCAATTCTCGACGATAAAAATGTGCCGGAGAGAACACTAAAATTTGCCAGTTCCCAGCCCAATTATATTCCGCCGGAACCCTTCCGCTGGCTGGGGGCACAGATCACCATGTATGCCCTGGATACGCTGGATGAAAAGGGCGGTTGGCGCGTACCGTGGATTCGCATGGTAGAGCGCATGGGTTTCCCGGTCACGCAAAAGTAATCCACCTGTTGCCTATCTTTCCCCGCAATCCCTATTGCGGGGTTTTTTTATTCAGGATTTCAGCTCGCCTGATCCAGGCTTACCAGCGGATCCTTGTCGGATTCGGAGTGATGGCGCAATGCGCTGATGAACAGATAGAAGAGCTCTGACTGTGAAGTGATATCGAGCTTGGAGTAGATATGCTTGCGGTGGGTCTTGATGGTGTCGACACTCGCATCCAGCCTTTCCGCCATCGACTTGATTGAATGGCCCCGCATGGTCATATGCAGGACTTCGCATTCGCGCTTTGTCAGGATGGAATTGCCGAAATTTTCCAGGGCGCTGTCGAGGCGATTGCCGAAGGTGTCAGTTTCCGCGCGGTCGCGATCCAGTATCCACTTGCGCAACACGCTTTTTACCAGCGGAAACAGTGAGCGCAGCAGGGTGACTTCATCCGTCGAAAATCTTCCTCCGTGCAGGTCCGCCGCACGCCCGATCGACAGGCTGGCAACAGTGCCGTCCTCACCCTGAACCAGGTAGCAGGCCTCGTCGCTGAGGTTTGCCTCACTGTAATAGACGCGAAAGTACTCCGTCTGATCGAAGGCATCGGGGGCCACTTCACGCAGCAGAAACAGGCCATCACTGGATTCGTCAATCGCGGTGCGAAAGAAGGGATCGAGCAGGTAGGCTCCGTCGATATAGCGGCCGACCTGAGCACTGGGTTTCTCGTTGGCAAGCAGGCGGTGGTGGGTAACCTGCGGAGTGGATTTTTTCGGGTAGAGGATGGCCATACTGCTGTTGCCGTGCACCAGCGCTTCCACCCCTTTCAGCAGTTCGTAGATGCTCTCTGAGTCAGATTCACTTTCGAATATCCTGGCAACAGTCTGATGCCAGTTTGCGAGATTGCTGCCAGTAATCATCTTTATTATTCGGTCATTAAAATCCGTCCCCAGTCCGGGGTACATGGTCTGCAATAGTATCAAAAATTGGCGTTTCTGCGGATTATTTGCGCGGCATTCCTACCGGCTCGGCGCCCACCTCGGTGAATCTCCTGCCCGCAAAATCCAACGTGCCGGCTTGTAAAAAAAATTACTAATTAACGGTGCAGTTGAAGTAAATTCAACTTGTTTTCGACGCAATGATCGTCATTCCCATTGCGTAGTGACCAGTATTCTCAGTACGTTCGAGGGTAAGGGCAGGGCGGGATCGATTGTCTGTTGGAGGTGGAGGCGGCTCCGACAGCCGGCAGGGATTTCCTGCGGCTGACAGAGCGCGACTTCGACCAGGCGAATCAGTAGTAAATGGTGAAATCCAACCCAAAGTTGCGCGGCATTTGCCTGTAAACGGCGCGTCCACCTTCGGTGCTCGTGAATGAATAAGTGGAGGCGCTGTTGTCCTGCAGATTGTCGGCCCAGAATGCCACTTCCCACTGCTCCGACGGTGGCGCGAGGCTCGCGCGCAAGCCGAGGTTTTCCACTTCGCCGTACAGGGCCTGGGGGTCGGCCAGACTCGCGTATTGTTCGTCGGTCCAGGAGTACTGGAGCTGAGCGGCAACCAGGTAATCCGCGATCGCCCGCTCATAGCGCGCGATTGTGTTGTAGGACCACTGCGGTGCCTGAGCCAGATCTGCACCCTCTTCGATGGGCAGTAATAGCGTCAAGCCGCGAATATCGGCGGGGGCCTTGGAGACTTCGCCATCGATATAGGAAATACCGGCGCGGATATCCAGCGCCTCGGTTGGCAGCCAGCGCAATTCCAGTTCCCCGCCTGAGATCTGCGACTCTTCGATATTCCCCAGCGTGGCAAAGACCGAGCCCGGAATTGTCGGGTCTTCGACGATGACAAGCGACTGTCGGTTATCGTAATCGTAACGATAGTAGGCACCATTCAGCTGCATACTGCCATCCAGCAATGTACCCTTGAAGCCCAGTTCGTAGGATATGACTTCTTCCGGATCGATATAGGCCAGCGCTGCGGCCGCACCTGCGGGGGCGCCGTAGAAGAGGCCTGCCTTGTAGCTGGTGGCGGCGCTGCCATACAGCAACCAGTCCTCATTCAGCGTGTAGTCCAGCCCCAGTTTGCCGGAGACGTTGTCTTCGCTGCGGTCGTCGACCAGTGCTGTAATGGTGGTTTCGGGCACCGGCTCCGCGGCACCTTCGAACAACGCATTCCAGCCGTCGACATCTACCGAGCCGCCGGCAAAGTCCCGTTTATCACTGGAATAACGCAGTCCGGCGGTCAACATCAGCTGATCAGACAGGTCGGTCTCCGTATGCAGGTAGGCCCCAAGGGATTTGGTGTTTTGCACATAGTCCGAGGCGATACGGGCAATATCCACTAAACCTGGCCCGAGGATGCCATCGTACAGGTCCGCGACGTTAGCCGTCGTAACCGCTGATACTTCGTCCTTTGAAAACACCAGTCCAGTCACCCAGTGGAAACCGTCCGCACCGTTGGAAGTGAGGCGCAGTTCCTGGGAGTAGACTTCGAATTCGTCTGTAAAACTAAAATCGCCGGTGGCGATTGCGACCCCCTCGTAATTGTCTATCGTTTCGCGCTGGTAAAGGTCCGCCGCAGAGATGGAGGTCAGGGTAAAGGCTTCGAAATCCACAGTCACGGTCGCCGATCCGCCGTAGCCCTGCTCGTCGCGACCGACGTTCAGGTCGCCGACGCGCACAGCTCGGGGATCGGAGGAGGTCACCCCGAATGTGCCGGCCGGCAGCCCGAACACAGCATCGATTGTGGTATTTTGTGGTGATACAGGCGTACCCTGGTCGTCGCTGTAATGGAGATTGAGCAGTAGTTCGGCGTTGTCTGCCAATTCGAAACTGGTGAGTGAGCGCGCTGCGAACTGGTCTGTATCGCCGAACTCGCGGCCGGTATCAATATCTTTTTGCCAGCCGTCTCCGCGGCTGGCGGACAGCGCCAGACGACTGTTTACCCCGTCGGTAAGCGATCCGCCCACTGCGCCTTCCACCTGGTAAGTATTCCAGCGCGACAGCCCCGCAGTGATATACCCCTCTGTCTCGCCCGAGGGTTTGACCGATACATAGTTAATGGCGCCGCCGGTGGTATTCTTTCCATACAGCGTCCCTTGCGGCCCCTTGAGTACTTCGATCCGCTCAACATCAAACAACTGGCCGTTCAGAAAAACCGGGTAGGCTGCGAGTACTTCATCAATATAGACACCGACGCCACTGGTGTTATTGCTGTTGAAATCGTCCAGGCCGATGCCGCGAATGGCAAAGATGGGTGTGCCGCTGGAAGTCGCGTTAGTGGTGGACAACCCGGGCGTGTGAGCCGCTATATCCTGTGCCTTCTGAAAGCCGAGTTCCTGAATATCGTTGCCGCCAAAGGCGGTGACGGTGACGCCGATATCGGCTGCGGATTGGGCACGCTTTTGCGCTGTGACCATCACTTCTTCAATTTGCGTAGTGCTTTCTGCCAGCGCTGACAGAGGTAGGCAGCCGGCGATAGCGCTTGCCAGTAGGGCAGGTTTAAAGGGTGTCATCTGAAGATCCTCTCTTTATTTTTATTGGAATTGTGTTGCCCGCAGGAATTCATTCAGTAAATCTCCGGGTGTCACGGGCTTAAATTTGTTGTTATTGGAGTCTGTACTTGCTGTTACTGCTCTCGTGCTGCAGTCTGTTGGGTGCTGCTCCGGTACACTGCACCGCCGGCTATGAAGGTGCTTTCCACCTGCATCTGTAGTAGGTCCAGGTTCATCTTTTCTGGTAACGGACGATCCAGAATCACAAAATCGGCCCATTTACCTTTACTGATGCTGCCCACTTCCTTTTGCCAGCCGCTGAGCGCTGCGCCCTGTTGCGTCATTGCGTACAGGGCTTCGTCAAACGTCAGCGCCTGGTCGGAGTACCAGCCGCCTTTGGGAGTCCCGTCCAAGCTCTGGCGAGTCACCGCAGCATGAATCTGAGCCAGGGGATTGGCAGGGGAGGTGGGCCAGTCACTGCTGAGGGCTAACTTGCCACCATTGTCGAGAATCTTGCGCCATACATAGGCGAGCGAACTGCGATTTTTGCCGATGCGTTGCACTATATAGGGATCTATGGTGCCGACGGCGTGTTGTGGCTGCATCGAGGCCACTACATTCAGTTGTTCGAACCGCGGCAGGTCACCGGGCTGTATGACTTCAATGTGCTCTATGCGGTTGGGCAGGTCGCTTTTTACCGGCGACTGCTCGAAAGCATCCAGGGCGGCGTGAACGGCTTTGTCGCCGATAGCGTGCAGGGCGACCGGAATATTTTCGCTATTGGCGATATGAACTATGTCGTTGATGTGGGATGGCTCGATAAAGAATTTGCCCCGTTCGCCGGGTGCGTCACTGTAGTCACTTGCCAGTGCCGCAGTGCGACTGGACAGAACTCCGTCAGTTAAGCCCTTGAAGTAGCCGAACTCCAGTCGCGGTCCGGTTTGTCGAAACTGGGCGGCGTGCTTGTTGAATGTTCGGTAGAACGGCAGCAATTGCTCTACTTCTTCGCCGCTGTTTACCATGACGCCATACCACATGCGCAGCGGGAACTCTCCTGCTTCAACTAGCTCCATCAGGTCTTCCAGTTCCCGGACGCTGCGCCCCATGTTGTGCATGCCGGTGATGCCGAGACTGTTCATGTGGGTGATGGCTTCGCGCCAGATTTTTTCGCGCTCGGATTTTACTGGAACAAAAGCGTCGGAATCCCACACGATAAACGCAGCGGTTTCTTTCAGGATCCCGGTGGGTTTGCCGGTTTCGGGGTCTTTTACGATTTCACCGCCGGGGGGGTTGGGGGTATCGGCGGTTATATTGAATTTCTCTAAGACCCTGCTGTTGACCCACATGGTGTGGTGATCGATATCGCCCAGTGCTACCAGGTGGTTGGGGGCGATGGCATCCAGCTGCTCAGCCGTGGGAAATTCGCCACCGGCGGCATTGTGGTCCCAGCCCCCGCCGATTATCCAGCCACCGTCCGGTACCTCTGTAGCCTTGGCCTTGACCCGCTCGATCCAGGACGGGATATAGTTGAGGCCCACCAGATTTACGCCGCGACTCATCTCGTACCAGGAAAACAGGTGGAAGTGACCGTCGATAATGCCGGGAATTACTGTCTTTCCTGCTAGGTCCACCAGTTCGGTATTTTCATCGGCCAGAGAGCGGATGGCTGCGTTGCTGCCCACCGCGGAGAACCTGCCGTCTTCAATGGCAAACGCCTGCGCTGCCGGGGAAGCCAAATCCGCGGTGTGAATGTCGCCGTTAAACCAGATGCGTTCCGGCGCGGCATGGGCAAAGCCTGCCAGGATTGCAGCACTCAAGAAAATGGGAATGTGGAGCGAGGTGGTCGACTGGGTGCGCCGCCGACGAAAGGTTGTGGCCATAGAACTTCTCCTACCGCATTGGCGGGGTATTACGGGAAGTTTTCAGGCTATCAGGAGCCGTGATTTGGTAGTTTTGCCAACAGCCGCAAAAGTTTTTCTTACCGCTCGATCATGATTTTCTGGAATGCTTTTGGAGTGATTCCGAACTGGCGCTTGAAAGCGGTTACGAAATTGCAGGAGTGCTCGTAGCCAATTTCCCAGGCCACCTGACTCACATTCAGGGTCGAGTCGCTCAACAACTGCTGGGCGTGCTGCATGCGGATGCGGGCCACATAAGCCCCGATGGATTCGCCGTACATCCACTTGAAGCACTGTTTTAAACGGCTCTTGCCCACGCCGAGCGTTTGTCCCAGTTCTTCGAGTGACGGCGGGTTTTGCCAGCTTTCCTGCAGGATCTTCCGCGCTTTTTGCATTTGCCGCTGTTCCCGGTCGGACAACTTGGCGGTCTGCTGTCGATCCTGCTCGAGCACTGAGCGTATGGCCAGACACAGGAGCTCGGTAGTCTTGGCTTCCAGATACGCGCGATTGACGGCGTCAGGCCTGTCGCCCTTGAGCAGCTCTCGCAGGGCCTGGATCAGCTCCGGTGTCATGGCGAAGACCTCGCCGGTGCTGGAGGTTCCGCGCAGAGAAGCCTGGATTATTTCGGGCAGTTCGCTCGTTGGCAGATCAAAAGGCGGGCGCAACAGGATGGCGGGATCCAGCATCAGCAGCACAAGCAGGTAATCATCTCCCTGAGCGCAAGTGTCATTGACAATCTGTGGGTTGTCGCAATAGGAAAGCAATTGCGTACCTTCGTGCAGCCGGTAGCACTCACCGTCTTCCATTTCCACGGTATTGGTACCGGCCAGTTTAAAGGCGAAGGTCAGTCGCTTGCCGGGATCGGCGGCCGCAACCGGTTGGTCGGTGCGGCTAACCAGATCCAGGACCCGCAGCAGGACACCGGATGAAAACTGATACAGCGTTTCCTTGCCGAGCTCCAGCTCATTGTCGCGGCGAATATAGTAGTGTCCCGCACCCAGTTCAAAGCGACCGAAATCCGTGAAGGGCAGATTTTCGTTATCCGGACCGCTGTCGCCAGGCCTGCATTTCAAGTCCATCTGGGCCTCTGGCGAATTTTGCTGACTGATAGGTGGAGACTGTTCATCGAGTTTTGGTCAATAACATGAAGCATTATTTTCGTCTGTCCGAGACTACCCACAATCCGGTACTGGCCGCTATCCCCTATTTAGGGGATACGGCCCGACGCGCCGCGGGAACAACCGGTCATGGCCTGGCGTGACCTTGGGTTGCTTGCAGGCCGGTTTCTTTCCGAGGGCGTGTCAAAGGTTCGCCTTTCACTTGCCAAAGGAGAACCGGGTCATTACTCTTGCGCCCGAGCTGGCCGGACAATCGCTGTCGCTTAGGCGGTGGAGGAAAGTCCGGGCTCCATAGGGTGGGACGCCAGGTAACGCCTGGGGGGCGCGAGCCTACGGAAAGTGCAGCAGAGAGTAGACCGCCGATGGCTTCTTCGGAAGCACAGGTAAGGGTGAAAGGGTGCGGTAAGAGCGCACCGCGCGGCTGGTAACAGTCCGCGGCATGGTAAACCCCGTCCGGAGCAAGACCAAATAGGCCCTCTATAGGTGTGACCCGCACTGAGGGCGGGTAGGTCGCTTGAGGTGTCTGGTGACAGGCATCCCAGATGAATGATTGTCCTCGACAGAACCCGGCTTACAGGCCAGCTCAACAAATTCAAAAAGTTCAGGTTTTTCAGGGAGTTACGGGCGTCCGCCTCCTTGGAGAGCCTGACCTTGGTACAGAATCTGGTACAAACTGACTGGCGCTACCTGCTCCTTCGTGGCGCTACCTACTACTTCCTCTTCCCCGCTCCGTCTCATGTGCGGAGCTGACTTTCTCCTTCCCGGGCGAGATACGGTCCCATCTTGAGACAGCCCCTTGCTTCGGGTCAGGGCCCTGGTCGGCAAGAAACTTCCCCCTTCTTGTTGACCGGTGCGCAGAGGGCAAAAAGCGGAATCTGCCTTAGACAATATTGCGCGGTGTACGCCTTTCCATAACGTATTCAATGGTGGCTACTACCCAAAGATGCACAGCGGTTAATACTAGTATTGAATCCCGGTCGTGAATAAACCACTGAGATGAAAACAATGAAAGCGCAACTACAATTCTCAGATAATGACCAAGTCTACTGGCTTGGACAGTCGGTCCAATAATATCCGCGGCCCAATAAATAATTGCTGACACCAATAAATACAACGCTACCGAAATAGGGAGGACACTTGAAACGAACATGTTTGTATATATTTGATGCCCACGAATCAATTGAAATTCAACACCGACGCCTGCGAAAATTAATGCGCAGGTGAGAAAGAAGTGAGATCCGGTCCAGATAAAATAGCGCGTAATCACCGTCTCCTTGGCAAGGTTTTCGATTGCTGGCACGTCTAGGCGATCGAAATAGGTCCATGCAATGGCGGATACTATAAAGACTCCGACAGCAATGCGCCAAAGTAACTCCAAAGACGGGCCCTGAAGTGCTGCGCCTTGAATAAGGCCAATAAAAGACTCGCCGAGAATCAATATCATGAAAAGCCCGATTCGCTCAGGCAAATGCGATGTATGCGGCGGGAATGATTTGATTAATGACGCCCCGAAAAAAGGTGAGGAGAGTTCGACGATAAATCCGCATAGAAATCCATAAAGCTGTATCTGGGGCGGCAGGGTCAGGGATGCAAACCAAATTGATAGTCCTATTCCGTGGAACAATACGAAATAATTTACAAAAGGTCGCGCATAGTGCAGAAGCCGTCCTGCACGCCAAAGAGAAGTTAGCTGTAAAATACGGATGACTATGTAACAAGCTACACAGAGCGTTAGGTTTTTTTCCAGTCCTTCGTATATAAGTACGCCACCCATAATAATAAATATGAGCTGCACAAAGAGGAAGAATCTTGACGGGCGATCCTCTCGCACGTGAAATCTGGTGGAGTACCAAAGCTGATTCATCCAGCACCACCAAATTGGCCCGAAGGCCAGTATTAAGTTGAATGCCCCGTTAAAACTTGGTTGCTCTATGAGTAGGTGTGCTGCCTGGGAAACAACTACGACATAAGCGAGGTCGTAGAAAAGTTCACCCCAATCGGCTTGTCGGTGGCCGCGATCCAAGAGAGGGAATCTCAGTTGCTTACCCGGGTTATCAGTTTTTAGACTCATGGGGCTGGCGGCTAATTTTCTTGGGCGTATATTCGGGAAGAGTGTAGTTGAAGCGCCCCCAGTCTGTGGCTCGAAAATACCTCGGTTTCAGCGAGTTTCTACATGGCGAGGAGCCGTCTAGCAAACCGGGGGCGATTCATAATGTTGAGTTTAGATGTTTTCGGGGAGCAGCCGGGGAGAGGGTAGCTCCCCGGCGTGATGTTTTCGAGTTTAGTCCGAGAGTGCTGACTGATCGCTGACCACTGGCTCGGGTAGGCTCTGCGTCGCGATATTTAACAAGCCCTTGACTACCTGCCAGGCGACCGCCACGGCACCGACGATAAATACCACGTCGCCGATGGTGCGGATCCAGCGCAATGTCTGCAGCAGGTCTCCCTGCATAAAGCTCTCGCTGCGTGCATACCAGAGTCCCTCAGAGGCGCTGGCGACAAACTGGATGATGCCGACCGGCAGCAGGCTGGTGAACAGCATCAGTACCAGGCCACCGTTGAGCCACCAGAAGGCGGTTTTCATCAGCTTCTCGTCGAAGATCATCTGCGGACGGATATAGCGCAGCACCAGCAGCGTGAAGCCTAGCGCCAGGAAACCGTACACACCGAACAACGCCGCGTGCGCATGGGTGGCAGTGGTGTTCAGCCCCTGCACGTAGTACAGAGAAATTGGCGGGTTGATGGAGAAGCCCAGTACACCGGCGCCGAGCATGTTCCAGAAGGCCACGGCGACGAAGAACAGCAGCGGCCACTTGACCTGCTGCATCCAGGCGGCGCGGTTCTTCAGGCGGTAGTGTTCCCAGGCCTCATGTCCGAGGACGATCAGCGGTACGACTTCCAGCGCACTGAAGGTGGCGCCGACCGCCATCACCGGTGTGGTGGTGCCGGAGAAGTACAGGTGGTGGAAAGTACCCGGTACGCCGCCGAGCATGAACAGCGATGCGGAACCCAGTGAGGCAATGGTTGCCATGCGCTTGGATACCAGACCCATGCTGCAGAAGATGAAAGCCAGCGCCGTGGTGGCGAAGACCTCGAAGAAGCCCTCCACCCACAGGTGCACGATCCACCAGCGCCAGTATTCCATGATGGAAATATGGGTCTTCTCACCGTAGAAGAATCCGGCACCGTAAAAGAGGCCGATCGCGATGACCGACGCGGTCAGCAGCGCGAGCAGGTGCTTATCACCTGGTTGGCGCAGGGCGGGCACTATCGCGCGCAACATCAGCACCAACCAGAAGGCGACGCCGGTAAATTTGCCGATCTGCCACAGGCGGCCCAGGTCGACGTACTCGTAACCCTGGTGGCCGAGCCAGAAGCTCCATTCCGGCGGCATTATCTGGGCGATTGCCAGGTAGTTGCCGATGAAGGAGCCGGCAACGACGGCCACCAGGGCCCAGAACAGTATGTCGACGCCGAGTTTCTGGAATTTCGGGTCCTTGCCGCCGTTGATGATCGGTGCCAGGAAGAGGCCGGCGGCGAGGAAACCGGTGGCGATCCAGAACAGCGCCGACTGGATATGCCAGGTGCGTACCAGGCTGTACGGGAACCACTTGGACGTCTCCAGGCCGTAGAAGGACTGGCCCTCGACCGTATAGTGCGCGGTAAAGCCGCCGAGGAACACCTGGAACGTGAATAGGGCAACGACAATAAACAGGTACTTGCCCAGGGCTTTTTGCGACGGGGTCAGATTAAAGGTGGTCAGCGGATCCCGCGCGGGTGCCGCCGGCTCCTTCTCATCCTCGTTGCGCATAAAAGACCAGGCCCACACCAGGCCGCCGATACCGGCAATCAGCAGTACCACACTGACAATCGACCACACGACATTCTCGGCGGTGGGCACATTGCCGATCAGTGGTTCATGAGGCCAGTTGTTGGTATAGGTGGCGCCCCCGGGTTCCCGCTCGGTTGCCGCGGCCCAGGCGGTCCAGAAGAAGAACTCGGTCAGGCGGTCGCGGCGTTCCGCACTCGGCAGGGTAGCCTCTTTCATCGCATAGCTGCTGCGGGTGGACTGCAGCTCCGGCGCATCGCCGAACAGCTTGTGGTAATAATCGGCCGTGGCCCGGATCGCCTGTACGCGGCGCTCGCTCAGGACCAGTGCATCGGCGTCCTTATTGAAGTTGTTCTTCCGGTAGGCCTTTTTGAGCTGAAACTGCAACGCGTTCTGCTGCTCGGCATCCAGCTCGGCATAGGGTTTGCCGTAGTTATCCTGGGCGGCGAGATCCAGCCAGGCGACCAGTTCGCGGTGCAGCCAGTCGGCGGTCCAGTCCGGTGCCTGGTAGGCGCCGTGCCCCCAGATGGAGCCGAGCTGCATGCCGCCGACCGACTGCCAGGCGCTCTGGCCGTCGAGGATGCTGTCCCTGGTCATCAGCACGGCGCCGTCTTCCGACATGACCTGCGCCGGTATCGGTGGTGCTACCCGATAGACTTCTTTACCGAAGTAGCCCAGCAGACCGAAAGTGACAGCCAGCACGGCTATCAGTGTCCACCAGAGCTTGTAGTACTTGCTCATGATTCCCCCTTCTTATGCCGCGAGATTGCGTGCAAACAAAATGTTGTTTTCGAGCTGGATGTGCTTCTCCAGATCGGCCTTGAAACTGCGCAAGCCGGCATACAGCGCACGCCAGCTGTTGCAGGCATCCTCCGGTGTGGTAATGCCATCGGTCAGCTCGTCGATCCTGGCGATCGCCGCCGCATGTTCGTCGTGCTCATGCAGCATCACCTGGATGGGGCCGCCAGCCATGGCGCCCTGTCCGTGGGCCAGCATCGGGAACAGGATCTGCTCCTCTTTCTGCATGTGCTGTTCGAGCTCCGCGGCCATGTGGCGCAGGTGCTCGGCCAGCCCGCGGGGGCAATCCGGCTTGCCGTAGTGAGTGTTCTCGACGCGCTCCGCCAGGCGGTGTAGTTCCGCCAGTTGCTCACGGTGTACCTGGTGGAAGCGCTCGAGCAGGTGCTCGATCAGTTCGCCGTCGCTGGCTTCGCGCCAGTCCCTGCTGTCATCAGCCCGACCGGTCAGCTCGAGCAGCGCTGCCAGAATCTGCTGCTGGTTGAGATGTGCATTCGCAATGGCTGTCCGCAGGGTTTTCTCGCCCCCGCTGCAGAAGCTCAAGCCGTGGCGGTTGAAAACGGCGGTCGCGCCGGGTATTTCCCGGGCCAGCCGGGCTAGAGGAAGGTCTAATAGGTCCATGTTGTCTCCCGTTGCCCCGAGGGGCTAAGTTTGAACACAGCGATAAGTGTTTGAACGTACAAAGAGGTATATGAAATGCATCTTTATGGGCGGGATTGTACTCCCGGCACCAATAAGATGTAAACTGTATGCATGTTAATAAGTTGCTGGTCTGGTTGATGGAGAGAGGTATGTCATTCGGTGGCGGGCGCAAGAACCGATATCGGCACCTTTACCTGCTGTTGGCCTGGTGCTGTCTGCTGCTCGCTGTGCTGGGGGCGATACTGCCCCTGTTGCCGGTTACACCATTTTTGCTGTCCAGCCTGTGGTTGAGCGTCAAGGCCGAGTCTGGTTTGGCCGATTGGCTGCTGAACCACCGCAGGTTCGGGCCACCAATTCGGCAGTGGCAGCGGGAGCGCAGCCTGTCCCTGGCGACCAAGCGGCTGGTCGTCGCAATGCTGCTCGCCAACTGGGTGGTATTGCTGCTTATTGGTGCCGGCCCCGCGGTGCTGGCGCTCACAGGGCTTGTCTTCTGTGGGGTAATACTATTTATCTGCCGTATCCCGACCGCGGCCCGGGATCGGGCGGCAGGTGCGGTCAGCAATCGCCGCAAGCTGGCGACTGAACAGGAATAAACATGCATATCACTCGATACACCGATTACTCGCTACGCGTCTTGATTTACCTGGCGGTTAACAATGAGGGGCTCTGCACCATCAGCGATATCGCCAAGAGTTACGACATCTCCAAGAATCACCTGATGAAAATCGTTCAGGACCTGAACGCCAAAGGCTATCTGCAGGCGATTCGCGGAAAAAATGGCGGTGTCAGGCTGAACACCGAGCCGAGCGATATCAACATCGGTAAGCTGGTTCGTGAACTAGAGAACGAGAGCAAGTTGGTCGAGTGCTTTGGCGGTAACAACCAGTGCGTGATTACGCCAACCTGTCAGCTGAAGCAGATATTTGCCAAGGCGATGGAAAGCTTCTTCTCGACCCTGGACGCCTACACGCTGGCGGATCTCGTCGGTGGCAGGCAAAAGTCGGAGTTGGCGGAATTGCTGACGATAAAGGACGCCTCCTGACCGTAATCGCCAGTGTCTGCTGCCGCGGGCGGCCGACTGTATACAGATGGCGAGCATGATCCTCTCGCCTTCCGGCTCACTTGTTCCGCTCAAATTTTCACCAGTTTGCAGGCGGCGCATGACAGAGGCATCATTTTGTCGAAGTTTGTGCCAATCACTGTTGGTGTCCGCTAACATTTTTCGTTTCAATCTTTTCCCTTCAGAAGTTAAAGTAATCTCTCACCTTCGAAGAGTAAGTGCTTGCTTCGTTTTGTAATTGTGGTGCCGCAAAACGTCCTCTCTTTCATCTTTCTCCTCTGCAGCCCGCGAAATTACTGGGTTTTCGCGCTGGATTAGCGTTGATTTCCTTGACTTTGTGCGGTCCAGATTTATAGTGTCGGCAGTGGGGAAAAGTGGAAATTTGTGGAGATTGGTGGTTCATCCGTGGTTGTGAGTGGGTATTTACACCGCGCGGATGAAAATTGCGCAAAGTTTCCCCCCATAAGAGATCGATAAAGAGCAGCTCGATAAAAAACACACAGCACCAGCAGGTGCATAAAAAGCGCACACGAATATCCAGTGTATTTAGGCAGCCACGCAATCAATATGGACGCTAAAGGGCGTCTGGCCATTCCGGCGCGGGTCCGTGACACGCTGCTGGAAGACTGCGCTGGCCGCCTGGTTGTCACTGCCCATACCGAGGAGCGCTGCCTGCTGGTTTATCCAGAACCCCAGTGGCAGGAAATTCTTCCAAAAATTGAAGCACTGTCCAGCTTTAACAAAGTGGCGCGCCGCGCCCAGCGGCTGTTGATCGGTTATGCCTGTGAGTTGCAGGTGGACGGCAACGGCCGTGTACTGATTCCGCCGACCCTGCGCGAATACGCCGGCCTGGAAAAGAAGTTGATGCTGGTTGGGCAGGGCAAAAAATTGGAGTTGTGGAGCGAGGACCGCTGGATGGCCTGGCTCGACGACAGTGAGGGTGAGGGTGAGATGCCGGAAGAGATGGCGTCCCTCTCTTTATAAGGAGAACACAGGGTGTCTCAAGAACTGCATCGCAGTGTGTTGTTGCGCGAGGCCGTGGACGCCCTGGTCACCGACCCGGGCGGCTTTTATATAGACGGTACTTTCGGTCGCGGCGGTCACAGCGCGGCGATTCTGGAGCGGTTGAACGAAGATGGCCGCCTCGTGGGGGTGGACAAGGATCCGCAGGCGATAGCTTACGCGCGCGAGCGCTTTGCCAATGAGAAGCGCTTTTCGATCTGGCACGGCTCCTTCGCCGATATGGATATGGCCGCAGCGGATAGGGCCGGTCAGGTGACCGGCATATTGCTGGATCTGGGAGTTTCTTCTCCACAGCTGGATCAGGCCGAGCGTGGCTTCAGTTTTATGCAGGACGGCCCGCTGGATATGCGCATGGACACCAGCCGCGGCATCAGTGCGGCGGAGTGGGTCAACACGGAAGCGGAAGCGGAGCTGGCGCGGGTGTTCAAGGAGTACGGCGAGGAGCGTTTCGCCCGCCGTATGGCCGGCGCCATAGTGCGGCGCCGGGCGGAGAAGCCGTTCGAGCGCACGCTGGATCTGGCGGAAGTGGTCAAGGCCGCCAATCCCGCCTGGGAAAAGGGCAAGCATCCGGCTACCCGCGTTTTTCAGGCGATCCGTATTCATGTCAACGGTGAGCTGGACGACCTGCAGCAGGCACTGGACAAATCGGTACAGCTGCTGGCCCCCGGCGGCCGGCTAGTGGTGATCAGCTTCCACTCACTGGAAGACCGCATCGTGAAGCGTTTTATTCGTGACAAGGAACGCGGCCCGAAGCTGCCGCGCGGGCTGCCAGTGATGGACAGCCAGATCGTCAAGACGCTGCGCTCCGTCGGCAAGGCGGTCAAGGCCGACACGGTGGAAGTGGATGAGAACCTGCGCTCACGCAGTGCGGTAATGCGCGTCGCGGAGAAGCTGGGTTGAGCGGGAAAAGGATACTTGTGGTGGCGCTGCTGTGGCTTGCCACCATCGCCTCGGCCCTGGCAGTGGTGCAGACCACCCAGCGTAGCCGGGAGCTGACGGCACAACTGGTGCAGGCGCAAAAGACCCGCGACGAGTTGCGCTACGAGCAGGAGCGGTTACTGCTCGAAAAGGGGGCCTGGTCCGCCTACAGCCGCATCGAGAAAGTGGCGCGGGAAGAGCTGAATATGCATGTACCGGCACCGGATGAGCGGGTGCTGGTGACGACAGAATAACGTTAACGAATATATCGAATAAGTCTCACAGGGACTTTGTTATGGGCGCAGTCAGGAAAGAGCAGGTTCAACCGGGTATCGCCCGCTGGCGCTTCGCGCTGGTGGCGGCCCTGTTGTGCCTGCTCGCCCTGGCCCTGGTGTTACATCTGGCACGGTTGCAGGTGCTGCCCGAAGCGGAGCGAGGCTACCGTTTCCTGCAGGATCAGGGGCGCGCCCGCACCATCCGCACCGAGGAGATCGCGGCCTATCGCGGCTCGATCGTGGATCGCAACGGCGAGTTGCTGGCGGTGAGCACGCCGGTACACAGCCTCTGGGCCAACCCGCAACTGCTGCGCGAAGCCAGTGCCGATGAGCTGCGCCGCCTGGCTACCGCGCTGGAAATGAAGCCCGGGGCCCTGGCCAAGCGCCTCGACAAATACCGCAACAAGGAATTCATGTACCTGCGCCGCCACCTGTCGCCCGAGCAGGCGGGCAAGGTGTTGAGCCTGGATACCGCCGGTGTCTACAGCAAGAAGGAATATCGCCGCTTCTATCCCGCCGGTGAGGTAGTGGCGCAGCTGCTGGGCTTTACTGATATTGATGATCGCGGCCAGGAGGGTCTGGAGCTGGCCTACAACGACTGGCTGTCCGGTCAGCCGGGTGCCCAGCAGGTGGTCAAGGATCTGAAGGGGCGCACCGTGCAGGACCTGGCTACCAAGCGCGAGGCGCGCCCGGGTCGCGATCTGCGCCTGTCCATCGATATGCGCCTGCAGTACCTGGCCTATCGTGAGCTGAAGCGGGCGGTGAGCGAAAATGGCGCCGCTTCCGGCTTTATGGTGATCCTGGATACCCACAGCGGTGACGTACTGGCGATGGCCAACCAGCCCTCGTTCAATCCGAACAACCGCCGCGGCGTCAAGGTGGCAGCGATGCGCAACCGCGCCCTGATCGACCAGTTCGAGCCGGGTTCCACGGTCAAACCACTGACCGCGTTGGCGGCGCTGGAAACCGGCCGCTATCAGCCGCATACGCCGATCGATACCAGCCCCGGATATATCCGCCTGCCCGGCAAGACCCTGGTGGATCACCGGAACTACGGCAAGATCGACCTGACCAAGGTGATCACCAAGTCGAGCCAGGTCGGCATTACAAAAATCGCCCTGGATCTGGAACCAAACTCGCTGCGGGAACTCTTTTACCGCCTGGGGCTGGGGGAGAGCGTCGGCAGCGGCTTCCCTGGCGAGGCCGCGGGGATACTGCCCAGCCGCGGTCGTTGGCACCCTATCGAGCGGGCCAACTTCGCCTTCGGCTACGGTTTAACAGTAAACGGGGTGCAGCTGGCCCAGGCCTACAGTGTGCTGGCCAACGCCGGGCTCAAGCGCCCGGTTTCTTTGGTTTTGTCCGGCGATAAAGTGGCGGCGGAGCCGGAGCGGGTCGTCGAAGGGCCGCTGGCTCGGCAGGTTACGGCGATGCTGGAAACGGTCATCAGCAAACAGGGTACCGGCAGCCGCGCGGCAGTCGAAGGGTATCGGGTGGCCGGCAAGACCGGTACCGTGCACAAAGTGGGCAGCGACGGCTATGCCGACAATCGCTACCGCTCGGTATTTGCGGGCTTTATCCCGGCCGACAGACCGCGCCTGGCCGCGGTGGTGGTGATCGACGACCCGAGTCGGGCAAAGTACTACGGCGGCGAAGTGGCCGCGCCGGTATTCGGTTCGGTAATGGCCGGCGCCATGCGCCTGCTGCAGGTGCCGCCCGCAGAGCTGCAGCCGGCAGAGCGGCAGCTGGCTGCGCAGTTGAGCGAAAGAGGTAAAAAATCGTGACTCAGCGCGAACAACAAAGTATTTCCCTTCAGGAGCTTGTCCCTGGCTACGCCGGCATCCCCGACGTGGCGGTGACCGGCGTGGCGCTGGACAGCCGCCAAGTGCAGCCGGGCGATGTGTTTATGGCCCTGCGAGGCACCGTCGTCGACGGGCGTGAATATATAGATGCGGCCATTGCCGCCGGCGCCGGTGCGGTACTGGCCGACGGTGACAAGCTGGAATGCAAGAGCCGCGACGGTATCGAAGTCGTCAGCGTGCCGGGCTTGGCCAAGCGTGTCGGTGAAATCGCTGCGCGTTTCTACGGCAACCCCACGGACCAGATTCACCTGGTCGGCGTGACCGGTACCAACGGCAAGACCACTTGCGCCTACCTGACATCGCAGCTGCTGGCGCGTCATTTCGGCAGCGCCGCGCTGATGGGCACTATCGGCAACGGCGTCTGGAACGACGGCAACATCGAGCTGCAGGAAACCGGCCTCACCACGCCGGATCCGGTGCGTCTGCAGGCGGATTATGCCGCCTTCCGCGATCAGGGGGTGCGCGCCGCGGCGATGGAAGTTTCCTCCCACTCCCTGTCACAGGGGCGGGTACACGGGCTGATTTTCGATACCGCGATCTTCACCAACCTGTCGCGAGACCATCTGGATTACCACGGCAACATGGCCGCCTACGGTGCCGCCAAGGAAAAGCTGTTCGGCCTGCCGAAGCTGAAGCGCGGCATTATCAACCTCGACGACCCCTTCGGTGCGCAACTCGCTGAGCGCTGCCGGCTGCGCAACCTGAAAGTCATTACCTATGGACTGCAGGCGGGTGACCTGCACGCGACCGATTTGCGTCGCCACGAGGGCGGATTCTCCGTACAGCTGACTACGCCCTGGGGCAGTGGCGAGCTGCAGGCGCCGCTGATCGGTGATTTCAATATTCACAACGCGCTGGCGGTGGTGGCCGCGGCGGCGTCCGCGGGTATGCCGTTTGCAGACATTCTCGCGGTTTTCCCGACCATCAAACCGGTGCCCGGCCGCATGGAGCGGGTAAAGGCCGATAGCGCGGATGCCAATGGAGAAGTGGGTGTGCTGGTGGACTACGCCCACACCCCGGATGCGCTGCGCGCGGCACTGGCGGCGGCGCGCCCTTACTGCCGCGGCAAACTATGGTGCGTATTCGGCTGCGGCGGCGACCGCGACACCGGCAAGCGCGCGCCTATGGGCCGTATTGCCTCGGAGATGGCCGATCACGCCATCGTCACCAGCGACAACCCGCGCAGTGAGGAACCGCAGAAAATCATCGACGATATTCTCGAGGGCGCGGCCAGCAATATCGAAGTGGAAATCGATCGCGCCGCTGCTATCGCGCGCGCCGTGGCGTCTGCACAGCCCGGCGATATCGTCCTGATTGCGGGTAAGGGGCACGAGGACTACCAGATTATCGGCAGTGAAAAAATTCACTTCTGCGACCGCGAGCAGGCCACAGCGGCACTGCAGCGGCGTGCCGGCAAACAGGCGCAGGCCAGCGAAATCAAGGGGGAAGCCGAGTGATCAGTCCGCTTTCTCTGCAACAGTTACAGGGTCGCTTTGGCGGCGAGCTGGTTAACGGCTCGGTGCAGTTTGATCGCGTATGCACCGACACGCGCAAACTGGATCCACAGGCACTGTTTGTTGCACTGATGGGCGAAAACTTTGATGCGCACGATTTTGTGGGAGAACTGGAAGGGCAGGTGCTGGGGCTGGTAGTCGAGCGGGAAATTCCCGGTTGCAAACTGCCGCAGTGGCGCGTGCCGGACACGACCATCGCGCTCGGCCAGATCGGCCAGTTGTGCCGCGAGCAGTTCAAGGGCCGTGTAATCGCGATTACCGGCTCCTGCGGCAAGACCACGGTCAAGGAAATGTTGTCCGCTATTTTTGCCCAGCGCCACAACCCCTGCGTGACGCGCGGCAACCTGAACAACCAGTTCGGCCTGCCGATGACATTGTTCGGGCTGTCGGCGGATCACGACGTGCTGATTCTGGAAATGGGCGCGAACGGCCCAGACGACATCAGCTACCTGTGCAGTATCGGTAAGCCGCAGGTAAGCGCGGTCAACAATGTGATGCCCGCGCACGTGGAAGGCTTCGGCTCCGTGGCGGCGATCGCCAAGGCGAAGGGGCAGATTTACACCGGCCTCGAAGTCGGCGGCACCGCGGTGATCAATGCCGATGACGGTTATGCGGATTACTGGCGCGACCATATGCCGGAGGGCGTGCGCAGCCTGGAAGTAGGCCTGGGGCATCAGTGTGGGATTCACGCCGACAATATCGATATGGATGAACACGGCTGCCCGTCCTTTGATCTGGTGATCGAGGGCCTGGCGCATCCGGTGAAATTGCAGCTGCTCGGTGAGCACAATGTGCACAACGCATTGGTTGCCGCCGGCTGTGCCTTTGCCGCCGGCGTGCCGGCGGCGGATATCGCCAGCGGCCTCGGTAACGTGAGCGGTGTGGCCGGTCGCCTGCAGGAGCAGCGCAGCCCGCAGGGCGCGACGATTATCGACGACAGCTACAACGCCAATCCCGGCTCGGTCGGCGCGGCGATTGAGCTGCTGGCACAGCGCGCTGGCAAAAGAATCCTGGTGCTCGGCGATATGGCCGAGCTGGGTGCGGATGCAGAGGAGATGCACCGCCAAATCGGCGAGCTGGCGAGGGAGCGCGGACTGGATGCGCTGTTTACCCTGGGACCCCTGGGGACTGCCGCCAGTGTCGCCTTCAGTGCGGGGCGGCACCAGCCGCTGCACAACTACCGGGACAGAGAGCCGCTGGTGGCGGCGCTGTCTCACGAACTGAATAAAGACACCACGGTGTTGGTGAAGGGTTCCCGCAGTGCCCGCATGGAACTGATCGTGCAGGCACTGACCGGGAACGACGGAGAGGATAACTAATGCTGCTCTGGCTGGCAGAAGTACTGCAACAACACGTGAGCACCTTCGCGGTGTTCAATTACCTGACTGTGCGCGCGATCCTGGCGGCACTGACCGCGCTGGGTACTTCGCTCATCGTCGGTCCGCGCATGATCACCTGGCTGAACCAGCTGCAGGTGGGGCAGGCGGTGCGCGATGACGGTCCGCAAACCCATCTGAGCAAGTCCGGCACCCCGACCATGGGCGGTACGCTGATTCTTGCCTCCATCTTTTCCTCGGCGCTGCTGTGGTCAGATCTGAGCAATCGCTATGTGTGGGTAACCCTGATAGTGACCTTTATTTTCGGCGCCGTGGGCTTTGTCGACGATTACAAGAAAGTCGTGCACAAGAATCCGCGGGGTCTGATTGCGCGCTGGAAATATTTCTGGCAGTCGATCGCCGGTCTGGGTGCCGCTATCTATCTGTTCATGAGTGCCACCAGCCCGGCGGAAACGCAGTTCTTCGTGCCATTCTTCAAGGACGTCGCCATCGACCTGGGGCCAGCGTTCTTCATTCTGCTGACCTACTTCGTTGTGGTCGGCTCCAGTAATGCGGTGAACCTGACCGACGGTCTCGACGGCCTGGCAATCATGCCGACGGTCATGGTCGGCGGTGCCCTCGGTGTTATCGCCTACCTGGCCGGCCACGTGGAATTCGCCAATTACCTGCATATTCCGTCGATCCCCGGAGCCGGAGAACTCGCGGTCTTCTGTGCGGCGCTAGGTGGCGCCGGCCTCGGCTTCCTGTGGTTCAACACTTATCCGGCCCAGGTATTTATGGGGGATGTGGGTGCGCTGGCACTGGGCGCGGCGCTCGGCATCATTGCGGTGATCACCCGCCACGAGATCGTGCTGTTCATTATGGGGGGCGTTTTCGTGATGGAAACCGTATCGGTCATCCTGCAGGTAGCGTCGTTCAAGCTGACCGGCAAGCGCATTTTCCGCATGGCGCCGCTGCATCACCATTTTGAACTGAAAGGCTGGCCGGAGCCGCGCGTGATCGTGCGCTTCTGGATCATCACCGTGGTGCTGGTACTGGCCGGCCTGGCAACACTGAAACTTAGATAAAAGTAAAACGGCGATAACAAAAGCAATGAGCCTGATCGCGACTTCGGAGAAAAAAGTGGTAATCGGCATGGGCGCTACCGGTCGTTCGGTAGTGCGCTTCCTGCTGCGCGCCGGTTTTTCCCCCGTGGTCGCTGACAGCCGCCAACAGCCGCCGGGGCTGGATGCCTTTCGCGAGGAATTCCCAGAGGTGCCGGTGGAAACCGGGCCGCTGAATGCCGCAACGATGCTCGCCGCCAGCGAAATCATCGCCAGCCCGGGTATCGCACTGGCAGAGCCGGCGCTGCAGCAGGCGGCCGACGCGGGAATTCCGGTCATCGGCGACATCGAGCTGTTCGCGCGCGAACTGGCTCGCCTCGAACAGCCGCCGCAAGTCGTCGCCATCACCGGCTCCAACGGCAAGAGCACTGTCACCACGCTGGTGGGCCTGATGGCGGAGCAGGCCGGGGTGGATGTGCGGGTGGGTGGCAATATCGGTGTGCCGGTGCTGGATCTGCTGGCTCAGGCTCTGCCGCAGTTGTTCGTGCTGGAGCTTTCCAGCTTCCAGCTGGAAACAACCTATTCCCTGGCGCCCTCTGTTGCGACGATCCTGAATCTGAGTGCGGACCATATGGACCGCTACGCCAGCCTGGCGGATTACCACCGCGCCAAGCAGCGTATTTACCGCAATGCCAAACAGCTGGTGGTGAATCGTGCCGATCCGCTGACACGCGGACCGCTGTCCCGCGACAGCCGCGAGTGGAGTTTCGGCCTGGATCAGCCGGACCTACAGCAGTTCGGCCTGCGCAGCTTCGCCGGCACCCGCGAAAGCGGAAAACAGGAAGAGTGGCTGGTGCAGGGGATGGAAAAACTGTTGCCGGTCGGCGAGCTGGCCATGGTCGGCAGACACAATGTTGCCAATGCGCTGGCGGCGCTGGCGCTGGGCAATGCGGTGAACCTGCCGATGGCCGCGATGCTTTCGGTACTGCGTAGTTTCAACGGCCTGCCGCACCGCTGCGAGCGGGTGGCGGATCTGGACGGTGTCACCTTTGTCAATGATTCCAAGGGCACCAACGTCGGTGCTACGCGCGCCGCGCTGGACGGACTCGCAACCGCAACGAACAAGATAGTGCTGATCGCCGGTGGCGACGGCAAGGGCGCCGACTTTGCGCCGCTGGCGGAATCCGCCGGCGCACTGCGCGCGCTGGTCACCATCGGCGTTGACGGGGACAAGATCGCACAGGTATTCGAGGGAAAAACCGAGATTCACCGCGCCGCCTCCATGGGGGACGCGGTAGCGCAGGCGCGGGCACTGGCCGCGAAAGGTGACTATGTACTGCTGTCGCCTGCCTGCGCCAGCTTCGATATGTACAGCAATTTCGAGGCGCGCGGCGACGATTTCCGCCGCGCGGTTGCGGCGCTCTCCGGTAGCCCGACCACGGGAGGTGCCGAGTGAGCAAAGTGCAGGCACTGATGCAGGATGACAAGAATCTCGACTGGCTGCTGCCGTTTTGCGTACTGGCCCTGGTCAGTATCGGTGTGGTGATGGTGGCCTCGGCCTCGATCGCCTTTGCGACCGATGTGTATGGCGATCCCTGGTTTTTCCTCAAGCGCCACCTGATGTATCTGGGTGTGGGCGCGCTGGCCGCACTGGTCGTGAGCCAGGTGCCGCTGTCGGTATGGTCGCGCCTGTCCTGGCCGCTGCTGCTGTTTTCCTGCCTGCTGCTGATGGCCGTACTGGTGCCCGGAATCGGCCGCGAAGTGAACGGCAGCCGCCGCTGGCTGGCTTTCGGTTCCATTACCGTGCAACCGGCGGAGGTGGCGAAGTTCTGCCTGCTGGTTTTCTTCGCCAGCTTCCTTACCCGCCGCAACCAGCAGCTGCGCCACTGGAGCAGTTTTATGGTGCCGGTGGTGATCCTGGGTATGGTCGCGATGCTGCTGCTGTTACAGCCGGACTTCGGCTCGGTGGTGGTAATTTCCGGCACCGTGTTGGCGATGGTGTTCCTCGCCGGCGCGCGCCTGCCGCACACCTTTTTACTGGTGGGGGCAGCGGCCTGTGGCCTGGCGCTGATGGCACTGGTGAGTCCCTATCGCCTGCAGCGCCTAATGACCTTCCTCGACCCGTGGGGAGATCAATTTGCCAGTGGTTACCAGTTGACTCAGTCGCTGATTGCGTTCGGGCGCGGCGAGTGGTTTGGCGTTGGCCTCGGCAACAGTGTGCAGAAGCTGTTTTATCTGCCGGAGGCACACACGGACTTTATTTTCGCCATCCTCTCCGAAGAGTGGGGTATGGCCGGTGGCCTGGTGGTGATCGGGCTTTTCGTCGCGCTGACCTGGTCGCTGTTGCGCCTGGTGCGTGGCGCGCTCGCACAGCAGAAGTTTTTTGCCGCGCTGATGGCGTTCGGCATTGCGGTGCTGCTGGCCGGTCAGGCATTCGTCAATATGGGCGTGGCCTCCGGATTGCTGCCGACCAAAGGACTGACTCTGCCATTCGTCAGCTCCGGCGGCAGCAGCCTGGTGGTCTGTTGTGCCCTGTTTGCACTGGCGCTGCGCCTGCAGACTGAGCTGCGGGAAAAGGCGGACAATGAGAAGCCGAATGCAGGAATTATTCGACAGTTGCCGATCTTCAATCCCCTCCAGGTGGGAGATCGCACATTGAAAGGGGAGGCGGCCTGATGTCCGACCAGACCCAGGTAAGTAAAGCGCCGTTTTCCGGCAAAAAGTTTCTGGTAATGGCCGGTGGTACCGGCGGCCATGTGTTCCCGGCGCTGGCAGTGGCCCACGCACTTGAGGAGCAGGGCGCGACCGTAGAGTGGTTGGGCACCGAGCGCGGTATCGAGGCGCAGCTGATTCCGGATGCGGATATACCGCTGCACTTCATTACCGTCGAGGGTGTGCGCGGCAAGGGCAAGCTGGCGCTACTGAAAGCGCCGCTGCAGATTCTGCGCGCGATTACACAGGCGCGCGCCGTGGTGAAAAAGGTGCAGCCGGATGCGGTACTCGGTTTTGGTGGCTTTGCCACCGGCCCCGGTGGCGTCGCCGCGCGCTTGAGCGGCGTGCCGCTGATTATTCATGAGCAGAATGCGGTGGCCGGCACCACCAACCGCCTGCTGGCCCGCATCGCCAGTCGCGTGCTGGAGGCATTTTCCAGTGGGCTGCCAGGCGCGCAGCAGGTGGGCAACCCGGTGCGCAACGAGATTGTGCAACTGCCGGAACCGCAGGCGCGCATTGCTAAGGAACAGCCGCTGCGCCTGCTGGTACTGGGTGGCAGCCTCGGCGCCGTGGCAATCAACGAGCTGGTGCCGCAGGCCATATCTCTGCTGGAGCCGGCACTGCGGCCGCGCATCGTGCACCAGGCCGGCAAGCGCCACCTGGATGTGGCCCGTGAGGCCTACAAGCTGGCGAATGTGGACGCCGAAGTGGTGCCGTTTATCGCCGATATGGCGGCGGCCTACAGCGACGCCGACCTGATTATCTGCCGCGCCGGTGCGTTGACGGTGTCGGAAATTGCGGCGGCTGGTGTGGGCGCAATCATGGTGCCCTTTCCGTTTGCGATCGACGATCACCAGACCAAGAACGGTGAATGGCTGGAGAAGGCCGGCGGTGCGATTGTTATTCAGCAGGATGCACTGGATGCGGAAAAACTGGCGGAGTTGCTGAAAGAGTTGTTCGGCGAGCCGCAAAAACTGCTGACAATGGCCGAAGCCGCGCGGCGGGTTGCCAAAACAGATGCAACGGCGCAGGTACTGAAGGCCTGCGGCGAAGAACTGGCGCTGGCCAGATAGTGGGTAAGGGGTAAGAGAATGTCATCAGAACTGACGGCTACACAGAAGCGTTACAGCGTACCCACGATGCGCCGAATCCGCCGTATCCATTTTATCGGCGTCGGCGGCGCCGGCATGAGCGGTATTGCCGAGGTACTGCAGAACCAAGGCTACGAAGTGTCCGGCTCGGATCTGCGCGAGTCTTCGGTGACCGAGCGGCTGCGCAAGCTGGGTATCAAGGTCCAGATCGGGCACAGTGAGGAAAATATCTCCGGTGTCGACGTGGTAGTGAATTCCTCCGCGGTGCATGGCGATAACCCGGAAGTCGTGGCAGCACTCGAAAAACGCATCCCGGTGGTGCGCCGCGCGGAGATGCTCGGCGAGCTGATGCGCTACCGCTACGGCATTGCGGTCGCCGGTACCCACGGCAAGACGACGACTACCAGCCTGATCGCGTCGATATTTGCCGCGGACAAGAAGGATCCGACCTTTGTGATCGGTGGCCTGGTGAATGCGGCGGGAGCCAATGCGGCCCTGGGCGAGAGCCGTTACCTGATTGCCGAAGCCGACGAGAGCGATGCGTCGTTTATTCACCTGCAGCCGATGGTGACCGTGATCACCAATATCGATGCGGATCATATGGAAACCTACGGCGGTGATTTCGAAAAGGTAAAGCAGATCTTTATCGATTTCGTACACAATCTGCCGTTTTACGGCCTCGCGGTTGTCTGCGGTGACGACGAACATATTCAGGAAGTGATCCCGAAGTTTTCGCGCCCGATCGTGACCTACGGCTTCGAAGAGGGGAACGACTTCCGCATCGTCGACGTAAAGCAGGAACCGCTGCGCAGCCACTTCAGCGTACAGCGGCCGGATGGCAAATTGCTCGAAGTGTGTGTCAACACACCGGGTATTCACAATGTACTGAATGCGACTGCCGCGATCGCGGTGGCGACGGACGAAGGTATCGCCGACGAGGCAATCCGCAAGGGACTGGAGGGCTTCCAGGGTGTCGGTCGTCGATTCCAGATCTTCGGTCACTATGCCGTCAGCGACGAAGCCAGTGCCGAGAAGGTCATGCTGGTGGATGACTACGGTCACCATCCGCGGGAAGTGGCTGCGACCATCAAGACGGTCCGCGACGGCTGGCCGGAGCGCCGCCTGGTGATGATTTACCAGCCACATCGCTACACGCGTACGCGGGACCTGTTTGAGGACTTCGTGCAGGTGCTGTCGCAGGTAGACAAACTGATACTGCTCGACGTATACAGCGCCGGCGAAACGCCGATTCCGGGCGCGGACGGCCGCACCCTGGCGCGCAGTCTGCGCAACCGCGGGCAGGTGGATCCGATTTTTGTCGAGACAATTGAGCAGGTGCCGCCGATCCTGGCGGATCTGCTGGAGCCCGGTGATATCGTGCTGACGCAGGGTGCCGGTAATGTGGGCGCGCTGGCACAGCAGCTGGCCCAGTGGCGCCTGGGCGAAACAACGGCAGAAGGTTGACAGCGCGGTGAAAGCGGCAGCCGACAGGAAAGAACGAAAAACGGAGCGCAAGAAGAAAAAACCAGTGCGCGGCGCGCGGCCGATTGCCGACAAGGCTGAGGGCACTGGTGGCGGACGCAACTGGCGGCCGCTGTTGCCGGCGGTGCTGGCAGTCGCTGTCCTGGCCGGCCTGAGTTACGGCGGCTTGTGGTTGTGGCAGCGTACGCCGGTGCAGGAACTCAGCCGGGTCGATGCATTGGAGCACGTAAGGGTCAAGGGGCCGTTCAATGCGGTGACCCAGCGGCAGATCGAAGAAATACTGTTGCCGTATTTGCAGGAAGGGTTTTTCTCCGCGGATATCCGCGGCATGCGCGAGGCGCTACTGGAGAACTCCTGGATCACTTCGGCGTCGGTAAATCGGCGCTGGCCCCGCGGGGTCGAGGTGGAGGTGCAGGAGGCGCAGCCGCTCGCGGTATGGGGCAAGGACAAATTGCTGGTGGCGAGCGGCGAGCTGTTGCCGCGACCAGCGCAGATGAATACCGGTCGCCTGCCGGAGTTGGCGGGTGACGAGGAGCTGGTCGAGCGCATCATGTCGCAGTACCAGGCCCTCGCGGGGTTGCTGACCACGCGGGATATGGAAGTGAAACGGTTGTCCTTTGACGACCTGGCAGGGTGGCACCTGGAATTGATTTCCGGAGTGGAGTTGCGCCTGGGGCACGACGAACTGCTGGAGCGGGTCAACCGGTTCCTGCAGCTGAGCCGGAGTGTGCTGGCTCCGCACCTGGAAAAAGTTGCCAGTGTCGATACCCGCTACGGCAACGCAGTGGCGGTGCAGTGGAAAAACGATAAAGAGTAATAGTGAATGCGGCGCGAAGGCCGCGATAACAACAAAATTTAAAAGCGAACGCTGTGCCCTGGGCCGTTATTGGGAATGCGATCCGGAGCACAGTTCAGCGAGGTTGGTACAAAAATGACACAAGCATCCGATCACCGCATGATCGTGGGTCTGGATATCGGCACTTCCAAAGTGGTCGCGATCGTCGGCGAAGTCTCCGGCGATGGCGAGCTGAATATTGTCGGTATCGGTTCACACAGATCTACCGGCATGAAAAAAGGTGTGGTGGTTAATATCGAATCCACCGTGCAGTCGATTCAGCGCGCGGTGGAGGAAGCGGAGCTGATGGCCGGCTGCGAAATTCACTCGGTCTACGCCGGTATTGCCGGCAGCCACATCCGCAGCCTGAATTCCCACGGCATCGTCGCGATCAAGGATCGCGAAGTGACGCAGCAGGATCTGGATCGGGTAATAGACGCCGCGCGTGCAGTGGCGATTCCGGCGGACCAGAAAATACTGCACACGCTGCCGCAGGAGTTTCTGATCGATAACCAGGAGGGCGTCAAGGAGCCGCTGGGGATGTCCGGCGTGCGGCTGGAGGCCAAGGTGCACCTGGTCAGCGGCGCGGTCAATGCGGCACAGAATATCGAGAAATGTATCCGCCGCTGCGGCCTGGAAGTGGAGGACGTCATCCTCGAGCAACTGGCTTCCAGCTACGCGGTACTGACCGAGGACGAGAAGGAACTCGGCGTGTGCATGGTCGATATCGGTGGCGGCACTACCGATATCGCGGTGTTTACCGGCGGGTCTATTCGTCATACCGGCGTGATTCCGATTGCCGGTGACCAGGTGACCAACGATATCGCCATGGCACTGCGCACGCCGACGCCGCACGCGGAAGAACTGAAAATCAAATACGCCTGCGCACTGGCGAAGCTGGCCCGCGAGGGGGAAACCATCAAGGTGCCGAGCGTCGGCGACCGCGCACCGCGGGATCTGTCCCGTCAGGCCCTGGCGGAAGTGGTGGAGCCACGCTACGACGAGCTGTTCACGCTGGTACAGGCGGAACTGCGCCGCAGCGGATTCGAGGACCTGTGCGCGGCCGGCGTCGTGTTGACCGGCGGCTCTTCAAAAATGGAGGGCGCGGTTGAGCTGGCCGAAGAGATTTTCCATATGCCGGTACGCCTGGCCGTACCGCAGGGTGTTGCCGGACTAACGGACATCGTCAGCAACCCGATTTATTCCACCGGCGTCGGCCTGCTGATGTACGCGATGAAGCAGGAGGAAACCGGCGAGAGCGGCCAGCGCCCGGTGCGCGAAGAAAACCAGTGGTGGGACAAGGTGAAGCACTGGTTCAGAGGCAATCTGTAAAAACGGTTAATCGATGGGCCGCGGGGCGGGCACAAACAGCCTCAACAGGATTTTTAGGGACCGAACTATAAATTTTGACATGAGCAAAAAAGGGGAACAGAGATGTTCGAACTAGTCGATAGCGTACAGGACAAACCTGTCATCAAAGTGATCGGTGTCGGCGGCGGTGGCGGCAACGCTGTGAAGCATATGATCATCAGCGAAGTGGAAGGTGTGGATTTCATCTGCGCGAACACCGATGCCCAGGCGCTGAAAGACATCGAGGCGCGCACCATTCTGCAGCTGGGTAACAACATCACCCGCGGCCTCGGGGCGGGCGCGAATCCGGATGTGGGCCGTCAGTCCGCTCTGGAGGATCGCGAGCGCATCGCGGAAGTACTGCAGGGTGCCGACATGGTGTTCATCACCGCGGGCATGGGCGGCGGTACCGGTACCGGTGGTGCACCGATCGTCGCAGAGATCGCCAAGGATCTGGGTATTCTGACCGTCGCCGTGGTTACCCGCCCGTTCAAGATCGAAGGCCGCAAGCGCTCGGTAGTGGCGGAAGAGGGGATTCTCGAGCTGCGCGACAAGGTCGACTCGCTGATCACCATCCCGAACGACCGCCTGCTGGAAGTGCTCGGCAACAAGATCACGATGAAGGCCGCCTATAAGGAAGCCGACAACGTGCTGCTGGGCGCAGTGCAGGGTATCGCCGACCTGATGATCCGCCCGGGCATCATGAACGTGGATTTCGCCGACGTGCGCACCGTTATGTCCGAAATGGGCATGGCGATGATGGGCTCCGGCTCAGCGGTTGGTGAGAACCGTGCCCGCGAGGCGGCAGAGAAGGCCGTGCGTAGCCCGCTGCTGGACAACGTCAATCTGCAGGGCGCCCGCGGCATCCTGGTCAACATCATCACCGGCAGTGAAGAAGGCGGCTGCCAGGAACTGACCCTGGGCGAATACTCCGAAGTGGGCGAAATCGTGCAGGAGATCGCTTCCGACGACGCCACCGTGGTGATCGGCACCGCCGTGGACGACAAGCTCGGCGATGAGATGCGCGTGACCGTGGTGGCCGCCGGTCTCGGCGAGGGCGCACAGCAGGCGGCTCGCCCGACCAAGGTGGTGGACAACACCCGCCGTCCTGAGATGCGCGAAGCGCGTGACAGCCAGGCCAGTTCGGCCGGTCTGTCTGGTCGCGAAAGCACCGACAACCGCGCCCGCATGGAAACCGAGCGCCCGAAACGCCCGGCACCGGCGCTGAACCCGGCGGATACCGATATGGAATATCTGGATATCCCCGCGTTCCTGCGCCGCCAAGCGGACTAGCGTCGGCTGGACCGCCGCGCCGTTAAGGCCAAACCCGCTCATGTCCGCCCGGCCTTCGGGCCGGGCAACAGCCGCGACGGCGAGCGGTTCAGATGCTGACTATTTGGTCGGCGATTTTGTTAACCCGGGCACGTCCCGGGTTAACAATTTTTAACAGCGCTAGTGCAGCACACCGCCTTACAATGGTGTCAAAGGAAGGCAGCATGGCGCCGCAGTTTTCGCGCTGAGCTATCCTGAAAATACAGGTCGACGATGTGAAATGACTGGCAGGCCATTGCTAGTTTTGGCGTAAAATTTCTGATATGATCGCCGGCTCGCTGCGGCCCGTATGCCGCTCACCGACTGGGAAAAGAGTGTTTCATGATCAAACAGCGCACACTTAAGAATGCTATTCGCGCCACCGGCGTAGGTCTGCACACCGGCAAAAAGGTTGTCCTGACCTTGAAACCGGCGCCCGTGGATACTGGCATTGTGTTCCGCCGGACCGACCTAGATCCGGTGGTTGAGATTGAAGCCCGCGCGGAAAACGTCGGCGATACGCTGCTCTCCACCACCCTGGTGAAAGACGACGTACGCGTCGCTACCGTAGAGCACCTGCTGTCGGCCATGGCCGGCCTGGGTATCGACAACGCGGTCGTCGAGCTGTCTGCGCAGGAAGTGCCGATTATGGACGGCAGTGCCGGTCCTTTCGTATTCCTGATCCAGTCCGCTGGTATCCAGGAGCAGTCGGCGCCGAAGAAATTCCTGCGCATCAAGAAGCCGGTGACTGTGGAAGAGGGCGACAAAGTGGCCAGCTTCCTGCCGTTCAACGGTTTCAAGGTGTCGTTCACCATCGATTTCGATCACCCGGTTTTCCAGGGGCGCAACCTGACCTCTTCGGTGGATTTCTCCAGCACTTCCTTTGTGAAGGAAGTGAGCCGCGCGCGCACCTTCGGTTTCATGCACGAAATCGAGTACCTGCGCTCCAAAGGCCTGGTGCAGGGTGGTAGCGTGGACAATGCCATCGTCATCGACCAGTACCGCATTCTTAACGAGGGCGGATTACGTTACGAAGACGAATTTGTTAAGCACAAGATTCTGGACGCCATCGGCGACTTGTATCTGCTGGGTACCAGCCTGATCGGTGAGTTCCGGGCCCACAAGTCCGGCCACGCGCTCAACAACAAGTCACTGCGCACCTTGATGGCGCAGGAAGACGCCTGGGAGATGGTGACGTTCGAGGGCGAACAGGAAGCACCCATCTCCTACGTCAAGCCAATTCTGGCTGTCTGAGTCAGAACGTAGAGCCGGCACGGAAGTTGCCGGCTTTTTACGTGTTGGGGCAGGCTGGAGATAGTGCCGGTCTGCAAGCGGGGGAGACCGCAAAAGCGTGCAAACCGTTTTGTGCGTTGATAACGATTTTTGTCAGTTGGCCGGTGTTACATTGGATGGGTTGGTCGACTGAGCTGCCATTGGAAAGGCGTGAAGGTGAGGCAAGGAAGTGGTTATCCGGGCTTCGCAGCAGAGCTAACGAAAACAACAAACTGTCGAATTTCACACGCCTGTTATGAAAGTAATCCTAGTCAATGAGCGCGGCGGTACGCGCAGCTTCAGCTTTGGTGGCCTCAGCAAGGCTCTGCTGAGCCTGTGCCTGCTCGGCTTGCCGGTGGGTGCCTTTCTCATCGGTGTCAATTTGCCGGTAGCCGAGACCGATGTCTTCGATTCCCGCACCGCCAAGGCCTGGAACAAGGCGCTGCGCAAACAGCAGCAACAAATCGACGAGGCGGACCGCGAGGCCCGCGAGCAGCTGACTGCGCTGACGGTCAAGCTGGCGGAAATGCAGGCCCGTCTGACCCGTGTGGACGCCCTCGGTGAACGCCTGACGGTCGCGGCCAAGCTGGACGAGGGCGAGTTCCAGTTCGGCACGGCCCCGGCCCTCGGCGGTCCGGAAGATCCGGGTATCGCGGGTGCCTCCGAGCTGCCGTACCAGCCGCCGGAATTCCTTGAAGTGATCGGTGATTTGTCGGAACAGATCGACGATCGCCAGATGCAGTTGAACACGCTCGAGAGCCTGCTGGCCAAGCGTCAGCTGCAGGACGAGCAGTTTATCGCCGGCCGCCCGATCAGCCGCGGCTGGATGTCATCCCGCTACGGTTACCGCACCGATCCCTTCAGTGGCCGCCGTACCTGGCACAAGGGTGTGGATTTCGCCGGTAAGAAGGGCTCGGACGTGGTGTCCGTCGCTGCCGGCGTCGTGACATGGGCCGAGGACCGCCACGGCTACGGCCAGCTGGTGGAAATCAACCACGGCAATGGTTACTCCACGCGTTACGGTCACAACAGCGAGATCAAGGTCAAGCTCGGCGATGTGGTCAAGAAAGGCCAGGTGATCGCGCTGATGGGTTCCAGTGGCCGCTCCACAGGTCCCCATGTGCACTTCGAGGTGTACAAAAACAACCGCGCCGTCGACCCGGCCAGCTACATCCGCCGCACCGGCCGATAACAACTATTCTTCCCATATCGCGCAACCACTGGTAAATCCCCGCAAGCGCCCGTGGCGCAAGGAGATAGTTGCTAGTCGTTGCGCCTTCCTGTTTACTTGCACCCCTCGTTGAAAAGAGCGTTGGTGTGGAATTTCTCCCCGGCCCACTGATTCGGCCGCGCAAATAAGATAAGTGGTTTCTAGATAATGATTGGCAAACTTGTTAAATCGGTCTTCGGTTCAAAAAATGACCGCGAGCTCAAGCGTATGCGTCGCGTCGTCGCGCAGATCAACGCGCTGGAGGAAGAGTTCCAGAAGCTCGATGATGCCGCCCTGAAAGCCAAGACAGACGAATTCAAGAAGCGCCTCGCCGATGGCGAGAAGCTCGACCAGCTGCTGCCGGAGGCCTTTGCCGCGGTACGTGAGGCCAGCCGCCGTACCCTGGGGCTGCGCCACTTTGATGTACAGATGATCGGTGGCATGACCCTGCATGAAGGCCGCATCGCCGAGATGCGTACCGGTGAGGGTAAGACCCTGGTGGCCACGCTGCCGGCCTACCTGAATGCGCTCGAAGACAAGGGCGTGCACATCGTGACCGTGAACGACTACCTGGCCGCGCGCGACGCCAACTGGATGCGGCCGGTGTACGAGTTCCTCGGCCTGACCGTGGGCGTGATCGTGTCTCAGCAGCCCCCGGAAGAAAAGAAGGCCGCCTACCAGGCGGACATCACCTACGGTACCAACAACGAATTCGGCTTCGACTATCTGCGCGACAACATGGTGCTGCGCAAGGAAGACCGCACCCAGCGCCCGCAGAACTTTGCCATCGTCGACGAGGTGGACTCCATCCTGATCGACGAGGCGCGCACACCGCTGATTATCTCCGGTGCCGCCGAAGATTCCTCGCACCTCTACCTGGCGATGAACCAGCTGGTGCCCCAGCTGGAGCGCGCGGAAGAGGGTGGCGAGGGCCACTACACAGTGGATGAAAAGACCCGCCAGGTGGAGTTGACCGAAGACGGCCACCAGCTGATCGAGGACCTGCTGTCCCGCAGCGGCCTGATGAAGGAAGACGAGTCCCTGTACGCGCCCGGCAACCTGGGGCTGCTGCACCACGTGCACGCTGCGCTGCGCGCGCACGTACTGTTCAATAAAGACGTGGACTACATAGTGCAGAACGGCCAGGTGGTGCTGATCGACGAGCACACTGGCCGGACCATGCCGGGCCGCCGCCTGTCCGAGGGCCTGCACCAGGCACTCGAGGCGAAGGAAAAGGTGCAGATCCAGAGCGAGAGCCAGACCCTGGCTTCCACCACCTTCCAGAACCTGTTCCGCTTCTACCCGAAGCTGTCGGGTATGACCGGCACCGCCGATACCGAGGCGTTCGAATTCCAGCAGATCTACGGCCTCGACGTGGTGGTGATCCCGACCAACCGCGAAGTGCAGCGCGACGACCTGAACGACCTGGTCTACCTGAGCAAAGAAGAGAAGATGGATGCCATCATCGAGGACATCAAGTACTGCCGTGACAAGCAGGCACCGATCCTCGTTGGTACCGCCTCCATTGAGACCTCGGAAGAGATGTCGCGCATGCTGCAGAAGGCCGGCATCGAGCACCAGGTACTGAATGCCAAGTACCACGAGCGCGAAGCGCAGATCATCGCCCAGGCCGGCCGCCCGGGTACCGTCACCATCGCCACCAACATGGCCGGTCGCGGTACCGATATCGTACTCGGCGGCAACTGGGAGGCGGAAGTCAACGAACAGCGCGAGAAGGAAGGGCGCGAGCCGACCGAGGCCGAACTCGCCAAGCTCAAGGAAGAGTGGCAGAAACGCCACGACACCGTGATCGAGGCCGGCGGCCTGCACATTATCGGTACCGAGCGCCATGAATCCCGCCGTATCGACAACCAGCTGCGCGGTCGCGCCGGCCGCCAGGGCGACCCGGGCGTAACCCGGTTCTATCTGTCGCTGGAAGATAACCTGATGCGTATCTTCGCCTCCGACCGGGTGAAGAACTTTATGCAGATGCTGGGTATGGAGAAGGGCGAGGCCATCGAGCACCGCATGGTCTCCAATGCCATCGAGAAGGCGCAGCGCCGTGTCGAAGGCCGCAACTTCGATATCCGCAAGCAGCTGCTCGAATACGACGATGTCGCCAACGACCAGCGCCGGGTTATCTACGGCCAGCGCAATGAGTTGCTGGAAGCGGAGAATATCAGCGATACCATTGCGGCAATCCGCGAAGACGTGGTCAACGAGCTGATCTCCGGCTTCGTGCCACCGCAGAGCGTGGAAGAGCAGTGGGATATTCCCGGGCTGGAAAAACAGCTGGCCGGCGAGCTCGGGCTGCAGCTGCCGATCCAGCAGTGGCTGGATGAGGATCGCACCCTGCACGAAGAGAGTCTGCGCGAGAAGATCATCGCCGCGGCCCAGGAGGCTTACGCAGCTAAGGTCACGCGCATCGCGGAATCCTCTGGTGATGCCAGCCTGATGCCGACCGTTGAGCGCCAGATCATGCTGCAGGTACTGGACCAGCTGTGGAAGGAACACCTCTCCAGCATGGACCACCTGCGTGCCGGCATCGGCCTGCGCGCCTACGCGAACAAGAACCCGAAGCAAGAGTTCAAGCGTGAGTCTTTCCACCTGTTCCAGAGCATGCTCGACAACCTGAAGCACGAGGTGGTGCGTATTCTCGCCCACGTCGAGCCGATGACCCGCGAGCAGATGGAGGAGATGGAGCGCCGCCGCCTGGAAGAGCAGCGCCGCCAGCAGCTGGAACTGCAGCATGCCCAGGCGTCAGCCATGCCGGAAGCGGAAGCTGCCGAACAGGCAGCGCCGATGCCGGAGCGCCGCGGACCCAAGGTCGGCCGCAACGATCCCTGCCCCTGTGGCTCCGGCAAGAAATACAAGCAGTGTCACGGTAAGCTGGCTTCGTCCACCCAGAGCTGATAAGGCCTGGGCCCGCAGCCAGAACGCTGAACCTGAAAATGCCCTGCTCGAACGGGGCATTTTTTTAGGTCGCGCGCAGAATTATCTGCAGCTTTTCATCGCAATTCCGCAGAAGTGGTTGCTTCGCGCTTGTCAGGACTGGTGCTCACTTCGATAATGTCGCCTTTTACACGCGTACCGCCGTAAGCGGCGGTTCAGACAGCCGGGAGCGGCCTGTTGCCGTAACAGTTATGCCAGAAACTTCACTGCCTCAAATTCCGGGCATCCGCCTCGCCAGCGTTGCCGCCAATATCAAGAACTGGCAGCGGGATGACCTGCTACTGATTACGCTCAACGAGGGTGCGGCAGTCTCCGCTACCTTCACCCAAAATGCCTTCTGTGCCGCCCCGGTCACCGTGGCGAAGGAACATATCCGCAACGGCAATATCCGCGCGCTGCTGATCAACGCCGGCAACGCCAACGCCGCCACCGGCGAGCGCGGTATCGAGGATGCGCGCAGCTGTTGTAGCGCAGTCGCCGAAGCCCTGCATATTGCCGGGGAGCAGGTGCTGCCGTTCAGCACCGGCGTGATCGGCGAGCATCTGCCGTTGCAGAAACTGCTCGATGCCATTCCTGTTGCCGCGACACAGCTCAGCGGCGACGGCTGGGATAGTGCCGCCCGCGCCATCATGACCACGGATACCCGCCCGAAGACGGCGAGCCGCCTCGTCGAGATTGCCGGCGAGCAGGTTCGCATCGTGGGTATCGCCAAGGGTGCCGGCATGATCCAGCCGAATATGGCCACCATGCTCGCCTACGTGGCGACAGACGCGGCCATACCCCAGCCGCTGCTCGACGAACTGGTCAGGGAGGCCGTCAGCGCGTCCTTCAACCGCATCAGCATCGACGGTGACACTTCCACGAACGATGCCTGTGTGCTGATCGCCAGCGGCGCCAGCGGCCCGCTGATCGGCGACAAGCGCAGCGCCGAATACGAGCGCCTGAAGGCGGCGATCGTCGAGGTGCATATTGAACTGGCCCAGGCAATCGTCAAAGACGGCGAGGGCGCGACCAAGTTTGTCACCGTGAAGGTGCAAGGTGCCGCGAGTAGCGAAGAAGCACTGAAAGTGGCGTTCGAAGTGGGCGAGTCCCCGCTGGTGAAGACCGCACTCTACGCCTCGGATCCGAACTGGGGCCGCCTGGTGATGGCAGTCGGCAACGCGGGCGTCGACAACCTGGATTCATCGCAGGTGGATATCTATCTGGATGACGTGCAGGTGGTGGAGGCCGGCGGCCGCGCCGCGGACTACACGGAAGAGGCGGGGCAGGCGGTCTTTTCCAAGCCGGAATTCACCATTACCGTCAACCTCGGCCGCGGCGATTGCAGCGAACATATCTGGACCTGCGATTTCTCCCACGAATACGTGACCATCAATGCCGAATACCGCACCTGAGGCGCAGTTGATGAGCAAGGTAGTGCATGTTGCCGTGGGTGTGGTGTTGCGGGCCGACGGCAGGATCCTGATCGCCCGCCGCCCGGATCACCTGCATATGGGCGGCCGCTGGGAGTTTCCCGGCGGCAAGGTGGAAGCCGGGGAAACGGTGCAGCAGGCACTTGCCCGCGAGTTGCACGAAGAGGTGGCGATCGATGTGAAAAGCTTGCGGCCTTTGACGGAAATCCGCCACGAGTATCCGGAAAAGACCGTGCTGCTGGATACCTGGTGGGTGACGGAATTCGAAGGCGAGGCGCACGGCCGGGAAGGGCAGGAAACCGCTTGGGTAGCAGTTTCGGAGCTAACCGATTACCAGTTCCCCGACGCCAATCTGGTGATCATCGAGGCTATCCAGGCTAACCGGCCAGTCTAGGAGCGGCTGGAGCCTGCGGACTGGATACCGGCTTTCGCCGGTATGACGAGACTTTCGAGAAATCGTCATTCCGGCGTAGGCCGGAACCCAGAAACCCGGCGCGAAACTCAGTGCCGTGTCTTGGACTGCTCCAGTTCCTCACTCAACACATCATCGTAAACCGGCGCGCCCGGAATCTTGTGGCCCTCGCTGGCCCATTCTCCCAGATCGATCAACTTACAGCGTTCGCTGCAAAACGGCCGGTGGGGAAACTTTGCATTCCACTCGATCGGCTTTTTGCAGGTGGGGCAGTTGAGGGTAGGGGTATCTTTAGCCATAAAACTTCAGTTGTTGGATTCTGCCAGTTGCAGGTACTTCTGATGCAGTGAAGCGACCTGCGCTTCCAGGCTGCTGAGATCGCCGGAATTGTCCAGCACATCGTCAGCTCGTTGCAGGCGCTCTGCGCGCGGCAGCTGCGCCGCCATAATCTTGCGAATCTGCTCCGGATCGTTGCGGTCGCGGGCACCGGCACGTTCAATCTGCAGCGCCTCCGGCACATCGATCACGCAGACTCTGTCCACCAGTTTATACTGACCGGATTCAATCAGCAGCGGCGACTCCAGAATCGCATAGGCACTCTGACTCGCCGCCAGTGCTCGCAGTATCTCCTCGCGAATCAGCGGGTGCAACAGCGCCTCCAGCCAGTTTCGTTCGTCCGCGTTGTCGAACACCAGCCCGCGCAACCTGGCCCGGTCCAACTCGCCATTCCCAAGCAGGACATCGGCACCAAAGTGCTCGGCGATCTTCGCCAGCGCCGGCTGCCCGGGCTGCACGACGACGCGCGCGGCCCAGTCCGCGTCGACGACGTGGATACCCAGCGCGCGGAAACAATCCGCCGCTGCGGACTTGCCGCTGCCAATACCGCCAGTCAAACCGATAGTGAACACAGAGTCAGTTCCGCATCTCAATAGCTGAGTTGCCCATTGTAACGACGAGGGATGTAAACGTCATTGATAGCGGACGTAAACAAAAAGGGCGAACACTGGGTTCGCCCTTCAAATGATCTCGTCATTTCGGCGCAGAGCCTGTGCCGGACTTGATCCGGTACCGGAATCCAGCGCTACAGAGGATGCAGCCCAGTCGAGCCCGCAGCTCGCTATAGCCCTGAATAATCCAGATACCAGCCCACAATCTTGTCCCCCCAAAGCATCGCGATCCATCCCGCACCGGCGAGGTAGGGACCAAACGCAATGGGCAGATTCCTATCGCGCCCGGCGATCGCACTCCAGGTCAGTCCGGCGACGGCGCCGACAGCGGCGGAAAGCAGGATCACCAGTGGCAGCATCTGCCAGCCAAACCAGGCACCGATCGCAGCCAGAATCTTGAAATCGCCGGCACCCATGCCTTCCTTTCCGGTCACCAGTTTGAAGATCTGGAATACCGACCACAGCGCCAGGTAGCCGGCAATGGCCCCGACCACCGCATCCTGCAGAGGTACAAAAACGCCCCACAGGTTGATCATTAGTCCCGTCCACAGCAGTGGCAGGGTGATGCCGTCCGGCAGTAGCTGCTTGTCGAAGTCGATACCGGTCAGGGCCACCAGCGCCCAGGTAAACACGCAGCCAGCCAGCGCCTGCCAGGTAAAGCCCAGTTGCCAAACGACGATAGCGGTCAACAGGCCGGTAGCCAGCTCCACCAGCGGATAGCGCTTGGAAATGGCGGTACCGCAAAAACCACACTTGCCGCGCAACAGCAGGTAGCTAATGACAGGGATGTTGTGCCAGGGTTTGATTTCGGCATCACATCTGGGGCAGTGGGAGTGGGGTAGTACCAAGTTGAAAGACTCTTGCAGCTCTTTCTGCTCGGCGGGATCGGGTTTTGTATCAAAGTAACTGTAGAAATCGCGCTTGTATTCCCGCTCCATCATGATGGGTAGGCGATAGATGACGACATTCAGGAAACTGCCGAGCAGCAGCCCTAAAACAAAAGCGCTGCCTAACAGCAGCGCTTGGTAAGAGACTAAAGTTTCGAACATTATCTTTTATACAACCTGGCCCAGCTGGAAGATCGGCAGGTACATGGCGATCATCAGGCCGCCGACGAGGATACCCAGCACCGCCATAATCATCGGTTCCAGCAGTGTGGTCAGGTTGTCCACCATATTGTCTACCGCTTCTTCATAGAAATCTGCGGCCTTGGCGAGCATATCGTCGAGCGCACCGGACTCTTCGCCGATTGCCGCCATCTGCACCAGCATAATGGGATAGAGCCCTGTTGAGCGCAGTGCGCCATTAAGGGGGATACCGGTGGCAACGGCGTCCCGAACCTTGAGAGTGGCTTCTTGGTAGACGCTATTACCGGTCGCCCCGGCCACGGACTTGAGCGCGTCGATCAGCGGCACACCGGCGGCGAAAGTCGTGGACAGGGTACGTGCAAACCGGGCGGCGATAGAGTTGTAGGTAATAGTGCCCAGAATGGGCAGCTTCAGTACAAGGCGGTCGAAAAACTCGGCGACTTTCCTGTTGCGCTTTTTGGCCTCGATAGTGCCGCCGATACCAACAATAATGGTGATCAGTGCGATAAACCAGTTTGCCTGCATCCACTCCGACATACCGACCACCAATTGAGTAAACGCAGGCAGGTCGGCGCCGAAACTGGAGAATGTCTCCGCAAATTGTGGAACAACTTTGATCAGCAGGATGGACGTCACCACAATCGCCACCACGATTACGGCGATTGGATAGGTCATCGCCTTCTTGATCTTGGCCTTCAGCGACTCCGTTTTTTCCTTGTAGGTGGCGATGCGGTCCAGCATGGTTTCCAGTGCACCGGACTGCTCACCGGAGGCAACTAGGTTGCAGAACAGTTCGTCGAAATAGAGCGGGTGTTTGCGCAACGCATCGGCGAAAGCCGTACCTGAAGCGACATCATCGCGAATCTTGAAGATCAGCTCCTTTACGCCCTGATTATCCAGGCCGTCGGCGACGATATCGAAGCTCTGCACCAGCGGCACACCGGCTTTCATCATCGTGGCCATCTGGCGGGTAAACAGCGCGATATCCGCAGGCTTGACCTTCTTTTTGCCGCCGAATAACGGTTTCGGCTTTTTCTGCACCCGATTGGCAATAATGCCCTGCTTGCGCAGCTGTGCCTTGATCAGCGCTGGGTTGGTGCCGTTGATCTCGCCTTCGACCTTATTGCCTTTACTGTCCACACCTTTGTAGACGTAAGCAACTGCTGTGGCATTGGCCATGGTTGTATTCCCGTATTCTTATTACTGCGCAGATCTCGCTGCGCTTGGCATTATTAAAGTATCGTCTTTCCGGCGCAGTGCCTGTGCCGGAGCTGGTCCGGTACTGGAACTCAACAACTCGTCATTCCGGCGTAAGCCGAAATCCAGCAATCTACTCTAGTCTTTGGTAACCCGGTTCGCCTCTTCCAGGCTGGTGATCCCCATCACCACCTTGCGCAGGGCGGACGTGCGCAGATTGTTGAAGCCTTCCTTACGCGCCTGATCGGCGATCTGAATCGAGTTGCCGCCCTCCATTATAATTCTCGAGATTCCATCGGTGATGCGAACCACTTCATAGACCCCCACGCGGCCCTTGTAGCCCTTGGAGCAGTGCTCACAGCCCACCGGCTGGTAGATTTTCCAATCCTTGCGGTCGATGGTTACCGTATCGAAGCCTTCTTCTTTCAGCACCTCCTCGGGAAGTGTAGCCGGCTTCTTGCATTCGTTGCACAGTCGTCTTGCGAGGCGCTGCGCAATAATCACGCTGACCGATGTGGCGATATTGAAGGTGGGAACCCCCATATTCATCAGGCGGGTCAGCGTCTCTGGTGCCGAATTGGTATGTAGCGTGGAGAGCACCAGGTGGCCGGTCTGCGCGGCCTTGATGGCGATCTCGGCGGTCTCCAGGTCGCGGATCTCCCCCACCATGACAATATCCGGATCCTGACGCAGGAAGGAGCGCAGTGCGTCGGCGAAATTCAGCCCTACCTTGGGATTGACGTTGACCTGGTTGATGCCCTCCAGGTTGATCTCCACCGGGTCTTCGGCGGTGGAGATATTACGCTCCGCGGTGTTCAGGATATTCAGGCCGGTATACAGCGATACTGTTTTACCGGAACCGGTGGGCCCGGTGACCAGGATCATACCCTGGGGCTGGGCCAGGGCATCCATATAGATCTTTTTCTGATCATCCTCGTAGCCAAGCGCGTCGATGCCCAGTTTGGCCGAGGATGGATCCAGGATCCGCAAGACGATTTTTTCCCCCCACAGGGTCGGCAGGCTGTTGACCCGGAAGTCGATGGCCTTGGTCTTGGACAACTTCATCTTGATGCGACCGTCCTGCGGCACCCGACGCTCAGAGATGTCCATCTTCGACATCACTTTCAGGCGGGCGGAGATACGCGGCGCCAGCTGGATCGGGGGTTTGGCGACCTCGTGCAGTACGCCGTCGGTACGCAAGCGTACCCGGTAGCTCTTTTCGTAGGGCTCAAAATGGATATCCGAGGCGCCGGTGCGGATTGCGTCAAGCAGCACCTTGTTCACAAAACGTACAACCGGTGCTTCATCCCCACCGACATCATTGTCGTCGCGCTCCTCCGACGCGCCGCCCTCAACGTCTAGGGCATCTAGCTCCTCTTCGTCCATGCCTTCCAGGCCGGCGCCCATGTCGCCGCTGTGGGACAGATAGCTCTCGATAGCCTTGGCCAGCTTGTCGGCTTCCACCAGCACCGCGTCGGTATTCAGGCCGGTGTTGAAATTGATCTCGTCCAGCCCGGCAAGGTTGGTGGGGTCGGCCACGGCGACAAACAGGCGATTGCCGCGTTTATACAGTGGCAGGGCAAAATGCTTGCTGATCAGCTTTTCATCAACAATATCCTTGGGGATTAGGTCGAAGTTGTAGCTACCGAGATCAAATAGCGGCGAGCCGAAAGCCGTAGCGGCGACATTGGCGAGCTCCCGGCTTTTGACCAGCTTGGATTCGACCGCGTGCTGGGCAAACGTCTGGCTTTCCCGGCGCGCGGCCTGGGTTGCCGAGATTGCCGTGGCTTCGTCGAGAATTTGATCGGAAACCAGCCGTTTGGCTAGCCCGCTTAAGGGGGTAGTGCTCATGGATAAGACCGCCGCATGAAAGCTACTGCTTATTATTTGTGCTGTTGGGACTTGTGTGTTTTTTGATCTATGCCCGTTGAGCCGCAGATCGGTGTTCATAAGAGGCTAATGAATGCCCAAATATATCGAATTAACCTGCCCGAGCCAAACCTTGTAGGTGCAGGTTGATAAGGATGTGCTATCTCTTTATTGGGTGTGCTTTCAGTACATTATTGTTTGAATGTGACGGATTTTGTCAGGAATGGGATTGCCTCGTCAGTGCGTAATTTTGCTGTTTAAAAATCGATCTCCCTCTGTGTGACTTTCGTTCCATTTATCGTGCTGAAGAGGGTTTTCACGCTTGCCTCAGTTGGCACAAAGCTTGTATCTTGTTTCGCGGCTTCCTCACGGGATGTATTCCCTTCCGGGATTCACAAAAAACCAAAGTCTGTATGGAGACGGTTACAATGAAAAAACAACAGGGTTTTACTCTTATCGAATTGATGATCGTGGTAGCGATCATCGGTATTCTGGCTGCGGTTGCTCTGCCGGCTTACCAGGATTACACCGCGCGTTCTCGTGTTTCTGAAGGCTTGGCCCTGGCCAGCGAGCTTAAGGCCATCGTAGCGGATAACGCATCCAACGTTACTCCAGCTGCCGCCGGTGGACTGGGCGCAGGTTTCCCGACCACTGCTACAGCCGGTGGTGCCACTACTCCTTGTAATGCCGCTGGTACCTGTACGCAGGTGGTTGGCGATAATGGTACTACTGCCGGTACCTCTACAAATGTTCTGTCCCTGGCCGTTAACACTGGCACTGGTCAGATTGATATCGCCTATTCAGCTCGAGTAAGCGCTGCAGGTTCCAACGTGGTCTCATTGGTGCCCACTTCCAATACAGCTGCGCTTGAGGCTGGTACTCGTCCCCCTGCTGCGATTATCTGGACTTGCTATGCAGCGGGTAAAACAGGTGCTCCTGGCGCTGCTTCTCTCCCTGCCAATATTGCACCTGCCGAGTGTCGCGCTTAAATAGCTAGCCTCTGGTGTTGTAAGAAGGCCTCCTGTGGAGGCCTTTTTTGTCTGCTGTATTCTTGAATATGTTTAGTGCAAAGTTAAAAGCCACAGGAATTCATGCCCTTGTCACCTTGGTGGTGGCGATATTTACCGCGTTTATGGTTTTCGGCATTTGGTATCCGCGAGAGTTCGCAGCCATGCTGGATGGAACCGATCTGTTTTTAATGGTGGTGGGTGTAGAGCTGGCCATGGGGCCGCTGATGTCTCTGGTTATTTTCAATCCTCGCAAGCCCAGGGGCGAACTGATTCGGGATTATGTGCTTGTCGGAGTCGTGCAGTTGTCCGCACTCCTGTATGGTCTTCATGTAGTTGCACTCTCCCGCCCGGTCTATCTGGTGTTTGTCAAGGACCGGATTGAGGTAGTGGTGGCTACTGAACTGGCGGATCAGGATTTACGCGAGGGGGCGGAGGGTTTTCGCCGCTTGCCTTGGCTGGGGCCGCAGCTTATTTGCACCGAAAGCCCTACGGATGCGCAGGAGAAGTCTGATCTGCTGTTTTCAGCGTTGAGTGGCAGGGATATTCAGTTACTGCCAAAATATTATCGTGAATGTAATCGAGACGAGATCTTCAGTAAGGCATTTCCTTCCGATCTACATAAAGGCTTGACCGCTGTAGATGCCTCTGCTTTGCCGGCCTCTGTGAAGGGTGGGGCTGTTACTTGGCTACCAGTGGTCACTCGTTTTGGAGCATGGACGGTAGTTTTCCCTAGTCCTGATCTAAGTAAGGCGAGTTATTTAGATCTAGATCCTTTCGCGAATTAAGTATATTTACGCAATTTTCTGGTGCGGAAGAGTTGGTGCCTGAATTGTTGGCTTTTGGCGCTTTGCTGTAAAGCGCCTTCTTCCTGTTCTTAATTTACTAGGCGAAGCACATCGGCTTTGCCGCCTTCCTTGCTCGCTTCACTTTTGCCTGTTCCATATGGGCTATCTTTTCTCGCTTGGCGTAGAACGCAACCTCTCACAAAGCGGCATTCAATTATATATGTTCATCCTCTTTGATCCCCGGGCGAATACAGCTTGCTGTGTTGTCTAAAGTATCTACAGTTTCCTTGAATTTTCGGCGCCCGACGCATCCTAATTGGTAGTGGGGTTGATAATTTCTTCTAGACTGGATTGCGGCAGGCAACTATCTGATTGTGATTGTTGCCGGAAGATTTAAATAGCAAATGGAATTTCAAAAATTTTTGAAATGGAGTTTCTGTGAAAACGCTACAGGGATTTACCTTAATTGAATTGATGGTTGTTGTGGCGATTATTGGTATTTTGGCGGCAGTAGCACTTCCAGCATATCAAGACTATGCTGCGCGGACGCGTGTTTCCGAGGGGTTGGCTTTGGCCACAGAGGTAAAGGCGCTTGTTGCGGATAATGCATCTACGGCGGCGGCGGCAGCTGGGGGTGGGCTGGGGGCTGGATTTCCCACTTCTGCGGTAGCAGGTGGACCCACGGTGCCCTGTTCTACGGCGGGCATTTGTGTACAGACGGTGGGGGATAATGGCGTTACAGCTAACACTTCCCCTAATGTATTGACACTGTCGGTGAATACCGCTACTGGCCAGATCGATGTTGCTTTTTCTTTGCGTGTAAATGCTGCGGGGGCCAACGTGCTCAGTTTGGTCCCCACTTCCAACACTGCTCCGTTGGTAGCTGGTGTACGTCCAATTTCGTCAATAGTATGGACATGTTACGCTGCGGGCAGGGCGGGTAATCCGGGCACCGGTACTTTACCTGCCAATTTGGCTCCAGCGGAATGCCGCGGATAGATATCGGGCTGGTGTTGGAATAAGCCGGATATAGAAATCGTAATTTCAATGAAAGCTCCTCACCGCCTGAATCTCCCGCCATTCCAGGCAGTGGATCTCCTGTCCAACCAGGTGAATAACTGAATAATCCTGCCTTTCCCGATCCGTATTGATCTGCACCGTCCCACCGATTTCGAGAATGTTTCCCCGCTTGATTTCCGCCCTGTAGCGTTGTTGTATCTGCTCCCACAGCACCACATTGACCACTCCGGTTTCATCTTCCAGCGTCAAAAACATCACCCCTGCTGCACTCCCCGGCCGCTGCCGACAGGTAACCAGTCCTAAAATCGTGGCGGGCTGCCCATCTTTGTAATTCAGCAAGTCTCTAGCCTTTACGGTGTGCCCGAACTGGTCGCGGCGGCGCAGCAGGGCTATCGGGTGCTCGCGCAGTGTCAGGCCTGTACTGGTGTAGTCACTATAGGTGTTGTCCTCTACGGAATTACTGGGGCTGTGTTCAGTAAGGACGGACTCATCCATTTCTTCGTTTAGTGCCAGCCAGGTATTCAGATAACGATTTTCGCTCAAGCTGTTGAAAGCATTCGCGCTGGCCAGGGCTGCGACCTGCTCTTTGGAAAGCTGGGTCAATTCGCGAAACTGGATTGGAGAGGCGAAGGTGTGCTGCTCTCTCAGGGTAATAATCGTGTTTGCAGACTCTTCACCTAGTTCTTTGATCAATCGCATGCCGAGTCTGAGCATCGGGGAGCTGGATTCGGGCATTCGCCGGAATGACGATAGGGCGTTGAGTTCGAGGCGGTGGTGCCAGTGGCTGTAGAGGACGTCTATGGGCAGTACCTTCACGTTGTGGCGCTGGGCGTCGTAGACCAGCTGCGCCGGCGCATAGAACCCCATGGGGTGGCTGTTGAGTAACCCGCAGTAGAAGGCCGCCGGATGGTGGTGCTTGATCCAGGCGGAGAAGTAGGCGAGCAGGGCGAAGCTTGCGGAATGAGACTCGGGGAAGCCATAGGAGCCGAAGCCTTTCATCTGGTTGAACAGCTGTTCGGCGAAGTCGCTTCGGTAGCCGTTGGCGAGCATGCCCTGGATCAGCTTGTCCTTAAACTGATACAGATTCCCGTTCTTGCCCCAGCTGGCCATGGCGCGGCGCAGTGCATCGGCTTCGCCACCGCTGAAGCCGGCGGCGACCATCGATAGCTGGATAACCTGTTCCTGGAAGATCGGCACGCCGAGCGTGCGCTCTAGTACCGGGCGCAGGTTTTCGTGGGGGTAGGTGACGGCTTCCAGCCCCTGCTTGCGCTTCAGGTAGGGGTGCACCATGCCGCCCTGGATTGGGCCGGGGCGGACTATCGCGATCTCTATCGTGAGTTCGTAGAAATTGCGTGGCTGCAGGCGGGGCAGCATGCTCATCTGGGCGCGGGATTCGATCTGGAAGACGCCGACGGTATCGGCGCGGCACATCATTTCATAGACGTCCGGGTCTTCCGGCGGGATATCCTGCAGGCGCAGCCTGGGGCCGTAGAGGGCGATATAACTCAGGGATTTGCGCAGGGCAGTGAGCATCCCCAGTGCGAGAATATCCACCTTCATCAGTTTCAGGTCCTCGATGTCCTCCTTGTCCCACTGCACTATGGTGCGATCTTCCATGGCCGCGTTTTCGATCGGCACCAGCGTATGCAGCGGCTGCTCGGTGATGACGAAACCGCCGACGTGCTGGGATAAATGACGCGGAAAGCCGTAGATCTGCTGCAGCAATAGCGGCAGGGCCCGGCCGGTGGAGCTGGCCGGATCTATGCCGACTTTCTGCATCTGTTGCGGGAAGTCTTCCAGCTTGTCCCACCAGGCCCGTTCGGCCACCAGCTGTTCGATAGTGGCGGCGCTGATACCGAGGGCCTTGCCGATATCGCGCAGCGCGCTCTTGAAGCGGTAGGTGATCTTGGTGGCGGCGAGGCCGGCGCGCTCGCGGCCGTATTTGCCGTAGATGTACTGGATGATCTCCTCGCGCCTTTCGTGTTCGAAATCCACGTCGATATCCGGTGGCTCATTGCGCTCGCGGGAGATAAAGCGCTCGAATAGCAGGCCGATCTTGTGCGGGTCTATCTCGGTGATAAACAGGCAGTAGCAGACCACCGAGTTGGCGGCAGAGCCGCGCCCCTGGTAGAGGATATGCTGGCTGCGGGCGTGCTGGACGATATCGTAGATGGTGAGGAAGTAGTGCTCATACTCCAGCTCGGCAATCAGGGCGAGTTCCTTTTCGATCTGGGCGTCGATACGCGGCTCGGGGCCCTGGGGCCAGCGTATCTTCCGTCCAATTGCCACCAGCTCGCGCAGGTATGCACTGCATTCTTTGTCCGCCGGAATCACCTCCGACGGATACTGGTAACGCAGTTCGCTGAGACTGAACTGGCAGCGGTCGGCGATGGTGATGGTGTTTGCTATCGCTTCACGGGGATACAGGTCTTTGATATCGGCCAGCGTGCGCAGATAGCGCTCGGCATTCTGTTCGATGCGGTAGCCCAGCTGATCCAGGGTGCAGTTGTGGTAATTGGCATTGAGTACATCCTGCAGGGGTTTGCGGCTGCGGCAGTGCATCAAAACTGCGTTGGTGGCGACCAGCGGCAGCTGCTCCTGTTGGGCAAACTCGATCAGCGTGTGGTTGCGCAGGTTTTGCTGCGGCAGCAGCTGGTTGCTGAAGGCGATATACAGGCGCTGGCCGAAGTGCTGCTTCAGTTCTGCAGGAATGTGCAAAGACGTTTTGTGTGGCAGCCACAGGGCGATCGTCTCATGGCACAGCTGCAGCAGGTCCCGCAGGTGAGTCTGGTACTGCCCCTTTTCCGCGCGCAGGCGGGAGGTGGAGATCAGTTGGCAGAGTTCGCTGTAGGCGGCTTTGGTGGGGGCCAGTAGCACCAGTTGTTCGCCTTCCTGCAGGCGGAACAGGCTGCCGCAGATCAGCTTGAGCGTACTGCCGGTTGCATGCAGGTTTTGCAGTTCCTTGTAGGCGCGCACGACGCCCGACAGGGAACACTCGTCGGTGATGGCCAGGGCTTTGTAACCGAGCTGGTGCGCTGTCTGGATCAGTTCCTGCGGGTGGGAGGCGCCCTGCAGGAAGGAGAAATTGGTTTGGCAGAAGAGTTCGGCGTACTGCACAGGTGCGTCACTCATATTTTATAGATGTGCTAAATATGCTGGCTCCGAGAGAGGAGACCCCGGGCTAGGCATAGACTCCGTGCAGATACCAGTCTTCCGACGTCAGATCCTGAAATACCCAGTAGAGCCCGCCTTCCTCCCCCCGCGCTATGTAGTAATCCCGCCCGTGGCGGCCGTGTTGCCACCAGTAGCCGTCGATGCGCTCGGGGCCCTGCAGCAGTTTGATTTCACCGCGATAGAACAGCTTGTGTTCACGGCTGTGCAGCCTGTCGGGCCGGGATAGCAGCCAGGTGGGGCGGGGGGCGTTGATGGGTTTTAGCTGGTGGCCCTTTTTGCTGCGGTTGCTCTGCAGTACCAGGGTGTCGGCGCTCTGCCAGGCCTGTTCCGGCAGGTAGCTCTCTTTCAGGGTGACACCGGACAGGGCTTCGTGGCCGAGGCGGGCCTTGAGTTTATCCAGCAGCTGGTGGCTGCGCTGCACCTGGGTGTCTTTGCCGAACAGGTCGTCGTCGAGCTTGTCCTGCTCCATCGGCAGCAGCTGGTCGCAGGTCAGGCTGAGTGCCTGTATCGGCTGCTCCAGCTTGATCCTTTCCAGCTGTAATTTTGTCAGCGCGATCAGTCGCTGTGCATCCAGCAACGGGCGCGAGACCTCGACGCTGAACACCTTGCAGCCCTGCTGGCCGAAATCCAGTTTCCAGCGCAGCTGGTGGCTGTACAGCTGGCGGCGCTGCAGCTGCTGGCAGAGTTCGCGCACCAGGCGGCCGGCCGGAAACAGCAGCTGCTCGCTGTTGTCCAGCGGACTGGGAAAGAAGAGTTCGCTGTGGAATTCAGGCGGCGGCTGGTAGCTGGGGACAGGGTCGTGGCGGGTGCCGTTGAGGCGCGCCAGATAGTCGACGAAGTTGCGGCCGAAGCGACTGCCCACTTCCGACAGCGGAATGGCCAGCAACTGGCTGACCCGCTTGATGCCGCAGGCGTAGAGCTTGGCGATGGTCTTGTTGTCGCAGTCGAGCAGCTTGCTCGGGGAGAAACTGATCCACTGGCGCCACTGCTGCGGGCTGGGCGGAGCCTGTGTTTCCCGGAGCCACTGGCGGTGTTCCGGCAGCTGGCTGAGCATACGCGCGGCACTGGGGCTGTGGCCGAGGCCCATAAAACAGCTGATGCGCATCTGGCGCAGTTCGCGCTTAAGTTGCTGCAACAGTGGGTGCAGTCCGCCGCTGGCCTTGAGGCAGCCGCTGAGTTCCAGGTACAGGCAGGCGAAGCGATCATCACCGGCATCCACCGAGCCGGCGGCCTGGGGGGAGACCACCGGCGTGAAGCTGTAGCCCCACTGGGCCAGTTGCTGCAGCTGCTGTTCCTCCCGCTGGATATCCCGCTGCAGCAGTTGTAGGTCTGCGCAGAGGGCACAGGCGGTGGCAATGGTGAGGCCGGTTTCCACGCCGCGTTCGGCGGCGGTGTGGTTGGCGTCCACGATCAGCTGCTGTTCGACCACGGCCTGGGCATGGGCCTCCGTGCCGTCGTGCTGGGCGCGGGTAAGCACTTCCAAAGGCAGCTTGGGAAACTGGATGCAGAGCCAGAGCATGGTGGTGACCTCAGTGGTGGAGCGTTAGTGCAGCGGCTGGTCGCGGCGGACCAGATCTGCGCTGCGGGCCAGGTGCAGTCGCTGGCCGGACTGCCCGCCCAGTTGCTTCAGCAGTTGCACCGCCAGCTGTTCGCCATCGCTGTTCAGTTGCAGGCGCAGGCTGGCCGGCGACGGACTGGCGGCGCAGGACTGGGGGCGGAAGTGGAAGTGCAGGCAGTCGCCCTCGCGGGCGGCCAGCTGCAGGCGGCGCAGGTCCTTGTCCGCCGGTGCCTGGCGGTCCTGCCAGCTGAGCAGGGCGCCGCAGCAGCCGGACTGCAGTGCCTGTTCGGTGGCCCAGAGTTCGTCCTTGTGGCCGCGCGGATGGATGATCAGCAGTTTCTCCAGCTGCACCCCGGCGCTTGCGAGTGCCGGGGCGTAGGGAATGAAGGGCGGATTGACCAGCACCACCATCTGCTCGCGCTGGGTCAGTTCCGCCAGCGCGGGTAACAGCAGGGACATCTCGCCGATACCGGACTGGTTGACCAGCAGTTCGGTGGTGGCGCCGCGGGGCCAGCCGCGGCTGGCGAGCAGGGCATCCAGGCTGGCGTAACCGCTGGCGATGCCACTGCGCTGGCGCTTGTGTTCGTTGGCCGCCTGCCAGATATCCGGCCGGGCGAGCAGCTGACTCAGGCGCTGCTGTTTTGACTGATCGGCTAACTGATTGTTTTGCAATAGGTTTTCGGCGTTGCTCACGGTTTTCGGCCCTCGTTGCCCGCCCTCTCGCGGCGGAGACTGTATATCTGTACAGCTATTACTGGCAATTTATACAGTAGTTGGTTCGGGGCAACAAGGGGGTACCAATGTGATTGGCACTTTTTTGCACAGCGCAAACCGGCTATGATTCGGCCTCGCTGTCGACCAAGACAGCAAGACAAAACAAAGCGTTGAACAGTCACAAATGTACCTAGGGGGGGCGGTGTGAGTATCAAGTCCGACAAATGGATTCGCCGTATGGCCGAGCAGCACGGCATGATCGAGCCGTTTGAGCCGGGCCAGGTGCGCCAGAACGGCAGCGGTGATCGACTGATCTCCTACGGCACCTCCAGTTACGGCTACGACGTGCGCTGTGCCGGCGAGTTCAAGATCTTCACCAATGTGCACTCCGCCACCGTGGATCCGAAGACTTTCGACGAGAACAGCTTTGTCGATGTGGAAGGCGATTCGTGCATCATCCCGCCGAACTCCTTCGCCCTGGCGCGCACCGTCGAGTACTTCCGCATCCCGCGCTCGGTGCTGACCATCTGCCTGGGCAAGTCCACCTATGCGCGCTGCGGCATCATCGTGAACGTAACGCCGCTGGAGCCGGAGTGGGAAGGGCATGTGACCCTCGAATTCTCCAACACCACCAACCTGCCGGCGAAGATCTACGCCAACGAAGGCGTGGCGCAGATGCTGTTCTTCGAGTCCGATGAAGTCTGCGACGTGTCCTACGCGGATCGCGGTGGCAAGTACCAGGGCCAGCGCGGCGTCACCCTGCCGCGGGCCTGATTCCCGGGCTGCCCGCGTTCCTGCGGGCGGCCGATCCCCCTCCATGAATGAAACCTCCTCCAGCCAGTTGCCCGAAAGTGTCGATGTTTTGATTATCGGTGCCGGTGCGGCAGGGCTGATGTGCGCGGCCACGGCGGGGCAGCGCGGGCGCAGTGTGCTGGTGCTCGACCATGCCAATAAGGTCGGCAAGAAAATCCTGATGTCGGGTGGTGGCCGCTGCAATTTCACCAACCTGTACACGGCACCGGAAAACTTCTATAGCGAGAATCCGCACTTCTGCAAATCGGCGCTGGCCCGCTACACCCAGTGGGATTTCATCGCGCTGGTGGAGAAGCACGGTATTCCATATCACGAGAAGACCCTCGGCCAGCTGTTCTGCGACAACAAGTCGAAGGATATTGTCGACCTGCTGCTGGCGGAGTGCCGCGCGGCGAAAGCGCAGATCTGCACCCGCTGCAGTATCCAGTCGATAGAAGCCCTACAAAAAGGCTATCTGGTCGATACTTCTCTTGGGCGAGTGGCCTGTGAATCCCTGGTAATCGCCACCGGTGGCCTGTCGATTCCGACCATGGGCGCTACCGGCTTCGGCTACGATGTCGCGCGGCAGTTCGGCCTGAACATCATCCCGACCCGCGCCGCGCTGGTGCCCTTTACCCAACACAAGCGCCAGCTCGAACGACAGCAGGAGCTGCCTGGCAGTGCGCTGGCAGTGACCGCCAGCTGCGGCGAGGGCAGTTTCAACGAGCAGATGCTGTTTACCCACCGCGGCCTCAGCGGCCCGGCGGTACTGCAGATCTCCAGCCATTGGCGCGAGGGACAGGCGGTGGAGTTCGATCTGGCCCCCGGATATGACCTGGCCGAGTGGCTGCAGCAGCGGTACGCGGAAAAACCGGACAGCCACCTGCACAATGTGCTGGCGGAAATCTGGAGCAAGAAACTGGTACAGCATTTCTTGCGGCGGCACGGCGTCGACAGTCGGCCGCTGAAGCAGTACGGCGCAAGCGAACTGGCCGCGATCGGTAACAGGCTGCAGACCTGGCAACTGGTGCCCGCCGGTACCGAGGGCTACCGCACTGCGGAGGTGACGCTGGGCGGCGTGGATACCGATTGCATCTCTTCGCGCACCATGGAGTGCAAGACGCAGCCGGGGCTGTATTTTATCGGCGAGGTCCTGGATGTAACCGGCTGGTTAGGCGGATACAATTTCCAGTGGGCCTGGGCTTCGGGGCACGCGGCTGGTGAAGTCGCATAACAGGTTGGGTGAAAAAATGGGCGATGTGATTCCGTTCAAGAGAAAAACAGCCTGGCAGAAACACAAGGGCAGCAGCCTGTGCCGCGACGGTTTTCACAAGTGGCAGGTAGTTACCGAACGCAAGTTCGATGTGAAGCAGGGCAGGCTGGTCACCGAGTACCGCTGCCAACGCTGTGGCAAAACCAAGACCAAGCTGCTGTAGCTGGCCTGGTAAAAAATTAACCCGGCAATATCGATTGCCGGGTCAATTTTAGTTGCTGCGGGTGCTTAATAGCGGTAGTAACGACCGCGGTAATATCTCTTCTTCTTCTCCCGATCGTAGACATAGCCTGCACCGGCCCCAATGACGGCACCTGCCGCCGTGGCTCCCGGACGGCCGCCGCTGATCAGGGCCCCGGTAACCGCGCCGATACCGGCCCCGGTACCGATGCGACGGTCTGTCGTGCTCATGTTGGAACAACCCTGAATTAACAGGCCGACGACCAGGAAGGCTGCCAGGCCCAGAGATTTAACAGCTCTAATACTCATAGACACCTCTCTCATTACTCGCTTGAGGTATGGTGAGCCCAGCTAACAGTTTCGCCGGGTTATGTCGGAGTCAGTTTAGGGTGGCGGTGTTGCCATACCAAACAGGCGCTAGCGATAGACCCGGCGGCCGTGACGATCATAGTAATAGTACCGCTTGTTATTGCGGTCATAGAGCCAGCCAGCACCGGCACCGATGACGGCACCAGCCGCCGCGCCTCCCGCATCACCCGTGATCAGGGCGCCGGTGACCGCGCCGATACCGGCTCCGGTACCGATACGGCGGTCTTTGTCGCTCATGTGGGCACAGCCTTGAGTTGTCAGACCCGCGACCAGGAAGGCCGCCAGACCCAAAGACTTGATTGATTTGATACGCATAATGACCCCTGCTACTGCTCAATGGAGGAATTGCGAGCGCGGCTTGTTTTCCACCGCGCTGTGTCGGAGCCAGTCTAGGGTGGTGCTGTCGGTGCAACAAATTCATGCGCGCGCCTTCGCCGTATACGCTTATACCGGGCGTTACAATCGGGTAAGCTGCAGCGCTGTTCCAATTCGTGCTGAGGCTGACCAGAGCAGCGTCGTGCTGAGGCTGACCAGAGCAGCGTCGTGCTGAGGCTGACCAGAGCAGCGTACTGTGCCCCGGCAAACCGGAAATAATAGTGATGTTTGAACAACAGGACCTGCTGGATATAGCGCGCACGCCGATGCCCTTTGGCAAATACGCCGGACGTGTGCTGATCGATCTGCCCGAGGAATACCTGCTCTGGTTTGCCAAGAAAGAATTTCCCGCGGGCAAGCTGGGGCGGCTGATGGCGTTGACTCTGGAAATAAAAATAGAGGGGCTGGAAGGTCTGATTGCTCCGTTGAAGAAATAGCGTGGCCGGGGCTGCACGGGCTGTGTAATTGAGCAGTACGACACTAATATAGAAATGCCCGGGTAAAGCAGTCCCCGATGGAGAAGGGGAGCAACAAAAAGCGGTCCGTAACTGGAGACTGGACTAACCCGTAAATAGACCCACAGCGGGTAACCACTGGTCTGAATGACTTCAGCGAGGTGAACAGCGGGAGTAGAGCCAGTCAGCTTCAAGAGGGAGCGGTCGAAATGAATTCGGCCGCTAATTCTTTGTGCCTGCCGGAAAAATCCTGATAACGAAAGACCTTAATTACCGCTCACACGGGTATTTATTTCCATTTCAAACCTTTTCTTTAGCAAATGTTCCGGGTTGGGCCAGCTGCGTACTATTGGGGGCAGCTTCGTCCAGCACACGGGTCAAATGCCTGATTCGCTGCGAAAACTCCCGTTCAAACGCCCGGCTGCGGGCGAATGCCCACGCGTTATCGCAGCGCGCGATCAGATCTTCGCGATTGGCGGCGGCCTTCAGCAATGCTCCGGCCAGAGCATCGATATTGCCCAGTGGTGCGGACCAGCCCGCATTTGAGTCATGATTCAATGCTGCCCACATCCGGTTGGAGTAACCGGCAATAGCCAACCCACACCCCATGCTCTCGATATAGGTGCAGGAGGGATCGGACTGGCGGTGGCAGCTAAGGAATACATCGGCGTTGGATCTGGCAAACGGCACGAGCTCCGTTTCGAAATCCACCGCTCCATGGAAATGTACCCGGTTGCTCAATCCGGCGCGTTCGATATCCCGTCTGATGACCGCTTCCAGGCTGCCCGTGCCGAAAATATTGAGTTCAAAGTCCAGGTTGTTCCGGGCCAGCGCTTGTGCCACAGGAATTAGATCCTGGGCGCCTTTAATGGGCTCCAGGCGCCCTGAGTGCAGCAGGCGTATAGGTCCCATTGAGCTGAGATAGGCGCGTCTGGCAGCCATATCTTCCTCGCTGGCCAGGATGGCGGCATCGATACGACTGTCAAGGTAGAAGTGGGTGTTGCAGTTGAATGGTTTATAGGCTTTATGCGCCGGGTAACCGTTTGCCTGTAACCCATCGGCTATCTTGAATGCCCTGCGTCTTTGTCTTTCCGAATTGAGGATCCAGAGTATCGAGTAGATCTTCCTGAGGAAATTTTTCGATTGGTCCAGCATGGCTATCTGCATCCTGGTTTCAAGAGTGCACTCGATGCTGTAAATGATTTTTACCGAGAGGGACTTGCAGATCTCTGCCAGATAGAAGTACTCGTGATTGTCGCCGCAGCACAAAACTAGGTCGAAATCTCTCAAGTCCCCAGGACCGAGCGGCGCCTGCTTCGAAATCAGCTGGATGCTGAATGGAAGCTCGCCGTATTCGTAAGTCTTGCCGAAAGGGAAGGGGGCGTCGCGCAGGGGCAGGGCGCAGCTGACCGGGCCGTTCCAGGCGTCGCAATAGAACTGCATGCCCGTGCAGAACTTTTTATCCAGGTAAGGTAATCCATCGACCAATGCCGCCGGGGCTGACGAGACTACGAGTAGCTTCTTCATTATTGGTTAACTTCCGTGTCAACGAGTTTGCGCGCGAGGGGGGGGCGAGAGCTTCCCGTATTGTCCCGTTATTGCAGGGGTGTTCTGATTCCTGCCGGCCGGGTTGTTTGCCGGTTTGACCGGGGGTTACTCCAGCCTCCGGACTCAATACATCCTATCCACGCATGCCGTGTTTGTCACATGTGGAAGTTAATTTTGGCCGCTAAAGGAACATTGGCGAGGGAATCCATGGCCGGGGCGCGGGCGGCTTTTTCAGTGGCCGTATCCCGGACAGTAAGCGACGGCAGCAGGTTAAACAAAAAAGGGCGGACGCAGGGCCCACCCTTAGATATCAGGTCAGCAGGTATCAGAGTGGTATACGGATCACCACGCCGCCCATGGTTTCACCCAGCTCGAAATCCGTACGGGGGCTGTCGATATGATCGTTGTGGCAGCTGACACAGGCGGGGGACACGGCGACATCCGGGTAAATCGCGGTGAAGTATTCCGTTTCTCCCAGGGTCTCATGCCCGTAGAAATTCTTGCCCGGATTGTCGATCACAAATTTCAATCCTTCCTTTTCCAGCTCGGTGCGCGGCTTGTTCTGTTTGTTGATTGCCCACAGGGAAAGCAGCGCGTAATTGAAGCCGGAATCCTGCTCTGCCACGCGCTCTGCGCCCATGCGCATCATCTGTGCCGGCAACGGCAGCGCCTTGTTATCCTGCCAGTGTTCGTCGGCCTTGATGACTTTTTCCTCGTTTTGCAGGCGGTTGACCACATTGTTGGTATAGCTTGCGCGGTCGGCCTCAATCACGGCAAAAATGGCATCCGCCATTCGCTCCGGTGCAATACCCTGCTTTTGCCCGCATCCGGTTAACAGGACTGCCGTGGCGATGATACAAGCGGCGATACGCATAGATTTCCCCTCCTATTGGGTTTTCTTACTGTTAGCGATTCTGGCGATCCGATCGCGGATCAGGTCAAACGATTTGTGTCCATCTGCGGGTTTGCTGTTGAAGTTGTGCCCGACCAGTTCTTTGTCGGCCAGTGCGGACAACGCAAACTCCGCACCGTGACAGTTGAGGCACACCGGTAGCATTTTGTCGTTCGGGCGCAGATTGTGATTCTGGTTGTGGTTGACCAGCACCCGCTCGCCATCGCGTTCCCGCGGCAGGTGACAGCCGGCGCAGCTGACGCCGTCTGCTGCTCCCGCGCTCCAGCTGCGGAAGTGCGCCGACTCCTTGAAGGCCAGGCTGTGTTTGTCGTTGTGGCAGCTCAGGCAGGCCTCGACGGCGGCGAACTGCAAGTCGGTTTCATGGGGGCCGTGGCAGCTGACGCAGCTGAGTTCACCTGTGGCCTCTGCCTGCATCGGCAGGCGCGCCTGTGGCGGGGACATGGCGCCGCTGCGCGCGGCAAAATCCTGTGGCAACTGCGCCGATAGGCGCATGCCGTGCTTGCCATCGATGAATGCATCGCGCTGTTCGCTGTGGCAACTGCCGCATTGCTCGGCGATTTCGCGACTGGAAAACTGCATCTGCCCGTCGCTGTGGCAGCCGCTGCAGTTGACCGTCACCTGCGCGTGGGCACTCCCTGCCCAGGCAGCGGCGATATCGCCGTGGGCATTGCCAACATTGAGATCCGCCTGCTGTAGTTGCAGTGGTTCTTCGCGCGGATTTTCCTGCAGCCAGGTCTGCATCGCCGTGCGGGCCGGCAGCCGAGCCTCCGGCAGCAGCGCCGGCTGGCCGACATGGGCCATCAGGAAATCTTCATAGAGGGTGCGGTTGTCATGAAAGTTGTGACAGCCGGCACTGGCACAGCTGTCGAAGGCGAAATCCTGGTGACTGTTGCGCTCATCGGCGATATCGCTGTGACAGTGAAAACAGAAATCGCCAGCCAGGGTAACGCCCATGTTACGGGTGATTTCCGGCTTGTGTTCCGTGTGACAAGTTACGCACTGGCGTGCGTCCAGGTGTGTGAGCAGCGGCGCGTTGCGCGGGTCGAGAAATTTTTTACGCGGGTGGGAATCATTGGCCAGTTCCAGTTCGTCCGCGTGACAGTTCAGGCAGGCCTGTTGCATGGCGTCGGCACCGGCAAAACCGTCACTGTGACAGCTGCTGCAGGCGAGTTCGATCTGATGGTGGCCATGGCTCATCTCGCCACTGACAAATAGCGTCTTGTCTGAGAATTCCAGGTTGTAGGCGGCGGTCGAGCCGATAACCAGAGTGACCAACAGGCCGAAGTGCCAGAATTTGAATTGATAGCTTTTCATCTAAAAGTAATACACCGCCAGAATGTGATACGCGAGCAGCACCGGCAGGGTCCACAACAGCGCATAGTGCACGCGCGACCACCACTTGCGGTGCTCGCGCAATTTGATATCCGTCCAGTGATGGTTGCGGGCCATAAATACCCCGACCAGTGCACCGGTGGTGGTGGCGGCGAGGAAAACCAGCATTAGCGCCAGGTTCAGGTTTTCTCCCAGGCGAAAGCCGGTGTGTACAACCAGCACGATCAAAGCGCCGCAGCCGATCAGGCTGTGTACATAGCGCCAGTGGTCTACGTGCCCGTGGGTGAGCTTACGCCAGCGTTTGCGCAGACTGAGTGAGGCGGTGAGCAGGCAGAAGCCGAGCAGGCTGTACCCGCTGACCTGTTTCCAGAAGTTGTCGTACCAGAGTTTCTGCCAGTACCAGTGTGACTGGACGCTCTCCGAAATCGGCGCCGGTGGCATCAGTACTGCCAGTGCGATTAACAGCAGAGAAACGAAGGAAGTAATCAGAATACCGCGCGCGTGGCGCATCACCAGATTTGGCGCGGGCACGTCCAGCAACTCGGCAATCAGCGGGCGGCAGCTGCCGCAAACGGAGCCGGCGGTGGTGGCCTGCTGCAGATCCATCAGGTTGCGCTTGCCCTGGGAAATGGCCGTACACAGTTCACCTTTGCTGACACCATTGCACTGGCATACCAGGTAATGATCCGGCTGCTCTTTGATCCCCCTGGCCGCTGACTTTTGCCAGAGGTGGCCATCCTGCGCGAAGCGTTTCAGGGCGCGCGGTGTGGCCGCTTCGCCAGCGGCGACCGCCTGGCGCAACTGGCTGGCTTCGTCCCAGCTGCCAATATATACGGCTCCGCACAGGCGTCCGTCCCGCACTGTCAGCTGGCGATATAGTCCTTTAAAGCGATTGCGGTAGACATACTGCTCGCCGTCATCCACGTCGCCAATAACGGCACAGGGAATGTGCGCGATTTTTAGCTGAATATCGCGGTAACTGCCCTGGTAAGGTTTGGCCTGCCGTCCGGGATTGTGCCTGCGACAGATGTGCTCGCTGCAGCTTTCCGCCTGTTCATAGCCGGGCCGCACGAACTGATAGACGTCCCGCCCGAATTCGGCGCACTCGCCCACCGCGTAGATATCGGGATCGGATGTCTGCAGCCATTTGTTCACGACAATGCCGCGGGCGGTATCGAGACCACACTGTTGCGCCAGGGTGATTTCTGGGTGAATACCGGTACACAGGACTATGGCATCGGTTTGCAGCGCCTTGCCGCTGGCAAAGTGGATTTCACGTGCGACCTCATCGCCCTCGACAGCGGTTATCGCATCGCCGATGCTCAGTTCCACGCCCAGTGCGGCCAGTGATGACTGCAAATAGCCTTCGGCCTCGTCGCCGAGCAAGCCGCCGAGCAGGCGCGTGCGCGACTGCAGTGTGACGCGATTATTTTGTGTCTTTAATGCCGCAGCCGCTTCCAGCCCCAGGGCGCCGGCACCGACCACACAGATATGGTGACTCCGCTCGCGCAGCCGGATCAGGTCCTCGGTGTTGCGCAGGCTGCGGAACGGATAGACATTCGGGAAATCCGTGCCGGGAATCTGCGGAATGGCAGGGGTGGAGCCGGTGGCGAGGATTAATTTGTCGTAGGGTTGAATATTGCCCGCGGCATCGGTGACGGTCTTGTTGTTCCTGTCGACCGCGACGATCTTGCGATCGATAAACTCCGCCAGCCTGCCGTCATTCTGGCCGAGTACGGGGTTGTCGAGATCCGCGAGGGACAACTGATCGGAAAGGTATTGGGACAGCTTGACGCGGTTGTAAGGAGATTCGGCTTCGGCACCGAAAATGACTACCTGCGCTTCATCGCTGAGTTCAAGCAGTCTCTGCGCACAGCGCACACCCACCGGACCGGTACCCACCACGACGTAAATCGGATAGTCACTCTCAGTGCTCGCGGTGCGGTCCCGCAACTGTTGCTGCAGAGGCGAATCCTCGAGTTCAGCCATGCCTCTCTCCCCAACTCCGGTTTTCATTCGCAGTCCATTCTTCTGTATTGCATTGTTATGGCGGAGAGTTCGCGTTTCCTTGCGAACTATTATTTTAAAATTTTTGTCTATTGGAGAATTTTAATGCCAACATATTTAAACAAAATTAAATTGGCGTCTATAGCTTGGATGCTTTATGGAAAAAGTTGACTGCCTGAATTCGCGCTTTAAGTGTGATGGGGTTGGCAATGTCGTCTTCAGGGCAGGCCGCCGATAGCGGTGATGGTGCGTGGCAGTGAGGGAAGGGTTACTTTCGTCGGGCACAAAAAAGCGGCCACATGGGCCGCTTTTCTGTTTGACCACCGCAGTGGTGGTCGATTGGCTTACATCAGAAGTTGTAGGCCAGGGTAGCGCCGAAGGTGCGCGGCGCGCTCCAGCTGGAGTAGTTGTTTAAAATGCCGTCGTCATTGGTGGCGGTGCGATAGTGACGATCGGTCAGGTTTCTGCCCCACAGTGACACGGTCCAGTCGCCGGCTTCCTGGAACAGTTCCGCGCGGGCATTGACCAGCGCGCCGCCGTCTTCCTTGGCGTAGGGCTCGTTGGTGATGCTCAGGTAGTAGTCGTCGGTCCAGTTAACACCCAACTGCAGTGCCGCGCCGAGGTCGTCGGTAACGCCAAACTCGTAGCGCGCCAGCGAGCTTACGCTCAGGCCCGGGGCGTTGTTGAGCTCGTTGCCGACCACGTCCACTTCCTCGCCGAAGAGATCGTAGATACGGCCGGTGCCGCTCGGGCCCTTCACGATTTCGGTGTCCATGTAGCCGACGCCCACGCGCAGGTCCAGCCCCATGATCGGCAGCCAGCGCAGATCCAGCTCGGCGCCGCGGGTCTCGACGTCACCCATGTTGGTCAGGCCCGAGAAGGTAGCGTTGCCGTTCTGGATTTCCAGCGGCGACTGGAAGCCCTCGTAGTCGTAATGGAAGATGGCACCGTTAAGCTGCACGGTGTCATCCGCCAGGGTGGACTTGAAGCCCAGCTCTACCGCTGTGTTGGTTTCCGGCTTGTAGGATTCCACCGCCTCGGCATCGAAGAAGAAGCCGCCGAAGAAACCGCCGGACTTGAAGGTGTGGCCCACGCTTGCGTACACCAGGGTGTCTTCGGTGGGTTTCCAGTCCAGGGTCACTTTCCAGGACGGATCTTTTTCATCATAGGTCGCCGGGGTGCCGGAAGACAGCTCTATCCCACCATCGCCGAAGATGCCCAAGCAGGTCTGGTAATCGGCAATGCCAAAGGCGTTGCAGGCCCAGGCGCCGTCGTTGAGCAGCACGCCGCCGACATAATCTTTCTGCTCGCGGGTGTAGCGCAGGTCGGTGGTCAGGGTGAAGGCTTCGTTGAAGTCGTATACCAGCTGACCGTAAACGGAGCTGACCTTGGTCTCCTGCTCGTATTCCATGGTGCCGCAGCCGGGGAAGGCGACCCAGTCGGCGTACAGGTTGGCACTGAAGCTACAGGTCCGGTTTTCGTCGAGCTGGTCCTGGGCGTAGCTGGCGCCCGCCATCCAGTTGAAGGGCCCGTCACTGTTCGACAGCAGGCGCAGCTCCTGGGACAGGGAGTTGATATCTGAGCTGTAGTTGGTGATGTAGTTGTCGTCGAAGTTGATGTCGCGACCGACCAGCTCGGCATAGGCCTCCCACTCGTCCTGGTTGGCCGCGCCGGTGCCGACACTGCCGGAGCCGTTGACGTGGTAAAAGTCCAGGGTAGTAAAGTTGGTCACAGATACCAGGGTCACGGCATCCAGGTCCCACTCTACATTCAACGAGGTGGAATTGAAGGTGTCGTCGAAGTGGCGCACGGTAGCATCTTCACCGCGGTAGATGCCGTCCGGCGCCTTGCCGTTGATGTTCACACAGCTGGCATCGGGAATGCCGGTGTTGAGGATCGCATCACAGTAATCGCCGGGAATCGGACCGGTGAAGTCGGGGAGGGCGTTGCCCAGGCCGTCCTCGATAGGCAGGGACCAAGGGCTGCTGTTGGGATTCCAGTAACCTTCGGGCTCCGGAATACCCACCTCGGACTTGTCGCGGCCGAAGGTCTGGCGCAGATCCAGGCGCAGGGTGTCGGTGGGCTCGTAGGACAGGGTGATGCGCGCCTGGGTCTTGTCGCGGCCGCCCTGTTTGCGGTCCAGGTAGGTGTTTTCGAACCAGCCTTCGCTCAGTTCGTTCTGCACTGCCACCCGCGCCGCCAGGTTGTCGGCGATGGACAGGTCGGCACCGGCGCGCACGTTGAAGGTACCGTAGTTGCCTACGTCCACGGCAACGTTGGCCTGGTTCTGGTCAAATTCGGGCCGGCGGGACACGATGTTGATGGCGCCACCGGTGGAGTTACGTCCGTACAGGCCGCCCTGGGGGCCTTTCAGTATTTCTACGCGCTCGGTGTCAAACATCGCAAATGCGCCGTAGACGCCGAACGGCTGGTACACATCGTCCACCACCACGGCGGTGGTCGGGGTGTTGTTGGCGTTGTAGTCCTGCAGGCCCACGCCGCGAATCACGAAAATGGGGATGCCGGAGTCGGGCGACATGCCGAGCTCCATGTTGGGCACAAATTCGGTGATTTGCGCGGCTTCCATTACACCGAGTTTTTCCAGGTCATCGCTGCCCATGGCGGCAATGCTGATGGCTACGTCCTGCACACTCTGCGCGCGTTTCTGTGCCGTTACCGTTACCTCTTCGAGGGTCTGGGCAAAAGCTTGCGGGACCATCGCCACGCTGGTGGCAATTGCTAGGGAAAGTAGGTTGCGTCTCATCGCGTCTGTCCTCTGGTCTTTATTGTTTATCGAGGTCACTCCGTCGGGGGTATCTCCCTTCACTACTGCGTGATCGCTAAGTCGATAGCGTCCTGTGAGGGGGCTGCTGTCGTGTCGCCCTCCCGCCGGATTACGGCGGGGAGGTGGCAGCGGCAACAGGTTGCATCCAAACCAATTAACCGGCTGGCAAGCACGCCTGTGTACAGATACTGTTTAATTACAGCGCCTGTAATTACCCAACGCAGAAATTACAGCCGCTGTAAATGGGTGTCAAGGGGCGGAACTTCATACCGTGATTTGGTCTCGATGCACGATTTGGCGGCGTTTGCCGGTAGCTGGAACAGAAGGGGCAAGGGTGCGGGGGGGAGGGGAAGGTGACACGGGCCGTGTCACCTTCTGGCCAGGCCTGGGGTCAGGACGGCTGGTAGAGGGTATAGAGTTCGTTTTCCTCCAGGGTTACCCGGCGGGTCAGGGCTTCACCGATTTTCTGATAGTCCCGCTTGAAATCACGATTCATCTCTTGGGTGAAGGCTTCATGTGTGTAGCGTTTACAGAACTGAACGACGGCATTGGCGATCTCGTTCATATCGGTGCGGAAATCCTTCACGATCTGCAGCGTATGCGCATCACCCGCCAGCGCCTGCTCCAGATAGACGTAGAAGCGCACGTTCTCCTTGATCAGGTGAGCCTGGAAGCCCGACTTGAACTGGGTAAGCAGCTGGGACAGCTGGCGGAAATCCTGCTTTTCATAGCCCTCGGACCAGATACGCTGGAAGATATCAATCAGCGTGTAGTGATCTTTCTTGAGCGCGTTGATCAGCGAGGGATCGTAAGAGATGGTGCGGCCAGCATTGGTACCGGAGTAGCCGCTGCGGGTGTATTTTTCTTCATCCACCGTGCTGTCACTGCCGAACATGCCGGAAATAAAGCGGATCATAGGTTGTGCCTCTGATTATTAGTTGTGTGCAACCGTGTGTGTTGTCGATCTCTACCCGCCCGGGGTGGGCAGAGTAATTTCATCGGCGCAAAGGGGGGATCCGCTTTATGCTTATTCGAAATTATTTGCTCAAAAAGGCGTGCAGAGGAGAATATTTTACCTGTGTAGCCGGCATCTGTAAGTGTCAAAGCCGGCAGTCCTGAATGGGGGGAACCAGTCGTCCGACGGGATTGAGAGGCTTGTCACAGTTTCCGGTGAGAGTTCGCCGCGGGGCAGGGCGCGATACCGCGGGTCTTAGGGCTGGGAGGTTGATGGGTTTCCGGTGGCGAGCTGCTTGGACGGTTGCCTGGCGGCAGGCAAAAAAACCCGGCTTGCGCCGGGTTTCTTGTGCTGGAGAAGGCGCTTAGCGCTGACCCAGAGGCACGTAGTCGCGCTGGGTGTAGCCGGTGTACAGCTGGCGCGGGCGGCCGATCTTGTAGGGGTTGGAGATCATCTCGTTCCAGTGCGCGATCCAGCCGGCGGTGCGGCCGGTGGCGAAGATCACGGTGAACATATCGGTGGGGATGCCGATCGCTTTCATGATGATGCCGGAGTAGAAGTCCACGTTCGGGTACAACTTCTTCTCGACGAAGTACTCGTCCTCCAGTGCAATCTTCTCCAGCTTCTTCGCAATGCGCAGCAGCGGATCGTTTTCGGCACCCATCGCGCCCAGGACTTCGTCGCAGATGCCCTGCATCACGCGGGAGCGCGGGTCGAAGTTCTTGTATACGCGGTGGCCGAAGCCCATCAGGCGGAACGGATCGTTCTTGTCCTTGGCGCGCTTGACGAACTCGTCGATACGGCTCTCGTCGCCGATCTCCTGCAGCATGTTCAGCACGGCTTCGTTGGCGCCGCCGTGTGCGGGTCCCCAAAGGGCGGCGATACCGGAAGAGATACAGGCGAACGGGTTGGCGCCGGAGGAGCCGGCCAGGCGCACGGTGGAGGTTGAAGCGTTCTGCTCGTGGTCCGCGTGCAGCAGGAAGATGATGTCCATCGCCTTGGCTACCACCGGATCAATCTTGCTCTGCTCGCAGGGGTTGCCGAACATCATGTGCAAGAAGTTCTCGGAGTAACCCAGGTTGTTGTCCGGGTACATGAACGGCTGGCCCTTGGAGTGCTTGTAGCACATGGCCGCCAGGGTCGGCATCTTGGCGATCAGACGGTGCGCGGAAATCTCGCGGTGCTCAGGATCGTTGATGTCGAGGGAGTCGTGGTAGAAAGAGGCGAGGGCACCGACAACGCCGCACATCATGGCCATCGGATGGGCGTCGTAGCGGAAGCCCTTGAAGAAGTTGACGATGGACTCGTGCACCATCGTATGGGACATGATGGTGTCCACGTATTCCTTCTTCTGCTCTGCGTTGGGCAGTTCGCCGTTCATCAGCAGGTAGCAGGTTTCCAGGTAGTCGGATTTCTCGGCCAGCTGTTCGATCGGATAGCCACGGTGCAGCAGCTGCCCCTTGGCGCCGTCGATAAAGGTGATCTTGGATTCGCACGCGGCGGTGGACACAAAGCCCGGGTCGTAGGTGAACAAGCCCTTGCCGGTCAGGCTGCTGACATCGACAACGTCGGGGCCGAGGGTGCCGGAGAGTACGGGCATTTCGATGTTGCCATCGACACCGTCGACCGTGAGTTGCGCTTTCTTATCGGACATTGCGGACTCCTAAAAACTGTTCTTATGCCGGCTCTTTCCCTGCCAGAATGGGCAGTAGCGGGCTTTTGAGCGGGGCCAAACTTAAGTTGCGCGCTGCAAATTGTCAAACCAAAACGCGTGGACGGCCGGTCCCTTAACCACAGGAAATCCGGCGGGTGGCTCAGGATGTAGAGCTTTTGCCTGCATGGGTAGGCGATTGTCTGTGGAAATTCCGCTGCGCCGCTGGCGCCGCGTTACCTTAGACGATGGTCGCAATTCTGCCGGGAAGCCCGAGGCGTTCGTTGTGTTTTGGGGATCGAATGCCTATAATCCGCGCGGCTTGCGCCATGGTAAGGCCAGTTTGCTTAAGGCTTCAGCAAGTCGTACGCAAAGTGCTCAGCAAGCAGCTCGCCCCTCCATCTGAAAAGCTAATGGGCGCCCCGTCGTTCAGGGCAACAAGGTGTTTTTCCTGTGAACAAAAGCAGACCAGTCAATTTAGACATTTCCACTATCAAGCTTCCCGCTGCCGCTCTGGTTTCCATTCTGCATCGTGTGTCCGGCGTTGTGCTCTTCGCCGTAGTCGCACTGCTGCTGTGGATGCTGGATACCAGTCTGGAATCCGAACAGGGCTTCGCCGATGTGGCGGCAGCCTTCAACAGCATCCCGGCCAAGCTCATTTTGTGGGCTTCCCTGGCGGCCCTTATCTACCACCTGTTCGCCGGTGTTCGTCACCTGCTGATGGATCTGGGGATTGGTGAGTCTCTGGAGGGTGGTCGCCGTAGCGCCGTTACGGTGCTGGTGTTGAGTGTAATCTTTATTCTGTTGGCGGGGGTGTGGTTATGGTAAGAACAGTAACAAGCTTTGGCCGCAGCGGCACTTTTGACTGGCTGTATCAGCGTGTCACCGCCGTTGTACTGGTTGCTTATACCCTCTTTATTGTGGGTTTCATCTTTTTCAGTGAAGACTTCGGCTACCAGGCCTGGTCTGAGCTGTTCGCCCAGCGCTGGGTGCGTGTATTCAGCCTGGTGGCGCTTCTCTCCACCATTATTCATGCCTGGATCGGTCTCTGGTCTGTTGTGACCGACTACATCACCAACCGCATGATGGGGCCCAAGGCCACCGTTCTACGCCTGGCCGTGGAAGCGTTGCTGGCAGCGGTTGCCGTGTTCTACGCGGTGTGGGGCATTGAAATTCTGTGGGGTGTATAACTGATGGCGAACATGCGTACTATTTCCTTTGATGGGATCGTAATTGGCGGCGGCGGCGCGGGTATGCGCGCGGCCCTGCAAATGGCTCAGTCCGGCTTCAAGACAGCCGTGATCACCAAGGTGTTCCCGACTCGCTCGCACACCGTATCTGCCCAGGGCGGCATCACCTGCGCGATCGCCAGTGCCGACCCGAATGACGACTGGCGCTGGCACATGTACGACACCGTCAAGGGGTCGGACTATATCGGCGACCAGGACGCTATCGAATATATGTGCTCCGTGGGCCCGGAAACCGTGTTCGAACTCGAGCACATGGGTCTGCCGTTCTCCCGTACTGAAGAGGGGCGTATCTACCAGCGCCCGTTCGGCGGCCAGTCCAAGGACTTCGGTCGCGGCGGCCAGGCGGCGCGTACCTGCGCGGCTGCGGACCGTACCGGTCACGCGCTGCTGCACACGCTGTACCAGAACAACGTCAAGCACAACACCGAATTCCTGAACGAGTGGTTCGCCATCGACCTGGTGAAAAACCAGGACGGTGCCGTGGTGGGTGTGATCGCCATGTGCATCGAAGACGGTGAAGTCGTTTTCATCAAGTCCAAGGCCACTGTATTTGCGACTGGCGGTGCCGGCCGTATCTTCGCCTCTACCACCAATGCGCACATCAACACCGGTGACGGTGTCGGTATGGCCCTGCGTGCCGGCATGCCGGTACAGGACATCGAGATGTGGCAGTTCCACCCGACCGGCATCGCCGGCGCCGGCGTGCTGGTGACCGAGGGCTGTCGCGGTGAGGGCGGTTACCTGATCAACAAGGATGGCGAGCGCTTTATGGAACGCTACGCGCCCAACGCCAAAGACCTCGCGTCCCGCGATGTGGTGGCGCGCTCCATGGTTCTGGAGATTCTCGACGGTCGCGGCGCTGGACCCGAGGGCGACCACGTGTTCCTGAAGCTCGACCACCTGGGTGAGGAAGTGCTGCACAGCCGCCTGCCCGGTATCTGTGAGCTGGCCAAGACTTTCGCCCACGTGGATCCGGTCAAGGCGCCGATCCCGGTAGTGCCTACCTGTCACTATATGATGGGTGGTATCCCCACCAATGTTCACGGCCAGGCCCTGACTCAGGACGCCGCCGGCAACGACCAGGTGATCGAAGGTTTCTACGCCTGTGGCGAGGTGGCCTGTGTGTCCGTACACGGTGCCAACCGCCTGGGCGGCAACTCCCTGCTGGACCTGGTGGTCTTCGGCCGCGCATCCGGCCTGTTTATCGAGCAGTCCCTGCGCGAGGGCATCGAGCACCGCGAGGCCTCCGAGTCCGATATCGAAGCGGCAATGGCGCGCCTGAACCGTCTGGAGAACACCAACGACGGTGAGAAGGCCGCCGATCTACGCAAGGAACTGCAGAATGTCATGCAGAACCACTTCGGTGTATTCCGCCGCGGCGATTACATGGCCGAAGGCGTGAAGAAGCTGGCCGATCTGCGCGAGCGCATTGCGAATGTACGCCTGGAAGACAAGAGCCGTGCATTTAACACCGCTCGTATCGAGGCGCTGGAGCTGCAGAACCTGCTGGAAGTGGCCGAGGCCACCGCGATTGCCGCCGAGGCGCGCACTGAGAGCCGCGGCGCCCACGCCCGCGAAGACTTCCAGGAGCGCGACGACGAGAACTGGCTGTGCCACTCCATGTTCTTCCCGGCAGAAAAACGCGTCGGCAAGCGCGCAGTTAACTTTGCGCCTAACACCGTCGAAGCTTTCGAGCCGAAAGCTCGGACTTACTGATTCGGGAGCGGAATAGAGTATGTTGAAAGTAAGCATTTACCGTTACAACCCGGAGACTGACAAAGCTCCTTACATGCAGGACTACGAGCTGGACACCCAGGGCAAGGACCTGATGGTGCTGGACGTGCTGGAACTGCTGAAGGCCGAGGATCCGACCCTGTCGTTCCGTCGCTCCTGCCGTGAGGGCGTATGCGGCTCCGACGGTATGAACATCTCCGGTCGCAACGGCCTGGCCTGCACCACGCCGCTTTCCGAAGCGGCGCCGAAGGGCAAGCTGGTACTGCGCCCGCTGCCGGGTCTGCCGGTGGTCCGTGACCTGGTCGTGGACATGGAGCAGTTCTACGAGCAGTACAAGAAGATCGAACCCTACCTGCAGAACGACACGCCGGCGCCGGCGATCGAGCGTCTGCAGTCACCGGAACAGCGCGAGAAGCTGGATGGTCTGTACGAGTGCATCCTGTGCGCCTGCTGCTCCACCGCATGTCCGTCTTTCTGGTGGAATCCGGACAAGTTCATCGGCCCGGCCGGCCTGCTGCAGGCTTACCGCTTCCTGGCGGACAGCCGCGACCTGGCCACCGACGAGCGCCTGTCCAACCTGGATGACCCCTTCAGCGTGTTCCGCTGCCACGGCATCCAGAACTGTGTGAATGTGTGCCCGAAGGGTCTGAACCCGACCCGCGCCATCGGTCACATCCGCAATATGTTGCTGACCCGCGCGGTTTAACGGCAGCGGGTAGATTGAGCCCGGTTGAGCCCGCGCTGCGGGCTCGGCGCCAACGGCGGCGCCTATCTAACTACTAAAAAGCTGGCCGAAGAGCCGGTGCCAAGTTGAAAAGGGGAGGTGACTTTTTTGGCGCCTCCCCTTTTGTGAGTGAAAGGAACGCGCAGTGACACCACCCGAAACGGGCGCACTGCAATCGAGGTAGGCATCAACATGCACGAAAGTACCATGGAGCAGCTGTGGCGTAGCTCCCATATCTCCGGGGGCAATGCCGCCTATGTGGAGGAACTGTACGAGACCTATCTGCACGACCCCAATGGCGTGCCGGAGGAATGGCGCAGTTACTTCGACAGCCTCCCGCGGGTCAGTGGCGTCGGCGATGTGTCCCACGCCGCAGTGCGCCAGCACTTTGAACTGCTCGCCAAACACCGTACCCGCCCGCTGGCCGCTCCCGGTGCCGGCGCCGTCAATATCGAACACGAACGCAAGCAGATCAAAGTTCTGCAGCTCATCAGCTCTTACCGTCACCGCGGTCACAAGAAGGCGACCCTGGACCCGCTGGGTCTGATGGCGCGCGAGCAGGTGCCGGATCTGCAGCTGAGCTACCACGGCCTGACCGAGGGCGATTTCGACACGACCTTCCAGACCGGCGGTCTGTTTTTCGGCAAGGAAGAAGCGACCCTGCGCGAAATCGTCGAGGGCCTGGAGCGCACCTACTGCGGCAACCTGGGTGCAGAGATCATGCATCTGTCCAATCTGGACGAGCAGCAGTGGTTCCAGCAGCGCCTGGAGCGCAGCCAGTCCAAGCCCAATTTCGGCACCGATATCCAGATCGAAATCCTGCAGCGACTGTCGGCCGCCGAGGGCCTGGAGCGCCACCTGGACTCCAAGTACCCGGGCACCAAGCGTTTCGGCGTCGAGGGCGGTGAAAGTCTGATCCCGATGCTGGACGCGCTGATCCGCCGCTCCGGCACCTACGGGGTAAAAGAGGTGGTGATGGGCATGGCCCACCGCGGCCGCCTGAACACCCTGGTCAATATTCTGGGTAAAAACCCGACTGACCTGTTTGAGGAATTCGAGGGCAAGAAGACCCTGGATACCTCCGGCGATGTGAAGTACCACCAGGGCTTCTCCTCCAACGTAATGACCCCGGGTGGCGAAGTACACCTGGCGCTTGCTTTCAACCCGTCGCACCTGGAGATCTGTGCGCCGGTGGTGGAAGGCTCCGTGCGCGCGCGCCAGGATCGCCGCAACGATCCCACCGGTGAAAAAGTTCTGCCGATCAATATCCACGGCGACGCCGCCTTCGCCGGTCAGGGCGTGGTGCAGGAAACCCTGCAGATGTCCCAGACCCGCGGCTTCTACACCGGCGGCACCGTGCATATCGTGCTGAACAACCAGGTGGGCTTCACCACCAGCAAGCGCGAGGACGCCCGTTCCACCGAGTACTGTACCGATGTGGCGAAGATGATCGACGCCCCGGTACTGCACGTGAATGGCGACGATCCGGAAATGGTCGTACTGGCCGCGCTGCTGGCGGTGGATTACCGCTACGAGTTCAAGAAAGATATCGTGATCGATCTGGTGTGCTATCGCCGCCGCGGTCACAACGAGACCGATGATCCGTCCGGTACCCAGCCGCAGATGTACCAGGTCATCCGCAAGCACAAGACCACCCGCACCCTGTATGCGGAGAAGCTGGTCAATGACGGCGTGCTGGACAAGCCGGCCGCGGACAAGCTGGCCAGCGACTACCGCGACAAGCTGGATCGCGGCGAGGACGTGGCCACCGGTCTGGTGAAACAGCCGGACGAGTCCATGTTCGTGGACTGGAGCCCCTACCTGAATCACGACTGGCAGACGCCGGCCGATACCGGTTTCCCGCTGCCGAAGCTGAAGGACGTGGCCACCCGCATGACCACCGTGCCCGACGGCGTGGTGATGCAGCGCCAGGTGGCCAAGATCTACGACGATCGCCGCAAGATGGCTGGCGGCGCACTGCCGCTGAACTGGGGCATGGCCGAAACGCTCGCCTACGGCACGCTGCTGGAAGAGGGCTATATGGTCCGCTTCACCGGTGAGGACGTCGGTCGCGGTACCTTCTCTCACCGTCACGCGGTGATTCACAGCCAGAAGGACGGTCAGTCCTATGTGCCGCTGCAGCACATGTACGAAGACCAGCCGCCGTTCTATATCTACGACACACTGCTGTCGGAAGAGGCGGTGCTGGCGTTCGAATACGGTTACGCCACCACCACGCCCAAGTCGCTGGTGGTCTGGGAAGCCCAGTTCGGTGACTTCGCCAATGGCGCGCAGGTGGTGATCGACCAGTTCATCACCTCCGGTGAGCACAAGTGGGGCCGTATGTGCGGCCTGGTGATGCTGCTGCCGCACGGCTATGAAGGGCAGGGACCGGAGCACTCCTCCGCGCGTCTGGAGCGCTTCATGCAGCTGTGCGCCGAGCACAATATCCAGGTGTGTAACGCCACCACGCCGGCACAGATTTTCCACCTGCTGCGCCGCCAGGCAGTCCGCCCGATGCGCCGCCCGCTCATCATCATGAGCCCCAAGTGGATTCTGCGTCACAAGCTGGCCACTTCCAGCCTGGACGAACTGGCCAATGGCCAGTTCCACAACGTGATCCAGGATGACGGTGTGGATCCCGCCAAGGTCAAACGCCTGATCCTGTGCTCCGGCAAGGTCTACTACCATTTGCTGGAAGCGCGCATGGAGCGTGAGCAGGAAGACGTGGCGCTGGTGCGCATCGAGCAGCTGTATCCCTTCCCGGACGAAGAGTTCGTGGAGGCGGTGTCCGCGTTCAAGAACATCAAGAGCGTGGCCTGGTGTCAGGAAGAGCCGATGAACCAGGGTGCCTGGTATCACAGTCAGCACCACCTGCGTCGCCTGCTGGCGGAAACACATCCGAAACTGGACCTGCAGTACGTGGGCCGCGAGCCGTCTGCGGCACCGGCGGCGGGCTATATGTCCACGCACCTGGAAGAACAGAACAAGTTCATCAACGAGGCGCTGACCGTCAAGTAATCGGCGGCAGTAATTAGTGAAGAGTCAATCTCAGGAAACAGGAACAATGACGATCGAGATTAAAGCGCCAACTTTCCCGGAATCCGTTCAGGATGGCACCGTTGCCACCTGGCACAAACAGCCCGGCGAAGCCGTGTCCCGCGATGAACTGATCGTGGATATCGAAACCGACAAAGTCGTACTGGAAGTTGTCGCGCCTGCAGACGGCGCCCTTAGCGAAATCATCAAGGGCGAGGGCGATACCGTCCTGTCGAACGAAGTGATCGCCAAATTCGAAGAGGGCGCCGGTGCTGGCGCCGCACCGGCGGAAGAGAAGCCGGCGGAAGCACCCGCGGCCGAGGCAGCTCCGGCTGCAGAAGGCGAGAAAATCGCCATGCCGTCCGCCAAGAAGATGGCGGCCGAGAAGGGCGTTGACCTGGCCGGCGTCGAAGGCTCCGGCAAGGGCGGTCGCGTTCTGAAAGAAGACGTGATGAAGGCGGGTACCGCTCCGGCTGCCGCCGCTGCACCGGCTGCCGCCGCCGAAGCCGCCGTGGCGCCGGGCGCGCGCGTCGAGAAGCGCGTACCCATGACCCGCATGCGCAAGCGTATCGCTGAGCGCCTGCTGGATGCTTCCCAGTCCACCGCCATGCTCACTACTTTCAACGAAGTGAACATGAAGCCGGTCATGGACCTGCGCAAGAACTACAAGGACCTGTTCGAGAAGAAGCACAATGGCACCCGCCTGGGCTTCATGGGCTTCTTTGTGAAGGCCGCGGTGGAAGCGCTGAAGCGCTACTCCGCAGTGAATGCGTCCATCGACGGTAACGACATCGTCTACCACGGCTATCAGGATATCGGTGTGGCCGTATCCTCGCCGAAGGGTCTGGTGGTACCGGTGCTGCGCAACGCGGAAAACATGGGCCTGGCGGATATCGAAAACTCCATCCGCGACATGGGTGTCCGTGCCCGCGACGGCAAGCTGACCATCGAAGAGATGACCGGCGGCACCTTCACCATCACCAACGGCGGCGTGTTCGGTTCCCTGCTGTCCACCCCGATCCTGAACCCGCCGCAGACCGCCATCCTGGGTATGCACAAGATCCAGGAGCGTCCGATGGCGGTAGACGGCAAGGTGGAAATCCTGCCGATGATGTACCTGGCGCTGTCCTACGACCACCGCCTGATCGACGGCAAGGAAGCGGTTGGCTTCCTGGTTGCGATCAAGGAGATGATCGAGGACCCGGCGCGCATCCTCCTCGAAGTATAAATCGCCGGTAAGGGTGCCTGTTTGCAGGCACACGGCGCGGCAGGGGCCGCGCCGACCTGACCTGAATTCACAAATATCTGGAACTGATCATGTCGGAAAAATTTGACGTAATCGTAATTGGCTCCGGTCCGGGGGGATACGTAGCAGCAATCCGCGCGGCGCAACTCGGCCTGAAAACTGCCTGTGTTGAAAAGTGGACCAACAAGGACGGCAAAGTCGTCAACGGCGGTACCTGCCTGAACGTTGGCTGTATCCCGTCCAAGGCGCTGCTGGACAGCTCCTGGAAATTCCACGAAGCGAAAGACGCCCTCGACGTACATGGCATCGATACCGGCAAGGTAAAGATCGATGTGAAGAAGATGATCGAGCGCAAAGACGGCGTCGTGAAGCAGATGTCCGGTGGCATTGCCGGCCTGTTCATGGCGAACAAAGTGACCTCCATCGAAGGCACCGGCAAGCTGCTGGCGGGTAAGAAAGTTGAGGTTACCGACCACGACGGCAAGACCACGACCTACGAGGCCGATAACATCATCCTGGCTTCCGGCTCGGTACCGGTAAATATCCCGCCGGCCCCGGTGGACAACAAGATCATCGTCGACTCTACCGGTGCACTGGAATTCACCTCCGTGCCGAAGCGTCTGGGCGTGATCGGCGCCGGCGTAATCGGCCTGGAGCTGGGCTCCGTGTGGAATCGCCTGGGTTCCGATGTCGTGGTGCTGGAAGCCCTGGACAGCTTCCTGGCCATCATGGATCAGCAGATTGCCAAGGAATCCCAGAAGATCCTGAAGAAGCAGGGTCTGGATATCCGCCTGTCGTGCCGTGTTACCGGCACGGAAGTAAAAGGCAAAGAAGTCGTTGTCACTTACGAAGACAAAGACGGTAAAGAGCACCAGGAAACCTTCGACAAGCTGATCGTGTGTGTGGGTCGTCGCCCGTACACCGAAGGTCTGCTGTCCGAAGACGCCGGCGTGAAGCTGGACGAGCGTGGCTTCATCTATGTCAACGATCTGTGCATGACCTCTGCACCGGGCGTATGGGCTGTTGGTGATGTTGTGCGTGGCCCGATGCTGGCCCACAAAGCCTCTGAAGAGGGCGTTGTGGTGGCCGAGCGCATCGCCGGCCAGAAGCCGATGATGAACTACGACGTGATTCCGAACGTGATCTACACGCACCCGGAAATCGCCGCGGTTGGTCGCACCGAAGAGCAGGTGAAAGCAGACGGCGAGCCCTACAATGTGGGCGTCTTCCCGTTCGTAGCGTCCGGTCGCGCCGTGGCCGCCAACGAAACTGGCGGTATGGTGAAAATCATCGCGCACGCGGAAACCGATCGCGTGCTGGGTGCCCATATCGTCGGCCCGTCTGCGGCAGACCTGGTGCAACAGGTAGCGATTGCGATGGAATTCGGCTCCAGCGCCGAAGACATCGGCATGACCGTCTTCGGTCACCCGACCCTGTCAGAAACCGTGAAAGAAGCGGCGCTGGCGGTGAACGGTCACGCGATCCATATCGCAAATCGCAAGAAGCGCAAGTAAGCGCAAATAGCGTAAGCGAGAGCTTCAATGTCGGGGCGCTAGCCAAAATTGAATTGGCCGCCCCGGTTTCATTTGCGAAATTCGAAATTTGCAACGACGGAAATTTTGAATTTTGTTCTTAGGTGCAGAGTAATCTGCAATTGGTAAACACATTTCAAATGTGAATTGGTATTGACTATGAACTTGCATGAGTATCAGGGCAAACAACTGTTTGCAGCATACGGATTGCCGGTTTCCAAAGGCATTGCAGCGGAAACCCCGGCAGCGGCAGCAGCGGCGGCAGATGAGATTGGCGGCGACAAGTGGGTGGTAAAAGCCCAGGTACACGCCGGTGGCCGCGGCAAGGCCGGCGGTGTAAAGCTGGTGGATTCCAAGGCGGAAATTGAAGAATTCGCCAAGAAGTGGCTGGGCGAGCGCCTGGTAACTTATCAGACAGACGAAAACGGCCAGCCGGTTTCCCGCATCCTCGTAGAGAGCTGCACCGACATCGACCAGGAACTGTACCTGGGCGCGGTAGTCGATCGCTCCACCCGTCGTATCGTTTTCATGGCTTCCACCGAAGGCGGCGTGGAAATCGAGAAGGTAGCGGAAGAGACTCCGGAAAAAATCCTGAAAGCCACCATCGACCCGCTGGTAGGTGCGCAGCCGTACCAGGCACGCGAGCTGGCGTTCAAGCTGGGCCTGAACCCGACCCAGGTCAAGCAGTTCACCAAGATCTTCCTTGGCCTGGCCAAGATGTTCGAAGAGAAGGATCTGGCGCTGCTGGAAATCAACCCGCTGGTTATCACCACCGAAGGCAACCTGCACTGCCTGGACGCCAAGGTAGTGATCGACAGCAACGCGCTGTACCGCCACGCTGACCTGCGTGAAATGCACGATCCGTCTCAGGACGACGCGCGCGAAGCACACGCGGCCAAGTGGGACCTCAATTATGTAGCCCTCGATGGCAACATCGGCTGCATGGTCAACGGCGCTGGCCTGGCCATGGGCACCATGGACATCGTCAACCTGCACGGCGGCAAGCCAGCCAACTTCCTCGACGTTGGCGGCGGCGCGACCAAAGAGCGCGTTGTTGAAGCGTTCAAGATCATCCTGTCTGACGAAAACGTGAAGGCAGTTCTGATCAATATCTTCGGCGGCATCGTGCGCTGCGACATGATCGCGGAAGGTGTGATCGGCGCGGTGAAGGAAGTCGGCGTAAAAATTCCGGTTGTTGTTCGCCTCGAAGGTAACAACGCAGACCTGGGCGCCAAGGTACTGAGCGACAGCGGTCTGAACATTATCGCGGCCACCAGCCTGACCGACGCGGCTGAGCAAGTGGTTAAAGCGGCGGAGGGTAAATAATCATGTCTGTACTGATTAACAAAGACACCAAAGTCATCTGCCAGGGCTTCACCGGCTCCCAGGGCACTTTCCACTCCGAGCAGGCGATCGCCTACGGCACCAAGATGGTTGGTGGTGTAACTCCGGGTAAAGGCGGTCAGGAACACCTGGGCCTGCCGGTTTTCGATACCGTGAAAGAAGCGGTAGAAGCGACCGGTGCGGAAGCCTCCGTGATCTATGTACCGGCTCCCTTCTGTAAGGATTCCATCCTGGAAGCGGCCAACGGCGGTATCAAGCTGATCGTGTGCATCACCGAAGGTATCCCGACGCTGGATATGCTGGATGCCAAAGTGAAGTGTGACGAGCTGGGCGTGCGCCTGATCGGCCCGAACTGCCCGGGCGTGATCACTCCGGGTGAGTGCAAGATCGGCATCATGCCGGGTCACATCCACAAGCCGGGTAAAGTGGGCATCGTTTCCCGTTCCGGCACCCTGACCTATGAAGCGGTGAAACAGACTACCGATCACGGTTTCGGCCAGTCCACCTGTGTGGGCATCGGTGGCGACCCCATCCCGGGCTCCAACTTCATCGACATCCTGGAAATGTTCCAGAATGACCCGCAGACCGAAGCGATCGTTATGATCGGTGAGATCGGCGGCACCGCGGAAGAAGAAGCTGCGGCTTACATCAAGGAAAACGTCACCAAGCCGGTGGTTTCCTATATCGCTGGTGTAACTGCTCCTCCCGGTAAGCGCATGGGCCACGCCGGCGCGATCATCTCCGGTGGCAAGGGCACCGCGGACGAGAAGTTCGCCGCGCTGGAAGACGCCGGTGTAAAAACCGTGCGCTCCCTGGCCGAGATCGGCAACGCGCTGAAGGAAGTAACTGGCTGGTAAGTCGTTTACCGCCCAGTTCAAGAAAGCCGCCCTCGGGCGGCTTTTTTTGTGTCTGGCGAATGCCTGTCGAGCAAATGGAGTGGGAAATTTTCGGACGAATGCCCGGAAGTTGGCGCCATATCGGCAGTTTCAGGATTCGTAGAGTTCGAGCGGCAACTGGTCCGGATCGGCAAAGAAAGTAAAGCGCTTGCCGGTGTAGGGGTCGGTGCGGATAGGTTCGACAGCAACGCCTGCGTCAGAGAGGCGTGCCACCGCATCCTCGATCGAGCCGACCCGGAATGCCAGGTGGCGCAAGCCCTGCGCTTCCGGATAGCTGGGACGTTCCGGTGCTTGCGCAAATGAGAAAAGTTCAACCTGGCTGCCATCGGGTAGCGCCAGGTCCAGTTTGTACGAGTCCCTGTCACTGCGATAATTTTCGGCGACAATCCGCAGCCCCAGGATTTCACTGTAAAAGTGACGGGAGCGGGGATAGTCGGAACAGATGATTGCCGCGTGGTGGATGCCTTCTAGCACTGTTGCTCCTCAATTCTCGTCAGTGTCACCGTATTGTCGATACGGTTTGCATTTCGCGCTATGCCGCCATTGCGGCCGTCCGGCTGATCCGCTGTTAAGTTCGCTTCGTACACTGTTTCTGCAGCCGTGCCGGTGTTGACGTCGGAGCCAGCCAGCGGCGCGATGCGGTCGCGACTTTCAGGATGCGAGCAATGGTACCTGTGGCCTTCGATTTTAGCGGCATCTTCAATGTTGCGTTAACCTAGTGGTTTCTCAGAACGATATACAGGGTTCGCGGTCACTCCTATACTGCGGCGAAAACAGATGATCGAGGAGCGGGCATGGCCAGAGCAGTGATTGGTGTCATCGGCGGCAGCGGTCTGTATGAGATGCAGGGGCTGGGCAATGTACAGGAGCATAATCTGGAGACGCCCTTCGGTTCCCCTTCCGATCGCATTGTTACCGGTGAGTTGCATGGTGTGCCCGTTGCCTTCCTCGCCCGCCACGGTCGCGGCCATCGTCTGATTCCCTCCGAAGTACCCTACCGGGCCAATATCCACGCGCTGCGCCAGCTCGGGGTGCGCTATATCCTGTCGCTATCCGCGGTGGGGTCCTTGCGGGAAGAGGTGCGCCCGCTGGATATGCTGATTCCGGACCAGTTCATCGACATGACCCGCAAGCGCGATAACACCTTCTTTGGCGACGGTGCCGTCGCCCATGTCTCCATGGCCGACCCGGTATGCCCGGAGGTGGCAGATTGCCTGGCGCGTGCCTTTGAGGCGACCCAGGCCGACCAGCCGATCCGATTGCACCGCGGCGGCAGCTACATCTGTATCGAGGGTCCGCAGTTCTCCACCCGTGCGGAATCCCATTGGTATCGCAGCATGGGCGCCGCAGTGATCGGCATGACCAATATGCCCGAGGCCAAATTGGCGCGCGAGGCGCAAATTGCCTATGCGACTCTTGCGATGGCCACAGATTACGACTGCTGGCATCCCCGCGAAGAGGCGGTTACAGCAGAAGTGGCCATTGCCAACCTGCAGCAGAATGCCGCCCGAGCGCAGCAGATAGCCGCCGAGGCGATTCGCCTGCTGGGGGCAGAGAAGCCGCAGTCTGTGGCCCATACCGCGCTGGCGAGCGGGCTGGTGACGCCGGTAGCCGCAATGTCGGAACAGAAGGCAGCTGTAATAAAACCATTCCTTGCCGCGACAGTAGTTGAGCCGGAAGAAATGGAGACCTGACAGCTATGCATGAAACACTGCCGCTACTCGAAATATCGGATTTTCCTGCGTTGCGTCGCGAGAAGATCGACACACTGCAGGTCAATATCGGCTATCGCTGCAATCAGACCTGCGTGCACTGTCATGTAAATGCCGGTCCGACACGTACCGAAATGATGAGCGAGGAAAACCTGGCGCTGGTCAGTGAAGTACTGCGCGCGCGCGAAATCTCCACGCTGGATGTCACCGGCGGTGCACCGGAGCTGCACGCGGGCTTTCGTGCCCTGGTCAGGGCGGCGCGGGCGCAGGGCGTGCACGTGATGGACCGCTGCAACCTGACGATTCTGTTCGAACCGGGTCAGGAGGATCTGGCCGAGTTCCTGGCGCAAAATCGGGTCGAGGTGGTGGCCTCGCTGCCCTGCTATTCGCTCGATAATGTCGACAAGCAGCGCGGCAAGGGCGTTTTCGACAAGAGCATCGCCGCATTACAGCAACTCAATGCGCTCGGTTACGGCAAGCCGGGCAGCGGTCTGGTACTGAATCTGGTCTACAACCCGCAGGGCCCATTCCTGCCGCCAAACCAGCAAATGCTGGAGGCGGACTACCGGCGCGAATTGTCCGAACATTTCGGTATCGTCTTCAATCACCTGTTTGCACTGGCGAACATGCCGATCAAGCGCTTCGGCTCCACGCTGGTTTCCAAGGGGCAGTTTGCCGACTACATGCAACTGCTGCGGGACAGTTACAGCGCAGCGAATCTGGACGGGGTGATGTGTCGCAGCCTGGTCAGCGTGGACTGGCAGGGCAACCTCTATGACTGCGATTTCAATCAGCAGCTGGGTGTCGCCGTGCCGGGCAACATGCACCTGCGCGATCTGCTGCGGCAGGACCTGCGGAACTCGCCGATTCGTGTCGCGGACCATTGCTACGGCTGTACTGCCGGGCAGGGCAGTAGTTGCGGTGGCGCACTCTAGGCGAGTTTTGCATGAGAAAAAAAGTTGTCTTGGTTGCGATATTGGTTGCGCTGGGCGTGGCCTTTTATGTTTTCGACCTGCACCAATGGTTGACACTGGAAAATCTCAAGGCCGGGCATACGCAGTTTGAGCAGTGGCGGCAGGGTTCTCCGATTCTCGTAGGGCTGTTATTTACGCTGTTTTATATTTTGGTCACCGGGCTTTCCCTGCCCGGTGCGGCGATCATGTCACTGGCGGCCGGTGCGATATTCGGCTTGTTTTGGGGTACGGTGATCGTGTCTTTTGCGTCCAGTATTGGAGCGACTATGGCATTCCTGGTGGCCCGCTATCTGCTGCAGGACTGGGTGCACAGGCGTTTCGGAAAGCGCCTCGCTGCAGTCCATGCCGGTATCGAGAGGGAGGGTGCTTTCTATCTGTTCGCACTGCGGCTGGTACCGGTCTTCCCGTTTTTCGTCATCAATATTCTGATGGGACTCACCCGTATCAAGACCTGGACTTTTTACTGGGTCAGCCAGGTGGGGATGCTGGCGGCGACTATCGTGTATGTGAATGCGGGCACGCAACTGGGGCGAGTGGAGAGTCTCGGCGATATTCTGTCGCCACAGTTATTGCTGTCCTTCGCGCTGCTGGGGATTTTCCCCCTGTTGGCAAAATTCATTCTGAACTGGCTCAAGCGCCACCGCAGCGCTGCCTGAACCCACACCGATGAGCAAACCGAAAAAGTTCGACCGCAACCTGATCGTTATCGGCGCCGGCGCCGCCGGACTGGTCAGCGCCTATATCGCCGCCGCAGTAAAAGCCAAGGTCACACTGATCGAAGCCGGCGCCATGGGCGGTGACTGCCTGAACAGCGGCTGCGTGCCGAGCAAGGCATTGATCAAGACTGCGCGCGTCGCACAACAGGTGCGCGACGCCGCCAGGTTCGGTGTGCGTCTGGCCGCACCGCAAATCGATTTTCCCGCCGTGATGGCGCATGTGCGCAAGTCGATCGCCGACATCGAGCCGCACGACAGTGTGGAACGCTATACGGACCTGGGCGTGGAGGTACTGCAGGGGCGCGCGCAGCTGGTCGATCCCTGGACGGTAAAAATTGCCCTGAATGCCGGTGGCGCGCAGACATTGACGGCGCGTGCGATCATTGTCGCCACCGGTGCCGAACCGCTGGTGCCACCGCTACCGGGGCTGGAGCGGGTCGGCTACGTCACCAGCGATACGCTGTGGGAACGCCTCGCAAACCTGCAGCAGGTACCGGACAAATTTCTGGTGCTCGGCGGTGGCGCCATCGGTTGTGAAATGGCGCAGGCATTCGCGCGGCTGGGCTCCCGGGTTACGCTGGTGGAGATGGCGGATCGACTGCTGCCGCAGGAAGATAGCGATGTGTCGGACGCGGTGCAGCGGGCGCTGAGCGCCGACGGCGTTACCGTACTGACCGCACACCAAGCCCTCGCTTTTGACAATAACGAAACCCAATTGACAGAAGCCGGCAGCGTGCGTCTGCGCGGTCCAGGCGGCGAGCTGGAGCTGGAATTCGATCACCTGCTGCTGGCGCTGGGGCGGCGGGCGCGGGGGTCCGGTTTTGGACTGGAAGAGCTGGGTATTGTCGAGGACGGCAAGCTGTACACGGATCCGTTCCTGCGTACCCGCTATCCGCATATTCTCGCCGCCGGCGATCTGGTTGGCCCCTACCAGTTTACCCATATGGCGTCACACCAGGCCTGGTATGCGGCGGTCAACGGCCTGTTCGGCGACCTGAAGAAGTTTGCCGTGGATTACTCGCTGGTGCCGCGGGCGGTGTTCGTGGAGCCGGAAGTGGCCAGCGTCGGCCTGAATGAACAGCAGGCCAAAGAGCGGGGGATTCCCTACGAAGTTACCCGTTATGGAATCGACGATCTCGATCGCGCCATTGTCGACGGTGCCGCGCAGGGGTTCGTCAAGGTACTGACTGCTCCGGGCAAGGACAAGATTCTCGGTGTTACCATCGTCGGCGAGAACGCGGCGGAGTTGATCGCCGAATTCGTCCTGGCGATGAAACATCGTCTCGGCCTGAACAAACTCCTCGGCACCATTCATATCTATCCGACCATGGCGGAGGCCAACAAATACGCGGCGGGCAACTGGAAGCGCGCGCACGCGCCGGAAAAACTGTTGCGCTGGCTGGAACGTTTCCACCGCTGGAGGCGCGGCCAGTGACTTGCACCATCGTGGTGCCGCTGCTGAACGAGCGGCAGCAGTTGCCGGAACTGAGTACGCACCTGCGCGCGTTGGACGAGCAGGCGGGCTGTGAAGTGATTCTGGTGGATGGCGGTAGTAGCGACGGCAGTGTGGAGCAGGCCACCGCTGCGGGCTTGCATGTGATCAGTGCGCCGCGCGGCAGGGCGCGGCAGATGAATGCCGGTGCTGCCATTGCCAGCGGTGACTGGCTGTTGTTTCTGCACGCGGATACCCGCCTGCCGCCCGGTGCACTGGAGGCAATCCGGCAGGCTTCCGCAACAGCTTGTCACTGGGGGCGTTTCGATCTGCGTATCAGTGGCGACAGCTTGTGGTTCCCCGTGATCGCGACGCTCATCAACTGGCGCTCGCGGTTGAGCGGTATTGCCACCGGTGACCAGGGCATTTTTGTGCGCCGCGATCTGTTTGAGCGGCTGGGCGGTTTCCCTGTGCAGCCGCTGATGGAAGATATTGAGCTCAGCAAGCGGTTGCGGAAAATTTCACGACCCGCGTGTATCGGTACCCGCGCGACGACATCCGGGCGCCGCTGGCAGAAATACGGCGTTGTGCGGACGGTGCTGCTGATGTGGCGGCTGCGTTTCGCCTACTGGCGCGGTGTGCCCGCCGAGTTACTCGCCCGCCGCTATGACTGAGTTCTCGAACAGCGCCCTGCGCCTGATTATTTTTGCCAAGGCACCGCTCGCCGGTTTCGCCAAGACACGGCTGATTCCGGCTCTGGGCGCGGACGGCGCGGCGGCGCTGGCCGAGCGGATGCTGCAGCGCACCTTGCAACAGTGTGTGCAGGCGCAGTTGGGGCGCGTCGAATTGTGTGTGGCGCCGGACAGCGAACACGAATACTGGCAATCCCTGGCGTTACCGGAAGCCGTAGTGCTGGCCGGCCAGGGCGGCGGTGATCTGGGGCAACGGCTCTGGCGGGCGGCTAAGCGGGCACGCGAGGCCGGCGAGTCGGTACTGTTGCTCGGCACCGACTGCCCGCAACTGTCCGCCGAGCGGTTGTGCAGGGCTGCTGCCACGCTGCGGAAATCCGATGCGGTCATTTATCCAACCCGCGACGGCGGCTACGCGTTGTTCGGACTGAACCGCGCCGAGGCCGGGCTATTTGAAAATATTCGTTGGAGCACCGCAGTGGTGGCGCAGCAGACGCGGCAGCGGCTGGATCAGCTGGGTATACAGTGCGAGTGGCTGGAAACGCTGGCGGATATCGATGAGCCGCGGGATCTGGAATTACTGCCGGATTCCTGGAAACAGGATTTGTAGGAGCCGCAGGCCGCTACGGATTTTAGTAGGAGCGGTGGGCCGCTCCTAACGGGGCAGGACTAGAGCGCAGAGGCAGCGCCGGCCGCTTCCGCGTCGACCTGGCTGCTATCGGCCAGTGCTTCGGCGTTATCTTCATTGGCGGCGGCCAGGCGCTGTTCTTCGATGCGGCTGTTCCACGTCAGCAGTGCCTGGTAGTGGCGGATGTTCTGCACGTAGGTGACCGGTTCCCACCCGCGGGCGTAACCGTGTTTGGTGTTCTTGTAATACTGGCGCTTGGCCAGCAGCGGCAGGTGTTGGCGCACATCGGCCCACAGATCGGGATTGCCGCCCATCTTCTCGGTCAGCACCCGCGCGTCCTCAAGGTGGCCGTAGCCGACGTTGTAGGCCGCCAGCGCCATCCAGGTGCGGTCTGGCTCGCGGATACGCTCGGGGATCTTGTCGCGGATCTGCTTTATATAGCGGGCGCCGCCCTCAATGCTCTCCTCCGGATCCAGGCGGTTGACGCCCAGTTCGCGCGCGGTATTGCGGGTCAGCATCATCAGGCCACGCACACCGGTGCGGGATTTGGCCCGGGGATTCCAGTGGGACTCCTGATAGCTGAGTGCCGCGAGCAGGTGCCAGTCCAGCTCGTAGTCGTCGGCGACTTTCTGCATGGTTTCACGCCACTGTGGCAGCCGCTCGCGGCTGTTCCTGGCGAAGGCCTGGGCGCCGCCGGCGTTCAGCTTGCTCACATGGCCGAAGAACTCCTCGCGCAACTGTGCCACCAGGCCGCTGGTATTGGCTCTCAGCATAAAGCGGCGCGCGCTGCGGTAGAGACTGTCGTCATCACTTTGTGGCAAGGCCCAGGCAACCGGCTGGAACTGGGTTAGATTGAACGCGATGGCGGTATTCGGGTAGAGGCCGCGGTGCACGGCGTAGGCGTTGGAATCGACGACGGCATAGTTGTACTTGCCCTGATCGACCATTTCCACCAGTTCCATGGCGCCGACTTCGGACAATTCCTCCCACTGCAGACCGGGATAGCGGTGGGACAGTTTGCGCATTTCCTCGGCGTGGGCACTGCCGGCGATAACGGCGATTTTCTTGCCCTCCAGGTCGCTGGATTTGCGCGGGCGCTCCTCGCCGAGGCGGTAGATGACCTGCTGACGGATTTCGAAGTAGGAGGGGGTGAAGCGCACCTGCTCACGGCGCTCCGGGGTAACGGTCAAACCGGCGGCGGCCAGGTGGGCGCCCTCTTTGGGGTCGCGCAGGCGGTCGAACATCTGGTCCAGGTCGTGGACGTCGCGAATCTCCAGTTCCACACCCAGCTCTTCGGCGTAGGCGCGCAGCATGCCGAATTCGAACCCGGTGTGGGTGCCTGAGGCATCTTCGTAGTAGGTGGTGGGGCCGTTCTGCGATAGCACGACCAGCTTGCCGGAAGCCTTGATGTTCTCCAGCATGTCCGGTGCCTTGCTCGCCACCAGCAGCGAGGCGCAACAAGCCAGGGCCAGGCCTTTCAGCAGGCGGCGGCTGTAGCGCAGCAAGCGGCTTTTCATGATCATATACAGTCCCCTCTAGTCCATTAGCTGTTATCGCTTTTATCCCAGCGGATACCGGCAGTGCTCATCCTGAGCGGCGGGCCGGTAAAAAGATCGCCAATTTTACCTTATTTGGTGACAACTTGCTCAAACTGGCCGATTGGCGACGTGACTTGTGGAGTTGCATCTATCCGGTAATTCTAGTAGGCCTCCTCCGGTTGAGTTTGGCGCGAGCATCAATAGCGCGCCATTTTTTGCGCCGCGCTGCACTCGCTGGAATGTTGGACGATCATTACGCGCACAAGTGCCGCTGGACAGTGTTGGAGTGGCGATGCATCGGGTACAATTGCGCCCCTCCAATCCCCGGGGCCCTGCGCGATCTTCTGCGGCGCGGGGTCTCTAACCTGATTCAGGTTCACATTCAGACAAGAGGCAAACTCCCGCGATGCTAGTTCTGCGTGGTGCTCCCGCACTGTCGAAATTCCGCCATCAAAAACTGCTCAATCAACTGCGCGCGCTACAGCCTGCAATTGACGACGTCTATGCCGAGTTCGTGCATTTCGCTGACAGCAAAAAGCTGAGCAAGAAGGAGCAGGCGCTGCTCGAGAGACTGTTGCAGTACGGTCCCACCGAGGAAAAGCACCAGCCAGAGGGTGCGTTGCTGCTGGTAGTACCGCGCCCGGGCACCATCTCGCCGTGGTCGTCCAAGGCTACCGATATCGCCCACAACGCGGGCCTCACAGAGATTCACCGCCTCGAGCGGGGCGTCGCCTACTACATTAGCGGCGTCGAATTAACCGCAGCTGAACGGGAGGCACTGGCCGCTCAGCTGCACGACCGAATGGTGGAGTCGGTGTTCACCGACTTCGACCAGGCGGAACAGCTGTTCCACGAGGACAAGCCGCGCCAGCTGACCAAGGTCGACGTACTCGACGGCGGCCGCGGAGCGCTGGAGCAGGCCAATGTGAGCCTGGGCCTGGCGCTGGCGGAAGACGAAATCGACTACCTGCTCACCAGCTTCCAGGAGCTGGAGCGCAACCCCACCGACGTGGAGCTGATGATGTTCGCCCAGGCGAACTCGGAGCACTGTCGCCACAAGATATTCAACGCCAGCTGGACCATCGATGGCGAGGATATGCCGCACTCCCTGTTCGGCATGATCAAGAACACTTACCAGAAGGGCGGCGAAAACGTGCTGTCCGCCTACGCGGACAACGCCGCGGTAGTGGCGGGACACGAGGCCGGGCGTTTCTATCCGGATCCGGAGACCAAGGAATACGGTTTCAGCATTGAGCCGATCCATATGCTGATGAAGGTGGAAACCCACAACCACCCGACCGCGATCGCACCTTTCCCGGGCGCGGGCACCGGTGCCGGCGGTGAAATCCGCGACGAAGGCGCCGTGGGCCGCGGTTCCAAGCCCAAGGTGGGCCTGACCGGCTTTACCGTGTCCAACCTGCAGATCCCCGGTTACGAACAGCCGTGGGAGGCGGATTATGGCAAGCCGGGACGTATCGTCACCGCGCTGGATATCATGATCGAGGGTCCGATCGGCGGCGCCGCATTCAACAACGAGTTCGGTCGCCCGAATATCTGCGGCTACTTCCGCACCTTCGAAGAGGATTTCGGCGACGAGCGCCGCGGCTACCATAAGCCGATCATGATCGCCGGCGGCTACGGCAATATCCGCGAAGAGCATATCGACAAGCCCGAGTTTGCGCCGGGCGCCAAGCTGGTGGTGCTCGGCGGTCCGGCCATGCTGATCGGTCTGGGCGGCGGTGCGGCCTCCAGTATGGCCAGCGGCACCAGCTCCGAAGACCTGGATTTCGCCTCGGTGCAGCGCCAGAACCCGGAAATCGAGCGCCGCTGCCAGGAGGTCATCGACCAGTGCTGGCAGCTGGGTGACAAGAACCCGATCGCGTTTATTCACGACGTCGGCGCCGGCGGCCTGTCCAATGCTTTCCCGGAGCTGGTGAAGGACGGCGGCACCGGCGGCAGTTTCGAGCTGCGCAATGTGCCCTGCGACGAGCCGGGTATGAGCCCGCTGGAAATCTGGTGTAACGAATCCCAGGAGCGCTACGTTCTGGCAGTGATGCCGGACGACCTGGAGCGCTTCGAGAAAATCTGCGAGCGCGAGCGGGCGCCCTTTGCCGTGGTCGGCGAGGCTACCGAAGACAAGCGCCTGCTGCTGAATGACAAAGAATTCGACGCCAAGCCGGTCGACCTGCCGATGTCCGTGCTGTTCGGCAAGCCGCCACGCATGCACCGCGAGGCGGAAAAACGCGTCGTGGAAAGCAAGGCGTTCAGTACCGAGGGCATCGACCTGAACGAAGCCGCCGAGCGCGTGCTGCGCCTGCCGACCGTGGCCAGTAAGAGCTTCCTGATCACCATCGGTGACCGTACTGTGACCGGCCAGGTGGCCCGCGATCAGATGGTCGGTCCCTGGCAGGTGCCGGTGGCGGACTGTGCCGTAACCACCGTTTCCTACGACAGCTACGCCGGCGAAGCCATGGCCATGGGCGAGCGCACGCCGGTGGCGCTGCTCGATGCGCCGGCCTCCGGTCGCCTGGCAGTGGGCGAGGCGATCACCAATATCGCCTGTACCCCGATCAAGCAGCTGTCTGATATCAAGCTGTCCGCCAACTGGATGTGCGCCGCCGGCCATCCGGGCGAGGAAGAGAAGCTCTACCGCACCGTCGAAGCCGTGGGTATGGAGCTGTGCCCGGAGTTGGGTATCACCATCCCGGTAGGCAAGGACTCCATGTCCATGCGCACTGCCTGGAATGATGGCGGCGAAGACAAGGCCGTTACTGCGCCGCTGTCGCTGATCATCTCCGCCTTCTCGCCGGTCACCGACGTGCGCAAGACCGCCACGCCGCAACTTCGCCGCACCATGAAGGGCGAGAGCGAACTGATCCTGGTGGACCTGGGGGCGGGTAAAAACCGTCTCGGCGGCTCCTGTCTGGCACAGGTTTATAACCAGCTGGGCAGCACCCCCGCAGACCTGGACGACGCCAAGTTGTTAAAGGGTTTCTTCGAAGTGGTGCAGCAGGCGCTCGCCGAAGACCTGATCATCGCCTACCACGACCGCGCCGATGGCGGCCTGTTCGCCACCCTGGCGGAGATGAGTTTCGCCGGCCGCGTGGGTATGGACGTGGAAATCTACGAACTGGGTGACGACCCCATTGCAGCGCTGTTCAGCGAGGAGCTGGGGGCGGTACTGCAGGTGCCCGCGTGCGACGCGGAGATGCTGGTGCAGCGCTTTGCCGCCGTCGGCGTGCCGGCGCACCGGATCGGTTACCTGAACGACAACGAGCACCTGCGCATCACCCGCGAAGGGCTGCCGCTGTTTAGCCGCGCCCGCGCCGAGCTGCAGCAGATCTGGTCCGAAACCAGCTACCGGATTCAGTCGCTGCGCGACAACGCCGACTGCGCGGCACAGGAATTTGCCGCTATCGCCAAGGACGACCCCGGCCTGTCCGTGCACCTGACCTACGATATCAACGAGGACATCAGTGCGCCCTACATCAACAAGGGCGAGCGGCCGAAAGTCGCCATCCTGCGCGAACAGGGTGTCAACAGCCAGGTGGAAATGGCGCACTCCTTCCACCGCGCCGGCTTCAACGCCGTCGACGTACACATGAGCGATATTCTCGCCGGTCGCGTGACCCTGGACGAATTCAGGGGCCTGGTGGGTTGCGGGGGATTCTCCTACGGTGACGTACTCGGTGCCGGTGAGGGCTGGGCCAAGACGATCCTGTTTAACGATCGCGCTCGCGACCAGTTCGAGGCCTTCTTCAATCGCAAGGACACCTTCGGCCTGGGGGTGTGTAACGGTTGCCAGATGTTCTCGGTGATCAAGGAGCTGATTCCCGGCGCCGGCCACTGGCCGCGTTTCGTGCGCAACCTGTCCGAGCAGTACGAGGCGCGTTTCGCGCTGGTGGGAATCGAGGATTCCCCGTCGGTGCTGTTCAACGGCATGGCCGGTTCCTACATGCCGGTGGCAGTCGCCCACGGCGAGGGCCGGGTGGAGTTTGCGGACCAGCAGGCGCTGGAGGCCTGTGAGCAGTCCGGCACTATTGCCATGCGCTACCTGAACAACAAGCGCGAGATCACTGAGACCTATCCGGCCAACCCCAACGGTTCGGTTAACGGTATCACCTCGCTGTGTTCCGAAGACGGTCGCGTCACCATCATGATGCCGCACCCGGAGCGGGTTGCCCGCGCCGTCAGCAACAGCTGGCACCCGGACGACTGGCAGGAGGATTCCGGCTGGATGCGCCTGTTCCGCAACGCGCGTGTATTTGTCGATTAAACCGACCGCACTGCGTGAAAAAAAAGCCCGCTCATTCGAGCGGGCTTTTTGTTTTGTGGTCTACTATTTTCTGTCGAGCCGGCAAAACTGATATTTCCTGCTACACTTAAAAAGTTACTCACAATAACTTTTCAAGTATGGTGCAGGTTCCGGAATTAGTTGCCGAATATACCAGCTTGCTCCCTCCGCAGCGCAGCGAGCGGATACAGGCACTGCACCAGTTTATCGTCAAACATTTTCCCCAGGCGCGGCTTTCATCCAAATACAAGATACCCACCTACGAACTGGACAACGGCTGGGTCGCCGTGGCCAGCCAGAAAAACTATGTCTCCCTGTATACCTGCGCCCGGGAACATATCCATCCCAAGATTAAGCGAGGTACCGGCAGCCTGAATATTCGCGACAGCGATGACATCGCCGGGGCAGATCCGCCGTCGCTACTGTGTTCCGCGTTCAGTAAGGGTCACTAAGGAGATTGTTATGGTATACAACGAAGAGCTGGCAGAAAAAGTGCGCGAACTGCTGCAAGACAACGATGGCCTGACGGAAAAGCAGATGTTCGGCGGACTGGCATTCATGCTGAACGGCAACATGGCCTGCGGCGTCGTCGGCGAGGAGCTGATGGTGCGTGTCGGACCCGACAACTACCAGGAGGCGCTGGCCGAGCGCTACACCAGGCCGATGGATTTCACCGGCCGCCCGCTGAAGGGCATGGTGTATGTGGAGGAGGATGCGGTGGCCGCAGACCTGGATGAGTGGGTCAATCGCGGCGCTGAATTTGCGGGCTCGCTGCCGCCCAAGTAGCCATAAAAAATGACGGCCGTTGCCAATATCAGATTTCGTATTCCGTAATTACTCTTCCACCGGCGGGCCTCAGTCTGAGCCCGTCGGCTCCATGTAGAACTGCGTGTATTTCCGCACAGGCCGCGAGCGCAATACTCTCCGGCAATTCCCCTCCCAGATTCAGACCGATAGGTGCGTGCAGCTGAGTCGACAACTCTTCCATCCGCAGGCCAGCCAGTTGCAATACCCTGTCTCGCCGGCTCACTGGTCCGAGTAATCCCAGGTAGCGGAGCGGCAGGCGGCGCAGTGACCGCAACGCCGCCGCATCCAGGTGCAGGTTGTGACTCATTACCACGGCGGCGTCGAAAGTTGACAAATTTTGTAGCTGCGAGAGTTTGTCCGGGTGGCAGCGATAGCATCTGCAGCCGGGAAAATAAGCCTCGCGGCCATTGACCGGGCGGGGATCGCACAGACTTACTTTCCATCCCTGGTAACGGAACAGTTGTGCCATCGGGCGTGCGTCTACTCCAGCCCCCACGATCAAAATATGCGGCGGTGGAGAGATCGGAGTCTGTAGCCACATGCCATTCTCGTGTTCAATCAGCCGCGCGCGGGCCCGCACCGATTCAAACTTGCATACGGATACCCGTGCCAGACTCTCACCCATCACCGGAATTTTCTGCAGATAGTGGCAGGTCTGGCGCTGTAGAAGTCGTGCCCTCAGCGTTGCCAGGTGCAAGTAGTCGTTTTCCGGCAGCAACGGCTGCAATAGTATGTGAACAGTGCCGCCACAACCGATGCCCAACTGGAAGGCAAAGTCGTCCTCGTCGCCGCCGTCGTAACAGATGGTTTTTGAGCGGCCCGAGTGAAAGACTCGTTGTGCATGGCGCTGGATATCCGCTTCCAGGCAGCCGCCGCTCAACAGACCATGGTATTTGCCGAGGTCGTCAAACAGCATCATCGCGCCCGCCTTGCGATAGCAGGGGCCGACAGTTTTATAGACGGTGCCCAGCACCCAGCTGCGGTTGTTCCTGTTCCGGTGCCAAAGTTCGAGTAATGCAGGGAGTTGATTGGCCATACGGGCGCGCCCAGTTTTTATCGTTGGAATCGTCGAAATACTAGCGTAGCTACCCGGTTTCTGCCGGCGCGTTTTTTTGTCTGAAGCAAGGAGTGCCAGGGCCGGTTGATTATGCCTGCGGAGCTGACTATTTCGCTGGCGCCTTCCCACTCCTGCGCCTACCGCTGGCCGACCGGCTGCCCTACACTGATCCGCAAATCCCGATTACAGAAGCGCCCGTTGTCGGCGCCATTTTTCAGTTACTTCACTGAGGCAAAGAGACGCGATGACTACCGTGACGCTCAATAACGGAGTAGAGATCCCTGAGCTGGGTTTCGGTACCGCAGCTATCGGCGAATGGCAGCAAGATAATGGTTATGTCACCGAAACCATTCTGAAGGCGATGTCCATCGGTTACCGGCATTTCGATACTGCATCGGTGTACGGCAATGAGCGCGCGCTGGGTCGCGCCATCAAGGATTCAGGGCTGCCACGGCAGGAGCTCTTCATCACCAGCAAGGTCTGGGACACGGAGCAGGGCAAGGAGACAGCGGCCGCGTTCGCACGCAGCCTGGAGCGGCTGGAATTGGACTACCTGGATCTCTACCTGGTTCACTGGCCGGTGCCGGCGTATACGCGGGAAACCTGGCAGGCGATGGAGAAGCTGTACGAGGAAAAAAAGGTGCGTGCCCTGGGGCTGTCGAATTTCCGCAAATCCGATATCGAGCAGATCGCCACTTTTGCTGAGGTCAAACCGACCTGTAACCAGATAGAGCTACATCCCTATCTCACCCAGAAGGAAATGGTGGAGTACTGCAAGTTCCACAAGATTGCCGTCGCCTGTTGGTCGCCGCTGGGATCCGGTAGCTGGAGTGGTGTGGAGACCAAAGACAAGCCGATTACCGATCCGGTCATCGTCGAGCTGGCGGAGAAGCACGGGGTGAGTGCGGGGCAGATTATTCTCAAATGGAATATCCAGCAGCACCGCATCGTGATTCCCAAGGCGGAAAGCCTCGATCACATCAGGGCCAACTTCCTGCTGACGGGTTTTGAGCTAAGCGAGGAGGACATTGCGGCGATCGACAGCCTCAACCGCGACCACCGCTTCGGTGCCGACCCGGATACCGCGCATGACAGCAATAAACAGGTGCAGGTACCGGAATAGGGCACTGCCGGGTACGCGCCTGAACAGCCGAGAGCAGCCAATTCGACAATAGGCTACAGCTGCACCCCTGCGCGGCGCAGCTTGCCGGTGATGTCGTAGGTGGCAATAGCGCATGCCGCCGCTACGTTCATGGAAGAGTTGGTGCCGTACATCGGAATGTGCACAGTGGCATCGGCCAGCGCCAGTAATTCGTGAGGTATCCCGTCCTTCTCTGAGCCGAGTACCAGGCAAATCCTGTCTTGCGCACCAACGCTGAGCTGATCCAGCTCGATACTGCTGGACGTTATTTCCAGGCAAACCAGTCTGTAACCGAGACTTTTCAAGTGGCGCGCCGTCTCCAGCGCATTTTCCTTGTAGGCGTAGGCGACGTGCTTTTCCGTCGACCTGGAGATTTTCCTGAGCTTGGAGTTGGGCGGTGTCAGGGAGTTGCCGGCGAGATAGATTTTCTCGATGGCCAGCGCATCTGCGATTCGAAACAGGCCGCCGACATTGGTCGGCGTGCGGATATCAATGGCCAGGTAACATAGCGGGTAATGCTGGGATGACGGCCTGTGTGCACTGTGATCCTTCTGCATAATTGTTATCGGCCGCTGTTCCGTCGAAGTAGGGCAGTTGCTAAACCGTCGCCACCGGGCCGGGCGCAGTGGAAACGCCTTGTTTCGCCGTCCGCTGCCGCATCTGTTCCACCAGTGAGGGCTCACGCTCCGCCTTCTGGTTCTGCACCCGCAGGGCCTCGCGATAGACCTTGTCCGAGACGATATATTCCTCGGCGCGCTGGTTAATGTCACTGTAGCGCGCGTTCAGCTCGGAGATCTTGGTGGACAGGTGTTCCAGATCGAGGATGCCGTCGAAGTAGAGTGCGATCAGCCGCTCGCACTCGCGGGCTATGGCCAGATACTCATTGCCTACCTCGCGGTGGCCTTCGTAGTTTTTCTTGAAATTGAAAAATGTCTGCACGCCGCCGAGCAGGGCGGTAAGCAGTGCCAGCGCGGCGCCGGCCCACTTGGTCCAGTCTGGCAGCTCGGCATTGATCAGGGAGAAGAACAGCGAGCCGAGAAACAGGTTGATCACCACGATCGGCACGCCGCACAGCACGTGCATATTGCGCCCCTTCATGGAAGCGCGGAAGTGGCTGTGCTTGCACAGGTGGGCGTTCCAGCGGAGCTTGTCCAGGACTTCGATCGTGTTGGGGATAGTGCTCATGAATCCGTTCGGCCCCGCGGGCGTCTTGCTGTCGAAGGCTATAGTTTGCCGATTGGCAGTGAGATGTACAGAGGTAGACGGGGAGGTGGTCAAAAAATGATCGGCAACGCTTTGGCTGAAATCGTTGAGATTGCGTTACAGCTGCTGAACTGCGCCTCGTGACAGCAAACGGGGCTGGCGACGGCGAGAAAATTATCGTGACGAGGATTGCTTGCAGCGCAATTCCTTTGCGCCGTAGCCCCAAGTAATTCGGGCTTCCCCCTGGTGTTCCCACAGGCTTTCGTTGCGGCCCTGGTATTTGGTACCACTGGCGCTGGGCTGCAGAAACATCAGCGAGACGCTATCGCCGCGCTCAGCTATCAATGTTGGCGGCTCGGTCTGGAAATAGGTGGCTACGACTTCATTGGCCGGGTTGCCGTCGCAGACATAAGTTACCGGCCCCGTTGCCGCCACCAGACGGTAGCGCGCCTGCAGTTCGGCGATTCTGCGCCGGTACTCGTCTGCGACACAGCTTCTCTTGTCGTCGCTCTTCCAGCACTCGTTGCGCCCCTTGATCCAGCCGCGCTGTTCCGCCTTCAACAGCGGCGGCCGCTCGTTGACCGCCTTCTCGGTTGCCGCCGCATAGACATCGGCGAGCTTGCGGTCGAGGGCGGCCAGTTCGGTATCGTCGCAGATCATGGCCTCGATGCTGCCTGCCTCAATGCGCTCACACGAGTAAGAAGGCCCCTCATTCCGCGCAGAACAGCTGGCGATCCAACCGATGCAAGTCAGCAGCAGGGCGAGCGAAGCCGGAAAGCGGGCTGAGCGAATAACTATCATCGATTGCTTCCTGAGATGTGGAAATAACGCCGAAGGCCTCTATCAATCATAGCTCCGGCACTGTTGAAGTATGGATAGGCGGCAAAAAAGTGCCGAATACCGGTATCCTATGTCGCTAAACGGGCTGGATACCGATTCGATCATGGCCATAACGCCGGCCCGACAAGCAGAACTCAAATTATAAGCAGCCAGCGAAGGCGAGACAGACTTTCTTGGGGGAATCCGAACATGGCGATAGCGCGGCAGCACTTTATCGTGCTCGGGCCGATATTGGCCGCAGCTTTTTATTTATTCTTGAGCGGTCTGGGTATGCCGTATCCTGCCGCAGTGACGTCGGCGATCACGCTGCTGACGGTGATCTGGTGGGTCACCGAAGCGCTGCCTATACCTGCGACCTCGCTGGTGCCCTTTGTGCTGCTGCCCCTGTTCGGCGTGGCCGATCACAAACTGGTGGCCTCGTCCCTTGGCAGTCATGTGATCCTGCTGCTGATGGGCGCCTTCATCCTGTCTAAGGCGCTGGAGAAGAGCGGCGCGCACGAGCGCCTGGCGCTGTACATGCTGAAAATGGTGGGTGTTTCCAGCGGACGCCGGCTGGTACTGGGCTTTATGCTGGCCGCCGGGCTGCTGAGTATGTGGATTTCCAATACCGCCACCACACTGATGATGCTGCCCATCGCGCTGGCGATTCTGTCGCGCATCGACAACCAGCGGCTTAACATTGCCCTGATCCTCGGCATCGCCTACGCGGCCAGCCTCGGTGGTGTGGGCAGCCCCATCGGCACGCCACCCAATGTCATCTTCATGGGGATATACGAGGAGGTCACCGGGCGGGAATTCAGTTTCCTCGGCTGGCTGCAAATCGGTGTGCCGGTCGTGCTGGTGACACTGCCGATCATGGCCTTGTGGCTGACACGCAACGTCCGCCTGGAGAAATCCATCGAGCCGCCCGCCGTCGGCGCCTGGCGTACGGAGGAGATCCGTACGCTGATGGTGTTTGGTGTCGCAATACTGGCGTGGATCACCCGCAACGAACCCTTCGGCGGCTGGAGCGGCTGGTTTGGCATCGAGGCTGCCGGTGACAGCACCGTGGCGCTCGGCGCAGTGGTGTTGATGTTTCTGGTTCCGAACGGCAAGGGTGGGCGCCTGCTGGATTGGCAGACGGCGGAAACCATCCCCTGGGGCATGCTGCTGTTGTTTGCCGGCGGCATCGCCATTGCCAAGGGCTTCGCCGCGTCCGGCCTCAGCGACATGCTCGGCAACGGGCTTTCGTTCCTCACCGCGATGCCGCTGTGGCTGATGCTGGTGCTGTTGTGCCTGGCGGTGACTTTCCTGACGGAAATCACCAGCAACACAGCCACGGCGACACTGCTGATGCCGATCCTCGCCGTGGCCGCCGAATCCGCCGGCTTCGATCCGATGGTACTGATGATCCCGGCGGCCATGTGCGCCAGCTGCGCCTTTATGTTGCCGGTGGCCACCGCTCCCAACGCGATTGCCTACGGTACCGGCAAGGTGCGCATGCAGGATATGGTGCGGGAAGGGGCGGTGCTCAGTGTGGCGGCGTCACTGATTATCGCGGCAATGAGCTGGATTCTGCTCGTATAACGAAGCGCACGGACCCTTGCCGTAAGACGCTCAAAGGTATGGTTGGTCTCTGTGTTTGGCCGGGAAATTCGGCAAGTGCCAGAGATCGAGGCGCCGAGCTCGACCAAGGCAGCCAGCGTAAGAGGTAAGTCACTCGCAAGCGACTGTAACAGGCTTTCGAGTGAACCGGCCATCAAACTGCTTTAGCATTCTCTCGAACGTGGTAATAACACAATAACTGTCCACGGAGGACTTATGAAAACTGCGGTCATCGCATTGTTGGGTGCACTGGCATTAACCGGCTGTGGAAAGTCGGATTCCGCTAAAACCGAAGGTGCCGAACTTTCCAGTACAGTGAGCGGGGTTCCATCGCCACCGGTCGCCAAAAAAATTCCCCACAAGATGTCCATCCATGGCCACGAGCGCATCGACAACTACTACTGGATGCGCGACGACCTGCGCAAGGATCCGGAAGTCATCGCCTACCTGGAGCAGGAGAATGATTATGGCCGGGCGCTAATGAAGCACACCAGGGCGCTGCAGGACACACTGTTTGAAGAAATTACCGCACGGCTGGAAGAAGACAAGTCGACCGTGCCGGTCAAGATCCGTGATTACTGGTATTACCGCCGCTATGTCGCCGGTCAGGAGTATCCGGTTTACGCACGCAAAAAGGGTGCCCTGGAGGGAGCGGAAGAAGTTCTGCTCGATGTCAACGCACTCGCCGAGGGCAATGATTACTACCATGTCGGCCAGCCTGTCGTGTCGCCGAACGATCGGCTGTTGGCATACTCAGAGGATAGCGTCGGTCGCCGCATCTACAGTATCCGTTTCAAAGACCTGAAGACCGGCAAGTTGCTACAGGACCACCTGGAAAATGCGGAGCCCGGGTTGGTCTGGGCCAATGACAACCAGACAGTCTTCTACATAAACAAGGATCCACAGACTCTGCTCGGCTACCAGGTGATGCGCCACCAGCTGGGTACGCCGCAGAGTGAAGATGTGCTGGTCTATGAGGAGGACGATACCTCGTTTTACACCTGGCTCTCCAAGTCCAGAGACGGGGAACTTATCTACATTCATCACTATTCGACGCTGGTTAAGGGGCTCTCGACACTGGACGCCAATGCACCGGAGGGTGAGTTCCAACCGCTTCACCCACTGGAAAAAGCGCACGAATACTCCGCGAAGAAGTTGAATAATGACTTCTATATTCTGACCAACTGGGAGGCCGAAAACTTCCGCCTGATGAAGGTGGCGGCGAGCGATGCCGGTGACAAAACCAAGTGGCGGGAAGTCCTCGCTCATCGAGCAGATGTATTACTGGAAGACTTCACTACCTTTGATCGCCACCTCGCGATTGTCGAGCGTGAGAATGGACAGAGTACGCTGCGCATCATCGGGTTGGAAAATGGCGATGATTTCACGGTCGGCTTCAATGACCCAATTTATCAGCTGCGCCTCGACGACAATCCCAGCCTCGATTCCGACAGTGTACGGGTCGCCTATTCGAGCCTGACGACTCCGAATACCATTTACGATGCCGAGCTTGGTAGCGGCGATTTGCAGCTTATGAAACAGGACAAGGTGCCGGGCGACTTTGATCCTGCACGCTATCAAAGTGAATATGTCACTATCACCGCGCGCGATGGTGCTGAGATTCCGGTATCCCTGGCCTATCGCAAGGATCGATTTAACAAGGATGGCAGCAACCCGCTATTTCAGATTGGCTATGGTTCCTATGGCTCCACGGTAGATCCCAGGTTTCGCCCGGAAGTGGTTTCCCTGCTCGACAGGGGCTTCGTGTTCGCCATTGCCCATATCCGCGGCGGGCAGAAACTGGGTAGAAGCTGGTATGAAGATGGGAAAATGTTCAACAAGGTGAATACATTCACCGACTTCATCGACGTAACCAAGGGGCTGACCGGGAAAAAATACGGAGCGCCGGACAAGGTGCTTGCAGCGGGTGGCAGTGCAGGTGGGCTGTTGATGGGCGCGGTCGTCAATATGGAGCCTGACCTCTACCGTGGCGTCACCGCGATGGTTCCCTTCGTGGATGTCGTCACTACGATGCTCGATGAATCGATTCCGCTTACGGTCAATGAGTACGACGAATGGGGAAATCCCAACAACAAAGACAGCTATGAGTACATGCTGTCCTACTCCCCTTACGACCAGGTCAAGGCCCAGGATTACCCCAACATGCTGGTGACCGCCGGTCTGCACGATTCCCAGGTACAGTATTTCGAGCCAGCGAAATGGGTGGCGAAACTGCGGGAAGTGAAGACAGACAGCAATCGCCTTATCTTAAATGTCAATATGGATGCCGGCCACGGCGGTGCTTCCGGGCGTTACCGAAAATACAAGGATACGGCACTGCAATACGCTTTCTACCTGGATTTGCTCGATAAAGGCCATATGGCCGGCCCGGTGGAGTAAAGCGCGCTACATCTTCGCAGTGGGCCCCGGGCAGGGCAGGTCCCGGGTGCCTGCTTGCCGACAGAGACTCTCGACGCACTCTGCCATTTTCATTTACAGTCGATACCCGCCTGCTGCAGGCGGCGAATCAGCGGCTGCAGATAGGCTTCGTAATGGCGCCAGCGGGCGACGGCCGATTTATAGATGGGCTGGCGCACCTGGGCCAGGCTCGCGGTGGTCACGCCGTCCTTGTTGTTGTAGAACTGCAGGCACTGATCCTGCCAGGGCAGGCCGCAGAATTCGATCAGCTTGCGCGACTCGGCTTCCTGGCTGGCCACCAGTGCTTCGTAGCTGACCCGGTAAAAGTTCTCACTCGGGATGATCGCTTCCCAGTGATCCATTAATCGACAATAGGCGATGTAGTATTCTGCGAGTTCGTCCAGATTGTAGGAGTATTCGTAGCCATTCTTGAACAGGACTTTGTAGTTGCTGAAACAGACATCCACCGGGTGACGATCGAGCAAAACGATTTTTGCCTTTGGTAGTGCCCAGTGTATGAAGCCACAGTAGTGGCTGTTGCGTGGCAGTTTATCGATAAAGTGCGGCGTGTGGCCGGTGCGGGGGCGGGTTTTGGCGATATACCGTTCGCCGAGACTGGCCGCATTGGTGCCCAATAACCGCTTGATCCCCGCTTCGTCGAGCATTTCAACGGGTTTCTTTTCTCCCCCCTGCAGCGTCAGGTTCATGCCGAAGTCACGCAGTTCCCCGGCCGCGAACACATCGCTGTGGCTGGAGATAATCTGTTCCGTCAGTGTCGTGCCACTGCGAGGCATGCCGACAATAAACACCGGCTCTCCACTGTCATGGCCGAACGGATAGTCGTCAAAGCAACCTGCGGGAAAACAGCGAATCAGTTTCTCCACAAACGCGGTGTCCTGCCCGACGTCGTAGTTGAGCCCGCGCCGGCGAATATCGGATCCGGACTTGAGGAAGCGGAAAGCCAAATCGTACTCTTCGAGATCCTCATACTCCTTGGACAGTGCATAACTGAGATGCATGGCGGTTTCCGTATCGCCGCGCGAGTCCACCACCAGTTTTTCCATCTCCTTGATATGGTTGCTGTCCCGGCTCTGTTTTTTGATCCGGGCGAGGCTGCTGTAGGCCCTGGCAAAGTCCGGCTGCAGTTCGAGGCACTTGGTGAAGTGTTCCTCTCCGCGCTTCAGGTCGCCGGCTGCCTGTACACTGATGCCCAGGTTGTACCAGTAAAGGTGATTCGACTTATCGAGAGCGACAGCCCGTTCATGGGCGGCAATCGATCGCTGGAATTCTCCCAGTTTGTAGAAGGCAGCACCGAGCGTGCTCCAGCCATCGCCGTCATCCTCAAGCAGTGCCTCGACACGCACGGCGGCCTGAATGGCCTGCTCCAGGAAGCCGCATTTGTAGTAAACGCTGCTCAGGTGCAGCATGGCCCGCGCATCGGTCGTGTCCAGGGCCACGGCCTTGCGCGCACTGTCGAGCGCCAGCTTGTTGCGTCCGGCATCCAGCATGATGCGGGAAAAAAGCAGCTGTGCATCCAGCATCTCTGGATACGCCTTGACCAGCTTGATCACCAGGCCGAGTGCCCGATCGAGTTGATCTGACTCGAGTGCCGTTTCCACGCTCGACAGCACTTGTTCGGCGGATTCATGTTCTTCTAGCGAGTAGTTCATAGCGGTTCAATTCATGTCTGCACAGTGCGCCAGTACCGCCAGCGTCAGTGCGTAACTGAAAAAAAAGGGGCTGGAAGAGTCCAGCCCCTTGTTCGTCAGCGTCTCAGCCTAGAAGGTGTACTTCAGGCCGATTCCGCCGGTGCGGGGCCGGTTGACGTTGGCGAACTGGTAATAGCCGTTCTGCTGATAAGCCAGCGGCGGCGTATTGTTGGCAAAGTAGGGTGCGTTGTTCCAGGAGTTCGCGGAACGCCCGTTACCCAGTGCCCGCTCATCGAAGACGTTGTCGACGAAGAGTGTCAGCTGCCAGTTTTCGTCAATCGTGACCGCGCTGGCGAAATCGACGATCGTACTGCTGCCGCTTTCGGTGTAGTTCGGCGCGGCGGGGTTGAAATCGGTCTGTACGGCGCCGGTGTAGGCTGCGTTCAGGCGGTGGTCGATTTCAAATCCGTTGTCGAGCGACTGGTGATACTCCAGGCCAAGGTTCAGTGACGTCTCGGGTACCCCGGGCAGGCGATCCCCTTTGTAGATCTCTATCTGCGGCAGGACTGTATCCTTGGTTACCTCGGCATCGGTGTAGGCGAGGCCAAATCGGGTGATCAGGTTGTCCGTGACATAGTAAGTGGCTTCCAGCTCGAGACCCTGGGTGCGCGCCTGGTCGGCGTTCAGCACCACCGGCACTCCGGAGGCGGAAGCCAGGGAGAAGAACTGCATATCTTCCCAGTCGATGTAGAACAGCGCCGCGGTGTAATTGAGGCGGCTGTCGAAAGCATTGCCCTTCAGGCCAACTTCCCAGTTGGTGGCCAGGTCCGAATCGTATTTTCCTTCCAGTTCCGGGTCATCGCCAAAGCGCTCGATGATTGCGTTGGCCCCACCGTGGCGGAAACCTTCCGCCCAGGTGAAATAGAGCATGCCGGATTCGCTCAACTGGTAGGACGTGTTGAACTTGAAAATCTGGTCATCGAAGTCCTGCTCTGAGTAGCGGCCGTTATAGCCCAGGCCCTCGTAGCGCGTGGGAATGACGTCGTCGGCATCGGTGGTCTCGCACTGGCAGGCGAGATAGAGCAGGTCGTTCTGGACCTTGAAGTTCTGCTGGAAGAAACGCGCCCCGACCGTGGCCTGCCAATCGTCGGTGATGTGGTAGGTCAGCTCGCCAAACAGGGCTTTATCGGAATATTCCGGCTGTACGTTCTGGTAGAAGGCATCGTCGGGACCGAAGCCGGAAGACGCCGGCGGCGCAACGGGTACCGCGTCGGCGGTGTAGCCCAGCTCGCGCTGCAGGTACTCGCCGGTAATTTCGTACACGTGGGGGATGATATCCCGCTGCAGTGCCGATGCCTCCTGCTTGAGCCAGAAGGCGCCGACAACGTAGTCGATGGGGCCGTCGCCATTGGAAACCAGACGCAGCTCGGCGATCTTGCCTTCGTCCTTCTGCGCATAATCCCCCCATACCACATCCATCGGCATGTTGGCGTAGTAAGCCGTAGCTTGGAACAAGTTGTTGACGTAGAGGCCGGACTGGTCGGAGGTAATATCCGCTTCATTGCGGTAGCCGGACACGGAGGCGCTCAGGGTGGCAAACCCCAGGTCGGCCTCTACATCCAGCGCCAGCAGGTCGACTTCGCGCTCCAGTTCTTCGAGAACATGCGCATTGTAGGCCCACTCGCCGCCTTCGGGGTGGTCGGGGTTGACCACCTGCCGTCCGCCCGCTTGATCTTCTTCCCGCTGATAGGTCAGCAGGGCGCTCACGTCGTCGGTGATATCCCAGGCAGCAGACAAACGGGCATGCTTGATCGTGTTGCCGTTGACGTTGCCCTTGTTGTGGAAGCGCGGCTTGCGTTTGTTCCCCGCCACCAGCGCAAAGTCGGTACAGTAACTAGACGTCGCACTGAAGGCGCCGCAGCCCAGCGCGCCCCAACCGGTTGATGCGGAATCGATGGGGTTGTCGCCCTGATCCGGGACCAGGTAACCGTTTTCATCGCGGCTGACCAGACCATGGGCATCGACAAAGCCCTGGTTCTCGACGTAGCCGCCGACTATCCGCAGGGCCAGGTTGTCGGTGACGGGCAGGTTCACCATGCCGTAGGTATCGGAGTTGGGGCCCGAGGCGTGCGACGTGTAGCTTCCGCGCGTGCCGACTTCGCCGTAGAACTCGCCGTGATCCGGCTTGCGCGGAATGTAACGAATGGTGCCGCCGAGAGAGCCAGAGCCATACAGCGTGCCCTGTGGACCGCGCAGAACTTCCACGCGCTCAATATCTTTCAGGTGCAGGTTGACGAACATCGGCGTCTCACCGACGTAGGTGGATACCGTGGGTGCGGCGATGGACAGCAGATCGCTACTGCCTGACCCTTCCACGTTCAGGCCGCGAATAATCAGCCCGCTGTTCAGGCCGCTGTCGCGAGGGCCCGACTCGACGAATGTCAGCCCCGGAATGGAACGGGCCAGTTTGGTAAAGTCGGTGATGCCCCCTTTCTCCAGCGCCTCTCCCGACTGCGCGGATATGTTGTAAGGAATTTCGGTGACGGACTGTGCCCGTCGAGTTGCGGTAACCTTAACTTCCTCGATTACCGATTGCCCCTGTGCCTCTACCATCGGCACCATCGCCGTGGAAGCGGCGGCTACCATAGTTGCAATTAATTTTCGTTGGAATTTTTGCTTAGCCTGCATGAGTCCCCCAGACAGTGTTTCGCGCTCCATACCTCTCAGCGACGGCCATTTTTTGTGGTGAAGGGCCAATATAGCCTTGACTGCAACCCGGTTGATTTGCGCGGTTTCGAACCTTACTCAAAGCGCTGTCAAAGAGATTTTGCAGCCGTATATCGAGGGCAAGCGGCAAAGGAGGCCGAGTGAAAATGCTTGTTTCGATTTTATCGATGTGGCGAACAGTCCTGCCTAGAAAAGGCCCGGACAATCAGACAGGAGCTTCGCGGCTGGCGGTAGTAGTGCGTCGTTACGCGCTGAAATTTTTTGTGAGTCTCATCACAAAATAATCATTGTTGATAGCGGCAAGTGGCAAATCACCGGTGTGCAGAGGGGCAGCTGTATGGCGACGGCCACTACCGCGCAGGGTTGTGGCCGGGAAGCGGAGCCGTGCCCGCATCGGCTCCGGCGCGTCGCAATCAGGCGACCTGCAAACGCGGAGAGTGATCCCGGTCTGCGATCGGCCAGTGCAGGCCGGCGGCGACAATACCCAGCAGAATGCCGGCATACCAGATGCCGTCGTAATTGCCGAAGGTCTCATACAGGAATCCGCCCAGCCATACGCCGCTGAAGCTGCCGAGCTGGTGGCTGAAGAACACGATGCCGTACAGGAAGGTCATGTAGCGGGTGCCGAAAAAGCGTGCGACCAGGCCCGAAGTCGGCGGCACCGTGGCAAGCCACAGGAAGCCCATCGACGCACTGAACACCAGCACGCTGGCGAGTGTGACCGGAAATGCCAGGAAGCCGGCGATAGCGATCACGCGCCCCAGATAGATCAATGACAGCAGCTTGTGCATCGGATACCGGCTGCTGATCACCCCGGCCATATAAGCGCCGATGACATTACACAGGCCGATCAGGCTGATACTCCAGGCGCCCACCTTCGGGTCGAAGCCCAGGTCCACCAGGTAGCCCGGCATATGCACGGTGATAAAGGCCACGTGGAAACCGCAGACGAAGAAACCGAACACCAGCAGGGTGTAGGAGGGCACCTGGAAAGCGCGGCGTGCAAGCTCTGGGAGGCTGATTTTTGCGAGTGCGGTTTCGTCGGTGCCGTCGGCGGGCGCCGCGCTGTAGCGCACCAGCGCAATGGCACAGAACGACATCAATATGGCCGACAGACCGAGGAACTGCAGTGCCTGATACCAGCCGGCCCAGTCGATCAGCTGCTGCATGACCGGCACCAGCAGGAACTGGCCGAGGCTGCCGGCGGCGGTGCCGATACCCAGTGCCCAGGCGCGGCGCTGCTCCGGCACGGCGCGGGCCAGCGCCGGCAGGACGATGCCGAATGCCGTCCCCGCCACCCCGGCACCGACCATCAGGCCCGCGGTGGAGGTGATGGCCCAGCCGCTAGTCGAGTCGGCCATCAACCACATGCCCAGTCCATAGCAGGCGGCGCCGGCCAGCAGCACCTTCAGGATGCCGTGACGATCCGCCAGGCCGCCGGCGAACACGGCGAACAGGCCCCAGGCCAGGTTCTGCACGGCGAGTGCCAGGGAGAACACGTCCCGCCCCCAGCCGTTGGCGGCGGACATCGGCGCCAGGAACAGGCCGAAGCCGGCGCGATAGCCGAAAGACAGCAACAGCAGCAGGCAGGCGCTGATCAACACGGGCAGGATGGACTTGATACGGTTCATGTAACAACTCGGACTGGCTGGGGCGGAAGTCGGGCAAACAGTCGACAGAAAAACCGGCTCAGGGTAACCGCTAACCAACTGGCTTTCAAAAGGTCGCCACCGCAATGGACATACCGCGATAGTAATTGATGGAGACGCTACCGCAGGGGCTGGGCACAAACGACGTGCCGACCTACCAGTGTGCCGGGAAGGGCATTTTGTCGGCACGAATTGCGCAGACTAGTCTTTATGGAGGTTTGCTAACTAACGCTGTGGAATCTCGATGGCGACTCTGCTCAGTCTTCGCCGAAATCAGAATGGCAGGGACTTTGTAGTCGGTGACGTGCACGGCCACCTGGCACAACTGCGCCGCCAGCTGACAGAGCTCCGGTTCGATCCGGATGTCGATCGCCTGTTGTTTCTCGGCGACGTTATCGACCGTGGTCCCGACAGCGAAGCCGTACTGGACCTGATCGACCAGCAGACATACTGGAGCGTACTCGGTAATCACGAGGCGATGATGATTGCGGGCCTCGAAGAACCGGGACGGGATGTATTGCACCGATGGAATGGTGGGGAGTGGTTTTACGACCTTCCTGAGTGGCGACAACAGGAGCTTGTCGATAAATGTCGCACCTGGCCCTGGGCCATCGAACTGGACACCGGCAAAGGCCGCGCCGGGTTAGTGCATGCCAATGTACCCGACAGCAGCTGGGGCCGGGTGACGGCGCTGCTACGGAGTATTGATGAGCAGTGGCAGTCCGGCGCTCGACTTTCGGACAGCGCGGTCGAGTACGCGGCGCAACGGCTGCTGTGGGACCGGAACCTGGTGCTCAAGCTCTATCGCGACATTCTGGACTCTGCTGCCGGCCAGCAGGTATCTGGCGACTTAATGAAGTCACCGCAGTCTCAGGAATGGATCGCCGAGGCCGCCGCGGAAACCTTGAAACCGTTCGAGGTCTCCGACATCGATGCCGTATATATGGGACACACGTTTGTGCCGAACGCGATTCAAGTTGGCAAGTGTCATTTCCTCGACTCCTATCGCGAAGCGCAGGGTGAGAGGCTGAGTATTGTCTGTGTCAGCCGGGCTTGATGTTATTCACTGATCCTATGTCTGGTTTTTGCACATGTTAGCCCGGTGATGAAGACGGGAGGCCCGGCATTTTTGCAAACCGGTAAAATTGTGCTCCGTCATGCAGGCGGCCGCTGCTCCCCGACTTTGGTCGCGCGCTCCAGTTGACTCGCTCGAATGAAGTGGTATTGCAGTCTCAACTCGATGGGGAACGATGCGGAACGGCCAAAACTGAAAATAACAGTGGCACTCGAATAGATGCAAAATGTAGTCACAGTTCACATAACAGAGTAAACGGCGCCATTATTTGTAATCTGCACAGGCGTTCCGGCTGCGTCACAACTGCTTTTGATTTTGTTCCCGGTTAGGTAAAACATGCTTGTAGCGGACAAAAATATTCCGATTATTTTCTCAGTAATGGGTGCGATGCGGTAAAGACAGGTTGGTCTGTTCTGTCCTGCAGAGGAGGCGACCTTGACGATTTCGGCATTGACTGCAACGCTTTCCATTCCTCCAGCATTTGGCATCCAATGCCAGCATTTGGACCGGTAAATCGCGCTGTGTGGTTTTTCCGGGCTAAGCATTACTCCCCAGAAAGACTCCATAGCGCTACTCATCCAGAAGCAGTGTGAATTTTTTTTTGGAGACAATAATGAAAAGAAGCATTCTTGCTGTATTGCTCGCAGCTGGTCTGCCACTCAGTGCGTCCGCCGACCACTCGTGGGGTAACTACCACTGGGCCAGAACCAGCAGCTCCTTCGACCTTACGGTAATCAACAGCACGACCAGCGACTGGGATCCCTACGTTACCCAGGCTATCGGGGACTGGTCGCAATCCAGCAAGCTGAATATGGTCGAAGATCCTAACGGCGATACCAGTTCCAAGGCCCGCCGCCGCTGCGCCGCGCCGGACGGCATGGTGCTGATCTGTAACCTCGACTACGGTAATACCGGCTGGCTGGGTATTGCCGGCATTTCCCTGGATCCACAGGGACACATCATGACCGGTTACACGAAACTGAACGACACCTACTTTGCCCAGTCTTACTATAACAACGTCGACTGGAAGCAGAGCGTCACCTGTCAGGAACTCGGCCACGATGTCGGCCTGGGGCACCAGGACGAGGACTTCAATAACGTATCGCTGAAGACTTGCATGGACTACCAGGATCCACCTTGGCCGTATCCGAATAGCCACGATATGCAGCAGCTGGACACCATCTATGGCCACCTGGACTCCTACGACTCCTACGTTTCCAGCGGCTCCGGTGGCGGCGGTGGTGGTGACTGCAACTCCCCGCCCGGAAAAGGCTGTAACAAGGCAGGCATCGGCTGGGAAAACAGCAACACCGGCTGGGGTATGTCCATGGGCCGGCGCGGACAACATGAAACCTTCATCCGCATCGATCCACAGGGCATCCGCCATATCACGCACGTGACCTGGGCGAAAGGCCACTGATCCAGGGTATTTTTCTGGATAGGTCTGAAACTCTCTCTACAGGCCCGCCGCAAGGTGGGCCTTTTTTGTTCCCGTGTACTGTGCCGCTTGCGCCCTTAATCGCTTCGTTAAACATCTATGATAAGCTGGATTTTCACGCCATCTGCCGAACAGGCTTACAGGAATAACAAGGAGGGTCGGGATGGCTGACAGGCAATCGTCCAGGGTCGGCGGCACGCTTTTCGGTGGTTTATTTTTCTGCATGGGATTTGGCTTCTTTGTCGGCTTAGTTGGCCTGACGCTGATCGACCGTGTCGACATGCGGGACTGGCAGCCGATGCAGGCGGAAATCCTCTCAACTGAGCTAAAGACGCACCGCGACAGTGACGGTGGCACGACTTACAAGGCCACCGCGAATTACCAGTACGTATACAACGGCCGCAGTTACCGTGGCGACCGCGTCAGCGTGCATACCGGCTCGGATAATTTCGGCAATTACCAGCAGGAAATGCATCACCGGCTCACCGCTGCAAAGCGGCAGGGGCGGCCGGTACGGGGATGGATAGACCCCGATAACCCAGGCGAGTCGGTGTTGGACCGCGAGCTGCGCTGGCTGCTGGTGGTGTTTCCCACCATGCTGTGTTCAGTGTTTATGATTATCGGCGCCGGTATTCTCTATCTGACCTGGAGCAAGGAGGCGGAGCCGGACCCGGAGGTACTGTCGAATACGCCCTGGCTGGCGAGGCCTGAATGGTCGCCGGAGGGGATCTACTCCAGCAACAGGCTGATGGTCGGTGTTGCCTGGTTTATCGCACTGGCGGTAAACACAATCAGTCTGCCGTGCGCCACTATCGGGCTGGAGCTATTGGGCAAGGGTAACTACGCCGGTCTGCTGTTGCTGCTTGTTGGCCTGTTCGGCTTCTATATCCTGTACCGGGCTATCAGGAAAACCCTGGAGCACCGCCGCTTCGGCAGGGTGCCGGTGGTGCTGGATCCATTCCCGGGCGAGATAGGCGGCCAGGTGAGGGGATATGTTCAGTTCATGACATGGCTCGATGCCAGCTCCCGGTTCCGCGTTACCCTCCAGCAAATGAAAACCGAGACCACCCGTTCCGGTAACAAGACCAGCACTAAAAACACCAGCCTGTGGGAGCTGAGTGGCAGCGGGACGATTAAGAGCGGTGCCCGGGGTTCCAGGGTTTATTTTGCGATCGAAGTTCCTGCGGGCATGCCGCCGTCCAGAACCAGTGACGGCAATGGCTACTGGTGGAACCTAGAGGTGCACGGGGATATGCCGGGTGTCGATTTCAATCGAAGCTACGAGATTCCGGTATTCGACACGGGCGCCCCGGTAAGCGTTCCGGCACAGGCCGGTGTCAAGGTGGCAACTGCCGAGACTGATTTTACCGCGCAGCTGGAGGCAATGCTCGATGTGGAGCAGCGCGATGGCGGCGTCTTGGTAAGGCAGGCTCCGGGTAAGCAGTCGCTCGCCTGGCCACTGGTAATATTCGGGTTGCTGTTTGGCGGCATTGGTATCGGCCTCGGCTTTACCGAAGCGCCGTTACTCTTCCCGATAGTATTTTCCGCATTTGGACTCTTGTTTGCCGCGCTGGGGATCAATATGTTGGTTACCGGCTACGAGACCTTTATTGGTAGAGACAGCGTCGTGCACAAGGTATTTCGACGGGGCAGGGAGAAGAAACAACTGGTCTGGCCGCGCTCAACACTTCGTGGGCTGTGCCTGCACAAGAACGGTTCCAGCACCAGCGACGGCAAGACGACGGAATATTTCGATCTGCTGTTACAGAACGGCAGCGGCGAGACGCTGAAAGTGAGCTGCGGCATCGCCGGTCGCTTGCCAGCAAATCAACTGCTGGAGAGCATGAGCCTGCTGACGGGAGTGGACAGATTGGATGAATACAAGACCAGGGTACAGCTTAAGAAAGAGCAGATGCAGGCATAGTGTTTCTGTTGCGGCTGATGCGATGGGGGTGGCTAGCCATTACCTTACCCGTCAATAATATGAGTTTGCCGGCAATAGCCGAAAAAATTGAGATCTGGAGTAGCTACTATGGAAGCAAATTTCTGGCACCGGAAGTGGGCCGATAATGAGATCGGCTTTCACGCCAGTGAAGCCAACCCGCTGCTGGTCAAATATTTCAGCGAGTTGTCTCTGGCGGAGAATAGCCGTGTGTTCGTGCCGCTGTGTGGCAAGACGCTGGATATCGGCTGGCTGCTGGCCAATGGTTACCGGGCTGTCGGCGCCGAGTTGAGCCGGCTGGCGATCGAACAACTTTTTGAGGAGCTGGGCGTGGAGCCGGCGATCGCGCAGATTGGCAATACGTTACATTTCAGCGCCGAGGCTATTGATATCTTCGTCGGTGATATCTTTGACTTGTCCGCCGACACACTGGGCAAGGTCGACGCAATCTATGACCGGGCTGCGCTGGTGGCGCTGCCGGAGGAGATGCGCAAGCGCTATAGCGAACATTTGCTCGAGATCACCCACGGCGCGCCGCAACTGCTGATTACGTTCGAATACGACCAGAGTCTGCAGCCGGGCCCGCCTTTCTCGATCAGCAACGCGGAGGTCGAGCGGCACTACGGCGACCATTACCAATTAACGCTCGCCGAAAGCCAGGATGTGCCCGGCGGCCTGAAGGGCAAATGTGCGGCTATGGAAAATGCCTGGCTGCTGCGTCGCTCCTGAAACCATTTTGCGCGTTTGGTCGTATAGCGCTAGAACTGGCACCGCAGGGCTTGATATTTACGCCAATACACGCTTTGCTACTGCCATACCAAGGCGATCGAGCTGGTCGAGAGAACACTCTGTTCGGGTCGCCAAGAAAAAGAAATTTAGAGATATATCCATGAAAAAGATTATCCCCCTAGCCGTGGCCGGCATTCTTGCGGCCTGTTCCGGTGATGACCCGGGCCGTGAAGATACGGCGGCTACCGCCACCAGCACCCAGTCTCTAGCCGCCGAGCGGACTCTGCGCACGGTTTATCCGGAGACCCGGGAGGGAAATATGGTCGACAGCTATTTCGGTACCCAGATTGCTGACCCCTATCGCTGGCTAGAGGACGACCGCAGCGACGAGACTGCCGCGTGGGTCAAGGCGCAGAACAAGGTGACCTTCGACTACCTCAATTCAATTCCGTACCGCGACCAGCTGAAGGAGCGCCTGGAGGCACGCTGGAATTACGAGAAGGTCGGCAAGCCGTTTACCGAGGGGCAGTACACTTACTACTACCGCAATGACGGACTGCAGGATCAATATGTGGTCTGGCGCAAGAAGGGCGACGGCGAGCCGGAAGTCTTCCTGGATCCCAATCAATTCAGTGAGGACGGTACTACCTCGCTGGCCTCGCTGGCCTTCTCTAAAAATGGTGCCATTGCGGCCTACGCCATCTCCGAGGGTGGCAGTGACTGGCGCAAGATCCTGGTAATCGACGCGAAAACCAAGGAAGTACTGGAAGAGCCGCTGGTGGATGTGAAGTTCTCCGGCATTTCCTGGAAAGGCAACGAGGGTTTCTACTACTCGAGCTATGACAAGCCCGAGGGCAGCGAGCTATCGGCCAAGACCGATCAGCATAAACTCTATTACCACAAACTGGGCCAGCCCCAGTCCGAGGATCAGCTGGTATTCGGCGGCACGCCGGAAGAAAAACGCCGCTATGTGCAGGGTTACGTGACCGAGGACGATCGCTTCCTGGTTGTCGCGGGGGCCGTCTCCACTTCCGGCAATGACCTCTTTATCCGTGACCTCTCCAAGGAGAATGCGCCGCTGGTGCCGGTTGTTACTGACTTCGACTCGGATACCGATGTCATCGACAACCAAGGCAGCAAACTGTACCTGGTTACCAACCGCGATGCGCCGAACAAAAAAGTGGTCACCGTGGATGCGGCGGCACCGGCAGTGGAAAACTGGGTTGATCTGATCCCGGAAACAGAAAATGTCCTGACCGCCTCCACCGGCGGTGGCTATCTCTTCGCCGAGTACATGGTGGACGCCCTGTCCAAGATCTATCAGTACGATTACACCGGCAAGCGCGTGCGGGAGATCGAACTGCCGGGTCCGGGCAGCGCCAGCTCCATCGGTGGCAAGCGGGAAGAGGCGTTACTCTATTACTCTTTTACCAACTATAAGACGCCCGCCACCATTTTCTCTTTCGATGTGGAGAGCGGCGAATCGGCGGTCTATAACGAGTCTGGTGCCGACTTTGATAGTGACCGCTACGAGTCGAAGCAGGTCTTCTATAAGTCCAAGGACGGCACCCGCGTGCCGATGATGGTCACCTACAAGAAGGGTACCGAGCTCAATGGCAAGAACCCGACTATTCTCTACGGCTACGGCGGCTTCAATATCAGCCTGACGCCGTCCTTCAGCATCCCCAATGCGGTGTGGCTGGAGCTCGGTGGCATCTACGCGGTGCCGAACCTGCGCGGCGGCGGCGAGTACGGCAAGCGTTGGCACGATGCCGGCACCAAGTTGCAGAAACAGAATGTCTTTGATGACTTTATTGCCGCAGCCGAGTACCTGATCGAGAACAAGTACACCTCCAGTGACTACCTTGCGGTACGCGGCGGATCCAACGGCGGCCTGCTGGTGGGCGCCGTAATGACCCAGCGACCGGATCTGTTCAAGGTCGCGCTGCCCGCCGTCGGCGTGATGGATATGCTGCGCTACCACACCTTCACCGCTGGTGCCGGCTGGGCCTATGACTACGGTACCGCGGAAGACAGCAAAGAGATGTTCGAATATCTGAAAGGCTATTCCCCGGTTCACAATGTGCAAGCGGGCGTAGCTTATCCAGCGACTCTGGTGACCACCGCCGATCACGATGACAGAGTGGTTCCGGCACACTCCTTCAAGTTTGCCGCCGAACTGCAGTCCAAGCAGGCGAGCAATGCACCCACGTTGATCCGTATCGAGACCAAAGCCGGCCACGGCGCCGGAACGCCGGTTTCCAAGAGTATCGAGCAGTATGCGGATATCTTCAGCTTTACGCTCTACAACATGGGGGTGGAAAGCCTGTCGCTTTGATGTGGTCTGATGCGGAAATAAAAGAGCCCGGTTTGGCCGGGCTTTTTTATGGGTAACGGTTTTAGCCGAAGCGGTGATCGGAGTAAACGATTTAGCAAGGCGGCGCGTAAGCCAACGGGCCATCGGGGTGGGCACCGCAATGGCGCGGATATATAGCGAAATATACCCCCGGTCCGTTACCGGCGGTAATCCAGCGGCGGCTGGCGGTCGCCCAGCAGCGGCGCATAGTCGAAATCATCGCCGCGCTTCCGTTGGAATTCATTTGTCGCCTGCTCGACGAGGCGGGGCTCCCGCAGCAACTGAATACCGGCCAGCGTCAGCGTCTCCGCCGCGAGCAGCATGCCCTTGTGGCCGATGCTCGTTCCGCCGGCGGCTACCGCCTGCCAGGTATGGGCGGAAGTGCCGGGTACCCAGGTGGCGGTACCGAAGCCACCGGTCGGCACATTCCAGCTTACGTCGCCGACGTCGGTGGAGCCGGGCGAGGCAGTCTCGGACGGATCGTAATCGACGATCTTGCGCTGATCGCCGAGTTCACGGCCGGCTCCGTGGGCGAGGCCGGTCAAAGTCTGCGCGAACTTCTGTTCTTCTGCCGAGTATTCGATGCCGCCGAACTGGCGCATGCTCGCATCCAACAGGCGGTTCAGAGTCTGGTTCGGCAGCAAGCTGTGATTGCCATGGATTACCTCCCACTCGACGCTGGTGCCGGTGCCCTGGGCTGCGGCCCGGGCAATTTCCTCCACCCGCTCCCAGATGGGTTCCAGCGCCGCCGCGGATTCATCGCGCACGTAGTAGAAGACTTCGGCGTTGGCCGGCACCACGTTCGGGGCCATGCCACCGTCGGTAATCACATAGTGGATGCGGGTGCTGTCCGGCACATGCTCGCGCATCATGTTCACCATAAAGTTCATCGCCTCGACACCGTCGAGTGCTGAGCGGCCACGCTCCGGCGCTGCGGCGGCGTGGCTGGCAATGCCCTTGAAGCGGAACTTGGCCGACTTGTTGGCGAGGCTGGAGCGGGGCAGGGCGGCGTTCTGGTCGCCCGGGTGCCACTGCAGTACCACATCGGTGCCGTCGAAGGCGCCGGCGCGCACCATATACACCTTGCCGGAACCGCCTTCCTCTGCCGGTGTGCCATACAGGCGAATCTCACCCGGCGAGCCGGTTTCCTTCAGCCAGCGGCTCAGCATGATGGCGGCGGCGGTGGAACCGGCGCCGAACAGGTGGTGTCCGCAGGCGTGACCCGCGGCCTGGCCTTCGATCGGGCTCTGCCGCGGAACTGCCTGTTGCGCGACGCCGGGCAGGGCATCCATCTCCGCCAGCAGGCCGATCACCGGCCCGCCGCGTCCCTGGCGATAGCGAGCGACGAACGCGGTGGGAATGTCGGCGATACCGGTCTCGACACTGAAACCGGCCTCTTTCAGGTGATCCTGCAGGGCCGCACTACTGCGGGTCTCCTGGTAGCCCATTTCGGCCCAGTTCCACAGGTCGTCGGCCAGGCCGGCGGCCTGCGTGCTGATACGGTCGGATTGCTTGCCGACCCAGGCGGCATCGCCAGCGAGGGACTGGTCGTCGTAGGCGTGGGCGGTGGTGATGGCGCTTGCCAGCGCCAGCGTTGCCAGAGTGCTGCGAATCATGGAGTTTCCCGTTGTTATGATCATTGTGGTCGGAGCGGATTGTTGAAACCGTACCAGTTTACTGAGCATTGTGCCCAATAGTCAGCTCGGTTCACCGCGTTCACACGCTCTGGTCGACGCGCCCCGTGCCTGTTATAAACGGCAGCAGGCATGTATCGCGCGGTAGGCGCCGCGGAGCTACTCTGCAGCGGGGCGCCAATAAATCCAATAAAAAAACATACCGAACCAAGGGCCCAAGGCTACAGGAGGCATGGAGCATGTGTGACGACCAGACCAACAAGGACGCGGAAGCCTATTTTCGCAGCCGCGGCATGAGTCGCCGCGATTTCGGCAAGGTCGGGCTGGGCGCCGCGCTGGCGATGATGCTGCCGGTATCGGCACAGGCGCAGGACGTTGTGGAAGCGAATGTGATGGTCGAGACGCCGGACGGCGAGGCCGATTGCTATTTCGTGCACCCGGCCAAAGGCCGGCACGCGGCGGTGATTATGTGGCCGGATATCTTCGGTATGCGCCCGGCCTTCCGCCAGATGGGCAAGCGGCTCGCCCAGTCCGGTTATGCCGTGCTGGTGGTCAATCCCTATTACCGGACGATGAAGGGGCAGCTGGTGCCGAATGATGTTGACGTTATCGACCCCGAGCTGAAGCAAAAGATTTTCCCCAGGGCGCGCGAGCAGGCCCGCACGCTGTCGCCACAGACCTGCGTGACAGACGGCCGCGCCTTCGTGAAGTTTCTCGACCAGCAGCCCGCGGTGGCAGCCGATCGACCGGTCGGCACCATGGGTTACTGCATGACCGGCTCCTACACTTTCCGCCTCGCGGCCGATATGCCGGAACGCATCGGTGCCGGTGCATCCTTTCACGGCGGTGGCCTGGTGACGGATAAACCCGACAGTCCCCACCTGCTGATACCGAAAATCAAGGCCGGATTCCTGGTGGCGATTGCCGAGAACGACGACGAACGCGATCCTGAAGCCAAAACCGTATTGCGCAAGGCTTTCGACAGCGCCGGCGTTACGGCCGACGTAGAGGTGTACGAGGGCACGCTGCACGGCTGGTGTCCGCCGGATTCTGCGGTATACAACGAGGCCCAGGCGGAGCGCGCCTGGCGCGAGGCGTTGACACTATTCGAGCGCAATCTCGCTTGATGCCGGGTTGTGCAAGCTGATCAAGAGACAAGAGTGATGGAGAACTTTGCAGAAATAGAAGCAAGGGTGATCGAACGTTTCGGTGGCGAGCAGGAGCTGGCGGCCCGACTGACGAAGCCGAAGTCGTCGCGCACGATCAAGAAAATCCCCGACGAGCGCTGGCTGTCCGAGGCCTCGAAGGCGGTATTCCAGGCGGGCTTCAACTGGAAGGTGGTCGACAGCAAGTGGCCGCGCATCGAGGAAATTTTCCACGGCTTCGAGCTTTCCTTCTGCCGTTATCTTTCGGATGAGGCACTGGAGGAAATCCTGAAGCAGGACGGCATGATCAGCCACTGGAAAAAGACCAAGTCCATCCAGCGCAATGCCGATTTCTTCTGGCAACTGTCCAATGTGCACGGCGGGCTGGGCAACTATTTTGCCGGATGGAACAGTGCCAATTACGCCGACAACCTGAAATCCCTGCAAAAGGGCGGCGACCGGCTCGGCGGCAAGACCGCCCAGGTATTCCTGCGCCGTATGGGGGTAGATACGCTGGTGTTCTCCAATGACATGGTGCAGGGACTGATTCGCGCCGGCGTGGTGCAGAAAAAGCCGTCGTCGAAAAAAGACTGGGCCGCGCTGCAGGAGGCGATCGAGGCCTGGCAGGGACAGAGCGGGCGCAGCCTGAATGAAATCAGCCAGATACTGGCATTTTCTGTTGGCTAATGATGCCTTGGATGGAAAGGGCTTCTTGATAATTCACAGTCGAAGCCCTTTTTTCCAGGATAACCGCTCCTTAAAAGTCGACCGCTGGCGCCGGCAGCTCTTCGAAAAAGATATCTCGCTGATTGTTTAGATCCATCTCGTACATGATACCCAATTGCCCATCTTGCAGTTTCTTTACCTCGGGCCCGAAAGGAATATTTTCCAGCAGCATCTGAGGGGCACTGAACGCACCCGTGGCGGTCAGATATGAGTAGTAAAACTCATAAGAACTTGCGAAGAACAGTGCTGGCTTGCCAGAGATTTCCAGCAATCGCGGTTTCATGTGTAGATGTGGTGACCAATTGACCGTGTAGCTCTCCTGCCAGTTGACCAGGTCAGGTGATTTGGCAATTACGAGAGCCTGTTTCGTGTAAGAAACAAATACCAGGTAAAAATCTCCAGACTGAGTTTCAAGTAGGTGCGGGTCAAAGTCCCATCCTGCGCCGGATGAAACTTTGGCCGGGGTGCTCCAGTTTTGCAGATCCGCACTGCGAGTGACATAGACATCTATGTCATCTCCGACCCTCAGGTAGTAAGTGATCACGTAGCTGCTATCTGAGAGCTGAGTTAAAGAACCACTGGTAATATCCTGCTGAGAGCAGTCGGCCTCGGGACAGGGTGCAAAACTGGTATTTTGAGTCAAGTTCCTGCGCCCCCAGGTGACTCCGTCACCGGAATCAAACAGGCAGATATCCAACCCGGAGCACATGGCCAGAAACATCAGGGTTCCGCCGCTGGTCTCGATCATATTGGGCTCGCCGTGCACAGGGGCCGGCAGATCTGTCGGTACTTTCCAGGTTTTACCCCCGTCGTCAGAATGGGAGACTGCGCTTGCCAGACCTCCGTCCCGGAACTCCGTGTAGACGGCCACTAGCTGGCCATTTGACCTTTGCACGAAGCCGGGCCTGACTGAAGAAGACTTTGAGTTACTGACGTAGTTGCCCCGGGCATCGTCCAGTTCATAAGTACAGGATTCAGTCGAACAGCTCGAAGTAAAGGAAACCTCCTGCTTGTACTCTTCGTAGGGGAAGTTGGTGTCACAGGCCGACGGGCTCATAGAACAATACAGGGTGATTTCGGTTCTATATTTTCCTGGAACACGGGGCGCCCAGTATTCGATGATCCAGGTTTGATCCCAAGGGTCATATTGAGCATTGTAGGCGCCGCCACTGGTGTATTCGGTCAAGTAGTTACCCGGATCGTCGACGCTATAGGTGTAAAATTGAATGTGCCAGCCATCTTCCGGCTGTGCATTGGCAAATGTCGGATCAAAGCCCTTGGTGAGAACCCGGATTGGTGCTTCCTGGGGATATGCAGATTCCACACAGCCGATAATGAGTCGGTCCTGATGATCAGGAATGGAGTCATTGTCGTTGTCGATGTCGACAGTGTCGCCGATACCGTCACAATCCCAGTCACTATGCTCCGATGCATCATAAGGAAAAGCGTCCCGGTCATCGGTTACATTGTCATTGTCGTCATCATCATCGACAAGGTTTTCCAGGCCGTCTGAGTCGAAATCGCCGCTTCGAGTATCGTCGTGGGGATACTCATCGACTACGTCTGGGACGGTATCATTGTCGTCGTCCGGGTCCGCATTGTCTCCAATACCATCGCCATCAAAGTCTGTACTCTCACTGCTGTCATAGGGCCAGAGATCCTCTTCATCAGAAACGCCGTCACCATCGTCGTCGCTGTCGTGCAGACTGTCTATGCCGTCCTGATCCAAATCGCCACCGCTGGACGGATCATCAGGAAAAAGATCGTGTTCGTCGTTGATCCCGTCGCCATCGTCATCGTGATCCTCGTCATTGCTGGTACCGTCATCATCGCGGTCGACCTTGTCGGACTTGCGGATGCTTAGCTCCAAGTGAACTTTTACCTCTTCCGGTCCGGCGATAACACTGAGGTTGAGTTCGGTCAGCAGGGTTTGAACTTTGACACTGTTGGTAAAATCCTCCTCTGACATGTCGAAATCTTCCGGCGTAAAGCCGGCATTGGATACGGCCTCGACGCCCTCTTTGGTGATATTGATACAAACTGAGATATCGCCATCATCATCGAGCGTCTGTACCAGTCGCGCGAAATTGACTACCCGCCGATCATGGATATCGTGAGCATCAAAAAGCTCCAGTGGTGTCAGACCTGCTCGAGCAGGAATTGGATCAAAGACCAGATCTCCGATCGAGAAAGTTACTGAATCGCCCTCTTCAAAGATGAACTCACCACAGTTATCAGTGTTTCCTTCGTGACCGGAGGAAGCACGATAATGAATGTTATCGATCGGACTATCGATAATGACACCGGTATAGGTCACTGGAGCTACTGCTACCGGTGCCGGACTGACATCTGCTGAGTCACCAGAAGAACCTCCACCGCATCCAGACGACATAGCGAAAGCTAGAAAGATCGTAATGAGAGGAAGTTGCTGAAAGGCCTTCATATAGGTTTCTCGTGTACGCAAAGCCAGCGTGCACAATTTACCTTTATGCGACGCTGCTCTGTCTTATCGGAAAGTGAAAAGTAACGGCACTCAAATCTGTTCGAATAGTCGGCAAAACGCTTATGTCGGAAAACTGTGACGGACCTCACAAAGGTTGTCACATATCTCTTTTTCAAAAAACTCATGTAGGAAAGCTAACCTTGGCGAAGGGCGACACGTGGTTGGTCACTTCGGTGCCGTTGAGGGGCATAACTTCGAATCGAATGAGGGGCTGATTTATTCGCGCAGCTTCTATAGTTACGGCAGACGTACTCCCTGTCCACTGATCAGTCGCTGAAGAATGAGCTACGCGAACCTATCCATCGTCGCACTTTTCATTTTTTGCTACAGCATCTTGAGCCGCCGCGTAGCGCGCACGCCGTTTAATGGTGCTCTGGTATTTACCTTCGCTGGTTTTGTGCTGGGCGGTTACGGCCTTGGGTTGCTGGACCTGGCCATAGATTCGGACGGACTCAGGATTCTGGCCGAGTCGGCCCTGGCGCTGCTGCTATTTACCGAGGCGGCAGGTGCGAATCTCAGTGTGTTGCGGCAGGCGGTCGCCATTCCCCGCAGACTGCTACTTCTGGTATTGCCGCTGAAGATCTTTATCGGATATCTGTGTGGCTTGCTGTTGTTTGACGATCTCAGCCACTTTGAAATCGCGGTACTCGCCACTCTACTGGCGCCGACAGATGCTGCCCTGGGCAAGGCGGTCGTCACCAATCCGGCCGTACCCGCCTACATCCGTGAATCCCTGAACGTGGAAAGCGGTCTCAACGATGGTCTGTGTGTGCCGATACTGTTTGTTTTTCTGGCACTGGCTACCGGAACGGCGGCACCGGATACCACGCCGGTGCTGGCGCTGGAGTTGACCCTGGGTGAGCTGGGTACCGGACTGGCGGTCGGGCTTTCAATGACTACCGTCATGGCGCTGGTAATGCGTGCCGCGAATGCCCGCGGCTGGATAACCGAAACCTGGCGCCAGCTGCCCGTCATTGGCATAGCCCTGAGCTGCTTCGGCGTAGCCCAGTGGCTCGACGGCAGCGGCTTTATCGCGGCTTTTTCCGGCGGATTGCTATTCGGCTGGATCGCGCGGCAGCAAAAACACGAGTTTCTTGCCAGTGCCGAGGGTGCTGGCGATACACTCACGCTACTGACATGGGTGGTATTTGGGGCTGCCGTGATCGGCAAGCTGTTTCACGAAGTGACGTGGCAAGTCGTGCTGTATGCCGTATTGAGCCTGACTGTGGTGCGCATATTGCCGGTAATACTGTGCCTCACCGGGACGAGCGCTACCTGGAGGGAGAGGTTGTTTATGGGTTGGTTTGGCCCGCGCGGTCTGGCCAGTATCGTGTTCGCGGTCGTGGTGCTGAACCAGAATCTCCCCGGTGGGGATATCATCATCGTCACCGCCGCCTGTACCATTCTTTTCAGTGTGATTGCACACGGTATCACCGCTAATCGGCTGATTCACATGCTGCGCAAGTATGACAACAGGGCGAAGCGTTAACACTGCTAAAAACCTATAGCGCCGCTAATTGCTTGCCCTGCCACCATTAGCTAATGGATTACTTCAATTCCCAGCTGCCATCCAGATATTCCAGTACCGACATGCGTCCCTGGTCGAGGAGCTGGATATTGCGCACCTGGTAGGGGCCGTGCAGACCGGAAGCTGCCAGCTTGACCTGATCGATCGGCACCTGCATTTCGCGCTGGCCGGCGTCCAGCCACTGTGCCTGGTAGGCGAGCAGCACGGGCTTGTATTCACCGGCGCTGTCCCTGCCGAATACCAGTGCCCGCGCTTCATAGCGCCCCGCGTGCTGTACGCTGAGTGACAGTTGAAGATTCTGCGCACCGCTGTCGACTGCCGAGACACCGGCCGTTTTAGTGAAGACATCGGCGGCGAGCACGGCGACGCGCTCGATCGGTTCGTTGCGCGCATTGCGCAGAGTGGAGCGCACTTCAATCCGCCACAGCTCGCCGGGTACCGAGGGGGCGTCCGCCGTGATCGGCCAGTCCACGTTATAGCTGTTGCCGCTCATGTTGCCGTCTACTGCATAGCGTTCGCCATTGGGCGCGATCAGCGTGGTGGAGATGGATTCCAGTTTCACGGCGGTATTGCCGCTCGGTTTGGCATCCAGCACCAGCTTGCCGGAGCGGGCAAAGCGCTTGCTCGGGGTCTGTACTTCCAGCGCGATATCACTGTGCTTGTCCAGCACGTAGACGATATATTCCGCATCGCTCTTTGCGTTGCCATTGGCCTGCAATGTGAACTTGCCGCGGCCCATTTCCTCCGGCACGCGCATCACATGTGCGCGGCCGTAAAAGTCCGGAAAATTCTCCCTGAGACCCTGCGACTTGCGGTACAGCGCGATGCTGTCATCGTCCACCCGCCGGCGCTCGGTGCCATTGGACAGCGTCATACCGCGCGGAATCTCGGCATTGACGACGCGTTTGCCATTGCTGCTGCGATCGAGCGGTGAAATCTGGATAACCGCCTTCTTGGCGTCGATTACCAGTTCGACACCGCGATTCAGCTCGGCACCACTGACCCTGCGGAAGAATACGCGGCTCTTTTCATTACTGCCGGTATCGGCCAGCCGCTGTTCATCAGCCGGGTCGACATATTGCGAAAAATGTATCTGCTCGCGGCTGTTGTTGAGAATCTCTTGGGCGGACGCGACAGAGGTGAACGCGCAGAACGCCAGCACTGTTGTGATGAGTATGGATTTCATGGTTTCACCTTAAATATCGTTTCGCAGGATCACGTCGAGATTGAAGCACTTGCGCCGGCTCTGGTTGTGGCTCAACGGCTCGCCACCCTTGGTCCTGCTGTAGTCGTAGAACCATAGTCTGCCCGCGGCGTTTTGCGACGAGCAATTCAGGAAACCGTCGGAGCAGCTGTCCAGCCACTCCTGGGTGACCTCCAGGCCAAGGTTCTCGGTATAACCGCCGCAGTAGCTGTCGGCATCCCACACAGCGGTCTCCACATCGGTACCGACGACGTTCCAGAAGCCTACCGGCAGGGACGGGCGCCCGGCAGTGCCCAGCAACCAGTTATCGTTGTAGTAGGCCATCCAGCTGGTCTGCTGCATACGTACGGCATCATTCTGGTAGCCGAGCAGCCAGCCCACCGAGGCTTCGAACACATTGCCGGCCATCACCGCATCGGCCAGCGGTGTGCCCGCGCTGGACGCGGCGAGTACGTTTATCCAGCGGGTGCTGTTGATGATGGTGGGGTAGCGGCTGTCCCAGGTCGGGTTGGACAGTATCCAGCGCATGACATTGCCGCCGTTGGAGTGGGTCACGACGACCAGATCGTCGATATTCATCGACGTGACAAAATCGTACAGCTGCGTCGCCAGGCAGCCGGCGGCAGCGTCGTCCCACATGTACTCCTCAAAATTACAGTTCACGACTAGCAGGTTGCTGCCGGTTGGCAATCCCTGGCGAATGGATTCCACCATGCCGGATTTCCAGTAGTCGTTATAGGCATCGGACTGCTGGCCGGTGCCGTGCACCAGTGCCACACCGGTAGCGGCCAGTGCGGACAGAGGTGCGCTTAATAGCAGCGTAACCAATAATGTAAATGCTCTCGTTTTCATCGACTGTTCACCGTGTTGTTACTTTTATTTTTTGAATGGAAAATGGAATAAGGAGAGATGAGTAAATAGGTCTGTCCTTATTTTTAACCGGTTTCTGACTGGCACTTCGGTACGGCTTCAGAAGAGCCTGGCCATTGTCCGGGTGAGACTGCGTATCCATCGCATTCGCCGTTGATTCTATATAGCCTTAAAATGCTCAGCAGTGAAATTCCGGCGGTGGTGCCTGAATGATCCGAAATTTGTGCGGCAGTGCATAAAAATTAATAAATAAAAAAATCACTTTCCGCAGGGTGATAAAAAGAAAAAACAGACCGACTGGTTTTGACTGGTGCGTCCGAACCGCTTCAATAAATCCTATGCCGATGGGTGGCTTTGGTGATATGGGAAAGGGATTTTGTTTGGCGTTGAATTTGTTATCGAGAGAGGCGTCAACGCGCAGATGTATCCGATGATTACTTGATGCTAATATCTGCCGGCGGGCTCATAAGAATAAGATTGTCACCCATCCCGCAAATGCGCCTGGCTGTCGACCAGCACTGTGGGTTTTTCGCCACACGCATGGTGAAAATAAAAGCCGGTTTTAACGGCTTCGATAGAGGCCTTATCCCCATCCCGGATACTGCTCAGTTTTAATGCAGCTTCCCGACAACAATAATCACTCTGGAGGCGGTTGACGTGAATGAACATTACAGCGGTCCCGGAATTTATATCGAAGAGATTCCTGTAGATATTCCGCCCGTAGTCCCGGTAGAGACTGCGGTGCCTGTATTTATCGGTTATACCGAGAGAGTCGAATACGCGGGGGTGTCGCTGCTCAACCGGCCGATTGAAATAGAATCCCTCAGCGACTTCGCCACCATATTTGGTGAGGCGCCGGCAGTCGGGGGCTTTACTATCGAAATTGACGCCGATGGTGGTATCGCCGGTGGTATCTTCGATCCGAACCAGAAGGGCATTTCCCGTTTTCGTCTGGCCTACGCACTGAATCACTATTTCCTGAATGGCGGTGGCCACTGTTACGTGATGTCTGTCGGGGACTTCAGCAGCCCCGGGGTAATGTCCGAAATGTCCGCGGAACATCTCAGGGGCCTGTCGGCGCTGGCCGAACAACAGGGACCCACGCTGATCGTGATGCCGGATCTCAGCGGGATAAAACCGATCGACCCTGACGATGAAACATTAATTGACTGGATCAGGGGGCAATATCACGAGGTATTGCGCATGGCGCTGACGCAGTGCGCCGAACTGGGCGATCGATTCCTGATCGCCGATGTCTGGGGCGGAGACACGGCGAAGGAGGGCGTGGTGGAGGCGTTCCGTGCAGGGATAGGCTATGACAATCTCGACTACGGCGCCGCGTACCATCCCTTTATTGAAACCAGCCTGCCGTGGCGCTGGGACTTGGAGACGATCCACCTGTCGCAACCGGCAAGCCGAGCTGCGGACGGCAGCCTGGTTCAGCCGGGGCGTTGTCATAACCTGGCGCTGGCGGAGCTGCTGGTCCGCGGCGAACGGGGAGATCGTCAAGCGTTTCTGGGGGTATACAGAAATGTGCGCGTGGCGCTGGATCAGTATTCCGTCACGCTGCCGCCCTCCGCGGCTATCGCCGGTATCTACTGTAAGGTGGATCGCGAGCGCGGGGTGTGGAAGCCCCCGGCAAATATCGCGGTTTCGGCCGTGCGGGCGCTGCCTACCGCGATTGATGATCAACTGAACGAGCAGATGAATATCGATGCGAGCGGCAAGTCCATCAACGCGTTGCGCCATTTTACTGGCAAGGGGGTTCTCGTCTGGGGGGCGCGTACGCTGGCCGGCCACAATAACGAATGGCGTTACGTATCGGTCAGGCGCTACTGCAGCATGGTCAGGCGGTCGGTTGCGAACGCGCTGCAGGAGTTGGTGATAGACGTGGACGGTAAGCTGGTGGAGGAAATGATCAAGGCCAGCGTGAAAGAATTTCTGATGGAGCAATGGCGGGCCGGTGCGTTGGCGGGCGCCACCCCGGAACAGGCTTTCTTCGTCAATTGTGCAGTTAACCCGGACGGGGAGCGCAGTGATCCGCTGGCACCGCGGGTCGAACTCTACATCGGCGTTGCCGCTGTACGGCCGGCGGAATTTATTACGATGAAGATCCATCTGTAATGGGCTACTGAGACGCTGTACGTCGGTGCAGAGCGCGGATGTTCGATAGGCGCCAACTGGCCGGCGAACGGCGGTCCCGGCAGCTTGCGGCGTGCTAGCCGGGAGACCGGCTTCCGCGCATAGCGGCAATGCCGCGGGCGATCAGTTCTCCCAGGCCCATGCCGAACAGTACCAGCGTTGCGACTGTCCCCCCGATAACCAGCCCCCAGAAGTGTGCCTCCGTCACCATCGGTGCGCCGATCCACTGCGCCAGCAGCGAGCCCTGGGTGCCAAACCACTCCGAATACACCTTCAGCGACAGTATCGCCAGTAAGACAATGCCCCACCAGCGCGAGCCGCGCTCCCTCATATTCAGCACGGCGCCCAGGGCCAGCAGGGCGTGGAGCAGGCCCGACAGGCCTTTGTACCAGCCGATCTGCGGCTCGAACACCAGCAGCGCGATGCCACAGAGGGCGGCGAGGATGGCGATGCCGAGCAGCGCCAGGTCGAGGCGGGGGCGGATCGGCAGCAGCATCCAGGTCAGGACAACCGCGGCGCAGTTCATCAACAGGTGATTGAGATTGGTGTGGGTAAAGTGGCCGGTGACAATGCGCCAGTAGTCACCGGATAGAATCAGGCTGCGCTCGTAGCGCAGCAGGCTGTCCACCTCGGGTGGGGCGAAATAGATAAGACACGCGACAGTGATTATTGCAGCGGGGGCGAGCCACTCGATGACCCTTTCCAGGAGTGTGCGTAGCATGCCGTCATCCCTCATTTTTTCTACTTGATTGTGTATCTGGGGCCTGGTTGAACTGCATAAACGCCGCCTCCAGTCGGTCGGCTGCCGCATCCTCGCCGTTTCTGCGCAGTATCTCGATCACGCACTCGGCGGTGCAGAGGCCGCCCTCCGGCTGGTTGCGCCGCAGGCGGTAGCTGGATGTGCTGTCCGCTGCGATGGCCACCCGGGGTGCCGTCTGCAAGTAGGGGCTGCGGTTATAGATTTTACGGGCTTCCTGCCAGGTGGCGTCGATCAGTATCACATGGGCGAAATCTTCCAGCCGTGCCGGTGTTGAATCCGCGGCGGGGTAAACCAGTGCCGCTTCCCCGCGCTCAACGCTGTCCACCAATGTTGTATCCGGTTCGCGGCGCGCCCAGGCCACGCGCTCTACGATTTCCCCGCAATGCGCAAGGGCGAGCGCGCCGGTGTTGGTCTTGCGGTCGAGCTCGCGCTCATGGGTCAGCAGTGTGATCTTCATACCTTGCCGAGCAGACCAGGGTCTGCGTCGATTCTTGTGCGTCCAGTCCAGTCCGGCTGCCGTTATCTCCAGCACCCGGGATGTCGTTCTTTACCGTCGAACCCCATGCCTGTTTGTGCAGGCGGCGAGAGGCAGGTTCGCCCGTGGTTGCACTAACATAACCTGAAACGCACTGGCCAGGGAGGGCCCGCTATGGCGGAACTGTCGGTTAACGGACAGCAGGTAACACTCAGCGATGATCCCCGTACCACATTGCTCGATACGCTTAGGGAGCTCCCGGGCTTCACCGGTACCAAGAAGGGTTGCGATCACGGCCAGTGCGGCGCCTGCACCGTGCTGCTGGACGGCCGGCGGGTGAATGCGTGCCTGATTCTGGCAGTGCAGTGCGAGGGCTGCGAAGTGACCACCATCGAGGGGCTGGGGGAGGGGGACCAGTTGCATCCGCTGCAGCAGGCCTTTGTCCGCCACGACGGCTTCCAGTGCGGTTACTGCACACCGGGCCAGATCTGTTCGGCCTACGCCATGCTCGAGGAAATCGCCAACGGCGAACCCAGCGACGTCACCGACGAGGACGGGGTGCGTCTCAGTCGGGATGAAATCCGCGAGCGCATGAGCGGCAACCTCTGCCGCTGCGGCGCCTACGCCAACATCGTCGACGCGATTCTCGAGGCGGGCCAGCGGGAGGAATCGCCATCATGAAACCTTTTGATTATCAGCGCATCGGCGCCGTGGAAGAGATCGACGCGGACGCCGGCGAGCGGAGCAGCTTTCTCGCCGGCGGCACCAACCTGGTCGACCTGATGAAGCACGAGATAGAGACACCGGAGCGGTTGCTGGATATTTCCCGGCTCGAGCTGGCGCAGATCGAGGACGGCGATCAGGGCGGCCTGCGGGTGGGTACCCTGGTGACCAATACGGGGCTGGCCAGCGATGCCCGTGTGCGGGAGCGCTGGCCGCTGCTGTCTTCGGCGTTGCTGGCCGGCGCCACGGCGCAGCTGCGCAACCGCGCCACCACCGGCGGCAACCTGCTGCAGCGCACCCGCTGCTATTACTTCTACGACACTGCCCGCCCCTGCAACAAGCGCGAGCCGGGCGAGGGTTGCGGTGCGCTCGCGGGGCACAACCGCATTCACGCCATCCTCGGCGCCAGTGAGCAGTGCATCGCCACCCATCCATCCGATATGGCCGTGGCCATGGTCGCGCTGGATGCCAGGGTCAGGCTGCGCGCGGCCGATGGCAGCCAGCGGGAGCTGCCGGTGGAGGAATTGCACCGGCTGCCCGGCGATCACCCTGAGCGCGACACGGTACTGCAGCCCGGCGAGCTGATCCTCGGAGTCGACCTGCCGGCGCCACCGCCGGGCCGGCACATCTACCGCAAGGTGCGGGACCGCAGCTCCTATGCGTTCGCGCTGGTGTCGGTTGGCGCGATCCTGCACGTGGCGGACGGCAAGGTGGGCAGCGTGCGCATCGCCTTCGGCGGTGTGGCCCACAAACCCTGGCGCGCGCGCAAGGCCGAGCAGGCACTGCAGGGCCAGGCGGCCACCGAGGAGAATTTCCTGAAGGCAGCCGACGTCGAGCTGGCCGACGCGCGAGGCTACGGTGGCAACGATTTCAAGATTCCGCTGGCCCGGCGCACGCTGGTGGCCGTCCTCAGGGATGCGGCTCGCGCGACAGAGGAGAGCACGCCATGACGAATTCCGCATCCATCGGCCAGCCACTGGATCGGGTCGACGGACCGCTGAAGGTCAGCGGCGCGGCCACCTATGCGGCCGAGCACCAGTTGGATCATGCGCCGCTGGTCGGTTGGATCGTCGAGGCCACTATTCCCACCGGGCGCATCAAGGCGCTGGATACCAGCGCGGCGGAGAACAGCGCCGGCGTGGTGGCGGTGCTTACCCACAGGGACAGCCCGGCGCAGACGCCATTCGGCGAGCCGGACGACGAGGGGCGTTTCACCCAGTCCCGCGCTATGCTGCGCGACGATCGCATTCGCTATCACGGCTTTCCGGTCGCGCTGGTGATCGCCGATACGCTGGCGAATGCCCGCCACGCGGCGGGGCTGGTCGAGGTCAGCTACGAGTCCGAGCCGGCGGTGACCGTGGCCGGGGAAGACGCGGACGAGAAACCCGACGAGCTCGACGGCGGCCTGGATGCGGATGTCAGCCGGGGGGATTTCGAGCGGGCCTACGGCGATGCCGACGTGACCCTCGATGTCACCTACAGCACGCCGAACCAGGCGGCCGCCGCCATGGAGCCCCACGCCACCATCGCCGAATACGATGGTGAGGAACTCTGGGTCTACACGTCGGTGCAGCTGATCGGCCCCGCCGTGCAGGTGCTGGCCAATACGCTGAACCTCGATCCGGACAAGATCCGCGTGCTGAGCCCCTACATCGGCGGCGGCTTCGGTTCCAAGCTGGGCCTGCACAACGAGGCCGTCCTGGCCTGCCTGGGCGCGATGCACCTGGAGCGGCCGGTCAAGGTCGTGCAGCACCGGCGCCACGTCTTCCACAACGCGCCGCATCGCGGCAATTCGGTGCAGCGCATCCGCCTCGGCGCCAGCCGCGACGGCAAACTGCAGGCCATTGGCCACGATAGCTTCATGCCGCGGGCCAGGGATTACGCCTTCGCCGAACCCACCGGCGCGTCGGCGCGCACTACCTACCGCACCGACGCGCTGCTGAGCCGGCACCGGGTGAAGACGGTCGACATATCATTGATCGACTCCTGCCGCGCGCCGGGGCACTCCATCGGCTCGCTGGCCTTCGAGTCCGCCATCGACGAGATGGCCTACCGCTGCGGCCAGGATCCAGTGGCGTTTCGCCTGGCCAATATGCCGGACAAGGATCCCAGCAGCGGCAAGCCCTTCTCCAGCCACGACCTGGCCGAGTGCCTGCGCGAGGGCGCGGCAAAGTTCGGTTGGGACCAGCGCGAGTCCGCCCCGCGCAGCCACGAGCGCGGGCGCCAGTTGGTAGGCTATGGTGTCGCCAGCACCATCCGCATCAACATTCTGGTGAAATCCACCACCCGGATACGCCTGTCCGATGACGGCAGCCTGATCGCGTGGGCCAACATGACCGACATCGGCACGGGTACCTACACCATCCTCACCCAGATCGCCGCCGATATTCTGGGCCTGCCGGCCGGGCAGGTGCAGATCGAACTGGGGGACTCCGCCTATCCGGCCAGTTGTGGCTCCGGCGGCTCCTTCGGCGCCGGCAGCTCCGGCTCCGCGCTGCGCGACGCCTGCATGAAATTGCGGGAGAAGCTGGTGGATATCGCACGCAAGCAGGAATCATTAAAGAGTGCAGACTTTGATGGCGCGCGCTTCGAGCGGGGCAAGCTGGTGCTGGGCGACAAGGAGGTACCGCTCACCGAGCTGGTGCGTCAGTCCGGCCACGATTACCTGGAAGTCGAGGGCAAGGTGGAGCCGGGCGAGGAGCACGAAAAATATTCCCAGCACTCCTACGGCGCCCAGTTCGCCGAGGTGACCGTGGATCGGGATACCGGTGAGGTGCGGGTGCAGCGGATGCTGGGGGTGTTCTCCGCCGGGCGCATCCTCAATCACAAGACCGCACGCTCCCAACTGCTGGGCGGCATGGTGTGGGGTATCTCCTATGCGCTGCTGGAAGAGCTGATGCTGGACGAGCGCTACGGCGCCTTCGTGAATCGCGACTTTGCCGAGTATCACCTGGCGGTCAACCGCGATATCCCCGAGGTGGAGATCCATTTCCGCGAACAGCCGGACAGCCACTCGAATCCGCTGGGCTCCAAGGGTATCGGCGAACTGAGCATCAGTGGCGCCGGCGCCGCGGTGGCCAACGCCGTCTATCACGCCACCGGCGTGCGGGTGCGAAACTTCCCGATCACGCTGGACAAGTTACTGGAGCATTTGCCCTGAAGCTGGCGCGGACACGGACAATGTTTCGCAGAAGCAGCGACGGGAAGAAAATAAGGGTACGAATGGCACTGGCTCGCTGACTGGCAAGCTACACTCTGCGCGCCTGCCAGTATCTGTCCCGCCAGTAGTAATCGGTCAGTCGCGAAATTTTCACGCCGTGCTTTGTCGAAGCGTGCAGGAATTTGTTGTCTTCGATGTAAATGCCGACATGCCTGGTGTTTGCGCCGGTCTTGAAAAACACCAGGTCGCCGGCGCGCAGCTGGCTGCGCTTGACTGCCTTGCCGACCAGGGACTGGTACTTGGTGGTGCGGGGGAGTTTCACCCCGAGGTGATCGCGGTAAATGTTAACCACCAGCCCGGAGCAATCGATTCCCCGCTTGCTCATGCCGCCGAGGACATAGCGGGTACCTTTCCACTCCCGGTGCTGTGAATAGAGCTTTTCTTTTACGCTCCTGTCGTTCTTTACGACCTTGGGGGTTTCCCGTAGCGGCGTTGGCGGAGTTTGTGTCTTGGGCTCCGTAGCGGGTTCTGCGGGGGGCTGCTGGTACGGGGCCAGGCTACAACCCGTGGTAGTGGCTATCAGGAAAAGGATCGGGACCAGTAGTTTTTTATTCATCGGATCTTATTGTTAGCAAAGCAGACTCATCGGTCCCATCGCAGCATGGCAACAGCTCGATGCCTGCGGCGGGCAGGTAAATCGCGTTTGCGGGCGGACTACCTACAAGCGCGGCTCAGTTCCTGCGAGTACGGGAAGCGGTAAATGGTACCAGAGTACAAGATGAGGCTGAACATAAACTGAACAGCTGGCTTGATATTGGACAGGCTGGCGCCAGATATGTTGCGTCAGTGCCGGTGCATTGATTTGGCCGGCAAAAGAAATCTGCTCTGACCGGTGATGCCGTGTTGTGGCTGCTGCCGTTCAGTGGCCATTTCACCGCAATAGATTGGGGTATTGTTCAATTTTTGAACAGTTGTCTCGCGCACTGACAGGCAGTATTTACTTAGAGGGAATGAAGCACCTCCACCGCGATGGCGGAGGTGCCCATCAGCTAGCTGCTCAACCTATTTTCCTGGAAAACAGCTGCTGGATACTGGAAAAATCCAAACCTGCATTGCCCATTTTTCCGTGCAGCCCGAACAGGTTGTGCACCAGTGAGCCCAGGGGCGTATGGGAGTTACTGGCATTGGCCGTGTCCTGGGCAAGGCGCAGATCCTTGCTCATCAATTGGACCTGGAAGCCGCCGGAATAGTCCCTGCTGGCGGGGACGTTTTCCATCACGCCGGGCATCGGGTTGTATTTTTCCAGTGACCAGTTGGCACCGGAACTTTTCAGCATGATTTCCGACAGCACTTTGGGGTCCAGGCCGTTGTCCACGCCCAGTTGCAGTGCCTCTGCGGTGCCGGCCATGTGAATGGCGAGCAGCATATTGTTGCAGATCTTCGCGGTCTGGCCGGCGCCGGCGGCGCCGGCGTGGAAGATATTGGCGCCCATGGCGGAGAGCAGTTCGCGGGCGCTGTCCACATCCTCGGCATCGCCACCGCACATAAAACTCAGGGTGCCCGCTGCCGCGCCGGCCACGCCGCCGGATACCGGGGCATCTATCGCGCGCAGGCCGCGCTGCTTCGCTTGGGTTGCCAGCCGTTTTGACGTGGCGCTGGAGACGGTGGAGCAGTCGATGATCAGCGCATCCTCGGGAATATGGGCGAGTAACCGGGTGCCGTCGATATAAACGGATTCCACGGCGGCGTCGCTGGGCAGCATGGTGATTACGTACCGGGCACCGGCGACGGCGTTGGTGGCGGAGCTCGCTTTCTCCACGCCGCGTTCCGCGGCGGCATTCAACAAATCTTCTGACAGGTCGTAACCCTGCACCCGGAATCCGGCCTCGACCAGGTTGGCTGCCATTGGGCCACCCATGTTGCCGAGGCCGATAAATGCTACCGTCTTACTCATCACCAGTACCCTCAAATAGTCCGCGGTTTTCCAGTTTCAGCAGTTCGCTCATCGTATGGCCTCCGTCGCGCCTTCCTGCAAAATGCGGCGCGCGATAATCAGCCGCATAATTTCGTTGGTGCCTTCCAGGATTTGATGTACCCGCGCATCGCGCAGATAGCGCTCCACCGGGTACTCGCGGATATAGCCGTAGCCGCCGTGCAGTTGCAGCGCATCGTTGCAGATGGTGAAGGCTTCGTCGGTGGCGAAGCGCTTGGCCATGGCGCAGTAGGTGGTCTTGTCCGCGGCGTTTTCGTCCAGTTTGCTGGCTGCCAGGCGCACCATCTGCCGCGCTGCCACCAGGCGTGTGGCCATGTCCGCGAGCTTGAATTGCAGCGCCTGGAAATCGGCCAGTTTCTTGCCGAACTGCTGGCGCTGGTGCATATATTGCTGCGCGGCATCCAGTGCCGCCTGGGCGGCGCCGATGGAGCAGGTGGCGATATTGATGCGGCCGCCGTCGAGGCCCATCATGGCGATCTTGAATCCCTCGCCCTCGGCGCCCAGCATAAACTGTGCGGATACCCGCACATTGTCGAAACTGATGGCGCGGGTGGGCTGGCTGTTCCAGCCCAGCTTTTCCTCTTTCTTGCCATACCCGATCCCGGCGGCATTTGCCGGTACCGCGAAGGCGGAAATACCTTGTGGGCCTTCACCGCCGGTGCGCGCCATCACGATCAGCAGATCCGTGGAGCCGGCGCCGGAGATAAACATCTTGCTGCCGTTGAGAATATATTCATCGCCGTCGCACCTGGCACTGGTGCGCAGGTTGCCGGCATCGGAGCCGGCACCGGGTTCGGTGAGGCAGTAAGAGGCCAGGAACTCGCCACTGCTCAGCTTTTTGCTGAACGCGTTTTTAACGGTGTCGCCGCCGAAAGTGGCCAGCATCCAGCAGCACATATTGTGAATGCTGATATAGGCGGCGGTTGAGGTGCAGCCCGCGGCCAGCTCCTCCAGAATAATGGCGGCGTCCACCCGCGACAGGCCCATGCCGCCGGCCGCCTCGGGAGTGTAGATCCCCATAAAGCCCATTTCCCCGGCACTGCGCAAAACATCCACGGGAAAATGGCATTGCGCATCCCACTCGGCCGCCTTGGGCGCGAGTTCGCCGCGGGCAAAATCCCGCGCGGCCTGCTGGTAGCTGCGCTGCTCTTCGTCGAGATTGAAATTCATCGATAGATCCGAAAAAAAGAAACGGCGCGCGGGGCGCGCTTCAGACTGTTGATAAACCCCGCATTCCGTTCTGAGCTGGTGCGGTGGCGGCCAAGCACTAGGACGAGCATTTCGAAACGCTGTGAATACATCCCTGTAAGCTCCGGCGGCGACGTCCTGTCGCCGACGGTTCGAAATCCTCGTCCTAGCACTTTGCCTTAAATTTTGACTGCGTAACTTTGTCAGCAACCTGCGGCGCGCGGCGCGCGCCCTAAGCCGTGAACAGCGGTGTTACTTGAGCTGAATGGTCATGTTCGGCTGCTGCGCCAGTTCGATATCGGAATCAAACCAGCGGGCGGTCACGGTTTTGGTTTCGGTGTAGAAACGCACCGCCTGTTTGCCGTAGGCGTGCTGGTCGCCGTAGAAGGAGGCGCGCCAACCGGTAAAGCTGAAGAAGGGCAGGGGTACCGGAATGGGCACATTGATTCCCACCTGGCCCACCAGGATTTCGTGCTGGTATTTGCGCGCCGCAGCGCCGCTGCCGGTGAAAATGGAGGTGCCGTTGCCGAAAGGACACTCGTTGATCAGCTGAATGGCTTCGTCCAGCGTGTCCACCGTCATCAGGCAGAGCACCGGGCCGAAGATCTCTTCCCGGTAGATGGCCATTTGCGGCGTTACGTCGCTGAAGACGGTGGGGCCCACCCAGTTGCCGTCCGGGTATCCCTCGACCACCACCTCGCTGCCATCCAGCAGGCAGGTTGCGCCTTCCTCCTTGCCGCGGTTGATAAAGTCCAACACCCGCTCGCGAGCCTGGGGCGAAATCAGCGGTCCATAGGCAGCTTCCGGATCGTCCCAGGCGCCGGGTTTGACCTTGGCCAGGGCCTGTTGAATCTCGGGGATCCACTCCCTGGCATCGCCCACCAGCACCGCCACGGAAATGGCCATACAGCGCTGACCGGCGGCACCCACGGAGGCGCCCACCAGGTTGTTGATCACCGCCGCCTTGTTGGCATCCGGCATGACCACCATATGGTTCTTGGCACCGGCAAACGCCTGTACCCGCTTCAGGTTGTCTGTGCCCTTGCGGTAGATGTACTGGCCGACGGGCACGGAACCGACAAAGGAAATTGCCTGGATATCCGGGTGGTCGAGCAGGAAGTCCACCTGCTCCTTGCCGCCGTGAATCACCTGCAACACACCCGCGGGGGCGCCAGCCTGCTCGAACAGCTCCACCAGCTTGGTGGGGGTAATGGGATCCTGCTCCGACGGCTTGAGAATAAAGGTATTGCCGCAGGCGATCGCCATCGGGAACATCCACAGCGGAATCATCGCCGGGAAGTTAAATGGCGTGATACCGGCGCAGACACCCAGTGGCTGGGTATAGGAGTAGCAGTCGATAGACGTGGCCACATTCTCGACCGTCTCCCCCATCATCATGGAGGCGATGTTGGCCGCCTGTTCCACCACTTCGATACCGCGCCAGATATCGCCCTTGGCGTCTTCAAAAGTCTTGCCGGTTTCCTGAGCGAGGAGCTTCGCCAGTTCTTCCTGGTGCTCCTTCAGCAGCGCCTGATAGTTCAGCATCACCCGCGCGCGGCTGGATACCGGGGTCTCCTTCCACGACTGGAAGGCTTTCTTGGCGGAGGCCACCGCCCGCTGCATCTCGTCCTGGGTGGCGAAGGGCACCCGGGTCAGCACCTCCTGGGTGGCCGGATTGGTAACATCTTGCGAGTTTGCGGAAGCGGATAGCTCCCACTTGCCGTCGATGTACAAAGGAATGCTGGCGGGTATTTGCTTGTTCATGGCCTTCACCTGATAAGTTTTCTGGCCTTATAAGAACACAGGCGCGGCGCCGTGCGAATTGATTAATTTGCCCATTTAATGGACTATCTTGCCCTCCAATGTTCAGAGTCGAGGGCAGCGGCATGGCGAGCAGAGCCGCTGGCGGCAGCGGGCAGCGTAAAACCGAAGTCACTTCCAGTTGGCCGCTGCCGAAAAGCGGGGTCCGCTTCCTGGTGCCCGCCTCCCTGGTGGCGCGCATGCGCGACAACACGCTGACCCGGGAAATGTACCCGGTGGCCGCCGGTTACTATCCGCGGGCCGCCGGCCACCATATGCGGCGCCGACAGCACCGCAACTATCTGCTGATGTATTGCACTGAGGGCAGGGGGGAGGTGACAACTGCGGCGGGGCGTTTTCCGGTTGCGGCCGGGGACCTGATCTATCTGCCGGCGGGGGTGGCCCACGAGTACAGCAGCGATAAACGCGATCCGTGGACACTGTACTGGGCGCACTTCGACGGCATTGAAGGCTCGACGACCCTGCGCCAGATGCCGGCCTGGGAGGCCGTCACCACCATTGGCCTGCACCCCAGAATCATCGCCGACTTCGAGCGCCTGTTCGAGTTGCGCTGGAGCGGCGACCACCTGGATGCCTTCATTTACGGCAGCTATCTGTTGCGGCAGATCGTCAGCTATATCTCACTGATGGCCCGGCGCCACCCGCCGGGCCGCGGCATGGCCATCGATCTCGATCTGGCGGTGCGGTTTATGCAGGACCATCTGCACGAACACCTGACGCTGGAACAGCTGGCGGCGCAGACGGGGCTGTCGAAATTCCACTTCTCGCGCAAATTCACCGCCGCCACCGGCCAGTCCCCGATACAGTATTTCATTCACCTTAAAATGCAGCGCGGCTGCCAGTTGCTGGATGCCAGCGACAGAAGCATCAAGCAGGTGGCGGCGGATCTGGGCTATGAGGATGTCTACTACTTTTCCCGCCTGTTCAAGAAGGTGATGGGGCTGTCGCCGGCGCAATACCGGAAAAATAAACACCGGTAAGAGAGCCCTCAGCGCGAAAAGAGCCCTCAACGCGAAAAGAGCCCTCAGCGGTAAGGGAGCCTTCAGCCGTAAGAAAGCCCTCAGCGTTAACAGAGCCCTCAGCCTGATGGAGCTCCCAGTCGGGCCTGCGCCGATGGGGCGCCCTCGGTCAGAAGCGGGACAGCTCGTCGCGCAGGTCCTGCCCCAGGTCTGACGGCTCGGTAATCCAGACGCTCTTGTCCGGGCCGGGGAATACCCCGATTTCGATACCGTCTCTCTCCAGTCCCGCCAGCCACTTCTTCAGGAACTGGGGCAGGGGAATGCTTCTGGGCTTGAGGTCGCTGTCGTCGCCGGCATAGGCCGCGGCGAACTCCGCGGCCGGCCACACCGGCAGGTACTCGAAGCCGCCGTGTTCGTCCGAATGCAGCTTCAGGAAGTGTTCCTCGCTGTTGACCAGTATCCAGACCTCCCGTTCCTCGCCCACAAGGTCGAGGAAAACCTCGAAGCGCTCTTCAGTACCCAGGGCCAGTATTGCGTCCAATTCTTCTTTGCTCATAGTGTGTTTCGATTCTGTTGGCTAAAGCCCCGGAGCGGAGCCATCCGAAGCGCGGCACGGTGCGCCTGGGATGTCGGCAGGGGGCGGCAATCAATAGTCGGGATGGCGTAAAGCCATGGTATCAAACGGTGTCGTGGGTCCGCGCCTAAAAGCCTGACTCTAACCCAAATATTAATAATCGGCTGGCTCCCTCGCACCCTACACATTCAATAACAGGTGCTCACGCTCCCATGGCGATATCTCGCGGTGGAACTGGCGCAGCTCTTCCTTTTTGACTTCCGCATACAGCCGGCAGAAATTCTCCCCGAGCGCCTGGTGGACCTCGTCGGCGTTGGCAAAGATACGCAGCGCTTCGTCGAAGGTCGTGGGGATATAGGATTCCGTATGCTGGTGGTCATCCAGCTCGCCTTCTGCCGGCGCACCCGGCTCGATTCGATTCACCATGCCCAGGTAGCCGCAGGCCAGGCTCGCGGCGATCGACAGGTACGGGTTGGTGTCGACGCCGATCACGCGGTTCTCCAGGCGGCGATCCTGGGCACCGGAGTGTGGCACCCGCAGGCCGGTGGCGCGGTTGTCATAGCCCCAGGCCAGGTTGGTCGGCGCACTGGAGTTGGCCTCCGATTCGAAACGCCGGTAGGAATTGACGTTCGGTGCGATCAACGGCATTACTTCCCTCAGGTGTCTCTGGGTGCCGCCGATAAAGTAGCGGAACAGGTCGGTCTCATTGCCGTCGCCATCGGAGAAGATGTTCTGCCCGCTGGCAATGTCGACCACGCTCTGGTGCACATGCATGGCGCTGCCGGGCTGGTCGCGCATCGGTTTGGCCATAAAGGTGGCGAACATATTGTTGTTCAGCGCCGCCTCCTTGATGATGCGCTTGAAGTAGAAAACCTGGTCCGCCAGCAACAGCGGGTCGCCGTGGGTGAGGTTGAACTCGACCTGGCCAGCGCCATCCTCCTGGATCACCGAATCGATATGCAGGCCGGCGGCTTCGGCATAGTCGTAGATGGTATCTATCACCGGGCCGTATTCGTCGACGGCGGACATCGAATAGGACTGCAGCGCGGTACCGGAGCGGCCGTTGCGGCCGACGGGCGGCTGTATCGGCTCATTGGGGTCGATATTCGGCTTGGTCAGGTAGAACTCCAGCTCCGGGGCAACAACCGGCTTCCAGCCGCGCTGTTGATACAGGCCGATCACCTGCTTGAGGATATTCCGCGGCGCGCAGAAAATCGGCTTGCCGTCGAAATCCTGCAGGTCGTGGATGATCTGCAGCGTGGCCTGCTTGGCCCAGGGCACCGCCATCGCCGTCGACATATCCGGCACCAGCACCATGTCGCTCTCCGCCCACTGGTTGTCGATATCCATTTCCACATCCTGACCGGTGATGGTCTGGTAAAAAATCGAAATCGGCAGGAAGATCGGCGTCTCGGGCGAAAATTTATTCAACGGCATCGCCTTGCCGCGGGACATGCCGTTCAGGTCGGGAATGATGCACTCCACTTCATCCAGCCTGCGGCCGTTCTGGTAGGCCTTGAAAGCTGCGGGTAATGCGTTAAGCCAGGAACGGCTTGCGGGCTGACTCATGGTGACTCCGACAACGGGAATGATAGGTGGCCACAGTGTAAAGGAAATGTGACGGCGAGGGATGTGATTTAGGCCGGCAACGAAATGACTTTTCGGCATCGCATCCGGGACCGGTATAAGCCTTCAGGCACACTTTTGATCGACTGGCTACAGCCAATCACCCGGAACTGATCCGGAGCGGCGGAACCTGCGTAGTAACGGAATTTAACCCAATACCGGGCAGGAAAATAAGATGAGTGAACTGATTAGGCTGGTCTACGCGAGCGAGGCGGCGTTTGAAGCCGCACCAGTGAAGCAGGGAGTGGAGCCGTCCGTGGCCCGTATCCTGATGCAGAGCCGGCGGAATAACAGCCGTGAAAATATTGGAGGCGTGCTCTATTTTGGCGATGGGCATTTTTTCCAGGCGCTTGAGGGCGACCGCAACGCGGTCAACCGGACTTACCAGCGTATCGCGGCCGATCCCCGGCACCGGAATGTGACCATTCTGTCGCTGAAAACCGTACCGAACCGCCTGTTTGCAGATTGGTCAATGAAGTATGTTCCGGTGGAGCAGGCGGTAAGGGAGTTTGTCCGCAGCCGAGACTATCAACGGTTTGAGCCTTTGCGGTTTCGGGAAGAGGAAGCCGAGGCGCTGATTAAACTGTTTCACCAGCAGCAAAATGGCGATGCTGCAGCTGTTGCTAAGAAGCGCAGCTGGTTCGGCCTGCGTAACCTGTTTTTCTCCTCCAGAACAGGCTCCGCGGGAAACTAGCAGGCGAAAAACCGAATCGTAGCAGTTCAGGCCTGAACTGCTACGTATGATGTAGGGGGTTACCGCAACACCTCGGCACTGAAGCGCCTGCGCAGATAATCCTCATCGAGGGTCTCATGCCAGAGGCCCGTCTTCTGTCCCTTATCGAAGGCGATTTCGCCGATCCTGCCGGCGTTGTACTTCAATACGCTGGGGGTGCGGTAGTTGGCGATATCGTCGGTGTAGGCCTCTTCCGGTGAAATGATCGACCAGCCTTTGGCTCGCAGGGCATCGGCGAGGTCGCCGACAAACATGGCTGTAATATCCATCTCGTGCATCAGCAACACATGTTTGGGCGAGCGGCCGATATGCTGGATGGCCATCTGATCGTAATGCTCGATGCCCGAGATCATCACCTCGAGGTAGAAGCGCCGCAGCTTGTCCAGGTCGACTTCTATCCCCTTGGCGACGGCCTGCTGGAACAGCGTTTCGATATACCAGTCGTAATTATTGAGCGTGATATAGGCGTTCAAGTAACCCTGCTCATCAAGGAAATGCCGCATACCGTCGCGCTTGGCCTGGGTATTGCCCTCACGCAGGTAGGGAAAGCGGAACCATTTTTTGAATGTGGGGAAATCGCCCAGGATACGATCGGCCTCGCGCACATTGTCGATGTAGGCCTGTAACTCCTCGCCGTTGAAATTCGGATGCGTATGGCTGTGGTTGGCGATGATGTGGCCAGCATTGCCGTAGGTCTTGAGCCGCTGCAGCTTCTCGCCCTCGAGCTGCCCGGTGTTGGCAAAAAACGCCACCTCGCCTACCTTGTGTGCTGCGAGCTCGTGCAGCAGCTTTTGCGCGCGCGTGGGCCCGTCAAAATAGCCAGAAGCTTTTCTCGGCGCATCGTCGAAAGTGAAGGCCACTTCCCTGGCGTCAGCGAGGGCGCTGGCGAGCAGGAGGAGGGCGGTCAGCAGGTGTCGCATGGTGTTGTGTCCGAGTGAGTGAGTTTCCGGCGCGATTCACTAGGTGATACTCTCGCGCTTAAACATAAACGGCAATCGCCTGGTTAGCACTATGGAAGAAATCCTCTCGAACCCGATGGCCCTGTTGGTGATGGTGGGCATCGTTTCGATTGCGTGTCAGTACCTGGCATTTAAGCTCAAATTGCCGGCGATCCTGCCGCTTCTGCTGGCCGGCCTTGCGCTCGGCCCGCTGACCGGCGTACTCGATCCCGACGCCCTGTTCGGCGACCTGCTGTTCCCGCTGGTGTCGCTGGCGGTCGCGATTATCCTGTTTGAGGGCGCGCTGACACTCAAGTTTTCCGACCTCGCCGGGCACGGCACCATGGTGCGCAACCTGTGTACGCTCGGTGCCCTGGTGACTTGGCTGATCGCCACGCCCGCCGCCTACTATGTGCTCGGCATGCCCATGCAACTGGCCGCGCTGTTCGGGGCCATTGTCACGGTTACCGGGCCGACCGTCATCGTGCCGATGCTGCGTTCGGTACGCCCCAATTCGCGTATCGCGAATATCCTCCGCTGGGAGGGCATCGTTATCGACCCCATCGGCGCGCTGCTCGCGGTGCTGGTGTACGAGTACGTTGTGGCTGCGCAGGATGCCGTCGAGCACACGCTGGTGATTCTGCTGCAGGTAGTGGCGATCGGCTTCGGGCTCGGCTCGCTGATGGGGTATTTTCTCGGCTCGCTGCTCAGGAAAAACTGGGTACCGCACTACCTGCGCAATACCGCGGTACTCACGCTGATGCTCGGTGCCTACGCCGCCTCTAATCTGATCACGCACGAATCCGGGCTGCTCACGGTGACGGTGATGGGTGTCCTGATGGCCAACATGAAGGGGCTGGATGTCGACGATATTCTCGAGTTTAAGGAAACCCTGAGCGTACTGCTGATTTCGGCACTGTTTATCCTGCTTGCCGCACGGCTGGAATGGTTCACGCTCGCTCAGCTGGGCTGGGGATCGCTACTGGTACTGGCGGCGATCATGTTTGTGGCCCGGCCGCTATCGGTATTTCTGTCATCACCCGGCTCGGGTCTCAACTGGCGCGAGCTGGCGATGCTCAGCTGGATTGCGCCGCGGGGTATCGTCGCCGCAGCGGTTTCCGCGCTGTTTGCGCTGAAACTGGATGAACTCGGGCTGGCAAAATCCGAACTGCTGGTACCGATGGTGTTCCTGGTGATTATTGCCACGGTCGTTCTGCAAAGCCTTACCTCCAAGACCATTGCCAAACTGTTGGGCGTGCGCGCTCCCTATCCAAACGGTTACCTGATCTTCGGTGGCGGCAAGTTTGCGCGCATGTTGGCCAAAGACCTGATGGACAAGGAGGTTCCCGTCATCATTGCGGATACCAACTGGGACGCCATCCGCGAGGCGCGCATGGACAACATTCCCACTTACTACGGCAACCCGATCTCGGAGCATGCCAGCCTGACCATGGATCTTTCCACCGTGGGCAAGGTATTGGTGCTGTCGCCCTACAAGCAGCTGAACCCGCTGGTGGCCTATCACTTCGAATACGTGCTGGGCAAAGGTTCGGTGCTCGGCCTGGGCTTCGGTACGCAGGAGGGGCGGGCCAGCCACCAGGTGTCGGAAGACTACGCAAAAACACTGGAGCTGTTCTCTGAGAACGCAACCTACAGCCGCCTTGCCAGTCTGGTGGCCAAAGGCGCAACGATCAGGACCACGCGCCTGACCGAAACCTTCACCATCGAGGATTACAGGGAAACCTACGGCAACCGCGCCACGCCGCTGTATGCGCTGGACCCGCAGGGCAGAGTGCACCTGTTTACGATTTCAGGCGACGTTGCGCTGAAGGAGGAGTGGCAGATTGTCAGTCTTATCGCGCCGGAGGAGGGAGCGGAAAAGCCGGCCGACGGTGAACTCTCGCCGCAGGGCAGCCTGCCAACAGGCTAGAGGGACACCGGTATGGCGGGGCGAGGGAGGCTACTGGTACTCGACCATAACCTCGTTCCTGCGCAGGAAGGGCAGCGTCCAGGGTGGGTTATAGCGGGCCAGTTCCGGCTCGCCGCTGGCGCGCAAGCCTTTTTCGTCGAGCCAGGCGAGCAGATCCGCAGTCTTTTGTGCGACCTTCTGCTCACCGGCCAGCCCGGAGAAACGGATCACGGCGTAGCGGGTTTCGGGAAGCTGACGGATCGTCACGGCGGCATTGTTGGGGCGGGGCAGGGTTTCCATCGTGTAGCGGCTGGGCATCACGAAGGAAACCCGCCAGCGGCCGCCGCTTTCCTGCATGCTGACCGGCGCCGTCATACTGATCTTTTCCGAGCGCGGCTCCATGCTGACGGGGGCGGTCATCTGGATTTTCTCGCTGCCGCCGTTTCCGGCGGTATTGTTGCCGAAAATGTAATTGGCCAGTAATCGAAACCCCATACTCGACGCCTCATCCATCGAGCCAGCCACTACCACCTCGGCCACGATCCTCGGTTGGTAAGTGCGCAGCTCGAACGGCGCGGATTGCTCGGTAACCGAGTACTCAGGTTCTTCAACCGCCATCGCATAACCCGCCAGTATGGCCAACAATAATCCCAGCAAAAGTCGAGCCATGTGGTCGTTCCGCCAGTTAGCGCCAGATCGCATTGCAAAGTGTAGAAGGCTGACGATGTGTCCGCCGCGGCAGCGCAGTGCGGCGCGGTGAACGCCGAGAGAATCGAAGTTGCCGGCGCTGGTGGTAGACTCCCTTCTTTGTCCGGCGTCCGGCTCTATCGCTATCGCAGACGTGTACAGCCGCCGCGCCGAGATCTGGATCAGCAAGCACTGGAAAGAGAATTATGGGTTATTTTGTTGGCGCCTATGCCACTGCGCCGGTCACCGAATCCTGGGATCCCGCGATTCAGGCCGAATACTATGACGGCCTGAAGGCGATGCCGAATGTCCGCGGCCTGGAGCACCCGTTTACCGGCGCGCTGCACGCAGAGGATGACGACTGGTTCCTGGCGAATATCGATCCGCAGTGGGATTTCGTCTTCACCGGCATGCCCGGCGTCATGCAGCGGCTGGGCAGTGATGCCAGCTTCGGCCTCGCGTCCAGCGCAGAAGCGGGGCGGCAGGCGGCGCTGGCATTTTACGAGCAGGCGCGACAGGCCATTCTGAAGCTGAACCGCCACCTCGGCCGCCAGGCGGTCACCGCGCTGCTGATCCACGCCGCCCCGCGCGTAGCGGCGGATAACGGACCCGACGCGGCGGCGCTGGTCTCCTCGCTGCAAACCCTGGCGTCCTGGGACTGGGACGGCGCCGCGCTGGTGCTCGAGCACTGCGATGCCCAGCTGCCGGGGCAGGGTGCCGACAAGGGCTTTATGCTGATTGAAACGGAAATCGAGGCGGTGACCAGCGCCAACTGCGGCGCCGACCACCCGGTGGGCCTGTGTATCAACTGGGGCCGCTCGGCGCTGGAGGCGCGCGGCGTGGACGGGCCGGTGGCGCACCTCGAGGCGGCGCGGGAGGCGGGCCTGCTGCGCGGTTTGATGTTCTCCGGCGCGTCGGGGCAGGAGGGTCCCTACGGGGCCTGGCGCGACACCCATATGCCGCCGGCGCAGGCGTTCGGCATCCCGGCCTTCGAGCCCAGCTCACTGCTGACCGAAACGGAATTCCGCCGCTGCCTGCAGGCCTCCGACGCCAGCGCGCTCGATTTCATGGGCGTCAAGATCTCGGTGCGCCCGGACTCGCTGAGCGTGGGCGAGCGGCTGGCCTATATCGCCGGGGCGCTGCATATCCTGGACCGGATCAGCGGGTAGGCCGCCGTCGGTATATTGGAATAATCGGGATCGAGATAATCGGGGGAGACCAGAGTTTCGGCGTCATATGCATTGACTTGAATTGACGCCAGAAAGTTGATCTGCCCCTATTCATTACATTCCGAATGCGTGCCGCGGAACTCACATCCGTGCCGTTCAGCGCGTCGGTTAACGCGATTTGTTAGCCATCACTCAGGAAATGCAAGACACAATCGGTGAACGTCGTGGGACTTTCCATATGTATGGAATGTGCCGCATCCGCGATCAGGCAAACACTTGTACTCGGAATCGCCTGCAAAACCCTAGCGCTGTCTTTTGGGGGGAATAGCAGGTCCTCTTGCCCGCTAATGATCAGGGTCTTTGCCTTGATGCCCGGCAGCTGTTCCCGGCAATCAAATTCCTCGATGGCATTGACCTGTTTTGCGAACGCCGTGTCACTCTGGGGGTAGGGATACTCAATTGCAAAGCGCAGCGCATCGTTTAATGTTTCGCTATTCTCAAAAAAGCGCCTGGAAAATATCCAGTAAAAGACGTTGCGAAACCAACGCTCCGTGTCCATTCCCGATTTCAGATAGGAAACCCAGTCGCGAAATAAATTATTGTTTCTGTCTGAATTAACAGCTGACGTTCCCACCAGGATCAGTTTGGAAACATGTGCAGGGTAGCGGATGGCACAATCCAGTGCCGCAAAGCCTCCCATGGAATGCCCAAGCAGCGTGGCGGATGGCAGCTGCAAATGTCCGAGAAGTGCAATGCAATCGTCGGCAATCTGCTGAATGCTTGTCTCAACATCCTGCGGCTTTGTTCTGCCAGTACCTCTGTTGTCCGGAAGGATAACAAGGTAATGCTGCGACAGCTCTTCCACTATCGGCTGCCAGCTCTGGGAGTCGCTGGCAAGACCGGCGATCAACATCAGTGGTTGGCCCTTTCCGTGACATTCGTAGTAGAGGTCAACGCCATTGACGATTGTGGTCGGCATGTTGCCGTAACCTCCATGAATAGCTGGCTAACGCCGCGCTCTTCGGCAAATTTGGCGCAGAGCGGAAGGCTTGTCCGGCCGTAGCGCTTTGTACGGCGCAATCCCGGCCGAAGTCATGAAATTCGCCCAAAGCAATTACGCCAGACAATTGAGCTACCCCCGTTTGTTTCCAAGTGAGCGATTGGTTGGAATTTACAGCAACCAATGGTTTTAGAGGGAAGGGACTTTCAACGTCAATAAATATATAAGACGCCAGGTCGAATCCAGTATTCAACCTGGCGGCGTACGCTTGATGCGGTGGGCATCGAATAGAGGAGGTTTGGTTACGGGCTGCGCCGCCCGCGGGTCAGCGCCCCGGCCCGGCAAAGAACCAGATAATCAGCCCCAATACCGGCAGTAGCAGCACTACGAGGACCCACACCAGTTTCTTGAGCCCGGAAGCCGAGCTTTGCAGGATCTTGATAATGGCGTAGATATCGGCAATTAAGATCAGTAACCCGAGGATGCCTTCCATGATGACACCGCCCTCCGAAAAAGTGACCCGTTATAAGTGCGCAATTATAGACGCTGGCGCCCGGTATCCACACCGGCATGCGGAGTAATGATGCAGATGACGACAGAGCGCATCTGCCACTGACTGGATACCAAGGATCACGCCGTCTATAGGCCGGGTTGCCCGGGCAGGGAATCCCTGCCGCCATCTGTTTTCCCCGAATAGCACTTCACAAGCCTTCGTGAAATCCCTGGCCCACCGGGCCCCCGAAAACTCCTGGGCTAGACTCAGGATTGCCACTATTTTCTGGAGCCGCTGGCCGGGCAGGTGTTCTAACGAATATGTATTGGAATTCGGGGCAAAACGCCGCCAAGGCAAGCGCAGTTGAGGTGCCTATGCGACATCAGTTGGGGCAGGTGATTGCGTTAACAGTATTTACCTGCATTACCTCGATACAGGAGGCCTCCGCGCAAGACGCTGGCGAGGCCGATCGCGGTTACTCACTTTGCTCAGGGGACTCCCTGTCTGACTGTCCGGGCGGTGCGAAGCAGGCCTTGCAGGAGAGGGGCATAGACCTCGACGTCTGGCTGACTCAGTTCTCCCAGGGCGTTACCGCCGGTGACGGCGACAAGAGCTGGCAATACGGCGGCAAAGCAGACCTTATCGTCAACCTGGACATGTCAAAGCTGGGTCTGTGGAACGGCTTTTCGATCAACGTGCACCAGGAAGGGATTTTTGGTGACGATGCCAACAACCCGGGCAGTGGCGAGCTGTTCCCGTTCAATACGGCGCTCGCCTATCCGCGACTCGGTGGCAGTGACGGCGAAACGGCGATTACGCTGAAGCAGACCTTCGGTGATCGCTCTTCGCTGGCCTTCGGCAAGTTCAATATGCTCGACGCAGCCGCCAAGAAACCCCTCGCCGGCGGCGGTGGCCTCGACACTTTCATGAATATCGCGCTCGCGGCGCCGGTCAGTGGGGTAACGCCGCCGTATCTGTTTGGCATCATTGGAACGCACAAAGCGGAACACGCGGGCCTTGTACTGATGGTCTATGACCCCCGCAACGCCCAGGATCGGAATGTAATCGAGGATCCCTTCTCCGACGGCACAACAACAAGCCTGTCGGCGACATTCCCGCTAACGATATCCGGCGAGAAAGGTTTCTACAGCGTGCGCGGTGTCTACAGTTCGAAAAGCGGACTGGACCTTGCGACCATTCCCGCGCTTATCGACCTGCCCCCCGAGGCCCAGTCCGTCCTCGTGAAAAAAGGCTACTGGTATCTAAGCACCGCTGTGCAGCAATACCTCTACCACTACCCGGGCAACCCGGACCTTGGCTGGGGCCTGTTTGCGGAAGGTGCAATTTCCGATGGCAATCCCAATCCACTCAAATGGCACTTCGTGGCCGGCCTCGCCGGACAGGCGCTGTTCCCCAGTCGCACACAGGACCGCTGGGGCATCGGTTATTTCAAATATGGCCTGAGCGACCGCCTGACCGACGGGCTGGCACAGATCGGCTCCACCATGCCATTCGATCCGACATTTTTCATCGGCGCGGAGAGGGGAGTCGAAGCCTTCTACAACTTCTACGTGATGCCCTGGCTGCGCCTCACCGCCGACGTGCAAAGGGTCAAGCCACACGAGAAGAGCCGCGACGACGTTACCGTTGGGGCCGTGCGCTTGCAGATCCGCTTCTGAGTTGAGGCACGGTTGCGAAGGTACCCGATCCGATGGTACTGGTTCGCAGTCTGTTCGATGTCGAGCCGCACGACGGGGATAATGACACACCCACGAAATGCCATGGATAAGATGGGAATAATGGGGCGCACATCAAATGCCTTACTTTTGCGTTGCCGCTGAAGGCGCTCGAAGAGGAAGGGAAGGAGAAGGTGAGGGGGGAAAGCGTAGCGCTACCGTGTTGACCTGGCCGTCGTTTACTCCGGCTGTTGTCTCCCTCCTTGCCGGCCGATCGCTGTCTATACTTCGCGCTAAGTTGATGGATTGCCACCGCTAGCGGTGTATTGTTGGTCGCAGCTTCCTCGCTGACGGAAAAACCCGGTGCCCGCCAAGGCATGCGGGCAGAAGAGGCGGGGGCCGGCTGACGAAGGAGAAAACTACTATGGCGCAACTTAGCCAGCGCGAGCTTGAACTCGTCGCAATCGGCGCTGCAATGGGCAGCAATTGTGTGCCCTGCATCGAGTATCACATCCCTGAAGCGAAGAAGGCGGGCGTGTCCGACGAAGAGATACGCGAAGCACTCCTGCTTGCTGACAAGGTGCGTAAGGTGCCAGCCCGTAAAGTACTCGAGGCGGCGAACCACATGCTGGGCGGCGACACACCAGACGAATAGCTCGCCCGGCCCTGATGCCCGCGCGCGTCAGCGCCTCCCGCCCTGTTGCGCCGGCAAGGGCACCGGTACCTTGCCACCACCACTGCGAACAGCGCCCGTAATTATTCAAGGCCGTTTCGCCGGTGAATGCAGACTCAGCACGGTTACCGTGAACAGTATCAACGCTATGCCCAATCCCTGCGGGGCTGTCAGGCTTTCACCTATAACTACGACACCAAACAGTGCAGCGGTGACCGGCTCGACCATCGCCACAATCGAGGCCACAGTCGGTGCGGTGCGCTTCAGGCCGGTGACATAAAGCGCGAATGACAGGCCAGCGCCGAGCACACCCAGCAGTATGAACAGCGGCAATTCTGGTGCGCCCAGCACGGCAATGGACCGATCGGCACCAGCAGGCCAGATTAGGCTTATGGCCACCACCGCGAAGGCAATGGTAAGGACAGCCTGCGGACTGCCGTGCGGCGCCGCATACTTGAAGCCAAAAATAAACACCGCGTAGCACAACCCCGCCAGCAGCCCTGCAGCAATGCCCAGCAGCGTGATGCCATCGATGCTGGTGTCGTAAACCTGCGTCAGCAAAATGATGCCGAGCATCACCAGTGCGATAGCGACCAGTTTTACCGGGGTGAGGCTTTCGAGCCGCAGGGCAAACGATACGAGATATACAATTGCTGGGGCGCTGTACATCAAGGTGACGGCAACGGCCACGCTGCCCTGGGCGATGCTGATGGAATAGAAGGCAAAGTTACCGGCGACGCCGAAACCGGCAAGCACGGACCAGAACCACAAGCCGGCACTTCCCAGCCCACTGCCGCCGGGCCGCAGGAGCAACCAGGCGCAGGCAAACAGGAACCCGATCGCGCCGCGGCAGAAGGCAACGACAACCGGCTCCCAGCCGCTGCCCATCAGCATGGCGGCGATACCGCCGGACAAGCCCCAGCATAGCGCTGCCAGGGCCACGAGAGCTGTACTGGCGCCAGCCACCTGATCTCCTGTTGAAGGCAATGTGTTTAGTACACTACAGCACACTTCAGGGAAGCCCGGGAATCCATAGTCCGGGCTGCATTCACACTGTGTACCAACCAACGGTACCGGTTGGCCGTACGCATCCCCTGTGCCTCTCCTGTGGCTCTCTTGTACCACTCCTGTCGCTCACCAATCGGGACAGGCTCTGTGTTACATTGCACGCCTTATATCCACCGCCACACAGCGAGCGCACGCGATGAAACCCTGGATCGAACTCGGTACCGCCCAGATTCCCAACGGCGGCGGTGTACTCACGCTGCGCCAGCGCGACCAGGAGTTCTCCATCTCCCTGTCCGGCCCCCGCGGCGAACTGATGAACAGTCGCCGCTATAACAGTGAGCGGGAGCTGTCGCTGCTCGGCTGCGCCCACCTGAAGCAGCACAACAACGCCCGTGTGGTCGTCGGCGGCATGGGCATGGGGTACACACTCGCCGCCGCGCTCGAGGTGCTGCCGGCCGATGCAGAGGTCATCGTCGCCGACCTGATCCCCGAGGTGGTGGAGTGGAACCGCGGGCCGCTGGGCGCCTGCGCCGGCCGGCCACTGGACGACAGCCGCTGCAGCGTGCATATCGGCGATGTGCGTGAGCTGCTGGAAAAGGGTGACAGTGACTATGACGCCGTGCTGCTGGATGTCGACAACGGCCCCGAGGGGCTGACCAAGAGCGACAACAACTGGCTGTACTCCCTCGACGGCACCAGCTGTATCTACGAGAGCCTGACGCCAGGCGGCATGCTGGCGGTGTGGTCGGCGGGGCCCGATAGCTTTTACGTTCACCGGCTGAGGAAGACCGGCTTTGACGTCGAGGTCAAGACTGTGCGCGAGCGCCCGGGCAAGGGGGCGCGGCATACGATTTTTCTGGCAAAGAAAACGTCCGTGTGACGCGCAAGAATAGTTGAGGTCAGGTCAACATTTTGACACTTTTTTGCTTTGGTTGATTAGGGGGCAAAATTTTTATCTGACCCCATTTATTCGGCGGCACGCAACTCTCTCGGTTGGGCCTCAATCTCTGAGTTGGGACAGCCACCACCCAAGCCTCTTAATATATCCCGGGAATCAACCGATAGCGCACGCGTCGTGCATAGTCTCGATAGCCCGGCAACTCTTCCTGTAACGTCCGGTCTTCAAGCGCGGTTCTAATCACCGTGATGATTGTTGCCAGCGCCGCAGGAATCAGTGTCCACAGCGAGCCCAGTGCAAGAACAATACCGAACAGTGGAAAAATATTTCCAGCATAACCCGGGTGCCTCACCAACCGGTACGGGCCACTGTCACACACCACATGCCCTCGATCCGTCCGAATACACACCACGCTGAAGAAAAAGCGGTTCTCTGCCAGTGCCCATGCAGCGAAAGCGTATCCGAGCAAGATCAACGTGAAGCCAATCACGATGAGCCATAGCGGGAATTCGGGGGACCAGTTAAAGCGGTGGTCCAGTCCCGCCACTATGACCATAGGGAACACGAGGCTCACCGCCATCAGTGGGGCAAGCACTTTGTCCCAGGCTTTTGCGTTGCGGATATTTTCAATATTTTGTCGTTCGGCTATCAATCCGGGGTGTCGCCGTTCCGCCCATATGCGCCCCCCTATACCAGCAGCAAAGATCAGTAGGGAATAGAGCCACGCCTGCCACCAACCGAGGTCCCCACCGCATACCAGTAAAATCAGCGGGATAAGGAGATACACCACAACTAATCTGATCCACTGGCGAGGGGATGCTGTTTGCGCTGCCTCTTTATTAACCGCCTTCGCTGACATGTCATTCCCCAAAACTAAACGTGGGTAAGTCTTTCGCCTAACGCCCATAGTAGGAGCAGCCGAAACACAGTGTAGGCTGTCTCGCGGAGGCGGTGCTATTTTGCGGTCGGAGTGCAATAACTGGGTTGGGTCAACCTTATAGCGCCTGTTTGTTTTGGGTAGTTCAATGCCAAAATGTTGATCTGACCCATTTATTACGAATGACTCTGAAGTTCTTACCCCCAGAAGGTGAGTTTTCCGGAGGTTCTCAATGACACTAATAAAGAAAATAGGAATGACAGAGCCAAAATCTTGATTCCGTTAATTTCATGTCCATCTGCGTTGCAATCTTTCAAGATTGCTTTGCTCGGGTCCTTCGGATCATATGCAACTCTGTATGAGTGGTTCTCAAGATACTTCCTTGCATATCGTTCAGGGATGATTGGGGATTCTATACTGCAAACACTTGATCGATAGATCGCCCCGTCAATTTCGTAGAGAAAAGTCAATCTTATAAGCTCGTTACCAAATCTTCCGGTTGTAGGGGCTGTTCGCTTCGAAATTACCGTGCCGTCTACGAAATGTGATTTAAAAGCTTCCGGCTGCCATAAATATATTGTAGTTAAAGAGTACTGGATCTCTGCCATGCCCCACATAAATACTGTCCAGAAGGCCAGGCTATATAAGCTTATTCTCATGTGGTTTTAGATGTCTCAAATTGAATCTGGTGTCGGCGACAGATTCCCCGCCACCCTAAAAAACGCTGCGCGGATTCACTGTTGCAGAAAATGGAGTCATAACTTAACTCCGCCCCCAATATCCTATCTACGTATTTTTGCTATTGGTAAAGTAATACGCAGTTATGCTGCCAAGCAAAGTTCCGGAGAACGCCAGAAATTCAGGGAAGTGAGGATTCTGCATTAGTGCCAGCGAGAAGATAAAACCCAGCAATAGTAAAACCGTTAATACGGCTAGCACGGGCTTTATCCTTTTATTAATGCGCTCTGTCTTTGGCTCTGCTTGCCCAATTCCGTTACAGGCTGCACAGGACAGGCCGAAATATACTTGGTTTTTACTCAGCTCGTGGACTTTTGCGCAGGCATTGCAACTCGCCCCATCTTTGCCTGTAGTGCAGGTTCCCGATTCATTGCAGTGCCTGCAGGGGTACAGATTTGCCTTGATTTCATGCATGTTCTTCTACTCTGGATGCGGTGGGCTGGCGCTTGGCTTTGGGTTTGCTGCGCTTCATGCGATAGGTTATCTGGTTGCCATTCCCCTTCTTCTTCGTGATTTCCAGTTTGGCTTTCAAACTCTCTAATAGCTGCGAAAATTTAGGAGCGCCGTAGGAGCGAGGGTCGAAGTCAGGCATTGATCGCTTCAGGAAGCTCCCTGCCGCGGAGGCATTGGCCCAGCCGCTTTCGTCCTGGAACTGCTCCCAAGCCTTGGTGAGTAACGGGATCAGTTCTGCGGGGTCATTCAGGTTCTTCTTCGCCTCTGGTTCCTTCGGTTTTCCCGCTGTCTTGGCGGGGGCCGGCTCGTCGCCACCCAAATTCTCGGTGAAGATAAAGTCATCACAGGAATTGCGGAAGGAGATGGGGGTTTTGCGTTCGCCAACGCCAAACACGAACATCTCGTCTTCACGCAGGCGGGAGGCCAGTTTGGTAAAGTCGCTGTCGCTGGAGACCAGGGCGAAGGCATCGAAGCGCTTGGAGTAGAGTAGATCCATGGCATCGATGATCATCGAGGCATCGGTGGAGTTCTTGCCGGTGGTGTAGGCGAACTGCTGCACCGGCTGGATGGCCAACTCGTTCAGCGATTTCTTCCAGTTCTTCAGGTTGTCGCTGGACCAGTCACCGTAGGTGCGCTTGATGACGATATGCCCGTGTGCGGAAATCTCGTCCAGTATCGTCTTAGTCTTGGAGTATTGGGCGTTGTCCGCATCGATCAAAACGGCGATTTTCTTGTGATCATCGAGATCTTTCATTGGCTTCCTTGCTCTTGTTGTTTCCAGTGCTTAATCAACAGGGATTCATAGATGACGCTTTATGTGTCAATATTGTACGCTGACTCCCATTATTTATTATTCTGTGAACTCAATATTTCACCAGATGGCAGTGATGCCTGATACTGCTCCCAAGAGAAAAACGATAAAGCTTATTCCCCCCAATGTGAATTCCACTTTGTCGTTTTGGGTTAGAGTTTCATCTCTTTGGTTCAATTCGCCCCAGTTAATAGAGCCTTCGTACCAATAATCTGTATTTTTATTCCACGCCTTATCTATCGAATACATGCGAAACAACATTCTTAGTAGCAGTACGGCTGTTGTCATAAGCCCAATCATAAAGAAGGTGAGGGCGGCTTTGTGGTAAATTCCAAAGTCACTAGATTGGATCTTTATTAATGCAGCTATGGCTAAAATTCCGCCAGAGTGCGCTGCAAAAAGAAACTTGATGAAACTTTCTGCGAGTTTTCTCAGGATCTCCTTAAGCTCAGCCATTCGATGATTTATATATTCATCATGGCTGTTGTTTCCTTCTTTTATAGTGTCAGAGTCTTTCATGTTGTTTGTTGCTAACGTCGTGAGCAGGTACTGGTTTCGTTGTGCACATTTTGCGCGAATATGGGCGTTCAGTGACCAGCGCAAAATGTAGAATAAATGGTGTCAGTTGAGAGTTTTGAGCTGATAATCAGTGCCTTAAATTAATGCCAGAAATTTGATCTGACCCCATTTACTTCGCAAAAGACAGCGCCTCTTCGGCAGTATTTAGCGTCTCTATGCGGATGCTTTCTAGTTTGCCGTTGGTAAGGCTGGTAGCGGCAACCCCGTGCGCATTTTTGCCGCTGGGGTCGTATCCGACAATAGTGCCGCTGACTGGATTCTGTTCATTCATGAGCTTAAGTCATTTCTAATTGAGGTGAAATTATGTGCAAAAAATTTACTCTGATCCCAATTATCTTTTTGCGCATTTGATTTCAAAGGCAATGGCGCTTTATCGTCCGATTCCCTTGTTTGTTAGCCTTAGCTTGTAATTGAGGTAAGTTGCAATGGCATTTATTGGAACAAAAAAAGCCGCCGTCAAAAACGCCCACCATCTAAATTTATGAAGAAATGAGTCAATGCTGGATCCTGGTATTTCACTGTAAAAATAGGCCCCTAAAAATGTAGAGAGGGCAAATAGCACGATTGGAGTATTTGATAGGATGCTCGCAAGAATGAATTTCCCCCTTCGTAAGAGAAGGAAGTGTTTTCTTCTGACTGCCATATCAATGTATTTCATGCCCTTCCTTTGTGATGAATATTGCTTAATGGACCTTGAATCGGCCACTGTTATTAGCACTGCCTCAATCTATTACTAATATTTATATCGCGGGCTCAAATACTGCTATCTCTGACGGTTTGCCGGTGCTATCTCATTGGCCCCCGTCAGTTCTTGCGCGTCACGGGGTGCGGAAAAACAGCAAGTTTACTTTTCGCTCTTAACGACTCATATCCCGGTAAGTCGTATTCTTGTCGATTGCGACTATCTAGCTGATTTTGGCGAGGTCTTTGTTCATGTGCTCATGGGGGTAGACATAATAGTCATGGGGGCGCGCCTCTTTTCCGCGCATAAAAAAAGCGGATGCATAAAACTATACATCCGCTCTCAATACATCTCTTCCTGTGAGCGACTACTTGTTGTAGTTGTCCATGCTTTATTGCTTCTTGGTTGTTCTTACCATTGAAGCGCACCACCGGTCTGGTATTCGATAACCCGCGTTTCGAAGAAGTTCTTCTCCTTGCGCAGGTCCATGATCTCGGACATCCAGGGGAAGGGGTTCTGGGCGCCCGGGAACTGTTCTTTCAGGCCCAGCTGGCTCAGGCGGCGGTTGGCGATGAAGTGGAGGTATTCCTCCATCATGTTCGCGTTCATGCCGAGTACGCCGCGGGGCATGGTGTCGCGGGCGTAGGCCACTTCCAGTTCCATGCCTTCGAGGATCATCTGTGTGACTTCCTGCTGGAATTCCGGCGTCCACAGGTGCGGGTTTTCCAGCTTGATCTGGTTGATGACGTCGATGCCGAAGTTCAGGTGCATGGACTCGTCGCGCAGGATGTACTGGAACTGCTCGGCAACGCCGGTCATCTTGTTGCGGCGGCCCATGGACAGGATCTGGCTGAAGCCGCAGTAGAAGAAGATACCCTCGGTCACCGCGTAGAAGGCGATCAGGTTGCGCAGCAGCTCCTGGTCGGCTTCCGGCGTGCCGGTCTTGAAGGTCGGATCGCCGATGGACTGGGTGTGCGACAGGCTCCAGGCGGCTTTCTTGGCTACGCTCGGCACTTCGCGGTACATGTTGAACACTTCACCCTCGTCCATGCCCAGGGACTCCACGCAGTACTGGTAGGCGTGGGTGTGGATGGCCTCCTCGAAGGACTGGCGCAGGATGTACTGGCGGCACTCCGGGTTGGTGATGTGGCGGTAGATGGCCAGCACCAGGTTGTTGGCTACCAGCGAGTCGGCGGTGGAGAAGTAACCCAGGGAGTATTCCACGATGCGACGCTCGTCCTCGGTCAGACCCTCGGGGTCTTTCCACATGGACACGTCTTTGTTCATGTTCACTTCCTGCGGCATCCAGTGGTTGGCGCAGCCGTCGAGGTATTTCTGCCAGGCCCAGTCGTACTTGAACGGCACCAGCTGGTTCAGGTCGGCGCGGCAGTTGATGATGCGCTTCTCGTCCACCTGGATACGGGCGGCACCCATTTCCAGCTCTTCCAGACCCGGGGCAGGGTCCAGCTCGGCTACGGCGGCCCGTGCGGCTTCGACCGCGGAAGTGGCTTCCGCAGGAGCAGCGTTGGATTGGGCCGCGGGCGACGCCGGAGCGCTGTGCGCCTCATAAGAGGCAGCGGATTCGTTTACTTCTTGTTGCAGCGTCTCCGGCGCCGGTCGCGGTTCGGCGCTTTTCTTGGTTTGTTGGGGCTGTGTGTCGAAGTCGTCCCAGCTCAGCATAGTAGGCCCTTTTGATCCGTATTTTTTCTGTGTGTCTGTGTTCGAGTTTTGTGTCGGCCGCTCTTACGGAGCGCCGCCCCCTGAGTGGAAGTCAGGGTACTGGGGTGAAGGTTTCGAAACCGTCCGCGCCATGGACGGCGCGGCCGGAGCTACAGGGATGTATCAATGCGTTTTCGAAACCTTCGCCCCAGTGCGCTGACGCTCCCGCGCCAGCTTCAAAGTTCTGTGGTGCATTATTTGTAACGCACCCCGGCGCGGTGATTCCTGCGCCAGATCAATTTTTTGTTTTTCTTATTTTTCTTTTCTCGTCGGAGAGTTTTTACGATCGCAGCCGACACCCGGTCCGTTTTTGTTTTTCCCGTCTTTCCCCCAAGAAAGGCAGGGTGGACCGGGGTCGCCGCGAGGTCTTGGCCGCTAGTGCGGTAGACGCTCTCCCCGAGACTTTTATAAATCTTTTAAATCTTTTAAATCTTTTAACTCTTATCTCTTACCAACCTCTGTCAGCCGATCAGGCGGGCCCGCAGGCCCGCACTGATTTTTACTGACAGGCTTCGCAGTCCGGGTCGTCCAGGGAACAGGCCTTGGGCACTGCTGCCGGGGCGGGCTCGGCCTGCGGGGCCGGTGCTGCCGATGCCGGTGCGCTGGCTCCGGAACTCACCGCGTTCAGGGTGCCGCTGTTCACGGTGGATTTCTCCGTGCTGGTGGCAGCCAGGGCGCGCAGGTAGTAAGTGGTCTTCAGACCGCGGTACCAGGCCATGCGGTAGGTCAGATCCAGCTTCTTGCCGTCGGCGCCAGCGATGTACAGGTTCAGCGACTGCGCCTGGTCGATCCACTTCTGGCGACGGCTGGCGGCATCGACGATCCAGCGCGGCTCCACCTCGAACGCGGTCGCGTACTTGGCTTTCAGGTCCGCCGGGATGCGGTCGATCTTCTGTACCGAGCCCTCGTAGTACTTCAGGTCGTTGACCATGACCTTGTCCCACAGGCCGCGCTCTTTCAGGTCGTGCACCAGGTAGGGGTTCACGACGGTGAATTCGCCGGACAGGTTCGATTTCACGTACAGGTTCTGGTACGTCGGCTCGATGGACTGGGAAACACCGGTGATGTTGGCGATGGTCGCGGTCGGTGCGATCGCCATCACGTTGGAGTTGCGCATGCCCTGGGCTTTTACCTTGTCGCGCAGACTGTCCCAGTCCAGCGTGGAGCTGGTGTCCTGCTCGATAAACTGCTCGCCGCGCTGCTCCGCCAGGATCTGGATGGAATCCAGCGGCAGAATGCCCTTGCTCCACAGGGAGCCGTCGTAGCTCTGGTACTTGCCGCGCTCGGCCGCCAGGTCGCTGGAAGCGGAGATCGCCTGGTAGCTGATCGCCTCCATGGTGGTGTCGGCGAAGGCCACGGCCTCGTCGCTGGCGTAGGAGATGCCGGCCTTGTACAGCGCGTCCTGGAAGCCCATCAGGCCCAGGCCCACCGGGCGGTGACGCATGTTGGACTGGCGCGCGGTGTCCACGGAGTAGTAATTGATGTCGATAACGTTATCGAGCATGCGCACGGCGGTCTTCACGGTGCGGGCCAGTTTGTCCTGGTCCAGCTTGCCGTCTTCACCGATGTGCTGCGCCAGGTTCACGGAACCCAGGTTACATACCGCGATCTCGTCGTTCGCCTTGGTGTTCAGGGTGATCTCGGTGCACAGGTTGGAGCTGTGTACCACACCGGCGTGCTGCTGCGGGCTGCGCAGGTTGCAGCTGTCCTTGAAGGTGATCCACGGGTGGCCGGTTTCGAACAGCATGCCCAGCATCTTGCGCCACAGGTCCAGCGCACGGATTTTCTTGTGCAGCTTCAGCTTGCCTTCGGCGGCCAGCTTCTCGTAGTGCTCGTAGCGCTCTTCGAAGGCGCTGCCGATCAGGTCGTGCAGGTCCGGGCAGTCCGCCGGAGAGAACAGGGTCCACTCCTTGTCTTCGAACACGCGCTTCATGAACAGGTCCGGTACCCAGTTGGCGGTGTTCATGTCGTGGGTGCGGCGGCGGTCGTCACCGGTGTTCTTGCGCAGCTCGAGGAATTCTTCGATATCCAGGTGCCAGGTTTCCAGGTAGGCACAGACAGCGCCCTTGCGCTTGCCGCCCTGGTTCACCGCTACCGCGGTGTCGTTGGCCACTTTCAGGAACGGCACCACGCCCTGGGACTTGCCGTTGGTGCCCTTGATGTAGGAACCCAGGCTGCGCACCGGCGTCCAGTCGTTACCCAGGCCGCCGGCCCACTTGGACAGCATGGCGTTGTCCTGGATAGCGCCGTAAATGCCGTGCAGGTCGTCCGGTACCGTGGTCAGGTAGCAGGAGGACAGCTGCGGGCGCAGGGTGCCGGCGTTGAACAGGGTCGGCGTGGAACTCATGTAGTCGAAAGAGCTCAGCAGGTTGTAGAACTCTACCGCGCGCTCGTTCTTGTTCTCTTCGTTGATGGCGAGGCCCATGGCGACGCGCATGAAGAAGATCTGCGGCAGCTCGAAACGGATGTCGTCGCTGTGCAGGAAGTAGCGGTCGTACAGGGTCTGCAGGCCCAGGTAGGTGAACTGGTGATCGCGTTCGCCTTTCAGGGCGTAACCCAGTTTTTCCAGGTCGAAGGAGGCCAGGGCCGGATCCAGCAGTTCCAGCGCAATACCTTTTTCCACGTAGGCGGGCAGGGCGGCCGCGTAGAGATCTTCCATCTCGTGGGCGGTCGCGCGCTCGGCCACACCGAGGAAGCGCAGCGCTTCGGCGCGCAGCTTGTCCAGCAGCAGGCTGGCGGTGGCGAAGGTGTAGTTGGGTTCCTGCTCGACCAGGGTGCGCGCGGTGATTACCAGCGCGGTGTTGATGTCGGTTTCGGAAACGCCGTCGTAGAGGTTCTTCAGCGCTTCATCGAGGATGACCTCGCCGTTCACGTCCTTCAGGCCTTCACAGGCCTCGCTGACGATGGTGCGCAGGCGCTCCATGTCCAGCGGCATCAGGCTGCCGTCTTCCTGCTTGACGCGGATGCTCGGGTGGGCGTCGGCGACGGCTTCTTTCTGCTGATGCTCCTTTTCGGCGCGCAGGCGGGCGTGCTCCTCGCGGTAAAGCACGTAGTCGCGGGCGATCTTCTGTTCGCCGGCGCGCATCAGGGCCAGTTCCACCTGGTCCTGGATCTCCTCGATGTGGATGGTGCCACCGGACGGCATGCGGCGCTTGAAGGTGCCGCTGATCTGGCTCACCAGGTCCGCCACTTTCTCGTGGATACGGCTGGAGGCCGCGGCGGTGCCGCCCTCAACGGCGAGGAATGCCTTGGTGACAGCGACGGAGATCTTGCTGTCGTCGTAGGGCACTACGGTGCCATTGCGCTTGATAACGCGAATTTGTCCCGGCGCGGTGGCGGTGAGAGTGGTGCCGCCGTTGGCCTGATCCTTGGAAGTGCCCGAATTTTCCGTAGGCACGGTTTGAGAGCGCCCTGTCTCTGTGTGCATGAAGATCTCCGCAAGAACGAGAAATGTGTACTGTTGTTTTTTACCGCTTCTGTCCGCCTGAACAGCAACCACACGATCGTGTGGCCCCCCGTTAGGGGAGGCGCGGAACGGGTCCATCGTTTTGTCAGCGGCGCCACAATGTTGCGGCGGCCACTCGAAACAGGCCGCTTGATCGCCGGTTTCCCCCCGAAGGTCTGCCGGCGTGTGCCTGCGGCGGAAATCCATTCCGCCTGTTACCTCTGATTTGCTTGAAAAGCTGTGCCTGACTGTTGGTGCCGCGATGGCGGCAATGCGTCGGAATTCACCCCGTCGGCTTGGGGTTGTGTTTGGTGCGTACCCCAATATATAGGGGTCGTGCCTCGACTGCGCTACAAGATAATGCGGTAGCGGGGTCAATTCAAGGCGAATAACCTTGTGTTTATTTGTGGATAAATTGTGGGTAGGCGGTGGAGGTCAGTGGCCACTTTCGTGCCAGCGCCCGCCATTACTGGGGGTGGTTAAATGCTGTACAGGGGGATTTTGCACTGCGGGATTTTTAAGAATTTTTTTTAATAGTAAACGCCCCCTAAATTAACCAAAGCAATAACAAATTCAGTTTGTTTAGTCCTTGTGCAAACTGGTACTCGAACGTCCAGTTCTGGTGTCGTTATATTGATCGCCGGTGGTTTTTTGATCGGGTGACGCCGGCGGGCAGTCGCCGCGCCCGCATGGCGAAATTTTCGCCAAAAAGCGCGAGCGGTGACCGGCGGCGATACGATTCCCGGGCGGGAAATATATCGCTGCCGGAAATGTGAGCAGTTACTTGCTGTTTTCCTGCAGGAATTCCATCAGCGCCTTCTGTGCGTGCAGGCGGTTTTCCGCCTCGTCCCAGACGACGGAGATCTTTTCATCCTCCAGCAGCTCGCCGCTCACTTCCTCGCCGCGGTGCGCCGGCAGGCAGTGCATGAAGATGGCGTCGCTGTTGGCGTGGCTCATCAGCTCGTGGTCGACGAGGAAGCCCTCGAACGCCTTGATGCGGATCTGCTGTTCCGTTTCCTGGCCCATCGAGGCCCACACGTCGGTGGCGACCCAGTCGGCGCCGCGCACGGCGTCCACCGGCTTGCGCACGATTTTTACCCGGTTGCCGGCGGCGGCGAGCAGGGATTCATCCGGCTCGTAACCCTCGGGGCAGGCGATGCGCAGCTCGAAGTCGCACTGGCGCGCGGCGTTGATATAGGAGTTGCACATGTTGTTGCCGTCGCCGACCCAGGCCACCACCTTGCCCTCGGGGCTGCCGCGGTGCTCGACGAAAGTCTGGATGTCGGCCAGCAGCTGACACGGGTGGTAGCTGTCGGACAGGGCATTGATCACCGGCACGCGCGAGTAGTCGGCGAAGCGCTCCAGCACGTTGTGGCCGAAGGTGCGGATCATCACCATATCGACCATGCGCGAGATGACCCGCGCGCTGTCCTCGATCGGTTCGCCGCGGCCCAGCTGGGTGTCGCGCGGGGACAGGAACAGGGCGCTGCCGCCCATCTGCGCCATGCCGGCCTCGAAGGACACGCGGGTGCGGGTGGAGGACTTCTCGAAGATCATGCCGAGCACCTTGTCGCGGAAGGGCTCGGTGGCGATGCCCTGGGCGCGCAGCGCTTTCAGTTCGATGGCGCGCTCGATGACGCTCTTCAGCTCGTCCTTGGACAGGTCCAGCAGGGTGAGAAAGTGTCTGGTGGCCATAGGTTCCCCCTTTTATATCAGGCCGCTTGCCGGGCGAATTGTTGGATCAGGTCGCTTACTGTGCTGGCGAGCTGGCCGCACTCCTCGTCGGTGAGGGTGAGCGGCGGCAGCAGGCGCACCACGTTGCCGGCGGTGACATTAATCAGTAGCTCCTGCGCACGGGCCAGTTCCACCAGCTCGGCGCAGGGGCGGTCGAGTTCGATTCCAATCAGCAGGCCGAGGCCGCGGACCTCTTTGACCGCGGCGCAATCGGCCAGCTGCAGGCGCAGCTGTTGCAGCAGGCGGGTGCCCAGCTGTTCCGCGCGCTCGATCAGCCACGAGCTCTCCAGGGTCTCCAGTACGGCGAGACCGGCGCGGCACGCCAGCGGGTTGCCGCCGAACGTGGAGCCGTGGCTGCCGGCGGTAAACAGCTGCGCCGCCACACCGCGCGCCAGGCAGGCGCCGATGGGTACGCCGTTGCCGAGGCCCTTCGCGGTGGTGACCACGTCCGGCAGTATGCCGGCGTGCTGGTACGCAAACAACTTGCCGCTGCGGCCGTTGGCGGTCTGGATCTCGTCCAGCATCAGCAGCCAGTCGTGCCGGTCGCACAATTCGCGCAGCTTGTTCAGGTAGTCGGGGGCGGGCACGCGGATGCCGCCCTCGCCCTGCACCGGCTCCAGGAACACCGCGACGATGTCGTCGTGGCTGGCGGCGAGCTTTTCGATCGCGTCCACATCGTTGAACGGCACGCGCAGGAAACCCTCGGGCAGCGGGCCGAAACCCTGCTGCACCTTTTCATTGCCGGTGGCGGTCAGGGTGGCGAGGGTACGGCCGTGAAAGGCGCCCTCCATTACCACGATCCGCGGCACGGCGTGGCCGCGCTGGTTGCCGAGCTTACGTGCGAGCTTGATCGCCGCCTCGTTGGCCTCGGCGCCGGAGTTGGAAAAGAACACATTCTCCATGCCGGACAGGAACACGAGTCGGTCCGCCAGCTGTTCCTGCGCCGGGATGTTGTACAGGTTGGAGACGTGCAGCAGCGTCTGCGCCTGGTCGGCGAGCGCCTCGGTGACCGCCGGGTGGCAGTGGCCGAGGCCGCAGACGGCGATGCCGGAGATGGCGTCCAGGTATCGTCGGCCGGCGTCGTCCCACACGTAATTGCCTTCACCCCTGACCAGGGTCAGGGCTCTGTCTCCATAGTTTTGCATCAGTGCGGGAGTGGCCACGTTACATTCTCCTCTGGTGGCGGGCCTGTAAAACCGGGTTTGCCGCAGAAAATTCGGCAGGGGCTGCGCTAGTCCGCAGTTTCCCCGGGAAAGCCGGCAATACTAGCACACGGAGTGTGGCGCGCCAGTGATCGCGCCGCTTTTAGTACACGGCACCACACTAGGGTACAATGCCGGCCAGCGCGCGACCGCCCAACGTTGGCCTGCGCCCCGAATCGTCTAAAGGCTCTACTACCCGAGGTTAGTCATCCCTATGGATACACTGGAGAACATCAAGCAGCAGATCGCCGACAATGCCATCCTGCTCTATATGAAAGGCAGCCCCAACGCACCCCAGTGCGGTTTTTCCATGCGTGCCTCCCAGGCGCTGATGGCCTGTGGCAAGCGTTTCGCCTACGTGGATATTCTGGCCAACCCGGATATCCGCGCCGAGCTGCCCAAGTACGCCAACTGGCCGACCTTCCCGCAGCTGTGGGTGAAGGGTGAGCTGATCGGCGGTTGCGACATCATCATGGAGATGTACGAAAACGGCGAGCTGAAAACCCTGGTCGAAGAGGCCGCTGCCGAGAGTGAAGACGGCGAGTAAACATCGCTCCTCCACTTCGCAGAGACAAAAAAGCCGCGACAGTTGTCGCGGCTTTTTTATTTGAAGGATCACCATTCCAGCTTATTTTCGTCATACCGGCGTGCGCCGGTATGACGATTAGCTAAAAAATACTACTCGGAAGCCTTTTCCATCTGCGACTGCAGGTAATTCTGGATGCCCACCTTGTCGACCAGCTCCAGCTGGGTCTCCAGCCAGTCCACGTGTTCCTCTTCGGAGTCGAGAATTTTTTCCAGCAGTTCGCGGCTGCCGTAGTCGCGTACGGATTCGCAGTAGGCGATGGCATCGCGCAGATCCGGGATCGCCTTGTTTTCCAGCTTCAGGTCGCACTTGAGCATTTCGACGGTGTCCTCGCCGATCAGCAGTTTGCCCAGGTGCTGCAGGTTGGGAATGCCCTCGAGGAAAAGAATACGCTCGATCAGCCAGTCGGCGTGTTTCATTTCATCGATGGATTCGTGGTACTCGTGCTTGCCCAGCTCTTTCAGACCCCAGTTGTCGTACATACGGGCGTGCAGGAAGTACTGGTTGATTGCCACCAGTTCATTGCCCAGTATTTTGTTCAGATGTTCGATGACTTTGGGATCGCCCTTCATAGCTTTTGCTCCTGTGGCCCTGCGAGTTCGAATGGACTGCAGAGAATTCCTGATTGTTAGTCGCTAAAGTTCGCCGCTGAATGAATGCCCTTGAATTATTGTAGGGTCACAGCCGCTATGCGGGTCGAGTTTGCGGTGCCGTTACCGGCAAGTCAAGCGCGCCGTAAACGCTGCGCACAGTGGGAAAAACAAGGGGTTTAACGCAAATTCGGCCGAAAACCGCAACGAAAATGATTCTGTTTTAGGTGGCGCTGTCAGGCGGTTAAGTTCTGTTGAATAGCGGCAATTTTCTCTTCGATGAGGGCGCGGTCGACACGGCTTGGTAAAAAAGCATCGCTGTCTTCCGCCATGCGTTGCAGATAATCGTACAGCGCCTTGCGGTCGTGCTCCCGCGCGCACACATCGGCGAGTTCGGCCAGGGCATTGAGCAGGTGGCGCATAACTACACCGTTACCGCGGCCGTGTTCGTAGATCTCATCCAGCGCGGCGTTGAGCAGGTGGGAAAATTCCAGTTCGCAGGTGACGAGGCGCAGCTTGCCATCGGAATCGTTGAAGCAGTTCGGCGGTTCCGGTCGTTGCAGCACCGTGCCGAGGCCTTCGATCAGGCGATCGATGCAGGAATAGGCGGTAAAGGGATCATTGATGCCGGGCGACAGTGCGCGTTCGGCAATCTGCGCGAGTTGGCGGATGGAGAAAACGATGTCCTGTGCCGAGGTCGGCAGCGGGCCGATTTCCAGCGCCCCCTGTACCTGTGCAATCAGGTTGTCGGCATTTTCCCGCGGTTGGTAGATGCGGCCGATGACGCTCCAGTGATGGATATAGGTACCGGGGTGGCAATCGATCAGCAGGCAGCAGTCAAACTCTGCCGCCACTGCGATCAGCCCCTGCCGATCGATAAATTGCACATAGCCGCCGCTCGGGGCGGGGATGTTGATCCAGCCGGTGCCGAGTTCCAGCCGCTCGATGTCGAAGGTTTCGCCGCGGCTGTCTTCCTCTGACTTCGGATACTCGCGTTCGATCGCCTGGTGGAACTCCTGATTGATCTGGTGGGTGACATTGTCCACCTGGATCGACTGCGCGACATTGTGAATGAAATAGATCAGATAGCAGATACTGATCAGGGCCAGCAGCAGCGCCGCCTGTACGGCGAGATCGTAATTGCTCGAGTTTTCGCCCAGGGTGCTGATGCTGCGCATGGTCAGCACCGCGTAGACAAAGGTGGACAGGAAAATACCCAGGGATACCTGGGTGCCGCGATCGCGAATGAAATTGCGCACCAGGCGCGGGCCGAATTGATTGGAAGCGAGGGTCAGGGCGACCACAGTAATGGAAAACACGGTGCCGGCGACGGTAATGGTGGAACCGGCGATGACCGACAGCAGTGAGCGGGCACTGTCGGCGTCGCGCACGCGCAGCCAGTCGAATCCGGTCAGGCTGGCGGGGTCGATCGAGGCGTCGATCACACGCAGGATGTAGGCGAGTGCAAAGGCCGACAGGATCATCGTCAACGGCACGCTCCAGAAACTGGAACGCAGCTTTTCACTCAGGTGCAGAAAATACTGTTTCATGAATTCACTTGCGCGGCAGACACGTGAGTGAAGTCAGCTTAGTCCAGCTATTTCGGCGGATTGATAAAAAGTGGGTTTGGCGACAGGGAAGAGGGGGCTGCGGCTGATCACCGGGCGGTGATCAGCGCGAAATCGGGGCTCAACTGGCGGAATAGAAGAGGCCGCTGTTGGCGGCGGCGATAACCCCGCCGGCCATGGTCTCGTCGATAATCTCCTGGGTCAGCTCGGCACAACGGCCGCACTGGGAGGAGACGCCGAGCTGGCGGCGCAGGGCTTTTACCGATGTGGAACCATCGTATACCGCTTCCTTGATCTGGCGGTCGGTAATGCCTTTACAGATACATACGTACATTGTTGCTGGAACCCTGGCGTAAATTCGCTCAATCTCTTTTAATAAGCGGATCGTATTGCAAGTGAGAATGAGTGTCAATAAGATTCTGTGACGCTCAATTCTCAGTCTAGCCGTATGTTTTGTGACCGCCCGGGCAAGGGGGGACTGGGAGTTGAGAGCTGGTCAGATGTGTTCGGTAGCGCGCCTATCGACGCCATATAAAAATTTAATGGGACTGAAATAGGCGGGTGTGTATCATAGCGACCCACTATCAATTCTTATTCAATTTATAGCGGTTGCATATAAATTGATCATTTCACCCTTTATAAACAACCCATCATTGGATTGAGGAGGTTCTCATGGCAGTACTGGTAGGCAAACCAGCACCGGATTTCACCGCAGCGGCGGTACTGGGCAACGGCGAGATCGTTGATTCCTTCAACCTGAAAGAGACCATCAAGGGCAAGAAGGCCGTTGTGTTCTTCTACCCGCTGGACTTCACCTTCGTGTGCCCGTCCGAGCTGATCGCTTTCGATCACCGCTATGCCGAGTTCCAGAAGCGCGGCGTGGAAGTAATCGGTGTTTCCATCGATTCCCAGTTCTCTCATAACGCCTGGCGTAACACTTCCGTCAACGACGGCGGCATCGGCCCGGTCAAGTACACCCTGGTTGCCGACGTGAAGCACGAAATCTGCCAGGCCTACGACGTAGAAGCCGAGGGCGGTGTTGCTTTCCGCGGTTCCTTCCTGATCGACGAAGAAGGCGTGGTACGTCACCAGGTTGTCAACGACCTGCCGCTGGGCCGCAACGTCGACGAGATGCTGCGCATGGTTGACGCACTGGCATTCCACCAGGAGCACGGCGAAGTTTGCCCGGCTGGCTGGAAGGAAGGCGACAAGGGTATGAACGCTTCTCCGGAAGGCGTAGCGGCTTACCTGAGCGAAAACGCCGACAAGCTGTAAGTCGACGTTCCCGCAGGGGAGTGCCCGGCGCTCCCCGCCGTCAGAAAAACCGCCGCGAGGCGGTTTTTTTTATTCGGGCCATCCATGGCCGGAATGCCGAGCCAGCTCATCCTACCGGCAGCCTCCGGCTGTGCAAGACGACCTTCCTTGTCGTTTTGTGTGCCCAAATTCCCCATCGCCTCCCCTTCGCTGCTGCTGATTACAGGATGACAGCGTTATCTCGTGCTTTTTTCGCGCCAGTCCTCATAACGACTGTGCGCCAGGTCTGAAGTGCGATTAAAATGCTTTGCCTCGCCCCAGCGGCTTCCGAATGGGCGAAGACGAGAGAATTTTTCCGCTCGCTGCTAGTCTTACATCAAGTAACAGACCATATTGCCGCGGCGGCTCGAAGTACGGCATGAGACCTGCAATCTTATTCACCTCGATCAGTTATGTGCGCCTGCGCGGCGCGCTACACATCTACCTGGCACTGCTGCTCTGCGGCCTGGGGCTGCCGGCGCGTGCGGTCGATATCGACAACAGTGCCAAGGAATTCGACCGCTACTTCCGCCTCCTGATGAAGCAGAAGGCTATCCCCGGCGGTGCCTACGTCATCGTCGACGGCAACAAGGTCGTGGCAATGGATACCTACGGGGTCCGCGTCAAGGGCAAGAAGGGCAAGGTGGATCGCGATACGGTGTTCCGCCTGGCATCGGTATCCAAGACCTTCGCCGCGAGCATGGCCACGGTCCTCGAGCACGAGAAGAAGTTCAGCTGGGCCGACAAGGTGGTGCGCTATGTGCCGGAACTCAGCTTCAAGACGCCGGCCCTGTCCCGGCAGCTGGAGGTGGAGCACCTCCTCAGCCACTCCTCCGGCCTGACTCCCAATGCCTACGACAACTACCTGGAAGACAACAAACCGCTCAGCAAGATATTGCCGAAGTTCGCCAATATCGACCCGCGCTGCACGCCTGGCAAGTGCTACGGCTACCAGAATGTGCTGTTCAGCCTGATCGAAGATGTGATCTACCAGGCCACCGGCGTGAGCTACGCGCGGCAGCTGAAGGAGCGCTTCTTTATCCCGCTGAAGATGGACGATGCCTCCGTTGGTTGGGAGAGCTTTATGGCCTCCAACAACCGCGCCGCCCCTCATATACAGACCGGCAGGGGCTGGCGCCCGGTGAAGGTGGAGAAGGAATATTACTTCGCGGCCCCGGCGGCCGGCGTGAATGCCAGCATCTCCGATATGGCCCAGTGGCTGAAAGCGCAGATGGGCTACTACCCGAAGGTGCTGTCTCCCGCGGTCATCGAGGACATGACCACCGAGCGGGTCGCAACCAAACGCCATATGCGCCACCGTATCTGGCGCGACTACCTGTCCCATGCCGGTTACGGCCTCGGCTGGCGCCTCTATACGATCGGCGATGACCGCATCATCTACCACGGCGGTTGGGTCGCCGGCTTCCGCGCCGCGGTGGCCTACTCCGAGAAGCAGAAGATCGGCATAGCGATACTGATGAATGCAGAATCCCGCGTGATCGCCGATCTTACCGCCAACTTCGTTATCGATATCACCGGCAACGGCAGGCTCGCCACTGCCATGGCCAACAAGTAAGCCCTCCTTACCTGCGTAGGACGAGTTTCTCCGGCTAGGCCCTTTTTTCTGCCGAGTTCTGCCGGGTTTTCGCCCTGTAGCCAGCTTTGCGGCGGCGCTGGTGCCGGTGGCCGTCCGGTAAACAGCCTCATCGGCAATCGTTTCCCGGACGGCCCCCGGCACCAGCGCCTTTGCATCCCCCCGGTATCAGGGGCGCCCTGACGCCGGATGTTGGCCGCCCCCTTGAAACTCCGCCACCCACCCCTATATCTGCTCCCTGTTCCGAATGAAGTGTACGGGGAGACCAATCCATGACCGTTGAGGCCCATAAAGAGAGCCACGGTTTCCAGACGGAAGCCAAGCAACTGCTGCACCTGATGATCCACTCGCTCTACTCCAACAAGGAGATCTTCCTGCGCGAGCTGGTATCCAATGCCTCCGATGCCGCCGACAAACTGCGGTTCGAGGCCCTGTCGAAGCCGGAACTGCTCGCGGAGGACCCCGAACTGCGCATCCGCATCGAGTTCGACCGGGAAGAGGGCACCGTGACCATCACCGATAACGGTATCGGTATGAGCCGCGACGAGGTGATCGAGAACCTCGGTACCATCGCCCGTTCCGGCACTGCCGCCTTCATGCAGCAGCTGACCGGCGACCAGAAGAAGGACGCACACCTGATCGGTCAGTTCGGCGTGGGCTTCTACTCGGCCTTTATCGTCGCCGACAAGGTGGACGTGTTCACCCGCCGCGCCGGCCTGGACACGGACCAGGGCGTGCACTGGGAGTGTCACGGCGAGGCCGAATACTCGGTGGAGAATGTCGAGTGGCCGCAGCGCGGCACGCGCGTGGTGCTGCACCTGAAAGACGAGGCGAAGGAGTTCGCCGACGGCTGGCGCCTGCGCTCGATCATCAAGAAGTACTCCGACCACATCGCCATCCCGGTGGAGATGCTGAAAGAGCAAGCTCCGGCCGCCGAGGGTGAAGAGAAGGAAGGCGAAGATAAACAGGCGCCGGAATTCGAGGCGGTCAACGCCGCCCAGGCGCTGTGGACCCGCCCGCGCAGCGACATCAAGTCCGAGGAGTACAAGGAGTTCTACAAGCTTATCTCCCACGATTTCGACGACCCGCTGACCTGGAGCCACAACCGCGTGGAAGGCAAGCTGGACTACACCAGCCTGCTGTATATCCCCGCCCGCGCGCCCTTCGATCTGTACCAGCGCGATGCCGCCCGCGGCCTGAAGCTGTATGTGCAGCGCACCTTCATCATGGATGACGCCGAGCAGTTCCTGCCGCTGTACCTGCGCTTCGTGAAGGGCGTGCTGGACTCCAACGACCTGCCGCTGAACGTCTCCCGCGAGATTCTGCAGAAAGACCGCAACACCGACGCGATCAAGAGCGCGCTGACCAAGCGCGTGCTGGATATGCTCGACAAGCTGGCGAAGAAGGACGCGGACCAGTACCAGAAGTTCTGGGATCTGTTCGGCAATGTCATGAAAGAGGGCCCGGCCGAAGACTTTGCCAACAAGGATAAGGTGGCCAAGCTGCTGCGCTTCTCCACCACGCACACCGACGAGCCCAAACAGGATCAGTCCCTGGAGGACTATGTCGGCCGCATGCAGGATGGGCAGAAGGCCATCTACTACGTCTGTGCCGATAACTTTGCCACCGCCAAGTCCAGCCCCTACCTCGAAGTCTTCCGCAAGAAGGGTATCGAGGTGCTGCTGCTGACCGACCAGGTGGACGAGTGGTTCGTCGGCCATATGCACGAGTTCGACGGCAAGCCGTTCCAGGACGTCGCCAAGGGTGCGCTGGATCTGGGCGAAGCCGAGACCGACGAGGACAAGGCCGAGCGCGAGAAGGTCGAGAAGGAATCCGGTGCACTGGTCGAGCGGGTCAAGGAGGTGCTGGAAGGCCGCGTCGAGGACGTGCGCGCGACCACGCGCCTGGTGGACTCGCCGGCCTGCCTGGTGGTCAGCGAGCAGGATATGGGCCCGCAGATGCGCCGCATCCTCGAGCAGGCCGGTCAGGCGTTGCCGGAGGCCAAGCCGATCTTCGAACTGAATCCGTCCCACCCGCTGGTACAGCGACTGGACCAGGAGGCGGACGAAGACCGTTTCGCGGACCTGACCAACATCCTGATGGATCAGGCCAACCTGGCGGCGGGCAACCAGCTGGCAGATCCGGCGGACTATGTGCGCCGCCTGAATACGCTGCTGCTGGAGCTGAACGCCTAAGCCTGTTTGACCGACAGGGGGCGGCCATGGGCCGCCCCTCTTGTTTTCGGTTGGCTGATTTTTATGCGATCTGCCGGTAAATGGCACCGACTGATCGTGATATGACCGTCATTCACATTTTTTTCCCGCCGTCATTGGGCTCGAAACTCTCGACCTCTATAATCCGCAAAACTCGAAAAAAAGCTTTATCGGTATGACGACACCAACGGAAACTTCCAAGCCCCTCTCTATTGCCGTATTGGGCGGCGGCAGTTTCGGAACCGCCATTGCCAATATCGTGGCCGGCAATGGTCACGATACCCGCCAGTGGATGCGCGACGAAGCGCGCGCGGCGGATTGCCGCAAGATGCGCGAGAACCACTATTACCTGCCCGGGGTGCCGCTGCACCCGGAGCTGCAGATTACCAGCGACCTGCAGCGGGCCGTCGACGGCTGTGCCATCGTGTTCGTGGCGATCCCCAGTAAATCCTTTCGCGAGGTGGTGCAGAAGGTCGCGCCGCTGCTATCGCCCGGCACTATGCTGATCTCCACCACCAAGGGTATCGAGCACGACAGCTTCCACCTGATGAGCGATATCCTGCGCGAAGAAACCACCGACATGCGCGTCGGCGTACTGAGCGGACCCAACTTCGCCAAGGAAATCGTCGCCGGGCACTACACTGCGACGGTGATCGCCAGTGATGATGAGGCGCTCTGCACCAACATCCAGAAGGTGCTGCACTCAGAGACTTTCCGCATCTATTCGAGCGGGGATGTATTCGGTGTGGAGCTGGCCGGTGCGCTGAAGAATATCTATGCGATCGTGACCGGCATGGCCGCCGCGCTCGATCGCGGGCAGAACACCATCAGCCTGCTCATTACCCGTGCACTGGCGGAGATGATGCGCTTTGCCGAAGCGATGGGGGCGGATCCGATGACGTTTATCGGCCTCGCCGGCGTCGGCGACCTGATTCTCACCTGTTCGTCCGACCTGAGCCGCAACTACCGCGTCGGCTACCTGGTGGGCAAGGGGCGGCCGCTCGAGGAGGCCGTCGCAGAAATCGGTCAGGTCGCCGAAGGCGTCAACACGGTTCGCTTGATCAAGCACAAAGCGGATGAATTGGGCGTCTACATGCCCTTGGTTTCCGCAATTCACGCCATATTATTTGAAGAGCGGCCGATTCCAGAGGTAATACGCGATTTAATGTCGGGCGCGCAAACCTTTGATGTGGCCTATTCGGCGAAGCCGTAGACAGAGGTAAAGTGAGCGAAGCCGTAAACCCTGGTACAGAGTGCCGAAATCTAATGGAAATAACTTTATGGATAATGACGACCTGAAAGAAAACCTGACTTCCGGCAACCAGTGGCTGCGCCTCGTCTATATGGTGCTGTTCGCGTTCCTGCTGGAAATTGCCGGCCTGGTGATGCTGGCGGTTGTGATACTGCAATTCCTGTTCTCGATCATTACCGGCAGCCCCAACGACAACCTGCGCCGCCTCGGCGATCAGATCGCCTCCTACGTGTACCAGACGCTGCAATTCCTGGTTTACAACACCGAGGAAAAACCCTTTCCGTTTGCCGAGTGGCCGGAATCCGATATCGAGGATTTGTCCGGCTATGAGAGTGCCGAGGAAGTGGAGGGGGAGGTTGTGTCCGACGAACCGCACGGACAGAGCATGTACGACCCCATCGAACTAGGCAGCGATGAAGATGCCGGCGAAGAGAAGGAAGAGAAGGAAGAGAAGGAAGAGAAGGAAGAGAAAAAAACTCCGCCGAAGAAATCTCCGCCCAAGAAAAGCGCCGCCAAAAAGAGCTCCGCGAAGGACAGCGGAAGCAAAGGCAGCGCCGCCAAAAAGAGTGACGACTCCGCCGGCGCCGACAAGGATACCGATGCGGATTCCGCTAAGGGCGATGACAGCGACAAATAGTCTGTCAGCACGGGTGGGCTCGATACCCGCCTTTGACGCACAGGGAGGTGAACCGTGCAGTTACTGATATTGCGCCATGCGAAAGCCGAGCCGATGACTGGCGACGACGCCGCCCGCCAGCTGACCGAGCGCGGGCGGGCGCAGGTCGCGCAGATCTGCGATATGCGCGCCGATGAACTCTCCGCGGTGCGCGCCATCTGGGCCAGCCCGTTTGTGCGCACCCAACAGACCGCGCAGATCGTGGCGGAGCGCCTCGGGCTGCCGGTGATTCCCCAGTCCCTGCTGATCGGTGATACGCCGCCGCAGCAGGTGCTGGACGCATTGCAGCAGGAGGCGGAGCAGTGGCCGCTGTTGTTGGTCAGCCACCAGCCGCTGGTCGGCAGTCTGGTCAATGGCCTCTGCGGCAGTGACGGCGAGCACCCGATGGGCACCGCCAGCCTCGCCTGCCTCAGCGCGGAGGTCTGGGCCAGCGGCTGTGCCGACCTCGACTGGCTGCAGCACGCGGAATAAGCAAGGCGCGCAGCGCTTCGCTGCACCGGGCCGCGGAGTCGCCGCCCGGCCATTTAATCCACCAGCTCCGCTGATCCATCGGGTCATTGCCAGCGCGCGGCGATCGCTGCAACATCGCCCACCTGTTTCCCGGATGTTGCCGATCATGAATCAATCTCCCCGCGACTCTCACCCCTTTGTTGAAAGGACCCTCGAATTCGGTGGCAGGACTGTCGCCGCGCGCCAGTGGGGCTCTGCCGACGGCGCGCCGGTGCTGGCGTTGCACGGCTGGCTCGACAACTGCGCCAGTTTCGACCGGCTGGCGCCGCTGCTCGGCGGGCTGAACCTGGTCGCGGTGGACATGGCCGGCCACGGCCGCAGTTATCACCGCTCCCTCGATGCCAACTACAACATCTGGGAAGAGGCCGAGGACGTGCTGGGGGTGGCCCACGCACTGGGTTGGCGCAAGTTTTCGCTGCTCGCCCACTCCCGCGGTGCGGTGGCGGCGATGATTACCGCCGGCGCCTTTCCGGATCGAATCGAGCGCCTGGCACTGATCGACGGGCTGGTACCGCCGCCAGCGGAGGATGCCGAGGCGCCGGAAATTCTTGCTCGCGCAATTGCCCAGCGCGCCCGCTACGCGGCGCGCAAGCCTCGCCACTTCGCTTCGTTTGAGGAGGCCGTGGAAGCGCGGAAAAACGGCATGTTTCCGCTGTCTGACGGCGCCGCCCGTGCGCTGACCGAGCGCGGCACCGTCAGCGCCGGTGACGGCGTCACCTGGAGCAACGATCCGCGCCTGATGGCCACCTCCACCGCCAAGCTGAACAATGCGCAGGTAAAAGCGTTCCTCGACCGGGCCACGATGCCGATTCGCCTGGTGCTGGCAGCGGAGGGTATAGTGGATATGATCAAGCGGCTGCGGCCGGTGCTGGCCGAGCATCCCAATATTGATGTGAAGGAAATGCCAGGCGGTCACCACCTGCATATGGAGGAGGGCGCCGAGGGCATCGCGGAGTGGTTTGGGCCATTCCTGCGTGGCGAGAGCGACTAGTGAACCCGGGCAGGGCCCGGCGGCTATCGACGCGCCGTCAGAAAGGCAGCCTTTTCGAGTAACAGACCGGGTCCATTTCCCGCACCTCCACCGTTACCGCCGGCACCCCGTCGGCAAATTGGCACAGGCAGTTAAATACCGACGAACTCAGTGCCTCCCGCTCCCGGTCGCTGCGCCCCTCGAGCAGGCGTATCTCGGCATGGATAAAACTGCCGCCCTTGTCGCCGGCAATAAACTGCTCGTAAGCCAGGGCGCGAGTCTTGATCGTGTGGGAGGCGAAGAGGCCGGATCGGTGCATCGCTTCCTGGGCCGAACTGACCAGGGCGGCGATGGAGACCTTATCCTCGAGCTTTTTGGCGTACTCGATGACCAGATGGGGCATTTTTCATTCACTCCGTGAAAGTTATGCGGCCTCGAGGCCGCATGACACTTCCCTGTGCCGTGTACGGTGAACCGCTACTGGCTGATCAGGGACAGGAATTCGTTGCGGGTGGCCTGGTTGCTGCGGAAGGTGCCGAGCATCGCCGAGGTCTTCATGACCGAGTTTTGTTTCTCCACGCCGCGCATCATCATGCACATGTGCTTGGCTTCGATGATAACCCCTACGCCGGCGGCGTTGGTGACTCGCTGCAGGGTCTCGGCGATTTCCACGGTCAGCTGCTCCTGGATCTGCAGGCGGCGCGCGAACATGTCGACGATACGCGCGACCTTGGACAGGCCCACGACCTTGCCGTCGGGGATATAGGCCACGTGCGCCTTGCCGATAAACGGCAGCAGGTGGTGCTCACAGAGGGAGTAGAGTTCGATATCCTTGACCAGCACCATCTCGCTGCAATCGGACGGGAAGAGAGCGTCGTTGACGATCTCTTCGACAGTCTGCTGGTAGCCGCGAGTCAGGTATTGCATGGCCTTGGCGGCGCGCTTCGGGGTGTCTTTCAGCCCGGGGCGTTGCGGATCCTCGCCAATTGCTTCGATAATTCGCGCGTAGTGTTCGTTCATGCTGCTCTTTTCCAACATCTCAGCCCGAGGGGGCGGGTGCGCTACCCTAAGCTTTTGTCACCAGAGAGTAAAGATCCGCACAGATGGGCGCAGAGTTTCAACGTATTTAAGGATAGATTCGATGATAGAAAGGCGTGAATCCAGCCTCCACGAACTGGCGACGGTGCTGGACTATATCCGCTGGGGTGCCAGCCGGTTCAACGAGGCCGGGCTGTGGTTTGGCCACGGCACCGACAACGCCTGGGACGAGGCGGTCCTGCTGGTGATGCACGGCCTGCACCTGCCGCTCGAGAGCAAGCCGGAGGTGCTGCAGGCACGCCTGACGATGGAGGAGCGCCGCGAGGTGATGGCGCTGCTGGAGCGGCGCGTCGAGGAGCGGCTGCCGGTCCCCTACCTGACCCGCGAGGCCTATTTCTGCGGTATACCTTTTTACGTGGACGAGCGCGTGCTGGTGCCGCGCTCGCCGATCGGGGAGTTGATCCGCGCTGAGTTCCAGCCGTGGCTGAAGGTGGAACCACTGGCGATCCTGGATCTCTGTTGCGGCAGCGGCTGTATCGGCATCGCCTGTGCCGAGGCGTTTCCCGAGGCCCGGGTCGATCTCAGCGATATTTCCGAAGGTGCCGTCGAGGTGGCGCAGATCAACATCAACCGCCACCAGCTGAACGAGCGGGTGCGGGCGGTGCAGTCCGATATGTTCGCCGGCCTGGATGGCTTCAGCTACGAGCTGATCGTGTGTAACCCACCCTATGTGGATGCGCGCGACCTGGCGGAAATGCCCGACGAATACCGGGCGGAGCCGGAAATCGCACTGGGTTCCGGCGAGGACGGCCTCGATTTTACCCGCCAGCTGCTGCGCCAGGCGGCCAATCACCTGCAGCCGGACGGCCTGTTGGTGTGTGAGGTGGGCAACAGCTGGGAGGCGCTGGAGCAGGCCTTCCCGGAAGTGCCTTTCCTGTGGCCGGAGTTCGAGGATGGCGGCCACGGCGTCTTCGTCATCAGCCGCGAGGAGCTGCTCGCCTACCAATCCTATTTCGACGCCGAATAATTCCTCTTACGCAGGGGCCGTCGCGCGCACCAATTGTGCTTTTTAGCGCGCGCGGCGCACCCGGTAGGGGGAATCCTCTATAATGCGCGGCTTCCCACCGCAGAATCGCTGCGCCAATCACTGAGAGGCAGGAACGGTCGCTTATGTCGGGCAACACCTTTGGCAAGTTGTTTAGCGTCACTACTTTTGGCGAGAGTCACGGCCTGGCTCTGGGCTGTATCGTCGACGGCTGCCCGCCCGGACTGGAGATCAGCGAGGACGAGATCCAGCTGGAACTGGACCGGCGCAAGCCCGGCACGTCCCGCTACACCACCCAGCGCCGCGAGGCGGATCAGGTAAAGATCCTGTCCGGCGTGTTCGAGGGCAAAACCACCGGCACGCCGATCGGCCTGCTGATCGAAAACACCGACCAGCGCTCCAAAGACTACGCGAACATCTCCGAGCAGGTGCGCCCGGCTCACGCCGATTACACCTACTGGCAGAAATACGGCCTGCGCGACTACCGCGGCGGCGGCCGCTCCTCTGCGCGCGAGACGGCCATGCGCGTCGCCGCTGGCGCCATCGCCAAGAAGTGGTTGCGGCAGAAGTACGGCATCGAAGTGCGCGGCTATCTGTCCCAGCTGGGGCCGATCAAGATTGAGAAGCTGGATTGGGAGCAGGTCGGGCAGAATCCGTTTTTCTGCCCGGACGCGGACAAGGTGCCAGAGATGGAAGCCTATATGCAGGCGCTGATCAAGGAGGGCAACTCGATCGGCGCGCGCATCTCGGTACAGGCTTCCGGTGTGCCGGCCGGACTCGGTGAGCCGATTTTCGATCGCCTCGACGCCGACCTCGCCCATGCGCTGATGAGCATCAACGCGGTCAAGGGGGTAGAGATCGGCGCGGGTTTTGCCAGTGTCGAGCAGAAAGGCACCGAGCACCGCGACGAGATTACCCCGGAGGGTTTTCTCTCCAACAATGCCGGCGGCGTGCTCGGTGGCATTTCCAGCGGCCAGGACATAGTCGCCCATATCGCGCTGAAGCCCACTTCCAGCCTGCGCATCCCCGGGCGCAGCATCGACACCCACGGCAATCCGATCGAGGTGGTCACCAAGGGGCGTCACGATCCCTGCGTCGGCATCCGCGCAACCCCGATTGCCGAGGCAATGATGGCGCTGGTGCTGATCGATCACGCGCTGCGCCAGCGTGGACAGAATGGGGATGTCACACCGGGTGTGGTGACGGTAGAAAAATAATTTTCACAATAAAAAAAAGGGCGGCAAATTGCCGCCCTTTTTTTATTTTCTGCAACCCCGATTACAGGTGCAGATTCAGACCCAGGTACGGGCCTTTGATTTCGATGTCGGTCTGCAGATCGTCCAGTTCCTGCAATTCCAGGCTCATTACCCGGTAGCCGGCCTCAACGGCGAAGTCGAGACCCGGGGCGAAGTCCCAGCGCACTTTGGCGGTCAGGTCGGTATGGGTGTCGCCTTTGTAGCCGGTGCCATTGCCCTGGGCAATCACGGACCAGCCGGTAAACGGCAGGTCGAAACGGGCCATGCCGTAGGCCATCGGCAGGTAGCCATTCAGTTCGATGGTCTCAGACTGGAACGCGCTCGCCACAGATAGTTCACCTTTGTACTGGCGCGCGGTCAGGCCGACGTCCAGGTTCACCCAGTTGTCGAGAATTTCGTAATACAGGGTGGCGTCGGTGTGGCTCAGATCCAGGTCCGAGCTTACCTCGCTGCCGATCAGGAAAGTCTCATCACCGAACTGCACGAACTCGCCGAGCTGGGCGGCACCATCGGTCTGGATGCTGCTGTGGGACAGCATGATGTTCGGCACCAGCGGGATCGGGTGCTCCAGGGCTGCCTGCAGGAAGGTGATGTTGTCTTCCGCCAGGGCAAACTCATCCATATTGAAATTGTCGACACCGATACCGCCGGTGTAGGTCGGCTGCCAGATGCCGGCGCTGGCGTCAACGCCGAGGATGGTATCTGCGCTGGCGGCGCCGCTGGCGAGGGCGGCGCACAGGGCGAGTGCTGTTTTTTTCATGGGTTCTCTCCGTCTTATAGTTGTGGCGGAGTTTACCTTTTTTTTGCTGGCATACTGATGTCAACGGTACGCTTTACGTAAATAGTGTGATTGCGGTCAGATTTTTTCTGTTGAATTTTTATCCGCTGCGGCAAAAAGCAGCTGCTGCAGGGCGCTGGCGGCATTGCTGAGCGTACGCGCGCGGTGACTGATAACGCCGAGATTGCGCACCACATGCAGTTTCTCCACCGGCAGCACGGCGAGGCTGTCGTCCACCAGCGTGCGCGGCAGCACGCTCCAGCCGAGTCCGACGCCGGCCATCATCTTGATGGTTTCGAGAAAGTTGGTGGCCAGCTTGGCGGTCAATCGCAATCCCTGGGCGTCGAACTCGCGTTTGATCAGGCGGCCGGTATAGGTGTTCAGATCCGGCAGTATGGCGGGATAGTGGGCCAGGTCGGTGAGATCCACAGTTTTCATCTTGGCGAGAGGGTGATCGGGTGCGGCGACCACCACGCAGGGATCCGGCCAGATGACGCGCGCGTCCAGGCTCGGGTATTCCTTCAGCGCCAGCGTGACCACGGCCAGTTCATATTCCCCGGCCATCAGTGCTTCATAGGCCTGTTCTGAATCGACAAAGTCGATATCCAGTGCCACCTCTGGATAGCGGGTGCTGAATTCCTTAAGTACCGGTGGCAGGTGGTGAAGGCCCACGTGGTGGCTGGTGGCGATGCGCAGGCTGCCGGTGACCTCGCCGCCGAGTGAGCGCAGCTCGCGCTCGGCATCGCTGACTTCATTGAGGATATGGCGCGCCCGCGGCAGCAGCGCGCGGCCGGCGTCGGTGAGCTGCAGGCGCCGGCCGATACGGTCGAACAGCGGTGTGCCCAGTTGTTGTTCCAGTGCGGCAAGGCGCTTGCTGACGGCGGGCTGGGTCAGGTGTAGATGTTCGGCCGCCTCCGATGCCGAGCCCTGCTCGGCGATGGCGAGGAAGGCCTTTAGCCATTGGATTTCCATCGTTCGATACCTTTTAGGTATTGCGAGGCGGCGCCGCTGCCGGTGGCCGCTTTTTCAACAGCCTGATCGGCAAATGTTTCTCAAGCGGCCCCCGGCAGCAGCGCCTTCGCTTCGGGGTGTAGTCCTTCGTCAATCCGTCGTGGAATACAGATTATTCCATATCCGACTAGTTCTTATAATAAATATAAATTGATGTTATTCAATGCCGGAGGCTAGACTGCGCCAATCAAAAAACGAGGAGAAACGGCCATGGCCGGGCAGACGCTCTACGACAAACTCTGGCAGGACCACCTGGTAAAGAGCCGGGAAGACGGCACCGCACTGATTTATATCGACCGCCACCTGATCCACGAGGTGACTTCGCCGCAGGCGTTTGAAGGCCTGCGACTGGCCGGTCGCAAACCCTGGCGCAAAGACTCGCTGGTGGCGACGCCGGACCACAATGTGCCGTCCGAGGCGGCCGAGCGCGCTGCCGGCGTGGCCGGTATCCGCGATGAGGTATCGCGCATCCAGGTGCAGACTCTTGATGAGAACTGCCGTGATTTCGACGTGGTGCAATTCGGCATCAATGAGCCGGGGCAGGGCATCGTCCACGTGATCGGTCCCGAGACCGGCGCCACCCTGCCGGGCATGACCGTGGTCTGCGGTGACTCCCATACCTCCACTCACGGCGCTCTCGGCGCCCTGGCGCACGGTATCGGCACCTCCGAGGTCGAGCACGTGATGGCGACTCAGTGCCTGATCCAGAAAAAGATGAAGAACATGCTCGTGCGCGTGGACGGCGAGCTGGGCCCGGGCGTGACCGCGAAAGACGTGGTGCTGGCGATTATCGGCAAGATTGGCACCGCCGGCGGTACCGGCTATGCGATTGAGTTCGGTGGCGAGGTGATGCGCAATATGTCGATGGAAGGGCGCATGACCGTCTGCAACATGGCCATCGAGGCGGGCGCGCGCGCCGGCATGGTGGCGGTGGACCAGATCACGCTGGACTACGTGAAAGACAAACCCTACGCGCCGAAAGGCGCTGACTGGGACCGCGCTGTAGAAGCCTGGAGCCAGCTGCACTCCGACGACGATGCCGTGTTCGATGTGGTGGTGGAGCTGCGCGGCGAGGAGATCGAACCGCAGGTGAGCTGGGGTACTTCCCCGGAAATGGTGGTCGGAGTGAGCGCGCAGGTGCCGGATCCGGCAACCATCAATGATGCGACCAAGCGCGCCGGTATCGAGCGCGCGCTGGAATATATGGGCCTGAACGCCGGCCAGAAAATCACCGACATCAAGCTGGACCGGGTATTTATCGGTTCCTGCACCAACTCCCGTATCGAGGACCTGCGCGCGGCCGCTGCGGTGGCCAAGGGCCAGAAAAAGGCCGACAGCGTCAAGCAGGTACTGATCGTGCCGGGATCCCAGGCGGTGAAGGCGCAGGCGGAGAAAGAGGGGCTGCACAAGGTCTTTATCGACGCCGGTTTCGAATGGCGCGAGCCGTCCTGCTCCATGTGCCTGGCGATGAACGCGGACAAGCTGGGCGCCGGTGAGCACTGCGCTTCCACATCCAACCGCAACTTCGAGGGGCGCCAGGGTTACGGCGGCCGCACCCACCTGGTGAGCCCGGGCATGGCGGCAGCGGCGGCGATTGCCGGCCGCTTTGTCGATGTGCGTGAAATGGCGACTGCCCAGAGCGAGGGGGGAATTTAAGATGAAGGCTTTTACCCAACACAAAGGTCTGGTGGCACCGATGGATCGCGCCAATGTGGATACGGATCTGATCATTCCGAAACAGTTCCTGAAATCCATCAAGCGCACCGGTTTCGGTCCGAACCTGTTCGACGAGCTGCGCTACCAGGACGAGGGCCAGCCGGGCCAGGACTGCTCCAAGCGCCCGTTGAACCCGGAATTTGCACTGAACTATCCGCGCTATCAGGGCGCTTCTGTGCTGCTGGCGCGGGAAAACTTCGGCTGTGGCTCCAGCCGCGAACACGCGCCCTGGGCCCTGGACGATTACGGTTTCCGCGCGATCATCGCACCGAGCTTCGCCGATATTTTCTTCAACAACTGTTTCAAGAACGGCCTGCTGCCGATCGTACTGGATGAGACGATTGTCGATCAGTTGTTCGACGAGATGTACGCGGAGGAAGGCTACCAGCTGACCATCGACCTGGAAAAGCAGCAGGTCGTCAAACCGAATGGCGAGACCATCGATTTTGAAGTGGATGCATTCCGCAAGCACTGCCTGCTGAACGGTCTCGACGATATCGGCCTGACACTGGAAGATGCGGACGATATCCGCACTTATGAGGCCAAGCGCCGCGAGCAGGCGCCGTGGTTGTTCGACGCGGTCAAATAAACAGAATTAAGGAAAATCATTGTGAGCAAGAAGATCATGATCCTGCCGGGCGACGGTATCGGCCCGGAGATCGTCGAGCAGGCGGTAGCGGTACTGGAAGCTGCAGACAAGAAATTTAACCTGGGCCTGAGCTTTGAGCAGGGCCTGATTGGTGGCGCGTCCATCGATGCGCACGGCGAGCCGCTTACCGACGCGCAGCTGGCCGCGGCCGGCGAGTGCGATGCGGTACTGCTCGGTGCCGTCGGCGGCCCCAAGTGGGATACGCTCGAGCGAGAAATCCGCCCGGAGAAAGGCCTGCTGAAAATTCGCAGCAAGCTCGGCCTGTACGCCAACCTGCGGCCGGCGATTCTGTATCCGCAGCTGGCCGATGCCTCTTCGCTGAAGCCGGAGGTGGTTTCCGGCCTGGATATCCTGATCGTGCGTGAGCTCACCGGCGGCATCTATTTCGGCGAACCGCGGGGTATCCGCACGCTGGAAAATGGCGAGAAGCAGGGCTTCAATACTTACGTATACAGCGAATCGGAAATCGAACGCATTGCGCGCACGGCTTTTGAGGCGGCGCAGAAGCGGGGCGGCAAGCTCTGCTCGGTAGACAAGGCCAACGTACTCGAAGTGACGGTACTGTGGCGCGAAGTGCTGGATCGCCTGGCACCGGAATATCCGGATGTGGAGCTGTCCCATATGTACGTCGATAACGCGGCCATGCAGCTGGTGCGCGCGCCGAAGCAGTTCGACGTGATGGTCACCGGCAACATGTTTGGCGATATCCTGTCCGATGCCGCGGCGATGCTGACCGGTTCCATCGGCATGCTGCCCTCCGCCTCCCTGAACGAGAGTGGTTTCGGTCTCTACGAGCCGTGCCACGGTTCGGCGCCGGACATCGCCGGGCAGGGCATCGCCAACCCGCTGGCGACGATTCTGTCGGCTGCCATGATGCTGCGTTACTCGCTCGATATGGGCGAGGCGGCAGACGCGATCGAACAGGCTGTAAGTAAAGTGCTCGACGAAGGACTGCGCACCGCGGATATCCATACCGAAGGCTGTAAGAAGGTATCTACCGCGGAGATGGGTGCAGCAGTGGTGGCCGCTTTCTAATTTCGCAGATCTGATTGTTATCGTAATGCCGGCGTTAGCCGGAACTCAGAAGAGCACAGAATTAACAGGATACTGCAATGAAAAAAGTAGGATTTGTCGGCTGGCGCGGCATGGTCGGCTCGGTACTGATGGAGCGCATGCTGGCGGAGGGTGACTTCGCCCATATCGCCGAACCGGTTTTCTTTTCCACCTCCAACGCGGGCGGTAAGGCACCGGATATCGGTCGCGAAGTGGCACCGCTGGGCGACGCCTTCGATATCGATGCGCTCGCCGAGCTGGACGCCATCGTCAGCTGTCAGGGCGGTGACTACACGAAAGAGGTTTTTGCCAAGCTGCGCGCGAAGGGTTGGAACGGTTACTGGATCGACGCGGCCTCCAGCCTGCGCATGCAGGACGATGCCATCATCGTGCTGGATCCGGTCAACCGCGACGTGATCGACCGGGGCATCGAGTCGGGTACGAAAAATTTTATCGGTGGCAACTGCACCGTGAGCCTGATGCTGATGGCGCTCGGCGGTCTGTTCAAGGCCGGTCTGGTGGACTGGGTTTCCGCGATGACCTACCAGGCTGCCAGCGGCGCCGGGGCGAAGAATATGCGCGAGCTGATAGCGCAGATGGGCGCGCTGCGCGACGGCGTTGCCGAAGAGCTGGCCGATCCGGCCAGTGCGATCCTGGAAATCGACCGCAAGGTGGCTGCCGACATGCGCTCGGCCGATTTCCCGACCGCGGAATTTGGCGCGCCGCTGGCGGGCAGCCTGCTGCCGTGGATCGACACCCAGCTGGAAAGCGGCCAGAGTCGTGAGGAGTGGAAGGCGCAGGTCGAGGCCAACAAGATCCTGGCTACCGATATGACCGTCCCGGTGGACGGCACCTGCGTACGTATCGGTGCCATGCGTTGTCACAGCCAGGCGTTCACCGTGAAGCTGAACAAAAATCTGCCGCTGGCAGAAATCGAGCAGCTGATCGGCAGCGCCAACGACTGGGTCAATGTGGTACCCAATGAACGCGAGGCCACGCTGCAGCAGCTGACGCCGACCGCGGTGACCGGCAAGCTGGATATCCCGGTGGGCCGCCTGCGCAAGCTGAGCATGGGGCCGGAATATCTGAATGCCTTTACCGTCGGTGACCAGCTGCTGTGGGGCGCGGCGGAACCGCTGCGCCGTGTGCTGCTGATTCTGCTGGGCAAACTGTAAGCGCGGGCCCGGCTGGCACGCATTTCGCCAGCCTGTGATGTCTTGCACAATAAAAGCCGCTCCGGGGCCCCGGAGCGGCTTTTTACATTACTCCCCACGGGTATAATCGCCCCTCGATTTTGCCTCCCCAAACCACGAAGTGAACTACCATGTCGGAAACTGCCCGCGAACTGGTTATCGTCGGTATCGATAACGCTGCCCTTGCCCCCCTGCTGGAGATTCTCGAACAGCGCGGCACCATTGCTGCAGACCGGCTGCGGCTGCTGGAGGTCGAGGACAGCGAGGTGGAGCCACAGGTGTTCGCCAACCGCAATGTCCCCGTGCAGGAGCTGGAGAAGTTTACCTTCGCGCCGGAGCAGGTGGTGGTGTTGCTGCGCAGCGATGAGGCGGCGCAGACAGCCCTGGCCGCCGCCGAGGCGGCAGGTGCCTGGGTAGTGGACGCCGCCGGCAATACCCGCGGCGATGAGAGCGTCACAGTTGTCCATCCGCTGTTGAACAGTGGCGATATCGCCGGCGCAGAGCGCCGTGTGCTGGCGTTGCCAAGTGCCGGTGCCGCCATGGTGGCCGAGGCGCTTGCGCCGCTGGCAGAGGATCTGCAGGCGGTAGAGATCCAGCTGAATCAGCCGGTATCGGCACTGGGCAAGGTGGCGATCGATTCGATGGCGGCACAGACGGCGCGCATGTTCAGCGGCCAGGATGCGGAAGTCGATCCCGCTATAGGCCACCGCCTCGCGTTCAACCAGCTGAGCGCCACTGAGGCGCTGCTGGCCAGCGGCCATACCTTGAGTGAACTGGCGCTGGTGCACGATCTGCGCTGCCTGCTCGGGGAAGGGGTCGCGGTGGATGCCTGTATCAATACTGTCTCGGTGTTTCACGGCCAGCTGGCCAACCTGCGCGTGGCGCTGCACGAAGAGGTCGACCTGGAAAAGGTGCGCGCGTTACTGAAGAACGGCGCGCGCCTGCAACTGGCCGAACAGCCGTCGGCGGAGGATGCGGTTGGCAGCGAGGCGACAATAATTGGCCGGTTGCGGCAGAGCTTGCTGAATAGTCGACAGATCAATTTTTGTGCAGTGTCGGACAATTTGCGCAAAGATTTGGCCATGAACTGCGTACAGATTGTGCACTTGTTGCTAAAAAACTATTGATATTTAATACTTAGCGAACATAGTGAAGGTGTATTCTTAACTCTCGTTCGGCTTGGGGTTGGCGATAAATTCGCCAAAGAGAGACACCTGCCATTGCGGCAAATACTTGCTTGAACGTTTACTGTACGGTGATGGGGATTTCGAAGGTCGGCTTTGCGGATAAAAGACGCGCTTCTCGGAACACCCGGTGATTCTAACAATAAAGGGAATCGGATATGCGTGTGCGAAAGCTGGCACTAGCGGTAGGTCTGGTCAGCGCACTGGGTGGCAACGCGGCTCTGGCGCTCGGGCTGGGTGAGATCAAACTGAACTCGACCCTCAACCAGCCTCTCAATGCAGAAATCAATTTGCTGCAGACTCGCGGCCTCGGCGACAACGAAATCAAAGTGCGCCTCGCGAGTCCTGAGGATTTCGAGCGCGCCGGCGTCGACAGATCCTATTTGCTCACCGAGTTGCGTTTCGAAGTGGACTATTCCGGCGCCCAGCCGGTAATACGGGTGTCCAGCCGCGAACCGATTCGCGAACCTTTCCTGAACTTCCTGGTGGAAACCCGCTGGCCCAGCGGCCGTCTGCTGCGGGAGTACACCCTGCTGATGGATCTGCCCGCCTTCTCGACCAGCGTTGCCCAGCAGCCGGTCCGCGCCGCGGAGCGTGAGCGCCAGCAGGTGCGCCGTGAGGCTCCGGTGCAACGACCGGTGCAACAGCCGGCAGTACGCCCGGCAGAGCCGGAGCCGGTCGCCGAGCCGCAACCGGTCGAGGTGCGCGAACAGCAGCCGACACAGCAGCAGGCCGACGAGCCGGTGGAATTGCGCCCGCAGGCGCAGACCGCCGCTGCCGAAGAGAGCCCGGCCGGCGAGAGCAGCCGCGTATACGGCCCGGTGTCTGCGAATCAGACCCTGTGGGAAATCGCAGTGAATAACCGCGTCAGCCGCGAATTCTCCGTACAGCAGACCATGCTGGCGATCCAGCGCCTCAACCCCGAGGCCTTCATCAATAACAACATCAACCTGCTGAAGAAGGGCGCCGTGCTGCGCCTGCCGAATGCGCAAGATGTGCGCGCGCTGTCCCTGTCCGAGGCCGTCTCCGAGGTGGCCACGCAGAATGAATCCTGGCGCCAGCGCATTGGTGGCGACACCGCTACCGGTGCCCCGCTGGATGCGCGCGCGGTTGCCGAGGACACTTCCTCTGGCGAAACCGTGGAGGGGCGGGTCAGCCTGGCCGCCCCGGGTGACAACGAATCCGTTACGTCCGGTTCCGGCAGTGGCGCCGAGGACAGCGAGGCCCTGGCCGGTGACCTGACCGTTGCCGAGGAGGAGCTGGACAAATCGCGCCTCGAAAACGAGGAGCTGCAAGAGCGCATCGCCGAACTGGACGAGCAGATCGATACCATGGAGCGCATGGTCGAGGTCTCCAACGAGGAAATGCGAGCAGTTCAGGCTGCCGCCGAGCAGTCGGAGCCGTCCGCCAACCCGATGGAAGTCGGCGACGGTGAAGCCGCTGCGGAATCCAGCGAGGAAACCGTTGCGGGCGAAGAAACGGTTGCGGACACGACCGCAGAGCCCGCTGTAGCAGAGGAGCCTGCGACGCAAGACGACAGTCGCAATCGCGTGGTAGTACAGACCAAATCCGAGCCGACCCTGATGGAGCGGCTGATGGAGAATATTCAGCTGATTGGTATCGGTGCCGGCGTGCTGCTGGTCGGCCTGTTCGGATTCTTCACCTGGCGTCGTCGCAAGGAGGAAGAAGAGGCCATGCTGCAGGTCGAGCGCGAAATGCTGTCCGAGCGCGAGCTGGCCGAAGCGCCGGGACTCGGCGAGCAGAGCGAAGAGCTGTCTGCGCTGGAGGGCATGCCGGGTGAAGATGACTTCGATCTCGGCGAGCTGGATGATGTGGGTACAGACGATCCCATCTCCGAAGCGGAAATCCACCTGTCCCTGGGGCAGTACGACGAGGCCGAGAGCAAACTGTTGCTGGGGCTCGACCAGGACGGCCAGAATGTCGACGCACGCCTGATGCTGCTGGAGGTGTACGCGCACCAGCAGAATGCCGATAAGTTTGACGAACACTATCGCCAGCTGTTGAGTGTCAGCGATGGCCCGGCGGCGGATCGCGCCGCGCGCCTGCGCGAGACCATCGCCGGCGCCGCACCTTTCGAAGCGCCATCCATGGACTTCACCAGTGAATCGCTGGAAGCCGCGCAGCTGGATGATATCAGCGCATCTTTCGAGGATGATTTCGCCAGCGAATCCTTCGATAGTGCCTCTTTCGACGGCGATAGCGCGACCGCAGATTCCGGCAGTGACTTCGGCGGGGAGCTGGGGGATGACACTTCCCTGCTGGACGACCTGACCATGGATCTGTCCAGCGATGGCGACAGCGCTGCTGGCGAATCCGGCGACGATGATCTCTCGCTGGACCTGGATCTGGACATGGACACCGGCTTCGATAGCGAAGTGCCAAGCGGACAGGGTGCCCAGTCGGACAGCAGCGAGGACGACTTCTCGCTGGATCTGGGGCTGGACGGCGGCTTCGACAGCGAAGCGCCCGCAGAACAGGGTGTGCAGGCGGACAGTGAGCAGGACGAGTTCAATCTCGACGATCTCGACCTGGGTGATCTGGAGCTGGGTGACAGTGACGACAGCCAGGAGCTGGGTCCGATTGACTTCGAATCCGCCGGGCTCGAAAGCGGTGAAGCCGATAGCGTCGAACTCGACAATATGCAGCCCGAAAGTGCCGAGCAGACCGGCAATGATGATTTTGACGGCCTGGATTTCGATCTGGACCTGTCGCCGATGGAAACCGCTGATGAGCTGCAGCTCGAGGCCGGAGAACCGCAGGCGGATGATCATGTGGATGCGGCGGCCGCAAGGGATACCGCAGAGCTGTCCCTGGATGACATCGGTGACGACGAGCTGAAATCGATAGGCGGTGAGCTGGACGACAGTCTGGATCTCGATTCCGTCGATCTGGATGATATTGCCAGCAGCCTGCCCGGCGATGAGGAGCTGTCACTGGAAGGCGATACTGCCGTTGCCGTGGCGTCTGAGCAGCCTTCTGCTGGAGTGAGCCAGCCGTCCGCGGCAGAGGACAGCGAGGCAGACTTTGGCGATCTGGGCTTCAATCTGGAGAGCGACCTGGATTCCGAGCTGAACCTGCTCGATGGCACCGATGAAATTAGCACCAAGCTGGAGCTGGCCCAGGCCTACCTGGATATGGGCGACAAGGACGGAGCCAAGGATATCCTCAGCGAGGTGGTGCAGGAGGGCGCGGGCGAGCACAAAGCGCGCGCCGAGGAGATGCTGGAGCGCATGGCGTAAAGGCCCGCTCTTTCTCCGGAAAAACCTCGCACAGGCTGCGGGGTTTTTTTATTTTTGGATTTTGGGTCGCACAGAATTCGTCAGTGTCTGCCGGCCCACCGTTTTATTTAGCAGTGGCCGTCGTGCGCCACCGGTGGTTTATCAGAGAAATGCCGCGCGAATATATCTATAAGCCGAATGGCGAGGTGCCACCCGGTGAACAGTTACCGGAGGGGCTGCGCCGTATCGCCGTGGGTGTCGAATATTGCGGTGCCCGCTTACACGGTTTTCAGAAGCAGAAGTCTGCCGCCGAAACCGTGCAGGCTCACTTGGAGCGAGCCCTGTCGAGTATCGCCGCCGAACCGGTGACGCTGGTATGCGCCGGGCGCACCGATGCCGGTGTGCATGCGACCGGCCAGGTCATCCATTTCGATACCCGCGCGGTGCGGCCGCCGCGCGCCTGGGTGCAGGGCGTGAATACGCAGTTGCCGGACGCGGTGCGGGTGCACTGGGCGCGGGAGGTGCCGGCGCAGTTTCACGCGCGCTTCTCCGCCCGGGCGCGCAGTTACCGCTACCTGATTCACAGTGCACCGACCCGCTCGGCGCAGGCCGCCGCCGAGGTGACCTGGACCCAGCACCCGCTGGATCTGCAGGCGATGCGCGATGGCGCCCGGTATCTGCTGGGACGGCACGACTTCACCAGCTTCCGCGCGAGCCAGTGCCAGGCGAAGAGTCCGGTGCGGGAAGTAACCCGGCTGGATATCGCCCGGGTCGGACAGCTGATCGTGCTGGAAGTCAGCGCCAATGCGTTTCTGCACCATATGGTGCGTAACATTACCGGCGTGCTGATGGCCGTCGGCCGCGGAGAGCGTATGCCGCAGTGGGTCGGGGAAGTGCTTGATTGTCGGGATCGCACGGTCGGCGGTGTCACTGCGCCGCCCTACGGGCTCTACCTGGTGGACGTGCAGTACCCGGCGGAGTTCGAATTGCCGGAGTCGGAGCCGGGTCCATTGCTGGTACCCTTGCCGCTGGGACAGTTGCCGCGGTAACGCCAGGCGCCGGGAACGGCGGAATCACGCATTTCGCGGCCGGAGCCAATCTGCTAGTATCGCGGGCTCCCTCTTTTATGGACGGCCGGTCGGTTTCAGGCCGGGTGACGCGATGCAAGTAAAAATCTGCGGCATCACAAATATCGAAGATGCGACCGCGGCGGTAGCCGCCGGAGCCGATGCGCTGGGGCTGGTGTTTTATCCGTCCAGTCCACGTCACGTTGATGTCGATACTGCGGCGACCATCGCGGCGGCGGTGCCGCCCTTTGTGACGCTGACGGGGCTGTTCGTCGACGCCGCGGCGGCGGATGTGGAAGCCGTGCTGACCAAAGTGCCGCTCAATTTGCTGCAGTTTCACGGCCGTGAAACGGCCCAGTATTGTGAGCAGTTCCGGCGTCCCTATATCAAGGCGCTGCGCATGAAAGATGGTCTCGATGTGCATGCAGCGATGGATGGTCACCCCCGGGCGCGCGGCTTCCTGCTCGATGCCTACCGCCCCGGCGTTCCCGGCGGTACCGGCGAGACCTTTGACTGGCAGCGGGTACCGCAGGATAGCGGCCGAGCGATAGTGCTCGCCGGTGGCCTGCAGCCGGACAATGTTGCCCTGGCAATTGCTGCGGCACGCCCGCAGGCCGTGGACGTCAGCGGCGGAGTCGAGGCGTCACCGGGTAAGAAAGATCCGCAAAAGGTCGCCGCCTTCATTCGCGCGGCGAAGAACCAGTAGAAATTTTCTGTGATCGATGGAGTGTGCAAGTGAGTGATCAAGGTGCGATAGATTTTTCCGCCTTCCCGGATGCCAGCGGGCACTTCGGTCCCTACGGCGGCCGCTTTGTATCGGAGACGCTGATCAATGCGTTGGATGAGTTGCAGGCGATGTATGCGCGGCTGAAGGACGACCCGGAATTTATTGCCGCCTTCGATTACGACCTGGCCCACTATGTCGGCCGGCCGTCGCCGCTGTATCTGGCCGAGCGCCTGACCGAGGCCGCGGGTGGGGCGCGTATCTGGCTGAAGCGCGAAGACCTGAATCATACCGGTGCGCACAAGGTGAACAATACCGTCGGTCAGGCGCTGCTGGCCAAGCACAGCGGCAAGACCCGCGTGATCGCCGAGACCGGCGCCGGCCAGCACGGTGTCGCCACCGCCACCGTCGCCGCACGCCTGGGGCTGAAGTGCGCGGTCTATATGGGTGCCGAGGACGTCAAGCGCCAGTCGCCCAATGTCTATCGCATGAAGCTGCTGGGGGCCGAGGTGATTCCGGTGGAGTCCGGTTCCAAGACCCTGAAGGATGCAATGAACGAAGCCATGCGCGACTGGGTCACCAATGTTGACGACACCTTCTACATCATCGGCACTGTCGCCGGTCCGCATCCCTATCCGCAGCTGGTACGCGATTTCAACTCGGTAATTGGCCGCGAGGCCCGCCGTCAGAGCCTCGAAGAATTCGGCCAGCTGCCGGATGCACTGGTGGCCTGTGTCGGCGGTGGCTCCAATGCGATCGGCCTGTTCCACCCGTTCCTGAACGATACCGGCGTGAAGATGTACGGTGTCGAGGCCGGCGGCGAGGGACTGGCAACCGGCAAGCACGCGGCGCCGCTGAACGAGGGTGTGCCGGGTGTACTGCACGGCAACCGCACCTATCTGATGGAGGACGAGGACGGCCAGATCATCGAGACTCACTCGGTGTCCGCCGGCCTCGATTATCCGGGCGTAGGTCCGGAACACGCCTGGCTGAAAGATATCGGTCGGGTGGAGTACGTCACCGCCGACGACAAGGAAGCGCTCGATGCTTTCCGCCAACTCACCCGTACCGAGGGGATATTGCCGGCGCTGGAATCCAGCCATGCGGTCGCCTATGCGCTGAAGCTGGCGGCGACCATGAAGCCGGAACAGAACATCGTTGTGAACCTGTCGGGCCGCGGCGACAAGGATATTTTCACCGTTGCCGCCATCGACGGCATCGAAGTCTAGGGCCTGGCTCCCACAGTGAATTAGGGATTGAACGAGTGACTCAGGAAAACAGAATCGACCGCCGTTTCGCCAAACTGCGCGCCGAGGGCCGCAAGGCCCTGGTGACCTATATCGTCGCCGGCGATGGCGGTCTGGAAAACACCGTGCCGCTAATGCACCAACTGGTGGCCAGTGGCTCCGACCTGATCGAGCTGGGTGTGCCTTTCTCCGATCCGATGGCCGAGGGCCCGGTGATCCAGAAAGGACACGAGCGGGCGCTGGAGCACAAGACCTCGCTGCGCAAGTGCATGGAACTGGTCAAGGAGTTTCGCCAGCAGGATCAGGACACCCCGGTGATCCTGATGGGTTACGCCAACCCGATCGAAAAAATGGGGCCGGAAGCCTTTGCCGACGCCGCCAAGGCGGCCGGTGTCGACGGCGCCCTGACGGTGGACCTGTCGGCGGAAGAGGCCGGGCCGCTGAACAAGCTGCTGGGCGAGCGCAACCTGCGCAATATTTTCCTGCTGACGCCGACCACCAGAGATGAGCGTATCGAGTCTATCGTGCAGCTCGCCAGCGGCTTTGTCTATTATGTGTCCCTGAAAGGGGTGACCGGCGCCGGGCACCTGGATCCGGAATCGGTGCGCGACAATCTGGCGCGTATTCGCCGCTTTACCGATCTGCCGCTGTGCGTCGGTTTCGGTATCAAGGATGGCGCTTCCGCCAGGTCAGTCAGCGAGCACGGCGACGGCGCCGTGGTCGGCAGTGTGCTGGTATCCGCAATCGGCGAGGCGGCCGATGGGGCGGCGGCCAAGGATCGCGTTGCGGCACTGGTCGGTGAAATCCGCGCCGCCCTGGATCAGTGACCGGCTGGCCAGAAAGCCAAAAGCAGCGGCTGATCTGGCCGGGTTAGATAATTTGCATAGTGTTTTAATTCGCAGCCTGAAAGCCACCGACCGGTACAATGCGACCGGTCCATAAAAAGCATCGGGATTTGGAAATAAGATGAGCTGGTTAGAAAAGATTGTGCCCGCGGTTATCCGCACCGAGCGCCGCACCGGCGCCAGCAAAGTTCCCGAGGGCGTCTGGAAGAAGTGCGTCAAGTGCGACGCCATGCTGTATCGCCCGGAGCTGGAGCGCAACCTTGATGTGTGCCCCAAATGCGACCACCACATACGCATCGGTGCGCGGCGCCGCCTGGATATCTTCCTCGACGAAGAGGGCCGCGAAGAGCTGGCGACCGATGTGGAGCCGGTTGACCGCCTCAAGTTCAAGGATGTGAAAAAATACAAGGACCGCCTGACCCAGGCGCAGAAGGCGACCGGCGAAACCGATGCGCTGATTGCGATGCGCGGCACCCTGGAGGGGCGGCCGCTGGTGGCGGTGGCCTTTGAATTTGCCTTCCACGGCGGCTCCATGGGTTATGTGGTCGGCGAACGCTTTACCCGCGCGGCCCAGCGCGCGCTGGAAGAGGGCATCCCGCTGGTGTGCTTCTCCGCTACCGGTGGTGCGCGTATGCAGGAGGCGCTGATCTCGCTGATGCAGATGGCGAAGACCTCGGCGGTACTGGAAAAGATGAAGATGGCCGGCGTGCCCTATATCTCCATCATGACCGATCCGGTATATGGCGGCGTGTCTGCGTCACTGGCGCTGCTCGGCGATATCAATGCGGCCGAACCCGGTGCCCGCGCCGGCTTTGCGGGTCCGAACATTATCGAGCAGACCATTCGCCAGAAACTGCCCAAGGGTTTCCAGCGCAGCGAATTTTTGCTCGACCACGGCGCCATCGATATGATCATCCCGCGCGGCGAAATGCGTTCCACGGTATCGCGCCTGCTGGGTAAACTGAGCGGCGTCTGATCCCTACAGATCCATTTTGCGGAAGCGGCCCCTGGCTGTGATCCGGCTTTCCAGTAATATTGGAAACCGGTTGCGGCCAGAGGTAGATTTTTGCTCCTGCAAAATCTGCATTTCCGCCGTCCCTGGCGGTCGCCGCTTCTGCGTAACACGAAGCGAAATATGTCCACACTGCAAGACTGGCTCGCCCGCCTGGAGCGGCTGCATCCGACCGAGATCGAACTGGGGCTCGAGCGCGTGGCCGCGGTTGCGCGCGTTTTGGACGTCGAGAAACCGGCGCCGACGGTCATCACTGTGGCGGGTACCAACGGCAAGGGTTCCTGTGTCGCCACTATGGAGGCGCTGTTGCGGGCCGGTGGTCACTCGGTGGGAGCCTACAGTTCGCCGCACCTGCTGCGGTTCAATGAGCGGGTGCGAATCGACGGCAGCGAAGTCGATGATGCTGACCTGATCCAGGCTTTCGAGGCGGTGGAAGCTGCCCGCGGCCAGACCAGCCTTACCTACTTCGAGTTCACCACCCTGGCGGCGCTGTGGCTGTTCCGGCGTGCCGGCGTTGCATACGCACTGCTGGAAGTGGGGCTCGGCGGGCGCCTGGATGCGGTCAATCTGGTGGATGCGGATCTGGCCATCATCACCAGTGTGGCCATCGACCACGAGGCCTGGCTCGGCAGTGATCGCGAGGTGATTGGCCGCGAGAAGGCCGGCATACTGCGCCCGGGCAGTCCGTTTATCTGTGCCGATCCGCAACCGCCGTTGTCCGTCGTCTCCGCCGCGGCGAGCCTCGGGGCGCCGAGCTATTTCATCGGTCGTGATTTTACCGTCGACTGCTCTGCCGACGGCGAAAGTTACCGCTTCGGCGATCTCACCGTCGCAATTCCGCCGGTCAGTTTACCGCGCCCGAGTATCGTCGCGGCGATCACCGCGCTCGCCGTGCTGGAGGCACTGCCACCGCGGGGCGTGGACGAAGTGCTGGCCGACATCCGGCTGGCCGGCCGCTGCCAGCAGATCCGCTGGCGCGAGCGCTCGCTGCTGCTGGATGTCGGCCACAATCCGGCTGCGGCCGAATACCTGGCGCGCTGGCTCGACGCCAATCCGGTTACCGGCCAGACGCATGCACTGGTTGCGGTTATGGCGGACAAGGATCTGCCAGGACTGTTTACACCGCTGCGCGAGCAGGTCGACAGCTGGCACCCGGCGCTGCTGCCGGACAATCCCCGGGCGGCGGATTGTGCGGCGCTGCTGGGTGGATTGAAGGATGCCGGGGTGCTCGCGGACAAGGTGGACGAGCGCTGCCCGACGGTGGTCGACGGGCTGGAACGGCTGTTGGTGACCGCTGGTCCGCAAGACAGGTTGCTTGTCTTCGGATCCTTCTTTACTGTGGCGGAGGTTTTACAACAGATTCGAGAAGAGGGCGATGGCGAGTCGCGACCATAATCCGCCCCGCGGCGGGCGACTGAACGACGGCTTCAAGCAGCGCATCGTAGGTGCGCTGGTGCTGGTTGCGCTCGCTGTTATCTTCCTGCCGAGCCTGTTCGACCGCGAGGGTGCGCGTTATATCGACGTGACCAGCCAGATCCCGCCGGCACCGGATATTCGCCCGATCGAGATCGCCGCGCCGGAGCCCGTCGCCGGTGTGGCACCGGCCCCGGCGCCGGAGGCCGCCTTTCAGCCAGAAGTGCCGGAACAGTTTTCTAATCCAAAACGGGAAAGTGTGGCTTCCGTTGCAGAGTCCGATCAGGAAAAGACTGAACAGGCCGAAAAGCCGCAGGTAGAGAAAAAAGATCCCGCGCCGGTGCTCGATCCGCAGGGGCTGCCGATCGCCTGGGTGGTGCAAGTCGCGTCCTACCGCGACGAGGCCCGGGCCGACAAGCTGCGCGCCCGCCTGATGGACAAGGGCTACAAGGCCTACACCCGGGCTGTGACCACCAGCAAGGGGCAGTTTGTGCGGGTCTTCGTCGGCCCCAGCGTCAGCAAGGCGGATGCCCAGGCGGTCAAGCGGGAACTGGATCAACTGCTCAAGGCCCAGGCTCTGGTGCTACGCCTCAAGGCCTGATGCCGAGCCGCGTTGCCCCGTATCCGGTCATTCCGAACATTCCGGCTCCTAATTTCGAACGGTTATGCGTACAGCTTCACGCGCAGATGCGCTTCAGTTAGAATGCGCGCTCTTCGCGGCAGCAGCCGCCACGCAGGTAGGACTGGATGAACTGGGCTGACTGGACCATTCTGGCAATCGTGGCCATTTCCACGCTGATCGGTCTCAGTCGCGGCTTTGTGCGCGAAACCCTGTCCTTAGCTACCTGGGTCGCCGCTTTCGTGATCGCGATGATGTTCCGCGATCAGCTGGCACCGTTACTTTCCAATTTGGTGGACACTCCATCGCTGCAGGCAATCGCAGCCTTCGCCATCCTGTTTATCTTCACGCTGCTGGCCGGTGCCGGCCTGAACATGACCCTGTCCGCGTTCGTCGAAGCCACCGGCCTGTCCGGTACTGACCGGGTATTGGGGATGGTCTTCGGTTTATTGCGCGGCGCGATAGTCGTGATGGCGCTGCTGATACTGGCACCGGCACTGGTGCCGGTGGAAGAGGACAGCTGGTGGCGGGATTCGGCATTGATTCCCCATTTCCTCGCCTTCGAGGACAGCGCGCGGGATCTGGCCGCGGTCATCAAGGGCTTTTTTGTAAAATTGTTTTAAACGGGCGAGCCATCGCCCCTTCTCGACCATAGGGCCAAGACTATGTGTGGTATTGTCGGTATCGTCGGTAAGAGTGACGTCAATCTGCAGTTGTACGACGCACTCACCCTGTTGCAACACCGCGGGCAGGACGCCGCCGGCATCGTCACCTGTGACGACGACCGTCTGAACCAGCAGAAGGCCAACGGCTTGGTGCGCGACGTATTCCGCGCGCGCCACATGGAGCGCCTGAAGGGCAACTTCGGCATCGGCCATGTGCGCTACCCGACCGCCGGCAGTTCCGGCCCGGCGCTGGCCCAGCCCTTCTACGTCAACTCCCCCTACGGCATTGCCATGGCCCACAATGGCAACCTCACCAACGTGCGCGAAGTCGCCGAGGAAATCTTCCAGCAGGACCTGCGCCACATCAACACCGACTCGGACTCCGAAGTGTTGCTGAATGTCTTCGCCCACGAGCTGCACAAACAGCACAAGTTGCAGCCGAAAGCGGAGGACATCTTCACCGCGATGCGCGCGGTGCACAAACGCGTGCGCGGTGGCTACGCCTGTGTGGCGCTGATCGTCGGCTACGGTATCGTCGCTTTCCGCGACCCGCACGGTATCCGCCCACTGGTCTACGGCAAGCGCGAGACCGACAAGGGCACCGAATACATGGTGGCTTCCGAGTCAGTGGCACTGGACGTGCTGGGCTATACCCTGGTGCGCGATGTGGCGCCGGGCGAGGCGATCTATATCGAGCTGGACGGCACAGTCCACGCCGAGCAGTGCGCGGAGAATTCTTCGCTGAATCCGTGCATTTTCGAACACGTCTACTTCGCCCGTCCCGACTCCATCATGGACGGCGTATCCGTACACAAGGCGCGCCTGCGTCAGGGTGAGCACCTGGCGGACAAGATCCTGCGTGAGCGCCCGGATCACGATATCGACGTGGTGATCCCGATTCCGGATTCCGCCCGCACCGCCGGCCAGACGGTGGCTTACCGCCTGGGCGTGAAGTTCCGTGAAGGCATGGTGAAGAACCGTTATATCGGCCGCACTTTCATCATGCCGGGCCAGAAGCAGCGCAAGAAGTCCGTGCGCCAGAAGCTGAACGCCATCGAGCTGGAATTCCGCGGCAAGAATGTGTTGCTGGTGGACGATTCCATCGTGCGTGGCACCACCTGCAAGCAGATTATCCAGATGGCGCGCGAGGCAGGGGCGGCCAAGGTGTACTTCGCCTCCGCGGCACCGGCGGTGAAATACCCCAACGTCTACGGTATCGATATGCCGTCCGCCAGCGAGCTGGTGGCTCACGGCCGCACAACCGAGGAGGTGTGCGAGGAGATCGGGGCAGACTGGCTGATCTATCAGGACCTGCAGGACCTGGTGGAGAGCTCCGCCGAGGGCAACGAAAATATCGAGCAGTTCGACTGCTCGGTGTTCGACGGTAACTACGTTACCGGTGACGTTGACGAGAACTACCTGGAGCAGCTGCACGCCGCGCGTAACGACGCCGCCAAGCAGGGCAAAGGCAGCCAGGGCAGCCTGTAAGCAGCAACCTCTCCGGCGCCCCCGCCCGCGACGCGGAGGAGGGCGCCTTCCCACGCCAATTCGGGTAACATAACCGTCTTCCCAACAGCAGAGACCCGGGACGGTTTATGTTCGAAGACGACGGCTATTCACTGGATACCCTGGCGGTGCGCGCCGGGCAGGTTCGATCGCCGGAAGGCGAACACTCCGAGGCGATGTTCCTCACATCCAGTTATGTATTCCCCTCTGCCGCCGAAGCCGCGGCGCGTTTCTCCGGCGACAGCCAGGGCAACGTCTATTCCCGTTACACCAATCCGACCGTGCGCATGTTCGAACAGCGCATCGCGGCGCTCGAGGGCGGCGAGGCGGCGGTAGCCACTTCCAGCGGCATGGCGGCCATTCTCAGCCTGTGCATGGCGCTGCTGAAAAGCGGTGATCGCGTCATCTGCTCACGCAGCGTTTTTGGTACCACCACCGCTCTGTTCGGCCGCTATATGGAAAAATTCGGCGTGCGGGTGAGCTACGTGGATCTCACCGATATGGATGCCTGGAAAGGGGCCGTGGACGGATCCACCAAGCTGCTGTTTATGGAGACGCCGTCGAACCCGCTGTGTGAAGTCGCGGATATCGCCGCGCTCGCCGAGCTGGCCCACAGCGCCGGCGCACAGCTGGTGGTGGACAACTGTTTCTGTACCCCCGCACTGCAGCGCCCACTGGCGCTGGGCGCGGATATTGTCGTGCACTCGGCCACCAAGTACCTGGATGGCCAGGGCCGCTGTGTCGGCGGTGTCGCTGTGGGCAAAAAGGAAATCATGGACGAGCTGGTGGTGTTTCTGCGCACCGCCGGCCCGAGCATGAGCCCGTTCAATGCCTGGGTTTTCCTGAAGGGGCTGGAAACCCTGAACCTGCGTATGCAGGCCCACTCCCGCAATGCGTTGGCGCTGGCCTGGTGGCTGGACGAGCAGGCGGTGGTGGAAAAGGTCAACTACACCGGCCTGCCGAAGCACGCCGGCCACCTGTTGGCCGCCAAACAGCAGTCGGCCTTTGGCGGCGTGCTCAGTTTCACCGTCCGCGGTGGCCGTGAAGCGGCATGGAAAGTGATCGACAGCTGCAAGATCCTGTCCTGTACCGCCAACCTCGGCGATGCCAAGAGCACCATAGTGCATCCGGCTACCACCACCCATGGGCGCCTTTCTGAGGAGGACAAGGCACGCGCCGGGATCACCGAGAACCTGATCCGGATTTCCGTGGGGCTGGAGGATGTCGAGGACCTGCAGCGGGACCTGCTGCGGGGACTCGCGCAGCTGTAACTGGCGCGGTTTGTGACAGTAAGGGCAGAGCCCTTGTGTCAAACACCTATGATTAATAGTCGAGGTTGAATAACGCATCACCCGCGATGCGAAGCCCCGGCAGTGGGGCCGCCCCTGAGCCTGAATGAACGGGCCGCAAAGAAAAACCGAGCAGTAATGGATTTGCCGTGCAAAAGTTAATTTCCGCCATCGTCGCCGATATCGGCAAGGTTCTGTTGGGCAAGGATCATCAGGTCAAGCTGGCACTGGCCTGCCTGTTGTCCCGCGGTCACCTGTTGATCGAGGACCTGCCCGGCATGGGCAAGACCACGCTGGCGCACGCGCTGGCGCAGGTACTGGGGCTCTCCTACAAGCGGGTGCAATTCACTAGCGACATGCTGCCGGCGGATATCCTCGGGGTCTCCATCTTCGAGCGCGATTCCGGCCAGTTCCGCTTTCACGAGGGGCCGGTGTTCAGCCAGCTGCTGCTCGCGGACGAGATCAACCGCGCCTCCCCCAAGACCCAGAGTGCGTTGTTGGAGGCGATGGAAGAGCGCCAGGTCAGTGTCGATGGTGAGACGCGCCCGCTGCCGGAGCCCTTCTTCGTCATCGCCACCCAGAATCCACTGCATCAGTCGGGAACCTTCTCGCTACCGGAATCCCAGCTGGACCGCTTCCTGATGCGCATCAGTCTCGGTTATCCGACCCGCGAAGCGGAGCGGGCACTGTTCCTCGGCGCGGATCCGCGGGCGCAGCTGCAACAGCTGAAGCCGCGCGTCGATGTCACGGCATTGAAAAAGATGCAGGGCCTGGTGGGGCAGGTGAAGGCTTCGGAGAGCTTGCTCGACTATCTGGAGCGACTGGTGCTGCACACACGCCAGAGCCCGGAGTGTGCAGTGGGTCTTTCCCCGCGCGGCGCCCTGGCGTTGCTGCACGCGGCGCGTGCCTGGGCGCTGATCCACGGGCGTGGTCACCTGCTGCCGGAAGATATCCAGGCGGTGCTGCCTTCGGTAGCCGGACACCGCCTGCAGAGTGATTCCCATGGCGACTGGGGCGACGGCACCCAGTTGGTGGAGCGATTGATGCGCCAGGTCGACATTATCGCGGCCTGATTCGATGAGCTTCCCGAGCGATATTGCCCGCCCGATTGCCGACCGCTGGCGCGAGCTGATGCAGCGCTGGCTGAGCCGCCGCTCGCCGCCGTCGCGCAGCGTCACCCTGGATCACAGCAAGCTGTTTATCCTGCCTTCGCGCGCCGGTATGGGCTTCCTGCTCGTGGTCGCCCTGCTGTGGCTGCTCGGCACCAACTATGAGAACAACCTTGTCATCGCCCTGACTTTTCTGCTCGTCAGCCTGTTCGCGGTGCTACCGGTGCATACGTTTGCCAATCTCTCCGGCCTGCGGCTGCAACTGCTGGCAGCGCGCCCGGCCTTTGCCGGCGACTACGCTGAAGCGGATATCGATGTGAGCCGCAGCGGCAGCCGCGTGCGGGAGTGGATACGGGTCGGCTGGCCAGCGGAGGAGGGCGCTTATCTGGATCTGTACGAGCGCAGCAGCGCCGAGATCCGTGTCGCACTGCCGGTAGTGGCGCGCGGCAAGGTACGCGCACCGCGGTTACGCATAGAGAGCCGCTTTCCACTGGGACTGTTCCGCTGCTGGAGCTGGGTCGATCTGGATATCGAATTCCTGGTTTTCCCCCAGCCGCTGTCCGCCGGCCCCCTGCCGATCGGTGCGACGCTCAGTGACAGCGAATCCGACGATCTTTCCGTCGCGCCGCAGGCGCTTCGCGGCGGCGACGATTTTGCCGGCCTCAAGCCCTATCAGCCGGGAGATTCCCTGCGCCATCTGGCCTGGAAGCAGTATGCCGGTGGCCGCGATCTCTACAACAAGAACTACGAGAGCCATGCCGATACGCGCCTGTGGCTGGACTGGGAGCTGCTCGGCGGGCGCGACGTGGAGACCCGCCTTAGCAACCTGTGTCACTGGGCGCTGCAGGCTGAGCGACAGCAGATCGCCTACGGGTTGCGGATCCCCGGTAGCAAGCTGGCGCCGGCGCAGGGGGCCGATCATCTGCAGCGGGTGCTGACGGCACTGGCACTGTTTCCAGTGAAAGGGGGCGTCGGTGGCCAATCAAAGTGAGCTCCTGCCCCGCGAGAGCCTGTTGTGGATTTTCGCCGCCCAGTTCGCCGCGCTGCTGCCGCATTTCGCGCAGCTACCGCTGTGGATCGTGTGTGCCTGGGCCTTTGCCGTCTACTGGCGCCTCGAGGTCTTCCGCGGGCGCCGTGACCTGCCGGGGCGCACGGTAAAGCTGCTGGTCGTGGGGCTGACGGTTGCGGGCCTGGCACTGTCCTATCGGCGCTGGTTTGCGCTGGAGCCAATGGTGGCGTTACTGGCGATATCCTTCACACTGAAAAACCTCGAGCTGGTCAGCCGCCGCGATGCTTTTCTGAGCCTGTTACTGGCGTATTTCGTCGCTGCCACACTGTTTGTCTACGAGCAGACCATTCCCTATGCGCTCTACGGCACTGTCTGTGTGGTGGTGGTCACCGCCGCGCTGGCGGCGCAGCTGGGCCACTTCAGCGCGCGTCCGCGCCGGGCCCTGGGGCTATCCCTGCGCCTGCTGGCCCAGGCAGTGCCGCTGATGCTATTGCTGTTTATCGTGATGCCGCGCCTCGGGCCCCTGTGGGCGGTGCCACAGAATAATTCCGGCACCACTACCGGCATCAGCGACTCGATGACGCCCGGCGATTTCACCCGCCTGTCGAAGTCGGACAAGCCGGCCCTGCGCATTGCGTTCGACGGACCGATACCGCCGCCGGAACAGCGCTACTGGCGCGGTCTGGTCTACGCCGACTTTGACGGACGTCGCTGGAGCCAGGGATTCGGCGTGGATCCGCGCGAAGGCGGCGTCGTACGCTGGCAGGGTCGCGAGCAGAAGCTGCCGGAAGTGGGGCCGCGCTATCGCTACCGGGTGATACAGGAGGCCACCAATAATCCCTGGCTGTTCGCCATGGCACGGCCGATCTCCGACACCCGCGGCGTCGGTGAGACCGCCGATGACCGCCTCCTCAAGAAACGACCGGTATACAATCGCTTCGCCTATGATGTGCGTTCCTGGCCGCGCGAGACGCTCACCGATGACCGCGAGCTGAGCGATTTCGAATATCGCCGCTATCTGCAGCTGCCGCGCGGCGGCAACCCGCGCACCCGTGCCTGGGCGGAGGAGTTCCATGCTTCGGGCCTGGGGGCGGAGGAAATTTCCGCCCACGTACTGAAATATTTCAACCGCAGTTTCACTTACACCTTGAAGCCGCCGGCACTGGGGGCGGATTCCATCGACGATTTTCTGTTCGGCAGCCAGCAGGGGTTTTGCGAACACTTCGCCAGCAGCTACGTATTTACCATGCGTGCCGCGGGGGTGCCGGCACGGGTGGTGGCCGGCTATCAGGGCGGTGAGTGGGTCGAGCAGGAGGAATACCTGCTGGTGCGCGAATACGATGCGCACGCCTGGGCGGAAATCTGGCTTCCCGGGCGCGGCTGGCAGCGGGTGGATCCGACCGCTGCAGTCTCACCGGAACGCATTCGTGACGGTTTGCAGAGTGCCGCCGCCGATGAATTCATGCAGGATTCCCTGCTGCAGCTGCATCGCATCTCCGTGCTCAATCGGCTGCGGCTGGAGTGGGACATGATCAATTACCGCTGGTACCAGACAGTGGTGAGCTTCGACAGCGACAAACAGGAGAACCTGCTGAAGAAACTACTCGGTGAGGTCTCCCCGCTGCGTCTGGCGGCGTTCATCGCGGTGCCGGTTGCCTTGGCCCTGACCGGCATGTTGCTGTGGCTGTGGCTCAGCAACCGCGGCCGTCGCCTGCCGCCGGCGAGCCGGCTGTACCAGAAATTCTGTCGGCGTATGGCCCGCGCGGGTATCGCCCGCCGCCCCGGCGAAGCGCCGCGGGATTTTGCCCGCCGTGTAGGCATCGAGATGCCCGCGTTGGCACCGATGGTCGAGCGCATCACCGCCGCTTTTGAAAGGGCGGCCTATGGCGAGGATCCGGCGGCGGAGAAACAGCTGCGCCGGCTGCTGCGACAGTGGTCACCGCGAGCCAATTTTGTGTTTGGGCGAACCGCTGACGGCGGCCGCATCGCCACAGGCGAATAATCTCTGAACAAGCGTTTACTGATCATGCCTGCAAGACTGCAAAAATTCCTACTCGGTTACAGCGGCACCTCCCTGGCCACCGGCCTGCAGGTGATATTGCTGCCGTGGATTGCAGTCGCAGTGGTGGGACTGCCAGCGCTGCATCTGGGCTGGGTTCAGGCATCGGTGTTGCTGCCGAACCTGGTATTTCTGCTGTTCGCCGGGGCGCTGGCGGACAGGCGCGATTCCGCCGCGGTGGCCGCGCTGGCCGCCCTCGGGCTGGCGGTGTGCCACGGTGGGCTGTTGCTGTATTTCTCCTATCGCATTCCCAATCTGTTGCTGCTGCTGCTCTACGGTGCCTGTCTCGGCATCTGCACCGCTTTCCTGCAGCCCGCCCGCGACAACCTGGTACAGCGCAGTGCCCGCGACCGGCAGGGGCTTACCAGCGAGAGCCGGGTACAGAAAACAGTAACCTGGATGATGCTGGCCCAATACGGCGGCCAGGCGATCGGCATGTTACTGGCGAGCCGGTTTGACCAGTGGGGACCGCAGTTGTTGCTGGGTATCCAGGCCGCTGTCTTGTTGGTTGCGTCTGTATTTCTGTTCACTTTGCGGGAGAAAAGCCCGGCCGCACCGGCGGAGGATAAGTTGCCGCACGCGCTGATCCTCGACGGTTTGTCGCAGGCGTGGAGACGACCGGAACTGCGCGAACTGATTGCCTTGTTGGCATTCAACGGCTTCGTGCATATCGGTATCTTTCTAGTGGTACTGCCGCTACTGGCGGCGGACTACGGTCGCGGCGCCAGTTATTACGCCACGTTGCAACTGGCGTTTGTCACCGGTACCGTCGCCGCGACGGCGACCATGTTGCGGCGCGGCCAGGGCAGACAGCCGGGGCGGGGTATCCTGATGTGTCTGCTTTACAGCGCCGCGCTGATGGTTGCGATCAGCTTCGGCCCAACCCCTTTCGGCCTTATTCTGCTGTGCGCCTGCTGGGGCGCAGTGGCCGCGGCTTCGGCGGCCCTCGGGCGGGCGATAGTGCAACTATTTGCCCCGGCCGAGTTCCGCAGCCGGATTATTTCCATCTACCAGCTGGCGCTGTTCGGCTCGGCGGCGCTTGGCGCGCTGGCTGCGGGTGTGCTGAGTGAGTATGCGGCGCCGCTGACGACACTGCTGTGGGCGGGAATCCTCAGCCTGGTTGCTTTTGTGCTGGTCGCCTGGAGCGGCGCACTGCGGGGCGTGGAAGTCAGTGAAGGCGAGTAGCCTGAATGGATCCTAGCCACCCGCTTCCTTCACCAGGGCGAACAGCCAGTCTCTGAACACCTGAATCCGCTTCAACCGCGGCGAGGATTCATCGTACAGGAAGCTGTAACGAATACCGTTTTCGATTCGGTGTGGGAAGGGTTTCACCAGGGTCCCGGCCTCGATAAATTGTTTCGACAGTATATGTGACCCGAGGAAAATTCCGTGTCCGGACATCACCGCACTCAGGGCCACATCAAGATTGCTGACCTGCAGCCACTTGATTTCGCCGGCGGGGAAATCAAGTCCCGCCAGTTTTAGCCAGTCCGGCCAGCCAAACCCGGGCCGGTAATTTGCGTCGACTAGCCAGCACTCCTTGAGGTTTTCCGGATCCGTGAGATCCACGTGCTCCAGCAGTTGCGGCGAGCAGAGGGCGACCAGGGGATCCTCGAAGAGGATCGTCTGGTGCAGCTCGGATTGCTCGAAAAAGCCAAAGCGAATGGCCACGTCCATATCCCCGTGCCTTAAATCTTCGAGCCCGCTCGATGCCGCCACACGCACATCGATTTCCGGGTGCTGCTGGCGGAACTTCCACAGGTTGGGCATCAGCAGCATGGTCGCCATAGATTGGGTGGTGGTGATATTCAGGGTTCCTGGAACCGGCTCCGACTGGATCTGGTGTACGCCATCGACAATCGCCCGGAAGCCCTTGCTTAGCTGCCCGGCCAGCTGCCTGCCCTTGGTGGTCGGCTGCATGCTGCGGCCGCGGCGAACGAATAGCTTTACGCCCAGCACCTCCTCTATCTGGCGTATCTGCTGGCTGACCGCGGCCTGGGTCACATGTAATTCGTCTGCTGCCCTGGAATAGCTCTGATGTCGGGCGGCGGCCTCGACACAGCGCAGGGCAACCAGGTGGGACAGGACTTTAGACATAAGTTCTTCTTATAGTTAGCTTAAAATTAAATCGTTCGCTTCCCCGGCGAGGCAGCCGGAAAATGGCGCCCGTACTTTAACGGAAATGGAGAGCGAAGGATGTCGGTCAATTTCAATACTAGCAGTGAAAAGTGCAGAGCCACAGAGCTGCCAGCGGCCGAAACAGCGAAGAAAGCGCGGCGTAGGGAGTGGCTGCGCAATCGTCTGGCGAGGCTGCTGGGGGATACGGCGCGTGCGCTGGATCTAGAGGGTAGGTCACAGCTGAAATAATCACAGATTATGGGTGTTTGACCTATTGTGCCGGCCTTCACGGTCGGCAGATCCGGCAGACGTAGGTGGTTCTGGGTTAGAATGCCCCGCCGCAACGGGAACCGACTGCCGTTCCCGTTGCGAACACAGCGAGCAACTACCCGGCGCCGTCGAGCGCCAGCTCTACGGTAGAAGTTATTGATGAATAGTCTGTACAACTGGCGCCGCCCTGAAATTATGCTGTTGCTGCTGGCCACCGCCATGCCGCTGTCTTTCGGCGTCTGGCAAGCGCTGCTGAACAATTTTGTGATAGAGCGGGCGAGCTTTAGCGGGGCGGACATCGGTCTGTTACAGAGCGTGCGCGAGATACCCGGCTTTCTCGCGTTTAGCGTTATTTTCGTGCTGCTGCTGATACGCGAGCAGCGGCTGGCATTCCTCGCCCTGATCGCCACCGGCCTCGGCGTCGCACTCACCGGCTGGTTTCCGACGACGGCCGGCCTGCTGCTGACCACGCTGATCATGTCCACCGGTTTCCACTACTATGAATCCCTGCAGTCATCACTGGCCCTGCAGTGGCTGCCGAAAGAGACGTCGGCCATCTGGTTCGGGCGTATGCTGGCGGCCGGTTCGCTGGCGTCGCTGGCTGCCTACGGGCTGGTGTGGCTGACCTCCGACTGGCTCGATCTGGAATACCGCTGGATCTATATGCTGGGCGGCGGCATTACGATAGCGATAGTGACGCTGATCTGGCTGCTGTTTCCGAACTTTTCCCAGCCTCACAGCCAGCACAAGAAACTGATACTGCGCAGGCGCTACTGGCTCTACTATGCGTTGACATTTATGAGTGGCGCGCGCCGGCAGATCTTTGTGGTCTTTGCCGGCTTTCTGATGGTGGAGAAGTTCGGTTACAGCGTCGGTGACATCGCTCTGTTATTTATTCTCAACCACCTGCTGAACCTGTATGTCGCGCCGCGTATGGGGAGATTTATCGTGCGCTTTGGCGAGCGCAAGGCGCTGACCGTTGAGTATATCGGCCTGGCACTGGTATTCGGTGGCTACGCGCTGGTGGAGAGCGCGACGGCTGCGGCACTGCTCTATATCGTCGACCACCTCTTCTTCTCAATGGCGATCGCGATCAAGTCCTATTTCCAGAAGATCGTCGACGAGCGGGATATCGCCGCATCGGCCGCGGTGAGCTTTACCATCAACCATGTCGCGGCGGTGGTGATTCCCGTGCTGTTTGGGCTGCTGTGGCTGGCGTCGCCGGCGGCGGTGTTCTGGTGTGGCGCGGCCATGGCCGCCATCTCCCTGTTTCTTGCCCAGAATATTCCCGCTCTGCCCGCGCAGGGCAATGAAGTGCGGCTGGGGCGCCGCTTTGCGGCGGGGCAGCGGCTCGCCGGCTCAACATCGTGAAATTTCCTGATCAAAATATGGTCAGGTCTTCGCCATCTGCGACCAATAAGAAGAATTAGGTGTCAGATTGCTGTCCCACTCCGTTGTGGAGAATTAGACTCTTATCAATCACGGTGCAGAACAACGGCGAAAGGGCAGGGATAGGTCCGCTGTCGCATCGATACTAAAAATAATTTCGAGTCTCCGGGGCTTCATGACGGTTGGTTGAAGGGCCCACAATAACCCCGCAATCGAACTCTGATCGAGAGGCTAACGGACTTGGCAACGCCAACGGCGAACGGAAATCGCAGCCTTCTCCCAATCCCATCACCCATCTGGTTGCGGCGGGCGCTACTGTATTTGTTGCTGTTGGTACTGCCGCTATCCGGCGGTGTTGTTGCCGCAAATTCGGGTATTGATGATATTGCAAAGCGACGCGGCGACGTGGTTCTGAGCGGCGCCAGCAGTGGACCGCTCGGCGATCGCGCCAGCTATTTGGTGGAACACGATATGCCGCTCGATCTGACCGCTGCCCAACAGGCCCTGCGGCAGGGTGCCTTCCGGCGGCAGGACCGCCCGGCAGTCGGCTTCGGGATCGCGTCTCCGCCCGTGTGGCTGCACCTGGCGCTGATAAACTCCACTGACCGCCCGCTCACCTATCAACTGCTCCTGGGACTGCCGTGGCTCGACAATCTGGACGTACACCTGGTCCGCCAAGAGCGCCTGGAGCATCGCTGGCAGGGCGGCGATCTCGAGCGCGGAGCGCCGTTTCTGGTTCCGGCGATGGGGTATGCATTTCCCGTCGAGCTGTTGCCGGGGCGCACCGAGGTCTTTGTACGGGCGGAAACTGCCGAGGCTTTTCTGTTGCCTGTGTCGCTGCTGGTGCAGGAAGACCTTAGCGCGGCCAGTCGGGATTTCCGCTACCGCTATGGTGCCTTTTACGGTTTTCTGCTCGCGTTTGTTTTCTACAACCTGATGCTGTACTTCGGATTGCGGGATCGCAGTCACCTGTACTACGCGTTGTATGTACTGAGTTTTGTGGCACTCAGTGTGATTTATACCGGCCACGGCTTCAGTTGGTGGTGGCCGGAGCAGGTCGAATTCCAGCGCTATGCACTGTTCACCACCATGGTGTTATACGCCGCTGCCGGTCTGCTGTTTGCGGTGCGATTCCTGCAGCTCGACGGGGTGGCACCGCGGTACAGCTTTTGGATCAGGCGGCTGTCGTTTTTGGTGGTGGTCGCCATGGCACTGTTCGTTGCCACCGAGCAGCTCGATGCAGCAGTCTACCTGAGCTACGGCGTGTTTTCGGTGTTTACACTGGGCATGGTCCTGCTCGGTATTTTTGCCTACCTGCATGATAGAGCCAAGGGCTTTTACTTCCTGCCCGCAGTGTTGTGCAGCATGGCTGGTCTGGGTATCGGTTTGTTGACTGCCTTCGGCCTGCTGCCTGCAAACCCGTGGACCATCAGCGCGGTTGAGGTGGGTTTGATGCTCGAGGCAACGCTGCTTTCGCTTGCACTCGGCAGCCGCATGCGCCAACAGACTCAGGCCAGACACAGGGCCGAACAATTGGCACGAATCGACAGCCTGACTGGCCTGCTGAATCGCCGCGCCTTTCTCACAGACACCACGCCCGTCTGGAGTACCGCGGAACGTCACGGCCGCCCGATCAGTGTGATATTGCTGGATATAGACCACTTCAAGCGAGTAAACGATCGCTTTGGCCACGATTGCGGGGACCAAATCCTGCAGGAGGTGGCAAAACTGTTATTACAGAGCTGCCGCGAGGGCGATATCCTGGCGCGTTGGGGCGGTGAAGAATTTGTATTGCTGCTGCCGGAAACTGGCCTCGTACAGGCGACGGTGCTCGGAGAGCGGATTCGTCGCGGTATCGAGCGGCAACAGATTCTGGCGAAATCGCAGGGCGTTCCGCTGACGATCAGTCTCGGCGCCGCGCAGCGGCAGCCTGGGAATACCTTGAATGACTTGGTTGGCGTCGCCGATGAAAGGCTGTACGAGGCCAAGCGCTGTGGCAGAAATCAGATAGTGCCCCCGGTATTCGAACCGGTGTCGGCATAGGTATTTCCATGTTGATGACGAGTAATCTCCCGATGTTTTTCTTCGGTCGGCAACGTTGCCTGCTGTTGCTCGTCCTGTGCCTCTGCACCCTATTCACGAATAGTGTCCGGGCGCACCCGATCCTTGTCACCGAGCCGCACAGCACGCCGCTGGGAGCACACGCCAGCTTTCTGGTGGAGCATGGTCGCCCGCTGCAACTCAGGCAGGCTTACCGGGCCTGGCAGGACGGTCGGTTCGACCGCGGCGATTCCCCGATAGCCAGCTACGGCATCGGTTCATCGCCAGTATGGATGCAGTTCGACTTGCGCAATCCCAGCGCGGATTGGTTGCCGCAGACACTGACGCTCGGCAAGACCTGGATGGATCATCTTCACGTCTATTTGCTGCAGGATGGTCGCGTACTGCGCGCATGGAAAGCCGGCGATGGCCAGGCAGCCACCGCAGCCCTGGTACCGGGGGTGGGGTACCGGCTGCCTATGCAGTTGCCGCCCGGAGACAGCCAGGTCTTTATCCGCGCGCAGACGCCTGATCCTTTTGTGCTGTCCGTATTCCTGCGTTCGCAGGCGGAAACGTCCGCTGCGGAACACCGGGTGCAATATGGGTACGGCGTTTTGTTCGGCTTCCTGCTGGCGCTGATCTGCTACAACCTGATGCTGTATCTCGGTTTTCGTTCCCGCAGTTATCTTTACTACGCGCTATACCTGGCCAGCTTTATCGGCATGTGCCTGAGCTATAGCGGCCACGGTTTCAGTTGGTGGTGGCCAGAAGCGCCGGGCTTCCAGCGCTTTGTCATTCTCGGTTCGATGGTGCTGTATGGGTGTTGCGGTTTCCTGTTTGCAAGTTGCTTTCTGAAACTGCAAGAACATGCACCAACAGTCCGACGGTGGGTGATCGCCTTTTGCGTGGCCGCGTTGATACTGATGGTGCATTTTGTCTGGATCGGGAGTCATGTGGATGCCGCCGTGTTGGCATTCAATTTTGTCACTCTCTTTTCTGTCACGATGGTTCTACTCGGTGTTCTGTCGATCAGACACGGGCAGCGGGAGGGTCGTTACTTCCTCGGTGCCGCGCTGTGCAGCATGCTCGGGGTAGCGGCGACTGCGCTCTCGGTCAGGGGCGTGATTCCGATGACGGCGGTAACTTTCCACGGAGTTGAATTCGGCATCATGCTCGAGGCAACGCTACTGTCCCTTGCGTTGGCACGTCAGATGCGCTCGCAAGAGGAAGCGCTCAGAAATGCACGGCGACTATACCGCATCGACTCGCTCACCGGGCTGCCCAACCGCTGCGCCTTTTATGAGGATACGCTCGGTATCTGGAGCACTGCTGTACGTCACGATCGTCCGCTCAGCGTGATTATGCTGGATATTGACCACTTCAAGGACGTAAACGACCATCATGGCCATCAGTTCGGCGATCAGGCTTTGGTGGCGATCGGTGATCTGCTTGCCGGCAGCTGCCGGGCGGGGGACCGGGTGGCGCGCTGGGGCGGTGAGGAATTTGTGCTGCTGCTACCGGAGACCACACTGGCACAGGCCTGCAGGTTCGCCGAGCGCCTGCGTCGCGCGATTGGCAACTGTCAATTAGTGAAGGGCAACAATCGTATTCGCCTGTCTGCCAGTTTCGGTGTGGTTCAGCGCGGATATCAGGCTTCGTTGAACGAGCTGCTCCGCGAGGCCGACCGGAAGCTATATGAAGCCAAGCAGCAGGGCCGCAATTGTGTCGTATCCGCTCGGTCACTGGAGACTGCCTGAGCCGATCTTCAACTGTGCTGCGGCATTACCAGCGATTGGTAATCCACAGCGTTTGGTAGGGCTGCAGAGTCACCGATCCCAGCATGTCCTCAAAAATCTGGTCGCTGACCAGATCCTTCCAGCGGTCTGTGCCTATCAGATTGATACTGGAAAACGGCACCGTCTGTGGCGCGTCGGAAATATTATTCAGGCAGAAGATGCTCTGGCGGCGGTTGATGCTCTGTCGCCAGAAGGCAAATATCTGCTCGCCCAGATGCAGCGTGAATTGGGTGGCGTTGGGGTGAAAGGCCGGTTGCTCGCGCCGCAATTTGATCAGGTGGCGCAACTGGTAGAAAACCTTATGGTGGTGAGTCGTCGGATCTTTCAGTTTCTGGTTGAGCTCTGATTCCTGCCACTGCCGCCGGTTGATAGCACGATTGTGACCGTGTTCCAGCATGCGCTGATAGTCGTTGGTAGTCCCGACGAGGCTGTGCAGGTAAAAAGCAGGGACGCCCTCCAGTGCCAGCATGATCGCGTGCGCACAGATAAAGCGGTCAATCTGCCACTCGTCCTCACCGGCGGTGGTGCCTTTCAGGGCATCGAATAGCGATATATTGATTTCGTAGGGTTTCTTGTTGCCATCGTCCAGAGCGCGCCAGGAAATCTGCCCACCGAAATTTTCCATGGTCTGGATCAGTGTCTCCTGCTCGTCGTCAGTCAGGAGCCCTTCCACAGGCCGCAATCCGATGCCGTCGTGAGAGGCGATGAAGTTGAAGTAGGTGGTACCGTTCTGTGCCGGCGGCATACTCATCAGCCAGTTCTTCAGATAGCGGCAGTTGCCGCTGACCAAACTGTTGACCAGTAGCGGCGGCAGGGAGAAATTATAAATCCAGTGTGCTTCATTGGCGTTACCGAAATAGGACAGGTTTTCCCGATTTGGAATATTGGTTTCGGTGATAATCACCGCGTTTGGATCTGCGTATTCGATCAGGCTGCGCAGGAGGCGCACGATTTCATGGGTCTCCTCCAGATTGATGCAGCTGGTGCCGATTTTCTTCCACAGAAAGGCCACCGCATCCAGACGAAAAATACGTACGCCCATATCCAGGTAGAGGCGGATAATATCCACCATTTCCAGCAATACCTGTGGATTGCGAAAATCCAGATCTATCTGGTCGTGGCCGAAGGTACACCAGACACATTTACTGGAACTGCCATTGGATACGGCACGCAGTAGCGGGGTCGTTCTGGGTCGTACCACGCCGGACAGGTTTTCATTGGGATCCACGGTGAAAAAGTAATCATTACCCGGCGACTTGCCCTGCTGGAAGTTGATAAACCACTCGTGCTGGGCAGAGCAGTGGTTGATGACCAGATCCGCCATCAGGTGAAAGTCGGTGCTGATCCGCAGCACGTCGCTCCAGTCGCCCAGTTTTGGGTTTACCTGCTTGTAATCAACCACCGCAAAACCGTCGTCACTGGAGTAGGGGAAGAACGGCAGTATATGCACGCTGTTTATCAGCATGGTGAAGTGGGTCTTAAGGAAGTGGTGCAGCGCTTTCAGCGGATGCTGTTTTTCGCTCAGGATTGTATTGCCGTAGGTGATCACCACTACGTCGGTTTCATCCCACAGGTTTTTGTGTGGCAATGGGCTCTGGCAGTCCTCGTCCAGGCGCATTACGTGCATCAGCTTCTGTGCCAGCTTGTCGCCGTCCTTGTCCGGATAGATAACCGCCAGGTGATCATGCAGTTTCTTCTCGATGATCTCGCGCGAGCACTCTTGCAGTGGGGTCTGAGTCATATGCCGGTCGCTAGTTGCTGTATTCCTCGAAGTCCGCCTCCACTGCCGCCTGCAATTCCTGCAGGAAGCCCGGCGCGGCGCTGGTGATGCGGCTCCAGCTGGGGATGAAGGGGGTCTCCATGGGGTTGTCCAGGAAGGCTTGACCGGCCTTCATCAGGTTTTTGGCAAACAGTTCCACCGTCTGTTCCTCGCGGTGAATATCAAAATTCAGACCATTGATAATAGCGTCGTTGCGGTAGGTCTCCACGAAGTCCAGTGCGATGCGGAAGTAGGTTGCCTTGATCGAGCGGAAGATTTCGCTGGAAAAGACGGTGCCCTGAGTGGCGAGCTTGCGGAATAGCGACTTGGCGATATCGATCGACATTTTCGATAGGCCGGCATGGTCATCATTGAAGGAGACTGTCTGGTGCTTGTGGTCGTAGGCGTGGGCAATATCTACCTGGCAGAGATGGTTGGTGGAGTAATTGCGGTACATCTCAGACAGCACGCCGATTTCCAGCCCCCAGTCACTGGGGATATGCAGATCGTTGATTACATCCCGGCGGAAGGAAAATTCCCCGGCAAGTGCGTAGCGGAAGCTGTCCATATAGGTAAGATAATCGGTGTGGCCGTAGATCTTCATCAGTGTGCGGATCAGCGGCGTCACCAGCAGCCGGCAGACGCGGCCGTTGATCTTGCTGGCGGCGACACGGGAGTAATATCCCTTGCAGAATTCATAGCTGAAATTGGGGTTGGCAACCGGATAGAACAGCCGCGCCAACAGCATCCTGTCATAGGTCAGGATATCGCAGTCGTGCAGGGCGACGGCTTCCCCCTTGCCGGACGCGAGGATATAGCCGAGACAGTACCAGACGTTGCGCCCCTTGCCGGGCTCGACCGGTGCGAGACCGCGCTCCTGCAGCTTCGCGTCCAGTTCCCGCAGGCGCGGTCCGTCGTTCCACAGCACGCGCACATGCTGTGGCAGGCGCGTGAACTGGACCAGCGCGTCCCGGTACTGGGTTTCGTCGGCGCGATCGAGGCCGATCACTATCTCCGACAAATAGGGTACTTGCGCCAGCTGATCGAGAATTCGAGGCAGCGCCTCGCCCTCCAGTTCCGAGTAGAGCGATGGTAACAACAGCGACATGGGACGCTGGCGTGAGAATTCCATCAGCTCGCGCTCCATTTCCTCCAGCGGACGCTTGGAGAGGTTGTGCAGCGTGGTGATGGATCCATTTTGGAAAAAGTCGGTCACTGGGTGCTCCTGATCGGATTATCGGGATTTCACGTTTTCTCGCGCTGTAACTGCCTGTTATGGAAATAGTTGTCCTATTGTTTCCCGCCAGCCCTCGGGGCCGACGGCGTCACTGACTATCACTCGCTGCCCGGCCCGCGCCTGCAATTGGGGTGGCTGGCGATGCGGCGCGCGGATAATGACCGCAATGTCCGCCACTCGCAGCATATCGAGATCGTTGGGGCTGTCGCCGGCGGCGATCAGGCGGTAATCCGTGTCGCGATAGTTGCGATAGCACTCCATCAGCTTGAGTGTCGCGCCACCTTTGTCGGTGGTGCCGAGCAGGTGCAGAAAACGGCCACCCTGAAGGGTGGATAAGCCGGCCGCGCTGACACGGGAGACAAATGCCTGTTTTTCCTCTTCACTGCCACGCCACAGGAGTGGCTCTGAATAATCGCGACGCTGCGCCGCCAAGGCCTGCTCCGGCGTCAGCCCGGTGGCGTCCACGATTTCTTCGCAGGAGGCCCTCGCAAAGCTCAGATAGGGTGCGTCGTGTTCCGCGGCATCCGCCTGCAGGAATTCGAGAAGTTGCCCTCTCGGCACGCCGGTTTCGATGACCCAGAATTCGTCCCGCTCGCGCGCACAGTCGGGCATTTCGGGGAAATAGTCCGCGGGAATAAAAACAGCCGAGCCATTTTCAACGATGAACGGGTGGCGGTTGTGCAGCTGGCGCCGCAGTTCGAGCATTTCCGGGAGCGTCTTGCTGCTGTTCAGGATCACCGGCGTCTGCCGCAGTTCCAGCCTGCGCAGCAGGTCGTCCACGGGACCGTGAGAATAGTCGTAGTGGTCCAGCAGCGTGCCGTCCAGGTCACTGACAATCAGCCAGTGGCCACTGATAGAGTTGTTTTGTGTCATCGCCGGGGCTATTTGCGCTTCCTGAATCTTTAGATCCAAAAATAGTGCCAGTTGGGAATTATGAGTCAGGGACACGCGCTGGCGCTGTCAGTTGGCGCCAGAAATTACAACTTCGGCATCGATAGAGCGGAATGGCCAGTTCGCCGGGGACAAACTGCCTCAGTGTGGGACTCGTGGAGCTCGACGGGCTTTGCTGTGCACCAGAATGGTGCGCATCTTGGCGATTGTCTGTACGACACAGTACATTTTCAGAGTGACCGGTTCGGAGTGGCAGGGCATGCGACAGGAGGTTGTGACGTGACACAGGCGAAATCGAAGCGCTGGTCGCAGCGGGTGACCGAGACCAGCGATGCGCTGGATCTGGAGCCCGGTGTTTTTACCTTGCGGGATCCCCGTGCGATCGCCAGGTCGCTGAAACGCTCGGCGGAGCGCAGTGAGCGACGCAAGGCGGATCCATATCGCTCGGCGATGTCGATGCTTACTTTCTATATCAATCGCGCCGGGCGCAAGCTGCCGGAAGATCAGCGCAGGCGGCTGGAAGCCGCCAAGCAGGAATTGCGTAAACTGTTTGACCGGGCGCCAGCCAAGCGCTGACTGCGCCCGGTACCAAACGCTGCCTTATAACTGCACCCAGGTTCCGTCCGGCCGGCGACAGGCGGCGCCTTGGGTGGCCTGGGGATATTCGCCGCTCTGGACCTCTGCGGTGAAACTGCGGCAGTAACGGTCTCCGCGTTTTTCCACCGCACCCGGAGTCACCGCGTAGTTCTGTCCGCCGTCCTGCCAGGTGATGCGCTGACCCTCAGGAGCGAACTCGAGCGCCTGGCCCACACAGGCCTGGTTGCGGCTGTCCATACGTTCACCGACCTTGCCACCGATCAACACGCCGGCGATTGCACCGCCCAGAGTGGCCAGCTTCTTGCCGTCGCCACCGCCAATCTGGTTGCCGAGCACGCCGCCGACTATGCCGCCGAGTACTGCGCCAACCTTGTCGCTGTTACAGCGTGCGGCCCGCGGCTGGGGGGCAGGGCGCCACTCCGGCTGGTAGACGGGTTCCTCTTCACGCCGGTCAAACCAGGGCGGCAGCACCACTACCTGGGCGACTGGCCGGCTATGGTGATGGACTGCTTTGCACTTGCGTTCTTCCTTGTAATCGCCGTCGGCTTCCCACTTGCGCTCCACCTTGCAATTGCCGTCCCAGTATTCCTCTTTGGCGACATAGCGATCGTGTTTGCGGTGTTTCTTCCAGCCGCGACCCTCGGGCGGGTCGGCATAGGTGGCGGCCGCCAGACTGCTGGCGATGGCGAAAGCGGCGAAGATTTTTAACTTATGCATATTTCTCTCCTGAATGTGTTGTGGATCTGGATCCCGCCGGAGGATTGAGTGACAGCGATGCTACCACCTGTCCGCAATGCACGAGGGGGGATGAATCACAACTTGGGAGTAGTTTTGCCTTTCGCCACTGAATCGGTGCTGAATGGCAATGGGGAGGAATGCATGGCGGGAGCAGCCTCGTGGGCCGCTCCCGGGGGAAAAGTGCTTTCTCAGGGCGCCAGGCAGGCCAGGCAGCGCACGTAGAGGGCGCGCGGATCGCGGTAGCTGTGCAATTCGGCTAGCGGGGCCAGCGCCGGATGCAGGCTGGACAGCCAGGCGCCGAGCGGCAGGTTGGCCTCCACGCTGGCGGCGATGCGGGCATCGACATTGTCCGACAGTGCGCGCAGAAAGCGTTCGGCGGGTGTCAGCTCACGCTGGATTTCCATCACCTCGTAGCGCTCCAGCTCGGCCAGCTGTGCGGCATCGGTGATCGCCTCGTTGAGGTTGCCCAGTTCATCAACCAATCCCAGCTGGCGAGCGGTGCGGCCGGTCCACACCTGGCCCTGGGCGATCTTGTGCACTTCCTTGGGGGTGCTGCCTCGCGCTTCGGCGACGATTCGCAGGAAGCGGGCGTAGGTGTTTTCGACGCCCTGCTGCAAGATGCTCGCGGCCGCCTCCGGCAGTGCGCGGTCGAGGCGCATGGTGCCGGCCAGCTCGGAGGTGCCGATACCGTCGTTATAGATGCCGATACTCTCCAGGGAGTCCTCGAAAGTAGGGAAGGCGCCAAATACGCCGATGGAGCCGGTAATGGTGGACGGGGACGCCCAGATGCGATCGCCGCCAGTGGCAATCCAGTAGCCGCCGGAAGCGGCCACGCTGCCCATGGAGATAACCACCGGAATATTCGCCTCGCGGGTGGCGAGCAATTCCTGGCGTATGGCCTCGGAGGCGAAGGCGGAGCCGCCGCCGCTGTCGATACGCAGTACCAGCGCGGCGACTTTTTTCTCACGTGCTTTGGCGATCAGTTTGCCGAGGGTTTCACTGCCGATCTGTCCCGCCGGTGCCTCACCGTCGACGATGGCGCCACTGGCGGAGATCAGCCCGACCTTGCCCGCGCCGGGAGTCGGAATCTGGGTAAGTTTCTGGTTGCGCAGGTAGGCGAGGGCGTCGATGGACTTATAGCCCGCCTTCTTATCTTCCACGCCGATGGTTTCCCGCAGCTCATTGATGACGACGCGGCGACTGGCCAGCTGGTCCACCAGCTTGTTCGCGAGTGCGGCCTCGGCCCAACTGCCGCCATGCTGCTGCAGGTTTTGCGGCAACTCTTCGATAAAGGCATCGATGCTTTCCGGCGGCAGGTTGCGCAGGCCGGTAACCTGCTCTGTGTATTCGCCCCAGAGTTCGTGCAGCCAGCGCTGGTTGTTTTCCCGTGAGGCCGGGGACATGTCGTCGCGGGTAAAGGGCTCGATAAAATCTTTGTAATCACCCACGCGAAACACGTGAAAGTTGACCTTGAGCTTGTCCAGCGCGCTCTTGTAGTAGTTGCGGTAGGCGCCGAAACCAGTGAGCAGCACTGAACCCATCGGATTCAGATAGATTGTGTCGGCGTGGCTGGCAAGGAAATACTGGGCCTGGGTGTAATTGTCGCCAACCGCGTAGATCGGCTTGTCGGCGGCCTTGAAACGCTGCAGTGCGGCGCCCACTTCCTCCAGCTTGCTCAGGTTGCCGCCCATCAGGTAATCGAGTTCCAGCACCAGAGACGAAATGCGGTTGTCCTTGGCGGCACTGTCGATGGCATCCACCAGGTCCTTGACGCGCACTTCTACCGGGCCCGGAGGGCCGCCGAGAAAGGCCGGCAAGACGCTTGGCTGTGAAACCTCGTCGACCAGGAATCCGCTGGGCGCGACTTTCAATGCGGCGCCCTGGGGGATGGTCAGCCGCTCTTCCTTGCCGAAAATGGCGATGCCGATAAACAACAGCAGCAACAGGAACAGCAGGTTGGTAAATACGCGGCGCAACCAGGTGACGGCGCCACCGATGGCGCCAAAGAAGCGGCGGATAAATCCTTTTTGATGCGTGGTGTCGGTCAAACCTCAATACTCCTTAGCGCAGGGGCGAACGGCCACATTTTGCACAATTTGCGTTCGGAACCAATGGCGGACGCCAGTGATGCCGGGTCTTACTGCATACGCTGCCAGCGGCTGGTCATCATCGCAGAGAAGAATAGGGTAAGGCTTAACACCAATAATACGCCATGCTGCCAGCCGCGGCCGGGCATCATTACGTCGACAATGCTGGCGGTTATATAGAGAAGCAGGATAAAACAGAGCCACAGGTAGCTGCGGTAGTGGCCTTTTGCCAGTCCCGGCAGCACCAATAGCAGCGGCACTGTCTGCAGCAGCCACCACTTGATGGAGCCGCCCGGCAGAAACAGGTTCCAGACCGCGAACAGCAGCAACAGCCCGATATAACAGATCCAGTTCAGGCGCCGTGCTATCTGCAGTTTGCGTGGGATGGGTTGATTCACGCAGTCTTCTCCGGGTTGCAATTGAGGTTGAGCGCTAGCTTGCCGAGGCGGGTGCCCAACGCTCGGCACAGGGTTACCTCGTCTTTGCTCAGTTCGCCGTCGTTGCCGCCGGCCCAGTGGGATGCACCGTAGGGGGTGCCGCCGCTCCTGGTATGCATCAGTGCGGATTCGGAATAGGGGATGCCGGTGATCAGCATGCCGTGGTGCAACAGCGGCAGTATCATCGAGATCAGCGTGGTCTCCTGGCCGCCGTGCAGGCTGCCGGTGGAGGTGAACACCGCAGCGGGTTTGCCCGCGAGGCTGCCGTCCAACCACATATCGCTGGTCTGGTCGAGAAAATAGCGCAGCGGGGAAGCCATATTGCCGAAGCGGGTCGGGCTGCCGAGCAGCAGCCCTGCGCAGTCGCGCAGTTCGTCCATCGTGCAATAGGGCGCCCCCTCATCGGGCACCGGCGGCAGGCTGGCAGTGGTGTCCGGGGAGACGGTGGGTACCGTGCGCAAGCGCGCCGCGATTCCGGCGGATTCGACGCCCCGGGCCAGTTCGGCAGCCATCCGGGCAGTGGAGCCGGTGCGGCTGTAATAAAGGATCAGCACATAGGCTTCACTATCCCGTTGCATGTCTGGCTGTGCCATCAAAGCAGCTCCAGCACATTTTCCGGCGGCCGCCCCAGCACAGCCTTGTTGCCTTTAACCACGATGGGGCGCTGGATCAGAATCGGGTGCTGTACCATCGCGTCGAGCAGCTGCGCTTCGTCGAGGCTCTTGTCTTTCAGTTGCAGCTGTTTATAGGCGTCCTCACCGGTGCGCAGCAGTTCGCGGGCACTAATGCCGAGTTTCTGCAGTAACTCGGCCAGGGTGTCCCTGGACGGCGGGTTTTCCAGGTAAAGAACCACTTCCGGCTCAATGCCGTTTTCCTGCAGTAGTTGCAGTGTCTGGCGAGATTTTGAACAGCGGGGGTTGTGGTAAATCGTCCACATTGCGGCGGTATCCTGTTAATGTTTCGCGTATTCTAACCGAATTGAGTTTGCGAGTTCTAAGACGTCCTGCTGCCGGGCGAGGCGCCGGAGCGGTATGCGGCGCGGCCAGCGGGCGGCAGGCGCATTGTATCTCGATTAGTATTAGTGGTTCGCCCTGGTCAGAGTTTTCACACAGCCGGCGCGGGCCGCCGCGGATGGCCCACACTGACTGACAACAACACGGAAATCACCATGACGGAACTGGTGCATCGCTGGCGACGTTTTGCCACGTCCCTGTGGACATTATTTAACGAAAAGAACTGCCGCCAGAGTGCCGCAGCGCTGACCTACATGACGCTATTTGCGATAGTGCCACTGGTCACCGTCAGCTACGCGATGCTGTCGCTGTTTCCGGATTTTGCCGGGCTCGAAAGTAAACTGCAGGAGCAGATTTTTTCCCACTTCGTGCCGGAGAGCGGGCGCGAGGTACAGGACTACATTAATAGCTTCTCCGCCCAGGCTCAGCGCCTGACCGGTGCCGGTATCGCCATACTGCTGGTCACCTCGGGGTTGATGCTGCGCAATATCGAAGAGACCTTCAACGCGATCTGGGATATTCCCCGCGGCCGCAGCGGTGTCTCCAGCTTTCTGCTCTACTGGGCCATTCTCAGTCTGGGGCCGATCCTGCTCGGCGCCGGCCTGGCTGCGACCACCTATTTGATCTCGCAGAAAATGTTCCTGCCCGAGGGCGATACACTCGGCCTGCTGCCGATCGCGTTGCGGGTGTTGCCGCTGGTATTTACCGCCATCGCCTTCACCCTGCTGTTTATCGCGGTGCCGAATGGCCGCGTGCCGCTTCGCCATGGTCTCGTGGGTGGGGTGGTTACCGCGTTTGCCTTTGAGGCCGCCAAGTACCTGTTTGGGGTGATGGTCGCACGTAGTTCGGTGCAGGCCATTTACGGCGCCTTCGCCTTCGTGCCGCTGTTCCTGATCTGGATCTACCTGATGTGGATGATCGTACTGGCCGGTTGCGTGCTGGTGCGCACGCTGTCGGTTTATCATGCGGCGACACAGGGCAGGAAGTATTCGGATGTGGTGGCGACCCTGGTGCTGCTGTGGGAGTTTTTCAAGAAGTACCAGCATGGTCAGCCAGTGCGTGATCAGGATATTTCCCGCGCCGGTATCAAACCGGCTCAGTGGCGACGTATCCGCCAGGTGCTGCAGGATCACAAAGTCATTACACAGACTGAACGCAATGATTTTGTCTTGCAGCGGGACCTGGATACCATTTCGCTAATGGATCTGGTTACCTGGATGAACCCGGCCCCGATTCCCCGCCACAGCCATCGCGAGCTGCAGGGCCATCCCTGGTACGGGGAAGTGGAACAACGCTTCGCCGAGGCGCAGGGTTTTTCCAGTGAACAGCTGGCGCTGGATCTCGGTGAACTTTTTCGCCAGGCTGCGGAGCAGGACAGCTCCGCAAATAATGCAGCAGACGGTGCTGAGACTGGCGGTGATGCGGCAAAAAAGAAGAGTGTAAAAAAAAATAACAAGCGCGGAGGTGCCAGGAGTGGGTCCAGCAGTGGTAACGCGAAAGATGACGATAATTCGGTCGGTAGCCTGTCTGTGGTTAGCCGCCGCAATAAGCGCGTGTAGCGATGGTGCCGGTGAGCTGGCTACCATCGATGGCGAAAGTATTGAGCCCTCGGGCAAGGTTCTGCTGGTCAACTATTGGGCCGAATGGTGCAAACCCTGTCGCGAGGAGATTCCCGAGCTAAATCACCTGGCCGGCGGCGATGCGGGGGTGCAGGTGGTCGGTGTCAATTATGATCAGTTGCCGGCGGCAACCATCGCCGCACAGGCTGCAAAGCTGGGTATCGAATTTCCGGTGCTGGCTGCGGAGCCTGCGGGGCGCTGGGGACAGCCACGGCCCGAAGTCCTTCCCACCACATTTATCATCGGCGCCGACGGCGAGTGGCGGCAGACGCTGGTCGGGCCGCAGACGGAAGAAAGCCTCCGGGCGGCGCTGAAGCAGAGCCGCTTATAAATTTATAACGAATACAACTATAGGAGACCGGCGCGCCGCTGCTAGCATGCCGCCGTTTTCCAGATTGCCCGGAGTGGGATCCGCAAATCATGCATATCAGTTCGCTATTTCTGCTGCTTTTCTTCGCCCTGCTGCTCTGGCCATTGCACCGCTGGCACCGCAGCCGTGAGTCGCTGGCACCGGCGGTATTCGCCGGTCTGTTGCTGGGGTTGCTGTTCGGTGGACTGCTGCAGCTGGCCCGTGGCTGGGGCGCGGTGCCGGCGGAAGTGCTGCCGTGGATAGAGATGGTCGGTGACAGCTATGTCAATCTTTTGCACCTGCTGGTGATGCCGCTGGTGCTAATCTCCATTCTCGCCGCGGTGGTCAAGGTGAGCCATACTCAAGCGCTGGGGAAAATCAGCGTTTCGGTGCTGGCGGTGCTACTGGGAACCACCGCGATTGCGGCGCTGGTCGGTGTCGCGATGGCGAAGCTGTTCGGCCTCTCCGCGGCCGGACTGGTCGAGGGCGCGCGGGAAGCGGCGCGGGTGACGGAGCTGAACGAGCGCATCGGCCGGGTGACCGATTTAAGCATTCCGGAAATGCTGACGTCTTTCATCCCGAAGAATATTTTTGCGGACCTGGCCGGTGCGCGAGACACCTCGGTGATCGCCGTGGTGGTGTTTGCGGTTTTGCTGGGACTGGCGGCACTGGCGGTGCGCCGGGAGTTTCCGGAAGAGGGCGCGCAGATAGAGCGCTTCGTGCATGTGGCTCAGGTTTGGGTCATGAAGCTGGTGCGGCTGATTATGGCATTCACTCCCTACGGTGTGATGGCCCTGGTCGCGAGCCTGATTGCCAATTCCAGCTGGGCGGATATCGTTAACCTGTTTAACTTCGTACTGGCATCCTTCGCCGCGATCGCGATCATGTTCCTGGTGCACGGACTGCTGCTGCTGGTCAACGGAATCGGCCCGCTGCATTATTTCGCCAAGGTATGGCCGGTATTGGTGTTCGCATTCAGTTCCCGTTCCAGCGCCGCCACCATTCCACTGAACGTGGAAACCCAGGTGGACGAGCTGCGCAATTCGCCGGCCATCGCCAATTTTTCCGCTTCCTTCGGTGCGACCATCGGTCAGAATGGCTGTGCCGGCATCTACCCGGCGATGCTGGCGGTGATGGTGGCGGTACCCATGGGCATCAATGTGCTGGATCCGGTGTGGCTGGCCACGCTGGTGGCCGTGGTGGTGATCAGTTCCTTCGGTATCGCCGGTGTCGGTGGCGGGGCCACTTTTGCCGCACTGGTGGTGCTGCCGGCCATGGGCCTGCCGGTGACCATTGCCGCGCTGCTGATTTCGGTGGAGCCGCTGATCGACATGGCGCGCACCGCGCTCAACGTCAACGGGGCCATGACCGCGGGTACCCTGACCCAGCGCTGGCTTGGCGACGAGGTGCCGGGTGCGGAAATCATTGAAGGCTAGCCGAGAAAGCTTTTGTTCCCCTCGTAAATCGAAATTGCAGGGCGACGCTATAGGTCAGTGAAGCGTCTTAACCAGCTCTGGTTAGTCTGAATGCGAAAAGGGAACAAAAAGTGAAAGGTTTGCTTGCGACCTCAAATTTTCTCCATCACTTTTCTGTCGTCCGCGCCCCTTCTGCGGACAGTGGCGACCGAATCGAAAACGGACAGGATCGCGAAGGTGGCCGCGTGGAAGGAGCTTGCTAGTGACGAGCAGCGAGTGCTGCGGCATTTCGAGGCCGACTGGCACGCGTTGTCTGACGAGCGCTGGCAGATGCTTCGTAAACCCCTGAAGCGGCGGCGGGAGGAAAGTTATGTCTGATTGCTCTGAAACACCGCTCTACATGATACCCGGCACCATGTGTGACGAGCGCCTGTGGCGCTATCTGTGGCCCTTGCTGGAGGAGCAGCAGCCGCGGCACCTACCGATCCCTCCAGGGGAAAGTATCACAGAGCTGGTGGCAGGGCTGGTTGCGCAGTTACCCGCCGCCCCGATTAACCTGCTTGGTTTTTCTCTCGGCGGTTACCTTGCCGCTGCCCTGGCGGCGGCTCACCCGGAGCGTATAACGCGGTTGTTTATCTGTGCAAACACACCGCGCGCGCTGCCAGAGGTTGAGTTGCGGCAGCGTCGGCAGCTGCTGGACTGGGTGGAGCGCCACGGCTACAGCGGAATCAGCGACCGCAAGATAGCAGCCATGCTGGCGCCGGGAAACCGGAACAGGAGGGAGATCACTGACATCATGCGCGAAATGGATGCCACTCTCGGGGAGGGGGCGCTGGTGGCGCAATTGCGCGCCACCAGCGAGCGCGCCGACCTGGCCGGCGAGCTGGTCGCGTTGGCGGCGCCGACCACTTTCTGTTTCGGCGAGGAAGATACACTGGTCAACCGGCAGTGGCTCGAGAATCTGCAGCGGCGCTGCCCCGGACTGCGGGTCACGCAGGTCCCGGGCGCCGGGCATATGCTGCCTTTGGAACGGCCTCAGGCTCTCGCGGAAGAGATCCAACTGTGGCTGGACACACCTCTTACTGGCGCCACGCCTTGAGCCCTCGGGTTCAGGTTCGATTCAGTCATCCCCCACTAAAGTACGCCCATCGATGATCAATGGGAGACGGATCATGCAACTCTACAAACAACTGATTGCCGGCGTCCTGGTGGCCGGCCTGGTCGGGTTCAGCGCCTGGGCTAGCGCCGGGGACAGAGGCTATTACCCGGATTACGGCGACGGTTACGATTTCGCCCGGGTCACCGCGGTCACGCCAATCTACACCGATGTGCAGGTGCGCACGCCGCGCACCGAGTGCTGGGACCAGCAGGTGGCCTACCAACAGCCCGGCTCACCGGCCGGTGCGGTGATCGGCGGCCTGATCGGCGCGGCTATCGGCAACAAAGCCGGCGGCCACGGCCGGCACTACCGCCGTCATCACCGCGGTGCATCCACCGTAGCGGGTGCCGCGGTCGGCGCGCTGGTGGGCAGTCAGATCAGCCGTGCGAATGCGCCGGTTCAGTATGTGACCGAGCAGCGCTGCCAGGTGGTGGACGATTTCACCACCCGTCGCGAGCTGGTCGGCTACGACGTGCGCTATCGCTATAATGGCCGCGAGTATCTGACTCGCACCGACCAGCATCCCGGCGATAGAATCAGGGTTCGCGTCGATGTCTCACCGGCGTTTTAATCCGGTAACAGACAGAGTTAAACCCGAAGGATCGAATTACGGTAACCCACAGGAGCCGCACCGTGAAATTAATCTGCGCCGCATTTCGGCCGACCCAAGTTGTAGTCGTATTGCTGCTCGGCATCTTCTCCCTGCCTCTGCAGGCCGGAGTCGCATATGACCGGGAAGGATTCCAGCCGGAGTATCTGCGGGTTCAGCGGAAGGAAATCTCCCGCGATCAGGCTGCAGCCATCGTGAAGCGGCGCTATGGCGGCAAGATCCTGGCGATCTCCGAAGTGCAGAAAAACGGCCGCAGTATGTATCGGGTCAAGGGACTTTCGGATAAAAGCCAGGTCTATGTGGTCTATGTGGACAAGCAGAGCGGGCGCATTTCGCGTTAACGATTGCGCCTGAAAGACGCTGTACCGACACCGTTCGAATACGACTTAACAAAATACTGGATACCCGAGGGGGAAGCATGCGCGCACTGTTGGTTGAAGATGAGGTGCTGCTGCGACAGCAACTGGCAGAATCCCTGCGCGACGCCGGCTATACCGTCGACGAGGCACCGGACGGTGAGGAGGCCCTCTACCTCGGCCGCGAGTACCCCTACGACGTGGCGGTGATGGATCTCGGGCTGCCGAAGATGGACGGGATCCAGGTGATCCAGACACTGCGCGGCGAAGACAAGCATTTCCCGATACTGATTCTTACGGCCCGCGGCCACTGGCAGGAGCGCGTCGCCGGCCTTGAGGCCGGTGGCGACGATTACCTGGTTAAGCCCTTCCACACCGAGGAGCTGCTGGCGCGGCTGAACGCGCTGGTGCGCCGCTCCGCCGGTTTTTCCTCTCCCACGATCAAGGCCGGGCCCATCGTGCTGGACACCAGCGCGCAGCGGGTCAGCGTCGGCGAGGCCGAGCTGGACCTGACCTCCTTCGAGTACAAGGTGCTGGAATACCTGATGCTGCACCCGGACGAGGTGGTATCGAAGACCACGCTGACCGAGCATATCTATGAGCAGGACTGCGACCGCGACAGTAATGTGATCGAGGTGTTCATCGGCCGCCTGCGCAAAAAAATTGACGCGGCGGCCCAGCTGAAACCAATCGAGACACTGCGCGGCCGCGGCTATCGCTTCGTCGCACCAGAATAAGTGCGGATCGCCATGTCCGTGCTTTCGTCCCAATTCAATTCCCTAAAGGGACGCCTGTCCCTGGTCACCGGCCTGGTGCTGGTGGGTTTTCTGTTGATGATTTCCGGCGTGCTCCAGCACGCCTACCGCACCTCCCTGAACGAGGCCAAGCAGCGGGAATTACAGCTGTACGTATACACGCTACTGGCAGTGGCAGAACCGGAAGGCGACAGCCTGAGTTTCCCCCCAGTGCTGCCGGAACAGCGCTTCAACCAGCCGGACTCCGGCCTGATAGGCGCGGTCACGGACCAGCGCGGTCGCATTATCTGGCGCTCCGATTCGGCTCTGGCAATGCCGCAGCTGCCGTCCCACCCGCTGCCGCAGGGGCGACAGGCCTTCGGACAGGTGTCACTGCCCGGCGACGCCGGTCGCTATATGAGTTTCCGCCAGGGTATCGCCTGGGGACTGGACAACGAAAACCAGTTTACATTCTTGGTGCTGGAGGACGCTGCGCCGCTCCGCGCACAGCTGGAGCAATTCCGCTCCACGCTCTGGCGCTGGCTGGGCCTGGGCGCGCTGCTGCTGGTTCTGGCACAGTGGCTGGTGCTGCGTTGGGGGCTGTCACCGCTGCGCAAGGTGGCGCGGTCACTGCAGGACATGCAGCGAGGCGGCAGCGACAGGCTCGAGGGCAAGTTTCCCCGGGAATTGCGCCCGCTGACCGACAATCTCAACCTGCTGATCGAAAACGAGCGCCGCCAGCGGGAGAAAACCCGGCATACGCTGGCGGACCTGGCGCACAGCCTGAAGACGCCACTCGCGGTGCTGAAGGGACTCAATTTCTCCGGCGATCCGCGCCAGGCCTATACGACGCTGATGGAGCAGGTCCAGCGCATGGACAGCATCATCAGTTATCAGTTGCAGCGCGCCGTTACCAGCTCACCCAAGTCGATTCTGCGCGGCGTGACGGTAGCACCGCTTGTGCATAAGATTCTCGATGCGCTGGAAAAGGTCTATCGGGACAAGCCCTGTGATGTGCAGCTGGTCTGCGCAGACGACACGCTGTTTTACGGTGACGAAGGGGACTTGATGGAACTGCTCGGCAACCTGCTGGACAACGGATACAAATACGGCGCCGGCGAACTGAAGGTCAACATCGAAAATGGCGACGACGGCCGTAAATTGCACATCAGCGTCGCGGATAACGGCCCCGGTCTCGACGAGGAGAAGTGGCAGAAAGTCACCCAGCGCGGCGTGCGCGCCGATGAACAGCAGCCGGGGCAGGGCATCGGCCTGGCCGTGGTCGTGGATATTGTCGAGAGTTACGAGGGCGAGATCAGCGCGACGCCGCTGCCCGACGGCGGTACCGAAATCAGAGTCACGCTGTAGCGGGCAGTATCTGCGCGCCTTCTGCACCGGATAGGCAACTGTGGGAGCCCGATAGCGGATTCCTGCGGCTACCCCACATCAGAACCTGTTTTCACGCAGCCGGAAGGTAACCGCTTGCTGGGAGATGGGATCAGTGAGGTAAGACCTAATTGCACTGGGCCGGAATAGTCCCGCCCAGTGCGGGGTTCGAGCAGCTGAACAGGGAAGTTATTCGGGGGCGCTCTGCGCTGCCCCCGCGCGGGACTCGCCGCGGCCCGCCACTACCTGTTCCCACAGACTGTCGGCCAGCTGCGCCGGAGTGTGGCGGCGACCGCTGGCCAGCCAGCGCACTATCTCGCCGGCGACGTCGGGCCACAATATCTGCACGCCGGTAGGCTGTTCGTGCAGCCAGGCGTTGATACTGTCGGCATCCACCTTCTCTACCACCCGCGCCAGCTGCAGTTCGCGCAGTGCCTGGGCGTTGGCTTGCTGTTCGAACTGACCGCGCAGCGGCCGGGTCAGGATCGGCTTGCCCATGGTCAGCGTCTCGGCAATCAGTTCGAAACCGCTGTTGCAGATAACGGCCCTGGAATCGGCGAGATCTTGCTGGAAGCCGTCGATAGACGGTGCCTTCAGCCTGGTATTGTCCGCCGCTTGCAGCTCCACCGGTGCACCGTAGACAACAAACTGCTGCGGTATCTTCGCCAGCTCCTGCAGTAGCGGCCGATGGTGTTCAAATGGCAGGTAAACGAGGATGTGATCGCCATCCCCGGTTCCGGACTGTCTATGTGGTTGGGCGATCGGCGGCAGTATCGGGTGCCCGAAGTGATGCCAGTGCATGCCCAGGCTGCTCTGCACCGGGGCGAAGGCGCGCATGAGGCCGCGCGCCATCCAGTTGAAGCGCGGCGCCGGGATCGGGAAGTTAAAGGCATACTGGTGGCCGAGACCCAGGCTCTGTTTGCCGCGGCGCCTGGCGGCCCAGGCGGTGACCGGTTCGAAATCGCTGATCACCAGGTCGAAGTCATTCACTGGCAGTTCGCGGATATCGCGCAGCAGGCGACGCAGATTGAGCTGCCTGGCAGTTGCGGCGCCATTGATCCTGCCCTCACGGTGCACGAACGTCAGCCCTTCGCGCCACCAGTAATCGCCGAATGGCTCCATGCTGAATAGCTTCTCCGGCGGGCGGCCGGAAAACAGCCACTGGACCTCCAGTTGCGGGTGCTTCTGCAAGGCTTTCGCCATGGCACGGGCGCGGGAAATATGGCCGTTACCGGTTCCCTGGACACCGTAGAGTATTTTCACAGGATGGCTCCACTGATTAACAGGCCGACACTGGTGCCGAGGGCGGCACCGGCGCAGACATCGGTGGGGAAATGCACGCCCAGCCCGACCCTCGATGTGCCGACGCCGGCGGCCCAGAAGTAGCCGAGCAGCCACAACGGGCTCAGTGCCTGGCAGAGCAGGGTGACGAACAGGAAGGCGCCGGAGGTATGCCCGGATGGCAGGCTGAAGCGGTCGTGGGCGATAATCACCGAACGCATACCGGGAATGGCCTGCGGTGGCCGCAGCCGCTTGGTGGTGTTCTTGATGGTCCAGTAGAGCGAACGCTCCACGGCGAAGGCGGTGCCGCACAGGTAGAGGAACTGGACGGCCGCGGCCGTGGTAGTGGACAGCGCAACCATTAGCGGTGACAGCAGGTACAGCCAGCCGTCACCGCTTTTTGACAGCCACAGGTAGCGTCTGCGCGACGCAGGCTGAGCCGCCCGCTCCGCCATGTGCAGCACCAGGGATACGTCAAAACTTTTCAGGGTCAGAGGTAAGCTTCGCATGCAGCCAAGTTACGAAGCGATTGTTGCGTGGACTTGACCGATTTATGTCAGCGGCGTGAAACCTGGCCGCATTTGGCCCGTCAGGAAAGATTGGTGATTTTTGCTGCGAGCGGGACGCCAGTGATTTTCGGGTTTCGCCGTTACGGGCTTTTCGGCCGGCCCCGCTTCCGGTGACCGCCCGGGAAAAAACCTGATCGGTAACTATTTCCCGGACGGTCCCCGGCAGCGCGGCCTCGTATTGTGCTAATCGACGGGTCTTGCGACTTCGAGGGGCTTACCGCGGCCAAAGACCTTTTTAAGAGGGGAGGGCACTTCGATCAGTCGATTCCGATCTTGATCGTGCCGGAACCCGGCAGCTTTTCCACCAGTTCGTATCCACACAGTTTTGACGGGGTGAAATAACCTCCGTCGTCCTGGTAGTCCAGTAGGAATTCCATCACCGCCAGGGAACCGCTGACGGTTACATCGTAGCCATTGGCGGTTACCACGCGACCGATCTTGCGTTCGCCGCGGCGGTCGTTGCGCACTTCGCCCCAGACCCAGGTCTGCTGTTCGGAGCGTTTCTCTTCACTGGGGCCGCGTACGGACTTCTCCACCTTGCCCTTGAGCCAGTTCTGCACCCAGTTCATGCGCAGCAGCCAGCGGAATTTATTTAGGCGTTGCAGCTTCTTGGCCCGGCGCGGGCTCATCGGGATATACACCTCGATATTCGGAATGCCCGTGGAGTAGTAGGCGGTGGCCACATCGCCCCAGGGGATGGCAACGGCGAATTTCTCGCCACGGCCAAAATCGATTTGTCGGGTGAGTTCGCCGTGACCGATCACTTCGACCTTGCCGTTGCGGCGCACGGCGCCGCCGACACCGAGGCTTTCGATTGAGGTCTTGGCGGTGCCGGGGCTGAGGCCGGAATCCGAATCGAAACCCAGGGTCAGATGAGTGGCCGACGGGATGGCCTTGTGCAGCGCAGCGGCGAGGCAGTCGGTGGGAATCACATCGAAGCCGGTGCCCGGGCACAGTACTACGCCAGCGGCCTTCGCTTCCGCGTCCAGGGCGTGAGCGGTCCGATACACTTCCATTTCACCGGTGATGTCCTGGTAGTGGGTACCGGCAGCGATACAGGCGCGCATCATCGGTTCGGCCGTGGCGGAGAAAGGGCCGGCACAGTGAATGACCACATCCATATCGCGCAGCGTGCGCTCCAGGGTTTCCGTGGCGTCGAGGCTGACAGCCATGGCCGGCAAGCCCAGTTCCTCGGCCAGGGGCTGCAGTTTCTTTGCATTGCGTCCGGCCAGTACCGGGCGGTAGCCCCGGGCCACGGCTTCACGCGCGATCAGTTCGCCGGTGTAGCCGTAGGCGCCGTAGATCATTATTTTCTTATTGTTCACCGAGTGACCCTATCAGTTAATTCGGTTGCGAAATCTGGGTGACGCAACCTTAATGGCGTCGCATCGGACTAGTCAAACGTTTGTGTCAGCTCGAAGCGGGGGATGAGATTCCCGTCCTGCTCTACCTGTTCGGCAAACATTGCCAGCGGCCGCGCCCAGACGCCGTAGTCGCCGTAGAGCGCGCGGTAGATGACCAGGCGCTCGCCGGTCTCGCTGTGGGTGGCAACTTCCATGACTTCATAGAGCTTGCCTTTGTAGTGACGATAGATGCCCCGTTTCATGATGTTTTGCTTCAGGCCAGGTGGTGTGGAGAGAGCTGGATCTGGGTGATGCGCTGCCCGTGTAGCACGGCGATACCCGAGTAGCGATGTTCGCCGGTAGAGGTAAACTCGAATTCGTAGCTGCGCTGCAGGCGAACCTGGCCGCGGCCGTCGCGTTTCAGGCGGGTGCGCGTCAGCGCCACCGTATCGTCCAGCAGCTGTACACCCATTTGCCGGCAGTGCTCGGTAGCCGCGCGGCGCACCTGCTCCTTGGCGGCCATGCCTGCCCACAGGTACCAGCCGCCCAGGGCCAGTAGGAAGAGCCAGAAAAGATCGCTTAGTGAATAGTACATCGGCAACCGGTTACTATGATCGAATCGCGCAAGAATACCATCGAAGGAGGCATCATGTCCGGCACCATACTGATCACCGGCAGCAATCGCGGCATTGGCTTGGAGATGTGTCGCCAGTTCGCGGCGGATGGCTGGCACGTACTGGCCTGCTGCCGCGACCTGCACAAGGCGGCGGATCTGCGCGCATTGCGGGAGGAACACCCCAATGTGCGCCTGTTTCAGCTGGATGTGACCGATTACGGGCAGATGGCGGCACTGCACAAGGCGCTGAAGCACGAGCCGATCGATATCCTGCTGAATAACGCCGGCTATTACGGCCCAAAGGGCGTCAGTTTTGGCAAGGTGGACCGGGATGAATGGCGCCGGGTGCTGGAGGCCAACACCATTGCGCCCTACATGATGGCGGAGACCTTCTGTGACAATGTCGCGGCGAGCGAACGCAGGCTCATTGCGGTGATGAGCAGCAAGGTGGGCAGTATTGCCGACAACAGTTCCGGCGGAGGCTATATCTACCGCTCCTCCAAGACCGCGGTCAACCAGATCGTAAAAAGTCTGTCGATCGATCTGTGCGATCGGGGAATCAGCGTGATCGCACTGCATCCGGGTTGGGTCAAGACGGCAATGGGAGGGCCGAATGCTTTGATCTCAGCAGAGGAAAGTGTGGCTGGCCTGAAGAAGGTTATGCTCGACACCCGCGCTGAAAACAGCGGCCACTTTATCAACTACGACGGGTCTGAGATTCCCTGGTGAGTGAATTTTATTTCGATTGCTTCAGCTAGGCGGGGCGAACAGTGACCCGCCTTATTGTTTCACTACTTGTTCCCGGTCTGCGCGTTATAGCTGTCGATCAGGTTGCGATAGTCGGGAATATGGTTGCTGAATAAACTGGCGAGCCCTTCGACATCATTGCGCCAGTCGCGGTGCAGCTCACAGGCGATGCCGAACCAGGTCATCAGCTGGGCGCCGGCTGCGGCCATGCGGTTCCAGGCGGAGTGGCGGGTAAACTCATTGAAAGTGCCTGAAGCATCGGTGACCACGAATACCTCGAAGCCTTCTTCTATCGCGGACAGCGCGGGAAAAGCTACGCAGACCTCGGTGACCACGCCGGCGATAATCAGCTGTTTTCTGCCGGTGTCTTTTATCGCCTTGACGAAATCCTCATTGTCCCACGCATTGATTTGCCCGGGGCGGGCGATATAGGGCGCCTGTGGAAACCTTTCTTTCAGTTCCGGTATCAACGGGCCGTTGGGGCCGTCCTCGAAACTGGTGGTCAGGACCGTTGGCAACTTGAAGTATTCGGCCAGGGATGCCAGCGCCAGTACATTATTGTTGAACATGTCTGGCTCGATATCCCGCACTAGCGACAACAGGCCGGCCTGGTGGTCGACCAGTAGCACTGCGGCATTATTTTTATCTAGGCGGGTGTAAGGTTTGCTCATCGCTGCCTTCTTGATAAATGGATCTGTTGAAGAAAGCCTAGGCGAGAATGGAGTTCGACGTGCTCCAATGCGCTGTTTTGGCTGAGACTACAGGAACATGCCGCCGGATGCCTCGATAGGCTGCGCGTTGATTCAGCGGTCTTCCTCGGACAGCAACGCGGTGGCCTGTGCGCCGCGGCTGTCGCCGGTGATCAGTGCCACTTTCTGTTTCAAAGTCGGCTCCTGTCGTTGGGGATTGGCTTCGGTCGCCGGGGCAAGCTTGTTTGTCGATATTGGTTAGATAAATGCGCCCTATCTGGCTAGGCTGTTTTCATATTCTGAACAATTCGCGGGCCTATGAGATTGCTGGAATCGATGCAGGTTTTCCTGCGGGTGGCCGAACAGGGCAGCTTTACCGCGGCGGCGGACGCCCTCGGCCTGTCCCGCGCCAGTGTCTCCAACGCAATACAGCAGCTGGAGAGCCTGCTGGGCACCCGCCTGCTACACCGCACCACCCGCAGCGTGCAGATGACGCAGGACGGGCAGGTGTTCTACGAGCGCTGCCAGGACCTGCTGGCCGATATGGACGAGCTGCAGAATCTGTTTCGCGAGGACAGCAAAGAACTGCACGGCCGCCTGCGGGTGGATATGCCGCTGCCGATCGCGCGGGATGTTGTGCTTCAGCGGCTGCCGGAATTCCTGCGCCAGCATCCGCGCCTGGAGGTGGAGTTAAGCACTGCTGACCACTTCGTAGACGTGGTGCGCGAGGGTTTCGATTGTGTCCTGCGGGTGGGGACGCTAGAGGATCCCAGCCTGATTGCGCGGCCGCTCGGCTATTACCGCATGGTCAACTGCGCCAGTACCGAATATCTGGCGGAACACGGCACGCCGCGCACCCTCGACGACCTGGAGCGGCACCAGCTGGTTCACTGCGTACTGACCCTGGGCTCCCGTCCTGCCGGTTTCGAATACGAAGATCCGGGGGAGCCCGGTGTGGAAAAGTCGCTGCCGATGCAGGGCGCTGTGACGGTCAACAATACCGCAGCTTATCTGGATGCCTGTATGGCCGGGCTCGGTATCATCCAGGTACCGGAGACGGGCGTGCATCCCTTTCTGCAGTCGGGAGAACTGGAGGAAATACTGCCGCAATACCGCCCGGCGCCGATGCCGGTGTCACTGGTCTATGCCCGCCGCCGTCATCAGCCGAAGCGAGTACAGGTATTTATGGCCTGGATTGCGGAGATCATGAAACCGCGTCTGGTCGATGGGGAAGGCGAGCCCCTCAACTAAGACTGATCCAGCCGAAGGATTGGGCTATCTGGGCGATCGACATCAGCACGCACATGGTGATCACCGGCGAGCGTATCCACCCAGCTCGAGAGCATGGCGATCGCAAAGAAAATCAACAGCAGCGTAAGCGTCAGTTCCATGGGAGAGAGCCCGGCGGGAATAGAGCGGCTATTCTGCCCGACGCGGGCACAAACAATACCTGCCGGCAGTGCGTCCAGTAGCGAGACAAAACTGTCCGGTCACCACTTTTAATAACTCTCCGATATCCCTTTAGAACACGGATGCATTACCAGCGTGGCAATTCGGCCGCTCTGGAAAAATAGGCAAGGATGTCGAAGTTATCTGCTACCGATGACATTGCCCGCTGTGCAGAATTCACTGGCCGGAAAGGAGTAGGGCGGGCTTAGCGTCAGCGTAGCCGACCGGGAAAGATCCATTTTCGGCAAGTAAGGAATTTTGGTTTTCTGCGAGAGTGAATTCGGGAGGGCGTGGCGATGAGTCAGGCAATGATTAGTGAGCACACAACGGCACCGGCAGTGAGCCCGAGGTCGCTGCTGAAACTGCGATCAGCCTTCGAGATTGCCGGCGCGGTGACGTTCAGTCTGTTGGCTGGCCTGCCGGTATGGATCGCACTCGCGGGCTGGGTGTCCTACTACAGCCGCGGATCGTCGCTGCGCGACGGCGCCTATAACCTGGCCTGTTTGGTTACCGGGCTGGGAATCGGAATAGTCTCCCAGGCCGCGGCGGTGAAGTGGCATCCCGACCTCGGCATGCTGGCAATGCCGGCGGCACTGGTGTTCGCCGCCGCTAGCGTGTGGCTGATGAATGTTGTTACCGGTGTGAACAATTTTCGCAGCTACCTGATCGGTATAGCGGTGGTAATTGTCGCGGGTATGGATACATCACTGGACAGCTACTTGATGTTGACGGCGGCAGTGACCCTTGGCGCCTTTGTCGCGGCACTGCCGGATCTTATTCGCCAGAAGCGCGAATCGGAGGTTGAATGATGAAAAAGTTGAAAGCGAAGATTGGAACGGTCATCGATTTTCCTGCAGAGGCACTGCGCTCGCTGGTAGTCGACGCGGGATTGAGTCGCGCGCTGCGCATGCGGGCTGACAGAGCTGCTGCTTGTGGGAGTGGGATTTCTCAAGAGTGGCTGCTCGAAAACGAGGTTCCCCTCACCACCGTTGAGCGGGGCTGAGAGGTAGCGTTCTCCATAATTCGGGCCGGTAAGTTACAGGGCGGCATTCGTTAAGCGCACGAAGGTGTCGTCTCCGTGAGGGTATGAAGATGTGTAAGCGCGTGTTATTTGCCACTGTGATGGTTTTTGTCACCGCGCTGGCCTTTACCGGGCCTGCGGTATCTGAACAGGATCTGCAAACAGAATTACACAGCAGTCAGCTGTAACGCGTCGGCCTCTCCCGCCGACCTATTCCCCTTGAGGCCCCGAGCAATTTTCCGGCAGTGATAACCCCACACTGCCGGCAATCAGGGCCTCTTTTTTTTGCTTGGGCCACTTCTTGATCTGCATCTCCAGTCTCAACGCTTCGGACTTGTCCGCCACCGGCTGCTGAAAGACCAGCGACAGGGGGCCGCGCCCGCGCAGCGCCTTGGCCGCCTTGGGGCCGCCACTCTGGTGTTCGGCGAAACGGCGCTCCACATCGCAGGTGATACCCGTATACAGGCTGCCCGCGGCGGTGCGAATCAGATAAACAGACCAATTACTCAACAAACTGCTTCCACTGTTGTTCTGCCCCTATTGTCCGTCAGTGAGTGGCGAAGGGGAACCTGCGCTTCCCGGCTGGCTAAAACAGCGATTGCTGGTCGCCGGCTTGTGGCGGTGGGGCAAAGCGGCTGCAGTCCAGTGCCAGCCGACGACTGTTCAGATCGAGCTTGCGGCAGGCCACACGGAATCTTTGTTGCAGCAATTTCGCGAAGACGCCGGTGCCGGTCTGGCGCTGGGCAAAGTCGCTCTGGTAATCGCGACCGCCGCGGCTCTGCTGCACGATACTCATCACATGGGCGGCCCGCTCCGGATAGTGCACATCCAGCCACTGGCGAAATAGCGGCGCCACTTCGTGAGGCAGGCGCAGCAGTATGTAGGCGGCCTGGGTGGCACCGACGCCTGCCGACTCTGTAAGTATTGCTTCCAGCTCGCTGTCGTTGAGGGCGGGAATCATCGGTGCGGCCATGACGGCAGTCGGAATACCCGCGCGTGACAGGGCTTCCAGTGTGCGCAGTCGCGCTGCGGGGCCGGCGGTACGGGGTTCCAGCCTGCGCTTCAGGTCGTTGCTCAAGGTGGTCACACTGATGGCTACGTGGCACAGGTTGTCCCGCGCCATCTCCGCCAGCAGTGGTAGGTCGCGCAGAATCAGCTGACTCTTGGTGACGATGGTCACCGGCTGCCGGAAACGCTGCATCAATTGCAGCAATTCGCGGGTGATCCGCTTGTCTTTTTCCAGCGGCTGGTACGGATCCGTATTGGAACCCAGCGCAATCGGGCTGCACTGATAGCCATTTTTGCGCAGCGCCTGTTCCAGTAGCTCCCCCGCGTTGGGCTTGAAGAAAATGCGGCTTTCAAAATCCACCCCCGGGGACAGGTCCATATAGGCGTGGGCGGGGCGGGCGTAGCAGTAGATGCAGCCGTGTTCGCAACCGCGGTAGGGGTTGATCGACTGGCTGAATGGCAGGTCCGGCGAGCGATTGGTGGCGATAATGGTCTTGGCCTGCTCTGCGATGGCCTCTGTCGCTAGCCTTTCGAGTGGCTCCAGCTCCGTTTCCCAGCCATCGCTTTCACGGGTACTCACATGGGGCGCGAAACGGCCGGCGAGGTTGCTGGTGGCGCCGCGTCCGGTCCGGGGGCGCGGCGGGTTTGCGCGGTGGTCGTTGGCCATCGAGGTAAAGCTGTAAACTGTATGGATATACAGTTTAGGGCCTTCTGGCCTTCCGGCGCAAGGGGCGGTGATGTGCTCAGGAATCCAGCTCCGCGTCTTTGCGCTGGTCGAATTCCCCGGTCATGCTGCTGGCGCGGCCGTCATCGATGACCTGTCTGGCGCACTGGAAGATTTCCTTCTCCTCCTCGTCCATGTGGTGTTCCAGCAGTTCCTTCAGTTTTTCGAATTTCTGTATCCAGCCGCCACTCCCCATGTCCAGGTCGGCGAGCTCCTCGATGATATCCGCAGCCTCCTTGTGCTCGGCGATGCTGTGGCGGGCCTTGTCCTGGCCGGCCGGCTTTTCGATCAGGGCGGCGTAAAATACCTGCTCCTCCGCCGCAGCATGAGCCTCGGCCTCAGACCTGAACTCCCGCCACAGTGCGCGCCTGTCCGCACTGTCGCCCGACGTTTTCATGATGTCGGCAGCCAGACTGCGTTGTTTTTCGTGGTCTCGCTTCAGGCGTTCATAGATGTTCATCGGTACTCCACAGGCGATGTTGGTTTGAGGGTGGACGGGATATGGTAGAAGTTTAGGTTAGCCCTGGCGGGTGCGAATAATCAGCTACAGCTCGGATGTGTCGGCAGTTCAGTCCGTGAAGTCAGGCTGCGAGCCACGGCTAGCTGAGCGGCGGTAGCAGTGGCATTTTGTCATTGGCGGGCGGGGAACAGCCGCGAGCACGGGAGCTGAGGCTGAAATGTGGCTGCTCAGCGTAGTATTCTAGCGGGGACATAAACAGAGGACATGGTGTCCGGAGCAACGGTCTATGGATTTAGAAGCGGTAGATGCAATCCGCAGCTTTGCGGTGCAGGTATTGCAGATGTTCGCACTGTTGTTTGCGTTCGCGCTGGTGTTGTTGGTGCTCTATGTGGTCTACCTGTACCTGTCCGATATCAGCCAGACCAAACAGGCCATTCGCCGCAATTTTCCCGTACTCGGTCGCTTTCGCTACACGTTCGAACACCTGGGCGAGTTCTTCCGCCAGTACTTTTTCGCGCTTGACCGTGAGGAGCTGCCATTCAACCGCGCCCAGCGCAGCTGGGTCTACCGCGCGGCGAAGAATGTGGATTCCACTCTGGCTTTCGGTTCCACCCGGCCGCTCAACCAGCCCGGCGATGTGCTGTTCCTGAATCACCCTTTCCCGACCCTGGAAAAGGATGCAGTGCCGCCGCGGGAGATCACCGTCGGCGAGGGCTTTGCAAAAGAGCCCTACACCACCCGTTCGATCTTCAATATTTCCGGTATGAGTTTCGGCGCCCTGTCTGTGCCGGCCGTGACGGCGTTGTCCAAGGGGGCGGCCAAGGCGGGTATCTGGATGAACACCGGTGAAGGCGGTTTGTCCTCCCACCACCTGGCGGGCGGCTGCGATATCGTCTTCCAGATCGGTACCGCTAAATACGGTGTGCGCGATGCGGAGGGGAGGCTGTCGGACGCCAAGCTGCGCGAAGTGGCGGAGCGCCCGCAGGTAAAGATGATCGAACTGAAACTGTCCCAGGGCGCGAAGCCGGGCAAGGGCGGCATTCTGCCGGGTATCAAGGTCACCGAGGAAATCGCCCAAGTACGCGGTATTCCGGTGGGTATGGATTCCATCAGCCCCAATGGCCACCCGGAGTTCCACACCGTGGACGGTCTGCTGGATATGCTGCACCACATCCGCCAGGTGTCCGGCAAGCCCACCGGCTTCAAGTGCGTGATCGGCGTCAGTGACTGGCTGCACGAGATGTGCGAAAAAATCCAGCTGCGTGGACAGGAATACGCCCCGGACTTTATCACCATCGACAGCGCCGACGGCGGCAGCGGCGCGGCGCCGCAGAGCCTGATGGACTACATGGGGCTACCGATCAATCGCAGCCTGCCGATGGTGGTGGATCTGCTGGCAGATTACGGTCTGCGCGAAAGGATCAAGGTGATCTGTGCCGGCAAACTGCTGACCCCGTCGATGGTGGCCTGGGCGCTGGCCATGGGCGCCGACTTCGTCAATTGCGGGCGCGGCTTTATGTTCGCCCTCGGCTGCATCCAGGCGATGCAGTGCAACAAAAATACCTGTCCCACCGGTGTCACCACGCACAACCCGGACCTGCAGCAAGGCCTGGATCCGATGGACAAGGCAGAGCGGGTCTACAATTACGCGCGGAACATGTCCTATGAGGTGGGTACCATCGCCCATTCCTGCGGCGTGCCAGAACCGCGCCAGCTGCGGCGCCACCATGTTGAAGTGATTAACGAACGCGGGCTGGCAGTACCGCTCAGCGAAATGGTGCCCGAGGTGAAACCCAAATCGGTGATCGCGACGGACAGGGGAACGAAATAGTGGAGGGTGTCACCACCCTGGTAGGTCAGGGTCTCTACATGGCCACGGCGGCGGTCGTCGGCCTCGGCCTGGCCCGCATACTGCGCACCGACAATACCATCGGCTGCCTGATCGCCGGCGTGCTCGCCGGTATGCTACTGCCCGTGCTCAATTACGACACCGGGTTGCGCGCGGAAAATATCCACCAGTTGGTGTTTTTTGTCATTCTGCCCGTGCTGATCTTCGAGTCTGCCTGGCAGATTGAACCCAGGATACTAAAGCGCTGGCTGGGGCCGGTGCTGCTGTTCGCCACTGTCGGCGTCGTTATCTGCGCACTGCTGATCGCGTTGCTTACCTATTACGGTATCAACCATCCCACCGGTTTCCCGTGGGTTGCGGCGTTTTTGACCGGCGCGATCCTGGCTGCCACCGATCCGGTGGCGGTGGTTACCAAGATGCGTCAGAGCAACAGCAATGAAGACCTGCTGACGCTGGTGGAGGGGGAAAGCCTGTTCAACGACGCGGCGGCGATTGTGTTTTTTACCCTGGTACTGGGCGTCGCCAGCCACACGGTGATGGAGGGCGGCGCCAGTACCGGCGAGCCACTGCAGGGCGCGGGTACCATCGTGCTGTATTTTGCCGTGACTTTGTTTGGCGGCATTGCGGTGGGGCTGTTGTGTGGTCTGCTCACCGCGATTGTGGCGCTGTTTCTGCGCTCCGCCGGTGCGGCACTGACGACGCTGGTGCTGGCGGCCTTTGGCAGTTTCTATCTGGCCGAGCATGTGGTGCATGTGTCGGGCATCATATCGGTGATGGTCTGCGCCATCGTCGCCCGCGCCTGTCTGCGCGAGCAGAGCGAAACCTACCTGGTGCATGCCGAGCCCACCTGGGAGTGGCTCGGGTTGCTGTTCAGCGCGCTGATCTTCGTGATCATGGGGCTGACGATCACCTTCGAGATGTTTACCCAGCAATACCTGGCCATGCTGATTGCGATAGCCGCCGCCACCGGTGCCCGCGCACTGTCGATATTCATGATGGCGCCGCTGGCGCGCTTTATCGGTCCGCCGATTCCGAAGGCCTGGCGCCTGGTGCTGGGTTGGGGCGGGTTGCGCGGTGTCATCGCGGTGGCCCTGGTGCTGTCCCTGCCGGTGGAGCTGCCCTATTGGTGGACGGTCCAATCCATGGTGTTCGGCGTGGTGCTTTTCTCGCTGTTGCTACAGGGCACCAGCAGCGGCTGGCTGATCAGGAAGCTGGACCTGTAGGATTCACGATTCGTTGTCGGCTTCAGATGCCGAGCACGATAATGAGATCGTCACCCTCCACAGACACCCGGCGCAATGTCAGCCGGGCGGCCAGTTGGCGAATGTCGGTGGCTTTCAGCGTATAAATCGGGTGACGGCGGTAATACTCCTTGAGTGCCGCCTCGATCACCATCCGTGTTCTTTCCGTCTGTTTGTCGGGCAGGCCCTCCAGTGACAGGCGATCGATTTTCAGGTCCTGCAAGTGGAATTCGCCCGTCGCCGGTACGTAGTGCGGTAGCCCGGAAATGTCCACCGAGCCGCGGAATACACGCTTGTCATCCGTGGCGTCGATACGCAACGCAACGTCCATCCCTGCGACAATGCGGCCGCTGTCCTCAACCAGGTCAACGCGCGGATTATCCAGCGTAAGTTCAAAAATGGTGAGGTAAGACTTGCTGACCGGCAGGCCCTTGGCCAGATTCTGCTGTATTTCCGCTTCGGGAATTTTTACTGTGTACTCTTTGCCGGAATAGAACAGATAGGCGGCGACAGCCAGTGCCAGCAGCGCTGCCGCAATCACTGCGATGACTCTTGCCATGGGCCCGCTCCCGCACGGTTGTCTGTGTCTCAGGCATTTTCCTCTATTTCTGCAGTATAGGTTCCGGCGGTAGCGGGACCGACAGCGGATAATGCCTGTATCGGCTTTATTTTCTGATTGGGCGTAGACAAACGAAGGCAGAAACGGGCTGCAGTAGAGGGGCAGTGGAGCTGTAAGGAGGAGAGGAGTGCCCGATCGCGGTCGGTGGCCGCGATCGGCGTGTGGCATTACTGCCAGTTCAGGATTACCTTGCCGGATTCGCCTGAACCCATCGTATCGAAACCCTGCTGGAAGTCGTCAACACTGAACTGGTGGGTGATCATCGGTGTCAGGTCGAGACCAGACTGAATCAGGCTCGCCATCTTGTACCAGGTCTCGAACATCTCGCGACCGTAGATCCCCTTGATGATCAGTCCCTTGAAGATGACCTGGCTCCAGTCAATTGCCATTTCGCCGGCGGGAATACCCAGCATTGCGATCTTGCCGCCGTGGTTCATCGCGGACAGCATATCGCGAAACGCCACCGGGACGCCGGACATTTCCAGGCCCACGTCGAAGCCCTCGGTCATGCCGATTTCCTGCATTACGTCCGGCAGCTTTTCCCTGCTGACGTTGACGGTGCGGGTCGCGCCCATTTTCTGTGCCAGATCCAGCCGGTAATCGTTGATATCGGTAATCACCACATGGCGCGCACCCACATGGCGGGCGACCGCCGCGGCCATGATGCCGATCGGGCCGGCGCCGGTGATCAGTACATCTTCGCCCACGAGGTCGAAAGACAGCGCCGTGTGCACGGCGTTGCCGAAGGGGTCGAAAATAGAGGCCAGGTCGTCGGAAATATTGTCGGGGATCTTGAACGCATTCAGGGCCGGGATCACCAGGTATTCGGCAAAAGCGCCCTGGCGGTCCACACCGACACCATAGGTGTTGCGGCACAGGTGGCGGCGGCCGGCGCGGCAGTTGCGGCAGTGGCCACAGGTGATATGGCCCTCGCCGGAAACGCGATCGCCCACTTCAAAGCCGGCCACTTCCTGGCCCATGCCCACGACCTCACCGACGTATTCATGGCCGACCACCATGGGTACCGGAATGGTCTTCTGCGACCACTCGTCCCAGTGGTAGATGTGCATGTCGGTGCCGCAGATGGCGGTCTTGCGGATCTTGATCAGCAGGTCGTTGTGCCCGGGTTCCGGCACGTCGACGTCGGTCAGCCAGATACCGGGTTCGGATTTCAGTTTGGACAGTGCTTTCATAGTTCTTCCTGACTCTGGGGCGGCGATCGGCCGGCCAGCACAAGGCCCGGCTTCCGCTTGTGGCAGAACCCGGGCCGCAGTAAATCAATGGGTTAAATGATATTGAGTTCCTTGCCGACTTCCACGAAGGCGTCGATGCACTGATCGAGCTGCTCCTTCGTGTGCGCGGCCGACATCTGGGTGCGGATGCGGGCCTGGCCCTTCGGCACTACCGGGTAGAAGAAGCCGACCACATAGATGCCGCGCTCGAGCATCTTGTCGGCCATCTTCTGGGCCAGTGCAGCATCGCCGATCATCACCGGAATGATCGGGTGGTCGGCGCCGGCCAAGTTAAAGCCCGCGTCAGACATGCGCTTGCGGAAGTAGGCGGAGTTTTCCCGCAGCTGTTCCCGCAGCGCGCCGCCCTCCATCAGCATGTCGAGGACTTTCAGCGACGCGGTAACGATCGCCGGCGCCACCGAGTTGGAGAAGAGGTAAGGGCGCGAGCGTTGGCGCAGCAAATCGATGATTTCCTTGCGTCCCGAGGTAAAACCGCCGGAGGCACCGCCGAGGGCCTTGCCCAGAGTGCCAGTGATGATATCGACGCGATCGATCACATCACAGTACTCGTGGGTGCCACGACCGTGTTCGCCGAGGAAACCCACCGCGTGGGAATCGTCCACCATGACCAGTGCGTTGTACCGGTCGGCCAAATCGCAGACGGTTTTCAGGTCGGCGATCACGCCGTCCATGGAGAAGACGCCATCGGTGGCGATCAGTTTGGTTTTCGCGCCCTCGGCATCCGCCGCCTGCAGCTGCTTTTCCAGATCCGCCATATCGTTGTTGGCGTAGCGATAGCGTTTCGCTTTGCACAGGCGCACGCCGTCGATAATGGAAGCGTGGTTCAGCGCGTCGGAAATGATCGCGTCATCCGGATCCAGCAGGGTTTCGAACAGGCCGCCGTTGGCGTCGAAACAGGAAGTGTAAAGAATGGTGTCTTCGGTGTGCAGGAATTCGGACAGGCGCGATTCCAGCGCCTTGTGAATGTCCTGGGTGCCGCAGATAAAGCGCACGGATGCCATGCCGAAGCCGTACTGGTCGAGGCCGTCTTTGGCGGCCTGGATCAGGTCCGGGTGATTGGCCAGTCCCAGGTAATTGTTGGCGCAGAAGTTCAGCACCTGGGTATCGTTGTTGACCTGGATTTCCGCCGCCTGCTGCGAGGTGATGATGCGCTCGCGCTTGTAGAGGCCGTCGGCATCGATCTGTTTCAGTTCGTCGCGCAGGTGCTGGAAGAATTGTTCTGGCTTGGACATGATATTGTTGTTAGCTCCTCGGTTTGGCGCTTGTGACGCTGGGGCGCGCTTGTGGCACAAGTCTAGTTGTCATCCCGCCAGTTCGCAGGCCTTGTGGGCCGTTACCGGTTGGTCGCTGGCGCGGCAATTGGTGGCGAATTTTAACGCCTCTTCCGCAGTATCGAACAGTAGTTGCCACAGCAGCTGGTGGTCGCCTCGTCTCACCGCGCGTACGGCGGTGCGGCTTCGCTGGTTGGCAATCTGGATTTCGATAACGTCTTTGCTGGAAAGCAGTGATTCGGACATGGTCCCTCCAATACTCATATCTTGAGTACTCATACCTTGAATAAAAGGCTTGGAGGGCTGACGTGGAAGCGGCGAAGGTTCATTCGCTCAATCCGGTTGGATTACCCGGTGCCTGCAATTGGCACTGTCGAGTCCCATCCCCTCTGCATACTGCGAAAGGGAAACCACCTTGCCCCGGTTGGCAGGTTGGCGTTGGCGTCAGCCACTCTCTTGATGTGGGGGCAAAGATAGCGGGGCGCGGATAGGCAGTCAAGCGCTTGCGGCTCGGTAGAGTGCGCCGCCGCCGAATGGCGACGGCGCAGCAGTTTATGCCGGCAGTTGCACGGATTTCAGTTCGATAAACTCGTCCAGGCCGGCCTCGCCGAACTCGCGCCCGTTGCCGGAACGCTTGTAGCCGCCGAAGGGTGCGTCGTAATTGAACTCGCCGCCGTTGACGAAGCACAGACCCGCCTCGATACGGCGCACGACTGGCATGGCGCTGTCGGCATCCTTGGCCCAGACGCCGCTGGACAGGCCGTACTCGGTGTCGTTGGCGATGGCGATGGCCTCGTCCATATCCTGGTAGGGGATCAGGCAGGTGACCGGACCGAAGATCTCCTCGCGGGCGATAGCCATGTCATTGGACACGTCGGCAAACACGGTTGGCTTGACATAGAAGCCCTTGTCAAAGCCCTCCGGCGCCTCGGCACCGCCGGTCACCAGGCGCGCACCCTCGGCCACACCCTTCTCGATATAGCCGCGGACTATTTCGCGCTGGCGCTGGGAACACAGCGGCCCCATAAAGGCGTCCGCACCGGTTCCGATCGCCACTTCCTCCGCCACCTTCTTGGCGATCTCCACCGCCTCGTCGTAGCGCTCTGCCGGTACCAGCATGCGGGTCAGGGCGGTGCAGGTCTGGCCGCTGTTGATGAATACGTCCTCACAGCCCCAGCGCACTGCGGCTTCCAAGTCGGCATCCGGGGTGATGATCAGCGGCGACTTGCCGCCCAGCTCCTGGGTTACGCGTTTGACCGTGGGCGCGGCGGCCTTGGCCACTTCGACACCCGCGCGGGTGGAGCCGGTGAAGGACACCATATCGATATCCGGGTGTGCGGACAGCGCCGCGCCGACAATGGGGCCGGCGCCGGGCACCAGGTTGAAGACGCCCGGCGGCAGGCCGACGGAGGCGATGATCTCCGCCATCACGTAGTCCTGCAGCGGGGTGATTTCCGACGGCTTGGCGATCATTGTGCAGCCGGCGGCCAGCGCCGGCGCCACCTTGCCGACGAACTGGTGCAGCGGGTAGTTCCACGGCGTGATAAAGCCGCAGACGCCAATCGGCTCGCGGATCAGCAGCGAGTGGCCGACCTTCTCGGTTTTTTCCATCAGCGCCGCGCGCTCGGCGTAGTAGCGCACCGCATAGATGGGGCCGTCGATATGCAGCCACTTGGTGATATGCTCCGGGCAGCCCAGCGCCTGGGAGACCGCCTGAATCAGGTCTTCCTTGCGTTTTTCCATGCCGTCGGCGATGGCATTCAGGAAGGCGGCGCGCTCGGCGGCCGTAGTGTTGCGCCAGCTGTTGAAGGCAGTTCTGGCCGCGGCGACCGCTCTATCCACGTCTGCCACTGAGCCCTGCACGACTTCGCAGATAACTTCCTCGGTGGCCGGATTGAGTACGGCGTGCATGTCGCCGCCGTCGGAATCCTGCCACTCGCCGTTGATAAACAGTTTATCGGTGTTCAGTTTGCTGAAATCTGTCATAACGCAATTCCGTTGGTCGCGCGCTTCACGGCGCGGTTATTTCGATCAGGGTCGGTGTCTTTCTGTTCAGGGCCTCGGCCACAGCCGCGCCCAGCTGTTCCGGGCGCTCGATCCGGCAGCCCTCGGCACCGAAGGATTTGGCCAGGGCGACAAAGTCCGGCGTACGCAGGTTGACGCCCTCTTGCGGCACTTCGGCACCGTCCATAAAGTCGCGGATTTCTCCATAGCCGGAGTTGTTCCACACCAGAATCGGCAGTGCCAGCTGCTGTTCTACGGCCACCGCCAGTTCCCCGAGGGTGAACATCAGGCCGCCATCGCCGATCAGCGCCAGTACATCGCGCTCACTGGACAGTTTGGCGCCCACGGCGGCGGGCAGGGCGAAGCCCAGGGTGCCGTAGCCGGTGGTGCAGGTGATATGGCTGCGCGCGCTGTACAGGGGCAGGGCGTGGTTGGTGTTGTAGGCCAGCTGGGTGGAGTCGGTTACCAGTATGCCGTCGTCCGGCAGAGCCTTGCGCAGTGCCTCGACCCAGGGGAAACGCTCCTCGGAGCCGCCCCACCACTCCTTGCGGCAGTCCTGTACCGTCTGTGCCAGCTGCTGTTCCGCTGCCTCTCGCGCGCTGTCGTTGCCGGGCGCCAGTGCCGCGTTCAGCTGCTGCAGGGTTTCGCCGGCATCGGCGCAGATCGCCAGGTCCGGATTGGCGTTACAGACCAGTTGCGCCGGGTCGATATCCACGCGGATCACCTTGCCCTTGAACGCGTAATTGTCGCGCACCAGGTTGCGGTCGGTCTCCGCGAGCTCGGTTGCCACCGCCAGCACCACGTCGGCGTTCTCCACTCGCTCGCGGACGCAGTCGAAGCTCAGGTTGGCGCCGCCACACAGCGGATGGCGCTCATCGACGATGCCCTTGGCGGCCAGGGACAGAAATACCGGCGCCGCCAGCTTCTCCGCGATCTGGGTGGCGTCGCGGCCACACGCCTGGGCGCCGCCGCCGAGTAAAATCACCGGGCGCTCCGCGTTCTGCAGCCATTCGGCCGCAGTGGCCACCGCGGCGCTGCTGGCGGCGGGCAACTGGGCCGCGGGGCTGGCCCGGTAGTCCTCCAGGCGGCCGGGCATCGGCGCCGGGAACAGATCGATGGGGATCTCGATATGCACCGGTCCCGGGCGGCTGGAGGACAGCAATTGAAAGGCGCGCGCGAGAACTTCCGGCAGTTGTTCGGCCTCGGTCAGCGAGTGTTGCCAGATGCAGAAACCGCGACTGACATCGCTCTGGCGCGGCAGCTCGTGCAGGCGGCCGCGGCCCATACCCAAGTCCTCGCGGCGATTGACTGCCGAGATCACCAGCATCGGCACCGAGTCCGAGTAGGCCTGGGCCATGGCAGTGGCGGCATTGGTCAGGCCCGGTCCGGTGATCAGGAAACAGACACCGGGTTTGCCGCTGGCGCGTGCATAGCCGTCCGCCATAAACGCGGCGCCCTGTTCATGGCGCGGGGTGATGTGTTGCAGATCGCTGCCGGGCAGGCCCCGATACAGTTCGATGGTGTGAACGCCGGGAATACCGAAAACTTTTTCCACCTGGTATCCGCGCAGCAGTCGCATGAGTACCTGGGCGCATGAGGGTGCAGAGGACATATCCGCTGTGTTCCTTGTTCTTGTAAAAGTGCAACGAGACTAGCGGCCCGCCGGAGGGCGTGCAAGCGCCCGCAGACTCTGCATTTGGCGGGTGAAAATCGCAGGATAATTGAGAATCGACACCGGTCGCGAAAGGAAATTTGTGCGACAGGCGCCGATAGAGGCCGATTGGGAAATGGACGCAGACTAAGTAAACTTAAGACCCGATAATCCGTGGGGCTATGTCTGTTGCTACCGGGTATCGTGTCAGGAGGGCTGGCATGGCCCGCGCCGCTATTCGCACGCCGTGAACACCCGCGGCCAGCGGCGCCCCCCAGTTTCGCATTGGTCCGGCATTGCAACTGCCGGGCCGATAACTGCTGAGAAACCAAGGAAATAAAGTAATGGAAATCGATCAATGGCGCCGGGAGTACCTGCGCGGCGGCCTGCGCCGCGCCGACCTGAAGTCAACGCCGATAGAGCAATTTCGCCAGTGGCTGAGTGAGGCGGTGGAGGCAGAGCTGTCCGACCCCAGTTCAATGTGCCTCGCCACGGCCGACGCCAGCGGCCAACCGTCGCAGCGCATCGTGTTGCTGAAGGGCTTCGACGAACGCGGCTTCACTTTTTACACCAACCTGGAGAGCCACAAGGCGCGGGACATAGCGTCCAACCCCAAGGTTTCCCTGTTGTTCCCGTGGCAGTCGCTGGAACGGCAGGTGATTGTGTACGGCCGGGCGGTGCAGGTTGACCGGGAGGAGACGCTGGCCTATTTCCGCACCCGTCCGCGCGACAGTCAGCTGGCGGCCTGGGCATCGCAGCAGAGCGATCCGATACCCTCCCGCGAGCAGTTACAAAAACAGTTTGACGCGGTGAAATCCCAATATGGCGAGGACGAGATTCCGCTGCCGGATTTCTGGGGCGGCTACCGGGTGCTGCCGGATGCGGTGGAGTTCTGGCAGGGCGGAGCGAGCCGCCTGCACGATCGCTTTATCTACCGCGCCGAAGAGGCCGGTCAGTGGACCGTGGAGCGATTGTCGCCCTGAGCCCATACTGACTGACAACAGCCCGCAACCGCGGGCTGCTTCGTATATGCGCGGCGTAAATGGGAGTAACGGGGTACAGCGAATGATCGATCAACAGCAGGTGGCTGCGGACTGGTCCGCACGGGGCTTCGGTTGCGACCTGTGGGTGGATCCGCCCGGGCAGCGCTGGGAGGATTTTGTACACCAACAGGATGAACTGCTGATGCCGGTGGAGGGCGAGCTGGAAGTGGAGATCGACGGGCGCCTGCACCGGCCACAGATCGGCGAGGAACTATTGATTCCGGCCGGTGCGCAACACTCCGTGCGCAATATCGGCAATGTGACCGCCCGCTGGTTATACGGCTACAGGCGCGCATAAAATAAGCGGCCACAGGAAATTAAATAAGAATTTGTTGAATAGGGGAGACCATGGCCGTTATCGGTATCGATCTGGGCACCACCAACAGTGCCTGTGGGGTGCTGTCCGAGGAGGGGGTTAAGCTGATCCCCAACCGCCTGGGGGAGGTGCTGACACCGTCGGTGGTCGGCCTCGACGAGGCCGGCAAGCTGGTCGTCGGCAAGACCGCCAAGGAGCGGCTGATCAATCACAGTGATCGCACCGTGGCCGCCTTCAAGCGCTTGATGGGTAGCGATCACAAGGTCAAGCTGGGGAAACAGCTGTTCAGTGCCACCGAACTTTCCGCGCTGGTGCTGCGCGCGCTGAAAGAGGACGCGGAAGCCTTTCTCGGCGAAGAGGTCACCGAGGCGGTGATCAGTGTGCCGGCCTATTTCAATGACAATCAGCGCCATGCCACCAAACTTGCCGGTGAGCTGGCCGGCCTGAAGGTCGAGCGGCTCATCAACGAACCCACCGCGGCGGCCATTGCCTACGGCCTGCACGACAAACGCGAGGGCAGCTTCCTGATTCTGGATATGGGCGGCGGCACCTTCGATGTTTCCATCCTGGAATTTTTTGATGGCGTGATGGAAGTGCACGCCAGTGCCGGTGACAACTTCCTCGGCGGCGAGGATTTTGTCGAGGCGATGGTCGACAGCGCGCTCAATGAGCTCGATATCAAAAAGAGCGCGCTGTCGCCACGCCAGCTGCAGAACCTGTATATGCAGATGGAGAGCGCCAAGCGCCGTATCAGCCAGCAGCCGGAGCAGCGCCTTGAGCTGGAGGCCGGCGGGCAGAAAATCGAGTGGGTCGTGACGGCGGAGTGGTTCGAAAAGCTCAGTACGCCGCTGCTGTTGCGCGCCAAGCGGCCGATCGAGCGCGCCATGCGCGATGCCGAGCTGCCGCCGCAGAAAATCGACGAAGTGGTGCTGGTGGGCGGATCCACCCGCATGGCATTGTTCCGCTCCATGGTCGGGCGCATGTTCGGCCGTCTGCCGTCCTGCCACCTGGATCCGGATACCGTCGTGGCCATGGGTGCGGCGATTCAGGCCGGGCTTAAATCCAGAAATGCCGCGCTCGACGATATCGTGCTGACCGATGTCTGCCCTTACACGCTCGGCACCGGGATCATTAACGAAGACAGCCCGGATCAGGGCGAGTACTTCATGCCGATTATCGAACGCAATACCGTGGTGCCGATCAGCGTGGTGCGCCGGGTCTGGACCGCGCATGAAAACCAGGCCGAAGTGCGCATCGATGTCTACCAGGGAGAAAATCGCCTGGTGAAGAAGAACGTCTACCTCGGCGAGATGAGTGTTCCGGTGCCCAAGGGCCCGAAGGGCGAGGAGGCGGTGGACATCCGCTACAGCTACGACATGAACGGTCTGCTGGAGGTGGATGTCACTGTGGTGTCCACCGGCAAGGCGTTCAACAAACTGATCGAGTTTACCCCCGGCGCGTTGAGTGACGAGGAGAAAGCCAGCTCGCTGCAAAAACTGGCCAAGCTGAAATTCCACCCCCGCGAAGACGAGGAAAACCGGGCCCTGATCGCCCGCGGCGAGCGCCTGTACGAGTCCAGTCTTGGTGAGCAGCGCGATTATATCGCCCAGCTGCTGGGTAATTTCGACCGGGTTCTCAACGGTCAAAACCCGGCCGCGATCAAGAAAGCCAGGGCCCAACTGCAGGAGATTCTCGACCGCTTCGATGGCGAGGACTGGATCTGATGAGTCCCTGGAACACTCTGGGTATCGAACCCTGCGATGACGCGCGGGCCGTCAAGCGCGCCTACGCGAAAAAGCTGAAACTGACCCGGCCCGATGAGAAGCCGCAGGAATTCCAGCAACTGCACGCCGCCTACAAGCAGGCGCTAAAGCTGGTGGAACACCGCCAAACAACCGGGAAGAGCGCTCAAGCAAATGAGAGCCCTCAGCCTACAGAGAGCCCTCAGCCCACAAAGAGCCCTCAGCGTATAGAAAGCCCTCAGCCCGTAGAGGACCCTCAGCGTGTAGAAAGTCCTGAGCCAGTGCACGGCGAACAAGCGCAAACTGCGCTCGAGATCGATACGAACGCACTCGACCGCGGTTCCCAACATGGAACCGCGACCGCGGTGATGCCAATTGAAGTATCTCCAGGGGATGCGGCGGCCGGGGAGGTCCACGGCGCGGTAGAGGCACAGGAGCGCGCCGCGGCTGAAGCGGAACGCCAGAAGCGGATCGATGAATATCACCGCGCGCTGCAGCAAGTCGAGCGGGCACTGCAGAACGACCGCCAGATCAGCGTGGAGGAGACCTGGCACTTCCTCGCCGAGACCCCCTATATCCTCGAGGACGAATACAACTGGAACCTGGGGCTGGGGGTGTTCGAGCACTTTGCGCGCTTCAACCAGCAGGCAGCGGAGAAGGGCCGCAAGCACAAATACCGTCCCCAGATCACCGCCAATATCCTGACGTACTGCGATCAGCTGTTTGACTGGTCGGGCAATCGCGCGCATATCTATCGGGCACTGGATGATTCCCTCGCCGATACCATTTTCGATGCGCTGCAGCTGGATACGCCGGACGCAGATCCCCTGCAGGGAGTGCGCGGCGGCCGTGAGCTGGTCAAGCAAAAGGCACGCGTGCCTGAAGAGAACCTGGACGAGTACTACTTCGGCCATCTGCTCGCCCGCGCCTTCGCGGTGTTGCTGGATTTGTTTCTGATCTACGTGAGCGTCGGTCTCGCCACCTCGGTGATCATGATCAAGGTGATGGACAAAGCCGAGGCGGATGCCAATGTCGTCGCGCTATCGATATCCATATTGGGTTATCTGCTGATGGCCTGGATCGTGGAGAGTTCGCCGCTGCAGGCCACGCCGGGTAAATACCTGTTGGGCTACCGGGTGACCAACCGCCAGTTCCGGCGAATCGGCTATTTGCACGGCTTCGGCAGGATCATCAGCTTCGTGCTGACCCTGCCGCTGTTCAAGGTGGGTTGGCTCATCAACTGCTTCCTCGGTGGCAACCTGCTGCACGACCGCCTGAGTCGCAGCTATGTGATCAATTTTCGCAAGAGCCGCGAGGAATACCTGCGCAATCTGAATAGCTGATATCACCACAAAATCCCTTTGCCGTGCCCTTAGCCGTGCCCCTAAAAGGTGCACAAAAAGTGACCGGGCGGACGCTAATTCGCGCGCGGCTACAGGATGCTCCCTAACCGGACTAACCGCGCTATTTATACGGATATTCACGATTAAATGACTTTCGCCGCCACGGGTGACCCTGTAATCTTCTAGCGTCACCTGTGTCACCCGATATACGTGATGCTGTATCAGCGCGGTCTTAGAGTCGGGGCTCCTAATTACAACAATACGAATGGAGCCATGCGGTACCGATTGCTGTAGGTCCGTTGCTGGAGATAAAAAAAATAAGGCAATGGAGAGAGAAAGATGGGACGTCCGTTCAATATCAAAAACCATTCTGCACTGGTGTCTGCCTGTTCCGTCACCGCCCTATGGCTCGCCAGCGGCATGCCTGCCGCTCACGCCGCCGAAGGTGCTGTGGGTACGATCATGGAAGAGGTGGAAGTCACCGCGCGCAAGCGCGCCGATGCAGAGAAACTGCAAGAAGTACCGGTGGCGGCTACCGCCTACTCCGGCGACCAGCTGGAGGCGCTGCAGACCCGGGATCTGCAAAGCCTTTCCTTCAAGATGCCCAATGTGCAGCTCGATGATGTCGGTACCGTAAAAAATACCGCCAACTTCACCGTGCGCGGCCTGGGTGTGAACAGCTCTATTCCTTCCATCGATCCCACCGTGGGGGTGTTTGTCGATGGTATGTACATGGGCATCAACGCGGGTGTCGTTACCGACATGTTCGACCTCGAGGGTATCGAGGTGCTGCGCGGCCCCCAGGGTCTGCTGTTCGGCCGCAATGTGACCGGCGGTGCGGTGGTGATCAAGACCGCGCGCCCGACCGACGAATTCTCCAGCAAGTTTAAGGTGTCCACGACCGATAGCCTCGATACCGTGGTTGCCGCCAGTGTGAACGGCGCCATCTCCGATCGCGTCAACGGCCGCCTGACCGCCTATTACAACGATGATCAGGGCTGGTTCGAGAACGTCTATACCGGCAATGACGAGGCGGGTGCATCGGATACCTGGTTTATCCGCCCGAGCTTCAGCGTCGACCTGAGCGAAACCGCCGAGCTGCTGGTGCGTATGGAGCACGGCCGCATGGACTCCGCCGGGGTGGTAGCGCAGAACCGCGGTGCTCTGGCTGCCAACTACCCGCTGTATCCACTGTTCGGCATTGACGTATCCGGCTGGGATAACAGCGACGATTCTTTCGAGGTGGCCCAGAACGAAGAGGGCTTCCAGGAGGACGAGTGGACTCAGGCGATCGCCGAGTACAACCAGGATGTGGCCTTCGGTAACGGCACCATCACCAATATCCTCGCCTGGCGTGCCTACGATGCCAATGGCATCGGCGATATCGACTCGCTGCCGATTACCGCTTTCCACGCCGCTACCCGCGTCGACCAGAGTCAGCTGAGTAACGAACTGCGCTATGCGGGTCGTTTCGGCGCTACCTCGCTAACCACCGGCGTCTACTGGTTCAGTCAGGACCTGGAGTACTACGAAAACCGACTGCTGCCACTTAACGGACTTGATGTGACAGGTGGTGGACAGCAGGACCACGAGGCGATGGGTGTATTTGCCCAGGCAGACGTCGACCTTAACGAATCCTGGGTGCTGACACTCGGTGGCCGCTACTCCACCGAAGACAAGGATGCCAAGATCGCTACGATTCCGGTGGATTTGTGCAGTCTGGATGGTTGTGTCGCCTATGACTTCGAAGACAGCGAGTCCTGGAGTGCCTTTACGCCGAAGGTCGGCTTGCAGTGGAACCTGGCCGACAATGCGCAGATCTACAGCTTCTGGACCAAGGGGTTCCGCAGCGGTGGTTATAACATGCGCAATACCTCGCCAACTGCGCTGCCCGGCCCGACCGATCAGGAAGAACAGACCAGCTTCGAGATCGGCGGCAAGGCGGAGTGGTTTGACGGTCGTCTGCGCACCAACCTGGCGCTGTTCCACAACACCATCGATGACATGCAGCGGGAGGTCAACGAGTCAGACCCGATCTTCACCGTCGTTCAGGTGATCCGCAATACCGCCGACGCGACAATCAATGGTGCCGAGTTCGAGGCAATGGCGGCAGCGACTGACAACCTGCTGTTTACCTTCAATGTCGGCTATGTCGATGGCGACTACGACAAAGTCCGCGGAGATATCAGCGGCGATGGGATGGTGAACGGCGCCGACCTGGGGCTGGATATTCCGCGCCTGGCGCCCTGGACCTACGGTGTGGGCATGGTCCACGACCTGCAGCTGGGCTCCCTCGGCACGCTCACGTCGCGCTTTAACTTCAACCACCGCGACGAGGCGCCGTATACCGATAACAATCTCGGTATGCTGTCGGCGGCGGATATGCTCGATATCAGCTTCGGCTTTACGCCGGATTCGGGCAATTACCGCCTGGCGTTGTTCGGCAAAAACATGCTGGACGAAGTCACCGAGGGCAACAACACCCAGTTGCCAATCACCCTTGGTGGCCCGGGGGCCAGCTTTACGCCCCTCAACAAGGGTCGGATCATGGGAGTCGAGTTGACCTACGACCTCTAATCGGCCCTGAAACGAAAGCCCGGCAATGCCGGGCTTTTTTATTTACGCAAAAGTATTGAGTGGCCTGGTCGTCGAATCGCGGGCTTCGTTGCACTGGCCTTCGGCCAGCTTCACCATGGCATTCAACAATACTTGTGCGCCGGCTGCGACCTGCTCCGGTGTCGAGTACTCCGCTTCGTTGTGACTCAAACCGTCCCGGCAGGGAATAAAGATCATTGAGGTGGCAACACGACTCGCTACATTGCAGGCGTCGTGGCCCGCGCCGGAAACCATTTCCCGGAAGCTGTAGCCGCAATTGCGCGTAGCGTCGCGCACGGCGTCTATGCATCGGCTGTTGAATTCAACCCCGGGCGCACGCCAGAAGCAGTGGCTTTCCATCGGCAGGCCCTGTTCTGCGCAAACCTCGCCGGTGATCCGTTCAAATTCCTTCACCATCGCCTGGTACTGACAACCATCCGGGTGGCGGATATCCACGGTGAACGTCAGCAGCCCGGGAACCGTGTTGCTGCTGCCTGGTTCGGTGCTGATGATACCGACCGTCAGACGGGCATCTACGCCGAACTGATTGCTCATGCGGTACAGCCGCGGCAGGATTTCTCCGAGAGCGCGGCTGGGGTCGCGCCGCAGGTTCATGGGCGTGGGGCCGGCGTGCGCCTCGACGCCGTGAATCAGTACCCGGTGGCGACTCATATGCTGGACCCCGGTCACTACGCCGATTTCCAACCCCTCTGTCTCCAGCACCGGGCCCTGTTCGATATGGGCCTCGATCGAGGCCAGTACCTGCAGCGGACTCAGACCGTCGTCTCCCAGCTGCCGCAGACGCTCCAGTTCCTGCCTGACGCTCACGCCGTCACTGTCGGTGAGGTTGTAGGCATCTTGCAGAGTCATGTTTCCGGACCAGACGGCGGAACCCATCATCGCCGTGTCGAAGCGACAGCCCTCTTCGTTGGTCCAGGCCACCACCGCGATCGGGTGCTCGGTCTGAATGCGCGCGTCGTTGAGTGACTCGATGACTTCGAGGCCGGCCAGCACGCCGAAGACACCATCGAACTTGCCGCCGGTGGGCTGGGTATCCAGGTGGCTGCCGGTCAGTATTGCCGGTGCATCCGCTCGCGTGCCGGGGCGAACCGCAAACAGGTTGCCGATCGCGTCGCGGCGGATCTCGCACCCGGCCGCCGTGCACCAGTCCGTAAACAGTTTTCGCCCGGCAGCGTCCTCGTCAGTCAGCGCCTGACGGTTGCAGCCGCCTTTGCTGGTAGCCCCGATTGCGCCCATATCCATCAGCCGTTGCCACAGGCGCTCGCCGTTGATCGAAAGTGGTTTATCCATTGGAGTTTGCCTCCAGTGAATCGCGGCGCAGGGGCTGGCACAGGCAGTGAATACCGCCGCCGACCATAGTGATGGCCGATACATCGGGATCGTAGACCTTGAAACCGAGCCCCCGGCAGCGATCGGCCAGGAAACTGCTCTGTTTCGGCAGCAGCACCCGGTCTTGTCCCAGGGAGACCACATTGATACCCAGCTGGCCGATATAGCCGAAGGGTACATCGACTACCTCGATATTCAGTTCGCAGAACCAGTCCTGTACTTCCCGGTTCACCACGTCGCGGCACAGAGCCACGGTGTTGTCGTTGAGCATGGCGATGGTGCAGTCGGCGTGCACGAAGTAGGGGTCGAACTCGTACAGGCAAACCTGCCAGCCCTCGGCCTCGAACCAGCGCTTGATCTGCTCGGCGCCCTGGGCCTGACTGCGCTCGTTACTGTAACCGAGCAGCAGGTAGCCGGGTTTGATCATCATAAAGTCACCGCCCTCGTAATAGCCGGCGGTGACCTTTTCGAAGATCGGCAGGTCGTTCTGATAACAGAAATCCATCACCGGTCCGTATTCGCCGGTGCGCCACCACTGGGCCATGCGGCCGATCAGCATGCCCCAGGGGGTCATAAAGCTGCCGTCGCGGGCCCACAGCTGCAGCGGCAGATCCGGATCGGCGGGGGTGATGTGTACCTTGACACCGGCGTCTTCGAAGCAGTCCAGCACGCCCTGGTACTGGGCGCGAGCCCGGGAGATATCCAGTTGTATGCCCGCGTTGATCAGTTTTCTGTTCATCGAGTTGGTGGGCAGTATGCGGGTCAGGTTGTCCACCGGGCCGACCAGCACGTCGCGCAGAGTGCCCGTCTCCGAGTCGGCGCCCCAGTAGTTCAGTTTGGGGGTGCCGCCCTCGCGGCGGCTGCGCATGGAAAAAACGTCGTTAGCCATGATCCGCTCCTAACGGTGATGGATGTTAATTGCGGCTGACATTACCGGATCAAAAATATCACCGAAATCGATAATTCCTTGCTAACATCGTGAGTAAAACTCACAAGAGGGGAAGGCTGTGCTCTCGCGACGTACTTTGCCACTGAATGCGCTCAAGGCTTTTGAGGCTGCTGGCCGGCATCTGCATATGGGGCGGGCGGCCGAAGAATTAGGCGTGACGCACGGTGCCATCAGCCACCAGGTGCGCGCGCTGGAACAGCAGCTGGACGTGTCACTTTTCGATCGCACCGGCAAAACCCTGAGTCTCACCACCAGCGGACGCAAGCTGTTGCGCGCGGTAACCGAGGCGCTGGATGTGATGATCGCCGGCGCGGAAAACCTGGAGCCGGATACCGATGTCGCCCCGCTGCTGGTGGGCTGTACGCCGGCACTGGCCGCCAACTGGCTGTCCCGGGCCATCGGCGACTTCTGCAAAGACTTCCCGGAGCTCACGGTACATTTCCGCCCACTGGCGCCGGGAGTACTGCGCCTGCCCACGGATATCGATGTCGCGCTGTGCTATGGCAAGCCCACCTCTGGATTTCACCATTGCGACCAGCTGGTGGAGGATCACTTCTTTCCCGTGGCGCACCCGTCGCTGGTGCACGGCGCAGGACCACTGCGCAATCCGAATGATCTTCAGCAGTTTCGCCCCCTGCACGATGACAGCGGTAGCTGGGATACCTGGAACAGGAAATACGGCACCAAGAACGCGGTCAAAGCGCTGCACTTTTTCGACAGCTCCCACGCGCTGCAGGCCGCCCGCGCGGGTCTGGGTGTCGCGCTGGCGAGTGCGATTGAAGTGGCGCACGACCTGCGCAACGGCTCCCTGGTGCGCCTGCTAAAAGACCAAGTGACTGCGCCCCAGGCCTACTATCTGGCCGAGGTACAAGCGCCGGCGCCCGGGAACCGGGTGGCGGAATTCCGCCAGTGGATCAGCAGTGTGCTTTCCAGAGAAACTGCCTGATTGCTCCCGCAGTGCTCACAGATGGGTGAATATAACTCACTACAAATGTGATATTTGGTCGATTTTGGTGAATAAAATATCTGGATATGCTGCCCAGCATTCAGCCTGGCCACCGGCCGGCGAGGTAGTTGGAGGCAATCATGACCCAAAAGGCACCAAGCGTTTCACACCGGGAAATAACGGCATTTGTGCGCAGCCAGTATGGACTGGAGTTGCAGCACATCAGTGAGCTGGGCGGTTATGTGGATCAGAATCTGCTGCTGATCGACAGCGACGGCAACCGCTACACCTGTAAGGTTCACGACCGGAGCGAACACCCGGCGGTGCTCGGGATGCAGAACTCGGTCATGCAGCGGCTGGGTGAGGCCGTCGATACCTGCCTGTTCCCCCGGCCGGTGCGGGACAGGGCAGGGGACTGGATCGGCACCCTGCAATCCGCCGACGGCGAGCCCTACCTGGTGCGCCTGCTCACCTATGTGCCTGGCCGCCTGCTGAAGGAGGTGAATCCCGTTCCCGACCGGCTGCTCGAGCAGGTGGGCCAGACCCTGGGGTGCATGGACCGGGCACTGGAGGGATATTACGACCCGGCCGCTAACCGCCCGGATATTCACTGGGACCTGAAAAACGCGCTGGCCAGCAAGCCGCTGTGCGCGGCGATTGCCGATCCCTATCGGCGCCGCCTGGCCGAGTATTTCCTGCTGCAATTCGAAAGTGAAGTCCTGCCTGAGCTGGTGCAGCTGCGCAAGAGTGTCGTGCACAACGACGCGCACCGCTACAGCATCCTGGTCGATGAAACCGCCGACGAGCTGGCCGGCATTTTTGATTTTGGCGATACCGTTTACACCTACACGGTGACCAATATCGCGATTTGTCTATCCGACCTGATGCTGACCGGGGAAGATCCGATCGCCGTGGCGCGGGTGCTGGTGGCGGCCTACCATCGGGAATTTCCGCTGACGGAACGCGAGATAGGGCTTATTTATCACCTGGTCTGCACCCGCCTGACGATCTACGGTTGCAAGGCCGCGGAGGCGCTGATTGCCCAGCCGGACAATAAGCACGCGCAGCTGAAAGCGGAGGAAGTCTGGAACCTGCTGGACCGGCTGCTGGCCACGAATCCTCTGGCACTGACGAACGCGCTACTGGAGGCGTGCGGATTTACCGTCGCCGCACCCGACCGGGAGGTACAGCAGAAGCTGCGCGACCGGCATATGGGTAAATCCCTCGGCTTGCACTACCGCGAACCCCTCCACCTGACCCAAGGCGCGCTGCAGTACCTGTACAGCGCCGAGGGAGACGCCTACCTGGATTGTGTCAACAATGTCTGCCAGTGGGGACATTGTCACCCGCGTATCGCCGGCGCCATCCGCAGCCAGGTGGCGACACTGAATACCAACTCCCGCTATCTGTACGAGCAGTTACCGCAATACGCGCAACAACTGGCCGACTGCTTCCCCGAGCCGTTATCGGTGTGTTTTCTGGTCAACTCCGGCAGCGAGGCCAACGACCTGGCCATGCGCATGGCCAAGGCCTACACCGGGCATACGGAGATGTTGGTGATCGACAAGGCCTACCACGGCAACTCCAGCGTCTGTACCGATATCAGCCCGCACCGCATCGACCGCCCGGGCCGGCCCGGACTACCCGAATATGTGCACAAGACGCTCACCCCGGACACCCTGCGCGGCCCCTACAAACGGGACGACCCGGAAGCCGGATACAAGTACGCGGCCGACGTGCAGCGGATTATCGAAGAGCTGGCAGCGGACGGCCGCGGTGTGGCCGCTTTTTACGCGGAATCGCAGATTGGCACCGGCGGCCAGATAGTTCTGCCCGAGGGATACCTGAATACTGTTTACGAGCATGTGCGTGCCGCCGGCGGTGTTTGCGTCGCAGACGAAGTGCAGCTCGGTTTCGGCCGCGTGGGCGATCACTTGTGGTGTTTTGAAACCCAAGGAGTGGTACCGGATATCGTCACCCTGGGCAAGCCCATCGGCAACGGTCACCCGCTGGGCGCTGTGATCACTACGCCCGAGATAGCGGCGGCGTTCAATAACGGCGTGCCCTATTTCAATACGTTTGGCGGCAATCCGGTGTCCTGCGCTGCGGGCCTAGCGGTGCTGGATGTACTGAAGGACGAGGAAATAATGGCCAATTGCCGCACGCGTGGCGCTGAGCTGATGGAGGGATTGCTGCAGCTCGCGCAGAGATACGAATGCATTGCCGATGTGCGCGGTCAGGGGCTATATATCGGCGTGGAGCTGGTGCAGGACCGCGACACAATGGCACCGGCAGCCGCGTTGGCCGAGGCCGTGGTGGAAATGATGAAAGGGCAGGGCATACTGCTGAACACCAACGGCTATGACAACAACATTATCAAAATCAAACCGCCGCTGATTATCTCTGCACAGAACGTGCAGCGGATTGTGGGCACTTTGGATCGCGTATTGGCAGCTCTGACCTGAGGGGCTTTAACAAAAAAGCAGGGGCCTGCAAGCAGGTCCCTACACAGTTTGCTGACAAAAATCTGAAGTCCAGATTTAAGGCAAAGTGCTAGGTCGAGTATTTCGAACCGTTGGCGACAGGGCCGAAGGCGCCGCGAATGCCTGCAGCCGCCGGACCGTCGCCGCCGGAGCGTACACGGATGTATTCGCAGCGTTTCGAAATGCTCGTCCTAGTGCTTTTTTGGCCGGCGTGTCGGTGGTCGGCACTGTGCTTGGAGAAAAAATAAAATGACACTGCAACTCGAAGATCAAACCCTGCTGTGCCCGCGGGCACTGATCAATGGCGAATGGTACGAGGCGGACAGCGGCGCGTCACTGGCCGTTACAAATCCGGCCAGCGGTGCCCTGGTGGCCGAAGTGGCCAGCTGCGGCAGCGTCGAGACGCGGCGCGCCATTGCGGCGGCATCTGTGGCGCAGCCACTTTGGGCAAAGCAGTCGGCCAAGGCGCGCGCGCAAATCCTGCGCCGCTGGTTCGATCTGATTGTGCAGAATCAAGAGGATCTGGCCCGAATCCTCACCGCGGAGCAGGGCAAACCGCTGGCGGAGGCCCGCGCCGAAATCGCCTATGGGGCCAGCTATGTGGAATGGTTTGCCGAAGAGAGCAAGCGAATTTACGGCGATGTCATTCCCGCGCCCGGCGCAGATAAACGCGTTCTTGTCACCAAGCAGCCGATTGGCGTGGTCGCCGCGATTACACCGTGGAACTTCCCCAATGCCATGCTCACCCGCAAGATCGCACCGGCCCTGGCTGCCGGATGTACCGTGGTGTGCAAGCCTGCCAACGCCACACCGCTGTCCGCTTTCGCCCTGGGCGTACTGGCCGAACGCGCAGGTGTTCCCGCGGGCGTGATCAATATCGTGGCGGGGCGCACCGCGGAAATCGGCGATGCCCTGACTTCCAGCCCGGAAGTGCGCAAGCTCACCTTTACCGGTTCCACCCCTGTGGGCAAACAACTGATGCGCGCCTGCGCCGACACGGTCAAACGTACCTCCATGGAACTGGGTGGCAATGCGCCTTTCATCGTGTTTGACGATGCGGATCTCGATGCCGCTGTGGCCGGCGCCATGGTGTCCAAGTTCCGCAATGCCGGGCAGACCTGCGTGTGTACCAACCGCCTGCTGGTGCAGTCTGGAATCTATGACGCCTTCGCCGATAGGCTGACCCGCGCAGTGGCGGAGCTGCAACTGGGCGACGGTACCGAAGAGGGCGTGAATATCGGCCCGCTCATCAACGACAAGGCGGTAGTGGACGTTCTGACACTGGTGCAGGATGCACTGAACCATGGAGCCGAGTGCCGCATCGGCGGTGCGCGGGCGGATCGGCGCGGCAGCTTCGTCCAGCCCACAGTACTCACCGGTGTAAATGATGTGATGCGCGTGTTCCGCGAGGAGATCTTCGGTCCGGTAGCGCCGCTGGTGCGCTTCGACACTGAGGAAGAAGCGGTGGCGCTGGCCAATGATACGGAGTTCGGGCTCGCCTCCTATATTTATACGCGCGATATCGGCCGTGTCTGGCGCGTATCCGAGGCGCTGGAATACGGCATAGTGGGGATCAACGAGGGTATTATTTCAAATGAGATGGCGCCCTTCGGCGGCATCAAGGAATCCGGCAACGGCCGCGAGGGCTCCAAGTACGGTCTGGATGACTATCTGGAAATCAAGTACCTGTGCATGGGGGGCATCGATCGCTAGGGTTAATGCGCTCTGGCGGATTGTGCGGCAAAGTCGGACACTGAATTTAGCGTATGCCCCTCAGGGCTGGCGGTACACGGCCGGGTGCGCGAGAATTTCGCATCGCAAATAGCAAACGGCAGGGATCCAGACAATGCGCTATATCGATTTGCCCGAACACGGCGGCCCGGAAGTCATGCAATTGGCGGAGCGGGAAAAGCCGCAACCCGCTTCTGGCGAGGTGCTGATTAAAGTCGTTGCTGCCGGCATCAACCGCCCGGACATAGTGCAGCGGATGGGGTTTTACCCGCCGCCCCCCGGTGCGTCGCCAATTATGGGGCTCGAGGTGGCCGGCGAGATCGTCGCGGTTGGCGACGGTGTCGAACGCTGGAAAGAGGGTGACACGGTCTGCGCACTGGCGAATGGCGGTGGCTATGCGGAATACGTTGCGGTGCCGGCGAGTCAGTGTCTGCCGGTGCCGAAGGGCCTGTCGCTCGTTGAGGCCGCGGCGCTACCGGAGACGTTTTTTACCGTGTGGAGTAATGTCTTTGACCGCGCGGGATTGAAAGCCGGCGAAATATTGTTGGTGCACGGTGGATCCTCCGGTATCGGTACTACCGCGATTCAGTTGGCGCACAATTTCGGCGCGCGGGTGTTTGCCACCGCCGGCTCCGCTGAAAAGTGTGCGGCCTGCGAAGCGTTGGGCGCGGAAAAGGCAATCAACTACAAGAACGACGATTATGTCGAGGTCGTGCGCGAGGCTACCGGCGGCCACGGCGCTGACGTAATCCTGGATATGGTTGGGGGCGACTATATCGATCGTAATATCCAACTTGCCGCGAAGGATGGACGCATCGTCAATATCGCCTACCTGCAGGGTGCCAGTGTGCAGGTGAATATGTTGCCGGTGATGCTAAAGCGCCTGACCCTTACCGGCTCCACCCTGAGACCGCAGTCGGCACAGGTGAAGGCCGCGATTGCCGGTGCGCTGGAATCGAAGGTGTGGCCCTTGATTGACGAAGGCAAGATCCGCCCGCAGATTGCCGCCACTTTCCCGCTGGAGAATGTAGCCGATGCGCATCGGCTGATGGAATCCAGCGGCCATATTGGCAAGATTGTGCTGACACTTTGAGTGGCGGCCTGGGACCAGGCATTGGTATCAGGCTGACATCCCCCGTGGCCATGTCGGTATAGGCCTTGTAGAGTGCACTGATATTGCGCACGTATTGTACCGGCTCGGCGCCGCGGACGTAGCCGTAACGCGCCTTCTTGAAGTAGCGCGGTTCTGATAGCTTCAGCATCGCCACTTCGACATTGTCGAACCACTCATTGGGATCGAGGCCCAGCTGTTTGGCCAGGCGCTGGGCGTCGAGCAGGTGGCCGTAGCCCGCATTGTAGGAGGCGAGGGTAAACCATAGTTTGGTGTCGATTGGCGTGGCCGGGTCGAAACGGTCGCGCACCCAGTCGAGGTACTTGACGCCCGCCCGGATGCCGCGGTCAGGGTCAAACAGCGGCGGTTTGAACCCCATTTCCTCCGCGGTACGCGGCATTACCTGCAGCAGCCCCTGGGCGCCGACAGGTGACTCGGCTTTCGGGTTGAAATTGCTTTCCTGCCACATCTGTGCGACTACCAGGCGCCAGTCGAAGCCATATTTGAGTGCACTTTTTCTGACCAGTTCGTCATAGGGAGACAGTTTGCCTCCCGGCACTACCGGCGCTTTCATTTTCTGGACTATGTAATTGTTTGGCTTCAGATAGGTGCTGACTATTTTTCCGTATTTCTTGCTCTTGCGGATTTCAGTCAGGAAACTATCTAATTCTTGACGCAGCTCATCATTGCCCCTGTCTACCATCCAGCCCTGTGGACGTGGGTCGCCGAGTACGGCGCCCAGCAGCAGCTCTGGCCGCAGTGCCGCTTCAACTTCGCCGAAGTCGGAGTCGACAATAGTCGCCTCTATCTCTCCATCCGCGACCATGTTAATCAGTCGGTGGTAGGAGATATCCGCTGGGGCCACTTCTACCTTCACGTCGATACCGCTTTGCTGCAGGGCCTCGGCGGTATCGATAAAGGTGGTGTGGGCGCGCAGGGTCAGGGTTCTGCCGTTGAGATCCTCCAGACTTGCGATGGCAGGCTTACCTTTGTGACTGATAATCTGCTCAGCCATTTCGGTATAGGGGACGGTAAAGTCCACCCCCTGCTTCTTGCGCTCTTCGGTGATCGTGGTAAATGAACCGGCAAAGTCACCGCGTCCCTGCTTGAGCCACTCGATGAGACTCTCCTCGTGGGGAACGACCACTATCTGCAGGTTCAGGTTGTGTTTATCGGCGAAGGCTTTCGCCAGGTCGTAGTCAAATCCCACCAGCACACCTTTCCACAGGAAATAACTGGGGCCATTGTAAGTTAGGAAACGGACAACCTTGGATTGTTTGATCGCCTTCCAGTTTGCGGGACGATCCGTGTTCCACGTCACCAGTCGTTGCGTGAAATAGTTGTCGAGACGTGTCTTTAATTTTGGCGACTCTTTGCGGAATGCCCAGACGACACTCTTTTCATCGCTTACCTTGGCGCCCTGCCTGAAGTCATTCCGGTACTGCTCGAAGTTGTCGATATAGTTGCCCGCCAGTATCGTCACCGTATTCGGGTTCTCGTTTAGATCGTCGATCAAGGTGTCGAGGCGATCTTCCAGGTAGACCTCTTGAATGCGTAACTGCGCGTCCGGACGCTTGGTGATCATTTCCTTCGCCGCGTCCTCGAAGACAGTGTCTGCCAGCACGGTGAATTCAATATTCTGCAGTTTGTCGACGTCGCTGACCTCGGGCCCTTTTTCTCCGGCGACGAGGTAAAAGTAGGTTTTCAGTATCGGAATGGAGACGTCGATCAGCTTTCGCCGCTCTTCAGTATCGGTGACATTGTCGGCGAATATATCCGCTTCGCCATCGCGCAGCATCTGAATCGCTTCTACCGGTGTTTTTGCCTGAATCCATACTGGTTCCAACTCTAGCTGCTTGGCGAACGCCATAGCCATGTCGTAGTGCCTTTCATTGATGATCGCCTTGCGAAACAGCAACTCTTCGCGGCCGCCGGCAAGGCTGACAAAGCGAATGGTTCCACGCTTTTTCAGTGCGTCGAGGTCGCCGGTTTCTATATAGTTTTCAAATTCTTCTTGCCTGCTCGCGGGTGGCTTCTGAGCTGCTTCGGATTGCTGCTTACCCGGCTCTTCCCGGCTCTCTGAGTCTGTATCAGTTGCGGAGGCATTTTCCTGCGCGACGTTGATGTCCGCTGCGCCAGCAGTGGATCTCTGTGATTTGTCGCAGCCGGACAGGAGGGCAATGATGAGAATTAACATCCAGGCGAAAATGGCATTGTGATCACGCATACCGAACTCCGGTAGCTTGGGCTGGCTGAATGGTAATGTGGGATGCGTTTAATGCACGCAATCACTAGGGGCGAGCCTGATTCCAGTTGCAGGTGGTTTCATGCCCGCGTTTACCGAGCTTTACTCCGATATCTGTTCTTCACTACCCGATTTTCTCAAGGGTATTGCGAACTCTTTCTGGGAGGGTTCTTCCTTTGGTTTTTTTTGCAATGGCGGGCGCACGCTGATTTCGCCGGTTGCCACCTCGACGTACGCTTTGTACAGATTGCTGATGTTGCGGACGTACTGTACCGGCTCCGAGCCCCTGACATAGCCGTAGCGAGCCTTTTTGAAGTAGCGCGGTTCCGCCAGTTTCAGCATGGCTTCTTCGACATTGCCAAACCAGACGTTCGGGTCCAGCCCAAGCTCTTCCGCCAGCCGCTGGGCATCTAGCAGGTGTCCATAGCCGGCATTGTAGGAGGCGAGTGTAAACCAGAGCTTGTTGGCGGTGGGTAACGTTGGGGCGAATCGGTCGCGTACCCAGTCGAGATACTTGACGCCGGCTTTGATACCTCGCTCCGGCTCAAACAGCGGCGGGGGGAACCCCATCTCTTTGGCGGTGGCCGGCATCACCTGCATCAACCCCTGTGCCCCGACCGGTGACACGGCCTTCGGGTTGAAGTTGCTCTCCTGCCACATCTGCGCGACGACCATACGCCAGTCAAAGTCATAATTGAGCGCAGAGGCCTTGACCAGGTCATCGTAAGGGGAGAGGTCCTTACCGGGAATAATCTGCGCGCGCACTCTCTGCGTAAAGCGCTTGTTGGGCTTGAAGTAGGCGTTGTAGTCCTGCTGGTATTTCTCTGTTTTGCGGTAGTCCTTAATGAACTTGTTCAGGTTTTGCAGCAGGTGCCAGTTCTTGGTTACCACCATCCAGCCCTGGGGCTTGGGGTCCCCAAGGAGGGTGCCGGTAATCAGGTTGGGGCGCAGGGAAGCCTCGATTTTCGCTTCACCATCGTCGGCAATGGTGGCATCCAGCAAACCGTCTGAAATCAGATTGAAGATTCGTGATATCGACATACCCGGCGGAGCGATTTTGACCTCTACGTCGATACCACTGTTCTTGATCGTCATCGCTGTCGGGATAAACGACGAGTAGGCCCGCAGTGTCAGGGTGCGTCCGGCGAGATCCTGCACTTTTTCAATTGGCGGCCGGTCTTCGTTGCTGACGATGCGTTCGGGGGTTTCCATATAGGAAGTAGTAAAGGCGACGCCCTGCTTCTGCCGTTCTTCGGTGATGGCTAGGGACGCACCGGCAAAGTCGCCGCGCCCCGCCTTCAACCAGTCGGTCAGGTCTTCCTCATAGGGCACGACGATAACCTGGAGCTGCAGTCTGTGTTTGTCGGCAAAGGCCTTGGCCAAATCGTAATCGAAGCCCATCAGCAGTCCCTTCCACAGGAAGTATGTGGTCGGGCCGTTATAAGTCAGCAGGCGGATCACGCCGGCTTTTTTGATGGCGTCCCAGTCGGCGAACCGCTCTTCCTGTTTCTTGACCAGGTTGCGGGTGAGGAAGTTGTTGACCGTCGTTAGCAACAGTTTCGAATCCTTGCGCAGACCCCAGGCAATATTTTCCGTTTCGCTCACAGCGGCGCCGATGCGCAGGTCGTCGCGGTAAGAGGCCAGGTCTTCGGCAATATAGTCATCCAATATGGCGACCCGGTTGTCTTTTTTGTTGAGGAGATCCACCAGGATGTCCCTGTCACCGTAAACGGTGACTTGCATCATGCTCAGGTTCGCGTCCGGATGTTCCTCGATCAGGCGCTGGGCGGTGGGGATGTTGCTTGAGCCTGCGGGCACTATGAATTCGACGCCCTGTAGGGTGTCCGGGTCGCTGATATCAGGGCCGTTGCTGCCGGTCACCAGTTTCTGGCGACTTTGCCGTAGCGGCACCGAGTAGTTGATTCGCTCGCGTCGGGCCTCGGTGTCGGTCAGGTTGTAGGCCAGGATGTCGGCCTTGCCGGCGAGCAACAATTCAATGGCTTCGTCCGGCGTGTTCGCGCGAATCCATTTGGGTTCAAGTTTTAGCTGTTTGGCAAGTTTATTGGCGAGCTCGAAGTGGCGCAGAGTAACAACGCCCTCCCGGGGCAGCTCATCCTCCGATGCACCGGTCAGGTTCACGAAGCGGATTGTGCCGTGCTCCCTGATAGCTCTCAGGTCGCCGGTTTCTGTGTAGTTGGTGAACTGGTAATAGCGGTCGATGGAATCGCGGGCTGCGCGGGGCTTTTTGTCCTGCCCCTTTTCCTGCTGCTTTTCCCGCGACCGCACTTCGGCGCGGCGCTCCGGCTGTTGCGTGCCGTCGACAGGGCGTTCCTGTTTGCCGCAGGCGGCGACTGCAAGTATCAGCACTGATACCAACAATAGAGCCCACCTGAGTGGGCAAGTACCTCTATGACAGCTCGGCATAGACCGCTCCAATAGCCATCTACGCCGGAATTATAGTGTGGCAACCCCAATGCCCGGTGACCTGCCAGGCGCCGCTCAGTCTGAGAGTTTTTCCACGGTCGCGGAGAATTCGCCGGTGGCCAGACGGACGTTTACCGATTGATTGACTGTTAGTTCACGGGTGTCTTTCAGCACCTTGCCCTGTTCGTCTCTTACGATGGCAAAGCCCCGCTGCAGGACGGCGAGGGGACTGACGTTGTGCAGCAGCTGGACCTGGTGTCCCAGCTGATTGCTGCGCTGCTGTAGCAACAATTGCACGGCGCGCGACAGATTTTGTTGCTGTAGCTGCAACCTCTTTTGGCTTTCCTGTAAGCGGCGTTCCGGGTGGCAGTGGGCAAAGGCGCGCAGGGCGGTTTGCAACTGATGGCGCCGCGACTGGGTTTGCTGGCGACCGGCGCCGAGCAGCCGCATTTCAAGGTGGTCCAGTCGCTGGGCGCGGTTCAGCAATTGCTCCCGGGGGTGGCGCAGGCGATTGCCGGTGAGCTGTACCTGCTGGCGCAGGTGCCGCAATAGTAGCTGTGCCGCGCGGAGCAGTCGCTGCCGGTAGCCGTCCAGGGACTGCAGCAACTCGGCGGCATTGGCGCTGGCGATCTCCGCCGCGGCCGAGGGGGTGGGCGCGCGCAGGTCGGCCACCAGATCGGCAATGGTGGTGTCCGTTTCATGCCCGACTGCAGAGATGGTCGGCACAGGGCAGGCGGCCAGCGCCCGGGCCACCACCTCTTCGTTAAACGGCCACAGGTCTTCCAGTGAGCCGCCCCCGCGGCCGACGATCAATAAATCGTGGCGCCCGCAGCGGCCGGCACTGGCGATGGCTGCGGCGATTTGTTGCGCCGCTCCCTGACCCTGCACCTGCACCGGCCACAGCTCGATCTTGGCGGCGGGGTAGCGCCGCCCCAGCACCTGGATCATGTCCCGGACGGCGGCGCCGGTAGGGGAGGTGATGATACCGATGTTGGCGGGCAGGAACGGCAGCGGTTTCTTGCGCGCCGGGTCAAACAGTCCCTCGGCCTGCAGCCTGGCCTTAAGTTGCTCCAGCTGGCGCATCAGCGCGCCGAAGCCGGCTTCTTCCATATGCTCGACGATCAGCTGGAATTCACCGCGACCCTCGTAGAGGCTGACTCTGGCCCGGATCAATATCTCGCGGCCATTCTCCGGGCGAAAGCTGACTGCCCGGTTGCGCCCGCGGAACATGGCGCAGCGCACCTGGGCGCGGGTGTCCTTCAGGGTGAAATACCAGTGCCCCGAGCTGGGCGCGGCGAAGTTGGAGATCTCCCCGCCTACCCAGAGTAGCGGCACGCTGCTCTCCAGCAGGTGCTTGACCTCCCGATTCAGGTCGCTGACCGACAGGACACTGCGGTTGGAGCCGGGCTTTGGCGGGCTGGCTAGCATTTCAATCTCGCAAAAGTGGATTTGGCGGGCCAATATTGCAGCATCGCCGTGGGACGTAAAGCGATTTGCCGAAGAAAGACGCATTTCTTGCAAATACCCTTTTGCTGTCGGCCCAGTTGCGGCTATAATCGCGCCGATACCCAATCCCGCTCTTTCGAGGTTTGAGTGTCCATGTCTGATTCCGGTCTGCGCATTGCGCGCGAAGCTCTCACTTTTGACGACGTCCTGCTGGTGCCCGGCTATTCCGAGGTGACCGCCAAAGACGTGAGTCTGAAGACCAAACTATCCCGTAACATCACGCTGAACATCCCAATTGTGTCCGCCGCCATGGACACGGTTACCGAGTCGCGTCTGGCTATTGCCCTGGCGCAGGAAGGTGGTGTCGGCATCATTCATAAAAGCATGAGCATTGAGGACCAGGCGCTGGCGGTGCGCGCGGTGAAGAAGTTCGAGGCCGGTGTGGTCAAGGACCCGATCACCATCGAGTCCGATGCCACCGTGCGCGAGCTGATTGCTCTGACTACCCATCACAACATCTCCGGCGTGCCGGTGATGGACAAGGGCAACCTGGTCGGTATCGTGACCAGCCGTGACGTGCGTTTCCAGACCAATCTGGATGCGACTGTTGCCAGCATCATGACCCCGCAGGAGCGCCTGGTGACGGCAACGGAAGGCGCCGCGCCGGAACACGTACGCGAACTGCTGCACAAGCACCGCATCGAGAAGGTGCTGGTGGTCAACAACGACTTCGAGCTGCGCGGCCTGATCACCGTGAAGGACTTCAATAAGGCCGAGCAGTATCCCAACTCCTGTAAAGACAGTGACGGCCGCCTGCGTGTCGGCGCCTCCGTTGGCACCAGCCCGGACACCGATGACCGCGTGGCGGCGCTGGTGGAAGCGGGTGTGGACGTGCTGGTGGTAGATACCGCCCACGGCCACTCGCGCAACGTGATCGACCGCGTGCGTCGGATCAAGGAAATGCACCCGCAGGTCGACGTCATCGGCGGCAACATCGCCACCGGCGAAGCGGCCCGGGCCCTGCTTGAGGCGGGCGCGGATGCGGTCAAGGTCGGTATCGGTCCCGGTTCCATCTGTACGACCCGTATCGTGTCTGGTGTCGGCGTGCCGCAGGTCACCGCGATTGCCGAGGTGGCCAAGGCACTGGAAGGTAGCGATGTGCCCCTGATTGCCGACGGCGGCATTCGCTATTCCGGCGACATTGCCAAGGCGATAGTGGCCGGTGCCCACTCGGTAATGATGGGCTCCATGTTTGCCGGTACCGAAGAGGCGCCGGGTGAAGTCGAGCTCTATCAGGGGCGTACCTACAAGTCCTATCGCGGCATGGGTTCCCTCGGCGCCATGTCGCGCACGCAGGGCTCTTCCGACCGCTATTTCCAGGACGCCAGCAAGGGCGCCGAAAAACTGGTGCCGGAAGGAATCGAGGGCCGCGTACCTTACAAAGGGCCGCTGTCGGTCATCGTGCACCAGATGATGGGCGGCCTGCGCTCCGCCATGGGCTATACCGGCAGTGTGGACATGGAAACCATGCGCACCCGGCCCGAGTTCGTGCGTGTGACCTCTGCGGGTATGGGCGAGTCCCATGTACACGACGTGCAGATCACCAAAGAGGCGCCGAACTACCCGGTCGGCGGCCGTTAAAATTTAGCGTGTCATCCCGGCGGACGCCGGGATCCAGTTTTATGTCCCTCTGGCCAGTGCCGGAATGACGATAATTAAGTAGTAAGCCGCAAACGGACCTTCGGGGTCCGTTTGCTGTTTTTCATCCTGTTATCGAGTGCACCATGTCCCAAGATATCCACGCCAGCCGTATCCTGATTCTCGACTTCGGCTCCCAGTACACCCAGTTGATTGCCCGCCGCGTGCGCGAGCTGGGCGTTTTCTCCGAGATCCGCGCCTTCGACATGAGCGACGAAGAGATCCGCGAGTACAACCCGCAGGGCATTATTCTCGCCGGTGGCCCCGAGTCTGTTCCGGAAGAGGGCTCTCCGCGTGCGCCTCAAGTGGTGTTCGAACTGGGGGTGCCGGTGTTGGGTATCTGCTACGGCATGCAGACCATGGCGCACCAGCTGGGCGGCGCTGTACAGGGCAGCAATATCCGTGAATTCGGCTACGCACAGGTAAAAGTTGAGGGCGAGTCCAAGCTGCTGCACGACATCAGGGATCACCTGGACGATGACGGCAACGCGTTGCTGGACGTGTGGATGAGCCACGGCGACAAGGTCGTGAAGATGCCGGAAGGCTTCGAGCTGATGGCTTCCACCGATTCCTGTCCGATCGCCGGTATGTACAGTGCGGAGAAAAACTTCTACGGCGTGCAGTTTCACCCCGAGGTAACCCACACGCTGCAGGGCATGCGCATCTACGAGCACTTCGTGATCGAACTGTGCGGCTGCGAGAAGCTGTGGACGCCGGCGAATATCATCGAGGATTCCATTGCCAAGGTGCGCGATCAGGTGGGTGACGGCAAAGTGCTGCTGGGCCTGTCCGGCGGTGTCGACAGCTCGGTCGTGGCGGCGCTGTTGCACAAGGCGATCGGCGATCAGCTGACCTGCGTGTTCGTGGATAACGGCCTGTTGCGCAAGAACGAAGGCGATCAGGTCATGCAGATGTTCGCCGAAAACATGGGCGTCAAGGTAATCCGTGCCGATGCCGAGGAGCTGTTCCTGTCCCGCCTGGCGGCCGAAGACGAGCCGGAAGCCAAGCGCAAGATCATCGGCAACACCTTTATCGAGATCTTTGATCAGGAAGCCGCCAAGCTCAAGGACGTCAAGTTCCTGGCCCAGGGCACCATCTATCCGGATGTGATCGAGTCCGCCGCGGCCAAGACCGGCAAGGCGCACGTGATCAAGTCCCACCACAACGTGGGCGGGCTGCCGGAAGACATGCAGTTCGAACTGGTGGAGCCGCTGCGCGAGCTGTTCAAGGACGAAGTGCGCAAGATCGGCCTGGAGCTGGGCCTGCCCTACGATATGGTCTATCGCCACCCCTTCCCCGGCCCGGGCCTGGGCGTGCGCATTCTCGGCGAGGTGAAAAAGGAATACGCAGATATCCTGCGCGAGGCGGATGCGATCTTTATCGAGGAACTGCACAAAGCCGACTGGTACCACAAGACCAGCCAGGCCTTCGCGGTGTTCCTGCCGGTCAAATCCGTCGGCGTGGTCGGCGACGGCCGCCGCTACGAGTATGTAGTGGCACTGCGCGCAGTGGAAACCGTGGACTTCATGACGGCCCGCTGGGCGCACCTGCCGTATGAGCTGATCGAGAAGGTCTCCAACCGTATCATCAACGAGATTGAGCATATCTCCCGCGTGACCTACGACGTGTCCAGCAAGCCGCCGGCCACCATCGAGTGGGAGTAACACCCGTCGGGCGGTGAGCGGAGCGAAGCGGGGGGCAGGCGAGGGCGCAAGGCTTCGCCCGGATTCTGACGCGGCTACAGCCTGTGAGCGGTAGGACGTGATCGGCGTTTAGATTTCGCTATTCGACGATGTCGACAGGGCCCGCAGGTTTTGCAGCAATTTTTCCGCCCGCGCGATGCTGGCCTGCAATTCGGCGTTATCCGGGTCCAGGGTTCTGGCTTCGCGCCAGACATCCAGGGCCCCGTCGATATCGCTCCGGCTGTATAACTCATTGCCCCGCCTGATCGCGGTTTCGACCCGTGCGTTTAATTGCGTCCGGAACTGCGCTTGCAGGGACAACAGTTGTGGGTGCCGCGGCGACCGCTGCAGTAGCCGGTTCAGCCGTTGTCGGGCGCTGAGCAGATCACCGGTGTCCAGCGCCTGTTGCAATTCCACCACAGCCCTATTGTCAAAGGAGGCCTTGGCCGGTTGTCGTTTCGCCTGGCGAAGCTGGCGGTTGGCCTGGGCCAGGTCGCGTTCGATGTCGTCAGCCTGATAGTCGTCGCCGTACAAACGCTGTGCAATCTGCAAACCGCGGCGGGCCAGCGAATAGTCCTGCCGTTCCAATGCCCGCTGCGCATAATACTGCAGCTCTTCTGCCGATTTACGGCATTTGTGCTGATACAGGTTCAGTTCCAGGCTGGTCAGCAGGCCGGGGCCTTTGAGCTGCTGTAGGCGCTGGTAAGCTTTGGCGTCTTTCAGCAACTGCTCGCCGCGGTGAATCGCCAGTTCCATACGCACCAGCTCTTCGCGCAACTGGCGCCGCTCTTCCAATTGCTGCTGCGCCGAACCCAGTATCCGGCTGTCCGGCAGCGCGCCGGTGGCACGAAGGAGTATCTGCTCGGCGCCGTGCCAGTCGTCCTGTTGCTCCAGCTGGCTTGCGGCGCGGATTACGTCACGCTCGAACTGCTGCAGGCTGCTGTGCAGTTTTTTGATTTGTTGTTGCTCCATCGGCGTCGCAATATCCAGTTCCCGCAGCCGGTCGAGTTCGGCCGACTGCCGGCGCGCCTGCTCTAGCGCCCCGGGCGGAAAACCTTCCAGCGCCTGCTGTTGCGCCGGTATAAGGCTGCAGGCCGGCAACAGTGGCAGTAGCAACAGCCATAGCAGGACAGAGCGACTGGCGTGAGACACAGCACTAGACATGGCCGACAGCCCGCCGGCACTGTTGATTGGCCCGACAGCTAAGCACTTCCTGCAGGTTGGTCTGCAGCAGCGGCTGAAATTTGCGATGGATGTTCTGCACCGAATAGATCTTCACCGGCGCCGATTTGCCGCGGATCGACAGGGTCTGCTCGGCCTGCGCGATGACGCGGGGCTGCAGGAGGTTAAACAGTTCTTCTCGCATGATGATCTGATCTGGCTGGGCCAGGCTGCATAACCTGGAGGCGAGGTTGACGGCATCCCCGACCACGGTGAACTCCATCCGGTCGTCGGAGCCCAGGTTGCCCGCCAGCATCGCGCCGCAGTTGATGCCGATGCGGAAGTGCACCTGGGGCAGGCCGGCAGCGCGGCGCTGCTCGTTCAATTGCGCCGCCAGCCGCTGGATCAGCACCGCACAGCTGACCGCGTTGAATGCGTGGTCGGTATCGTCCTCCAGCACGCCGAAGACCAGCATCGCGCAGTCGCCGATAAACTTGTCGACTACCCCGCCATACAAGGAGCAGGCGCCCGAGATGTAGGAGAAATACTCGTTCAACAGTTCGGAGACCTGGCTCGGCTGCAGCTTTTCCGACATCGCGGTAAATCCGACGATATCGGCGAACAGTACGGTCGCCTCGACTGGCCGGCTGCTGAGGCGGACCTCGTCCAGGTTGGCCAGCACCTTGTCGGCGACGTTTTTCGACACATAGCGGGAAAAGACCTGCTCGACCTGTGATTTCTTCAACAGCCCGGCGGCCATATTGTTGAAACCTTCGAACAAAAAGCCGATCTCGTCGTTGCGGCGGTCGTTGATCCGGATCGCCAGGTCGCCGCGGTCGATGGCCCGGGTCGCCTCCATCAGGTGGTGGATCGGCAGTGACAGGCGCCGGCTCAGCCACAAGGCCAGCAAGGACGCCAATAGGGTCATGGCCAGCGTGGCGTAGACAATCGCATCGCGGGCCCTGGCCGCGGCCTGGTCCATCAGCGACGCGGACAGAGTGACCACCACCGAGCCGACCCGGATGTCCTGATAGGTGGCCGGCGCGATAAAACTGATCAACCGTTCCTGCGGCCTGTCCGCCGTGCGCCGGAACCACGGCCGGGCTATGACTCCCGCTGAATCGAAATCGGTATCGGCTGGATCCGGCTGGATGCCGGCCGCCGACAGCAATTCGCCGTTATGGGCGTAGATAGCGGCGCCGAGGACTTTCTCATCCTCGCCCAGGTTGGCGGTCAGCATGCGCAGATGCAGGCTGTCCTCCGACAAAATCGGCTCACTGGCCAGTTTCGCCAGCTGCAGGGCCATGGTGTGGCCGAAATCATGCAGTTGCGCCCGCATCAGTTGATTCTGGTTGCTACTGATAAACAGTCCCAGGCTCGCCATCCCCAGCACCAGTAACAGGGTCATGACCAGCGCCAGTTTGAACGCAATGGGGATATGGCCGGGCCACAACCGCTTCAGGTGCACTTGTAGCACGCTGACAACGGTCCGCAAGGTGGCTTTGACCTTAGTTTTCAACTGGCGTGCTCTCCATTATTAGTTATATGCGTAGCCCGGTGCGCGAAAATGGACTATAGCAGCTCTTGGGCCGGGTTAGGACTGCGATACTGGCCCTGCCGGCGGTGCTGGCCGGCCCCCACGGTCAGTACCTCCCGCCAGTGTATCGGACGGCAGGGACTGTTCAAGAGGCAGCGCCGGGCGCCTCGCGCCATTGCTTGCCGGTATAGGCGAGGCCCGCCTGGGCGGCCGAACCAGCAGTAGTTCCGGCACGGAGCCGACAAAGGGCTCATGCAGTGGCGCGGCAGGCTCTACCTGGATGCTAAGGCCGTCGGGCAGGGCGCTGACCGGAAAAGGCTGGCCGGCGCCGGGATAGCAGCCCAGCTGCTGGGCACTGCGGCCGAGTACCTGGCGGGCTCCGACTCGCCCTGCATCCAGTGAAAAGGGGACGCTCAGTGTACTCCTGCAAATTGCGGACTTTTTTATCGTCCGAGACGCCCTGGCTCAGCGAAAGCAATCCTGTCGTGCTGGCTGCGACTCAGAGAAGTGTCGAGTGCAGTAGACGCGGTAAATTGGAAAGAAAAACCCCGGGAATCCCTGGATTTCTCTCAGGTATTCCCGCGGCCAGTTTTGTCATTCCAACAGTACTATTAACTACGCTCGGCCGAGCTCGTGCATGATCATGTTACGTAGTTTGTACTTCTCGATCTTGTTGGTTGGTGTTTGAGGCACCTCATCGACGATCCGGATATATCGTGGCCGCATAAACTTGGGCAGGTTGTCGTTCGAGTACGAATGAATAGCATCTTCCGTCAAGTTTTCATTCTCTGACGGCACGATAAAGGCCGCGATGTCGTCCTCATCACCTTCGTCACTGGGGATGCCGACTACAGCGCAAATCTTCACGCCTGAGAGTTGCAGCAGCATATCCTCTACCTGGAAGGAGGAGAGATTTTCACCGCGAACACGAATCCGGTCACCCAGACGATCAACGAAATAGAGCAGTCCATCCTTATCCAGGACAGCGGCATCTCCGGTGTGGAACCACAGGTTTTTGAAAGCCTCTATCGTTTTTTCCGGCTTACCCAAATATGAATGGAGAAGCAGTCCGGGTAGTCTGGGGCGATAGGCCAACTGTCCCGGCTCACCAGCCCGACATTCTTCATCGTCCTGATTGCGAACAGAGACCTCAAGGAATGGGGAAGGGTATCCCATCAAGCCTTTTTTAATTGCCTTGCCACCGGCCATGAGGAGCAGGCCGGATTCTTCAGCGACTTTTTCCAGCTCGCTGTGGCTCAAACCCTGGTATTGATCAGGAGGTGTACCCTGACCTTCTTCCAGCTCTTTCAGTATGACAAACGCACCCATGCCGGTCTCGGTCTGGCCAAAACCTGCGTGTACGAAGTCGATACCGAAACGCTGGGCAAATTCCGCATGGTTCAGCGGCAGCGGCTGCATGTGGACCTTGTTCAGGGTGTTCTGGCGGTCATCATCGCGCGGCTCGGCTTTCGTCAACCAGGGAAGCATGACATCGAGAAGAATCGCCGATGTCACCTTTCTCGCATGAATGCGATTCCAGAAATCATTAGGACTGAAGCGGTTCCATACGGCTACCTCACAGCCGGCCCAGGCTGCGCGACAGACATTCGCGATGGCGCCACCAACATGGTAGAGCGGGAGGTCATTGTAGATGACATCATCCGGTGTCATGAGTACCCGCATTCCATAGGTGTACCCCGCCATCCAGCGGTAGGGCTGAACCACCCCTTTGGAGGGGCCGGTCGTGCCGGAGGTGTAGACCAGATTAGCCGGATCGTCGAAGCTTACGGTAATGTCTGGCCGGCTCGCTGCCTTGGTAAGTTCTGACCAGGGAACGGCCTTGAGAGACGGGAGAACAGCCGGTAACTCGGCAACGTAATCATGGCTGCCCTCGGGTGCTTGATAAACCGCCACCGCTGGTGAGCTTTCGAGTTCCTCAGCGATCTCATTCACTCTTGGAAGCAGGTCCGGCGCGGTCACAAGCAGCTTTGGCGCGGTGTCATTCACCTGATATGCCAGCAGGCGCCCGGAAAACGAGAAATTGATCGGGCAGTACACTGCACCGGCCTTCCAGATACCAAACATCATCAGGGTGCATAACAGTGAGTTTGTCGAAAACACGCTCACGTGGTCACCCTTCTCAATGCCCATCGCCGCCAGGTTGCCGGCAATGTCATCAGTGCGCCTGGCAAACTCCGCGTAGGTCAAAGTGACATCGTCTTCACCGTAATAAAAGAAGGTTCTGTCACCCGCTTCCTTGGCCCAGAAATCCAGTTTTTTGGTGACTATTTCCTCATCAGCGCGAAGCAGCTGAGTCAATTGATGTTCATTCATTTTTAGTGCTCCTGGCTTTTTGTCAGAATTTTCATGACCTGCCCAATCACGGGCGGGTACCGAATGCAGGCTTGCCCAGCATCTGCGGCAACCGGTAATAGGCATCCTTTACCCACTCGCAGAGGAGCGGCCGGCTATCACGGGGATCGATCATATTCTGAACGCCGAAGTGTTCAGCCGTTCTAAAGGGAGACGCAATGTTCTCCATCTCTTTATTGAGACGCTCCAGTTCGGCTTCACGATCTTCTACGGTGTTCAGGTGGGCGTTGAATGCTGCCTCGATACCGCCCTTGGAGGGCAGTGAGCCCCAGGTGCCGGATGGCCACGACCAGCAGGGTGCGGCACGATGACGGTTCACCATGCCCGCTCCACCAACGCCAAATACCCTGCGCAAAATTACCTCGGCCTGGGGAACCCTGGCCTGGTAGACGGCCGAGATGGCGCGCACACCGTGGCGAATGGTGCCGAGCTTTTCTGCCGCAGAACCGATAGAAACCCCGCCCTGGTCAGTCAGGCTGACGATAGGCAAGTGGAAGGTTTCGCACAGGTCGATAAAGCGCGTGAGAGCCTGGGCACCTTCAACGGACATGGTCGCGCCTTTGAAAGGGTTGCTCGCCAGTACACCCACGGGGTAGCCATCGAGACGTGCCAGCGCGGTAATGGTGGAACCACCATATTCGGCATAGGTAAACAGGGAACCCTGATCGAAAATGGACTGCAGGATCACCTGCACATCGTACGGTTTTCTCTCATTGTGCGGGATAGCTTTCAACAGCCTGTCATCGCGACGATTAACCGGGTCGGTACACTCAATGCGAGCTGGCAGTTCATCGACATTTCTCGGCAGATAGGACAGCAAGGTGCGAATGGCCTCGAAGGCTTCTGCCTCGGAATCAACGATGCGTTCCACGATGCCGTTGTCCGCATGGACATCGGCACCACCCAGTTCGGCGGCGCTGACAGCTTCTCCGGTACTGCCCTTGACGATAGGGGGGCCCGCGCTGAATACCTGGCTGGTCCCGCGCACCATGATGGCGAAGTGGGACATGACCAATCTTGCCGCCCCGAGACCAACCGTCGGGCCGAGGCAGGCAGATATCACCGGGACCAGGGACAGGTTTTCGACCACTGCATCCCAGCCCGGGTTAACGGGCAAATAGTGAAAGCCTTTTTCCATCGCCAGCTTTACGCTGCCGCCGCCAGACGCACCGTCCAACAGGCGCACTACCGGCAGGCGCATTTCACGCGCATAGTTCTCAAGGAAAATTTGCTTTTCATGGATAGCCGAATCACCGGAACCGGCTCTCAGGGTGAAATCGTCTACACCGAGGGTGACCCGTTGCCCGGCGATACTGGCCAGCCCTGCGATGAAGTTGGCTGGCTGCAGGGAAATCAGATTGCCGTTTTCGTCATACTCACTGAAACCGGTCAGGGCACCGATCTCGGTGAAGCTGCCCTCATCCGCCAGGGCAACAATACGCTCGCGGGCGGTCAGCTTGCCTTTCGCCTTTTGCTTGGCAACCTTGTCCGGGCCACCCATCTCATAGGCCAGTTGCAGACGGTGATTGATCTCCTCGACTTCCGCGCTCCAGTCCTGTTCCTCGTCGGCGGCAGTTTGCCTGCGACTGGCAGAGCGTTCGATGGAATCGCTGGGTTCAACCACCAACAGCAGGCTTTTATCCTTGATGGCCTCGCCGGTATTGGCGCAGATTGCCGTGACAACACCATCGTGCTCCGCCCGCACCAGATGCTCCATTTTCATGGCCTCGATCACCATCAGCGCATCGCCCTGGCATACCTCATCGCCAACTTCCACTTCCACGGAGAGCACGAAGCCTTCCATCGGCGTGAAGATGGCATTGGCCGGGTCGTAATCTTCGGGCAGGTCAGTCGCCACCTCAGAAGGTGCACTGGAATCCCGGTCGTTGTGTAAGGTCACCGGAGGGGTGATACTCGTCTGGCTGCCGATGCACTCCTGCAACTCATTGCTGTAGTCAGAGATGAACGACGTACTATAGTCACCGTTCATAAACACGGGATGCCCAAGTACCGCGCGAAGCAGGGGCATGTTGGTGGGAATATTCTCAATATGGAACTCGCCGAGGGCACCTGCCACCTTACCGATGGCCTGTAAAAAATCAGTGCCTCGGGCAATTACTTTGGCAATCAGGGAGTCATAGCGAAGGCTGGTTTGATAGCCGCTGTAGCCATAGGTGTCCACCCGGATTCCCGGGCCAGAGGGTGGTGCAAACGCCCGGAGTAAACCGGCCTTCGGTATAGTGGTTCCATCGGCAGCTATCTCCTCAAGGTTGACTCTTGCCTGTATGGCAAAGCCGTTGAGCGCAGGAGACTGCTGTAATCCAAGGTCCTCGAGGGAAAATCCCGATGCAATGCGGATCTGTGTCTGAACCAGATCTACCCCGGTAACTTCTTCGGTCACGGTATGCTCGACCTGCAGGCGCGGATTCGCCTCCATGAACCAGAAACTGTCGTCCGAAACGAGAAATTCAAAGGTGCCGATATTGTCGTATTTGACGTGCGACGCCAGGCTGAGAGCGGCGTCGAGAATGCGATCTCGCAGGTTGCTATCTAAGGTCGGGCTGGGAGCGATCTCAAGCAACTTCTGATGGCGACGCTGGACCGTACAATCGCGCTCCCAAAGGTGGCAAACCTTGCCTGAACCATCCCCGACAACCTGTACTTCAATATGGCGAGCTTTCACCAACAGTTTTTCAACGTACAGGTCGCCATTGCCAAATGCTTGCAGTGCCTCGGAACGGCAACGTTCATAGGCCTCTTCCAGTTCGCGCGGGTCGAGAACAACGCGCATGCCCCGGCCACCGCCACCAGCCAGGGCCTTGAGCATGACGGCACCATGTTCCTCTGCAAAAGCGCGTGCAGCTTCAAGACTGGTGGGCTCTGATGTGCCGGGCATAACCGGGACACCGATTTCGCCGGCCAGCTGCAATGCCTTTACCTTGCTGCCAAACAGGTCAAGGATTTCCGGCGCCGGTCCGATAAAGCGGATACCTGCAGTGGCGCAACGCCGGGCAAAGTCAGCATTCTCACTCAAAAAACCATAACCCGGGTGGACAGCCGTACACCCGGTCTTTTGGGCAACATCGATCAGTGCCTGCTGATCGAGGTAGGCAGCGGCACCCTGCCGTGGCAATTCGCACGATTGATCGGCATAACTGAAGTGCAGTGAATTCACATCATCCTTCGCGCATACCGCAACCGTCTCTATACCTAGCTGTCGAGCCGCCCGGATAATGCGAATCGCGATTTCGCCCCGATTGGCAATTAAGATCCTTTCCATCTGTTTACCCCTGTCTTGTCACGCGTCTTTGCTTCCGGGCACTTCCCGGCTATTACCCGCTCAGTCAACAACCACCGATGGCGTGATACTGCGGAGTAACTGTGTTGTTAGGCCGTCAACGATCTCAGCTTCGCTAAGTTGTCCATCGGGGCGAAACCACGTGGCCGGTGCCATGGCTGCGCCTATCAGAGTAAATGCAGTCAGTTTGGGATCGGCTTTCACGAAGGCACCTTCAGCCATTCCTTCCTCGAGTAGCGAAATCAAAAGTTGCTCATAGCGGCGTTCAACCGCGCGTACCTGGTCCGCATACTCCTGATCCAATCCAAACCGCAGGGAGGTCAGAATGACGTGCCGCGCAAGCTCATCAAAGTTCATGGCGATCAGGTCATTCAGGGCCTGCCTCATTCGCTCCAGGGCGGGCAGAGGCTTGTTCACAATCTCCTCCAAGCGATCAGCAGCCCTGCCGGATGCCGCCCTCCGAGTTTCCATGATCAGCTCTTGCTTGCTCCGGAACTGGTAGTAGAGGACTCCCTTGCTGACCCCGAATTCCTTGGCAATCTCATTCATCGTCGCGGCTTCGTAACCCTGGCGCGCGAACACCCTGGCGGCGGCGATCAGGGCCCTTTGGCGCTGCGCTTCTCGCTGGCTCGGATCGCGCACCACTGCGCCACGCAGGCCAATCTCTACGGCTTCGCTGTCAGTTTTTCCGGTGCGTTGTGACTGTTTGCTCACGTCAAAGTCCTTTCTGTTCTCGGGAAACCGGAGACCTGAAAGTGGTCATTCCTCACATCCGGCTTCCTGGCCACCTATGGTCTCAGAAGATTATACGTATGAGTATATACTCACGGGTATAATTTCACAGGCGCAATATGCTCAAATCCCGCAATCTCAACCCGCCCGGCTCCAATACCAACCCGGAATCCACCTGCGCGTTGACGTAACTATCGCTCTTGCCGGTTTATACAGGACTGTTTTCGGTAATTGAGTCAGGATTTCCGGTGATCGGACAACCACCGGAGGAGCGGGATGTTGCCTTTCGGCTATACGAAGTGCTGGACCCGGAGAGCTAATTGCAAAACTCGCGTTATCGCTGGCTTTCGCGGCTCGCTGATAATCAAGTGGGAGTAACCGCTAACCGGCACCGGGTGAGGGGATCTCGCCTTCACCCGTCATGCACACTTTACCGCCTTTCCGTGCTCCTCTTTCCACAGCCAAATATCATCCGAAGACACGCGGCAGTTAGCGGTATTTGTTGTCAATGTCAATTTATTAGGTGCCGTAACTTATTGATTTTTAAACGGTTCTGTCCTTGGTTAAATTTTCTTCACAAAAAGGTGACAGCGGTACCATGGGCGCTGGCGGCGATTGCCTGTGCTTTGTTCACAGAGATATCCACAGATTCTGTGGACGGGGGTAGACCAAGAATTGCACCTTGTCCAATCGGCCCCCGATTTTTTGCCTTGGGGCAGTGCGGGGCGGGCATCAAAGAAAAGACCCGGCGGATGCCGGGTCTTTTCTTCAGCGAGAGCGTCTCTCTAATTAACGGAAGCGCATCTCCACACGCCGGTTCTGTGCGCGCCCGCTCGGAGTGTCATTGGGCGCGACCGGTTGCTGCTCACCGTAGCCGTTAGCTGACAGTCGCGCAGCATCGATGCCGTTGTTGATCATAAAGGCGCGCACTGAGTTGGCCCTGTCCTGCGACAGTTTCAGGTTGTAGTTGGCATTGCCCTGGCTGTCGGTGTGGCCGGCAATTTCGATTTCGTTGCCCGGCTGGCTGCGCAGCGAGCGGACGACCTGGAGCAGTGCGTCCTGTGCTGCGGGTGTCAGCGTCGCCGAGTTGGTTTCGAATTGGATATTTTCCAGCTTGATGACCTGATTGGCGATTACGCAGCCATCGCTGTCGACTTGGGCCCCCGGCAGCGTATCGGGACAGCGGTCGTCGCGGTCGAATACGCCGTCGCCATCGGAGTCCAGCGGCTGGACTTCAACCGGGGCGCGCTCCTCGACCGGCGGTGGTGCGGCGGCGATGGTTGGCGCTGGGGCGGGCGGGCAGCGCAGCGGAATACTGATGCCGAAGGCCAGTTGCCAGTCGTTCATGCCGTTTTCAAAACGGTCGTGCATGTAGCGTATTTCACTGCGCAGGCGGATGCCGCGGCGCGAGATTTCCTGCGTGGTGATACCGGCGGCGACATTGAAAAAGGCATTGGTGGAGTCGTCCTTATCCGGCAGTACGTCGTCGTATACGGCGCCGAGTCCGGCCAGCACGTAGGGCGTGTAGCCGTCTCGATCGCCGAAGTTGTACGCGACATCAAAACCGACACCGTACATGTAGTAGTCGGACTGATCGGTAAACTCGTTCGTATCAAAGAAATCTTCCGTTTCCAATATGGCGCCGAACACCTGCACTTCGGAATACCAGGGGCCCTGCCAGCCCCAGCCGTAGGCGGCGCGCATGCCGCCGGCCTGGCGTTCGGTGTTGCGGTCCTTGTCGACGCGGCTGATATAGGGCGTTAAGTCTAAATATCCATCTTCCGGCCCGGCCGCACTGGCCGGCAACATGGTGATGAGCCCCACCGGCATCAGGAGAAAAGGAATTAGGCGCATGAGAGATAGATCCTTGTTCTGTGTTATTAGCTCAGCTGGTCTTAGCGGGTAGTTATTCTCAAAATCCGTTTTTGGGCGGGTATTTTGTTCCGCAAAGAGATATGTAGCTCATGGCGCAGATGTTTCAACAAATCTGTCGCGAAAATGGTCTATTTGGAGGAAGTAAGAGACAGACGCTGACTTTACGCTCGGCCAGCGGGTTGTTATTGCCTGGTTGCCGGTAGCTAGGGGAGTGCTCTCAAACGAATCGGGTCCGGCGCCAGCACCTGCACGGGGCCGAGCTGTTGGCCGCCACTGTCGATATCATCGTCGTAATCGACGACAAAATCCTGGCCGCTGAGGCTCGTGCGGAGCGCAATCGGGTTGGCGAAATCCCTACCGGGGAACATCGCGCACGCCTCACCCCGACCGCAGATAAAACCGTCGCCGTCGATATCAGAGCCGGCGGCGATCAGGTATTCGCCGGCGGGCACATTGGTAAAATGAAAACTGTAGCTACCCTCACTGGCGGCTTTAGCCTGTTGGGCGACGATTTGCAGCTCCGCTGAGCCATCGCCGTCCCCGTCTGCACCTTCTTTCAGCAGCAGGATATAGAGGTAGCCTGCGTCGCCCGCGTTATCTGACCCGCCCACTTTCATGTTTGCGCGCAGCGCAAAGTCGCTGGAGCCCTCTACGGGAAAGCGGATATCGGTTGAATAGGCGCCGTCGGCCAGTTCCGCGCGGCTGACGCTGATACGGTAGCGGCCAAAGCCGTTGGTGTCGGTCTGTACGGCCTCCACAGCCTTGATCCATTTTGCCGCAGAGGCGGCATCGCCCGTAATGCGCGCACCGTCGGCGCCAATATTTTTTATATCCACCTCGAGTGTGGCGTGTGTGCTGCCAAAATTCAGGCTGTGGGGCTCCGCGGCCAGTACCGGCACCGTTACCGGGCCCGAAGCCGCCTCGACGGCCTTGAAGGCATCGATCAGACCCATGCCGAAAAACTTGTCTCTGCCAGCATCGCCGATATCCCGGGTCAGCTTTCCCTGGCTCAGCAGTGCATCAACGTCGTCCGGGGATAGCTGTCTATTGACGGCTTTCATCAGTGCCAACACAGCCGCCACATGGGGGCTCGCCATTGAAGTGCCCTGCAGGACGCTGTAGGCGGGTGCCAGGCCGGAACCCTCGTTGACGTGGGTGCTGATAACACCATCGCCGTAGCCGTCGCCATTGGCGTCTACGCCCATATTGCCGCCCGGTGCCGCGAGGTCCACCCAGCTGCCGAAATTGGAATAGGGGGCCTTGTTGCGGTTGTAGTCGGTCGCGCTCACGGCGATCACGCCGTTCATTGCCGCGGGGTAGAATTGGGTTTCGCTGTTGTCGTTGCCAGCCGCTGCAACCACTATCACGCCGGCGGCGCGCGCATCATCGATAGCCGTTTGCAGGGTTTGTGAGCGTCCGGCGCCACCGAAGCTCATGTTGATAATATCCGCGCGCCGGGCCGGCACGGTGCCGGAGTCGTTGGCGAGACCGGCTGCGTAGCGAACCGCCTGGGCAACATCCGCGCTGTTGCCGCCGGAGGTGCCGATGACGCGCAAAGGCATTATTCGCGTCTTCCAGCCGGCGCCACTGACACCGGTGCCGTTGTCGGTGGCGGCGCCCACGGTACCGCTCACGTGGGTGCCGTGCCAGGAGCTGCGATTCTGCAGTGTCTTGTCGCCGGGATCTTCCGGGTTGCTGTCGATGCCGTCGCCATCGACGGCGTATGTCGCGTCGCTGATGAAGTCGTATCCATCAACGAGTTTGTCTCGGATGTCGGGGTGATCGCTGAAAACACCCGTGTCCAGCACGGCGACGATGACATCGGCGCTGCCGGTAGTGATGTCCCAGGCCTGCGGTAGCCGAACCTGGCGGTAATGCCACTGCAAATGATTGTGCTGGTCGTTCGGGATTAATGTGCTGCGATATAGGTAATTCGGCTCCACCCACTCTACCAGGCCAGCCGATTGCAGCTTCTTTACCGCTGCCAGGGTGTGCAGTTTATGGCGCAGCGCCCCGCTGGCCCTGAGGTGCAGGAACTCCATATCGGCGACAATCGGCGCAAGGTCTGCGCGCGTGAGCCGGTAGGCGGAGACCCTGTTGGCAACTGCTGCGCGGACTGGCTCCAGCCCTGCCGCCTGCAGCCAATGCGCCGGTGGTGCCGATTTCCATTTGATCAGCAATTCCCCCGGGACAAATTCCTGGCTTACCGAAGGGCTCGCGGCAGTATTGTTGCCGGCGTCCAGTTTCAGCGTGTAATTGCTGATTCCGGCCTGGGCGACTACGCGCAGCAGGTAATCGCCTGTGGACGGAATGGAGATCGATTCGGAGGCGCTGGCGCCGGTACTGGAGGCGACGGGATTACTGGCGTCGTCCGCGCTGTAGAGATAGAGATCGAGGTCGACCGCTGCAGGACTCTGCTGCTTGAACTGATGCACGTGCAGATTGATGCTCTGGCCCGCAGAGGCGGAAACTCGGTACCAGTCCTCCCTATCGGCGCCGTTGGCGAAGCGCTGGCCCGCTTTGCCCGAGCCCTCGGCGCTGACAAAGCCCCCCGCAATGCTCGGGTTGCCCAGCGGCTGGGCGGATTCGGCGTCATTATTGCCGGATGACGGAGCCCCGCCGTCGTTGGTGTCGGCATCGACAGCCGTAAATTCGGCCGCCGTCACCGTGCCGGTAATACTGAATCCGGTGGGTGTGGCTTCGCTTTCGCTGGATCGGCTGTCGCCCGAGCTGCCTTTCCCCTGACTGCAACTGATGACGGCGCATAGCGCCGCAGATACCAGTATGCGGGTCCAAAACTTCATGACTGCGCCCGCGATAAATCCGTTTACTGCTGAAAATCTACCGTGCTGGGTATCAAATTCAGTCTAGACGAGCGACAGCCCGCGGCGCGAGCAAAGGATTTTGGCGTCGGTAGCGGAGGGTGCGGAATTAGCTTTGATGTCGGAAACTGATCAGTGCAGCGGTGACGGCGACATTCAGGCTTTCGACATTATTGTGCATCGGAATGCGCAGTTTGTGTGTGCACTGCCGGGCGACTTCCTCGCTGACACCCCGGGTTTCGTTGCCCAACACGAAAATGCTCGGTGCGTCGCCGTCCAGGCTCGACAGCGTCTGCTGTGCGTGGGACGAAAGGCCGCAGATGCGTACTCCCTGTTTCTTGAACTCGGCCAACGCCGGGGCGAGTGTTTCACAGCGCAGTAAGCGCATCTTGAACAGGGTGCCGGTGCTGGCCTTGATGACCAGGGGATCTATCTGGGCGCAGCCCTTGCGTGGCAGGATAATGCCATCCATGCCGCCGGCGCAGGCCGAGCGGATGATCATGCCGAGGTTCTGTGGATTGGTAATGCCGTCGAGCGCGAGCAGCTCGTAATTCTTTTTCTTGTCGCGCGCACTTTCCCGCTGCAGAAATGATTCCGTGGTGCCGTAATGGGGCAGGGCCAGATCCAGCGCCACGCCCTGATCCTGGCGCGCGTTCTTGGAAATCCGCGAAAGACCCTTGCGATCCCAGTGGGCGATTTCTATCTGGCGCTCGGTGGCCAGTTGCTCGATGCGCGCGATCAGCTGATCACGGCGATTGCTGTCGGCGAGGTGCAGCTTGTGTACCGGTAGCGACAGGTCCTCCAACGCCTCCAGCACCGGCTTGCGCCCATAGATGGTCAGCAAACTATCGAAGAAGGCGCGTTTCTGCAGATATTCTTTTGAATCTTGGGGGGAATCTTTCACCGGGTTGGCTCGCTCAACAGTTCGGTCAATCGGACGGCGGCCTCCTCGGGCAGGGCGCCGCGCCGGGCCAACTCTACACAGGCGAGACCCAGTTGGCGATAGCATTGGGCTAGTTGCGGATCGGTTTTCTGCAGCGCATCCAGTTGTGCACTTACCGTCTCGACATCGCCGCGCGCGATGGGGCCGGTGAGGGACTTTTCCGGGCCCAGCCGCATATTGTTTTCCGCCGTCTGCAGCACTATCGGCTTCAGCAGCTGCAGTGCCTGCTGCTGGTCGATTCCGGCCGCGGCAAAGGTACGCAGGCTCAGGTCCATCAGCGCGGTGAGGTAATTGCACGCGAATACCGAGCCGGCGTGATAGAGAGATTTGTGCTCGGGGGCAATGGTCAGGGTTTCGCAGCCGAGCGCCGAGAAAGCGCCACGCAGCAACTCCACCGCGGGTTGGTCCCCCTCCAGCGCGACACTACTGCCGGCCAGTGTCTGCAGGGATGCTCGCGGATCGGCAAAGCTGTGCACCGGGTGGGCGCTGGCGATCGCGGCCGGCTTGCAGGCTGCCAGGGTTTCCGAGGCGAGGGCACCGCTGCAGTGGAAAACAATGGTGTCCGCCTGACCTGCGAATCGCGAGGCAAGCTTCGCGGCGATATCTGCAATTTGACCGTCGCCGCTGGCAATCAACCAGCAGTCTGCGTCGGCCATGGCCTCGATGGAGTCGCAGGCCGCGCCGGCACCGATAAACTGCGCGGCGGCGCGGGCGCTCTGCGCAGTCCGGTTGCACAGCGACTGCACCTGAAAAATACCCTGCTGTTGCCACAGGTGGCCGAGGGTTTTTCCGAGCTTGCCGGCGCCGATGATATTGAGGGTCGGCATCAGTTGCCGGACAGGCAGTTGAGGTAGGCGTTGACCGCGTTATCCAGGCCCATGTTGAGCGCGTCGACGGTCAGCGCGTGACCGATGGACACTTCCTGCAGGCCCGGCAGGGTGCGGTAGCGGGGCAGGTTGATCAGATTCAGATCGTGGCCCGCGTTGACGCCCAGGCCGAGCTGGCGCGCGTGCTCTGCCGCCGCGCAGTGCGCAGCAAAGATGGACTCCAATTCGGCGCTCTGCCGGGCTACAGCTTCGGCATAGGGACCGGTATAGAGTTCGATGCGGTCTGCACCTACCTCGCTGGCGAGGCCGATCTGCTCTAGGTCCGGGTCCATAAACAGGCTGACACGGATGCCGGCATCCTTGAGCTTGGCGATTAACGGCTCCAGGCGGGCGCCATCGCGCTTGAGATCGAAGCCGTGGTCCGAGGTCAGCTGGTCGTTGCTGTCCGGCACCAGGGTGCACTGCTCTGGCTGCGTCTCCAGCACCAGTGACATCAGGCCAGGATAGTCGTTCAGCGCTTCGGCGAAGGGGTTGCCCTCCACATTGAACTCGATGCCGGCATGGCCACTGCACAACTCGGCGAGAGCGCGCACGTCGCCGGGGCGGATATGGCGCTGGTCGGGACGCGGATGCACCGTCAGCCCCTGGGCGCCGGCATCGAGGCAGATACGGCCGTGGGCGACAACATCCGGAAAGTTACCCTCGCGCGAGTTGCGAATCAGGGCAATTTTATTGAGGTTAACACTGAGCGCTATCACCGCTTAATCTCCCTGGCTCTTGCTGGCGACGGCACTGCCGTCGATACGCTTTGCATTGAGGATGCGCACCGGCACGTTCGGCGCCTGCGGGAAGGTGCGGTAAAGGCCGCGGGGCTCCTCAACGATCTTCTCCACTACGTCCATACCTTCGATCACCTGGCCGAAAACCGTATAGCCCGGTTTGTCTTCCGCGGCATCCAGATGATCGTTGTGCTTTAGGTTGATGAAGAACTGCGAGGTGGCACTGTCAGGGTCTTCCTTGCGCGCCATGGCCAGCGTGCCACGCAGATTCTTGAGGCCATTGGAGGATTCGTTGACCACCGGCTCACGGGTTTCCTTCAGTTGGAAATCGAAGGTGTGTCCACCGGTCTGCACCATGAAATCGGGAATAACCCGGTGAAAGATGACCCCGTTATAAAAACCGCTGTCCAGGTAGGCGAGAAAGTTCTCCACCGTGGCCGGTGCTTTGTCGTCGAACAGCTCTACCTGGATAGTGCCCAGGTCAGTCTTCAATTCTACCCGTGGGTTGTCCGCCAGGGCGGGCAGGGCGAGCAGACCGCTCAGAAGTACCGCAAATAACTTACGCATCGTCCTTGTCTCATTTACTCGGTTAGCCGAGAGGTTTGGAATCTGCGGAAACGGCTGCGAGATTCCCGCCGCCCGGGTGCCGTGGCGGCGCTGTGGCCACATCCCTGTAGGGCTGCGGCGGCCGTCCCGGGCCGCCTGTGAATCCGCCGCCCGTTTCCGGCGGCAGAAGTTTGCCTGCTGTGGTTAATTCGCCCACTCAGAACGGCGCCGGCGGGGGCGCAGATGCGGGGCGATCATGGCGAGGATAGCACCGAGGCCAACAGACAGCGCGCCGTACATGTACCACTTCTGTGTGTCGCTGCCGGACAGGCGCTGAATTTCCGCCTCCGCCATCATCTGCTCCTGCTTCAGCAGCTCGTGTTGATGCAGCAGTTTCTGGTGACGCTGATTGAGGGCCACGGCGTCCGCGGAGAGGGATTTCAGCTCCTTGAGTTCCCGCGCCAGCTGCTGGGCCTTTTCCTGCTCTGCGGTCAGCGCGGTGTTCAGTTTCAGGTTTTCCGCTTCCAGGCGGCGCACTTCGCCGCCGAGATCCATCTCTTCAAAGCGCGCGAGGTCGGCCTCGGCCTTCTTTAACTTAATTTCCGCCACCGGCTCGGCAACCAGGTACTGGCGGCGCACCCAGCCCTCTTCGCCGGCGGGCGTGCGCACGCGTGCCCAGCCGTCTGCCGGGGCATCTTCGAGCAGCGCGAGTTTTGTGCCGCTGGGTAGCCCGCGGTGCAGGATGCGGAATTCGTTGCCCTTGCCGGAGCGCATGGGTACGTGCAGTTCGTCGGTGATGTAGCGAGTGTCGGCACCCAGGGCGCTGACGGGGGCGCTGATGGCGAGCAGCGCTGCGGCACTAAGACCGGTCAGTTGTTTCATCATTGTGATACAGCTTTTTTTATCTGTTGAAAGTGTCGTCAAAATCAGGGAAGCACGAGCTTGAACGGCTTCACGGCTACGGAGGCGTAGACACCGGCATCCACGTAGGGATCCGCGTCCGCCCAGGCTTTGGCCTCGTCCAGCGAAGAAAATTCCGCAACCACCAGGCTGCCGGTAAATCCGGCCTCACCGGGATCCTCGCTGTCGATGGCCGGATGCGGGCCCGCTATTAATAGCCGCCCCTCGTCTTTGAGTCGATTCAGTCGGGCCAGATGATCGGCGCGCGCGCCCTTGCGCAGGGGCAGGCTGTCTTTTACATCCTCACTGATGATTGCGTACCACATGTCTAGTTATGCTCTTATCGGTATGTATCGGAAACTTTCGCTACTGCTGGACCATGATCTCTTCGAGTTTCAGGCCGGTCAGCTTGCCGATCCGGCGGAACAGGAAGAAGAGCACCAGCATCAGAATAATGGTTGCCGGCAGGGCAATAACCGGGAAGCTCAGGGCGGTCATTTTGCCGAGCTCCTCGTTGAATGCCTCGGTGCCTGGCGGGCTTTGCAGCAGCACCTTGGCCAGGATGTAATTCAGTGCCGACGACAGGAAGAAGGAACCGGCAATCATCCAGGACGCCTGCTGCAGGGTGCGCTCGAACGCGCTCTCATTGCCGTTGCCGGCGAGGACGCCGGCAATCTTGCTGGTATCGAGAATTCGGTCGTTGTAGATCAGTGTCTTCACCAGCGGCCAGCGCGTGTAGAGGGAGAGCACGGTCGCGATGCCGAGCAGGCCGGGAATGGCGGCCTCCTTGATGGCGATATATTTTGCGTCCAGTTCCAGCAGGCTGATACCGCCGGTCAGCAGAATACTGGTGATGCCGAGGGCGGAAAAGAAATTGACCTTGCCCGACTGTAACAGGTCGCGCAGGCCGTAGAGCAGCGGGAACGCCAGCGCCACGACAATCGCCCACTTGGTGCCCAGCCAGTCGTCGCCGGACAGCTTGGTCAGGATCAGTGTGGGAATGACGATATTGAGCAGCAGATTGGCGAGAAGCCCCTCTTTCTTAGGCTGCTGTTCGGTCACTGAGGTGGTCGGGTTGGTTTCGGTCATGCCTGGTTCCGGTGATAATGCCCGCTGGAAGCGTTTTCGAGGGCCGGGTCTGTAATGGCCCTACTATTCAAAATAGCTTCCTGGCTGACGGTGCCGCTGTCAGCGGTAACTCTGGTTCCCCTGGGCCTGCGCAGGCAAGCCTTTGGTTGGGGCCTTATCCCTGAATCCGCCGGGCGCCCCTGTGACAGCGGCTACCGGCAAATGTTCAAAACCGGGTGTCACTACCCGATCGAGTGTGAATCTGAGCGAGAGCCTGATGTTAACAGCCCTGTCAGTAGACGCGGATACCGATTTGGTGGATCTGCACTGCCACAGCACCGCGTCAGACGGTATTTTAAGCCCTGCACAGCTGGTGTCGAGGGCGAAATCCCACGGCGTGACCCTGTTGGCGTTGACCGACCACGATACCCTGTCTGGAGTCGCCGAGGCACGGCAAACCGGTGACCAGCTGGGCATTTCCGTATTGCCGGGGATCGAGTTGTCCAGTCGCTGGGGCAAGCGACCGGTGCATATCGTCGGCCTCAATGTTGACCCGTCGTCCACGGAGTTGCGTGCGGCCATTGCGCTGCGCGATCGACTGCGGCGGGAGCGCGCGGAACAGATCGCCGAACGGCTGCAGAGGCGCGGCTTTGCCGGCGCGCTGCAGGGCGCCCGCAAGTGGGCTGGCGGCGGCGTCATCGGGCGCCCGCATTTTGCCCGCTGGCTGGTCGAAGAGGGTCATGTCGAGGACGCTGCGCGCGCCTTCAAGCGCTATCTCGGCGCGGGCAAGGTGGGCGACGTCAAAGTCGACTGGCCACAGATTGCGGAAACCGTGGCCACTATCCGCGCGGCCGGCGGCAGCGCGGTGCTCGCGCACCCGCTGAAGTACGGCCTGACGCGGACCCAGCTGTCCCGCCTGCTGCGCGAATTTCTCGAGGCCGGTGGACAGGCGGTCGAGCTGCTGTGCGGTCGCCAGAACCCGGTGCAGACCCGCGAGTTGCGCCAGCTGATCGAGGCCGTAGCGGCCGAGACCGGCCTGCCGGCGCCCTATTGCTCGGTCGGCAGTGACTTCCACCAGCCGGAACAGCCCTGGCGCGAGCTGGGCTGCGTGCGCCTGCCCGCGGGCGTCGAGCCGGTGTGGAATCTGTGGCAAACTAGCGCGGACAATTCGGGCTAGAGGCCTGTAGGAAAATGATGCAAGGGGGAGCATTTGTGGCGCAGTTTTTCCAGATTCATCCGGACAACCCGCAAGGGCGTCTGATCAGTCAGGCGGCGGAGATCGTCGCCGCCGGTGGCGTTATCGTCTTTCCCACGGATTCCGCCTATGCGATTGGCTGTCGCCTGGGGGAGAAGCTGGCGGTGGAGCGGATTCGCGCGCTGCGCCAGCTGGACAAGCAGCACAACTTTACGCTGCTGTGCCGCGACCTGTCGGAACTGGCCAGTTACGCCAAGGTGGACAACCAGATGTTCCGCCTACTGAAGAACCATACCCCGGGCCCGTACACCTTTATCATGCCGGCGACGGCGGAGGTGCCGCGACGCCTGATGCACCCCAAACGCAAGACCATCGGGCTGCGTGTTCCCGACAATCCGATCGCACTGGCGCTGATCGAAGCAGTGGGCGAGCCGCTGATGAGCTGCAGCCTGATCATGCCCGGCGAAGACCAGCCGCTGACCGACCCGTACGATATACGCGACACCCTGGAGCATCAGGTCGAGCTGGTGATTGACGGTGGTTTCTGCGGCCTGGAAGCGACAACCGTGGTCGACCTGACCGGCGATGAGCCGGAACTGATCCGCCAGGGCTGCGGGCCCATTGACGAAATTATGGGCTGATGAGTCCGGCACTGATGTATAATCGCGCGTTTGCCCTTCGGGGGCTGGTGAAGAGCGAGGGTAGGGCAGAGTGTCCAGTGAAGAGTTACTAGCCGAGGTGGAAGAGCAGGTGCTGGCTGAAGTAGCCGCCGGCGAAGCCGAAGCTCCCGCCGAGCAAGCGGCTAAAGCACAGGGCAGCCCGTCTCCGCGCCAGGGGGAAATGCCCTTTGCGATGGTGCAGGGCGAGGTCTTCACCGAACTGCCCGCCGATCTTTATATCCCGCCGGATGCGCTGGAAGTGATCCTGGAGGCCTTTGAGGGCCCGCTGGATCTGCTGCTGTATCTGATCCGGCGCCAGAACCTGGATATTCTCGAAATCAACGTCGCGGACATCACGCGCCAGTACATGGCGTATGTGGAGTTGATGTCGTCGATGCGCTTCGAGCTGGCGGCGGAGTACCTGGTCATGGCCGCGATGCTGGCCGAGATCAAGTCGCGCATGCTGCTGCCCCGCCCACCGGAAGCGGAAGAGGAGGAGGGCGAGGATCCGCGTGCCGCACTGATCCGCCGGCTGCAGGAATACGAACGCTTCAAGACCGCCGCCGAGGATATCGACGAGATACCTCGCATGGATCGCGATATCCACCAGGCCAGTGCCCAGGCCCCGGACCGCAGTATTACCCGCCCGGATCCAGAAGTGGACCTGAAAGAGGTGCTGGTGGCCCTGGCCGATGTGCTGCGGCGCGCAGACATGTTCGAGAGTCACCAGGTGGAGCGGGAGAAACTGTCCACCCGCGAGCGCATGACCCAGGTGCTGGACAAGATCCGCCACCGCCAGTTTGTGCCCTTCGTCAGCCTGTTCACGGTAGAGGAGGGGCGCCTCGGCGTGGTGGTCACCTTCCTGGCAGTGATGGAACTGGTGAAGGAATCTCTGGTGGAATTGATTCAGAACGAGGCTTTCGCTCCTATCCACGTGCGCGCTGCTGGCCAGGATCCTGAATCGGCGCAGGCCGAGGATGACGAATATTACGAGCAGAACGAGGCCGAGCCGGCCCTGTCCTGATCGAAGACTTAGAGTAATTTGAGCCCCTGGTCTGCACGGCAGCCCGGGAACAGGTGGATTAGAGTAAAGACATGACAATCGCTCCGGAATTACTGCGCCGTATCGTCGAAGGCGCGCTGCTGGCCTCGGGCCAGCCGCTGTCCGAAGACAAGCTGCTGTCGCTGATCGATGAAGGCGAGCGCCCGGAAAAGGCGGAACTGAAAGCAGTTCTGGAACAGATCGCGGAGAACTGTGCCGAGCGCGGTTTTGAACTCAAGCAGGTGGCCAGCGGCTGGCGCTTTCAGGTGCCCGAGGACCTGGCGCCGTGGGTGAACCGCCTGTGGGAGGAAAAAGCGCAGAAATATTCCCGCGCGACCCTCGAGACCCTGGCAATCATCGCCTATCGTCAGCCGATTACCCGCGGCGATATCGAGGAAATCCGCGGTGTGGCGGTCAGTTCTCATATCGTCAAGACGCTGTCCGAACGCGGCTGGATCAAGGTGGTCGGCCAGCGCGATGTGCCGGGCAAGCCGTCGCTCTACGCGACGACCAAGGAATTCCTCGACTACTTTAATCTGCGCACCCTCGATGACCTGCCGACCCTGGCGGAGATCCGCGATATCGACAGCCTGAATCAGGTGCTGGACCTGGAACAGCAGGGCGGCACAAGCGCGCCGCAAGCGGGCGAAGCGGATGCCGAAGCCCCGGTAGCCGATACCGAAGCCGGCGAACCCGAAGAGGGCGCGGGTGCAGACACTGCAGATACAGAGAGTGTGCCGGCGGACAGCGCCTACGAGGAACTGCCTGCAGGGGAGGACTCGCGGTTGTTGGATGCGGATATCGATGCGGATGTCGAGGGGCAAGCCGCTATCGCCGCGGAGACTGACGAGGTTGCCGAAGCCGATTTCGCCGACTCTGATAGTGAAGCGGCCGCGGATGCCGCGACCACTGAGATAGAGGCCGAGGCCGAAGCAGCAAGCGAGACAGAAGCCCATGTCGAAGTAGAAACCGAAGCCGAAGCCGAGCTAGAAGCAGAAGACGAACAACTGGAAGTCGGCGCAAGCGACGCAGAACAGGAGACTTCTCTCGCCGCCGGACTGCCCCCCAGCAGTCTGTTCGCCAGCGACGACGCGCCCGATAGCGTCGAAGAGACTTCCGCCGCCGAGATGGCGACAAGTGATGAAGACATTTCCGAGGACGCCGACGTGGATGGCGAAACCCGGGAAGAAGCGCAAGTGGAAAAAACCACCCTATGAGTGATGGCATTTCGCCCGCAGGCGAAAAACTGCAGAAAGTACTGGCGCGCGCCGGACTGGGTTCGCGACGTGAAATGGAGCGCGCGATCGAAGCGGGCCGCGTAACGATAAACGGCAAGGTAGCAGAGCTGGGCGAGCGGGTTGCCGGCGACGAGCTGATCGAATTTGACGGCCGCCGCCTGCCGGCAGCGGAAGAGAACCGCTGCCGGGTGATTCTGTACAACAAGCCAGTGGGCGAAATCTGTTCCCGGCACGATCCCGAGGGGCGCCCCACCGTCTATGACAGGCTGCCGCGGCTGCGGTCCGGGCGCTGGATTTCCGTCGGCCGCCTGGACTTCAATACCAGTGGCCTGTTGCTGTTTACCAACAATGGTGAGCTGGCCAACAAGCTGATGCACCCGTCATCGGTGATCGATCGTGAATACCTGGTGCGCATCCAGGGTGACGTCGACGACGAAATGAAGAAACGACTGTTGTCCGGTGTTTTGCTGGATGACGGTGTGGCGCGCTTCACCGATATCGTGGAAAGCGGTGGTGAGGGCAAGAATCGCTGGTTTTACTGCGTGGTGATGGAAGGCCGCAATCGCGAAGTGCGTCGCCTGTGGGAGTCACAGGGCGTGCGCGTCAGCCGACTGAAACGGGTGCGTTACGGCAGTGTATTTATTCCGTCCCACGTGCGCGTCGGCCAGTGGATCGAAATGGAACCGCGGGAGATCGACGATCTCTGTGTGACTGCCGGTCTGCCGAAACTCGGCCAGCGCCCATTGACGCAGGTGGAAAAGCAGACGCTGCAGCGCCAGCGCCGCAAGTTGCGCAAATCGCCGGTACCGGCGCCGCGCCGCGGCAAGTCCTAGCGAAATGGCAATGCAAATAAAAAAAGCCCGCAGCAGCGGGCTTTTTTATTGGGAGTGCTCGTCGGTTTACTGGTTTTCCTCGATAAGCTCTTCGCCTTCCTCTTCGAGGGACTGATCCTCCATCTCCGACTCAATACCCTCCGGTTCCGCGCCCATTTCATCGTCGCTGTCAGAGGGCAAATCGGCGTCGGAGCCGTTGTCGATCTCCTGTGTCGGCTGCGGAGCGGCCGCTTCCGACTCCACCAGGTTTTTCAGCTTGGCCAGTCCCTGCTCGTAGGAATCGCCCACCATATTTTTCACCGCCAGCCCCATCCAGCGGGCGATCGGGCCGCTGCCCATATCCGTGCTGAACCACCAGGTGACATTGGTGCCGCTACCCTGTGGCTGCAGGCGGAATTCCGCGGTGGCATTGCCCTGGCCACCAAAATCCAGGTCGGTGCGTACGAGGGAATAGGGTTCGCTGGCAGTGATCGTCTGGCTGCCATTGCCGACATTGGGGTTGTCGCTGTTCCAGCTCATGACCGCGCCGAGCCCTTCTTCCGGGCCGCTGTATTCGTATTGCGTATTGGGGTCCAGCTGATACCAGGGTGACCAACTGTTGAAGTTGCGGAAATTGTTTACGTAGGGAAACACTGCCTGCGGCGGCTTGGCGATATACACGCTGCGCTCGAGCGTCACCTCCCGGGGAAACAGAAAACCGGCGAGTACGAGCAGTGCCAGGAAGATCAGAATATAGAGTATCCAGCGCATGGCGGGGCCCTTTTGTTATTGATCGGAGGCTAGAACCGCAGCCGTTAACAATGATCAGTGATCGGCAAATAATTATCAATGTCGGCGCCGGGGCGCTAGTCGGCTAGTTCCAGCAGCGGTAGACGTATTTCGACACAGAGCCCCGCCGCGGGCGCATTGCTGGCAGTGATGCCGCCGCCGTGGTGAAGTATGGTACGTTGCGCGATGGCGAGACCCAGGCCGAAGCCACCGCTCTCGCGCGTACGGGCGCTGTCGGTACGGTAAAAGGGGCGAAAAATTGCCTCGAGTTCTTCGTCGGCCACACCGCTGCCGGAATCGATCACGCGAATATGGCACTGTGCCTCCGCAGCACTGATCGCGACGCTCACACTGCCGCCGACCGGGCTGTACTTGATGGCGTTGCGCAAAATATTTTCCAGCGCCGCCGTGAGTGAGCTGCCGCGGGTTGCGACCAAGAGTTCGGTGTCACTGTGGCTAATGGCAACCCGCAGGTCTTTTTCCTGCGTCTCGCTCCTCAGTTCCTCCACCAGTGCGCCGATGAGGCTGTTGATCTCCACTACATCGTCCAGCGGGCGCTGGTCCTTGCCGGCTACCGGCAGGGACAGAACATCGGCGATGATGTCCTCCAGGTAGTCGGCGGCCTTGCCGATCTTGTCCAGCTCCGTATCGAGCCCTCGAACATCTTTTTGCCGCGCTATGCCGAGTGCCACCTGCAGCCGCGCCAGCGGCGAGCGCAACTCGTGGGAAACGTCCTTGATCAGCCGGCGCTGCTCCGCCATGGATTCCTGCAGCTGGGCGGTCATCGAATCGAAGTCCCGCGCGAGATCGGTCAGTTCGTCGCTGCGGCTGTGCAACCCCGGCGCCACCCGGTAGTCCAGTTCGCCGGCGGCGACCCGGCGGGTCGCCGCACGCAACTGATCCAGCGGGCGGCTCAGGTAGCGGGCCAGCCAATAGCAGGCGGCACCGGAGGCGAGCATCGACAGCAGCAGAATCGGCCAGAAATTGCGCCACAGAAAGCGCAGCAGCAACCTTTCCTTGCTCTGGCCGGCGATCAGCGCCACGCGCAGACTGTCGCCGCTGCGCAGCGGCAGGAAAAAGCCCACGGTCGGCTTGTTGTCGGCCATTACATGGGCCTCACGGTTGCGGTAGTTGAGGCTGGCGAACAGCGGCGCCATGCTCTGCGGCAGGCGGCGCCCGAGGAGCTCGCGGCCGTGTTGATCGATGACGAAAACCTGCCGGCGAACCTTTTTTGGCTGGCGTTCTAGCCAGTGCTGGAAGTGTTCCGGGCCGTGGCGGCGGGCGATACGCAGATTGCGTACCACCTCACGAAAGAGTGCCGGTCCCTCCCAGCGCTCCTCGTGTCGCGGATCGCCGAATTCGCCGAAATGGGTGATGTAGATGGCCGCCATCACCATCACCACGGCGGTGATCCAGGCACCAAAAAACATCTTCCAGAAGAGGCTGCGCATTGGCGGTCAGCCGCTCTTGCTCTGGGTCAGCATATAGCCGGCGCCGCGGATATTGATGATCAGGTCGCGGCTGGCGCCCTGTTCGGCGAGCTTCTTGCGAATGTTGCTGACGTGTACATCGATGGAGCGGTCGTAGGGCATCAGCTTGCGCCCGAGGGCCGACTCGGTCAGGACTTCCTTGCTCACCACCTCGCCGGCGTGCTGCACCAGCACCTTGAGTACGGCGAACTCGGCGCCGGTCAGCGACAGCAACTGGTCGTTCCAGTAGCCCTGGTGTTCCGATGGCAGCAGGCGCAGCGGACCACTGGTCAGGCTGTCATCCGCCTCCTCGGTTTCCACGCGCCCGCGACGCAACACGGCGCGCAGGCGGGCGGCGAGTTCCCGCGGGTTGCAGGGTTTCGGCAGGTAGTCGTCGGCGCCCATTTCGAGGCCGACGATGCGGTCGACGGTGTCGCCCTTGGCGGTGAGCATCAACACCGGCAGTGAGCGACTCGCAGGGGAGGCCTCCTCGCGCAGCTTGCGCAACAGCTCGAAGCCGTTGTAAATCGGCAGCATCACATCCAGCACCAGGGCGTCGAAACCCTGGCTCTGGGCCAACTCCAGGCCGCGGCCGCCGTCGTTGGCGACGGTCACCTCGAAGCCCTCGCCGGTGAGGAACTCCTGCAGCAGATCGGTCAGTTCGGTGTCGTCGTCGACCAGTAAGATACGGCTCATAGCGTGCTCTCGAATTGGGTGAAGCCATTATATGCAATGCGCCGGCGCCATTTGCGACCGGCCTGCCGGCTTTTAACCGTTCTTAACAAATGTTTACCGCGATTAGCCCCTGTTAACACGGCGTGATCCTACTATGCAGCTACCGACACCAAACAAGAGGAAGCGTCGATGAAAAACTGGAAAGCAATGGCGGGCGGTCTCGTACTGGCAGGCGCGCTGGCAGTGCCGGGCATGACGATGGCCGCGGGTGGCGAACACGACCCACACCACTTCAGGGGGCCGATGATCGAGCGTATGGCCGAGGAGCTGGACCTGACCGAGGGGCAGAAGGCGCAGCTCAAGGCGAACCGAGAGGCCAACCGTGAAGCCCACAAGGCCCGTCGCGAGGAGATGCGCGCACTGCATGAGCAGCTGCGGGAGGCCATTGATTCCGGCGCCGACCAGGCGACGCTGGACCGCCTCGGTGCGGAGCTCGGCAAGCTGCAGGTGGCCAAAATGCAGGAAATGCACCGGCAACACCAGCAGCTCGAGTCGATTCTGACCGATGAACAGAAGGCCAAGCTGGAGCAGCTGAAGAGTGAGCGCAAAGAGCGCTGGAAGGAACACCGCCAGAAGCGCGCCGAGCGCCGGCAGCAACAGCAGTAGTAACCCCCGTCTCCTGTGCGATCGATCGGGCAGCCTTCTACCCCTACGGCCCGGTAGATTCGTAACCTTTCGCCCCCGCTGTGCGGGGGCCTTTTTTTGGCGGACAGCCAGCCCTCCGCGCCTCGTCGCTCACTCCCGCCCCAGCTTGCCGCGCCCCGCCATTGCTGGGAGAATACGCCGCCGCTCGATAGTGAATACAGCAGCCTGTTTGTGGGCGAAGAGGAGTGATTGTGAGCAAAATCGGCTTGTTTTACGGCAGTGACGAGGGCAATACCGAGGCCGTGGCCCTGCGTATCCGCGCCCGCCTGGGTGAGGATCGGGTGGACCTATACGATATCGCCGATGTCACCCAGCTTGAAATTGCCGACTACGAGCAGCTGATCTTCGGCATCCCCACCTGGGACTTCGGCCAGATCCAGTCCGACTGGGAGGAATTCTGGGAGGACGTGCAGGAGATCGATTTCAGCGGCAAGAAGGTGGCCCTGTTCGGGCTCGGCGATCAGTTCGGTTACGGCGACTACTTTCTCGACGCGATGGGCATGCTGCACGATGTGATCGCCGGCAACGGAGCGACCATCATCGGCCAGTGGTCCACCGAGGGTTATGAATTCGAAGCGTCCAAGGCGGAGATAGAAGGCGAGGGCATGTTCGTCGGTCTCGCGATCGACGAGGACCAGCAGGAAGAGCTGACTGCGGAACGCCTGAACCGCTGGTGCCGGCAGATTGCCGATGAGTTTGGCCTGGAGGGCGGTGCGGACAGTGTCGCAGAGCTGGATGACTGAGCGGCCGATGAAAGACTCTCTCTCGTTCCAGGAATTCTGGCCCTGGCTGACCGACCATCCGAACTGCATTGTACGCGCGGGTACCACCGATTCCGTTATCTACGATGATGACGATTACCACTGGCGCTTTGGCGAAGAGGATGTCCGCACGCTGCTGGTGCAGGTAATGCGCGGCAAGCGCCCGGTCGCGGAACTGTTTATCGAGCCGGAGCATGTGGTCTCGGTGCGGATCATCCCCGGTGAAAAGGGCGAGTACAATTTCGACCTGCTGGCGGAAGTACAGGGCCAGCCCCAGGTTGTGTATTACTTCGTGCTGACCCACGGCTACGAAGAGTCGGAGTCAAAGGACAGTGGTGGCCAGGGTCGTTTGCACTGACCGCGTCATTGCTCAATAAAAAAGGCGACTTAAAAAGTCGCCTTTTTTGTGCGCCTATGTTCAGGCTTGTTTTAAGCCTATGCGAGCAGCCGCTCAAGAATTTCCCGATACATAGATTTCAGGGTATCCAGATCTTCCGCCTTCACGCACTCGTCCACCTTGTGGATGGTTGCATTTACCGGTCCCAGTTCCACCACCTGTGCGCCGGTGGGGGCGATAAAGCGTCCGTCCGAGGTGCCGCCGGCGGTGGAGAGTTGTGTGGCTTCACCGGTAACCGCATGAATCGCCTTCTGGGCGGCTTCCACCAGTGGGCCTTCTGCGGTCAGGAACGGCTGGCCGGACAGTTTGAAGTCGGCTTCATATTTGAGGCCGTGCTTGTCGAGAATCTTGCGCGCGCGGGCTTCCAGCTGTTCCGCCGTCGTTTCAGTGGAGAAGCGCCAGTTGCAGACCACCTTTACTTCGCCGGGAATCACGTTGGTCGCACCGGTGCCGCCGTTGATATTGGAGACCTGGAAACTGGTCGCCGGGAAAAAGTCGTTGCCGTTGTCCCACTCCTCCGCGGCGAGTTCGGCCAGCGCCGGCGCTAGCGTGTGGATCGGGTTTTCCGCCAGATGCGGGTAGGCCACATGGCCCTGTACGCCGAATACGGTCAGCTCGAGGCCGAGGGAGCCGCGGCGACCGTTCTTGATCACGTCGCCGACGCGCTCGGTGCTCGACGGCTCGCCGACCAGGCAGCAGTCGATTCTCTCGCCCTGTTCCTCCAGCCATTCCACGACCTTGACCGTACCGTTGTGCGCGGGGCCCTCTTCATCACTGGTGATCAGGAAGGCGATACGGCCTTTATGGTCGGGGTGCGCGGCGACGAATTCCTCGCAGGCCACCACCATCGCCGCCAGTGAGCCCTTCATATCGGCCGCGCCGCGACCGTAGAGGTAGCCGTCTTCGATCACTGGTTCGAAGGGCGGGTGTTGCCAGTTCTCCTCCGGGCCGGTCGGGACCACGTCGGTGTGGCCGGCGAAGGCGAACAGCGGGCCTTCGTCTTTGCCGTTGCGCACCGCCCAGAAGTTGTCGGTATCGCCGCGGCGCAACCAGGTGGTCTCGAAGCCGATTTTTTCCAGGCGTTCGATCATCAGCGGCATACAGCCGGCGTCTTCGGGGGTGACCGACCTTAGGCGGATCAGGTCACTGGCGAGTTGTACTGTGGGGGTCATTTGGGTAATTCCTTATGCGCCAGTAGCGTGTCTGTTTGATTGGGGTACCCTTGTGGGTTACGGGGCGGCCCTGCTACCGATGGTTTCTCGCGGGACACGCCGTGAATACGTCCCTGTAGGCTTGTCGGCGAGGTCCCTCTCGCCGACAGTCCCGCAAGAAACCATCGGTATCAGGACCTTCACTTTTAACTCTGGAATTCTTCCACCCGCTCTTTGTGGCGGTTCGATAGAGCGCAAAAATTAGAGGCGAAGGCGCTGATCCCGGGATTCCTTTGCGGGACCGTCGGCGGCCATGGATGGCCGCCGCCGAGCGTACAGGGAAGTATTTACAGCGTGTCCCGCAAAGGAATCCCGGTAGCAGTGCCGCCCCACAGTCCACCACGGAGCTACGTGGAGCGGCGCCAAAAGGTCAGTTGCTGTGCAGCGCTTCGTTCAACTCGATGGCGCTCTTGTTGGTCAGGCACTCCACCGCGCCGTTGGTGGAGTTGCGGCGGAACAGCAGGTCGGGCTTGCCGGCCAGGTCGCGCGCCTTGATGTGCTCCACCAGCTTGCCACTGTCGTCGAGCAGCGCAACCTTGGTACCCGAAGTGATGTACAGGCCAGCTTCCACGGTGCAGCGGTCGCCCAGCGGGATACCGATGCCGGCGTTGGCGCCGAGCAGGCAGTTGTCGCCGACGGAGATAACGATATTGCCACCACCGGACAGGGTGCCCATGGTGGAACAGCCGCCGCCCAGATCCGAACCGGCGCCGACAACGACGCCCGCGGAAATGCGGCCCTCGATCATGCCGGGGCCCTCGGTGCCGGCGTTAAAGTTGACGAAGCCTTCGTGCATGATGGTGGTGCCTTCGCCCAGGTAGGCGCCGAGACGTACGCGCGCGGTGTGGGCGATGCGCACGCCGGTGGGTACCACGTAGTTGGTCATTTTGGGGAACTTGTCCACGCAGGCCACTTCCAGATGTTCGCCCTTCAGGCGCGCCTCCAGCTGGCGCCGCGGCAGTTCTTCCAGATCGATGGCGCCCTGGTTGGTCCAGGCCACGTTGACCAGCTTGCCGAAGATACCGTCGAGATTGGTTTGGTGCGGCTTCACCAGGCGGTGGGACAGCAGGTGCAGCTTGAGGTAGGCTTCCGGCACTGACTGCGGTGCCTCGTCATTGCTCAGCACCACGGCCACCAGCGGCCGCTGGCTGATCGCGAACTGGCGCAGGATTTCCGCCTGCTTGTGTGCGCCGGCGCCGGCTAGCTTGTCCGCCAGCGGTTGCAGCTGCGCCGGATCCAGGGCGAGGCTGTGATTGCCGCCGTCGATCTTCAGGATTCCAGTCACCGCCGCGGCCACGTCTGCGTTCGGTTTCAGCAGCGGCTGCGGATAGTAGACTTCCAGCCACTCACCCTTGCTGTTGCAGGTGCCGACGCCGAAGCCAATGCTGTAAATATCGCTCATTTGATTTCTCTCCTAGCCGCTCGGGGCTTTTCCTTTCTGCTCAGGGCTGTATTTAGTCGCTCGGGGAACGCCCGGTTATTTCACGAATTCCGCGAACTCCGCTTCTTTGAAGCCGAAGCGGGTCTCGCCGCCGGCGACAGTGACCGGACGCTTGATCAGCGTGGGAGTGTCACTGGCGATTGCCAGCGCCGCCTCGTCGTCCATCGCGTTTTTCTGTTCGTCGTTGAGTGCGCGCCAGCTGGTGGAGCGGCGGTTCAGTACTTCCTGCCAGCCGAAGTTTTTCAGCCACTCCTCGAGCGGCACGGATGCCATGCCGTCCTCGCGGAAATCGTGGAAGCGGTAGTCGATGCCGTTCTTTTCCAGCCACTTGCGGGCTTTCTTGACGGTGTCGCAGTTCTTGATGCCGTAGAGGACAATTGAGGAGTTGGTCACAGTCAGGCCTTCTTGGTTTTCTTCGGGTTCTTGCGGTTCGGATAACAGGTGGTGCAGATCTCGCACACGGTGCCGTCGCAGCCGCGCGCACTGCAGTATTCGCGGCCGTAGAAAATAATCTGCAGGTGCAGCTTGTTCCACTTGTCGCGTGGGAAGAGTCGCTTCAGGTCCTTCTCCGTCTGCGCCACGTTTTTTCCGCTGGTGAGTCCCCAGCGCTGCGCCAGCCGGTGAATATGGGTATCCACCGGAAAGGCCGGATGGCCGAAGGCCTGGGACATGACCACGCTGGCGGTCTTGTGACCGACCCCTGGCAGTGTCTCCAGCGCCGCCATATTTTCCGGCACTTTGCCGTGGTACTCATTGACCAGTATCTGCGACAGCTTGCTGATGGCCTTGGACTTCTGCGGCGATAGGCCGCAGGGGCGGATCACTTCCTTTATCTTTTCCACCGGCACCTTGGCCATGTCCCGCGGATTGTCCGCCAGTTGCCACAGTGCCGGGGTAACCTGGTTGACGCGCTCGTCGGTGCACTGGGCGGACAGCAGTACCGCGACCAGCAGCGTATAGGGGTCCTTGTGGTCCAGGGGCACCGGGGTCTCGGGGTAGAGCTCCTCCAGGCGCTGCAGGATGAATTCGACCCTTTCTTTTTTAAGTAAGTTTTTTACTGCCATCTGCGCTTTGCCGGTTTGCCGGCGCCTGCATTGAATTCCTAGTGCCCGCGGTTTTTGCGTGCGGGCGGTGTCGAACAGTGGTTGCCTATTGGCAAAATTCCTTGATACGCCTCGCGGCCTCGACACATTCCTCGAGCGTTGCTACCAAAGCCATGCGCACATATTCGCGTCCGGGATTGGTGCCGTCCGCCTCGCGGGCGAGGAAGGCACCGGGCAACACGGTGATGTTCTGTTGCCGGAACAATTCGCGCGCAAACTGCTCTCCATCCCCGACACGCGGCCACAAATAAAAACTGGCCTGCGGCTGCTGCACGTCCAGGCAGCCGTCAAGAATTTCCAGTACCGAGGCAAACTTTTCGCGGTAAAGCGCGCGATTATGCCGCACGTGCTGCTCGTCCTGCCAGGCGGCGATAGAGGCGTACTGGGTAGGCAGCGGCATGGCGCAGCCGTGATAAGTGCGGTAGAGGAGGAATTTTTCCAGTATCTGTGCGTCGCCGGCGACGAAGCCGGAGCGCAGTCCGGGCAGATTGGAGCGCTTGGACAGACTGTGGAATACCACGCAGCGGCGGAAGTCTGTGCGGCCCAGCTGTTCGCACACCTGCAGTAAACCGACGGGTGGGCTGTCCTCGTCGAAATAGAGTTCCGAATAGCACTCGTCCGAGGCGATCGTGAAATCGTAACGGTCCGCCAGTTCGAGCAATTCTTTCAGGTCTTCGGCGTCGAGCAGTGCACCGGTGGGATTGCCGGGGGTGCAGATATAGAGCAGTTCGCAGTCGCGCCAGGCCTGTTCCGGCACCGAGGCGAAGTCCGGCTTGAAGCCGGTCGTGGCGCAGCAGTTGATAAAGTGCGGGCTGGCTCCGGCGAGCAGCGCGGCGCCCTCGTAGATCTGGTAGAAGGGGTTCGGCATCAGCACTCTGCTGCCCGGTGACACCACTGCCTGGGCGAAGGCGAACAGGGCCTCGCGGGTGCCATTGACCGGCAGCACCTGAGTCTCGGCACAGACGCTGCCGAGCCGGAAACGCTGGCACAGCCAGTCGGCTATGGCTTCGCGCAGCGGATCTATGCCTTTGGTAACCGGATAGGCGGCGAGCTTGTCCAGGTTCTCGATCAGTTCGTCGCGCACGAACTCCGGCGGGGTGTGCTTGGGCTCGCCGATGGACAGGGCGATATGGGACTTTTCCGCCGGAATCAGGTCCTTTTTTAATGCCGCCAGTTTGGTGAAGGGGTAGGGCTGCAGCTGATCCAGATATGGGTTCATAGGCTTTTCTTGTTAGCTCTTGCGGCGGACTAGCGTTGATGTTTGACCTGATGGGCGTCCAGCTCGCGGCAGATCGCCTCTTCCAGTTCGCGATTGGCGGCGTCATCCAGCAGTGGTTGCCCCGCGGCATCGGTGATGTGGAAGATATCCTCGACCCGTTCGCCTAGCGTAGAGATCTTGGCGTTGTGCAGGCGCAGGTCGTGGGCGATAAAGATGCGCGCGATGCGGGCCAGCAGGCCGGGCCGGTCCGCGCTGGTGATTTCCAGCGTGCTGTACTGATCGCCGGGCTCCGTGGACAGGTGGGCGCGGGTTTCCAGCTCGAACATTTTCAGTCGCCGCGGCGTGCGCCGCTGGATGATCTTCGAGTAATCCTCGACCAGGGCCAGTTCCCGCTGCAGCGTGTCGCGGATCTGCTCCAGCCGGTGGGGTTCGTCCAGCAGCGGCTGACCGGATTCATCCAGCACGTAAAAGGTGTCCAGCGTGTAGCCGGAGGCGGAGCTGTACAGGCGCGCGTCGTGGATATTCAGGTTGAGCATATCCAGCCCGGTGACCACCGCGGCGAACACGTTGGCCCGGTCTGGTGTGTAGACGAATACCTCGGTGGCGCCGTCGTGTTCGCCGGGCCCGGAGTTGCGGGTCAGCACCAGGGTATCGTTCTGTTCGCCCTTGTCGTTGGCGCAGTGCAGCTGGTGAATCGCGGCGGTATGCCAGGTGATATTGTCGGCGCTCTCACGGACAAAATAGTCTTCGCCCATCTGCGCCCAGATGTTTTCCACCGAGGTCATCGGCAGGCCCATGGCGTGCAGCATATTGCGCGCCTGGCTGCGGGTTTCGTCGATGATCTCTTCGCGGTCGATCGGGTTTTCCAGTCCGCGTCGCAGGGCGCGCTGGGTCGCCTGGTAGAGCTGGCGCATCAGGCTGGCGCGCCAGCTGTTCCACAGCTCGGGGTTGGTGGCGTTGATGTCCGCCACCGTCAGCGTGTACAGATAGTCGAGGTGTTCGCGATCGCCCACTTCGCGGGCGAAATCGTGCACCACTTCCGGGTCGGTGATGTCCTGCTTCTGTGAGACCTGGCTCATCAGTAGATGCTTCTCCACCAGCCAGCACACCAGTCGCCGGTCGCGACCCGACAATTGGTGGCGGCGGCAGAAGGCATCGGCGTCGGCGACGCCCAGCTTCGAGTGGTCGCCGCCGCGGCCCTTGGCGATATCGTGATAGAGGCCGGAGATATACAGCAGTTCCGGCTTGCGCATGCGGGCCAGTATCTCCGCGGCAATCGGGAATTTCTGCCAGGCTTCCGGGCCGCGGAAGCTGCGCATATTGCGCACTACCTGCAGCGTGTGTGCGTCCACGGTGTAGATATGGAATAGATCGTGCTGCATCTGGCCGGTGACGCGGCCGAACTCCGGCAGATAGCGGCCCAGAATGCCGTAACGGGTCATGCGCGACAGCTGCGTGGACAGGCCGCGGCGCGAGCGCAGCAGCTGCATAAACAGCTCGGCATTGACCGGGTCCTCGCGGAAGCGGTCGTCGATCAGGTGGCGATGCTCCCGGATCAGGCGGATGGTGGACGCGCGCACCCCCTCGATTTCCGGGTTTTCCGCCATCAGTACGAAAATCTCCAGCAGCGCCGAGGGTTGCTCGGTAAAGACGCGGGTCTGGGTGACTTCGATGGTGTCGTCACGCAGCTGGAAGCGCTCGTTGATCGGCGTCACCGTCTGGCGTTCACCGCGCTGCAGGATGGCCTCGTCGAGGAACTGCAGCAGCACGTCGTTCAGCTCGCGCAGCGCCATCACGATACGGTAGTAGTTGTGCATGAACTGCTCGACGGCGAGTTGCCTGCCGCTGTCCACGTAACCGAACTGTTTCGCCAGCTCGCGCTGGTAGTCGAACAGCAGTCGCTCTTCGGCGCGGCCGGCCAGCAGGTGCAGACCGTAGCGCACGCGCCAGAGAAAATCCTCACCGGACTGCAGGATGGCGAATTCCTCTTCGGTGAAGAAACCCTTGCCCTGCAGCTGCTTCAGGGTGCGTACCTTGAAGTAGCGCTTCGCCACCCAGCCGATGGTCTGGATATCGCGCAGCCCGCCGGGTGCATTCTTGATATTGGGTTCGAGAATATACTCGGCGGCCTGTTGCTTGTTGTGGCGCTCGCGCTGCTCGGCGTACTTGGCAGTAAAAAACTCTTCCGCCGGCCACAGCTTGTCCGGCGTCATCTGTTCCATCAAGCGCGCGCGCAGATTGTCATTCCCGACGACGGTACGGCACTCCATCAGGTTGGTGGCCACGGTGATGTCTTCGGCAGCCAGTTCCAGGCAGTGTTCGATGGAGCGCACCGAGTGACCGATATCCAGGCCCAGGTCCCACAGGAAGGCCACCAGGCGCTCGATGTTGTCGATGGTGTCCGCGGCCGAGGTGGCATCGGTGAGAATCAGCAGGTCGATGTCTGAGTGGGGGTGCAATTCACCGCGGCCGTAGCCGCCCACGGCCAGCAGGCTGATTCCCGCAGGCCAGTCGTACTGATGCCAGGCGTAGTGCAGCAGGCAGTCGACGAACAGGGCGCGCTCGTGCACCAGCGTGCGCACATCCTCGCCCTCGCGGAAGCGCTCGGTCATCTTCTGCTCGGCGCCGCCGGCGGCATCCTTGAAAATCTCCAGTGCCGGCTTGGCGCCCTCCGCCAGCGCTCTGCGGAAGCGGGCCTGGTCGAAGAAGAACAGGGGGCGTTCGAAATAGGGGATTTGGGCCGGCTGCATCTTGTGTCCGCTCGAGGAGGTGGTTGTACCCGATTTAGGCTCCGGGATCGCTACTTGGTTTGGGCCTGTGGCGATCCCGCTGCCGGAGGCCGTTCGCTCAACAACCTGATCGGTAATCGTTTCACGAACGGCGCCCCGGCAGCGGGACCTTATCTTCTCGGGCCAGTGTTTCCTTTCGCGCCCCGGGTATCAGAAATTTTCTTCACTGCGCGCTGTCAGCACTTCCACGCCATCGCTGGTTACGGCCATGGTGTGCTCCCACTGCGCGGACAGGCGGCGGTCCTTGGTGATCGCGGTCCAGCCGTCACCGAGTACGCGGGTGGCGGCCTTGCCGGCATTGATCATCGGTTCAATGGTAAAAGTCATGCCTTCCTTGAGCACCTCGCCGCTGCCGGGTTTGCCGTAGTGGAGCACCTGCGGGTCTTCGTGGAAGACGTCGCCGATACCGTGGCCGCAGAAATCACGCACCACCGAGTAGTAGTTCTTCTCCGCGTGCTGCTGGATCACGTGGCCGATATCGCCCAGGGAGGTGCCGGGGCGGACTATTTCGATGGCCTTGTACAGGCACTCCTGGGTTACCCGCACCAGGCGCTCGGCGTGGGGTGCGGGTTCGCCGACGAAGTACATCTTGCTGGTGTCGCCGTACCAGCCATCCTTGATCACAGTGACATCGATATTGATGATGTCACCTTTCTTCAGCACCTTGCCGTCGGACGGGATACCGTGGCAGACCACCTCGTTGACCGAGGTGCAGATGGATTTTGGAAAGCCGCGGTAACCGAGACAGGCGGGGATGGCTTTCTGTTTGTTGACTATATGGTCATGGCAGCGCCGGTCCAATTCCTCGGTAGTGACGCCGGGAACCACATATTCGCCTATCATTTCCAGTACTTCCGCGGCCAGGCGGCCCGCGATACGCATCTTGGCGATCTGTTCCGGTGTCTTTATGGCTGAGGTCATGCGTGTCCCTAGAAAGTTGTTTGGTGGCGGGCGGCACCCGCCGCGAAGGCGCGTTATTGTAGCGGATTGGGCGTCGGGGGACATAATCCGCGGCGCCGTGGGCGGGGAGTCCCCATTGCGGGATTCCGTGCGGGGGCAACAGCGGCGTCACAATCTCCCCGCATAATCGAGAGCCGCTCTTCCCGAGAGAGGGCGATTATGGTATAAAGCGCGCCGCTTCGGGGTGCTCCCGGAGCGTAACTAATGCCGCACACGTATCGGCACATGTGTCTGGGTGCCTCATTTCGCCTCGTTATACTTGGCGGTATGGGGTTGATGCATGGGATGCGTGGAGGACTAACCCGTAAAATTGAGGTTTTACTTATGCCGCAAGTCAGCATGCGCGATATGCTGCAGGCTGGTGTCCACTTTGGTCACCAGACCCGCTACTGGAACCCGAAGATGGGTCAATTCATCTTTGGCGCCCGCAACAAGATTCACATCATCAACCTGGAGCACACTGTACCGGCTTTCAATGAAGCCCTGCAGGTGATCAAGGGGATGGCCGCTCAGAAGAAGAAGATTCTGTTCGTCGGCACCAAGCGCGCCGCACAGAAATCTATCAAAGAGCAGGCCGAGCGCTGTGGCCAGCCTTACGTCAGCAACCGCTGGCTGGGTGGTATGCTCACCAACTACAAGACCATTCGCGCTTCCATCAAGCGCTACCGCGATCTGGAAGCCCAGTCTCAGGACGGCACCTTCGACAAGCTGACCAAGAAAGAGGCGCTGATGCGCACTCGCACCATGGAGAAGCTGGAGCGTTCCATCGGTGGTATCAAGGACATGGGCGGCCTGCCGGACGCGCTGTTCGTGATCGACGTAGAGCACGAGCGCATCGCTATCCAGGAAGCCAACAAGCTGGGTATCCCGGTGATCGGCGTGGTTGATACCAACAGCGATCCGGCCGGCGTTGACTACGTCATCCCTGGTAACGATGACGCCATCCGCGCGATCAAGCTGTACACCACCGCTGTTGCGGATGCTGTTGCTGCCGGTACTTCTGAAGCCGGCGGTAGCGCGGCCAAGAACGAGTACGTTGAAGCGAGCGACGACGAAGCCGCTGCAGAGTAAGTTGCAGGGCGCAGTGGTGTAACACAGAACCGTTACGCTGCGAACTCGAAAAGGGGCCTCACAACCGGCCCCTTTTTTCTAATTTTCTAGTGACAGAACCCCGAGGATTGAATCATGGCGATTACCGCGTCTATGGTAAAAGAACTGCGCGAGCGCACCGGCCTGCCGATGATGGAGTGCAAAAAAGCACTGACCGAGGCGGATGGCGATATCGAGAAAGCGATCGAAGATCTGCGCAAAGCCTCTGGCCTGAAAGCGGCCAAGAAAGCCGGCCGCACCGCCGCAGATGGCGTTGTAGCCGCGAAGGTTGCCGAAGATGGCAGCTATGGCGTACTGGTTGAAGTGAACTCCGAGACCGACTTTGTGGCCCGCGATGACAACTTCCAGGCTTTCGTAGCCAAGGTTGTGGACAAGGCTTTTGCCGAGCGCCAGCAGGACGTTGCCGCGCTGATGGAAGGTGAGCTGGAGAATGCTCGCGAAGCGCTGGTGCAGAAGATCGGTGAGAACATCGGCGTGCGTCGCATACAACTGGTGGAAGCACCGGTTGTTGGTGCCTACGTACACTCCAACAATCGTATCGCTGCCCTGGTTGCCCTGAGCGGTGGTGACGTTGAGATGGCCAAGGATGTCGCTATGCACGTCACGGCGGTTAACCCGCAGGTGAACAAGCCGGAAGATATGCCGGCAGACGTGCTGGAGAAGGAAAAGGAGATCATCAAGGCCCAGCCGGATATGGAAGGCAAGCCCGCTGAGATCGTCGAGAAGATGATGGGTGGCCGCATCAAGAAGTTCCTGAAGGAAAACAGCCTTGTCGAGCAGCCGTTCGTCAAGAACCCGGACGTGACCGTTGGCAAGTTGGTCAAAGATGGCGGCGCAGACGTGGTTTCCTTTGTTCGCTTCGAAGTGGGTGAAGGTATCGAGAAGGAAGAGGTGGATTTCGCCGCGGAAGTTGCCGCGCAGGTTAAGTCCTCTTCTTAATCGCCTTTAGCTGGGTGCCCGTGGGCACCCGTTCGCAGTGGGGTGCTTCCGGTGGGCTCTGAAAGGGCTGCACTGGGGCACCCCTCTGTGTAAATGACCGAAATTGTTGTAATGTTCGGCGGCAATGTCTGCCTGCGCTAGAGACGCACACTTGAGAGGACCGATAGATGCCCGGTGTCAAAGACCGTAAATACAAGCGAATCCTGTTGAAGCTCAGTGGCGAAGAGCTGATGGGTGATCAGGGCTTTGGGATCAGTCCCAAAGTGCTGGACAAAATGGCGCTGGAGATAGGTCAGTTGGTGGGCATCGGCGTACAGGTAGGCCTCGTTGTCGGTGGTGGCAACCTGTTTCGGGGCGCCGCGCTGAATGCCGCGGGCCTGGATCGCGTCACCGGCGACCATATGGGGATGCTGGCCACGGTAATGAATGCGCTGGCCCTGCGCGACGCGCTGGAGCGCTCGAATATTTCTTCGCGGGTGATGTCCTCGATTCAAATGAGCGGTATCGTCGACCACTACGACCGCCGCGCGGCGATTCGCCATCTCGAGCGGGGCGAAGTACTGATTTTCGCTGCGGGCACGGGCAACCCCTTCTTTACCACCGATTCCGCTGCCTGTCTGCGCGGGATCGAAATTGACGCCGAAATGGTGCTGAAAGCCACCAAGGTGGACGGTGTCTACTCTGCGGATCCGGTGCTGGATCCGACCGCAACCCGCTACGACCAGCTGACCTATGACGAAGTGCTGGACAAGAAGCTCGGCGTAATGGATTTGACCGCAATCTGCCTGTGCCGCGAACACAATATGCCCGTGCGGGTATTCCGCATGGACAAGGCCGGCGCGCTGCTCAATATCGTGGTTGGCGGCGAAGAGGGCACATTAATTGAAGAGGAAGTGAAACAGTGATTGAAGATATTAAAAAAGACGCTAAAACGCGCATGAGCAAGGCGCTCGACGCACTGGGCAGCAACTTCAATAAGATCCGCACTGGCCGCGCGCACCCGAGCATTCTCGATGGCATCCAGGTGTCCTACTACGGCTCCGATACGCCGCTGTCGCAGGTGGCCAATATTACCGTAGAGGACGCGCGGACCCTGTCCGTAACCCCGTGGGAAAAGAACCTGGTGCCGGACATTGAAAAGGCCATCATGAAATCCGATCTGGGCCTGAATCCGAGCACTGCCGGTGCAGTCATTCGCATCCCGATGCCGATGCTGACCGAGGAAACCCGCAAGAATTTTATTCGCCAGGCCAAGAGCGAGGCGGAAACCGCGCGCGTGTCTATCCGCAATATCCGCCGCGACGCGCTCACAGAAGTAAAAGCGCTGGTGAAGGATAAGGAAATCTCCGAGGACGATGAACGCCGCGCGAGCGACGAGATCCAGAAGATTACCGACCAGTTTGTTGCGGACGTCGACAAGGCGCTGGCGGCGAAAGAAAAAGATTTGATGGAAATCTAATGAGTGCCGGTGGTACCCAGTCGAGCGCTTCCGGCCCGCGCCATATTGCCATCATTATGGACGGCAATGGGCGCTGGGCAGCCCGTCGCGGCTTGCCCCCCTCCGCCGGCCATAAGGCCGGCGTCGAGCGTATTCGCGACCTGCTGTCTGCCTGCAGGAACCGCGGTGTCGAAGCGCTCACCCTGTTCGCCTTTTCCAGTGAAAATTGGCAGCGTCCGCCGAAGGAGGTGGAGCTGCTGATGAGCCTGTTCCACTCTTATCTGCGCAAAGAAGCCCGCCGGATGCGAGAGGAGGGCGTGCGCCTGCGGGTCATCGGGCGACGCGATCGCTTTTCCCCGCGCTTGCAGCGCGCCATCGCAGAGGCAGAGGAGATTACAAAGGATGGTGAGCACGGCGATCTGGTGATTGCGGCGGATTACGGTGGCCAATGGGATATCGCCCAGGCCGCGCGCGCCCTGGCTGAAGAGGTGGCTGCCGGCAAGCGTTCGTCGGAGTCGATCGACGAGCAGGCGCTCGGCGAATATGTCCAGTTGGCGGATCTTCCGCCCGTGGACCTGCTCATTCGCTCCAGCGGCGAGCAGCGTATCAGCAATTTTATTCTGTGGCAGGCCGCGTACAGCGAGTTCTACTTCACGGATACGCTGTGGCCCGACTTCGATGAGGGGACGCTGGATGCCGCTATTGCGGCATACCGTCAGCGGGATCGCCGTTTTGGCGGGCGCAATGGCGATGGAATTGCGGCACAGGCCTGACGCCTGCGCCTGCCAGGCTGCGCGGTGGGTAGCCGGCGCAGGGACGGAAAAATTCTCCGGGACAACAATATCTTGTACTCTAGACCCGCCCCGGAAGAGGTTGGGCGGGGCACGAGGGTCAAGTAAAAGGGTTTTACGGTGCTAAAACAAAGAATAATTACTGCGCTGGTGTTGGTGGCTCTGTTTCTCGGAGCACTGTTTCTGCTTCCGATTCAATGGTTCTCCCTGGTCACCGTAGCTGTCATCCTGCTCGGCGGCTGGGAGTGGGCGAATCTGTCCAATCTCAATCGCGCCCTGCGCTTTGTATTCCTGGCAGCGCTCGGCGCCGCACTGATAGGTACGGCGAAATACGTATTTGCAATGGATTTCGCGTCCCCGGATACCGACCGTGCGCGCCAGTTACTGGCGGTAGCCTGTGGCTGGTGGGCGCTGGCATTCCTGTGGGTGCAGAGCTATCCGGCCAGCGCCATGCTTTGGGGCAACCGCTGGGCGCGGGGGTTGATCGGCCTGGTGGTGCTCGTCCCCGCCTGGCTGTCGATGGTGATATTGCGCGGCCAGGAGCACGGTGCCTGGCTGGTACTGTTTGTGGTTGCCGTAGTGGTGGCCGCTGATGTCGGTGCCTATTTCGTCGGGCGCAGGTTCGGCAAACACAAGCTGGCGCGTGAAGTTAGCCCGGGCAAGTCCTGGGAGGGCTTTTTTGGTGGCCTAGCCGCCTGCCTGATCCTGGCGCTGGGGATCTCCCTGCTGCTCGGCCTGCCGCTGAAGAACACCATCCTCTTCTCTTTCGGCATCCTGGTCACCGCGCTCGCCTCGGTTATCGGCGATCTGGTGGAGAGCATGTTCAAGCGCCATCGCGGCATCAAGGACAGTAGCCATATACTGCCGGGTCACGGCGGCATACTGGACCGCCTGGACAGCCTGTCCGCGGCGCTGCCGGTGTTTACCATGGCCGCGCTGGCCAGCGAGCTGCCCAAGTATTTATAAGAACCTGTTACAGAGCGATACCCGCAACAGAGGGTCGACCGAGACAGAGGCCCGAGAGGTATAACACGAGCCTATGCAACCTACGCAACCGCAATCCGTCACTGTCCTCGGCTCCACTGGATCCATTGGTGTCAGCACTCTAGATGTGCTGGCGCGGCACCCGCAGCGCTATTCCATTTATGCTCTGACTGCGCGCGAGCGCATTGCCGAGCTGGCGCAGCAGTGCCGTCGTTTCTCACCACGGTTTGCGGTAGTGGCGAGTGAGCAGGGGGCGGCAGAGCTGCGCGAATTGCTCGCCGGTGAAGATTTGCCCACCGAGATCCTCTGCGGCGTGGACGGGCTATGCCAGGTGTCTTCGGATTCGCAAGTAGATACGGTAATGGCCGCGATTGTCGGGGCCGCCGGGCTGCGCCCGACGCTGGCCGCCGTGGAAGCGGGCAAGAAAGTGCTGCTCGCCAACAAGGAGGCGCTGGTCATGGCCGGCCCGGTGTTCCTGCGCGCGCTGTTCAATAGCGGCGCGCAGCTGCTGCCGATCGACAGTGAGCACAATGCGATCTTCCAGTGTCTGCCGCAGCCCTGCTCCAATCTGGGCGATGCAGGAGTGGAAAAAATCCTGCTGACCGGCTCCGGCGGGCCTTTCCGCACCCGTGCAGTGAATGACCTGCACCGCGTCACTCCCGATGAAGCCTGCGCTCATCCGAACTGGTCGATGGGGCGTAAGATCTCTGTGGACTCGGCCACGATGATGAACAAGGGCCTGGAGTTTATCGAGGCCTGTCTGCTGTTCAATGCGCGGCCCGAACAGATCGATGTAGTGGTGCACCCGCAGAGCATCGTGCACTCGATGGTGCAGTACCGGGATGGTTCACTACTGGCGCAGATGGGCAACCCGGATATGCGTACGCCGATTGCCCATGCGCTGGCATTTCCCGAGCGCATTGATAGCGGCGTGCCGGCGCTGGACCTGATCACCCAGGGACGGCTGGACTTCGAGGCGCCGGACACACAGCGTTTCCCCTGCCTGCGCCTGGCCCGGGAGGCGATGGACGCCGGCGGCAGCGCGCCGACGGCGCTGAACGCCGCCAACGAAGTGGCGGTCGAAGCCTTCTTACAGGGGCGGCTGGCGTTTACTAGTATTGCGGCAGTCATCGAGCAGGTCATGAATCGCGCGCAAGCCGTTGAACTGACCGGGCTGGATGCAGTCGAAACAGCGGATCGCCATGCGCGAGAGCTTACACAGCGGGTGCTGGGCGCACTTTAGCGCCACAGAGATCGTACAATGGCCGGGAATCGCGCAACGGCAATAATTTGTAATTGAGTATGGATTTTGTTCAGACGGTAATTTGGGCCCTAGTTGCCCTTGGCATCCTGGTGTCCTTCCACGAGTTCGGCCACTTTCTGGTCGCGCGCCTGTGTGGGGTCAAGGTACTGCGCTTCTCCGTGGGATTCGGTCGCCGCCTTCTGTCCCGCTACGACCGCCACGGTACTGAATTCACCATCTCCGCGATCCCCCTCGGCGGCTACGTCAAGATGCTGGATGAGCGGGAGGGCACGGTGCCGCAGGACCAGTTGCATCAGGCCTTCAACCGCAAGAGTGTCTGGGCGCGTATCGCCATCGCCGCTGCCGGGCCGATAGCGAATTTCCTGCTGGCAATCCTGTTCTTTTGGATCGTGTTTATGGGCGGCACTGCGGGGCCGGTGCCGATCGTGCAGTCGGTGGAGCCGGGCAGTATCGCCGCGCGCGCGGGGCTAGAGCCGGGACAGGAGATTATCGCCATCGATGGCGAGGAGACGCCGACCTGGCAGGCGCTCAACTGGCGCCTGGCAAACCGTCTCGGCGACACCGGCGCGATTGAGTTCTCCGTGCGCTATCCGGATTCCGATCTCGAATACCACATGGTGGCGGATATCGATCGTTGGCTGGCGGGGCAGGAGGTGCCTGATCCGCTGACCGAAGTCGGCCTCGAGTTGTGGACGCCGTCGATCACCATGACCCTGTCCCAGGTGACACCGGACAGTGCGGCGGATAGGGCGGGATTGCGCGCGGGCGATGAGATTATCGCCACCGACGGCAAGGAGTTCGATGGCTGGGATAGCTGGACCCAGTATGTGCGCGCCCGCGCCGGTGAGGGACTTCAGGTGGAGGTGGTGCGCGACGGCGAGCGGCTGCTGTTGCCGGTGACGCCGGAGGAGGTCACGCTAGACAGCGGGGAGCGCATCGGCCGCATCGGGGTATTGCCGGTGGTTGAGTCCTGGCCCGAAGAGCGAGTGCGCACTTACCACTACGGTGTAGCCGGCGGCCTGAGTAAAGGGTTGCAGGAGACCTGGGACAAGACGGTATTTACCCTCAACAGCCTGAAAAAACTGGTGTTTGGCCAGCTTTCGACCAAGAACTTGAGCGGCCCAATCACCATTGCTAAAGTGGCCGGCACCTCGGCGGAAGCGGGCTGGCAGTCATTCCTGTCGCTGCTGGCGCTGCTCAGTATCAGCCTCGGCGTACTCAACCTGTTGCCCATTCCGGTGCTCGATGGTGGCCACCTTCTCTACTACGGTATTGAGGCAATCAAGGGGTCGCCCGTTTCGGAGAGGGTGCAGGTGATTGGGCTGCAGGTGGGTATGGCGCTGGTGCTGGGTATCATGGGCCTGGCGCTCTACAACGACATTTTGCGTTTATAGGCCGGGCCGCGGTTTTGTAAAGCACCGCATTGTGCGCGGCCCGGCGGCCCAGCATGAATGGCGAATAGGAAGGCTCAACGGCACGTTGGGTTATTGGAAGCACATGGGTAGCTTCCACCATTGGAATTGCGAATAAAAACTCGGAACTAGTAGATGAAAGATTTCCTGAAAGCGGCCTCTCTCGGCCTGGCACTGCCGATTAGTGCCGTGGCGCAGTCGTTTGTGGTCAACGATATCCGCGTGGAAGGGCTGCAGCGGGTCTCCGCCGGTACCGTATTCGCGGCACTACCGGTACGCGTGGGCGACCAGATTGAAAGCCTGGAAATTCAGAGCGCTACCCGCGCACTGTTCCGTACCGGTTACTTTCAGGATATTCAGATTGGACGCGAGAATGGCGTACTGGTAATTACTGTGCGCGAGCGCCCGGCGATTTCCAAGATCGAGATCACCGGCAACAAGGCCATCAAGACCGAAGACCTGCTGAAAGGCATGGAGGAAAACGGCCTGGCCGAAGGGCAGATCTTCAAGCGCGCTACTCTCGAGGGACTGGCCCAGGAGCTGCAGCGCCAATACGTTGCCCAGGGCCGCTATGGCGCCAGCGTAAAGACTGAAGTCAAAGAGCTGCCGCGCAACCAGGTGGAGTTAAAGGTGGTGGTGGACGAGGGCTCCGTCGCCGCGATTAAACATATCAATATTGTCGGCAACAAGGCCTTCTCCGATGAGGAGCTGGCAGACATCTTCGAATTGCAGACTACCGGCTGGCTGTCCTGGCTCCGAAGCGACGACAAGTACTCCCGTGAAAAACTGACTGGTGACCTCGAACGCCTGGAGTCCTACTACCTGGACCGCGGCTACCTGGAGTTCAAGATCGACTCCACCCAGGTATCACTGAGCCCGGACAAGCAAAGCGTATTTATTACCGTGAACGTGACCGAAGGCGACGTCTATACGGTGAGCGAAGTGGATCTGGCCGGTGACCCGGTGGTACCGGAAGAAGAGATCAAGCGCCTGCTGCTTGTACGCGAGGGGCAGACCTTTTCCCAGGTGCTGATGACCACCACCTCCGATTACATCACCAAGCGCCTAGGCAACGAGGGCTATACGTTTGCCGAAGTCAGCGGCATGCCGGAGCCGAACGAGGAAGACAAGACCGTGAAGGTCACCTTCTTTATCGATCCGGGCAAGCGCGCCTATGTGCGCCGCATCAATTTCCGCGGCAATACCCGTACTGCAGACGAGGTGCTGCGCCGCGAAATGCGCCAGATGGAGTCCGCTTCCGCGTCTTCTGCCCGTATCGAGCAGTCGAAGGTGCGCCTGGAGCGCCTCGGCTACTTCAAGGGGGTTGAGGTTGAAACCACTGAAGTGCCGGGTACATCTGACCAGATCGATGTCGAGTACACCGTCGAGGAACAGCCTTCAGGTACCATCGGCGGTACCGTCGGTTATGCTCAGGGCAGTGGCTTGGTGCTCGGTGCCAACGTGCAAGAGAACAACTGGCTGGGCACCGGTAAGTCTGTCGGCTTTGCGGTCAATACTTCCAAGTACCAGACTGTAGCCAATTTCTCCTATACCGATCCCTATTTCACGCCGGACGGTGTGAGCCGTGGTTTCAGTGTTTTCTACCAGGCCCGGGATTACTCCGAAATCAACGTCGCCAGCTACACCACCGATACCTATGGCGCTAGCCTGAGCTTCGGTTATCCGATCTCGGAAATTTCCCGCGTGGGCCTGAATGTTGGCTACAGCAACCTGTCCATTGAAACCGGCTCCTTTGCCGTACAGGAAATCAAGGCCAGCCCCGTACCCATTGAGGGAATTGATGCTGTCGTGACCTCAGCGGATTCCGCCCTGGTGAGCGAAGCGCTCGAGGCGGGTGAGGCGCTGGATCTGAGCATGCCGCTGGACGTCGGCCTGCTCAACACCAATTTCGACGGCTTTATCGATCAGAATGGCGATAACTTCAATATCTTCAGTCTGACCGGCTCCTATGCGCGCTCGACTTTGAACCGCGGTATTCTCGCGACTCGCGGTACCTCCCAGCGACTGTCGCTGGAATTCGCGCTGCCCGGCGGCGATCTGGAATACTACAAGCTTATATATACCGGCCAGTATTTCCGCCCGCTGACCAAGGATCTCACGCTGCGCCTGCGCACCCGTCTCGGTTACGGGGACAGCTATGGCGATACCAGTGTGCTGCCGTTCTTCGAAAATTTCTACGGTGGTGGTTTCGGTTCGGTGCGCGGCTTTGAACGAAATACGCTCGGTCCGCGCTCGACGCCGGCGGAGTTCTATCAGACCCTGGGCTGTGCTACCAATGGCGAATCCCTGACCCAGACCTGCTATCAGATTGATCCGAATACCGGACAGCTGACCACTAATGCTTTTGACAATGACCCGGATCCGTTCGGTGGCAATATCCTGGTAGAGGGCAGTGCGGAAATCCTGTTCCCGATTCCTTTCGTGAAGGATCAGCGTTCGATGCAGTCTGCCTTCTTTATCGATGCGGGTAACGTGTTCGATAGCAGTTGTGGTATTTCGCAGCTCAACTGCTACGATGTCGACTTGGATCACATCAATGTTTCTGCAGGCATCGGCCTTACCTGGATCACTGGCTTCGGCCCGTTGACTTTCAGTCTGGCCAAGGCGCTGGAGAAAAATGATGACGATGAAGTGGAAGTGTTCCAGTTTTCACTGGGTAACAGTTTCTAAGAGCGGCCGGGAAGACACGCTTAGGGTGGTGTGAAGGCCGCGAAGTAAAAATAAAGCAAAATGGAGAATCCGACGTGCTTAAAAATGTAAAAATCATCGCAGTTCTGCTCGCTGGAATCATGCTGTCGGGCGCCGCTGTGGCGCAGACCAAGGTTGCGGTGCTGAACCTGCAGGCTGCCATCATGAGCACCGAGGCTGCCAAGTCCAAAGTCAATGCGCTGAAGACCAGCTCCGAGTACTCCAAGCTGCAAAGCAGCGCCGAGTCTATCCGTGCCGAAGTGCAAAAAATGGCTGAAGATGCGCAGAAGAATGGCGTTACCTGGTCTGATGAGCAGAAAGCCGAGCATCAGCGCAAAATGAATTTCAAGCGCTCTGACTTTGAAACTGCGGTGAAGAAACTGCGTTCAATGGAGGCGCAGGTGGGCCAGGAAATCCAGAAAACCATGGCCCCCAAAGCCAAGGCTGCGCTGGAGGCAATGATCAAAGAGCAAAAGCTCGACTTGGTACTGGATTCAAGCGCCGCATACTACGTCAGCCCGGAAAGCGACCTGACTGCCGCGTTGATCAAGCGTATGAACGCTGACAAGTAAACAGGCGGCAGCTTCTTAGATGACAGATCAGCCAACCCTCGCCCAGCTCGCCGAGCAGCTGGGTGCAGAGCTGCGCCTGGCGCCCGGAGCGGATGCTGAGCAGCCGGTGTCCGGGCTCAATACCCTGGAAGATGCCAACTCTGGTCAGGTGTCCTTCCTGGCCAGTGCCAACTATCGTCGCTTCCTCGCCAGTACGCGCGCCTCCGGTGTGCTTATCGGCGCGGAGCTGGCCGATGAATGCCCGGTGTCGGCGTTGGTTGTCGACAATCCCTACCATGCGTTTGCCCGCGCCACTGCAATCTTTGATACGACGCCACAGCCGGCACCCGGAATTCACCCTGCGGCGACCGTAGATCCCTCAGCCGAAATAGACGCGTCTGCGAGTATCGCCGCGGGTGCGGTGATTGAGGCATCTGTCCGCATCGGTGCTGGCGTCCATATCGGTGCCAACTGCGTGGTGGGTGAGGGCAGTGAAATCGGTGCCGGCACCCGGCTAAAGCCGGGCGCGATTGTCTACCACGGGTGTTCTATTGGTCGCGACTGCACTATCCACAGTCAGGCGGTGATTGGCGCCGACGGCTTCGGTTTTGCCCCCTACCAGCGGCAGTGGACAAAGATTCACCAGCTCGGCGGTGTCGAGATCGGCGATGACGTGGAGATCGGCGCATGTTCCTGTATTGATCGCGGCGCCCTGGGCAATACCGTGATCGGTCGCGGGGTCAAGATCGACAACCAGGTGCAAATCGCGCACAATGTGCAAATTGGTGACTACTCAGCCATGGCTGCCTGTTCGGCAGTTGCCGGTAGCGCCGTCATCGGCAAGCACTGCACGCTGGCCGGTGGTGTCGGTGTGGTGGGGCATGTCACCGTAGCGGATGGCAGCCATATCACCGCAAGGACACTGGTGACCAAGTCCATCGAAAGCGCCGGATCCTATTCCAGTGGCACGCCTTTCTCCGACAGCCGTAGTTGGCGCCGCAATGCCGTGCGCTACGGGCAACTCGACCAGATGGCGCGCCGCCTGAAGGAGCTGGAGAAGCAACTGGAAGGCCTGGCGCACCGCGACGGAACAGAAGATTAGATTAACCGACGTCGAGTCGATCAAATTGGGTTTGTTGTTTTCGGGGCGTTTCACGCCCCGAAGTGGTTTCTGGGGACTTTTCGAATGATGGACGTACGCGAAATTCGTCAATATCTGCCGCACCGTTATCCGTTTCTGCTGGTGGATCGGGTGGTTGAATTGGAGGAAGGAAAATATATTAAGGGCTATAAGAATATTTCCGTTAACGAGGAAGTATTCAATGGCCACTTCCCAGAGGTGCCAATTTTTCCCGGTGTCATGATTGTGGAAGCCCTGGCGCAGGTTTCGGGGATTCTCGGCTTTAAGACTCTCGGTCAAAAGCCCGAGGATGGTTTCCTGTACCTGTTCGGCGGTATCGATAACGTGCGTTTCAAGCGCCAGGTCATCCCGGGAGACCGGCTGGATCTGGAGTCAGAGGTCGTATCGGAGCGCCGCGGTATCTGGAAGTTCTCCTGCAAGGCGAGTGTCAACGGTGAACTGGCTACTTCCGCCGATGTACTCTGTGCGGTGAAACAGGTTTGATCGAGGGCCGCTGTCGCCGGCTGGAAAACTGCTGCGGCAGCACTGTGACCAATTCGGTTCCTTTATTTTCGATTCGCGTTTAAAGTAACCGCATTTTCCGGTATCCGAGGAGTAGGGCGCAGAATGCAGACGAATATCCACCCCACCGCCATTGTCGACGATTCGGCAACGATAGGTTCCGGGGTGAGTATCGGTCCCTACACTGTCGTGGGGGCGGGAGTCGAAATCGGCGACGGCTGTGAGATCGCCTCTCACGTGGTCCTGAGCGGCCCCACCACTCTGGGCAAAAACAACCGCATCTACCAGTTTGCTTCCGTCGGTCAGGATACCCCGGATAAAAAATACCAGGGTGAGGACACCACCTTGGTGGTCGGTGACAACAATGTGATTCGCGAGGGCGTCACCATCCACCGCGGCACCGTTCAGGACCGCGGGGAGACCACCATCGGGAATGACAATCTGATCATGGCCTACGCACACGTAGGGCATGACAGTGTCATCTGCAATAACACCATCCTCGTTAACAATGTCGCCCTTGCCGGCCATGTGATCGTGCGGGACTGGGCGATCCTCAGCGGTTTCAGCCTGGTGCACCAGCACTGTACTATCGGTGAACACGCCTTTACCGGTATGGGGGCCGCCATTGGCAAAGATGTACCCGCCTACGTGATGGTCGCCGGCAATCCAGCCGAAGCCAAAACCATCAACGCCGAGGGGTTGCGCCGCCGCGGATTTTCCCGTGATGAAATCGCGCTGATCAACAAGGCCTACAAGATTGTCTATCGCCGCGGCCTCACCATGCAGGAGGCATTGGAAGCGCTGACAGAGCTGCGCAATCAGTCGGCGGTGGTGCAGCCCTGGATCGATTCCCTGAAATCCTCCACCCGCGGCATCGTCCGCTGACCAGAAAAGTCTAATTGGCCTGTTGGACTGCTGACAGAGGCTGCGGCAGGCGATCAGCGCCGGCCGTAGCGATTGGGCGCGGTCAAAAACCGTTAGTGCAAGAGAGAGTTTCGCGGAGTGACAGTTAACGATAAGCCATTGCGGATTGGTGTGGTTGCTGGCGAAGCCTCCGGCGATATACTCGGTGCCGGGCTGATCGCTGCATTGCAAAAGCGTTTTCCGCAGCTGAAGGTTGAAGGTATCGCCGGTCCGCGCATGTTGGCCCTCGGGGCCAGCTCTTTGTTCCCGATGGAACGCCTATCGGTGATGGGGCTGGTGGAGCCGCTCAAGCGCTTGCCGGAACTGTTGAAAATTCGCCGCACCCTGCGCCAGCACTTTATCGACAATCCCCCAGATCTCTTTATTGGCATAGATTCGCCAGACTTTAATCTCGCCCTCGAAGGCGCAATCAAGGCGGCGGGTATTCCGACGATGCACTATGTCAGCCCGTCGGTGTGGGCCTGGCGCCGCGGGCGGATCAAGAAAATTGCCCGCGCCGTGGATCATATGCTGACGCTGCTACCGTTCGAGGCGAGTTTCTACCGAGAGCACAATGTGCCGGTGACCTTTGTCGGCCATCCGCTGGCCGATGAAATCCCGCTACAGGTTGATTCGATCGAGGCGCGCCGCGAGCTGGGCTTCGGGCAGGACGATCAGGTAGTTGCGCTGTTGCCCGGCAGTCGCGGCGGCGAAGTGCGGTTGCTGGGGCCGCTGTTCCTGCAGACCGCGCGCTGGTGTCACCAGCGGCGCCCGGGGCTTAAGTTCGTGTTGCCGGCGGCCAATGAGCAGCGACTCGCCGAACTGAAAACGCAGCTCGAGGGATATGCGGATCTGCCGGTAACATTGCTCGAAGGCAATTCACATCAGGCGCTAGCCGCCGCCGATAGTGTGCTTATCGCTTCCGGTACGGCAACCCTAGAGACCATGCTGCTGAAAAAGCCGATGGTTGTGGCCTACAAGATGGCGACGCTCTCCTATGCCATTTTTTCCCGCATGCTGCACACGCCCTGGGTATCGCTGCCCAATTTGCTGGCGCAGCGGGAGCTGGTGCCGGAAATCCTGCAGGACGATGCGACTCCGGAAAATCTCGGCGCCGCGCTGCTGCAGTTTTTTGATGACCCACTGTTGAGTGATCGGCTGCAGCGTGAATTCGATGATATGCATCAACAGCTGCGCCGCAATGCATCTGAGCGCGCTGCCGATGCGGTTTGTAAATTGATTGAACACCAATGAGTAAAAAGACAGACTTGCCGCCTTACGTGTCCCCTTACCAAGGGGAGCTGTTGGCTGGTGTTGATGAGGTGGGCCGTGGGCCCCTGGCCGGCGATGTCGTCGCCGCCGCGGTGATTCTCGACCCCGCGCGGCCGATTGAGGGGCTGGCAGACTCCAAGAAGCTGAGCGAAAAAAAGCGAGAGCTGCTATTTGATCAGATTCGCGAGCGTGCGCTCAGCTTCGCCGTCGCACGCGCAACCGTCGCGGAGATCGATCAGCTGAATATTCTGCATGCCAGCCTACTGGCGATGCGCCGCGCGGTAGAGCAGCTGCCTATTCAGCCGGAGTTTGTGTTGGTGGACGGCAATAAAAAACCGGATTGGCGCTACCCCTGCGATACGGTAGTGAAGGGCGACGGCCGGGTGGCTGCGATTGCCGCTGCGTCGATCCTGGCCAAGGTTACTCGCGATCGGGAAATGGTGGCCCTGGATCAACAGTATCCGGGCTATGGACTGGCCGGGCACAAGGGCTACCCGACCAAGGCGCATCTACAGGCTCTGGAGCAGCTCGGCCCCAGCCGCATTCACCGACAGAGCTTTGCGCCGGTGAAGCAGCTGTCGATTGAGCTCCTCTAAAATAAGATACCTCAGGTAAAAAAGGCGCTTTTTAAAGCGCCTTTTTTCGCGATGGGCAAAGCTAGAAATACTTACAGCTCGCCCATTTCCCGCAGGTCGTCCTGTGTCAACTCAATGGCTTTACGCAGGGCAGATACGACGAAGTCCACTTCCTCTTTTGTCATGGTCAGTGCAGGTGACATGATATTGAGGTTAATCAGCGGGCGGACAATCAAACCCAGTGCATCGGCGTGCAGTGAGACGCGCTTACCGATATCGAATTCATCCGGGTAGATTTCCTTGGTCTCTTTGTTCTTCACGAACTCCACACACTGCATAAAGTGGGAGCCGCGCACGTCGCCGACGATGTCCAGATCCTTCAGGGTGTTCAGTTGTTCCTGGAAGTAGGGACCGATTTCACGCACGTGTTCCAGCAGGTTTTCACGCTCGATGATCTCGATATTCTTCAGGGCTACCGCCGCTGCTACCGGGTGAGCCGTGTAGGTGGAACCGACGATGGTGAAGCGACCTTCTTCGCTGGCCAGAGCATCATAGATGCGATCGGAGAAGATACAGGCACCCATGGGGATGTAGCCGGAAGTCAGACCCTTGGCCACGGTAATTATGTCAGGCACGATGCCAAAGCGATCTTCGGAGGCGAAGAAGTGACCGAGACGACCGAAGGCCGTCACCACTTCGTCAGAGATGTAGAGAATGTCGTACTTGTGGCAGATGTCGATAATGCCTTTGTGGTAGCCCACGGGGGGCACAAAGCATCCGCCACCTCCGTATACGGGCTCGGCGTAGTGGCAGGCAATATTGTCTGGTCCCACTTCCAGAATCTTGTCTTCAAATTCTTGCAGCAATTCAGTCTTGAATTCTTCCGGTGTCTTGCCGGCACCTTCGCGGTAGCTATTGGGGGCAGAGACAAAGTGCACCATGTCGCTGAGGAAGTTGAAGTATTCGGGCTTCTCGTTGGCCTTGCCGCAGAAACTCTGGGTCAGGAAGGTGGAGCCGTGGAAGGCCTTGTTGCGGGATAACACCTGAGTCTTGTTAAAGTTACCGCGACAGCGGTGATAGGCAACCGCCAGGCGGTAGGCGTCGTCGGTGGCGGTAGAGCCACTCACAGTGAACAGGGTGTGGTTGAGGTCGCCGGGAGTCAGCTCAGCCAGTTTCTTCGCCAGGGTCACACCGCTGGGGTGGGTCATATCCACGAAGGGGTTGATGTAGCTGGCCTTGATGGTTTCTTCGTACATTACCCTGGCGATTTCTTCGCGGCTGGCCCCCACATTGGTACACCACATACCGCCCACGGCGTCGAAGTATTTGTTGCCGTTGGTATCCCACAGGTAGCAACCATCGGCCTTGAAGAAGGGCAGGGCACCCTCGCCCTCTTCGCGCATCAGATCGATCAGCTGGAAGGGGTGATGGAAATGGCGTTTGTCATCGGCCACGATCTGGGCGGTATCAAATTGGGAAACGTCTACTTTTTCAGACATAGCAATCACCACTATTTCTAGCGTTTTAAGCTAAAAGTTATGTTTAAGGCTTGCCTGGCTTTTGATGCCTGAGGGAATCTCAGGCTGCAGTGTCTTCAGGAGGGATGGCGACCACCGGCCGCACGGATGTGATTTTAACTGCTTTCGCGCCAAGAGGGTAGAAGTACGTCAGGCCGCCCCAAAACGGCCAAGGCACAGCTGCAGGCGCCGGGGCAGCTCGGCCCCGGCCCGATTCACCGGCAGGGCTTTGCGCCGGTGAAGCAGTTGTCGATGGGTATTGCGTGATCGGGATTCGCGTCTGGTCTGAAGGGCGGGGCGCGCTTAAGATCGGTTGCCCGAGTTCATTTTCTTGACCCGCGCCCTGGTGATCATCTTGTCCGAGACTTCCTCGATTTCCACCAGGTAATTCAGGATGTAGAAGCTGATATTGCCGTCCGGAATGCTCTCCAGATGCTCCATCGCCAGACCGTTGAAGGTCTTGGGGCCATCCGTGGGCAGTTCCCAGTGCAGGGTGCGGTTGATGTCGCGTATCGAGGTGCCGCCCTCGATCAGATACCAGCCGTCACCGGCGGCGACGATTTCCTCGTCTTCGCTGGGTACCGGGCTGGCCGTGAAGTCACCGACAATCTCCTCCAGCAGGTCTTCCAGGGTCACGATACCCATCACCTCACCGTACTCGTCCACAACCAGTCCCATGCGACGTTTCTTCTTCTGGAAGTTCATCAGCAGCGTGGGCAGGGGAGTTGCTTCGGGCACGAAGTAGGGTTCGTCGGTGTAGGACTTGAGGCGCTCCGCGCTGAACTCGTCAGGGCCATCGCGGAGTATCTGCGCCGCGCGGCGCAAATGCAGTATGCCGACTACCTGGTTGATATCGCCCTTGAATACCGGCAGGCGGGTGTAGCTGCTCTCCGCCAGTTGCCGCAGAATCTTGTCGCCGCTATGTTCCAGGTCGATGCCCACCACCTCGTTGCGCGGGATCATGATGTCTTCCACCGTGGCCTGATCGAGGTCCAGCACGTTCAACAGCATGCCCTTGTGCTTGCTCGGCAGCAGGGCGCCGGACTCGAACACGACAGTCCGCAGTTCCTCCGGGGCCAGGTGTTCGGCCTCGGCGCCGGCAGTGGCTTCTACGCCGACCAAGCGCGCCAGGCCGTTAGAAATGCTGCTTACCAGCCACACTACCGGAGCCAGCAGCCACAGCAGCGGGCGCAGCACCAGCGAGGCGGGAAAGGCGACTTTTTCCGGGTGCAGGGCGGCGATCGTCTTGGGTGTGACCTCGGCGAAGATCAGGATCACAACGGTCAGCACCGCGGTGGCATAGAAGACACCGGCGTCACCGTACAGCTGGGTGAACACGACACCTGCGATGACCGAGGCGAGGATATTGACCAGGTTGTTGCCGATCAGAATTACGCCGATCAGCTTGTCCGGCCGCGACAGCAGCTCCATCGCTCTCCGGGCGCCGCGGTGACCGCTCTTGGCCTGATGGCGCAGGCGATAGCGGTTCAGCGCCATCATGCTGGTTTCGGAGCTGGAGAAGAAGGCGGAAATGACAATTAGCAGAGCCAGCAGGCTGAACAGCAGGCCGAGCGGTATCTCGTTCAAGGGAGAACTCTTTTTATTTCGAAGCGGGGATATTGAAACAGAATTCCCGCCGCCGCAAGTTTACCCGCGGTCGCGGCGGACAAATGTCTCAACCGCGCTGCAGAATGACTTCCAGGACCAGTTTGCTGCCGAAATAGGCCAGCATCAGCGTGGCGAAGGCGACAAGGGTCCAGCGCACTGCGGTATTGCCGCGCCAGCCCAGCTTCCAGTGTCCCCACAGTAGTATGCTGTATAGCACCCACGCAATCAGTGACAGTGTGCTCTTGTGCACCAGGTGCTGGTCAAACAGATTGTCTACGAACAGGAATCCGGTCAGCAGCGACGCGGTAAGCAGCAGCTGGCCGAAGGCGATCAGGCCGAACAGTAGCGACTCCATGCTCTGTAAGGGCGGCAGAAAGCGGCTGATGCCGCCGGGCCGGTGATTGTGTAACTGCTGGTTCAGGTAGTAGAGGTAGATAGCCTGCAGCGTGGCGAGGGCCAGCATCGAATAGGCAGTGATCGACAGCAATGCGTGCACGGCGACACCCGCGGAGAGCTGTTCGTGCGGTGGTGTCCCGCTCCAGGCGTGCACGGCCGCAAGCTCGGTGAGGGCGCCCAGGGGCGCCAGGATCAGGATCAGCAGTGTGAGAGGGCGGCGGGCGGCCAGAATCAATAGTAGGAGGTTCACCACCCAGGCGATCAGAGACAGCATTGCAAGCAGGTCGAAACGGTAGCCCGCCGGTGCAACCAGGGTGTGGGCCAGGGAAATGGCATGGGCGAGCAGTGCGCCACCGAGCAGGCCCAGTAGCAGCACATTGTTGGGCTGGCGTTTGCGGGCGAAGGTCAGGGCGGCCACGGCGGTGGTGGCCAGGTAGAGCGCGATTGCCGTCCAGTGGGCGAATGTCGCCATCGATAAATCCGTGTCTCCGTTACGATAGGGCGGCAGTGTGTCACAGCGCGCCGATGCAGGAAAGCTCTGGTGATATTTCGGCTGTGATCAGTCCTGAGCTATACTGCCGCGCCTCGGAGAAAGGAGCCGTAATCGGCTGCTACAAATTGAGCGGGCCCCTGTAATGACCAGTTGTCCGCAAACAGAGAGATCGAGACGTATATATGTTCGATAACCTGAGCGACCGCTTATCGGCCGCGTTAAAGAAAGTCACCGGTAAAGCGCGCCTGACGGATGACAACATCCGCGATACCCTGCGCGAAGTGCGCAAGGCGTTGCTGGAGGCGGATGTGGCCCTGCCGGTGGTGAAGGCCTTTGTTCAGCAGGTGCGCACCGCGGCGGTGGGCCAGAAGGTCAGCAAGGCGCTGAACCCGGGCCAGCAGTTCGTCAAGATCGTACAGGACGAGCTGGTCAAGGTGATGGGGGAGGCGGCGCAGCCGCTGAACCTGGCGGTACAGCCGCCGGCAGTTATCCTGATGGCGGGCCTGCAGGGCGCGGGTAAGACCACCAGCGTGGCCAAACTGGCCAAATATCTGCAGACGCGCGAGAAGAAGAAGGTCATGGTCGTCAGTGCGGACGTCTACCGCCCCGCGGCCATCAAGCAGCTGGAAACACTCGCCGGCGAGGTGGACGCACTCTTCTATCCGTCCAGCCCGGAGCAGAAGCCCCTGGATATCGCCAAGGGCGCGATGGACGCAGCGCGCAAGCAGTTCGCCGATGTACTGATCGTCGATACCGCCGGTCGCCTGCATATCGACGAGCAGTTGATGGATGAGATCCGCGATCTGCACGGCGAACTGAAGCCGGCGGAAACCCTGTTCGTGATCGATGCGATGATCGGCCAGGACGCGGTCAACACTGCCAGTGCCTTCAATGATGCGCTGCCGCTGACCGGCGTGATCCTGACGAAGGCGGACGGCGATGCGCGCGGCGGTGCGGCGCTGTCCGTGCGCCATGTGACCGGCAAGCCGATCAAATTCATCGGCGTCGGCGAGAAAACCGACGCGCTGGAGACTTTCCACCCCGATCGTATCGCTTCGCGCATTCTCGGTATGGGCGACATCCTGTCGCTGATCGAGGAGGCGGAGCAGAAGATCGACAAGGCCAAGGCTGAGAAGCTGGTCAAGAAGGTGCAGAAGGGCAAGGGCTTCGATCTGGAAGACCTGCGCGACCAGCTGCAGCAGATGCAGAACATGGGCGGCTTCGGCTCCCTGCTGGAGAAAATGCCGGGCATGGGCGGTCTCGCCCAGGCGGCGCAGCAGGCGGATATGGGCAAGGAATTCAAACGCATGGACGCCATTATCGGCTCCATGACGCCGGCCGAGCGCCGCAACCCGGATATCCTCAATGGCTCGCGCAAGCGCCGCATCACCGCGGGCTCCGGCACCCAGGTGCAGGACCTCAACCGCTTGCTCAAACAGCACAAGCAGATGGGCAAGATGATGAAGAAGCTCAAAGGCGGCGGCATGAGCAAGATGATGCGCGGTATGGGCGGCATGCCCGGCATGGGCGGTGGCGGCATGGGAGGCCTGGGTGGTATGGGCGGTTTGCCCGGCGGCCTGCCCCCCGGTATCAAGAAGAAATAGTGAGCCTGATCCCCCCAATCTGGCGGGCGGATTAAGCGCTATACAAACCCTGGGCGGTACATTAGAATACGCCGCCTTTCAGCCGGGTGAGCTACCGGCATAGTTGTTGTAGGCGGTCCTTTGTAAGGCCGCCCAGTGTTGAACCTACAGGAAAGCTACATGGTAACCATTCGTTTGGCTCGTGGCGGTGCTAAGAAGCGCCCGTTTTATCACCTGACTGTTACTGACAGCCGCAAATCCCGCGACGGTCGCTTCATCGAGCGCGTTGGCTTCTTCAACCCGGTTGCCCGCGGCCAGGAAGAGCGTCTGCGTGTTGACCGCGAGCGCGTTGAGTACTGGGTAGGCCAGGGTGCGCAGGTTTCCGATCGCGTCAGCAAGCTGCTGAAAGAATCCGCTTAATTTAAGCCTGTTGGTGGTGCGCCTGTGGCCCTAGACCTTGATAGCAGCGGATCCAAATCCGATGAATTGGTCACGGTCGGGCGTATAACCTCGGTTTACGGCGTTCGCGGCTGGGTCAAGGTTCAATCCTATACCGAGCCGATGGACAATATCCTGCAGTTCCCAGATTGGTGGCTGCAGAAGCCGAACGGTTGGGAGCCGTTGCAGATCGACGCAGGCAAGCGCCACGGCAAGGGTCTGATCGTCCATATCAAGGGCATCGATGACCGGGATCTGGCGGCGGGCTTCTGTCAGCGGGATATCGCCGTGCGCCGGGAGCTGATGCCGACGCTCGACGAAGGCGAGTTCTACTGGCACCAGCTTGAAGGCTTGCGCGTGATCAGCCACTTCGGTGGCGCTGAGCACGAATTAGGTACCGTAGTCCGCATGATGGAAACCGGTGCCAACGATGTGATGGTGGTGCGCGGGGGCAAGGACGGGCGCGAGCGTCTGATCCCCTATCTGCCCGGCGAATTCATCACCGATATCGACCTGGATGCCGGTGTCATCACCGTCGACTGGGATCCGGAATTTTAGTGGTGGCCGCAAAGCGTGTTGCCCTGGTCAGCATTTTTCCGGAGATGTTTGCCGCGCTGACCGATTACGGTATCAGCGGGCGAGCCGTCAAAGACGGTTTGCTGGAAGTGCGCTGCTGGAACCCGCGGGATTTCACCAGTGACCGCCACCGTACTGTGGACGATCGCCCCTACGGGGGTGGCCCGGGCATGGTGATGCTGGCGGAACCGCTGTACCAGGCGCTGAGCGCAGCCCGTGCCTGGGCGGAAGAGGGCGATGCAACCGCACGCAGTATCTACCTGTCACCCCAGGGGCGGCAGTTGGATCAGGGCGGTGTTGAGGCGCTCGCCGAAGCGGGCAACCTGGTGTTGCTGGCGGGGCGCTACGAAGGTATCGACGAGCGCATCGTCGAGATGCTGATCGACGAAGAGTGGTCGATCGGCGACTATGTTTTAAGTGGTGGTGAGCTGGCCGCAATGGTGATGGTGGATGCCATTACCCGACTGATTCCCGGAGCTCTGGGGCACGATCAGTCGGCGGTGGAGGACTCCTTCGCCCAGGGGTTGCTGGACTGTCCCCACTACACCCGCCCGGAAGAATACCGCGGCAGGCTGGTGCCGGAAGTATTGCTGTCCGGTAACCACGAGAGAATTCGCCGCTGGCGCCTGAAGCAGGCACTGGCGCGCACACAGCAGCGCCGCCCCGATCTTTTGCAGGGGTTGGAGCTGGATAAGGAGCAGAAGCTGCTGCTGGAGGAAATCCGGCAGGAGCGGAAATCCGAAGAAACTTGAGGGGTGCTGTAAAAATCGTAGCGAGCGGATGCCACCAGGTGCCCGCACAGTAGATTTTAGCGGTGCCCGTAATGCCGGATTCGCCGGGAGGCGCAAGTAGTTCGGTGAACTAGCTGAGAAGCTACACAATTTGTATTTGGGAGTATTCCAAATGACTAACAAAATCATTCAGCAGCTGGAACAGGAACAGCTGAAGAGCGAAGTTCCGGCCTTTGCCCCGGGCGACACCGTTGTTGTCCAGGTTAAGGTTAAAGAAGGTAACCGCGAGCGTCTGCAGGCTTTCGAAGGCGTGGTAATCGGCAAGCGCAACCGCGGTCTGAACTCTTCGTTCACCGTGCGCAAGATTTCCCACGGCGTTGGCGTAGAGCGTACCTTCCAGACTCACAGCCCGCTGGTTGACAGCATCTCTGTCAAGCGTCGCGGTGACGTGCGTCAGGCCAAGCTGTACTACCTGCGCAGCCTGACTGGTAAAGCTGCCCGTATTAAAGAGAAGCTCAACTAAGTTTTTCTTTGATCGAGTACAAAAAGCCGGAGCAGAGATGCTCCGGCTTTTTTTTTGCCTGTGGTTTAATGCGCCCATGGACACCATTGCCGAACAGGAACCGCTGATCAACCGCTGGCTGGACATGCTCTGGGCCGAGCGCGGTGCCAGCGAGCACACCCGCGCCGCGTACGGACGCGACCTGCGTGCCTTCACGGCGTTTTGTGCAGGGCAATGTGGCACTGGCCTGCTGTCTGTCGGCCGCGTGCAGGTCCAGCAGTACCTCGCCAGCAAGCATAAGAGCGGCAGTTCCGCCCGCTCCACAGCCCGCGCCCTCGCCGCACTGCGCAGCTTTTATCGCTATTGCCTGCGCCAGGGGTTGATGCAGGAAGATCCGGTCGCGCTGATCGAGAACCCGAAGTTGCCCAAGCCGTTGCCCAAATCTCTGTCCGAGGCCGATGTGGAAGCGCTGCTGGAGGCGCCGGATACCGAGACGGCGATCGGTATGCGGGATCGCACCATGCTGGAATTGCTCTACGCCTGCGGCTTGCGCGTGACCGAGTTGGTGGAGCTGACTGTGTCGCAGGTCAACCTGCGCCAAGGGGTGGTGCGGGTATTCGGCAAAGGCAGCAAAGAGCGGCTGGTACCCATGGGGGAGGCGGCACAGGAGTGGATGCTGCGCTACCTGGGCTCGACCAGGCCGCAGCTGTTGCCAGCCGGCCACAGCGATACCTGTTTCCCGGGGCGCGCCGGCCGGCCGATGACCCGCCAGACCTTCTGGTACCGGATCAAGCACTGGGCCAAGGTGGCCGGAATCGAAAAGCCGCTGTCGCCGCACACCCTGCGCCACGCGTTCGCGACGCACCTGCTCAATCACGGCGCCGACCTGCGCGTGGTGCAGCTGCTGCTTGGCCACTCGGACCTGTCGACGACCCAGATCTACACGCAGGTGGCCAAGGCGCGCCTGCAGGCGCTGCACCGCGATCACCACCCGCGGGGTTGAGGTGTCCGGGCACCCGAGTGAAATCAACGAAAGATAACAACAGGATTCACGGCATGAAGCGGATATCCCACCACCTTTTCAGAATGGTCGCCGCTCTCCCGCTCGCGGCCGGCCTGCCAGCTGTGGCCGGAGCCCAGGAGACGCCGGAACACATGCACGCGCTGGTGGCCGGCTACAAGGCCGCATTTACCTGCAGTGCGACCTTCAATGCCGGCCGCGCACCGGCCTCTATCGCCGCCCTCGAGCTGAATCGGATCTACCCCGGCTACCGGGAAATTCTGGCGGAGCTGCCCGCAGCCGAGATCGACCGCCAGCGCAAAATAGTGAGTGTGCGCTACAGCGAGCAGATGCCGCCGCGTATCAGTGCCTGGCGGCCCCATCTCGGCTGCAGTCAGCTGCCGATCGGTGCCGCAGCGAATGCCGCCGCCAAACTGCCGCGTGTAAAGCTGCCCGATACGCCGAGCACAGCCGACCAGCCCTGGCCCGTCGGCGACCGAGGCCAGCCTGCCGCAAATCAGGCACTTGCCGACATCATCGCGCAGGCATTCGACGGCAGGACCTACGGTGTCGGCACCGAGACCTCCGCGGTGGTGGTGAGCCGCAGCAGCGCGTTGCTGGGGGAGCGCTACCGCGACGGCTACGACCTGCACACGGCGCAGCGCACCTGGTCGGTGGCCAAGAGTATCGCCGCGACCGTCATCGGCGTCGCGGTCAACGAGGGGTTACTGGAGCTGGACGAACCGGCACTGGTGCCGGAGTGGCAGAGCCCCCTGGATCCGCGCCGCCAGATAACCCTCGCCAACCTGCTGCATATGTCCTCGGGGCTCTATAGCGGTCGCTCCGGCAGCCGCACGGACCAGATCTACGCCGGCGGTGCCCGAGTCACTGACCGCGCGACAGAGGCGCCGCTCGATGCCCTGCCGGGCAGCCGCTGGCGCTATGCCAACAACGATACCCTGCTGGCCGTGCGCAGCCTGCGCGCGCGCCTCGACAGCGACGCCGATTACCTGCGCTACCCGTTCGAGAAGCTGATTTACCGTATCGGCATGCGCGATACGCTGCTCGAAACCGACTGGGAGGGCAACTTTGTCATGTCTTCGCAGGTCTGGACGACGGCGCGGGATCTGGCGCGTCTCGGCATCCTGTACCTCAACGACGGCGTCTGGGCGGGGGACCGGGTGTTGCCCGTGTCCTGGGTCGATTACGTGCGGACGCCGGCGCCCCAGCAACCGCCGGCATTGAACAGTCGCGGCGAGCCCGGCTGGGGCTACGGCGCCCAGTGGTGGCTGCTGGGTCAGCGCTTCGATCTACCGCAGGATGGCTTCATGGCGGCTGGTCATCGCGGCCAATATGTATACGTTGTGCCTTCACTGGACCTGGTGATAGTCCGGCGCGGTTATGACGAATCCGGCGGCCAGCAGTTCGATATCGCTGCTTTCGCCCGGGATATCATCGCCGCACTCTAGGGATGCCGGTGGCGCCGTGGTGGCGAATGCTGTAAAACACGCCGTAAGAAACGATTGTCGCCAATAGGTGCCATAATGGCTGGAACCGAAGTGCGGTGTGCAAGTCGAAGCCAACGAAGAATTTAAGGAGCTATCGGGAATGACTCTTTTTAACAAGCCGCTGATGCTGGTCGGCGCACTGTTCGCCCTGTTGGGGCCCGCAGCCCAGGCGGAAGTGGATGCGGAGGTTGCCAAATCCATCAAGGCGCGCCTCGAGGCCGGCAATCCAAAGGCCAGCTATGGCGACGTGCGGGAGAGTCCGATCAGCGGCCTGTACGAAGTGGATGTGGATGGCGGTGCAAATACGCTGTTCGTGTCGGCTGACGGCAGCCACTTTATCTTCGGCGATCTGTACCAGGTGAAGGCCGGTGGCGGTCTGGCAAACATCTCCGAAGAGCGCCGTACCACCAAGCGTGCCAAGGTCATGGATGCGCAGAACGTCGACGACATGATCGTCTTCTCGCCCAAAGGGGAGACCAAGGCCCATATCTACGTATTCACCGACGTGGACTGCGGCTACTGTCGCAAGCTGCACAACGATGTGCCGGAGCTGAACAAGCGCGGTATCGAGGTGCGCTACCTGGCCTTCCCGCGCGCGGGCCTGAATTCCCTCGGCTATCGCAAGATCGCCACGGCCTGGTGTGCCGAAGATCGCAACAAGACCCTGACGGCGCTGAAAAACCGCGAGAATGTGCCGCTGAAGGTTTGTAAGAACAATCCGGTCGCGGCGCAGTACAATTTGGGCAACGATGTGATCGACGTGCGCGGTACGCCCACGATCGTAATGCAGGATGGCAGCGTGGTGCCCGGCTATCTGCCGCCGGAAACCATGGTCAAGGCATTGGGCCTTTAATTTAGAAATCGGCCGGCAGCAGTCGCTGCCGGCGATAACATGTTCCTTTCCCGGGCGCCTCAGGCCCGGACTTTGATATCCACCTTGCGCGGCTGGGTCATGTTCTCCGGTCGGAGAATATCACTCAGCTCCTCCTCGCTCAGCAGCCCTTCCTGTAATACCAGGTCTTTGACACTGCAACCGCTCACCAGCGCCTGCTTGGCGATACGGGTGGCATTTTCATAGCCGATAAACGGGCTCACCGCGGTAATTACGCCGATACTGTTTTCCACCATTTGGCGGCAGTGGTCCACGTTGGCGGTGATCCCGTTGACGCAGCGGTTGGCCAGCGTGTGCATGGCCTGGGTCATCAGGCGCATGGATTGCAGCAGGTTGAAGGCGATCACCGGCTCCATCACGTTCAGCTGCAGTTGTCCGGACTCCGCCGCCAGGGTGATGGTCAGGTCGTTGCCGATCACCTGGTAGGCCACCTGGTTCACCACTTCGGGGATCACCGGGTTCACCTTGCCGGGCATGATTGACGAACCGGGCTGCATCGGTGGCAGATTGATTTCGTTGAAGCCGGCGCGGGGGCCGCTGGAGAGCAGACGCAGATCGCTGCAGATCTTGGAAATCTTCACGGCGATGCGTTTCATAACGCCGGAAAACATCACGAAGGCGCCCATATCGGACGTGGCCTCGACGAGGTTCTCCGCGCAGATAAAATCAATGCCGGAGATTTCCGACAGGGCATCCACGACCAGCTGGCGGTAGGCCGGATCGGTATTGATACCGGTGCCGATCGCGGTGCCGCCCATATTGATCTCCTTGAACAGCACCACCAGCTCCTTAACCCTGGCCACGTCCTCGCGCACGGTGGCGGCAAAGGCGGCAAATTCCTGCCCCAGGGTCATGGGTACCGCATCCTGCAGCTGGGTGCGCCCCATCTTGATCACGCTGGTGAACTCGTCAGCCTTCCTGTCGAACTCCAGGCACAGCTGCTCCATCGAGTGCACCAGGTCACTGTAACTGAGCAGGATCGCCAGGTTGATCGATGTCGGGTAGACGTCATTGGTGGACTGCGACAGGTTCACGTGGTTGTTCGGGTGGACCTTTTTGTATTCCCCCTTGCTGTGGCCGAGCAGCTCCAGTGCCCGGTTGGCGATCACCTCGTTGGCATTCATGTTCGTGGAGGTGCCGGCTCCGCCCTGGATCATGTCCACGAGGAAGTGGTCGTGCAGCTCGCCGGCAATGATTTCATCGCAGGCCTTGCCAACGGCACTGGCGACTTCTTCCGGCAGGTAGCCCAGTTGGCTGTTGGCACTGGCGGCGGCCTTCTTGACCATGGCCAGCGCTTTTACCAGGTTCGGGAAGTGATTCAGGGTAATGCCGGTAATCTGGAAATTTTCCAGCGCGCGCAGCGTCTGGATACCGAAATAGGCATCTGCGGGTACCTCGCGGTCGCCCAGGAGATCGTGCTCCAGTCGCACCGCCGTTCCGGCGGTAAATAACGGCATGGGTCTCAGGGTGTGGAATTCATTGGTCATGCAGCTTCCTGTTGGGCCTCGCCCGGTGTTTGTGGGGTATTGTTGGCGATACTAGTGGCGCTCTGGTCACGGGTAAATCCCGTTGGGCGCAAATGTTAAAGTGGTGTGGCGAAAAAGCTCTGCGGCCCCTCGCTGGCGGTAGCGCGGATGCTCTCGCGGATATTGCGGTTGATCTCTCCCGAATCCGGCCCGAAAACCCCGCACAGTTTGAGCGCGCTGCGGATACTGATATTCCGCCCGAGGGACTCCAGCACCACCTTGGTACAGACGGGGTCGCGGCGATCGCTGGCGGAGACACCGAGCTTCAGGCCGGACAGATAGCTCACGCGGCTCTTGTAAGTTGGATAGAGGATCGTCTGGGCTATCTCGTTGCGGGTCAGCGCCTCGTAGCCGATCAGGAAAATACGCTCGGAGAGAAAAAACAGCATGCCCTTGTAGCGGGACTTGTACCACTCCTCCCGGTTCGGGTAGCGCATGCGCTCGAAGCGCTGGAAATAATATCCGTCGCCATCTGACTCGATGCGCAGCAGGCTGCGGATGATGTGATCCTGGAAGGTCATCGAGTAGTGGTATTCAAAGTAGTAACCGAGATACTTGTCGGCGTGTCCCCTCGATTCACGCATCAGTCTTTCGATATCGGCGCTGTAAGGCTGTGGTTGTGCCGCTGCAGTACCCGGCGCGGTGCGGACGCGGACGATCTGGGCGAACTGCTCGTGGGGCATCAGGATCTCATGGGCTTCCACGCCGAAGAAATCGCAGATTTTCGTCAGGGTATAGCGAGACGGCTGGGTGTCTCCGCTCAGGTACTTGTTGAACTGCGCCCGGTTTACGCCCATGCGTCGGCATACCTCCGCGATGGAGCGGTAGAAGCTGCAGAGTAAGCGCAGGTTTTGCGAGAAGTCCTTGCTCATGGATGCATTCGTTTGTGCAGAATCGTCGTGTCAGTCAATTAACTGTGGTGATCAGTGAAGCAGTGTGCATTCACCGCACAGCGAAGTCTGCATCAGTTCCCGCACTTCCTGTTCCGGCAGATCCATGGCGAGCAGGTGGTTCAGTTTGGAATAGGCGGCTTCGGTAGTCATATCGAGGCCGCCGATCACACCGGCCCGCAGAAGGGCCGAGCCCGCCGCGTACTTGCCGAGGTCAACACGGTTTTCCAGACACTGGGACACGGCGACACATACGGTGCCGCGCGCGGTGGCTTTTTCCAGCCAGCCGGTGAACGATTTGTCTTCCGTCGGCGCATTGCCGGTGCCGTAGGTTTCCAGTACCAGGCCCCGCGGCGAGTATTCCAGCACCTTGCTTAAAAAGAAGGGCGATATACCCGGGAAGAGTTTCAGTACCACGACTCCGCCGTCGGCAAATTCGGGAATTTGAAAATCCCGACGCAGCGCCGGCGCGAGCAGGGCAGAGCGGTCGATGTCCACTTGGATGCCGACTTCACCCAGCAGGGGGTAGTTCGGGGTGGCGAAGGCGTCGAGCGAGCCGGAGCTGACCTTGGTGGCGCGATTGCCGCGCAGCAGTTTGCCGTTGAAATACAGGCACACTTCCGCCAGTGTCTCGTCGGTACTCAGCAACAGGGCGGCGATCAGGTTGTTGTGGGCATCGCTGCGCATTTCCCGCAGCGGTATCTGTGAACCGGTAACAATCACCGGCTTGTGCAGCCCCTGCAGGGCGAACGACAGCGCCGACGAGGTATAGGCCATGGTGTCGGTGCCGTGCAGCACCACGAAGCCGGCGTAGCGGTCGTAGTTGTCGCGAATGCAGGCGGCGATGCGATACCAGTCGGCGGGCTGCATGTTGGCGCTGTCGAGGAGTTGGTCGAACGCGTGGAAATCGTATTCGGGCAACTGGCCGGGAATACCGGTCAGCAGCTTGGCCAGCAGAGTCTCCAGATCCGCGTCGGGAATATAGCCGGACGCGCTGCGCCGCATGCCCAGGGTGCCGCCGGTGTAGAGGATCAGGGTCTTCTTCATAATTCCTTCGCGAGTTGGACCGTTTCGGGGAGGCACATTTTTGGCGAAAAGCGACAACAGGTGCAATTTCGCAGGCTGTCGGCATTCGATGTCAATAGATGCTCTTATAGCATCAACTAGCGCCAGTGTCCTGCTGCGGTGTGAATAAGAGGATGGCGGCAGTCGAATCCCGTTGGCAGACGCGCGCGACGGCACCACTTGCGCGCAATTTTATTGACATTTTCCCCTATAAATCAGTAAGGTTGTCGTCCTTTTGTCATTTTCTGTACCACTTATTGCGCTGTTGCCTGGCACCTGTCCGGCGCCGGGGCTTTCGCCGTCGCGCCGAATCCCCGCCGCTACACTGTTCAGGATCTTTTTGCGCGGAGGGAAGTTGTGAGCGCATCCGTCGAACAAACCACCGAACTGGAAACCCGTCTCCCGGCCGACAACACGCGGCGCGCGGTGCGCATTGGTATCTGTGGCCTGGGTACCGTCGGCAGCGGTACGGTAAACGTGATGGCGCGCAACGGCGAGGAGATAGCGGCGCGCTGTGGCCGCCCGGTGGAAATCGTGCAGATAGGCGCGCGCCGTGATAATCCAGCCTGTGACACCAGCAAGCTCGACAGCACCCGTGAAATCTTCGATGTCGCCAACAACCCGGACGTGGACATCCTGGTAGAACTGATCGGCGGCACCACTGTGGCCCGTGAATTGGTACTGGCCGCCATCAATAACGGCAAGCATATCGTCACCGCCAATAAAGCGCTGATTGCGGAGCACGGCAACGAGCTGTTTGCCGCAGCCGCCGAAAAGGGCGTGACCATCGCCTACGAGGCCGCCGTGGCCGGCGGTATCCCGATCATCAAGTCCCTGCGTGAGGGACTGGTGGGCAACCGCATCCAGTGGCTTGCCGGCATCATCAACGGGACCGGCAACTACATCCTTACCGAAATGCGCGAAAAAGGGCGCAGCTTTGCCGAGGCGCTCGCCCAGGCCCAGGAGCTGGGCTATGCGGAAGCGGATCCCACTTTCGATGTCGAGGGCATAGACGCGGCCCACAAGCTGGTGATCATGGCCTCGCTGGCTTTTGCGATGCCACTGGCATTCGACAAGGTATACACCGAGGGCATCAGCCGCGTTTCCAGTGAGGACATCCGCTATGCGGACGAGCTCGGTTACCGCATCAAGCATCTGGGCATTGCGCGGCGCACCGAGCACGGCGTCGAGCTGCGCGTACATCCGACCCTGATCCCGCAGCGCCGCCTGATCGCCAACGTGAACGGCGTTATGAACGCGGTGCTGGTCAATGGCGATGCCGTGGGGCCGACGCTCTACTACGGTGCTGGCGCCGGTGCCGAGGCCACCGCCTCGGCGGTGATCGCCGATATTGTCGATGTGGCGCGCACCCTCGAGGCGAAGCCGGACCAGCGTGTGCCCGCTGCCGGTGTGGCCGAGGGCAGCCAGGCCGGTCCGCAGGTGCTGCCGATGGATGAAGTGGTGACCAGCTATTACCTGCGCATCTCCGCGCACGACAAGCCAGGCGTTATGTCCCAGGTGGCGAAAATCTGCAGTGACGAGGGCATCAGCATCGAGGCCCTGATTCAGCACGAACCGGCCGAAGGCGAGGCGCTGGTGCCGGTGGTCATTCTGACCAGTCGCGCCAAAGAGGCGCGCCTGCGCGAGGCGGTGACGCAGATAGAGGCGCTGGATACCGTCGAGGGCGAGGTGGTGCGTATCCGTGTGGAGACGCTGGGGTAACTTCCCGTTTCCGGAAAGAGCGATCGAAAGAAGAAGTTCTGAATCGGCCCTGCCGCCGGTGGCCATCCGGCAAACAGCCTGATCGGCAATCGTTTGCCGGATGGCCCCCGGCGGCAGGGCCTGGCCCTGAGCCAGGCGTCCAAGGCTGATCCTCGCGTCCGGCTGTTCCTGCATCGAAATTATTTAACTGTTAGTAAGAAAACCGTGAAATTCATCAGTACCCGCGGCCGCGCGCCGTCACTTTCCTTTGCCGATACCGTGCTCACCGGCCTCGCCAGTGACGGCGGTCTCTATGTACCGGAGTCCCTGCCGACTTTTTCCCGCGCGGAGATCGCGGCTATGGCCGGGCTCGATTATCGGGAACTGGCCTTCCGTATTATTCAGCCGTTTGTCGGTGACGACCTGAGCGACGAAGAGCTGCGCGATATCATCGAGCGTTCTTACGAGACTTTCCGCCACCGCGCCATCGCGCCGCTGGTGCAGACAGGCACCAACGAGTGGATACTCGAGCTGTTTCACGGCCCGACACTGGCGTTCAAGGATTTTGCCCTGCAGTTCCTCGGCCAGCTGTTCGACCATCTGCTGAAAAAGCGCGGCGAGCGGGTCGTGGTGATGGGGGCGACGTCCGGTGATACCGGCTCTGCCGCCATTGAGGGCTGCCGCCACTGCGACAATATCGATATCTTCATTCTGCACCCGCACAACCGGGTGTCCGAGGTGCAGCGCCGCCAGATGACCACGGTGATGTCGGACAATGTGTTCAATATCGCCCTAGAGGGCAACTTCGACGATTGCCAGAACATGGTCAAGGCGAGCTTCGCCGACCAATCGTTTCTGCCCGACGGCCGCCGCCTGGTGGCGGTCAACTCGATCAACTGGGCGCGCATCATGGCGCAGATCGTGTATTACTTCTACGCCGCGCTAAGGCTGGGTGCGCCGGAGAAAACGGTGAACTTCTCCGTGCCCACCGGCAACTTCGGCGATATCTTCGCCGGCTACCTGGCACGGCAGATGGGTCTGCCCATCGATCAACTGGTGATCGCCACCAATGCCAACGATATCCTGCACCGCTGTATCAGCGACAACGATCACTCGCCGCGACCGCTGGTGCACAGCCTGTCGCCGAGCATGGACATCATGGTATCGAGTAACTTCGAGCGCCTGCTGTTCGACCTGTACGATCGCAACGGTTCGGCGGTAGCGGAGCTGCTGGCGGATCGCAGTGCGCCGATGCACCTGGATCCGAGCGTGCTGTCCAGGGCGCGTGAAGTCTTCTCCTCCTGTCGGGTGGATGATGCGCGTACGGTAGAGGTGATCCGCGAGGTGTTCGAGTCCAGCGAGTACCTGCTGGACCCCCACACCGCCATCGGCGTCGAGGCCGCGCGAAGAGTGCGTAAATCCGCGGAACAGCCAATGGTTTGCCTCTCCACCGCCCATCCGGCAAAATTCCCCGACGCGGTAGCCCGCGCGCTGCCCCTGGAGAAAATTCCCCTGCCGGCGCACATGCAGGACCTGTTCGAGCGCGCGGAGCGCATGAAGGTCCTGCCCAACGACCTGTCGCAGGTACATGAGTTTATGGCGACGGCACTCGATACCTAAAAATAGCTGAGCGAGAATGACGACAAGAATTCAGCGACGGCCAGTGGATTATTCCACTGGCCGTTTTGCATCTGACACACCGAAAATCCTGCAGCGCGTGCTGCTCGGCCGCGGCGTTACCAGTGAGGCCGAGCTGGATCACCGCCTGGCAAAACTGCACGCACCCCAAACCATGCGGGGCCTGGAGCGAGCGGTGGAGCTGCTGGTGAGTGCCGTGCGCGCCCAGCAGAAGATCCTGATCGTCGGCGACTTCGACGCCGACGGCGCCACCAGCAGCACGCTGGCGGTGTTGGCGTTGGGTGCCATGGGCGCTCCCGGGGTAGAGTTTTTGGTCCCCAACCGCTTCGACTTTGGCTACGGCCTGACGCCGGAGATCGTCGAGGTGGCGAAGGATTTCAGCCCCGACGTGCTGATCACCGTGGACAACGGCATCAGCAGCATCGACGGCGTGGCCGCGGCCAAGGCTGCCGGAATGACGGTGATCGTCACCGATCACCACCTACCGGGAGCCGAGCTGCCGGATGCCGACGCGATCGTTAACCCCAACCAGCCCGGCTGCGATTTCCCCAGCAAGAATCTCGCCGGGGTGGGGGTGATCTTCTACTTGCTGAGCCGCCTGCGCAGTGCTCTGGAAGACAGTGGCTGGTTTGCCGACAGCGGTATAGCGCCGGTGAATATGGCCGAGTACCTGGATCTGGTGGCTTTGGGCACGGTCGCGGACCTAGTGCCGCTTGACCACAACAACCGCATCCTGGTGCAGCAGGGTATCGCCCGTATCCGCGCCGGCCGCTGCCGGCCGGGCATCAGTGCACTGCTCGAGGTTGCCGGTCGCGATCAGCGCAAGCTGTCGACGACGGACATCGGTTTTATTCTCGGACCGCGCATCAACGCCGCCGGGCGCCTGGACGATATCGGTACCGGCATCCGCTGCCTGCTGACGCGCGATCCGAGCGAGGCCCGCGAACTGGCGGCTGAGCTGGACGCGCTGAACCGCGACCGCAAGGCGATAGAGCAGGGCATGCAGCGCGAGGCCATGGCCGCGCTGGAGAAGCTGCAACTCGACGGCGAGATTCCCTGGAGCCTGTGCCTCTACGACGAGAACTGGCACCAGGGCGTGGTCGGTATTCTCGCCAGCCGGATCAAGGAAAAATTCCACCGCCCGGTCATCGCCTTTGCCGACGGCGACAACGGCCTGATCAAGGGCTCGGCGCGCTCGATTGCAGGGCTGCATATCCGCGATGCCCTCAGTGATGTGGCGGCCGCGCAGCCGGACCTGATCACCAAGTTCGGCGGCCACGCGATGGCCGCCGGCCTCAGCCTGCCGGCGGAAAACCTGGCCGCTTTTACCGATGCGTTCGAAGCGGCGGTGCGCAGCCGGCTGAGTGAGCAGCAACTGCAGGCAGTGATCGATTCCGACGGCGAACTCGAACCGACGGAATTCACACTGCACACCGCGGCCACACTGCGCGCCTGTGCGCCCTGGGGCCAGGCGTTTCCGGAGCCGCTGTTCGACGGTGAGTTTCTGCTGCTGCAGCAGCGCATTGTCGGCGAGCGCCACCTGAAGATGGTCGTGGCCCCGAGCCAAAACCCACAGCTGGCACTGGACGCGATCGCGTTCAATGTCGATACCGATCAATGGCCGCAGCCGGCGGATCGGGTACGTCTGGCCTATAAGCTCGACATCAATGAATTCCGCGGCCGCGAATCGCTGCAGCTGCTGGTGAATTATCTGGAGCCCTTGTAGTGGGGCGGTGTCGGGGCGACCGAAGTAATTAGTTCTGAATCGGCTCTGCCGCCGGTGACCACCCGGCAAGCAGCCTCATCGGCAATCGCTTGCCGGATGGTCACCGGCGGCAGAGCCTCCCTTTGTGCATTCGAAGTAGAAATTACCTTATTACCGTTTTTGAGATGTGACTGAATGAAACGCAAACAAGCTCAGGCGGAAATTCTGCTGTTGCTGGCGGCCCTGTTCTGGGGCGTGGCCTTTGTGCCGCAAAAAATCGCCATGGAGCATATCGAGCCACTGGCGTTTAACGCCTGGCGGTTTTTCCTCGGCGGACTGCTGTTGATCCCGATTGTCTACTGGCTCTCTTCCCGCCGCGCACCGCAGCTCGCCGAAGAGATACAGCCCGGTGAAGAGGGTGGGGCAAGCGTCGCGCACGGCTGGCGCGCCTGCCTGCCTGGCGGCGCGATTCTGGGTTTCTGGCTGTTTCTGGGGGCGGCCCTGCAGCAGGTGAGCCTGCTGTACACCACCGCCGGCCGCGCCGGTTTTATCACTGGTTTTTACCTGTTGCTGGTACCGGTGATCGGCCTGTCTCTCGGCCACAAAACCAATCGCTGGACCTGGGCGGGGATCGGCCTGGCGCTGGCGGGGCTCTACGAGCTCGCCGATTTCAGTGAGGAGTCACAGCTGGTAGGGGACCTGTTGGTGTTTGCCAGTGCCTTCGTGTTTGCCGTGCAGGTGCTGTCCGCGGATCACCTGGTGCGACGCTACGATGCACTGCGGCTGGCTTGCGTGCAGTTTCTCGTCTGTGGCCTGCTGTCCGGCGTGGCCTCGCTGATGGTTGAACAGCCAAGCCTGCAGTCTGCAGTTAACGCGGCCTGGCCCATCGCCTACATGATGATTTTCTCCACGGCCATCGCCTTCACCTTCCAACTGCTGGCGCAACGTCACGCTGCACCCTCGCACGCGACCGTGATCATGAGTCTGGAGGCGGTGTTTGCACTAGCGGCGGGCTGGCTGTTCCTGAATGAAGTGTTGAGTGGTCGCGAACTGCTCGGTTGTGGCCTGATGCTGGCGGGCATGCTGGTGAGCCATTACGGCAACCATACGGGAACGCATCACTGATGGGGATTATCGATCTGTCCGTGCTGGCGCTTTTCGTGCCCACATTTTTCTTCGTGTCGCTGACGCCGGGTATGTGTATGACCCTGGCGCTGACCCTGGGAATGACCCTCGGCGTGCGCCGCACCCTGTGGATGATGGCCGGCGAACTGCTCGGCGTGGCGCTGGTGGCGGTAGCAGCGGTACTGGGTATCGCTGCGCTGATGCTGCAATATCCGACCGCCTTTCAGGTATTCAAGTACTGCGGCGGTACCTACCTGGCCTGGCTGGGCGTTCAGATGTGGCGCGCACGCGGGCGCATGGTGATGGTCGCGCCGGAGGATCGCGATGGCAGTACCGCGATGCCCTCGCGGCAGTCGCTGGCGGCACAGGGATTCGTCACCGCGGTGGCCAACCCGAAAGGCTGGGCGTTTTTTATCGCGCTGCTGCCGCCCTTTATCAACGACAGTTACCCGCTGGCACCGCAGCTGGCGGTGCTCATTGCTATCATTCTGCTATTGGAAACCCTGTGTATGCTGATTTACGCAGGCGGCGGACGCACGCTCAGCCGGTTGTTGGAGCGCGGTGAGAATGTGCGCCTGATCAACCGCATTGCCGGCACGCTGATGTTGCTGGTGGGCGCCTGGCTGGCGTTTGGCTGACCGGGCAGATGACAAGCTTCACGGAGGAAGCTAGAAATGAAGCGCACACTGTTACTTCTGTTGGTGTTGGGTCTCACGTTGTCCGTCGGGGTCTTTGGGCTGCCCGCGGAAAACAAAGCGGAAAAGGCGACTTACGCTGCCGCGCAACAGTCGGCGGAGCAATCCGAAGAGCCGGCCGGCCAGGCGGAGGCGCCTGCGGCCCAGGCGGAAGCGCCTGCGGCCCAAGCGGAAGCGCCTGCGGCCCAAGCGGAGGAGACAGCCGATCAGGAGCCGCTGATCTGGGTATTCCGGCACCGCCGCGTCAAGCAGTGTATAGGCGAAGATATGTCGCTGGATGACAGCCGTGCCAAACTCAAAGATAGTGGCGTGGTCGCGCACCAGTCCCACTGTGGTCTGCGTACCGACCTCGTTTTTGTCTCCGGTTGCGGCGAGCCTACAGGGGATATATTGCTGCACCTGATCAGGGGTAATTCGCTGGATGCGGCCCTGGCAGCTGGATATGGCCCGGCGGAGCAGATTAGATATCAAACCGTTAAGTGCCCGAACAAACAAGACTGATCTTCCTCTCAGGGCGAGTATCTTCTGAAGGCGCTACGCTGTATCCAACGAACCCGCAGCCGCGATACAGATACGGCCGGCGTGGCGTGTCGACCAGCATCGGGCATACTCTGGGGTTCAGTTAACTGGCTTTACGGAGGAAGCAGAAGTGAACCGGAATACATCTCTACTGTTGGCGCTGGCCGCTGTTACCGGGCTGAGCGCCTGCGGCGAGCGGGCGGAGGAAAAAGCTCCGGAAAACGAAACTGTCACGGCTGCGGAAGAGTCGGCTGCGCCCGAAGAACCGGCGGTCCAGCCGGACGAGCTGATCTGGGTTTTCCGCGCCCGCGGCAGTCGCCAGTGCGAGGGCGGTGGCATGTCGCTGGAAGAGAGCGGTGCCAATCTGACCGACAATGGCGTGGTTGTGCAGGAATCCAGTTGCGGCAGCCGCACCGACCGGATGTATGCCGCCGTCTGTGGCGGTCCCACCGGAGATATTCTGCTGCACCTGATTGAAGAGGGCTCGCTGGATGCCGCGCTGGAACTCGGCTTCGATCCGGCCGACCAAATTAAATACGAGAAGGGCGACTGCCCGAAAAATAACAATTGACCTTCCTCTCGCGGTAACCTTTAGCCTCCTGCACCGTAATAAGACACTGCACTGCGGGAGGTGTGATGAATATTTCCCAGGCGGCGCAGCGGTCGGGCCTGACCGCGAAGGCGCTGCGCTACTACGAATCCATTGATTTGCTCGCGCCGGGGCGTGCCGATAACGGTTACCGCGACTACAGCGAGCGGGACCTGGAGACACTGCGCTTTATCCAGCGCGCCCGAGCTACCGGCTTTTCTATCGACGAGGTGCGCGATCTGCTGGAGTTGCACCGCGACCCGGGGCGTCGAAGTCACGATGCCAAGCGGTTGGTGGAGGAAAAACTCAGGCGTGTAGAAGAGCAGCTGCGCAATCTACGCGAGATGCGCACCAGCCTGCGCGGTCTCGCGGATAGCTGTGCCGGCGACGAGTCGCCGGAGTGCGCGATTCTGGACAACCTGTCGGGAGGTCAGCGTGACTGACAAATGCTGTGGGCCCCAGCCACCGCGGGATGCGGTGGTGGTGGAATCGCACACCTCGGCCTGCTGTGCCGACGAACCCCACGGCCGAATCGACTGGCTGTTATGGATCAGCCTGTCACTGGTAGCGGTTCTCTACCTCAGTTATTGGGCTGTAGACCTGTCGGCCATGCCGGAGTGGCTGCACCACATGTCCACCGGCGTGGTGGAACTGGTGCATACGATGTGGTGGGGTGTAGTGGCCGGGGCGCTGTTTGTCGGCCTGCTCGGGCGCATTCCGCAAGAGCTGGTCATCGAGGTGCTGGGGCGTGGCGGCAGCAAGCGCGGCCTGTTTCGCGCCACCCTGGCGGGGCTTTTCTTCGATCTCTGCTCCCACGGCATCCTGATGGTGGGCATGCAGCTGTACAAGCGCGGCGCCAGCCTGGGACAGGTGATGGCCTTCCTGGTCGCCAGCCCGTGGAACTCGCTGTCGCTGACGGTGATCCTGATCGCGCTGATCGGCCTCTGGTGGACGTTGCTGTTTATCCTCTGCTCCGCGGTGATCGCGCTGATCGCCGGCTATCTGGCCGACCGCATGGTGGAGCGGGGCAGGCTGCCGGCCAACCCCAACCGGGTGGAGCTGCCGGAGGATTACGACTGGCGCACCGAGGTGCGCGAGCTGTGGAATCGCGCCGAGTTGACGCCGACCAGTATCGGCGGCCTGCTGTGGGAGGGCATCCGCGGTTCACAGATGGTGGTGCGCTGGCTGCTGGTGGGCATAGTGCTGGCGGTGCTGGTGCGCGCGTTCGTGGATCCGGCGGTGTTCCAGCAGTGGTTCGGCCCGTCGCTGCTGGGCTTGGGGGCAACCCTGGTGGCGGCGACAATCCTGGAAGTCTGCTCGGAGGGCGCCACGCCGCTGGCCGCGGATATCTTCAGCCGGGCGGCGGCGCCCGGCAACGCCTTCGCCTTCCTGATGGCCGGGGTTTCCACAGACTACACCGAGCTGATGTCGATCAAGGACACTACAGGTTCCTGGCGCCTGGCCCTGGCGCTGCCACTGCTGACGTTGCCGCAGATTGTCGTCGCCGGACTGCTGATGAACGGGTTTGGCGCCTGAATTCCCGTCCTTCTTCTCTCCAGTGAGGGGGCGGCACAGGCCCTTGGCGGCGCTGCTACCGGAGCCTGTTTGTGGGACACGCTGTGAATACGTCCCTGTACGCTCTCCGCGGCCATCCATGGCCGCGGAAGGTCCCACAAACAGGCTCCGGCATCAGCTCCTTAGCATAGAGACTCGGTGTTCATTTCAATTTGCTTTGCAAAGGCGAGTAACGCTCAGCAACCTCATGCTAAGGGTCTGCTAGCGGGATTCGCTTTCGGGACTGTCTGCGAGAAGGATCTCGCAGACAAGCCTACAGGGATGTATTCACGGCGTGTCCCGAAAGCGGATCCCGCTAGCAGGGCCGCCCGGACCTCGCTGCGGAGCCTACCTGGGTCTGGAAGGCCACTGGAACCCCCACGGTGCGCTGCGGTAGAATGCGCGCCGCTTTATCTTATGTCCGGAATCCGAGAGTTCATGGAAATCAATCCCCTTCTCAATCAACTGAAAGACCTCGAAGAGCGCACCGACGTTCTTAGGGGGTATCTTTGACTACGCCAGCAAGAAAGAGCGCCTGACCGAGGTCGAGCTGGAGCTGGCCGAGCCGAGCGTCTGGGACGACCCTAACCGCGCCCAGGAGCTGGGTCGTGAGCGCTCCTCCCTGGAAACCGTAGTCACCACCATCGAGAACCTGGATTCCGGTATCTCCGACTGCCGCGAGCTGCTGGAAATGGCGGTGGAAGAGGGCGACGAGGATTCCGTCACCGAGGTTGCCGCCGAAATCGATAACCTGCAGCAGCAGCTGGGTGTACTGGAATTCCGCCGCATGTTCTCCGGCGAGACCGATGCGAACAACGCCTATCTGGATATCCAGGCCGGTTCCGGCGGCACCGAGGCGCAGGATTGGGCCGAGATACTGCTGCGAATGTATCTGCGCTGGGGTGAGGCCCACGGCTTCAAGACCACCCTGGAGGAGGCCTCCGCCGGGGAAGTGGCCGGTATCAAGAGCGCCACTATCCACTTTCAGGGAGACCACGCCTTTGGCTGGCTGCGTACCGAAACCGGCGTGCACCGCCTGGTGCGCAAGTCCCCGTTCGATTCCGGTAACCGCCGCCACACTTCCTTCTCCTCGGTCTTCGTATCGCCGGAAATCGATGACAACATCGAGATCGAGGTGGACAAGTCGCAGGTGCGCGAGGACACCTACCGCGCCTCCGGTGCCGGCGGCCAGCACGTGAACAAGACCGACTCGGCTGTGCGCCTGACCCATATCGAATCCGGTATCGTGGTGGCCTGCCAGAGCGAGCGCTCCCAGCACCAGAACCGCGACAAGGCCTGGAAGATGCTGCGCGCCAGGCTGTACGAGCAGGAGATGCTCAAGCGCAACGCGGAGAAACAGGCGATGGAGGAGAGCAAGTCGGATATCGGCTGGGGTAGCCAGATCCGTTCCTACGTGCTCGACGACCAGCGCATCAAGGATCTGCGCACCGGCGTGCAGACCAGCAACTGCCAGGCGGTACTCGACGGCGACCTGGACCAGTTTATCGAAGCGAGCCTGAAAGCCGGGCTGTAAGCCGGGAGCGAGCCTCCTCCCCAGCCCCTCTTCCCTGCGGGAGAGGGGAACAACCATCTGAAACTGCAACCGACGAATCATCATGACTGATACGCAAATCCAGCAAGACGAAAACAAACTCATTGCCGAGCGCCGCGCCAAACTGTCCGCGCTGCGCGAGAAGGGCAATGCCTTCCCGAACAGTTTTCGCCGCGAAAACCTCGCTGCCGACCTGCAGGCGGAATTCGGCGAGAAATCCAAGGAGGAGCTGGAAGCACTGGGCAAGACCGCTTGTGTGGCGGGGCGTATCCTGGCCAAGCGCGGTCCGTTCATGGTTATTCAGGATGTGTCCGACCGCATCCAGCTGTATGCGGACAAGGCGGCGCAGAAGGATATCAAGGAGCGTCACGGCGCCTGGGATATCGGCGACATCGTCGGCGTGCGCGGCCAGCTGCATAAGTCCGGCAAGGGCGACCTGTACGTGAACTGCGAGGAATACACGCTGCTGACCAAGGCGCTGCGTCCGCTGCCGGAGAAATTCCACGGTATCGCCGACCAGGAGCTGCGCTATCGCCAGCGCTACGTCGATCTGATCGCCACGCCGGAATCCCGCGACGTATTCCGCCTGCGCTCGCAGATCATCGAGTACATCCGCCAGTTCCTCAACGGTCACCGCTTCATGGAAGTGGAAACGCCGATGCTGCAGGTGATCCCCGGCGGCGCCACCGCGCGGCCGTTTATCACGCATCACAATGCGCTGGATATCGATATGTACCTGCGCATCGCGCCGGAACTCTACCTGAAGCGCCTGGTGGTCGGTGGCTTCGAGCGCGTGTATGAAATCAACCGCAATTTCCGTAACGAGGGGCTGTCCACGCGTCACAACCCCGAGTTCACGATGCTGGAGTTCTACCAGGCCTACGCCGACTACAACGACCTGATGGATCTGACCGAGGAAATGCTGCGCGGTATCTGTGAGGATGTGCTGGGCAGCACTACCGTGGAGTACCAGGGCAGCAGCTACGACTTCGCCAAGCCGTTTGCGCGCCTGTCGGTATTCGACTCCATCCTGCGCCACAACCCGAGCCTGAGCCACGCCGATATCGACAACCTGGAAAGCGCCCGCGCCGTTGCCGACAAGCTCGGTATTCCGCTGAAGGACAGCTGGGGCCTGGGCAAGGTACAGATCGAGATTTTCGAGAAGACCGTCGAGCACCGCCTGGACCAGCCGACCTTTATCACCGAGTACCCGACCGAGGTGTCACCGCTGGCGCGCCGCAATGATGACAACCCGTTCGTCACCGATCGTTTCGAATTCTTCGTCGGCGGCCGCGAGATCGCCAACGGCTTCTCGGAGCTGAACGATGCGGAAGACCAGGCCGAGCGCTTCAAGGCCCAGGTGGCGGAGAAGGATGCCGGTGATGACGAGGCGATGCACTACGACGCCGACTATATCCGCGCGCTGGAATACGGCCTGCCGCCGACCGCCGGTGAGGGCATCGGTATCGACCGACTGGTGATGCTGTTCACCAACTCCCCGTCAATCCGCGATGTGCTGCTGTTCCCGCATATGCGTCCGGAGACATCCGCAGAGTAAGTGTCGGTTGCGAAGATCTGTGGAGGCGGCCGTGGGCCGTCTCTGCAGCATGCGCAGACAGTTATCCCTGGATACCCAGTGGGCCGCTGGGTACGTAAATCACCTCCCTGCTCGAACTCCCCTCCCGTTGCACTTCGATGGCGACAGTCTTGCCCGGTGCGACCTTGTAGACCTGCGTGCGCAGATCCCCCATATGGAATACCCGTTCGCCGTTATAGGAAATGATTTTGTCTCCCGCTTGCAGGCCCGCCCCGGATGCCGGCGTATCGCTGACGACCCTGTCGATGCGCATTTCCTGGCGGCCGCCGTTAGCCTCTAAATAGAGTTCGAATTCCTGCTCGCCCAGTTCGTGTTCGAAATACTTGCGCGGGTGGCTGTACCGGTCGAGCTGCCGGCGCAGGCGTTCGGCCTCGGCGGAGGACTTGTCCTTTACATGGCGGTACTGATAAGACAGCTGCATGTGCTCGTACTGGAAGCGCTCCTGCTTGTCGAGGATAAATTCCGCTCGATCCGGGTTGATGCCGGCATCGATCAATCGCTGCAGCTGATGGTCGCGGTGCCCGCTGTAGCGGTCCCTGCGTGACGGGCGATCCGCGTGTTCGGTGCCATGCCGCTCTGGCGAGGAGGTCAGCGCCGCAGTGCGAATATCTTCTGCAGACTGTGTGGGGGCGTAGCGCTCCAGCCGCGCGCGCAACTCCTCAACCACTTCCAGCAGCTGGGACTGGATCTGGTTGGCATCCTCCAGCGATGTCTCCAGTTTGCGGATCCGGTCTTCAAGATTGCCGTTATCGTTAGAGAACAGGCGCGAGAGCTGTGATCGCGCCGCCTGTTTGCCGTCAACGGAGTCACTTTGCCAAAAAGCGCCGCTGACCGCATAGGCCACGAATATCAGCAACAGCGTTGAGCCTGCGATTATTGCGGTTTTTCTCTTTTGCATACCTCAATCCAGAATAATCAGGTGGTTCGGTAGTTCGTTCTTGATCGCACTGGCCGGGGCGGCCTCCTGCAACAGCTCGCCGCACTTTTCGATACAGTGCAAAAAAGCCTCACCGGTTTTGCCGCGCTTGATCTCGTGGATAAAGTTCTCAACGATCTCCTGCCAGTTGTCGTTGCTGATATGTTCCGCCAGCCCGCGGTCCGCCAGTATTTCCACATAGTGTTCCGCCTCGGCGACAAAGATCAGCAGTCCCAGGCGCCCCTGGGTGCTGTGTAGCTCCTGCTGCAGAAATTGCCGTCGCGCCAGGTTGGATGCGCGCCAGTATTTCACTTTCTTGGGGACCAGCCGCATGGTCAGTGGCCGCCAGCGAAACAGCACCGCCAGGGCGATAAACAGAATCCACTGCAGCGTAAATGCCTGTTGGTACTCCAGCCACCAGGGCAAAAACTGCAGCAGCGGCGCCAGCAGCAGGGCGAGAAAGGCCGCCCACAGCGTGGAGATATACAGGTAATTGTCGGCCGTGCGCGCGAGTACCGTGACCAACTCGGCGTCGGTGCGCGCCTCCACTTCCTTGATCGTATCGGCGACCCGGCGCCGATACTCGCTGGTGAGCATTACCATCCGCCCGATGCGCCTCCGCCGCCAAAGCCGCCGCCCCCGCCACCGAAGCCGCCGCCAAGTCCACCGCCACCAAAGCCGCCGCCGAAACCGCCGGCCCCGTAATAGCCGCCGTAGCGACCGCGACGATAGCCGCGGCTGCCGCTGGGGGAGCCGAGTACCGAGGCGCCGAACAGTTGCAGCATCACCAGCAGCAGGAACAGGCCGATCAACAGCGCCGTGCGGCGGTCGCCTCCGTCCTCGGTGGGTTCGGCGACATATTCGTTCTTGATCGCCGCGATGATGGATTGCACCCCGGCGCTGACGCCGCCGTCGAAATCGCCGGTTCTGAATTTCGGCAGTATCTTGGTATGGATGATGTTGGCTGACAGCGCGTCCGTCAGCGCCCCTTCCAGACCGTAGCCCACCTCGATGCGCACCTCGCGCTCACTCGGCGCGACAATCAGCAGCACGCCGTTGTCTTTGCCTTTCTGGCCAATCTTCCAGTGACGTCCCAGTTGATAGCCGTACTCTTCGATGGTCAGGCCCTGCAGGTCGGGCAGCGTGACGACAACCAGCTGATTGCTGGTCTCCTTTTCGTGTTGTTGCATTATTTCTGTCAGGCGGAACTCAGTTTCCGGTTGCAGCAGGTTGGCTCTGTCTACCACGCGTCCGGACAGCGGCGGAAAGCGCACGTCGGCCAATACCCCCAGCGCGCAGAGCAGCGCGGTGATGGCGACGGAGAGCGTAACTAGCCGATGAAAATTCATTATTGGAAAAAGGCTCTTTCGGGGCGCTTACTGGAAGTCGACTTCCGGAGCCTTCTCTGCATCCTCACTGGTGGCCTGGAAGGTTTCGCGCAACGGCATATCGCTGTACAGGACCATGTGCCAGATGCGCCCGGGGAAAGTGCGGATCTCGCGGTTGTAGCGCTCCACCGCCTGTATATAATCCCGCCGCGCGACGCCGATGCGGTTTTCGGTACCCTCCAGTTGCGACTGCAGGGCGAGGAAGTTCTGATCCGCCTTCAGGTTCGGGTACCTCTCGACCACGACCATCAGGCGGGCGAGGGCGCTGGACAGCTGGGCCTGGGCGGCTTCGAATTGCTGCAGTTTGGCCGGGTCGTTGAGCAGGTTCTCGTCCACCTGCATGGAGCTGACCTTGGCGCGTGCCTCGGTAACGGCCTGTAGCGTCTCCCGCTCGTGGGCCGCGTAGGCCTTGACGGTTTTCACCAGGTTGGGAATCAGGTCGGCGCGGCGCTGATACTGGTTTTCCACCTGCGCCCAGGCGGCTTTGACCTGTTCGTCATAAGTGGGGATATTGTTGATACCGCAGCCGCTGAGACCGAATACCAGCAGGCAGAGCAGGGCGCCGGCCCAGAGTCGGCGGCCATCCGTGAATACAACATTCATGCGGGATACCTCTGGGATTCCAAAAGTGTTTCCAGTAAACCTCCCTAGAATAGTCCGCCGTCCCTCCCATGCCGGAGCCGGCGCAAACTTGGAGCCGAAATGGCGTTAAAGGCAACTATCTTCAAAGCCGGCGTGCAGATCGCCGATATGGATCGGGACTACTATGGCGAGCACCAGCTGACACTGGCACGTCATCCCTCCGAAACGGATGAGCGCATGATGGTGCGGCTGTTGGCTTTTGCCCACAACGCGTCCGACAGCCTGGAATTTACCCGCGGCATCTCCTCCGACGAGGAGGCGGATCTGTGGCAGATGAGCCTCAGTGGCGAGATCGATCTGTGGATCGAGGTGGGCCTGCCGACCGAAGAGCGGTTGCGCAAGGCCAGCAACCGCGCCAAGCAGGTATTGGTGTACAGTTATGGGCGCCGCACGGCGCCGGTATGGTGGCAGAAGCAGGAGAGCGCGCTGGCGCGTTTCGACAATCTGCGCGTCTATTCCCTATCGGCAGATGCGACCGAACAATTGGCCGCCATGGCCGAGCGCAATATGGACCTGAATGCGACCATTCAGGACGGCCATATCTGGCTCAGCAGCGATGATCGCAACGTGGAAATCATTCCCGAAGTTTTAAAATGAAAAACCGCTGGAAATAAGAACGGAGAATTCAATGCCTTCCTTTGACATAGTGTCCGAAGTAGACAAGCACCAGCTGAACAATGCCGTGGACCAGGTGAACCGCACAGTGGCCAACCGCTTTGATTTCAAAGGCGTCGATGCCGAAGTGGAAATGAACGAGTTTTCCCTGGTGGCGCGCGCCGAGGCGGACATTCAGGTGGATCAGATGGTGGATATGCTGCGGGCATCGCTGATCAAGTGCAGTATCGATCCGCTGGCCATGGAGGTCGGTGACAAGGAACAGTCCGGCAAGCAGGTCAAAGTCGCGATCACGATGAAAAACGGTCTGGACAAAGAGCTGGCAAAAAAGATCGTCAAGATCATCAAAGATGAAAAACTGAAAGTGCAGGCTGCGATTCAGGGCGACCAGGTGCGGGTTACCGGCAAGAAACGCGATGACCTGCAGCAGGTTATTGCCATGCTGAAAGGTAAGGAGCTGGAGCAACCGCTGCAGTTCAACAACTTCCGCGATTAATCCGAATCCCCTTGCTCGGAAAACGTATTTTCGCCCTTATAGGTATGCAGCTGTCTCCACTGGCGGCAGCTGCGACTGTCAGCCCGGCGCAGCTGCTCGCCAGCCATTGGCTGGATGGCAGCGCTGGACTGGATATATCCGGTCTGGCGTTTTGCAGCGGCGAATTGCTGGCGGTTTCAGACAAGAATTCCGCGATCGTCTACGCCGTGCGCCGCACGGAGGGCTCGGCGGGCCTGGTACCCTGGCTGCGGTTTGACGCACTGCAAGTCCCCGATCAGCCTGCCGACGGCCTCAAGGCCAAAATACTCAATACTTTACAGGCGGGTGCCGCGGCCGACTTTGAGGGCATAAGCTGTTCTGACGATGCGCTGTTCCTCGTCAGTGAGCGCCATCACCGCATCGTGCGTGTGCCACTTGAGAATCCCGAGGACGCTGTGTGGTTGCCGTGGCAATGGTCGGCGGCCGCGCGCAAGCGTGGCTACATGCAGCAATTCAACGGTGCCAGCGAGGGGCTGCTGAAAGTCGGTGGTGATTACTGGGTGGCGCTGGAGCGCGATCGTCGCGGCCTGGTCTACCTTGCAGAAGGTGCGGCGCCGCAGTTGCTGGACCTGCCTCCGGTCACGGCACTGGATTTTCGCGGGCGCTCGGAAGATCTCACCGGCCTCGCTTACTACGACGGCGCGATGTTCACACTGGAACGCAATGCTTTTGCGGTCTGCAAACGCTCCATCGAAAGTCTGCAGGCCGAATGGTGTATCGAGTACCGGAGTATTGAAGAGGCTCCGCAGTATGTCTACAGCGAGACCCGCTATGGCAAGGCGGAGGGCCTGGCGGTAGATGCGAGCGGTATCTACGTGGTACTGGACAACAATAACGTTGGTCGCGCAGCCGCTCCCGATGACCGGCGCGCACTGCTGTTGCAGTTGGCCTTTCCCGAAGGTAATTCGGGCAGTGAAAAGTCACTGCCGTGATCACTGTTAGAGGTTGAGGTTTGACTGCCGACCGACTGCCGACGCTGCTCGAAGAAATACGTTCCTGCCGCCTGTGCGAAGAATTCCTGCCACTGGGGCCCAACCCGGTTGTGCGTGCGGCTGAGTCCGCGCGTCTGCTCATCATCGGCCAGGCTCCGGGCACCAGGGTGCACGCCACCGGTATTCCCTGGAATGATCCTTCCGGTGACCGGCTGCGTAGCTGGCTACGGGTGGACCGGGAAACCTTTTACGACCAATCGCGTATCGCCATTGTGCCCATGGGCTTCTGCTACCCCGGTCGCGGCAAAGGCGGTGATTTGCCGCCGCGCCCCGAGTGCGCCGCCACCTGGCACCGGCGGCTGCTCGCGCTGTTGCCAAATTTGCAACTCACTCTGCTGGTGGGACAATATGCCCAGCGCCATTATCTGCCGCATTGGTATGGCAGTATCACCGAAAACGTGCGCCACTATCGCGATGCGCTGCCGGCGGGCTACTTTCCGCTGCCCCATCCGAGCCCGCGCAATACGCTATGGCTGCGCCAGCGGCCCTGGTTCGAACAAGAGGTGGTGCCCGAGTTGCGAAAGCAGGTAAAGAAGATTCTCAAGGATTAGTGCCTACAGGACACTTGGAATGCAGAACCCCGACAATATAAAAATCCACCCCTCCTGGTACCAGGTCCTCGAAGGTGAATTCCACAAGCCCTATATGGCGGAGCTGCGCGGATTTCTGCAGGCGGAAAAACAGGCCGGCAAGCGGATTTACCCTCCGGGCGGGCAGATTTTCAACGCCTTCAACTCGACGCCTTTCGACCAGGTCAAAGTCGTTATCCTCGGCCAGGATCCCTACCACGGTGCGGGTCAGGCGCATGGCCTGTGTTTCTCCGTGTTGCCCGGTGTGCGCATTCCGCCGTCGCTGCAGAATATCTACAAGGAACTGCACTCGGACCTGGGCATACCGCCGGCGCACCACGGCTGCCTGCAGCCCTGGGCGGAGCAGGGCGTGCTGCTATTGAATGCGACGCTCACGGTGGAGGACAGCAGGGCCGGCGCTCACCAGGGGCGCGGCTGGGAGCAGTTTACCGATGCGGCGATTCACAAACTGGCGGAGCAGCGCGAGGGGCTGGTGTTCATTCTGTGGGGTAGTTACGCGCAGAAGAAGGGCGGTTTTATCGATCGCAATAAACATTTGGTGTTGCGCGCGCCACATCCATCGCCGCTGTCCGCACACCGGGGTTTTTTCGGCACCCGGCCTTTTTCGCAGGCCAATCAGTGGTTGCAGCAGCACGGCCAGCCGCCGATCAATTGGGCATTGCCGGCGGCCTCGGAACTGCAGCGGGTCGCTGTGGAAGTCTGACGGAGTCCAGCTAAGCGGGTGAAGGGGCCACAGAGTCGCTTGCCGGTGCTCACTCCACTTTAGGTTTAAGCCAGCGGATCTGCGTCCGCGTCGTAGGGCAATTCCTGGATTTCCAGTACGCGGCCATCCGCCAGGCGCAGCTGTTCGCCGGCGGCGACCTTGGTGATGGTCAGCACCGCGAGCAATTCAATGCCTTCCTCACTGCGACAGGCCTCCACCAGGTTGCCGATACTCGATTCGCCGTCGGCGTAAATCTCCAGTCCCGGTGTGGGGATTTCCCCCGCGCTGCATCGGGCGCGGTACAGGCGCCGCTTGGAGGCACCGCGGTATTGCATGCGCGCGACCACTTCCTGTCCGGTATAGCAGCCCTTCTTGAAACTGACGCCGCCCAGCAGGTGCAGGTTGGCCATCTGCGGAATAAACAGCTCGCTGGTCGCCGCGTGCAACTGGGGAATGCCCGCCTCTATCTGCAGCTGCTGCCAGCGGTCGTAACTGGCGGCTTCGGTGGCCGTGGCCAGCTGTTGCCAGAGATCTTTGGCCTTTGCTGCCGGGACCAGCAGGGCAATCTGATCTGCGTTCAGGGCCTGGGCTATGGCAGTGGCGCCGTTGCAGTCAAAGGTGCATACCTCGCCGGCGCTCAGGGGTTCAAGCCCCAGCAGATCGGCGGCACGCTGTGCTGCGCCTTTGCCCTGCAGGCCCAGCCAGCGATGCTTTTCCCCGGTATTGGCGCCGCTCATATCCTTCAGTTCGGTTTTGAAGAAAACCGCATACTTGGCCAGTGCCTCGCGGGCGGTACCGGCAAGATCGCGGGGCAGGCGGAAAATAAAATTACTGTGCGACAGCTTCAGAGCGCTGAAGGCGCTGATCATGCGCCCCTTCGGGTTGCAGTGGGCGCCGAGGGTGCTGTGGTTGTCGGGCAGGTTGACCAGGTCGCAGGTGAGCTGACCCTGCAGGAACTTCTGGCTGTCCGGGCCATCGATCGAGATGGCTCCGATCGGACTCAGGTCAATCAGGTGCAGGTCGGCTTCGGTTTCCGGAAAATGCGCTTTGTCCTCCTCCCAGATAGCGCCTGCGCCGGTGAGAAAATCCTGCCACTGCTGCTGATCCATAGTCCTGCTACCTAGGAGTTGTCTTGGGTGGATTATTTGGGGTTTGCGGCGGTCTTTTCAAGGTTGCCGGGCTTTTCAACTTTGTCCGGGACAGGGGTATACTGCGGCTCTTTATCACGAGCGGCATCAGAGTGCCGCCGTCGGCGATCTGCCGGCGTTGGGCAATTGGGAAAGAAGTATGGATCGCAATCGTCTGTTTTGGGCCAGCCGCCGCGGCATGCTGGAACTGGACCTGGTACTGCTGCCGTTTCTGGACAACGTCTATGAGACGCTGGATGAGGCCGACAAGCAGCGCTACATCAAATTGCTCGACGAGCAGGATCAGGATCTGTTCGCCTGGTTCATGCGCCGCGAGGATCCCGCGGATCCTGAGTTGCTGCGTATAGTGCAGATCATCCGTGACAATACCGGCCTCCAGGAATAGCCCCTCCCCGCAGTATTTTGAACGCAGCGCCCGGCTGGATTGTGCCGTGGCGCCCTCCCGCCTTCTATTTATCCTTCTCAGCCTGGTCGTTGTGCAGACGCTGTCGCTGCTGTGGTGGTGCCAGCTGGTGCTATCTCTGATGCTGCCGGCGGCGCTGCTGGTGTTGCTTTATGCTGCTGTTGAATGGCGGCGCCTGCAGCTGATGCAGGGCCACCTCAGCACCCGCGAACGCCGCTGGTTCTGGCTGCCGTCAGGTGGTGAACCGCGGGAGTTTACTTTCCACGGTGAACTGGTGTTATGGCAGTGGCTGCTGGTGATCAACGGGCGTGACCTGCAGGGACGGCGACTGCGCCTGGTGCTGGCACGTGACTGCATGAGCCGGGATGACTGGCGCCGCCTGCAAGTGGCATTGCGTTTCTCGCGCTAACGGCGGGCATTTGCCCGCCGTGCATCAGACAAACTGTTGCTGGTCGGCAAAATTTTCCGGCACCAGGATGGTGTCCATCGCCAGCTCGCGCAGGTTGGGATAGTCGAGCGAGTAGTGCAGGCCACGGCTCTCCCTCCGGTCGAGCGCCGAGCGGATGATCAGTTCCGATACCAGTGCCAGGTTGCGCAGTTCGATCAGGTCGCTGGTGATCTTGTAGTTGGCGTAGAACTCGCGGATCTCCTGCTGTAACAGCCTGACGCGGTGTTCGGCTCGCAGCAGGCGCTTGCGGGTGCGCACGATACCCACGTAGTCCCACATAAACCGGCGCAGCTCGTCCCAGTTGTGCGAGATCACTACGTCCTCGTCGGAGTCGGTTACCCGGGAAGCATCCCAGGCCGGCGCCGGGCGCGGTGGCTGCACTTCTTCCAGCATTTCGTCCAGGTGCAGGGCCGCCGAGCGGGCATAGACCAGACATTCCAGCAGTGAGTTGCTGGCCAGGCGATTGGCGCCGTGCAGGCCAGTAAAGGTGGTTTCGCCAATCGCGTACAGCTGGTCCAGGTCGGTGCGGCCGAACTGATCCACCATCACGCCGCCACAGGTATAGTGCGCGGCGGGCACCACCGGGATGGGTTCCCTGGTGATATCGATGCCGTACTGCAGACAGTTGTTGTAGACCGTGGGGAAGTGCTCGCGCACGAACTGCGAGTCCTTGTGGGAAATATCCAGGTACAGACAGTCTGCGCCGAGACGCTTCATCTCATGGTCAATCGCGCGCGCCACTATATCCCGCGGCGCCAGCTCGCCGCGCTTGTCGAAGCGGTGCATAAAGCGGCTGCCGTCCGGCAGCTTCAGCCGCGCTCCCTCGCCGCGCAGTGCCTCGGTGACCAGCGATGCCTTGGCTTTGGGATGGTAGAGGCAGGTCGGATGGAATTGATTGAACTCCATATTGGCGACCCGGCAGCCGGCACGCCAGGCCATGGCGATACCGTCGCCGCTGGCCCCATCCGGGTTGCTGGTGTAGAGGTAGGCCTTGCTGGCGCCGCCGGTGGCGAGGACCACGGCCCTGGCCTGGAAGAGTTCCACTTCCTCGGTATTCTTGTTGTAGATATAGGCCCCGGCACAGCGGAAGCGCCCCTTGCTGGGATCCGGCTGGCGAATCAAATCCAGTGCGACATGGTGCTCGAAACAGTCGATATTGTCGGTCGCGCGCACTTTTTCGATCAGGGTGCTGTGCACGGCGCGGCCGGTGGCATCGGCGCTGTGGATGATGCGCCGGTGACTGTGACCGCCTTCTTTGGTCAAGTGGTATTCGCCCTGTTCGCGGGTGAAGTCCACGCCCTGATCGATCAGCCATTGGATGGCTGCGGTGCTGTTTTCCACGGTAAAGCGTACCGCGTCCGGGTGGCAGAGGCCGGCGCCCGCGTCTAATGTGTCAGCAATGTGGGAATCCGCCGAGTCCATTTCGTCGAGTACCGCGGCGATACCGCCCTGGGCGAACCAGGTGGAGCCGTCCTGCAGCCGCTGTTTGGACAGCAGGGCCACGCGGTAGCGCGCCGCCAGGTGCAGGGCCAGGGTAAGGCCTGCGGCGCCGCTGCCGATCACCAGTACGTCGTACTGTTTTGAGTTGAGGGTAGCCTGTGCAGTCATACATTTCATTTATGTTTAGGGGTCGCGTAGTATAGCGCCTCCTTGAACTACGTCGATTTGACCCGGAACTTATGTCCTATTGCCAGTGTCTTGAACACCACAGAATAAACGCCTGCGCAGGCAGCCACTCCCTCGGAAGATTTGGCGCCCGCGGTGCGACTGCTGGTTGTAGGAGTAAGGGGAGTAGGGGATGACAGCGCAACAGGCGTCGCCGAGTGACCGCCAGCTGGTGGAGCGGGTACAGAAAGGGGACAAGCGCGCTTTCGACCTGCTGGTATTGAAATACCAGCACAAGATAGTCGCCGTGGTGAGTCGCTTTATCAAGGATCACAGCGAGGTGCAGGATGTGACCCAGGAGGCCTTTATCAAGGCCTACCGCGCCCTGGCCAACTTCCGCGGCGACAGCGCCTTCTACACCTGGATGTATCGCATCGCCATCAATACCGCCAAGAACCACCTGGTATCCCGCAGTCGTCGCCCGCCGTCCTCCGATGTGGATCTGGACGACGCCGAATTCTATTCCGGCGCGGACCTGCTGCGGGACAACGAGACCCCGGAGAATCAGTTGTTTCGTGACCAGTTGGAGGCGGCTGTTCACGAGGCCATTCGCGCGCTGCCGGAGGACCTGCGTTCCGCGGTGACCCTGCGCGAGCTGGAGGGGCTTAGCTATGAGGAAATCGCCGAAGTGATGGGCTGTCCGGTGGGTACCGTGCGCTCGCGGATTTTCCGCGCCCGCGAGGCCATCGATCGCACCGTGCAGGCGGTGATGGCAGGTGAACCGGAGACTCTCGGCGACCGCGGCTGACGGCGGAGAAAATTTTTTGCCGGTGGCGAAACAAACCGCCGGATATCGGGTCATAACTGATAACCACAAGCGGTGCTTGCGGGCACCAAGAATGATTGCACAGAGAGGGTTTACCCGTATGTCCCACGGGAATCATCATGATCGTCTGAACGAGTCGCTGTCGGCGCTGATGGACGGCGAGGTCAGCGAACTGGAGCTGCAGCGGTTGCTGAAAGCCAGTTCGTCCTCGGCGGAAGTGAGCGCGCGCTGGTCTCGCTACCAGCTGGCGGCGAGCGTAATGCGCCGCGAGCAGGTGGCCCCGGTGGACACCGGTCTGGCGGCGAGTATCTCCGCGGCCGTTGAGCGGGAAGAGCCCCTGGCCCAGTCCGGTGGCGGCGCTGAGGCGGCAGACGGCCTGGCGAACAGCCGCTGGTGGCGTCCCCTGTCTCGGGGCGCAGTGGCGGCGACGGTGGCCTTTGCGGCGATTCTGGGCGTGCAACAGCTGCAGCTGTCCAGCGCGGATCGAGGCGTCCAGAGCGGTGGTGAACTGGTCGCCGAGGTGGAACGCCCGGCGCAGCAGGTGGTGCAATCTTCGCCACAACCGACAGGATTCTATGTGCCGGCGCCTTCGACGCGTTCGGTGAGCACGGCCTCACCGCGGCTGGTGCCGGATTCCCAGCCCGGCGTTGCCGGCCAGGCGGTTATTCAGCAGATGCCAACCCCTGAACTGATGCGCCATCTCAACCGGGTGATGATCCAGCACTCCGAACAGGCCGCCCACGTCGGCAGTCAGGGAATGGTGCCCTTCGCCCGGGCCACCTACGGTGAACAGGTTGGGCTGTAGCGTGGGGGAACTCGGTAATCGTCGAGGCCAGGTAAGCCGCAGAATTCGTAAAGCCAACAGCGTTCTGTTGGCTTTATTTCTACTGGCGCCCGCTGCCTACGCACAGAGCGCCGGCGGTGAGCAGAACGTCGGTGAGGGTGCAGCTCCTGAAAGTGCGGGCCCCGAAATTGTGGCTCCGGAGGGTACTCCTGTCGGGCAAGTCGCGCCGCAAAGTCTTCTGCCGCAAAGCGCCGCCCCTGAGGTCGAGCAGTGGCTCGGTAAGCTCGCCCGGGCCGTCAGCGAACTGGATTACCGCGGCCTGGTGACCTTTGAACACGCCGGCATGCTGGAAACGCTGCAGGTCGTGCACGCGGTGCGTGACGGTGAGCAGATCGAGCGGGTGCGCTACCTGAGTGGCGAGCCGCGCGAGCTGATCAGTCACGGCAACAGCGAGAATTGCGAGCGGACCTCGGGCCCGATGGCGCGGGTGGGGCTGTGGAGCCGCGCCGGGCAGCAGGATGTGCAGCGTGCCTATCAGTTTATTTTGCGCGGCGAGGAGCGTATCGCTGATCGCGATACCGTGGTGATCGAGGCGCGCCCGCGGGATCGCCACCGCCTGGGGCTGGTGGTTAACCTGGACCGCGAGACCGGCCTGCCGCTGAAGACGATGCTGGTGGGTGCCCAGGGGCGTGTGTTGGAACGCTACCAGTTTGTGCAACTGGACCTGTCTCCGGTGCAGGACAGCGATCTGCAGCCTCAGTCCGCCGATGCGCGTCGTATCGACAACAACAATCCCTGCAGCACCTCGCAGAGTCGCTGGCAGGTCAGCTGGCTGCCGGACGGCTTCAAGCCGGTCTCGGTCAAGCCGCTTACCGATGGTGACATGCTGGTGTTCAGCGATGGTCTGAGCGTGTTTACCGTGTTCGTGCAGCGGCTCGGCCCCGAGCTCAATTTCAAGGGGCGTGCAATCCGCGGCGCCACCGTGGCCTATATGGATCGCATAGAGGTGGATGGCGTCAGCTACACGGTGACCGTAGTGGGTGAGATTCCCGATATCACCGCGCAGCGGGTAGCGAGCGCCGTCACTGTCGAAGGCTGAGCGAGGGCAGGACTGTGGTGGAAGAGCGCGGTCGGGTGGTGGCCATAGAGCCGGGCGCTATCTGGGTCGAAACGATCCAGCGCAGCGGCTGTCATGGCTGTTCCGCCAAGTCCGGCTGCGGTACCGGCCTGCTGGGCGACTACCTGTCCGGCGCGACACGTGTGCGGGTGGCCCTGAACAGCTGGGATCCCGACAATATTTCCCTCAACGATACTGCGGTAATCGGCATTGCCGAGAACGCCCTGACCACCAGTGCTCTGCTGGTGTATCTGTTGCCGCTGGTTTCTCTGGTGCTGGCAGCGCTGGCTGGCGAGGCGCTGGCCGGTGAGGTCGGTGCCATCATCGGTGCGCTGATCGGCCTGATCGGCGGCGCCCTGTTTGTGCGCTGGTACAGTCTCCGCCACGTTGCCAATCCCGCCTACACGCCGCTGCTGTTGCGCGTCGAGCCCTCCAGTCCGCTCTAGGGTTCCCTAACCTAAACTGTTATCTCCGAACCCTGTAGGAGATTTCCAATGCAGGCTCGCTGCTATGCGGAAAGCTGGCCGCTGCGCACCGCCTTTGTCATTTCCCGCGGTGCCCGTACCGAGGCGCAGGTGGTGGTGGTGGAGGTAACCGGTGACGGTGTTACCGGTGTCGGCGAGTGTACCCCCTATCCGCGCTATGGCGAGAGTGTCGAGTCGGTATTGCAGCAGCTGCAACCGCTGTTGTGCGAAGTGGCCCAGGGCCTTACCCGAGAGCAGCTGCAGGCGCGCCTGTTCGCCGGTGCGGCCCGCAACGCGCTGGACTGTGCGCTGGCCGACTGGGAGGCGAAGCGTAGCGGCTCGAAATTTTCCGGGCCGGCATCCCTGCCGACGGTACAGACGCTGGTAATCGATAGCCCCGAGGCGATGGCCGGCGCCGCCGTCCAGGCAGTCGCGCAGGGCGTGTCCGTGCTCAAGCTGAAACTCGACGACCGCGAGGTTCTGGAGCGGGTAACCGCCGTGCGCCGTGCGGCACCGGATGCGCAACTGGTAATCGACGCCAACGAGGCGTGGCCTGCGGAGACGCTGCAGGAGCGCTGCCGGCAGCTCGCGGAGCAGGGGGTGGCGATGCTGGAGCAGCCGCTGCCCGCCAATGACGATGCCTTTCTGGAAAGCTTTGCCCATCCACTGCCGATCTGTGCCGATGAAAGCTGCCACACCCGCGAGGATCTGCCGCGACTGCGCGGTCGCTACGAGATGGTGAATATCAAGCTGGACAAGACCGGGGGCATCACCGAGGCGCTGGCGCTGGCCGATGCGGCCAAAGCGCAGGGGTTCGAGCTGATGCTCGGTTGCATGCTGTGTACGTCCCGGGCCATCCGCGCGGCCTGGCCGTTGGGCGATAAAGTGCGCTTTCTCGATCTCGACGGTCCCACCTGGCTGGCAAAGGATGTGGAGCCGGCGCTGCGCTTCGCGGCGGGGCGGGTCTACTGGTCGTAAGTGAGCAGCTCTATCAACGCCTGTAGGTAGTCCTCGCTGGCGTGATCGGCCGATACTGGCGGAAGTTCCACGGTGATGCAGGGCAGCCCGCGTTCCGCGCACCAGGTGCCGAAGGAGCCCGGCGTCAGATAGCCGACGTCGGTCACCAGGGGTAGATTCAGCCCTGCGGACAGCCACTGGCCCAGCGGGCTGTTGTCCGGGTCCTCTACACAGGCCAGAGGCTCGTGAATGGATACCGCCCAGGCCGGTTGCAGCTTGCCGATCAGCTCACAGAGGGCGTGAGTCTCCGCCTCGGAGCCGCCTTCGCTGCCGGTGCTCAGGAGCACGTCGCGCTCTTCCGCGGCGCTGTTCCAGCGGTAGACGCTGCCGCTGCCGTCCCAGTTGCCGGTGGCAAAATTGCGATTCAGGTCGACGCCGCGGGCGTTGGCCCTGATTCCCAGCTGGCAGCCGTCCGGATTGACAGCGAGTATCACGTGGTGGCGCAGTCGTTCGGGCGGCAGGGCGCGGAGTGCACAGGACAGCGCCACCACCGCCGCCACCTCGTCTCCGTGGGTGCCGGCCATGACGATACCGTGATTGGCGCCGCTCTGGGCGGGGAAGTAAAACAGCGGCGCCCCCAGTTCCGACTGCCCGTACGGCCGTCGCGGGTGGCTGAAATGACCGCGTTCGGTGCGCGGGCGCAGTGTGGACATAGGGGGCCCTTTACACTGTTTTACATAATATGGGAGAACTTTCGTGGCCAGATTGCCACTAATTAGTAACTTGAATGTCCGCGAGGGTGCCCGCATCTTTTGCGGGTGATCCACTAGGACATCCAAAAAGCAACTGATTTCATATTAGAAGCGATCATTAGGGGTAACAAACCTATGGTTAAACGCTGTACGCAGTACTTGTTGGTCCTCAGCCTGTTGATAGCGGGTTCTGCCTGCGCCCGTGGGCTACCGGAACTCACCGACCTGATCGAACAGAATTCCCCCGCGGTAGTAAAGATCAATACCGTGGAGCGCAATGAGGTGACCCGTGGCGGGCCGCCGCCGCAATACCAGCAGGATATTCCGGACATCTTCCGCCACCTGTTGGAGCCCCGGCGCCGCCAGCAGCGCCCCGTGGCGAGCATGGGTTCCGGCTTCATCATTTCCTCCGATGGTTACATAGTCACCAACAATCATGTGGTGGACGGTGCCGACGAGGTGACGGTTACCCTGACCGATCGCCGCGAGTACGAGGCGAAGGTCATCGGTACGGATCTCCGCTCCGATCTGGCGCTGATCAAGATCGATGCGCAGGACCTGCCGTCGATCCGCTGGGGGGATTCCGAGGATCTGAAAGTGGGCGAATGGGTGGTTGCCATCGGTTCGCCGTTCGGGCTCGACTACAGCGCCAGCGCCGGCATCGTCAGTGCCATGGGGCGCAGTATTCCCAATGAGAGCCGCGAGAACTACGTGCCGTTCATCCAGACGGACGTGGCCATCAACCCCGGTAACTCCGGCGGCCCGCTGTTCAACCTGAAGGGTGAAGTGGTCGGCATCAACTCGCAGATTTATACCCGCAGCGGCGGCTCTATCGGCCTCTCTTTCGCCATTCCGGCCAGCCTGGCCCGCGACGTGGTGGCGCAGCTGATGAGCAAGGGCCGTGTCGACCGCGGCTGGCTCGGCGTTGGGATTCAGGATGTGGACCGCAACCTGGCGGAGGCCATGGGGCTTGGCAAGCCGGTTGGCGCCCTGGTGGCGCAGGTCGAAGCCGGCGCACCGGCGGCTGAGGCCGGCATTATGGCCGGCGATATCATCACCCGCTTCGACGGCCACAAAATCGAGACGCATGGCGACCTGCCGCACGTGGTCGGTCAGACCCGTCCGGGCAGCGAAGTAAGCGTGGAACTGATGCGCAAGGGCAAGTCCAAGCGGCTGCGGGTCACTGTAGGGGCACTGCCGGGACAGGACGACGACGAACAGCAAGCGTCGGTAAAGCCGTCCACCGATGTCGGCGGGCGCCTGGGCCTGGTGGTCAGCGAGATTCCCGATGCCCTCAAGCAGCGCTGGAATGTGGATAGCGGCGTGCTGGTCAAACAGGTGGTTCCGGGTAAGGCCGGCGCCAAGGCCGGTCTGCGCAGCGGCGACATTATCGCGCAGCTGGGTTTTGACGAAGTGGGAGACATGAAGGACTACGACAGGGTGGTCAAGGACCTGCCCTCAGACGAGCTGTTGCCGATCCGCTTCTTCCGCGCCGGCCAGCCGACCTTCCGCACCATTCAAATCGAAGACTGACGGGTAACGCTTGGTTGGTGACGGGGGCGCCGAGTCTCTCGACACCAACCACTCACCACCGATCACTAGTTCTGATAGACTTGCGCCACACAGCCGGCATCGCTGCCGGCTAACATTCTGATTTTTCAAGGATTTTTATTCCGCAGTGGCCACAGATCTCTCCCATATCCGCAATTTCTCCATTATTGCCCATATCGACCACGGCAAATCCACCCTGGCGGACCGCTTCATTCAGGTCTGCGGCGGCCTTTCCGATCGCGAAATGGCCGAGCAGGTGCTGGACAGCATGGACCTGGAACGGGAGCGCGGTATCACCATCAAGGCGCAAAGCGTGACCCTCGACTATACCGCGCGGGATGGTAAAACCTACCAGCTGAACTTTATCGATACGCCCGGTCACGTGGACTTCTCCTATGAAGTGTCCCGCTCCCTGGCGGCCTGTGAGGGCGCCCTGCTGGTGGTCGACGCCGCCCAGGGTGTGGAGGCCCAGTCCGTGGCCAACTGCTACACCGCGATCGAGCAGGGGCTCGAGGTGATCCCGGTACTGAACAAGATGGACCTGCCGCAGGCAGATCCGGACAAGGTGGCCGAGGAGATCGAGGACATCATCGGTATCGACGCCACCGAAGCGACCCGCTGCAGTGCCAAGTCCGGGCTCGGCGTCGAGGATGTGCTGGAGGATCTGGTGCGGCTGGTGCCACCGCCGGCGGGGGATGTGGATGCACCGCTGCAGGCGCTGATCATCGATTCCTGGTTCGACAGCTATCTCGGAGTGGTGTCGCTGGTGCGCGTGGTTCATGGCACCCTGAAAACCAAAGAGAAGATCGTAACCAAATCCATAGGTCGCGCCCACGTGGTCGACAGCGTCGGCATCTTCACGCCGAAACGCAAGGAAACCGGCGTGTTGCGCGCCGGCGAAGTGGGCTTTGTGGTCGCCGGCATCAAGGATATTCACGGCGCGCCGGTGGGTGACACCCTGACCCATGCCAAGGGTGTTGAAGAAGTGTCCATGCTGCCGGGCTTCCAGAAAGTTAAGCCGCAGGTCTACGCGGGACTGTTCCCGGTCAGTTCTGATGACTACGAGGCCTTTCGCGACGCGCTGGAGAAGCTGTCCCTGAACGACGCCTCGTTGTTTTACGAGCCGGAAACCTCCGATGCGCTGGGCTTCGGTTTCCGCTGTGGCTTCCTCGGCATGCTGCATATGGAGATCATCCAGGAGCGCCTGGAGCGTGAGTACGACCTGGATCTGATCACCACTGCGCCGACGGTAGTGTACGAGGTGCAGCAGACCGACGGTGCTGTTGTGACGGTAGACAACCCGTCGCGCCTGCCCGATGTTGGTAATATCGAGGAAATGCGCGAACCCATCGCGGAGGTCAATATCCTGGTGCCGCAGGAATACCTGGGCAACGTGATTACGCTGTGCGTGGAGAAACGCGGTATTCAGAAAGACATGCAGTACGTGGGCAGCCAGGTATCCCTGCGCTACGAGCTGCCGATGAGCGAGGTGGTGATGGACTTCTTTGACCGCCTCAAATCCGTCAGCCGGGGCTTCGCCTCGCTGGACTACAGTTTCGCGCGTTTCGATCCGGCCAAGCTGGTGCGTCTGGATATCCTGATTAACGGTGATCGCGTCGACGCCCTGGCCCTGATCGTGCACCGCGACAACGCACAGCAGAAGGGCCGCGCCATGGCGGAAAAGATGAAGGAACTGATTCCGCGGCAGATGTTCGATGTGGCCATCCAGGCAGCCATCGGCGGCCAGGTGGTGGCCCGTACTACCGTCAAGGCCCTGCGCAAAAACGTTACCGCCAAGTGTTATGGTGGCGACGTGACACGCAAGAAAAAGCTGCTGGAAAAACAGAAGGCGGGCAAGCGCCGCATGAAGCAGCTCGGCCGCGTGGAAGTGCCGCAGGAGGCCTTCCTCGCCGTATTGAAAGTAGATCAGTAGGGCGCCGGTGCGCCCCGCTGATGGTTCGAAGGGACAATAGAGAATAGTGAATGGATATTAATTTCCCCCTGATTCTGCTGTGGCTGGTTGTCGTCACGGGTGTTATCTGGCTGATCGACAGCCTGTTTTTCGCGCGCCGGCGGCGGCAGCAAGCCGGCGAGCGGGCGGCAGAACCGGTCGTGGTGGAATACGCCAAGTCCTTCTTTCCGGTTCTGGCAATCGTGTTCGTGCTGCGCTCTTTTATCGTGGAACCCTTCCAGATTCCCTCCGCCTCGATGGTGCCGACTCTGCAGGTGGGAGATTTTATTCTGGTGAACAAGTATGCCTACGGCCTGCGCCTGCCGGTATCCCGCACCAAGGTCGTGGATGTCGGTGAGCCCGAGCGAGGCGACGTGATGGTGTTCTTTCCGCCGCATATGAATGACACTTACTTTATCAAGCGGGTTATCGGGCTTCCCGGCGATAGGGTCGAGATGAAGAACAACGTGCTGTATATCAATGGTGAGAGGGCTTCGCAGCAGCTGATCCAGGCACTGCCACCGGCCAATCCACAGGTCGAGGTGCTGTGGGAGGAAATCTACGGCCGCCGTCACCTGATGGCCAAGGACATCGCGCCCAGTCGCTACAGCAATTTCAGTGCGACGGTGCCCGAGGGGCATTACTTTATGATGGGTGACAACCGCGATAACAGCCTGGACAGCCGCGCCTGGGGCTTTGTGCCGGAGCGCGATGTGGTCGGTAAGGCTTTCGCCATCTGGATGCACTGGGACAAGCTGCTCAGTTTGCCGAGTTTCAGCCGGGTAGGCACAATTCAGTAAATGGCGTTACGATCGAATTAATTACAGCAATAATGATCGAGGGTGATTCAATGAGTGGGTATATCCGTTCTTCTCTGCGCGGCCAGCGGGGCATGAGCTACTGGAGTTTAATGCTGATAGTAGCGGTTTTCGGTTTTATCCTGACTTGTGTGTCCAAGATGGGGCCGGCTTATATTGACGCCTACTACGTGGACGAGGGGTTGAAGAAGCTGGCGGAGAATCCAAATCTGCGCGATATGACACGTGGGCAGATCAAGAGTGAACTCGACCGTTTCTTCCTGATCAACAACGTGCGCGGTGAGCCGACCAAGGCGGTGCAGGTTATCCGTGGTGCCGACAGCGTGCTGGTGAGTGTGGACTACGAGCTGCGCCAGCCGCTGATCCGCAACGTGGATGTTGTGATGAAGTTCGATAAGCAGCTCAATACCGCCAAGCCGGAGCTCTGCTGTGAGCCGCTGGTAGATCTGGAGCAATTCCGCAAACGTGACTGATTTCTCCAATGACCTCTTGCTGGAGCGCCTGTGTGGGCGCCTCGGCCACAGCTTCGAGCGCCGGGACCTGCTGGAACTGGCGCTGACTCACCGCTCTCACGGCAGCCGCAACAACGAGCGGTTGGAATTTCTCGGCGATTCCATTCTCGGCTTTACCATCGGCGCCGCCCTGTTCGAGCAGTTTCCCCAGGGCAGGGAAGGGCAGCTGAGCCGCCTGCGCGCGCAGCTGGTCAGCGGTGAGACCCTGGCGAAACTGGCGCGGGAGATGGAGATCGGCGATTGTCTGCGCCTCGGTGAGGGTGAAATGAAGAGTGGCGGTTTCCGCCGCGCGTCAATCCTCGCCGACGCGGTGGAAGCGCTGATAGGGGCCATTTATCTGGATGCCGGCCTGGAAACCGCCCGCGAACGGGTGCTGGCCTGGTTCGCGTCCCGCCTGCAGAACCTCTCCCTGGAAACCGCCAAGGATCCCAAGACGCGCTTGCAGGAATGGCTGCAGGCGCGTCAGAAACCGCTACCGGAGTACACTGTCGTGGAGGTCGCCGGTGCCGAGCACGCCCAGCAGTTTGTCGTAGAGTGCCGGGTCAGCGGACTGGCGCAGCCGGTACGCGGTCAGGCCAGCAGTCGCCGCGGCGCGGAAAAGGCCGCAGCCACCGAGGCATACAACCGCCTGATCGGCCAGGGCTGAGGCTATTATGCTCGAAGTTCTTTAGCGCAGATCGAGCCGCTCCGGGAATCCCGCGCTGGGTGGAACCCGGAATAACTTTTTCGGAGAAATTATTTGAACGACCAACCCTCCCGCTGTGGCTATGTCGCCATTGTCGGCCGCCCGAATGTGGGTAAGTCCACCCTGCTGAACCACTTGCTGGGACAGAAGCTGGCGATTACCTCGCGCAAGCCGCAGACAACCCGCCACAATATGCTCGGCATCAAGACCGAAGGCCCGAACCAGATCATCTTTGTGGATACCCCCGGCCTGCACGCCGATCAGGAAAAAGCGATCAACCGCTATATGAACCGCGCGGCGGCCAGTGCCGCCCGCGATGTGGATGTGGTTGTATTCGTGGTGGAACGCACCCGCTGGACCGAGGGCGATCAGCTGGTGGCGGACAAGCTGCGCGGTATTAAGTGCCCGCTGGTCATCGCGGTTAACAAGGTGGACCAGCTCGGCGACAAGGGCGACCTACTGCCGCAGTTACAGGCGCTGGCGGAAAGCCATCCAAAGGCCGAAATAGTGCCTATCTCAGCCCTGCGTGGCACCAATCTGGATACGCTGGAAAACGTGATAGTGCAACACCTGCCGGAGGGACAGCACTTCTTTCCGGAAGATCAGATTACCGACCGCAGTTCGCGTTTCCTTGCCGCGGAAATTGTGCGCGAGAAGATCATGCGTCAGCTCGGTGCCGAAGTGCCCTATCAGGTTACGGTTGAGGTGGAGGAGTTCAGTCAAGACGGTCCTATATTGCATATCAGTGCCGCGATTCTGGTAGAGCGCTCCGGACAGAAGCGCATCATCATCGGCAACAAGGGCGAGCGCATCAAGCAGATCGGCAGTCAGGCGCGCGAGGATATGGAGCGGCTGTTTGACAGCAAGGTCATGCTCAACCTGTGGGTCAAGGTGAAATCCGGCTGGTCCGACGACGAGCGTGCCTTGCGCAGCCTCGGCTACCGCGACGAATAACTCTCGGCGCCACAGTGTATCTGCAGCTGAATGTGGAGCCGGAGCCGGTGGGCGTATTTGCCGCGCCGCCGGTCTCCACCTATGAAAAACACAAGCACCACTGGGTTCCGCTGCCGAACCATCTCGAGCATTTGCCCTGACCGAGCACGCCATGGCGCAACAGCAACCTCTACAGCCCGCCTACATTCTGCACTCGCGCCCCTACAGCGATTCCAGTCTGATCCTGGAGCTGTTGACGCCGGAGTACGGCAGGATCGGCTGTGTTGCGCGCGGTGCACGCCGCGACAAGCAGCGCCGCCAGCAATCGCTGCAACCCTTTGTACCGTTACTGGTTTCCCTGCTCGGGCGCGGCGAACTGAAAACCCTGGGGCCGGTGGAGAATGCCGGCAGCGCGCTCTGGCTAAAGGGCCGGGCCGTATACGCCGGTCTTTATGCCAACGAATTGCTGATGCGCCTGTTGGCGGTGGGGGAGGCTCAGTATGAAGTCTTCGCCTGCTACCAGACCCTGCTACAGACGTTGGCAGCGCTCGATGGCACCGGTGCGGGACAACTGGAGCCCCCGCTGCGGCGCTTCGAGCTGCAGTTGTTGCAGGAGCTCGGCAGCTGTCCGCAGTTGAGTTACTGTGCTCACAGTCAGGGGCCCGTGACAGCCGGTGCGTGTTACCGGTTGGAGGCTGAAACCGGTTTTGTGCCGGTACACCGCCGGGGCGATGAGCGAGAGATCCGTGGCGAGTTTTCCGGCGCCGATCTGCTGGCGCTGGAACAGGCGCTGCAAAACGGCGAATTCGCCACGACTCTACTGGCTCCTGCCAAGCGGCTCACCCGCCTGCTCCTGACTCCGCTGTTGGGCGACCGCCCACTGCAGAGCCGCGAACTTTTCAGACAGGTCTACAGCAACAATGATCGTTAGCATCGGTACCGATATCTGCAGTTATTCCCGCGTCGAAGCCGCCTGGCGTCGGTTCGGCGACCGCTTTGTCGAGCGGGTACTGTCTGCGGGGGAGCAGCGCGCCTTTGCCGAATTGGCGATCCCCAATCGCGCCGCCTATCTCTGCAAGCGCTTCGCCGCGAAGGAGGCGCTGGGCAAGGCGCTGGGCACCGGTATTGGCCGCGGTATTTCCTGGCAGCATATCGAAGTGCGGCGCCGCAGGGGGGAGGCACCGCAGGTGTTCTTGTCCGGCGCGGCCAGGGCGCGCGCCGATGCGATGGGGGTGGCGCGGATTCACCTGAGCCTGTCGGATGAAAAAGACTTCGCCCTGGCGTTTGTTATTTTTGAGAGTTAGCCGGCGCTCGCACTCAGCTTTCTGTTTCGGTTGCCTCCACCCCGAACAACGCGTCCATGTCCTGCTCCGACGCCCATTCGCGCAGCGCGCGGATTTCCCGCATAACTGCCTCTACGCTCTGGTCATTGATTTCCGCTGTGTCGCGATTCTGCAGCGGGCGCAACTCTTCCTGTAGTTTGCCGGTGGCTTCGCGCAGTCGCGGGACCCCGCAATAGCAGCAGCCGCCGTGCATCCGGTGGGCCAATTCGAACATGCCCTTGTGATCGCCGCTGCTGCGCAGCCGGTTCAATTCCTGTTCATCTGAAACCAGTCCCTTGATCAGCATCTGCATCATGTCCCGCGCCAGGCCGGCATCGTTGTTACTGAGGCTGACACTCTCCGCGACATCGACCAGCCGTAGACGCTCAAAACTGTAGTTATCGGGCATCGCTGGGGTCAGTATTTTCATCCAGCGCTTGATCATATGGGAGAGCTGGGCTTCGCTAACCGGCTTACTCAGGTAGTCGTCGAGGCCGGCGGAGAGCAGTCGCGCTTTCTCTTCGGCGCCGGCGTGCGCAGTCAGAGCAATAATTGGAATGCGCCGGCCGGTTTCCTGCTCGCGGATGCGTCGCGTGGCTTCGATACCGTCCATGCCGGGCATCTGAATGTCCATAAAAATCAGGTCGAAGTTTTCCTGCTGCCATAGTTCCAGCGCTTCCTCTCCGCTGGCGGCAATGACGGCCTCGATGCCCTGCGCGCGCAGCAGTTCACTGACCAGCAGGCGATTGGCTTCGTGATCGTCTACCGCCAGCACCCGCGGCGCCGCGGGCCAGGGCAGGGCCGGGTTAGCGCCGCCGGGCCGGCTTGGGGATTGTTGCGGTGCCACCCGCTTCAGCGCGCGCAAGAGGTTGTCGCGGGTGACGGGTTTGGCCAGGAACGTGAGCACGCGGGTGCGCAGCTGCTCGTAACAGCGACGTAGCTCCACCGGGGAGCCCTGGATGATCACCCGGCACTGGTAGGTGTCCACAAGGGACTGTACGGTGCTGATGAAATTGTCGAAGTCGCCTTGGGCGATGGCGGTGTCGATGATCACTGCATCGGAGAGGGCATCGTGGCGCCACATCTGCTCGACGGCCGGCTGCAGCGTATCGGCATCGGCCAGCTCGACGGCTTCCACCTGCCAGTGCTTGAGCAGCTGTGCCACCTGCATCCGAGTCATGCGATTCGGATCGGCAAGCAGCAGGCGGCAGCCGGGGAACTGTTCCCGTACCGACATGGTGCGATTGCGCTCCAGCAGCAGCGGCAGTAGTACCCAGAAGGTGCTGCCGCCACCGGCGGCCTCGTCGATACCGATACTGCCGCGCATGCGTTCCACCAGACTGCGGGCAATGGCCAGCCCGAGGCCGTTATTGCTGATTTGCTGGTTGTGCTGCTGCGTCTTGCTGACCAGTATCTGGTGCAGTTCCCGGCGGCTCAGTTCGTCGATTCGGTTGCCGAGATCGGTGACGCTGATGCGAATCATGAGCTCCGAGTCTTTGCTGCTCTGTACGCTCATGCGCACCGGAATATTGCCGTCCTCGGAGCTGCGCACCGCGTTGCCGACCAGGTTGGTCAGGATCTGCTTGATCCGCAGCGGATCGCCGACCAGCGTGCCGGGCAGCTGTGCGTCGATCAGTGGAACCAGTTCGAGTTGCTGTTCGTAGGCGAAGGGCGCCAAAATCTGCAGTGTTTCCTCCAGCAACTGGCCGAGATTCATCGGTATGTGATCTAGCACCAGGTTGCCGGACTCGATGCGGGAAAAGTCGAGAATATCGTTGATGGTGGTGAGCAGATTCTCGGACGAGCGCAGAATGGTTTGTAGATAGTCCTGCTGCAGTTCGTCGATGTCGGTTTTCAGCAGCAGGTTGGTGAAACCGATAATGCCGTTCAGTGGGGTGCGGATCTCGTGGCTGGTATTGGCGAGGAAGGTGGATTTGACCCTGCTCGCCTCCAGAGCTTTCTTGCGCGCCAGGTCCAGCTCGATGTTCTGTTCTTCCATGCTGTCCAGTGACTGGCGCAGGTCGTCCATCGACTGCATCAGGTTGGCTTTGTACTCCTGCTGATAGCTTGAGAGATTGCCAGCCATCTCGTTGATCTGCTCCGCCAGCCTGGCGAGCTCGCGGTTGTCGGTCTCTTCGGCGCGTTTGTTGAACTTGCCGCGGCCGATGGCTTCGAGGGTTTGTCCGAGTCTCATCAGGCTGTGGGCGAAGCGCTCGGACAGGAAGACCGACCAGATCAGTGCCGCCAGGGAACATATGATCAACCCGACCAGCCCGATCAGCACCACCTGGTAGGTGCCGACCAGAAAATAGGGGCGGTGCAGTTCTATCGCGATCCAGCAGGTGGTGACGTCGCTTTCCAGCGGTTGGAGTATCTGCAGGCTGTTGTTCCGCTCGAACACAAATGCTTCGTCGCCCCGCAGCAGTTCGCTGCTGATGGGGGTCTTCGGGCGCGGACCGACGCTGTCCAGCAGCCGCAGGCCTGTTTCCGGGTCCAGCGGACTGTTGGCGCTCGCCTCGGTGGAATAGATCTGCACCGAGCGCACCATGTCCTTTTCCAGCATCAGGGTCAGCAGGCTCCGGTGCAGCCACTGGAGGCGCAGCTCCAGAGGCTGGCCGCCGCTCAACTCGATTAGCTCCGCCAGCTGCTCCGCGCTGGCGCGGCCGTGGCTCAGCAACAGCTGGCGGCGGTCGTGCATTTGCTGGAGGGTGAACACGACGCCGAGGATCAATGCCAGTACCAGCGCAGGCGCCAGGGTAAAGCGGAACAGCAGCGCGCGCAGGGAGCGAAGGCGGGGCGGCGAATCCTGTGCCGGTTGCGGTAGCTTGGATACGGCCATGATGATGAACTGTTTGATTGGACTATTTTTGTCCGATTCTACCCCCGCTGGCAGAATATCGCACTAACTAACCGGTATATGGCCGAGGTTCGCAGGCGCTGGCGGGAAAGGTAGAATGGCGCCCCGCTTTTGGTCTGGACTTGGAAACCCTATGGATTACCCCACGATTGCCGACTGTGTCGGCAATACGCCGCTGGTACGGCTGCAGCGCCTGCCGGGCGAGACAAGCAATACGATTCTGCTCAAGCTGGAGGGGAACAATCCGGCCGGTTCGGTCAAGGACCGCCCGGCGCTGTCGATGATCAGTCGGGCCGAGGCTCGCGGCCAGATAGTGCCGGGTGATACCCTGATCGAGGCTACCAGCGGCAACACCGGTATTGCCCTGGCGATGGCGGCAGCGATCAAGGGTTACCGGATGATCCTGATCATGCCCGAGAGCGCCACCGATGAGCGCAAGGCGGCCATGACCGCTTACGGCGCCGAGCTGATCCTGGTCACCGCGGACGCGGGGATGGAGGGCGCGCGGGATCTGGCATTGCAAATGCAAGCCGAGGGAAAGGGGCTGGTCCTGAACCAGTTTGCCAACGACGACAATCCGCGCGCGCACTACGAGGGAACCGGCCCGGAGATCTGGCGCCAGACCGGTGGCCGCGTGACACACTTCGTGTCCTCGATGGGCACTACCGGGACCATCATGGGCTGCGGCCGCTATCTGAAGGAGCAGAATCCGCAGATACAGATCGTCGGTCTGCAGCCAACCGAGGGTTCCAGTATCCCCGGCATCCGCCGCTGGCCGGAGGCCTACCTGCCGAAGATTTTCGTACCCGAGGAGGTGGATCGGGTCATGGATATGGACCAACGTGAGGCGGAGGAAATGACCCGGCGGCTGGCGCGGGAAGAGGGCATTTTCTGCGGAGTGTCCTCCGGTGGGGCCGTGGCCGGGGCGTTGCGCCTGTCGGCGGAAGTTGAGAATGCGACTATCGTAGCCATCATCTGCGATCGGGGAGATCGCTACCTGTCATCCGGCCTGTTCGATAACGACTGAATAGGATGGCGCACTGAGCCATATGGCTCCCATTAGACCAATAAGTAGCAATGGTTCAAGTAAGAAAACACCACTCCGTCGGCGGCGATGGCGAACTGGATTTGGAATCCTGGCTTCGCCACGTGCAAACGCTGGCCGGACTCGACGGCGGTGCGCTGGTAACCCTGCGCCGCGCCGCAGAAGTCAGCGCCGAAGCGGAAAAGCGGGCGATCGCCGCGGAAAATATCTGGGCCGAGGGTGCCAGTAGCTTTGCCACCGGTCTGGAGATGGCCGAGATCCTCGCCGACCTGCAGATCGATGCCGAGGCATTGTGTGCGGCGGTGCTGTACCGCGCGGTGCGGGAAAAGCGTCTGCTGCTGAAAACCGTCGAAGAGGAGTTCGGCAAGACGGTTGCCAAGCTGATTCGCGGCGTGTTGCGCATGGCGGCAATTCGCAGCCGCAGCGCCGACACCGGTGGGGATAGCCGCAGTATTGCAGTCGAGGAACACTCGGAAAACATCCGCCGCATGCTGGTGGCTCTGGTAGACGATGTGCGCGTGGCACTGATCAAACTGGCGGAGCGAACCTGTGCCATTCGCGCGGCCAAGAATGCCGAGCCGGCCAAGCGCCGGCGCGTCGCGCGCGAAGTTGCCGACGTCTACGCCCCCCTGGCGCACCGGCTGGGTATCGGCCATATCAAGTGGGAACTCGAGGATCTCTCCTTCCGCTATCTGGAACCGAGCGACTATAAGCAGATTGCCAAATTGCTGGATGAAAAGCGGCTGGCGCGGCAGAAATACATCGACGAGGTACTCGACCTGCTGCGGGGCGAGCTGGCGCGGGCGGATATCCAGGGCGATGTCTATGGCCGCGCGAAACATATCTACAGTATCTGGCGCAAGATGCGCCGGAAGAACATCGGTTTTTCCCAGGTCTACGACATTCGCGCGGTGCGTATCCTGGTGCCGACGGTGCGCGACTGCTACGCGGTGCTGGGTATCGTGCACAATCTGTGGCGCAACATTCCGAATGAATTCGACGATTACATTGCCTCGCCCAAAGAGAATGGCTATCGCTCGCTGCACACAGCGGTGATCGGGCCGGAGCGCAAGGTGCTGGAGGTGCAGATTCGCACCTTTGCCATGCACGAGGAGGCGGAGTACGGCGTCTGTGCGCACTGGCGTTACAAGGGCACCGACCAGAAATCGGAAGGCCAGGACGGCTACGAACAGAAAATCTCCTGGTTGCGCCAGGTGCTCGACTGGCACGAGGAGGTGGGCGGCAACCCGCTGGAGGACGATCTGCAGTCCAGCGATGTCGATACCCGCATCTACGTCTTCACTCCCGACGGCCACGTGGTCGATCTGCCGCGCGGTGCCACGCCGCTGGACTTCGCCTACAAGATCCACACGGAAATCGGCCATCGCTGCCGCGGTGCCAAGGTGGACGGGCGCATAGTGCCGCTGAACCACGAATTGCAGACCGCCAACCAGGTTGAAATCCTGACCGGAAAGCGCGAGGCGCCGAGTCGCGACTGGCTCTCAGCGGGCATGGGCTATATCACCACTTCGCGTGCCCGCGCCAAGATCGTTCACTGGTTCAAGCAGCAGGCTCGGGATCAGAATATCGCCGATGGCCGCGGTATCCTCGACGGTGAATTCAAGCAGCTGGCACTGAGCGATTTTGATTTCGAAAAGCTGGCGGCGAAGCTGAACATGCACTCCCTGGAAGACCTCTATGCTGCGGTGGGGGCCGGGGATGTCGGCGTGGGTCAGGTGTTGAACGCGGCCCAGCGCATGGTGAAAGTCGATCATGTTGAACCGGTACCCTCTCTGACGGCGCCGGTGGCGCGTGGCGAGGGTAAGGCCGATGTCTACATCGACGGCGTCGGTAACCTGATGACCCATATCGCCCGCTGCTGTAACCCGGTGCCGGGCGACGACATCATGGGTTACATCACCCTCGGTCGCGGCGTTTCCATTCACCGCAAGGATTGCGCCAACATGCTGCGCATGCAGACGGAGGAATCCGAGCGGGTGTTGCAGGTGGAGTGGGCCAAGAAGCCCAAGGAGCTCTATGCCGTGGAAATCATGATCGAGGCCTATGATCGACACGGACTGCTGCGAGACATCACCACAATGCTGGATAGCCAGCGTATCAACATCACCGCCATGCAGACCCGCTCCAACAAACACAAGCACACGGTGGATATGGTGCTGACCGCTGAGATTCACAATTTCGAGGAGCTGAGCCGCGTGCTGCACCGGATCAACCAGCTGCCGAACGTGGCATCGGCGAAACGGCGGATACTGCACTGACAGGACAAGGAGACAGCGTGCAACAGCGGTATACAGTGGAAGATTTGCTGCATTTAATGGCGCAGCTGCGCAATCCGGATGGCGGCTGCCCCTGGGACCTCAAGCAGAGCTTCGCGACCATCGTCCCTTCGACCATCGAGGAGGCCTATGAGGTTGCCGAAGCCATCGAGGCGGAGGACTTCGAGCACCTGCACGAGGAACTGGGCGATCTGCTGTTCCAGGTCATTTTCTACGCCCAGCTCGGCGACGAAGTGGGGCACTTCGATTTCCACCGAATCGTCGACACGCTGGTGCGCAAGCTGGTGCGCCGCCACCCGCATGTGTTTCCCAGCGGCGATCTCTATGGCAACAGACGCACTGACGCCATCGATGAGGCAGAGGTCAAGACGAACTGGGAGGCCATCAAGGCGGCAGAGCGCGGTGCCAAGGGTGAGGCCGGCGCATTGGATGGGGTAGCGCTGGGGTTACCGGCACTGACCCGCGCTGCCAAGTTGCAGAAACGCGCTGCGCGGGTGGGTTTTGACTGGCCCAATATCGACGGTGTGCTGGCCAAGATCGAGGAAGAAATCGCCGAATTGCGTGAGGCCATTGCCGCGGGTAATCGCGAGCACGCCCGCGAGGAACTGGGTGATCTGCTGTTCTCCTGTGTCAATGCTGCGCGCCACCTGAAAGTCGATCCAGAAACGGCATTGCGCCACTGTAACCGCAAATTTGAGCGTCGCTTTAATGCGGTGGAAAGCGAGCTGAAAAGCCAGGGCCGCCAACCGGCGGATGCGAGTCTGGAGGAGCTGGATCAGCTCTGGGATAAGGCCAAGAACACCGAAGGCTAGCGCCGCCGTGAAGGCTGCTAAGGCGCAACCAACTGGTTGACGCACTGGCCGCTCTGTTCAAATTCCGTCACGTTGGAGAGGGTGCATTTGGCAATATTGGTGATGGCTTCGCGGGTAAAGTAGCCCTGGTGGCCAGTCACTATGACGTTGTTGAACGTGAGCAGGCGCGCAAACACATCGTCGCTGAGAACCGTATTGGAGTGATCTTCGAAGAACAGGTCCTCCTCCTCCTCGTAGACGTCCAGCCCCAGGTAACCGATTTTCCTTGATTTCAGTGCCCGAATGACCGCTGCGGTATCGATCACGGCACCCCGCGACGTATTGATCAGGCAGACGCCATCACGCATACCGGCGATGGCGGCATCGTCGATCAAATATTGTGTTTCCGGCAGCAGCGGGCAGTGCAGCGAAATGATGTCGGATTGGCGGCACAGGGTTGGCAGGGATACGTACTGCATGCCCAAGTCGCGGCAGCTACGGTTTTCCACCGGATCGACACCCAGCAACTGGCAGCCGAAGCCGTGCATGATCCGGGTAAAGACCGAACCAATCTTGCCGGTACCCACCACGCCGACGGTCTTGCCGTGCAGGTCAAAGCCCATCAGTCCATCGAGGGAAAAGTTGCCCTCGCGCACCCGCGCGTGGGCGCGCACAATGCGGCGAATCAGGCAGAGAATCATTGCCACGGCGTGTTCGGCCACCGCATAGGGGGAGTAGCCGGGGACATTGGCCACAACGATACCGAGCGCATTCGCTGCGTGAATATCCACGTGATTGAATCCGGCAGAGCGCAGCGCCAGCATCCGGGTACCCTGGTCGCGCATCTTTTTCAGCAGCGGTTCCTGCACCGGATCGTTGACGAACACACAGATCACCGGTGCCCCTTCACTCAGGATCAGTGTGTGCGCATCCAGGTGGGTATCGACATACAGCAGTTCGTGTCCGAACTGCCGGTTGTAGCGATCGAAATACTGCTTGTCATAGGCGCGCGCGTTGTAGATGGCGATCTTCATTGGCAGGTCATAATTCCGGCAGTCTTGCTATGACAAGGATAGCCGCTCGGTGTTAGCAGCCTCCGACACCGTAAATCCCGGCAGGCGGGCCTGCATACGCCGGCAAAGATCCTGTTTGGTGACCGTTTACCTCGGTTCGGTGTCCGCAAGCCCCGGCCGTGCAGGGCCCGCAACCTTGCCGAAACAGGGGTCTGAGTGTAAGGTAGCGCTCTTTTGGCGCGGCGGGCATTGGCACGTCGGCAGTATTGGAGGCTATCTGACTATGCGAATTATTCTGCTGGGGGCGCCGGGTGCCGGTAAGGGTACTCAGGCTCAGTTCATTACAGAGAAGTTCGGCATTCCGCAGATCTCCACCGGCGATATGCTGCGCGCTGCGGTGAAGGCGGGTACCCCTCTGGGTCTGCAGGCCAAGGACGTCATGGCCGCCGGCAAACTGGTATCGGATGACCTGATTATCGCCCTGGTAAAGGAGCGTATCGCCGAGCCTGACTGCGCCAACGGCTTCCTGTTCGACGGCTTTCCGCGCACCATTCCCCAAGCGCAGGCGCTGCTCGATGCCGATGTCGCTATCGATCACGTACTGGAAATTGCCGTAGACGATGAGGAGATCGTCAAGCGCCTGTCCGGCCGCCGTGTTCACGAAGGCTCCGGTCGCGTTTACCACGTTATTTACAATCCGCCCAAGCAGGAAGGCGTCGACGATGTCACCGGCGAGCCGCTGGTCCAGCGCAGTGACGATACCGAAGAGACTGTGCGCAACCGCCTGTCGGTCTACCACGAACAGACTGAGCCGCTGGTCGGTTTTTACCGTGAACTGGCGGAGCGCTCACCGGAAAGTGCACCCAAATACAGCAAAGTGCTGGGTATCGGCTCGATGGACGAGATCCGTGAAAAGGTTCTCGCCGCGCTGAGCTGATCTGCAGCTGGTAAAATTGCGTAAAAAGGCTCCCAAGTGGGAGCTTTTTTTATGTCCGCAGAAACAGGTTGCTGCCCCGTCGGGTTTAGCAGACCTATCCCATTGCAGTTACTATTTGCGGGCTCGAACCCCAAACAGGTCCAATTATGTCGACAGCGGTTATTTTGATGAATCTCGGAACGCCTGCGGAACCCACGGCGCCGGCGGTGAAAAGCTTTCTGCGCGACTTTCTTTCCGACCCGCGCGTAGTCGAAATTCCCCGTCCCCTGTGGCTGGCGATTTTGCACGGCCTGGTTTTGCCCCTGCGCCCGCGGCGCATCGCCCCGGCCTATGCGGAAATCTGGGGGCGCAGCGCGGACGGCGAGCCGGTGCAAGGGTCGCCACTGCTGTATTACACGCGCCGCCAGGCGGAACTGCTGCAGGAATACTTCGGTGAGCGGCGCCGGGATATCACCGTTGCCCATGCAGTGACCTATGGTAAGCCAGGCCTCGAATCGGTCGTCGACGGACTGCGTCGCGAAGGCTTTGAATCCTTTATCGTCTTTCCGCTCTATCCGCAGTATTCGGCCACTACTACCGCCGCGATATATGACCAGGTGGCGCAAATCTTCCGTAGCAGTCGCGATATACCGGATATCAGCGTGGTGAAGGACTACTACCAGAACTCTCACTATATTCGCGCCCTGGCGAGCTCTGTGCGCGATCACTGGGAAAAGCGTGGCCCGGCAGAGAAGTTATTACTGTCATTTCACGGCATTCCCAAAGCGAATATCAAAAAAGGTGATCCCTATTATCGGCAGTGCAGTGAAACTGCCGAGCATCTGGCCGCGGAGCTGGGGCTGCGCGCAGAGCAGTGGCAGGTCAGCTTTCAGTCGCGCTTCGGCAAGGCGGAGTGGCTGCAGCCGTATACGGATAAAACACTGATTGAGTGGGGTAAGCAGGGGGTTGCCAGTGTAGATGTGATTTGCCCGGCGTTTTCGGCCGATTGCCTCGAGACGCTGGAGGAAATCTCGGTAGAGAATCGCGCTAATTTTCTTAATGCCGGCGGCAAGGATTACCGATATATCCCCGCATTGAATTTACGTCGCGACCATATCGAGGCCTTGGCGGCGATTGTCGAGCAGAAACTCCCGGCTCAATCCGCGCGTTAATTGCCGGCATCAAACAATTACGTTTTCTCGGTCCAAAAAAACGCATGAGCTGTAGTTTTTGGCAAAAAATCATATTTTTTTATAAAAAGTTTCTCATTTTTCTCGTTTTTTCTTGCAAAGCGGGTTTTTTTTATTAACTTTGATACAGTTGCATTGATTTAAACGGTGCGACTTGCTGTGGAAACGATAAAGGCTGAGTCGTATTCAGCGCTTATTCGGCAGTAAAACGGCAATACCGCCAGCACACTTTCGGATGTACTTCTTCTTATCATCAGAGAGGAGACAAGGGATGGCACGAGTAGCGAAAAAGAAAGCGCGGGCCAAGCGCGCTGTGCGAGCAAAAGCTCCGGCAGGAGAATCACCAGTAGTAGCCAAGGCGCAAAAGGCTGTGGATGCAGCGACCAAGTCGCTGGATGCACAGCTTGACCGTGTCGCGAAGGCGCGCGCCCGAGTACAAAAAAGTAGTACTGCAGCCGCGAAACAATCACTGACCAACGCCAATGCCAAGGCAAAAGATTTACGCGCCAAGCTGGCATCCGCGAAGGTGGATCTGGCAAAAGCCAAGGCGATGGATGCGGTTCGTCAGGCCGAAGAGGCGGCGAAACAGAAAGTTGCCGATATGGCCGCCAGCCTTTCTGATAAAGCGGAAAAGGACTTTGAAGCGGCGAAGAAGGCTTTTGAGGCCCGCTGGAAGAAGGCTCGCAGCAAGGCCGATGCCAAGAAGGTAAAGGCGGCCGAGAAGAAAGCCGAAGCCAAGGTTAAGTCGGAGGCGAAAAAGGCTGCTGCAAAGGCCAAAGCACTAGAGAAGAAGGCGGCGGCCAAAGCCAAAGCTGAGGCGAAGAAGGCGGCGAAAAAGGCCAGCAAGAAGAAAACCGCGGCCAAAAAGGCCGGTCGGCCCAAGAAGGCTGCCGCCAAGAAAGCTGCGGCCAAGAAGAGCACGGCGAAGAAGGGCACTGTCAAGAAGTCGGCACGCCGTGGCCGGCCGAAGAAGACCGAGGACAAGCCTTCCGTGATAGGCAGGAAAACCGCAGCCAAGAAAGCCGCGGCCCGTCGCGGTCGCCCGCCGAAGAAGAAGTAGTTCGGCTGCTATACCGGCGGGGGAGCGCGGTTCACAGTCCCTTTCGCCGACAATCGAAAGCCCCGGTTCCCCGGGGCTTTTTTCGTTTGGTGTGGCCGCCGGGAAGGCGAAGCCATGGACTGCGGTGAATGCGCATGACTCTATCCGCCGACCGTGACACAATTCGCCCTCGCCAAGTAGCTGACCGAGTGTATTGTGAAGATTCTCGCCCTGGACACCACATCCGGAGCCTGCTCCGTCGCCCTGTACAGCGGGGGACAGATCTGCGAACAATTCGTGCGCGCCGAGCGGGATCATACCCGCCGCCTGTTACCCATGGTCGACCAGGTATTGGCCGAAGCGGGACTTAGCCTCGGCCAGCTGGATGCGCTGGCGGTCAGTCGCGGCCCCGGCTCATTCACCGGTTTGCGTATCGCCATCAGCTTTACCCAGGGACTCGCCTTTGCCGCGGACAAGCCGGTCGTACCGGTTTCCAGCCTCGCGGCCCTGGCTGCAGGCGCGCGCCGCTCCCACCCCGAATGGCGAGATGCGCCCATCGTTGCAATGCTGGATGCGCGCATGCAGCAGGTCTACTGGGGCATTTACGCCGCCGAGACGCCTAATGACAGCATGCTGCCGGAGGCGGTGCAGGATCCCGAACGCGTGGTGCAGCGGCTGCGTGAAGCCAGCCTATCCCAGCCGTTGTACGGGGCGGGCCCCGGCTGGCACTACCCGCCGTTCGCCGACGCCCCGGTTGCCGAATATGATCTGGAGTCGCCGATTCACGCGCGGGATATCGCCGAGTTGGCCCTGCCACTGTGGCAAAATGGCGCCGCCGTCGCCGCGGAGGCGCTCGAGCCACTCTATCTGCGCGATGAAATTACCTGGCAAAAACGACAGAAAATCCGCTCGAAGTAGTCCATGGAAATCATTCAAATCGTTATCCTGGCCCTGATTCAGGGGCTGACGGAATTCCTGCCGATCTCCAGTTCGGCGCACCTGATTCTGCCGAAGGAGGTTCTCGGCTGGCCCGACCAGGGGCTGGCATTCGACGTGGCAGTGCATTTCGGCTCGCTGCTGGCGGTTGTACTGTATTTCCGCAGCGAAGTCTGGGCGCTGTTGCGCGACGGCCTCGGCGGGCTGGTAAACGGCCGCTTTACCGATGACGGTCGCCTCGCCTGGCTTATCGTGCTGGCGACGATTCCCGCGGGCCTCGCCGGGCTTGTCTTCAAGGGTTTTATCGAAACGCACCTGCGCTCTGCTGCGGTGATCGCCGCCACCACTATCGGTTTCGGTATCGTGCTGTGGTGGGCGGATGTGCGCGGGGCGCGCACCCGGACACTGGCCCAGTTGAACTGGAAGAAGGCACTGCTGATCGGCGTCGCTCAGGCGCTGGCCCTGATACCGGGCACTTCCCGTTCCGGCATCACCATGACCGCGGGCCTGATGCTGGGCATGAAGCGCGAGGCGGCCGCCCGTTTTTCGTTTCTGATGTCCATTCCGGTAATCGCACTCAGCGCCATGCTGCTGACTTTCGATCTGCTGTCCCTGGATGCGGTGCCCTGGAATGACATACTGCTTGGCACGGTGCTGTCGTTTATCAGCGCTTATCTGTGTATTCACTTTTTCCTGCAATTTATCAGCCGCATCGGCATGGCGCCTTTTGCGATTTATCGCCTGCTGCTGGGTGCGGCGCTTATCTGGATGATCTGGGGGTAATCCGCTATGGCAACTGTCGCATTTCTCGGTCTCGGCGTAATGGGTTATCCAATGGCCGGCTACTTGTCCAAGGCCGGTCACAGCGTGCGTATCTACAACCGCACTGCCGGCCGTGCCGAACAGTGGTTGCAACACTATGCCGGCGAGTCGTTTGCGACCCCCGCCGAGGCTGCCAGTGGAGCCGAAATCGTGTTTGCCTGCGTCGGTAACGACAACGACCTGCGCGAAGTAGTCGCCGGTGAACAGGGGGCTTTTGTCGGCATGGCCGGTGGCAGCCTGTTTGTCGACCACACCACCGCCTCTGCCGATGTGGCGCGGGAGCTGGCGGCGATCGGCCGGGAAAAGGACATAGGCTTTCTCGATGCGCCGGTATCCGGTGGTCAGGCGGGCGCGGAGAACGGTGCCCTGACGGTGATGGTGGGCGGTGACGAGGCCGACTACCAGCGCGCGCTGCCGCTGATCGACTGCTATGCGCGCGCCGTCAATCTGCTCGGCCCGGTGGGCAGCGGCCAGCTGTGCAAGATGGTGAACCAGATCTGTATCGCCGGGGTGGTGCAGGGGCTGGCCGAGGGGTTGCATTTCGCCCGGGCCGCGGGCCTCGATGCTGAACAGGTGATTGATGTCATCTCCAAGGGCGCCGCGCAGAGCTGGCAGATGGAAAACCGCTATAAGACGATGCTGGCCGGCGAATATGAGCACGGCTTTGCGGTCGATTGGATGCGCAAGGATCTGGCCATCGTTCTGAACGAGGCCCAGCGCAATGGCGCCCTGCTGCCGGTGACCGCCCTGGTGGATCAGTTTTACAGTGAAGTTCAGGCGCTCGGCGGCGGTCGCTGGGATACGTCCAGCCTGTTCGCGCGGCTGACGAATGTGCGTTCTTTCGATTGATGCCGTTGCCGGCGCGCAGTCGCTGATTGATAGCTGATCTATGAAAGTACTGCTGTTATCCGCCTATGATGCCGACAGTCATAAGCGCTGGCGCCGCGGCCTGGTCGCGGCGATTCCGGACTGGCAGTGGACGGTACTGTCCCTGCCACCGCGCTATTTCAGCTGGCGCATTCGCGGCAACAGCCTGAGTTGGGGCAGGGGCGAGGCGGCTCAGACGCTGAACCAGCCCTGGGACCTGATCGTCGCCACCTCAATGACGGATCTGTCCGCCCTGCGCGGGCTGGTACCGCAGATTGCCAGCGTGCCCACCGCGGTCTACTTCCACGAAAACCAGTTTGCCTATCCACTGAGTACGGATGCCTACGAATCCGTGGAACCGCAACTGCTGAATATCTATACGGCGCTCGCCGGAGACCTGCTGCTGTTCAATTCGGACTACAACCGCCGCACCCTGCTCGAGGGCGCAGCGGAACTGTTGAAGCGTTTCCCCGACTGCGTGCCCCCGGGGCTCTGTGCGGAGATCGATCGCAAGTCCCACATCCTGCCGGTGCCACTGGAACAGACGGTATTCAGCCAGCCGGAAGCGCGGCCCGGGAAACCCACGTTTATCTGGAATCACCGCTGGGAGTACGACAAGGGGCCGGATATCCTGCTGGCAGCACTGCGCCGTTTCGCCCAGCACAAGCGCCCGTTCACGCTGCATGTCGTAGGGCAGCAGTTTCGCCGTCAGCCGGCGGAATTTGCCCAGATCCGCAAGCTGCTGCAAAAACACAATGCCCTCGGCGCCTGGGGCTATCAGCTCCATGTGGCGGATTACCGGCGGCTGTTGCGGCAGAGCCATGCCGTGCTGTCCACGGCGCGGCACGACTTTCAGGGGCTCGCAGTGCTGGAAGCGGTAGCGGCCCGCTGCCAGCCACTGGTGCCGGACAACCTGGCCTATCCCGAGTGGTTCGGGCGGATCGGATACCACTTTCCCGAGGACGTCGAGTCCTGTGCGGCGAACCTCAGCAAGGTCATGCTCAGGTGCGCCGAGCGGGTGGAGCGGGGCGAGTCCCTGACAGTGCCCGATGTCTCCGGGCTCAGCTGGCAGCAGCTCGCGGCAGAGTACCGCGAGCTGCTGGTAAAGCTCGCCAGCGGGAACTCGCCAGCCGGCATCCCGGCCTAGGCGAGGGCCCATACAATGCCCGGCGCGAAAAGGTTATTATTCGCCCTTCAACTCCAGATTTGCAGCACGGATTACGAAGGATTTATGACCAAGCAGCGCGTACTGACCGGCATCACCACCACCGGCACTCCCCATCTCGGCAACTACGTCGGCGCTATCCGCCCCGCGATTGCCGCGAGTCAGGAAGAAAACAACCAGTCTTTCTACTTTCTGGCCGACTACCACGCGCTGATCAAGTGTCAGGATCCGGAGCAGGTACACCAGTCCACCCTGGAGATCGCCGCCACCTGGCTGGCCCTCGGGCTGAAAACCGACAACGTGGTGTTTTATCGCCAGTCCGATATTCACGAGATTCCGGAACTGACCTGGCTGCTGACCTGCATGACCGCCAAGGGTCTGATGAATCGCGCCCACGCCTACAAGGCGGCGGTGGATGCCAATCGCGCCGACGGTGAGGACTCCGATTTCGGTATCACCATGGGACTGTACAGCTACCCGATCCTGATGGCGGCCGACATCCTGATGTTCAACGCCAACAAGGTGCCGGTGGGCAAGGATCAGGTGCAGCATATCGAAATGGCCCGGGATATCGCCCAGCGCTTCAATCACCACTACGGAGAGCACTTCGTATTGCCGGAAGCGGTAGTCGACGACCATGTCGCGGTACTGCAGGGCCTCGACGGCCGCAAGATGAGCAAGAGCTACGGCAATACCATTCCGCTGTTCCTGCCGGAGAAGCAGCTGAAGAAACATATCAACAAGATCAAGACCAACCTGCTGGAGCCGGGCGAGCCGAAGGATCCGGAAACCTCCACCGTGTTCCAGATCTGGCAGGCCTTCGCCACCAAGGATCAGACCGCGGAGATGCGCAAGGCGTTCGAGGACGGCATCGCCTGGGGCGAGGCCAAAAAGCAGTTGTTCGAGTTGATCAACGGCCAGATTGGCGAGGCGCGGGAGCGTTACAACGAGCTGTTGGCCAATCCGGCGCAGATCGAAGTGGAACTGGAGAAGGGCGCGGAGAAGGCCCGCGCCTACGCCGCGCCGTTTATCGACAAGCTGCGCCACGCAGTGGGAATCCGCAAGATCGGCTGATCACGGATCACGGATCACGGATCACGGATCACGGATCACGATCTGCAGGGAGCGCCGATCGGCCGCTCCCGGAAGCAAAATTAAAAGACAAAACTAATAACAACAGGGATAAAACAATGGAAAACATTCAAGCCAGTCCCGGCTCGGGTAATGACGGCGTCGCCAAAAGCGGCTGGATCAACCGGGCGCTGAACTTTATCGAGGTCGTGGGCAACCGCCTGCCGGATCCGGCAGTGTTGTTCCTGCTGCTGATGGTGGTTATCTGGGTGCTGTCGTGGCTGCTGTCCGGGGTCAGTTTCGACACCCTGCACCCGGCCACCGGTGAGGCGATTCAGGTGAACAACCTGCTTTCCGGCAGTGAGATGGCCCGCTTCCTGTCGGGCATGGTGACCACCTTTACCGGCTTCGCCCCGCTGGGGGTGGTGCTGGTGGCCATGCTCGGTGTCGGTGTGGCCGAACACAGTGGCTTTATCAATGCGGTATTGAAGAAACTGCTGGCGGTGACGCCGCAGATGCTGTTGACGCCGATGCTCATTTTAGTAGCAATCGTCAGCCACACGGCGGTGGACGCGGGCTATGTGCTGGTGATTCCGCTCGGCGGAGTCATTTTCTATGCCGCCGGCCGCCACCCGCTGGCCGGTATCGCCGCCGCCTTCGCCGGGGTTTCCGGCGGCTTCTCGGCGAACTTCGTGCCTTCCGCGATCGACCCGTTGCTGCAGGGCTTCACCCAGAGCGCGGCCCAGATCGTCGATCCAGCGGTGCAGCTGAACCCGCTGAACAACTGGTTCTTTACCTCCGCTTCCTGCCTGGTGATTACGCTGCTCGGCTGGTGGCTGACCGACAAAGTCATCGAACCGCGCCTGAAGAATGTCGCCATCGATGGTGACAAGGAAGATATGCCGGCGATACACGAGCTGGGCGGCCGCGAGAGGAAGGCCCTGTATCTGTCGGTGGCGGTGATGGTTGCAGGCATCGTCGGGCTGGTGGCCTGGATGCTGCCGGAGACGTCCGCGCTGCGAGATGCCGAAGGCCAGCTGGCTTCGTTTACGGCACCGGCGATGAAGTCCATCGTGCCGCTGATCTTCCTGATGTTCATTATTCCCGGTGTGGTATTCGGCTACGCCGCGGGCACATTTAACAAGAGCAAGGACGTTATCGATGCGATGTCGAAGACCATGGGTTCCATGGCCTACTACATCGTGATGGCGTTTTTCTGCGCGCTGTTTATCTCCGAGTTTGCCCGCTCCGGCCTCGGCACGCTGCTGTCCGTCGAGGGTGGCAACCTGCTGGCGGCGATGGACCTGCCCGGCCCGGTGACCCTGATGGGCATTATCCTGCTGGTGGGCTTTGTCAATCTGTTCGTGGGATCCGCCTCCGCCAAGTGGGCCCTGCTGGCACCGATTTTCGTGCCGATGCTGATGCAGATTGGCTTCTCTCCGGACCTGACCCAGGCCGCATACCGTGTGGGTGATTCCTCCACCAATATCATCACGCCGCTGATGCCATATTTCCCGCTGGTGGTCGTCTACTGCCAGCGCTATGTAAAAGGCACAGGCATCGGCACGCTGGTATCGATGATGCTGCCGTATTCACTGGTGTTCCTGCTGTGCTGGTCGGTGTTCCTGGTGATCTACTGGTCATTGGGAATTCCGCTGGGGTTACAGGCCAGTTACACCTATCCCTGATTTGTAGGGAATAACCTGCGTACAAACGGGGGCAGTCATCAGCCCCCGTTTTTGCTTCAGAATCCAGTCGAGTCAATCTATGGCCTACCTGTATCTCGCCATTGCCATCGTTGCCGAAGTCGTGGGCACCACGGCACTGAAAGCGTCGGAACAATTCACCAGACCGCTGCCGACACTGATTGTCGCGGTGGGTTACGGGATCGCGTTTTACATGCTGACGCTGGTGTTGCGCACCCTCCCGGTGGGGATCGCCTATGCGATCTGGTCCGGGCTGGGCGTCGTACTGGTCACGCTGGTGGGGATGGCTGTCTACCGTGAGGTGCCGGACCTGCCGGCTATTATCGGCATCGGGCTGATTATCATCGGCGTAATAGTGATCAATCTGTTTTCACAGTCCGTCGCCCACTAGCCGATGGATTGTGGCGGTCGCAGCATTTCGATATGGGGGATGCCGTCCTCGTCGTAGACTTCGGAACACTGGATGAAGCCGAACTCGCCGTAAAACTTCTGCAGATGCTGCTGCGCCGAGATACGAATGGCCGAGTCCGGGAATGGGGACCGCAGCTCGTTCAGAACGCGGCGCATAAGCTCCCGGCCTAACCCGGTGCCCCGCGCTGAAGCGGCGGTGAGTACGCGGCCGATAGAGGGCTCGTCAAACTTCTGGCCGGGATCGACCACCCGCAGGTAGGCCTGTAGCTGGGGGTGCGGAGCGCGGCCACTCCAGCCGCACAGATGCCAGGCGCAGCTATCCTTGCCATCGGCATCCTGGTAGGCGCAGTCCTGTTCCACCGCGAATACCTCTTGCCGCACGCGCAGGATTTCGTAGAGCTGGTGAATGTCCAGATCCTCGAATCGCCGCCACTGCCAGTCAATCATCGTTAGCCAAACTCATGCAAAGAAAGCCGCCAGCGAGAATAGCGCGTTGTCGGCCTGTATTGAAAGGGCCCGCTACTGCCGGTCGGTCCTGGCTTTCCAGCGCGGTTTCGTGGAGCCCTCGGCCGGCGCCGGCCAGCCCTCCCGCTGGCGGCCGCGGTCGCCGTCGTCCTCTTCGGTCTGGTCGTGGAGCAGCTGCACACAGGTTTCGAAGGGCATATCGATGTGCGCCTCGTCCAGAGCCAGTTTGATGGCGCGCACCACCGCCGAGCCGATATGGTTGGCGTCGGTCTGGCGGCTCTTCGTCCACCAGCGCACGCGTATGGTGACCCAACTGGCAGCCAGCTCCCAGGGGAGTGCCTCGACCGGCGGTTTATTCTGCACGCCGTCAACCTTGCGCACGGCGCCTTCCAGCACCTCGCAGGCGCGGTCGATATCGTCGCCATAGCCGATGCCGACGTCGTATTCACTGCGGCGCAGGGGATGCGCGGTCTTTACCACCACGGCGGTGGTGTAGATATCGCTGTTGGGTATCACCACCCGCTGGCCGTCGAAGGTGCGGATCAGCGTGGCGCGGTTCTCGATCTTCTTGACCGTGCCCTCGTACTCCCCGACGCGGATCTGGTCGTTGACGTGAAAGGGCTCCTTGAGCAGGATCAACAGGCCGGCGAGCCAGTTCTGCAGTATGTCCTTGAAGGCGAAGCCGAAGGCGACGGAGCCGATCCCCAGCCCGGCGACCAGGTCGCCCGGCTTCAGCGTGGGCATGACGATTGTCGCAGCCAGCAGACAGCCGATACCGAACAGTACCCATTTCACCAACCCGCCGAGAACCTCGCCAAGATTCTCCCGTTTACGCCGTGTCAGGTGCCGCTGCGCGAGGTAAGCGAAGAAGACACCCAACAGGTAGAACAACAGGATGACCAACAGGGCGGCAAGGATATTGGGAAAGTGTTGCACGCCATCGGCGATCCAGCTGTCCACCTTGTCGAGCGCCGTACCCAGACTGCGGTCAACTTGCTTCGGGAGCTCCTTGATCGCCTCCTTACTCTCTTCCTGCGCTGCCATCAGACGTTGTACCGGCATCTGTCACTATCCTGTTGGCCGGATGATCCAGTCTGGAATCCGCTGCTCTCTCAGTGCAGTTTAGCCGTCCGGAATTGGAGCCCTAAAAGCGATACGGCCGAATATGGAGCCAGACACTGAGCGAAGCGCCGGGCAGCCGACGAGGGCGACGACCCGGCTGTCGCGCGAGTCATTCCGACAGAAAGTGTTTGAATGGGAACTGGATGGTGACACCGACTGCGGCAATCACATGGCCTGACTCGGGCAGCCCGAATCAAGCCCGGCGCGGACCGCGGGCCGCGTCGGCAAATAGTGACTGCAGTGCTCAGGGCGTAGAGTCTTTAAGTAGCGGCCGTCCATTCCTGGGCTGTACCGGCCGATTATTCTTGCCAGTCGCCATGGTGAGGCGATCCAGTTGGGCGGAGGATAGTTCGATAGGCTCGCTCATCACCGTCCACTTCACCCCCTCCGTGCACGGCGGTGTCGTGAGGGACCCGACATAGCGATAGCTGGTCCGCTGGCGGGGCAACAGCGCGTTCACGTCAATATGTTTACCGGTATTTACCGGCCCGGAATTTTTTTCTGGGGCGGCGCTGATGATGGGTGCAAGAGCGGGGTTGGCACTACCCGTTTCCAGCAGGACGCCCACCACGGCGAGGCTGCCATCCGCATGCTTGTGCACGAGGTGGAGTTCACCGTCAGACAATTTTCCGTCAACTCGGTGCTCGCTGGGTGTGTGAAAATAGAGCTGCTGCAGGTCGTAGCGCTGCCCATCAAGCGTCATGTGGCTACCGGGAGGGACGGGTACCTGAACCCTGTGGCCATTATTGGACAGGCTCAGTGGCACTTTACTGTAGTGAAAATCTATATTGGCAATGGCCTTGGTAGTGGCGCCTTTAAGATCTATGGGAGATTGTCTCTGGCCGCTGCCACATACGGTGTACTCAGCGTCCAGTTCCGCCCAGTGAGCGGGACCCGTTTCGCCTGCATAGCTCCAATTGCTTTTGCTTTCAGGGGGATCCACCGCCGTACTGGCGCTGGCAACGCCAAACAGCAGGGCCTGAGTGGCTGCCAGTAGGGCGCCCAACAGGGCAGCAGGTACTCGTTGACAAGCCATAATCCCATCTCGCGAGATCTGAAAGACGTGCTGCTGAGTGTAGTAGTCCACAGCAGCCATTCCAAACAGGTCGAAAATGCGGGCCGCGCTGAACTAGTGGTCTGCCATTAATCAGTTGTCGCGGTGACCGCAGCGCTTTACTGCTGTTCGCGCTGGAAGGATCCGTGGCGAAGGTAGTGAATGACCTGGGCGATAACCTTGTCATTTTTCATCATAAAGACATGGGTCACCGGCATTGTCAGGTGATCATTCATACCCTCGAGTTTGGTGCTATCCACCGAAACCTTGCCGTCATCGTTGTCGGGGATCAGCTGGGAGAGTATCAGGTTGATACTGCGCGTGCCGGCGATAATGCCGACATCGAAATTGGCGGCGCCGAGTTTGTTGGGGACACTCATTTCCCCAGTGCCGAGCTGCAGACCCGCATCGCCAAAGACAAAATGGAAACCGGGAAAGTCACCGAGGTTGTCCACTACCTCACTGCCGTGATTTGGCGGGCCCAGCATCACTACGCGGTTCAGGTTATCGATCGATACCCGGCTCAGGTATTGCCGCACCAGGATGCCACCCATGGAATGGGTGACGAAATTTATCTCGTTGTGACCTGCGCATTTATCCAGTGCCGGGGCTATGGCCCTGCCGGCCAGCTGTTCGATAGGGAAGTCGGTAGACGGGTAACCGGTATTCACGGTGGTGAATCCGGCCGCCGCAATATTCTTTTCCAGCTCACTCATCGAGGATTCAGACTTGCCCAGGCCGTGTAGCAGGATAACGCATGCCGATTGCGCACTGGCAGTCAGAGGAACTGCGGCAAACAGTAGCGGGAAAAGCCACTTCATAAGCGATTCACGGTTGTCTTAGGGGTGTTTGATTCTACGCGCAGCGGTACGAAATAGAAAATGGGCGGCGCTCTACCTGAACTGAATTATTAACGGACTGGTCGGGGTATTTACTTACTGCGTTGCGATACTGTCGTTGAGCGAAATATTTAGCGCTTTACATAAACGTCCTTTGAACTAAATTCCGATAGAGAAATTCCTAAGCCATTAGCCGCAAAAATCCTTCCCGACCCGGATGAAGTAAAAAGTGAATCCTTCGAACCCGGAGCGCAATTGTATGGTCTCGCGCCGAATAACTGTCTTGCTGCTGATTATGCTGTCAGCGATCTCCATCGGTGCACAGGCGATACCTGAGTTTGCCCGGACCTATGAGCTCAGTTGCGCAGCTTGCCACTCCGCTTTCCCAAAACTGAACGCATTTGGTGAACATTTTGCCGCCAGTAATTACAAACTGCCGAACTGGCGCGAGAAGACGCTCGATATCGATGACAAGTATCTGGCACTTCCCGACCATGTGCCATTGGCTGTTCGCGCACAGGCGTATATCCAGGGGCGTTCGGCAGAATTTGTTGACACGATCAGCGGCGAAACCATTGAGGCGAATAGCGATTTTCAGTCCCCTTATCTGGTCAAGCTGCTGTCCAGTGCGCCGCTCAGTGAGCATCTGACGTATTACTTCTACGGCATTTTCGCCGAAAAGGGTGAGAACGGCAGCGTGGTCATCGAGGACGCCTGGATTCGTTATGACGATGTCGCCTGTACCCAGGTTGGCTTTCAGTTGGGGCAGTTCCAGGTTTCGGACCTGATGTTTCCGCGGGAACTGCGCCTGACATTTCAGGACTATATGGTCTACCGCATGGCCAATGTCACCTATCAGCGCGGCATGCTGCTGGATCGGGAGTTTGGCCCGGTTTCAATGGCGCTCGGTTTGGTCAACGGCAATGGTATCGAGGAGAGCTTCAATATCAACAGCCCCGGCTACCGGCGTCCGGACCGCCTGTTCGACAACAACAATTCGAAGAACCTGTTCGGTCGCCTGGGAGCGGAGATCGGTCCGGTGACGCTGGGATTATTCGGTCTGTCCGGCAAGCAGGACAGCGCCACCGGTCCGGCGGGGCTGGAGATCGGTGATCGGGATTCCGATGTGCGGATATCGGGCGTCGATCTGTCCGGCAGTATCGCCAGCAACACCAGCTGGTTTGTGCAGTATCTGTGGAACCGCTGGGACGACTTCCTGCAGCCCGGTCCTGAAGACAATTTTCCGCTGCGCAGCAGAGATTACGACTGGAGTGGCGGCTTTCTCGGTGTCGACTATACCCCGGGTGAAAAGTGGGCGCTATCGGCGCTCTACAACTACGCCGATGCCGGTGACCTGGACGATACCGATACGATCTATGAAGGGATAGATATCAATACTTTGACGCTGACAGCCTCCTATTACTTTATGCGCAATGCCAAGGGCATTATCGAGGTGAACTTTGACTTCCTCGATAAGGAGAAGCAGAGCGGTCTCTATTACACCGGCCACCTGACCAAGGAGTATTACCTGCTGCTGGGATTCGATGTGGCCTTCTGAATACGGACTGTGCGGTTGATTGGCCTATGGAGCCCCATTGGGAACATTTCAGTCACGAGGCGGATATGGGCCTGCGCGGTTTCGGCGACACACTGGCGCAGGCGTTCGAGCAGGTGGCGCTGGCACTGACGGCAACGGTTACCGAGCTTGGGCTGGTGACACCACAGCGATGCGTGGATATCGAGTGTGAGGGCAGCGATCAGGAATTGCTGCTGGTGGATTGGTTGAACGCCCTGGTATTCGAAATGGCTACCCGCCGGATGCTGTTTTCACGCTTTACCGTAAAGCTTGTCGATCACCGGCTGATTGGCAAAGCCTGGGGCGAAGCGGTGGATCGGCAGCGGCACAGCCCCGCGGTGGAAGTGAAGGGCGCGACCTACACGGCGTTGAAGGTGGCGCAACAAGAAAATGGCGGCTGGCTGGCCCAGTGCGTGGTCGACGTATGAGTGAATCGAGATGAGCGACGAATACCCCCTGCAGAGAGAATCCGAATACAGCTGGCGCATAGACCCGTTCGGCAAGATGCGTGTGCCCGGAATTATCTACGCCGATGAAAACCTGATCAGGGACATGGATAACAAGGTGTTCGAACAGCTGTGCAATGTGGCCGGTCTGCCGGGGATAGTACAGGCGGCCTATGCGATGCCTGACGCCCACTGGGGCTACGGTTTTCCGATCGGCGGCGTGGCAGCCTTTGACGCCGAACAGGACGGGGTGGTTTCTGCCGGCGGCGTTGGTTTCGATATCTCCTGTGGCGTGCGCGCGCTGCGCACGGGACTCACCATCGAAGACATAGAACCCGTCAAAAAACAGCTGGCAGATGCGCTGTTTAAAAACATTCCCGTGGGTGTCGGCAGTACCGGGCGCATTCACCTGAACGACAAGGGCATGACCGCGATGCTGCGCGGTGGCGCGCGCTGGGCGGTGGAACAGGGTTTCGGCAATGCGGAAGACCTGCAGCACATCGAGGAGAAAGGCTGCATGGCCGGGGCGGTTCCGGAGGAAGTGTCTGCGCGGGCGCGCAAGCGCCAGCAGGATGAGATGGGCACCCTCGGTTCCGGTAATCACTACCTGGAAGTCCAGCGGGTGGCGGAGATTTACGACCAGCGTATCGCCACCGCCTTCGGCTTGCGGGAGAACGACGCGATAGTGTTTATCCACTGCGGCTCCCGCGGCCTGGGCCACCAGATCGGCACCGAGTTCCTGAAATACATGGTGCTGGAGGCCAGCAAGCACGGCATAGAACTGCCGGACCGTGAACTGGCCTGTGCGCCGATCAACTCCGAACTGGGGCAGGCCTACCTCGGTGCCATGCGCGCGGGCATCAACTGCGCACTCGCCAACCGCCAGATCATCACGCACCTGACGCGGCAGGTATTTGCCGACGTGTTACCGCAAGCGGATCTGACGCTGATTTTCGATGTGTCCCACAATACCTGCAAGGTGGAAACCCATCAGGTCGAAGGCAGAAAACGCAAATTATACGTGCATCGCAAGGGTGCCACGCGCGCCTTCGGCCCCGGCCACCCCGATCTTCCGGAGACGCTGCGGGCGATCGGGCAGCCGGTCTTGATCGGCGGTTCCATGGGCACCGAATCCCATATTCTCGCCGGTACCGAACAAGGCACGGAGCTGTCCTTCAACTCTGCCTGTCACGGCGCCGGCCGCGCCATGAGCCGCCACCAGGCCACCAAGTTGTGGAGAGGGCGTTCGGTGGTGGATGAACTGGCGGACCGCGGCATCATCATCCGCAGCCCGTCCATGCGCGGCGTTGCCGAGGAGGCGCCCGGCGCCTACAAGGACGTGCGCGCGGTGGTGGATGCCGCGGAAAAAGCGGGCCTCGCCCGCAAAGTGGCGCGGGTTGAGCCACATGTATGTATCAAGGGCTGATGGGCAGCTTGTTACCAGCGGCTCCAGTTAAGCGTTTACTGTTTTTCCGGTTATTGTGTTCCGGCCCCGGTGGTTACCGCCCGTTGCAGGAAGGCGCGGTTGAGCGCGCTGTGGGGTTTTAGCGCCAGTCGTTCGTTGGCCAGGGCCTCGGCCAGATCCTTCATGCCGGCGCGCAGCGCGGCCTCTGTCAGCGTCCAGTCAATGATGTCCCGCTGCGCGTGGCTGCCACCGAAGCTGTTGCCGATAAAGCGTGCGCCGTGCAGGTGCTGCGCAGCTTTGCGATAGTCGCCGCGCCAGAACGCGGTGAACCCCTCGATCAGTGGCAGCCCGGTATGCCAGGCCCACTGCGCTACCTCGTTGTCGTTACTGCGGGTCGCGCGCATGGTATTCATAATCTTCTCTACCTCGTCGTCGCGCCCGGCACCGAGGAAAGCCATCACCGCATGCCAGTCGTTAAACGGGTAGAGGCGGCCATCGGCGTGCTGTTCCCAGGTTTGCGCCAGCTCCTGCCAGCGATCCGAGACATCGCACTCCCTCAGTGCAAGGCGCCACAACAGCGCCGAAGCGTCCACCAGATCCAGCGCCATGCTGCTGCGTTCGCTGCGAATCGGCCCGTCGTAGATCGCCAGCGCCTGTTCTTCCTGTTCCAGATCCAGGTGGTACAGTGCCTTGTGCCACCAGTTGTGTACCCGGAAGAAATTATCGTCGCCGGCCCAGAATGGCTCGCGCTTCTCCATCCAGTCGATACCGTCCTCGGTGCGTCCCTGCATCTCCAGCACATGGGTGACGGCGTGGTGGGCCCAGCAGTCAAATGGTTCCAGTTCCGTAGCGCTGTGTCCGTATTCCTCGGCGCGCTCGTAGTCGGCGCACTCCTCCAGCCCAAACGCATACATGCCGAGCAAGATGGAGTAACCGGGCACTTCGGCCGACCACTGCGGGAGTATGCGCGCGATGCGGTCACGCAGGTCGCGGGCACAGGCGCGATAGAAGTCCATCAGATGACCGCACTGGATGCCGATCAGGTCGCGCGGATACCTGGCGTTGTGATAGTCCAGCGCTACGGCGGCCCTGGTCCAGTTGCCGGCCAGCAGTTCCGTGAGTACTGCGATATGGGATTCTGCGCGCTCGTCCAGCGCCAGCGACTTGGCGTGGACGACGATCCTCTGCGCTTCCAGTGATGCGGCGGGTTCCGTGGCGGTGGCGTAGAGATACGCCTTGAAGATATGGGCCATGGCAAACCGGGGCGCCACCTGGATAGCCTGATCCACAATCGCAAACGGGTCGCCGCGGTAGAGGTTGAATGCCTGCACGGCGTCGCTGTAAAAGTCTACGGCTTCCGGCGTCGCATCGGGTAGAGGATTTCCCTGTTGATCCGTGAGCATGTTGTCCTCTTACCGAAGGCGAAGATATTGAAATGGCCGGCGGCAAGCTGGGGCGCCAGCATGGCGCGGAACTAGCAGCGCAGCCACTCGGGTTGCAGAGCATTGGCGGCAACGAGATCGGGAGGCATGGCATCGTTCGTCGCGGCGACCTCTGTGCTCTCTTTCCAGAGTAAAGCACACAGGTGTGACCTGTTGGTCGGCGGCGCGAGCTGAAACCTGGGGCTAAGCGGAAATCTTCTGTTGCAGCGCCGCGGCGAACTGCGCTGGCCGGTCAGGGGTTACCACCAGGGTGCGCTCGGGGAAGTGCAGCACTACGGCCCGGGAGGAATCGGTGGCAAAGGCCCGGTAACGGCCCAGTTTGCTGTTGCGGTACAGGCCGGTAAAGCCGAACAGTCCGCCGTTGCCGAACAGGCGGATGGAGCCGTGCATTGCTTCCGGGTCGGCTTCTGCAGAGGTCAGGCCCTGCAGCGGGATACGCGTGTGCCAGCCAAAACGGAGAATCAGCAGGGCAGTCCGTTCGATACGGTAGCCACGAATAGCAAAGAGTGCACTCAGTACAAAGATCGCCGGCGGCAACAGTATCGCGACCGTATAGAGTCGGGATTCCGCTTGCGGCGCCTTGTCCAGTAAAAGCAACGGGATGCCGAGCAGTATCACGCTTGTCAGGGCCGTGATCCACTTAAGCTGGCGGCTCCAGGGCGCTTGGTATTTCATGGTCTGCATATTCTGCCTGGGATCGAATGGCCTGAATGGTCGAAGTGATTCGCGCAATCATAACGCGGCCACCGAAGCGGCGAAATGGCCGCGGCAGCCTTGGGTTTGGGCGAATAGGCCAGTGAATCTGGTTGGATAGTCTGTGAAGGTTAACTTTACAATTGTCGCAGTATCGGAACAGTAATAGCAGCTACGGGTTTAGCATGGAAAAAATGACTTCCGGTAATGTGAATCGATCTGCGCTGGTGGTAGAGGGCGGTGCAATGCGCGGCATCTTTGCCGCGGGGGTGTTGGACGCCTTTATCGAATCGGATTATCTGCCCTTCGACTTTGCCATCGGTGTCTCGGCGGGATCGACCAACCTGATCGGCTATCTGGCCGGTGACCACGGCCGCAGTCGCAGAATCCTGTTGGATCATGCCCGCCGTGACGATTTCATCGATTGGCGACGCTACCTGAAGGGCGGGCATTTCTGCGATGTCAGCTGGTTGTGGCACGCTTCCTATGACGAGGTGCCGCTAAATCTGCAGCGCTATGTCAAAAATGCCGTACCCCTATATGCGGTTACCACCAGTATCGAAACCGGCGAGGCCTGCTATCTGCAGGTCACAGAAGAGAACATGCATGAGGTGTTTCCGGCCTCCTGTGCGATTCCGCTTTTTTACCGCGGCTTTCCCCGCGTCAACGGCGAGCCGATGACGGATGGCGGCCTTGCGGATTCCATTCCGGTGATTCGGGCCTATGAGCAGGGCGCGCGAGATATCACTGTGGTGCTGTCGCGACCGGTGGGCTATCGCAAGCGGGTAAGTCCCGCGCCCAAGCAGATGAAGCAATTCTTCCACGACCACGCCCGCCTGTTTGAGGCGGTGCTCGACCGGGCGGAGCGCTACAATCGCGCACTGGACTTTATCGAGTCGCCACCGGCGGACTGCCGGGTAACCGCTATTGCGCCGCCGCCGGACTTCCCGGTGAAGCGCTTTACCCGCGAACTGGAATTACTTGAGCGAGGTTATCAATGCGGCAGGACTTTGGGACTGAGCCACCTGCAGAGTACATCGGTACAGGGCGAGGGCGTTGACTGACTGAGATCCGGCAAATGCTTCCCGCGTAGCCAATATTTGCCTAGATCAGGTGCAGCAGGGCGTTAATCGTCAGTCCAAACAGCATCAGCGTCGACAGCACAAAAATAGCGAAACGCACTTCGATCTTGTTAACCAGTGCCTGCAACAGGCTGTGTATCACTCGCGTTACGACGTATCCCCAGGCCAGCAGCAGGTTGCTGCCATTTCCCTCTCCCATCAGTGCCAGGGCGAGTGCAACGGCGTAAAAGAGCGTGGGCTGCTCCATCAGGTGATTGTAATTGTCCGCCTTCCAGCGCACCGACGCGGGCAGGGTGCTCATCTGCTCACCGCGCGGTGCGCGTGGATCCAGTTGCATCTGCGCTTTCCTGATGGCGGGCAGGCGGGTCGCGTACATCCACAACCACATGATCAGCGACCAGGCAACCAGAGCGACAACCGGAGTTAGTATCGGACTTGGTGACAGCATGCCGGATTCCTGTTCTGTTTCTGCAGAATTGTGAGTTGTTATTTTGCTCTAGCGAACATTCGCTCAACAGAACAGATACGGAAACAGCTGCCGCTTCTGCTCTTCGGTCAAGCCTTCTACCCGGCGGATATTGTTTTCGGGAATAGTTTCCGGATCGGGATAGTTTTTCAATGCCCGCTCCAGGCTCGCCTCGCGCAGCAAATGCAGAATCGGGTAGGGGGCGCGGTTGGTCAGGTTTTCCGCGTCTTCGGGTCGGGTGCCGGCAAACTGATAGTCCGGATGAAAGGTGGCCAGCTGGTAGATGCCGCTGTAGTCGTGACGCTCCAGCAGCCATTCGGCCAGATCGAGGAACTGGTTGAAATCGGCAAATTCTCGCAGGTGCCGGGGCACGATCAGCAGGGTCGTTTCCAGTTCCTCTACTGGGGTGTTGTCGAGCAACCGCAGTTCTTCGAGCAGGTCTGTCAGCAGCGATTCGTCGTCCCGGGCATCGCTCACCTTGAAGCGGATCTGGCCGGCGCGCATCGGCTTGCGCGCGAAGGGGCACAGGTTCAGGCCAACCACCACATCCCGCAGCCACTGTTGTACCGAGTCGACGATTTGCTGCTCCATCAGTGGCGACCGCTTACCACATCAGGTCGTCGGGGATCTGGTAGTCCGCGTAGGGGTCGTCTTCATCCACCGCGGTGCTGGTCGCCGCCGGCTGCACGACCGCATCGGGATTGCGCTCGGCGATCTTGTCGGCGATCACCCGCGGCACCAGCTCGAACTGCTCGTCCAGCCCGACGATTACCAGCCGGCCCGCGACCAGGTGATCGCGGACGGCTTCGGTGACATAAATGGTTTTGATCTTTTTGTCGAAGGTGAAGTTGTAGGCGATTTCGCCGTTGCCCTTCGGCTGACGGTTGGTCTGCACCATCTGTTTGATCTGGGCGGCGATGGCCTTTTTCTGCGCGGCGGCATCGCGCTCGGCATTCAGGGCGCGGTCCCGGGCCGCCTTTTCGGCGCGGGCCTGCTGGGCGGCAGCCTTGGTTTCGTCGACGACCGGCTGTGCGGATTTCTTTGCGACCTTCTGCTGCTTGCGCTTGTCCTTGCTGATCTGTTTGGCTTTCTTGTTGTCGACGAGACCGGCCTTCAGCAGTTGATCTTGCAGTGAACTCATGGCGGTTAGTCCGGATGTAGTGTCCCCGTCGGGGAGGTAAAGGGAATAAAAGACGCACTTTAACGGAAATCATCGCCGCGGGCAGCCCACAGGCCGCCGCGGCGATCGAATGTCAGGGGCTGTAGTATGTCGCCGCGCCCGGGCCCACCGGCATGCCGAGTGCGAATACCCAGATAAAGAACAGGGCGGTCCAGCCGATAAAGAAAAAGATGGAGTAGGGGATCATGGTGGCGATCAGGGTACCCATGCCCAGGTCTTTCTTGTAGCGGGTGGCAAAGGACACGATAAGGCCGAAATAGCTCATCATCGGCGTGATGATATTGGTAACCGAATCGCCGATGCGGTAAGCGGCCTGGATGACTTCCGGTGCGTAGCCCAGCAGCATCAGCATGGGTACGAAGATGGGCGCGGTCACGGCCCACTGGGCCGAGGCGCTACCCAGCATCAAATTCACAAAGCCGCACATCATGATGAAGAACAGGAATACCAGTGGGCCGGTGAGACCGATGCTCTGCAGCGCATCGGCGCCCAGCACCGCGAAAATGGTTCCCAGATTGGTGATCTTGAAGAAAGCCACGAATTGCGCGGCGAAAAACACCAGCACGATATACATGCCCATAGTGCCCATGCTCTTGGACATGGCATTGATCACATCTCGGTCGTTGTGCATGGTGCCGGTCACGCGGCCATAAACAAAACCGGGCACCGCAAAAAAGACCACGATCAGCGCCACTATGCCCTTCAAGAAAGGCGAGCCGGCGACTTCGCCAGTCTCCTGATTCCGCAGTACGCCCCACTCGGGGACGATGGAAATTGCCAACAGCGCGCAAACCCCCAGCACTGACAGACCGGCGTATTTCAGGCCGCGTTTCTCGGCGGCGGTCAGCTTGCCCATCTTGTCCTGGGACAGGTCGACGGACGCCTCTTTCGGGTCGTACACGCCCAGCTTCGGCTCGACGATGGCGATGGTTACCCAGCTGCCGACGATGGTGATCAGAAAGGTGCTGGTGATCATGAAGAACCAGTTCACTTCCGGGCCGACGGTATAGGTCGGGTCAATCATATGGGCGGCGGATTCGGTGATGCCGGACAGCAGCGGATCCACGGTTCCCAGCAGCAGGTTGGCGCTGTAGCCACCGGAGACCCCGGCGAAGGCCGCGGCGAGACCCGCGAGCGGGTGGCGGCCGAGGGAGTGGAAGATCATCGCCGCCAGCGGGATCAGCACCACATAGCCCAGCTCGGACGCGGTGTTGGACAGGATGCCGGCGAAGACCACGATAACGGTTACGGTGCGCTTGGATGCCTGCATCACCAGGCCGCGCACAGCCGCGCTCAGCAGCCCTGAGTGTTCGGCCACGCCGACGCCGAGCAGTGCGACCAGTACCGTCCCCAGCGGCGCAAAGCCGGTGAAATTGGTCACCAAACTGGTGACGATGATCCGCAATCCCTCGCCGCTGAACAGGTTGAATACCTCGATCACGCCGTCCGGCGTGCGGCCGGCGGCCCCCACCGGGCGGGGATCCGCCACGGCCAGGCCGAAATAGGAAGCAATACCACTGATGATCACGACACCGATGGCGAACATGGCAAACAGGGTGATCGGGTGGGGCAGCAGATTGCCGAGCCACTCTACGGCATCCAAGAAGCGGGTGAAGGCCTTTCTCTGCTCGGCCGGCACCTGTGACTGTTCGCTGGAAGAGGCGCTTGTCGTCATCAATCTTTCCTATAGCGTCGTTCTTGTTTTGGCTAGCCGCACTGTGCCCACGGCTGCCCTTAATAGATGTTTTGGTTAAAAAATGCGCTAAAGGGTGGGGATGATACACAAAAAGGCCAAGCTACAGAATGGTTGCCTGAAGTCGGACTGAACGCGGCGGGTGCATGCGCCCGCGTCCCGTGAATTTATGGCAGTGGCTGGAGATAGAGGGCTGCTCAGTCGGGAACTGGTTTGCGCAGGGTCGCGCTGGCGATCATGTCCTCCGGCTTTTTCCCTTCGCTCAGCATCTGTGCGCCGCCTGGAATCACCAGCGCCGAACCGCTGGCCATGGCCACACGCTTCCCCTCCGCGTTGACTATGTCGCAGGAGCAAACCCGCAGCTGGCGGCCGCGGTGGTGGACCTCGCCGGTCAGGGTGAGGTCGCCGCTATCGATCGTCGCCGGGCGGATAAAGCGGATGTGCATGTCCAGCATGGCGAACAGGTCACCGGCCGGCAGCGTGGAGTAGACCGCCATGCCCATGGTGAAGTCTGCGGCCCAGGCCAAGAGGCCACCGTAGATGGAGAAGCTGCCGTTCGAGAACCACGGCGACGACGGAATCGTCGACTTGCAGTAACCGTCATCGATTTCGGCGGCGCGATAGCCGGTCAACTGCCAGACCGGATGGGTGCGCCCGCCGCTGATCGTCGCCCGCTGCAGATCGATGGGAAGCTGGTCGCCAAATTTCTTCAGGTCACAGAAATTCGCCTGCGGGGGATCCCGCAAAAAGGGGTCGGGTGAATCATCGGGGCCCAGGTCGGGCGCCTCCAGCTGCTGATCCGGGTCGACCGGGAAGTCCGCAATCAGGCAGCGGGTGCTGCCGAAGGCCAGCATGCGGCCGTCCTGGTCGGTGATCTGCACCGTAGACAGTCCCACCTGGCTGCCGGAGTGCACCGTCGCCGCGCGGCCGATGATATTGCGCGTGCTGTCGGACAGCGGGCGGATATAGCTCATGTTCAGCTCGGAGGTGGTCAATACCTTGCCGGCGGGCAGGGTGGTCCAGATAGCGGAGGCGAGAGCGGCATCGGCAAATAGCGAGTAGATGCCACCCCAATAGATACCGGTGCCATCTGCGAGCCACGGGCTTACGGGCATCGAAAAGGTCGCCTTGCCGAGGCCCGCCTCGGTCGGCAGCATGCCGGTCAGCCGCCAGATTGGCGGACCAGGCAGGTCACCGTGTATGTAGCGCTTGAAGGTCTCCAGTCCCGGCTGTTGCAGGGCCCGTAGATCTCCTATGGCGCCGCGATGGGGCTCATCGGGGATACTGGCCATCGCACTTCTCCGGTCACTCCAGTCTGGATATTAGTGTCCGGGCACCATGGCAGCGATCTATGCCTATTCTCGACGGGAATCCGCACAGGACGAGATTGACCCCATGCACTGTGTCGGCTCCAGCAATGGGGGCGCACGGCTGGGGAGAGTGGAGTTCGCCTGGCGGCTGCACCCGCCAGGCGCGTATCAGGCGTTAAAAACTGGCCGAGGGGGCGCTGTCGGATGTGGTATTGAACTGGTTGTTGCCACCGGACTGCCACTCCACGCCGGCAGCGGGATTGGCCTCCTCGCGCTTGAGGCACTTCCACTCCACGTCGGTATTGGCCGGCATGTCGACAGTGCCGCTCCAGCTCGGGTAAGCGGTCGGGTCGAGCTTTTTCGCCTGGGCGGGATCCCAGTTCCCCAGCTCACTGTTATCGCCCAAGACATAGACGCTCTGACCCCAGTAGGTAAAGCCGTTGTGGCAGGTGAAGTTGACGTCGACCCGTGAGCCGCTGCCGCCACCGGATCCGCCGCCGGTTTCACCATTGGTATTGCCGCCGCAGTCCGGGCAGGGCACTCCGACCTTGGCACCCACGTGGATGGCGGATGCATTGTGGTTGTAGACATTGAAGGTGGCATCGCCACTGCCGTCCACGGTGATGGTCGGGCCGCTGCAGGTGCCGGCGCTGTAGTCGAAGTCGCCGTGAATGATGTCGCAGTAGGTGCCCGCCGGCATGCCGGTCTGGAAGGAGTGATTCAGGTTGCTGCCCTCCATGTTGAGCACCACGAAGCCCAGGCCGCCGCGACCCCAGGCCATCTGGTGGTTGCCATTGTCCCAGTAGTCGGTGACGCCCCAGTAAGCTGCGGTATTGTTGCGGAAGCCGACCATGTTGGCGATGGGCCTGCTGCGATGTTCACACAGCCAGCCGTTGCTACAGGAGCCGGCGCCCTGGGCGGGCGGGCCCTGGTCGTGATCGGTCCAGTCAAAGCTGGACATGACCTTCGGGTAGCCGTATGGCCAGCCGAGCGTGAACACATGCGCCATGTTGTTGGCGTTGTTGCCGTCCTTATGGGTAACGGTGTTATCGGTGTCCTGGCGCTGGTTGTCGTGGTTGGCGACGAAGGTGATGGCATCGTCGCTGGACAGCCAGCCGGACCAGCTGCCGATATTGCTGATCTCGCGCAGAGGGCCGCGCAGTTTGAAATAGTGCCCCAGGGTCTTGGTGAAATTGAATTCAGTCACGTCGCCGACCCAGGTGTAGTCACCAGCCTGAATCGGTTCGCCGGCCGCGCCGATGACTTCCTGGAAGATATACGGATTGCCGTTCAGGCGACTCTTGATCGCATCGATATCTGCGGCGGGCATATGCTTGGCGGCATCGATCCGGAAACCGGCCACGCCGAGGCTGATCAGGTCGTTCATGTAGCCGGCAATTTTATCGCGCACATAATCGGACTCGGTTTTCAGGTCGTTGAGCCCCACCAGGTCGCAGTTTTGGATCGACCAGGCATCGCCATAGTTGATGTCATCGGTGCAGTTGTGGAAATCGTTCGGCCCGTAAGGCACTTCGGGGAAATTGCGATCCCAGGCCGCCATATGGTTGATCACCGCATCGACATAAATATCGACACCGGCTGCCTTACAGCGGCTGACCATATCGGCAAACTGCGCGCGGCTGCCGGAGCGCCCCTCGATGGCGTAGCTGACCGGCTGATAGCGCGTCCACCACTGACTGCCGTTCACTGACTTCTGCGGCGGGGATACCTGCACGGCGGCGAAGCCTTTGGGACCGAGAAAGTTCTCACACTCGCTGGCAATATCCTCCCATTGCCATTCAAACAGGTGGACAAAGGCCGTGCGTGGTACTGCATGGCTGGTGGCGCTGAACGCTGACAGCAGAAACAGCACACTCATCATCGCGAAAAAGTGTCGCATCTGGATTACCTTCATTATTCGTAATTATTCTATTTTGTGAGTCAGCCGGTTACAGGGCTGGTTATGCAGCGATTTTGAATGGATTGCCCTCTCCATTGACAGGCTGAACCCTTTAGGCCGCTCTCCGCTAGACATACCCGTGGTTTGGGCACCCAATAAAGCCTAATTAGGCAAGAGGTGACACGGCATCCTCCCCGCAGGGGGCGTATCGCCGGTGGTAGAGGAAACGTGCGCACGTTTTGAGAATTAATTCCGTATCACGTTAAAAGTTCCGGTGGCAGGCACAATCATTGGGAGGAGCCAGTGATTCCCGCAGAACCGGGCGCTCGATTAGTAATAATGTTTTTTCGATAAGAATTCGAGCAGTATAAAAATATTGCGGAAGAAGGGCGGAGAGAAAATGGAGTAAGCCGGTACTGCGACTACAGCCACCGGCGCACGCGCGAGAGATACGCATCGTACTCGTCACCAAACAGTCTGCGCAGGGCACGCTCTTCCGGCTTGATCTGGAATGCCGTCAGGTAGCGCTGAAATAGCAGAGCAAGTGCGATTGCCAACGCATCGGCAAGGTAAAGGCCCCAGGCGAGCAGGAACAGCAGGAAGGCCACATACATCGGATTGCGACTGATACGGAATATTCCGCTGGTGACTAGCGCACTGCTGCTGCTCGGGGATGTGGGGTTCACGGTGGTGTCGACACGGCGAAACGCGATTATGGCGAGGGCACAGAAAACAAGGCCGATGCAGAAAAGCAGGGCGGCTGCGGTAAGTCCGTAGTTGCCGCTATCGAAGTGGGCCAGCTCCAGCGTGGCGACGCCATACATGGCGCCGGCAAATGCCAGCATCAGCAGAAGCGGCGGTATCTTGGTTTCCAGCGCTTTCATTTTCCTGTCCTGTGCGCCTTCACGGTTTCATTGTATCGACGGGAAGGCTAGACGTTGCCATCGGGGGAAGGTCAACGAAAAAAACTGGATCGCGCAACACTCTGGTGTTTGCGGAATCGTTCATCGCCTATTCTCCGCCCGCGGTAATAATCCCAATCGTTCCAGCTGCGCTCTGACCTTTGCCATTGAGCCGGCCCGGCGGCCGACAATGCCCAATTCGCTCGCCACCTTGCCCCGCCGGGTATTCGGAATTTACGTCGTGACCAGCCCGTTCCGATCGGGCCTGGTGAAAAATTGCCGGAGTCGGGATTCGCCGCGCAATTGATCGCTGCCGGTCTGAAAGCCGGTAATAAATAGGGGCTGCGAGTGCAAATCCCGGATAATGCTCTGAATCAGGCTGTTTTCTATAGCTGCCTCACCACGCCGTGCAGGGTTTCGTGACCGGCCGGCCTCCCGGCTTGCGGTCGGCATTGGTATACTCCGCGCCCTTTTCGACAGCAGCCACGATTTTCGGAGAAATCCATGTCTGATTCACTGCGCGACTCACGGTGTGATATAGGCTTTATCGGCGCCGGGGTGATGGGCAAGAACCTGATCCTGAACCTGGCCGATAACGGCTACCGAGTCTGTGCCTTCGACCTGGATCAGGGCCGCCTGAATGCGCTGCTGGAGCAAGACGCAAAAGAGCGCGGCGATCAGCCGGCGCGTGTGGAAACCTGTAATTCCTACACCGAGCTGCTGGCCAAGGTGAAGGCCCCACACCTGATTATTCTCTCCGTGCCTGCCGGTGCGCCGGTGGATGATGTCTGCAACAAGCTGCTGGATGCCGGCCTGAAGGCGGATGATATCGTCGTCGACACCGGCAATAGCCTGTGGACCGACTCGGTCGAGCGCGCCAAGCGCTACGAGGGCAAGCTGATCTTTTTCACCACCGCAGTTTCCGGCGGCGAAGTCGGTGCGCGTTTCGGGCCGTCCCTGATGCCGAGTGGCGATCGCTACGCCTGGAGTCGTATCGAACCGGTATGGCACGCGATCGCGGCCAAGGTGGATCCGGCCAGCGGCCAGCCGCTCGAGCGCTTCGAACCGGGCAATCCGGTCACCGAGGGTGAACCCTGTGCGGCCTATATCGGCCCCATCGGTTCCGGCCACTACGTGAAGATGGTGCACAACGGTATCGAGTACGCCGATATGCAGATGATCTGTGAGGCCTACCACGTGATGCGCAGTGCGCTGGATATGTCGCCGGCGGATATCGCGGCGGTGTTCCGCGAGTGGAACAAGGGACCGCTGAACAGCTACCTGATCAGCATCAGCGCAGAAGTACTGGCCACCGTCGATGCGGAAACCGAGCAACCGCTGGTGGACGTGATTCTCGACCGGGCCGGCCAGAAGGGCACCGGTCTCTGGACCGCAGTCAGCAGCCTGGAAGTGGGCTGCCCGGCGCCGAGTATCGCCGAGGCGGTGTACGCGCGCTCGCTGTCCACCCGCAAGGTACTGCGCACCCGTGCGGCGAAGAAACTGCAGGGCCCGGCGGTGGAGCCAATCGAGCCGGCCAAGCGCGCCGAGGCTATCGCAGAGCTGCACGACGCGCTCTACTGTGCCAAGATCTGCGTCTACGCGCAGGGCTTCGACCTGATGAAGCTGGCCGCACGCGAGCAGGGCTGGGAACTGAATTTTGCCGAGATCGCGCGTATCTGGCGCGCCGGCTGCATTATCCGTGCGGTGTTCCTGCAATCCATCAGCGATGCCTACGAGCGCGATGTAAAACTGTCCAACCTGTTGCTGGACGATTTCTTCGCCGAACAGATCGCCGAACACCAGGGTAACTGGCGCCGAGCGGTGGCCGATGCCACGCTGAAAGGTATTCCGGTACCGGCGCTGTCTTCCGCGCTCAGCTACTACGACGCCTTCCGCATGGAATCCCTGCCGGCCAACCTGCTGCAGGGCCAGCGCGATTTCTTTGGCGCGCACACCTTTTCCCGCGTCGACCGTCCCGAGCAGCAGAAATACCACGTGCAGTGGAGTGAACCGGGCCGCCCGGTGGTGGAAATCTGATACAAAAAACGGCCGCCGGACAGGCGGCCGTTTCCGTCGGGAAAATGATAGTTTTCTGGTCTGTCTTCCGTCAGCGCGACTGAACAGGGAAGCGGCGGAAAACTTCGCTGACAGCGGCCGCCAGGGTTCCTTGCGGGTTCGCGTACATCTCCTGCGTAATCCGACCCTGGGTTCTGCCCCGCCAGACCATCCGTTTCTGCTGCACGTCGAGTATATCGACGGTCAGCCGGCCCTCGGTGTACTTGTCGATATTGGTCGTGTGCGACGGCGGCAGTTGCCGGTAGTATTCCTCGAGGAACGGATAGCGCGCCGCCGCGCCACCGGTCGTGCCAGCGACCTTGGGGGCTCTCACTTTCTCCTGTGTCTGCACCGATATGCTGACGAGGAGGTCCGGATTACTGCTGCGGGTCAGGCCGCGGGCGTTGAGCTGCCGGGAAATTTCCGCCCGCAGGATGGAGTTCACCTCGCCGGAGCTGCTGCCTCCCGGTACAAACCCGAAAGTCCGGTACTCTCCCCAGCGCGCACCACTGCCGGATGCGGAAGATGCCGGCGAGCCGGCGCAGGCACTCAGTAGCAGGGACACAAGCAGCGCGCTGGCGATCCAGATCCTCATCTCTTTTGCTCCACACAATGTCAGTCTTTGGCCGCCTGCACGGCGTGGCAGCTGCGCATTGGCGGCCGTCGCCCCGAACAGGGCGACCGGGGGTTCCAATGATTGAGCTTAGTTCAGGATGGTTGGGCGCAATTCTTTGTCGCGCCAGCAGGGAGCAGGCGAGGGGAATTAGTCCTGCAGCCGGGTGGTCATGATGGAAACGGTATCGCCCTGATAGAGTTCTCTTTTCAGGAGGGTCCACCCCAGTCTCTGGTAGAAATACTCCTGTGCCGGCGTAAACAGGAATAGCTCATTGAGGCCATTCTTTCGGCACACCTCCATGACCGCCGCGACCAGCAGTCTGCCCAGCCCCTGGCCGCGCTTGTCGGGGTGGATGTAGACATTCGCAAGCCAGGGACCCAGGTGGCAGTTGATGGTCATATCGTGTTCGATCACCGAAGCGGAGCCCCAGACGCTGCCGCCATCCACTAGCACCCAGGTGGCGGGTATCGGCGCGCCGCGCAGCGAGCGCTGCAGGTCTTCGGTAAAGTCCTGCAGGCTCTGCTCCGGGTAGAGGTGAGCCCACTCGCGGTAATGCCACCGGGCCAGCTGTTCCACAGCCTCCGGGCGCTCGATCAGGTTCTCGACTCTCACGAAAGACACAATCCTTACGGGTGAATGCCGGACGCCGCAGCCCTATTGCGGGAGATTCGCCCGGGTTCAGAACACGACTTCTTCGACTTCCCTGGCGGTCTGCTCGGCCTCGGCGCGGGAGGCGCGGGCGACGATCTCCTCGACGCTGGCCGTGTCGGTGTTGGCGCCGCCGAATGCGGCCAGCAGGTCTGTCAGCAGTGCGGAGATTTCCAGCGTCATGACCGAGAAATCCGCGTCGAAACGCTGGGCGGCATTTTCGGTATCCGCGCTGTCCGCCTTTTCGATCAGTTCGTCGCCGAACTTGACGCGCTTCAGGGACAACTGGTCGTCGACCAGGAACTCGACACCGCCGCGCCAGACCAGTCCCAGCTTGTGTACCTGCAGACCCGCCACCAGGTGGTTGTGGATCTCTTCCGCGCACAGGTCCTGATTCTTGCAGCGGATCACGCTGCCGCTGTCCTTCGGATCGCGCAGTTCGCACTCGTGGCCGAACTCGAACTGGGCCGGGGCCTCCGGTGCGGAGAGCCAGTGGGTCATGGTCTGCTGTGGCAGGTTCTTGGCCGCCAGCGGCACCACCGCCAGGCTGCTGATCGCCTCGCGCAGGTTCTCCAGCAGTTCCTCCGCCGCCGAGGCCGAAGAGGCATCCACCACCACCCAGCCGTCTTTGGGGGCTATGTAGGCGTATTGCAGGCGCGAGCGGGCGAAGGCCTTGGGGCGCATTTCCAGCAGCACTTCGTCCTTCAGGTTCTGCCGCTCCTTGCGGCCCACCTGGCGGGCCTCTTTCTCGGAGATGGCCTGGGCCAGCTCCTCGACCTTCTCGTTGACCACGGCGGCCGGGATAACCTTCTCCTGCTTCTTGGCGCAGACCATCAGGTAACCATTGGCCGCGTGCACCAGCTCACTGCCGTGGCGCCCGAGTGGCGCCACCCAGCCATAGCGGGCCGCATCCTGGCTGCCGCAGGGCACGAAGGCATGCGGCTCCAGCAGTTCGTTCAATTTTTCGGAGGTCAGGGCAAATTCTTTGGTGAGGCGGTAGACGCGAAGATTCTTAAACCACATACATCGGGCCATCTGTTCTGTTATTCGTGAGCGGTCGGCAATTATGCGAAATGACGGGGAGTACAGCCAGCGAACGGTGTCGAAAAATTGGAAGAAAGCGTCGGCTGCTGGTTTCTTGATCAGTTGGGCCGCAATCCGGGGCGGGCAGGGAAAACCCTGCCCACCGAGTCTGGCAATGAATTGGTTGATTAGAAGTCCAGCGTCGCGGACAGCGAAGCGGTGCGCGGCGCACCTATCCAGGCGCCGCCGGTCACGACGCTACCCAGGTAGTCTTCATCGAACAGGTTGTTGACCACCAGGCTCAGGTTGATGCCGCCGAACGCCGGGTTGATGTCGACCAGGCTCAGCCCCAGGTACGCATCGGTAACGGTGTAGGAATCGACCACCCAGGTGTTGGCCGGATCTACATAGCGGTCACCGGTCAGTTTCGCGGAGATACCGCCGTAGAGCAGTTCGCCATTCCAGTCCAGGCCGGCGACGAACAGCTGGTCCGCGATACCGACAACGTCGTTACCCGGAACCAGCCCCTGCGCCGTATCGACAGCCGCATCGTCGGTGCCGATATAGCTGGCATCGATCATCGTGTATGACGCGTAGAGATTAAATGCCGCGTTGATATCGTAATTGACCAGCAGTTCGAATCCGTCCGACTCGATACCGCCGGCATTGAAATAGGAACCGTTGGTACCGATCAGGTAGTTGGGGCCGGCCAGGGTATTATTGTCCAGGAAGATAATGCGGTTATCGAAATCGTTCTGGAAATAGGTCGCCGTCGCCGACAGGGCATCGCCGGAGTAACGCAGGCCCAGCTCGATGGTTGCGGACGTTTCCGGTTCGATATTGTCCAGATCGGAATTGGGGCGCTCGAGAATACTGTCGCCGACCGCCTTGAAGTTCTCGGCATAACCGGCAAATACCTCGGTGCCGGCCACTGGTGTCTCCCAGACCAGGCCAGCGGACAGCAGCACATCGGAGTCTGAGTCGATGCTGACGTTGGGCGATTCACCGAACAGGTCTTCGCGCTCTACGTCCACCAGGAATTGCTTGGCACCGAGACTCAGAGTCAGCGTATCGATGGTCAGCGAATCCTGCAGATACCACTTGGTGGTTTCCTGCGGATAGCTGCGGTTGTACTGCACCCAGTAGGGAGTGGAATTGAAACCGTAGCCGCGGGTCGCATCAGTGATCTTGTGCCAGTCACGGTACTCGTCGCGGCTTGCGTCCTCATACCAGATGCCGCCGCGCAGTTCGTTCTGCAGACCGGCGATTTCACCGTTGTGGATGAAGTCCAGGGTCAAACCGCTGCGCTCTTTCTCGTAGTGGGTATGGCGGTAGGACATGACCGGGACGGCGCCGGTCGGGTAACAGGCCGGATCGTACTGCGGCTCGGCCGGGCCATAGATGGTCACTATGTTGCGTTCGCAGTCGGCGTTAGGCGCCAGCGCATTGCCATTGGCATCGACAAAGAAGAACTGACCGGCGGCTGCTCCGCCCGTTGCGGTGACACCGCCGACAAATTCCGACTGGCCATCGGTTCCGTCATCGGTGACATCGACCAGGTAGGGCGGCACCCAGTCTCCGCGGCCCTCATTGCCGTGATAGTAGACACTACCCTGCAGGTTGAAGCTTTCGGTCAGGTCGAAGTCGAACTGCGCGTAGGCGAGGGTGTTTTCGCGCAGCGTCGACCAGCCGCGGCGATACAGCTGATCGATATAGGGCACTCCGCTCCACTCGCCAGTGAGGAAGTCATTTTCCGGAAAGCGCTCGAACTGTGCGTCGGAGTAGATGCGCTGGTAATTGTCCTCGTGGATATCGTCGTAGGAGACATAGGCCTTGATAGTGCCGCGCTCCAGCGTGCTGACAAGTTTCGCGGCAATATGCTCGCGCTCATTCTCGGCGGTTTCGGTGATCCAGTCGGTCGCCTCCTGGGCGGAGTAGGACACCCACGCCTTGGTATTGCCGGCGAAGATGCCGGTGTCGTAGCGGAAGTAGAGGCGCTGCGCATCGAATTCGCCCATGGAAACCTCTGCACGGCTGCGGCGCAGGTCGAGCGGATCGTCGGTGCGGTATTCGATGGTGCCGCCCAGCGCTTCATGGCTGCGCGAGGCGATATCTGCGGTGCCCTGGGAAACCGCGACACCACCGATATTGGCCGGGTCGATAAAGCGGTTGGCCTTGGCGCCACCACCGTAATTGGAGCCGCCATTGGGAATGCCATCGATGGTGGTGCCGATCTGTTGCTCATCGAGACTGGTGGTGAAACCGCGCATGGTGATATTGGTGGACCAGTCGTCGAAACCGTAGGTATCGCCTTCATTTACCGACACACCTGGCAGGTTGTCGATCAGTGCGTTGACGCTGGTAATGGCGGACTGCTGTTTACGCATCGGCTCGGTAACGGAACTGCTGTTAAATGCGGTACCACTGCCGAGCACCACCACTTCCTCCAGTTTATCGTCAGTGGCTTGCTGGGCGAGCAGCGGGTTGGCCGCCATCGCAGTGGCGAAGGAAATGGCTGAAGCCAGATACTTTCTTGTCGTAGTCATCGGGTCATCCCTGGTGAATGGTAATGGTCAGGTGGAAGGCAGCCTGGTATCGGCGGCTCTACGTTGTTACGCGGATACAATGACTGGAGTTGATGAATGGTTTTTTACGGTCAGATGAAATTCTGTTGACCGTGTTTTTGTGCTGGATTTAACGAACCAGTTTTGTGCGAGCGGGGCGGTCGCTGAATGGCGTCTTCTGCGCAAACTTCCTGTTATGATGATCAACAAATAAAGCTAATAAAATCCGAATAGGGGCATTGCATGATCCGCCTGTTTTTCCTACTGATGATTATTCCCTTGTCCGCTGATGCGGTAATTCTCCCTGAATGGCAGACTGCGCAGCTGTCAGCGAAGGCGTCTTTACGGGGCAGTGCGGTCGGCCCAAATAGCCTGTGGGTGAGCGGCAGCGACAATGCCGTGTTCAGAAGCACCGACGGCGGTAAAAGCTGGCAGGATGTATCGGTAACGCAGCAGCCGGTAACGGATTTCCGCGATATCGAACTGTTTGACGATCAGACTGCCATCGTCATGGGTGTCGGGAGCGGCGTGCAATCACGTCTCTACCTGACCGAAGACGGCGGTGAGAACTGGCAGCTGCTGTACGAAAATCCGGACAAGGAGGGTTTCTTCGATTCCATCGCCTTCTGGGACCGCAATCGTGGTCTGCTGCTGGGGGATCCGGTGGATGGCTATTACGTGGTCATGGAAACCAAAGATGGCGGGCATACCTGGAGCCGTATCGGCAGAGACAGAATTCCGCCGCTGCTGGAAAACGAGGCCGCCTTTGCCGCTAGCGGCAATACGCTGATCACCGGCCCCAATGGCGAGGCCTGGTTTACCACCGGTGGCTTTCAGGCCTCGGTGTATGCGAGTGAAGACTACGGCCATAACTGGCAGCGCAGTTCGGTGCCGCTACACCAGAAGACACAGACTGCGGGCGGCTACGCACTGGCACTGAATCAGCGCGGTGACGTGTTTGTGATGGGAGGTGATTTTCAGGACCGCCCCGGCAAATATAATAATCTGGCCATGCGCGACACCGATGGCTGGCACGTGGCCGACAATGATCAGCGCGGTCTGCGCACGGCCATGGCCTGTATCGAAAGTACCTGTGTGGCCAGTGGCAAGACCGCCAGCGATATCTCCTTCGATCACGGTGTCAGCTGGCAGCCGCTGGGCGGAGAGGGCTTTTATACCCTGGCGGCGGGCAGTGACCTAATACTCGGAGCTGGCGCCGACGGTCGGGTAGGCGTGATTCGCGTGTCCCCTCAGCGTTGAAGTCTCGGATAAAAAAGCGGGGATTTACCCTGTCGATGGCACCTTTTGGGCGAGATTGTGATGCGTGCCCCAGGGTTGGGGCCGGTATCTGTGGCTTTATTGCGTGATTTCGGCAATGTCGCCGTCGGTCAGCGCTTGCAGATCGGTGGGGCAAAGTTCGATTTCCAGTCCTCTGCGGCCGGCGCTGACAAGAACGGTATCGTATTGCCTGGCGGAGGCATCGATAAAGGTCCTGAGGCGCTTCTTCTGTCCGAGTGGACTGACGCCGCCCAGAACATAGCCAGTCGACCGCTCAACGTCAGCCTTGTCAGCCATCCCCGCCTTCTTTGCACCGGCGGCTTTGGCGATTAGCTTCATGCTCAGCATTGCGGCGACGGGCACCACTCCGACAGCCAGCACTTTGTTATCGAGTTGCACCACCAGCGTTTTGAATACCCGGGCGTCATCAATACCCAGCTTCTCCGCAGCCTCCAGGCCGTAGGATTCGCTCGCTGGATCATGGATATACTCGTGCACCTTGTACGCAATTTTGGCTTTCTTGGCGATGTTGATTGCCGGTGTCATTACTCGCTCGTGAGTCCCGTTGAGGTAGTGCCCTATCGATGGGGAATTCCAGCATCTAGCATGTCGTATCGTCAATCTGCAATTGGCGCGTTTCCGGAAAACCGTGTTCAGCAATCAACATGGGGCCTCCCATAGCTCGCGGTTTTGTCGGCGATATCGGCGGCCACACTAACCTCCGTTCCTGCGAATGCCTGAGAAGGAAATAGTGAGGAATAGCGAATGGCAGTTATTTGCCGGTGCCGTGAACGACTCATTTGTCGGTCTGGATTGCCAGAAGTATGTTTGCCAGCGTTTGCGGCGGACTCGCTTGCCTGGCTAGTGACATCCTTCAATGCCTTCTGCATTCTCGGTCTGCAAGCTGTAAGAGGGTAGGGATTCTGTAGTTGCCATGCATGGAACTTATGCTGGACCTCGCAGCATCGATGGCCATCCCGGCGGCTGTTATATAGAGGGGCCTGTGGCTGTCGCCCCGAAAAAGTTCGGTATCCGTTGTCGTCCCTTTAAAGGGCGATTTGGCTACTCCGATTACCGGAATTTTCCCTCCCAGGGCATTGTAGAGATGCATACCCAGGCCGGGAGTGGCGTCATCGCCGAGATAAACGTAGCCGTCGATAACGATGATATCTGGCGAGAGGTTATGCTCACGCAGAAGTGTCAGGATGCAGGGTAATTCACGCTGGTAGAAGCTGCCGGGTTTATAGTCTTCGACCTGGTGAATTGTGCTGCGGTAAACGTGAGAGGGGGTGTCATCTCGCCAGCCATTGAAACCAATGCCGACTGTTGAGGCCCGCGAATTTCGGTAGTCAACATCAACGGCGAGGATCATTGGAACCTAAAAGCGTTCGCGAAAAGAATGGGGAGCGTAAAGCTTGGCTATTACTGTGGCAGAACTCTATGCGCGATCGCCTTGCCTCTCCCCAACATTACTGATTGATTTAGCAATTGCCTTTCTTGGCCTGTCCTGGCGGGCAGTGCCTTTGTTGACCACCAACCACGACACCAGGGACCCTGACTTTAGCGGGCTCCAGTTTCACGCTAGGGCCGACTAGTTCACACCCGCTCATGAATGTAACCGCGCAAGTTAATAATGCTACTTTTAATTTCATTGCAAAACTCTGTTGAATAAACCCTTGTTTAGCATATGGCTTTACCACGCTGGCAGTCTATTCAACCTTTGTACTTTTCTACAGATTTGCGTGCCACTTCTCACAGTTTGTGTTTTAGGTAGCACGTATTCCAATAAGAGTAGGGATGTAGCGGTGGGATCGGAGAAGTCAGGTGGATTGTCGTTCCAGCGTTGATTCGGCTTATGGAAGCTTCGGTTCTTATGCGGTACTGCCTTTACAGGCAGTACCGTCAGTGATACTCGAGCGATCAGCCCATCCGGTGGAGGGCGCAGATCTTGTTGCCAGCGGGATCGCGCAAATAAGCGAGATAGAGCTTGCCGATGGCGCCCTCGCGGACGCCGGGGGGATCTTCGCATTCTGTACCCCCATTGGCGAGCCCCGCCGCATGCCAGGCATCCGCTGCCGCGGGGCTGTCGGCGGCAAAGCCGATGGTACTGCCATTGCCATGGCTCGCAGGCTCGTTATTGATGGGCTTGGTGAGCGCAAACACGCCACTTTTGGTGAAGTAAAAGCAACGACCTTTCTCGTCGATCATACCCGGTTCATAACCCATTGCTCCCAGGATGGCATCGTAAAAAACCTTGGACTCCTGGATGTCATTGGCGCCGATCATAATATGGCTGAACATTCTTACTCTCCTCGTTAAAAATTTACTGGCAGGGCACACCTCTACGAGTCCTCGTCACTCTGTTGCAGCGGTGCTCCTATCCGTCTTCTCGCTACAACGCTTTCCCTGCTCCTGCGAATGAGTATGCATGGGGGGCGGGCTGGGTCGATATATATGAGCGAAGTCTGCTGTCATGCGCGTCGAGCATTAAATACTTTCTCTCTAGCGAGCCGCAAGACTGGCAAAGCAGAGCCGCAGTGTAACTCTGCTCGGGTAAGACAATTTATTTGGTCGCGACCGCTGCTGCAGGGCCTGGCTGTGGAATCACTGATAAATTTCGCAGCGGGAGGATTTCCTTGTGCAATTAGGCGGGGAAGAAGCGCAGAGCAAGGAGAGGCCCCGCGGCAGTGTTTGCGCGGGGCCTGGTAGTGGGATCAGGCTTTGGCCGGGATCGCCTGCACCACCTTCAGGAAGTAATCCCAGAATTTGCCCACACTCTCAATATGCACCCGCTCCTCCGGTGAGTGCGCGCGGCGGATGGTGGGGCCGAAGGAGACCATATCCCAGTTCGGGTAGGGCTTGGCCAGCAGGCCGCACTCGAGGCCGGCGTGGATGACTTTCACCTCCGGCTCCGCGCCGGTCACCTCCTTGTACACGTCCTTCATCAGCGCCAGCAGTGGCGACTGCATATTTGGCGTCCAGCCCGGATAGGCGTTATCCAGTGAGGTCTCGGCCCCGGCCAGTTCGAAGGCGGCGGCAACATTCAGACCGTGCTGGTCGCGGGCACTGTCGGACAGGCTGCGCACCAGGCACTGAATACGCACCTGGTGTTGGCCGTCCACCTCTTCTGTCACCACGCGAGCCAGGTTGTTGGAGGTATCGGCAATGCCTTCCAATGCGGTGCTCATACGCTCCACACCGCTGGGGCAGGCCCGGAGCGCCTGGATCACCTTCCGCTGGCTGGCCTTGTCCATCACGCTGGCTGGTGCATTTGCTGCGTCCAGCGCGATATCCAGCTTGGCTTCGTTATCGAATTCGCGCGCGATGACTGCGCTCTCGGCTGCGACGATTTCGCGCAGCTTGGCTTCGGCGTCCGTCGGCACGGTGATGGTGCTGAAGGACTCCCGCGGAATCGCATTGCGCAGGCTGCCGCCATCCAGTGCGGCGATGCGCAGTGCGGTAATTTCGCGGCTCGCGGCATCGATAATGCGATTGGCGATCTTGTTGGCGTTGCCGCGACCCTTGTCGATATCCAGGCCGGAGTGGCCGCCGCGCAGGCCGCGCACGCTCAGCTTGAACGGCTTGTGACCTGTGGGCACCGTTGCGGCGGAATAGGGCAGGGTGGCATTGACGTCCACGCCACCGGCGCAGCCGACGTAGAGTTCACCCTCGTCCTCGGTATCCAGGTTCAACAGCAGGTCCGCGTCGAAGTAGCCAGGTTGCAGATTCTTGGCCCCGGTCATGCCTGCTTCCTCGTCGATGGTGAGCAGGGCTTCCAGCGCGGGGTGGGGAATATCGGTGCTTTCTAGCAGCGCCAGGATGGCGGCCACGCCGATGCCGTTATCGGCACCGAGGGTAGTACCGGTTGCGGTAACCCATTCGCCGTCGATCTGCGGGCGGATCGGGTCGGTCAGGAAGTCGTGGTCAGAGTCGGCGTTTTTCTGCGGCACCATGTCCACGTGGCTCTGCATGGCGAGGATCTTGCGATCCTCCATACCGGGGGTGGCCGGCTTCTTGATGATGATGTTGCCGACCTGGTCCAGCTGTACGTCGAGGCCGCGCTCCTTGCAAAAGTCGACGATGTACTCCACCACCCGGTCCTCGTGTTTGGACGGGCGCGGGATCTCGCAGAGTTTGGCGAAGTGTTTCCACAGCGGAGTGGGGTTCAGTTCGGCGATATTGCTCATCGGGGGCCTCAAGTTGGTTCTTTTTGAGAGTGGCTTGCCACCGGTTGTGCGGTTTTGCCGCGGGCCGGTGCCGGCCGAGACGTCGGGCGTAATAACGGGGCGCGGTGTGACACCGCGCCCCGACAGCTACAGGTTATTCCGCTGCGTCGGCGTCGGCCAGTGCCTTTTCGTTTAACACCAGTTCCAACGCGATGCGCCGTTTGTCCACATCCACGGCAGCGACCTTGACGGTTACCGGCTGTTCCAGCTGGTAGCTGCGCTCATCGTGCTTCAGGGTCAGATGCTTGCCATCGAATTCCGGCAGGTTTTTCTTGTTGCCATTCAGGCGGACAAAGCCGTCGATCCCATTGTCGTCCAGGCGCACGCCGAGGCCGGCACCATTGACGAGGGTGACCCTGCCGGTAAATTCCTGATCGATCTTGTCCTGCATGAACTGGGCATAGAGCCACTGCTCGAGCCCGCGGTTGGCCTGGCGGCCGCGGATCAGGCTGTCCTGCAGGGCTTCGATCTGTTCGTCGCTCAGCGACTTGGCCTGTTGGGCTTCCGCAGCGGCGCGCAGCACGCGATGGTTGTGCAGGTCGTTGTACTTGCGGATTGGCGAGGTAACGGTGGCATAGGCGTCCAGGCCGAGCCCCAGATGGGCGCCGGCCTTGTTGGCCAGCTGTCCCGGGCGCAGCATGCGCTTCAGTACCGCGAGCAGGTTCCGCATCTGCGGCTCGTGGTGGGTTTCCAGGTACTTCACCAGCGCCAGGTAATTTTCCAGCTGGTGCAGGTCTTTTTCTGCGTGCTCCGGCAGCAGTTCCTTGAGCAGGCTTTTAACTTCCCCCATGCGCTCATCGCGGAAACCCAGGTGTACGGAGAAGCAGCCCTGCTGCAGCTCGGCGAGCTTGCGGCCGATGGAGATATTGGTGGCGAGCATGGCTTCCTCGACCATCCGCTGGGCGGCATTGCGCTCGCGCTTTTCGATGCGTTCAATCTTGCGCTGCCGGTTCAGATAGATCTCGTAATCCGGTCTGTCTTCCATAATCAGCGAGTGGCTCGCGCGGTAGGCTGCGCGGGCTTCGCCGAGCGCAGCCAGATTGCGCAGGCTCTCGTGTTGCTCGGCCGGCACGGCGGCTTCGTCGCCATCGATAAACCTGGCTACCTGCTCGTAGCTCAGCTTGTGCTGCGAACGGATCGCCGTGAACTCGTAGCGGCTGTCACCAATATTGCCGTCTTGTTCGATATCGATGTGTACCACCAGCACCGGGCGCAATTCGCCGGCGATCAGGGAAAAAAGGTTCTCGCACAGATCGCGCGGTAACATCGGCAGGGTTTCGCCGGGCAGGTATTGGCTGTGCGCGCGTTTGAATGCTTCTTTGTCCAGCGGGCTGCCTTCTTCTATCAGGCTGGACGGGTCGGCGATGGCGATGTGCAGGGTCCAGCCGCCGTCGCGGGTGGTGACGGCGAGGGCGTCATCCATATCGCGGGTGGTTTCGGCATCGATGGTGGCGAAACCCATTTCAGTCAGGTCGGTGCGCTCGGCGGTCACTGCGGCGAGTTTGTCTTTTATCGCCTCTGCCTGTTTCAGCGCGGCTTCGCCGAACTGTTCCGGCAGCCGGTGCTGGGCAACGACGAAGGCGTGCTCGATACCAGGCATGTCCGGCTTGCCGATCACCGTCTCTACCTTGGCCTGAGCCTTGCCGTCTTTAAACGGGTGGCGGTTGACCTTGCAGGCAATAAATTCACCCGGCTGCGCCTTGCCGCGGGCTTTAGGCGGCAGAAAGATCCAGCGGGACAGGCCGTTCTGGCTCGGCTGCACGAAGTGGCCCTGGCCGCGCTGTACGTACTGCCCCACCAGGAACTTGAGTTCGCTATCCAGCAGCGCGTCCAGTTCCGCGGACAGCTTACCCTTGTCTTCTTCGTTCAGGCTGACGCGCACGCGGTCGCCGGGAAAGACGCGTTCCATTTCCGCTGGCGGCAGGAAGGCCTCGCGGCCATCGTCGAGTACCACAAAGCCGAACTTGCCGCTGCTGCCGCGCACCCGGCCCTCGGCAAACTCCTTGCTGGAGCGGATGTCAGTCTTCAGTTGGGAAAGTTGTTTGAGGGCGTCGGCATTCAGCATCGAGTTATCTCTGAGGGTCTTCTGGGGGTCATTAGTGGGCGCGGATTCTACCAGACGGATGTGGCGTCGGGTAACGCATCGCGGGCCTTGGCGCCATGCACCTCCAGATGGCTTTTTATGGGCCCGGTCAAAAAGGGTGGAGGAAGCTATTCCCATTTGATGACTATAGAGCCGACGACGTTCTTGTGTGACCCGTTATCCTAAATTGCGGCAATTTGGGTGATGATTTAGCTCCGTTGGCGAGCAAGTGTGCAAAATTTGCAAACTTTATCTGCCGAAGGTGGATATAATCTTACCTTCCGATAAAAACAGATAAGGGCTGTGGTTGTTCCCCAGCTGTAGAACCGGTCTTCCGGAGAGGAACAGTAAATGAGTATATTTTCCCATCCCGCCTACGATAAGCACGAACAAGTGGCTTTTTATCAGGATGCCAAAAGCGGACTGAAGGCGATTATTGCGGTGCACAACACCAATTTGGGACCCTCATTAGGCGGCTGCCGCATGTGGCCCTACGCCGACGACGGCGAGGCGCTGAATGACGTGCTGCGCCTGTCTCGCGGTATGACCTACAAATCTGCCATGGCCGGCCTGAAGCTGGGCGGCGGCAAGGCCGTGATCATCGGCGATCCGCGCAAGGACAAGACCCCCGAGCTGCTGCGCGCGATGGGCGACTTCATCAACACCCTGGGCGGCCGTTACATCACCGCCGAGGACTCCGGTACCAGCGTTGCCGATATGCACATCATCGGCGAGCGCACCAAGTTTGTATCCGGCCTGATCGAAGGTTCCGAGCACGGCGGCGATCCGTCCCCGTCCACTGCCTACGGTGTATTCGTCGGCCTGAAAGCCGCTGTTGAGCACCGCTGGGGCAAGACGGACCTGACCGGCCTCAAGGTTTCCCTGCAGGGTGTGGGCAACGTGGGTTTCCGCCTTGCCAAGCTGCTGAAGGAGGCGGGCGCCGAACTCTTCGTGACCGATATCTTCCAGGACAACATCGACCGCGCAGTAAATGAGCTGGGCGCGACTGCGGTTGGCGCGGACGAAATCTTCGACCTGGACGTAGACCTGTTTGCCCCCTGCGCAATGGGTGCCATCCTCAATGACGACACCATCTCCCGCCTGAAGGTCGGCGCCATCGCCGGCGCTGCCAACAACCAGCTGGCGGAAGAGCGCCATGCGGCGGTACTGCGCGAGAAGGGCATTCTCTACTCGCCGGACTACGTGATTAACGCCGGCGGCATTATCGACGTTTACTACCAGCAGCAGGGCGATTACAAGCCGGCGCAGGTGAAGGAGCACATCGAGACTATCGGCTCCACCATGAAGGAAGTTTTCCAGCGCGCCGAAGAAAGCGGTGAGACCACTGCGCACGTGGCCGACCGTATAGCCGAAGAGCGCTTTGGCCACGAAGACGCGCTAAAAAAAACTGACTCCGAAGCTGCATGATTTTTAAGCAGGGTGTGACGCCCTGCCGAACCTTTCTCCCTTAAAGCGATATGCATCGTCGCTTCTCTCTGTGATGTATTTACTTGGGCACTGCGGTGCCCATTTTTTTGCCTTCCAGTTGTCGCGCTGGCGCGCTTAGTCAGCGAATTTGCCGACACGCCCGTGCAAATGTTGCCTACAATCTCCTTCTTAAGACCCGGTCTTGATAAGGAAATAAGAACATGGATCTGCGCCTATCAGCACTCAGTCTCCTTTTTGCCACGTTGCTGCTCGCCGGTTGCGGCAGGCCCGATGACGATACCCATCGGGCCCTGACGGTAGATAAGGAGGCCGCCGCCAGCAGTCGCGCGGCGGCATCGGACAAGCAGGCGTATGTGCCGGCGCCGAAGCTGGAGATCCCCTTCCACCGGGAAGTGCTGGACAACGGTCTCACCGTCATCGTGCACGAGGATCACAAGGCGCCGGTGGTCTCGGTCAATATCTGGTACAAGGTCGGTTCCAAGGACGAATCGCCCGGTAAGACCGGTTTCGCACACCTGTTCGAGCACCTGATGTTCAATGGTTCGGAAAATTATCCGGGCGAATATTTCGAACCCTTCCAGCGCTCCGGCGCCACCGATATGAACGGCACCACCAATAACGACCGTACCAATTACTTTGAGACGGTGCCCAAGGGGGCGCTGGATATGGCGCTGTGGATGGAGTCGGATCGCATGGGGCACTTCAGCGGGGCCATAACCCAGGAAGTGCTCGACGAACAGCGTGGCGTAGTGAAAAACGAGAAACGCCAGGGAGAGAACGCCCCCTACGGCAAGGCCTTCGACACGATTGCCAGCAGCACCTTCCCGCCTTACCACCCCTATTCGTGGACGCCGATCGGCTCCATGGATGACCTGGACAATGCCAGCCTGGAAGACGTGAAAAAGTGGTTTGCCGATTATTACCAGCCCGCCAACGCGATACTGGTGATCGCCGGAGATATCACCGTTGACGAGGCGATGGCCAAGGCGCGGCAGTATTTTGGTGATATCCCCAGTAGCGAGGTACAGCCGCGCCTGAAAAACTGGGAATTGCCCGCCCAGATAAACAAGCGCGAAGTGATGTTCGACCAGGTGCCGCAGACGCGCATCTACAAGGTGTGGAACGTACCGGCGCTCGGCAGTGATGAAGAAGATGCGCTGGACCTGATGACGTCGCTGCTGGCGAACCGCAAGAACTCGCTGCTCTACCGCCGCCTGGTGCGCGACGAACAGGTAGCCACCGGAGTCAGCGCTTTCTACTACGGGCGCCAGCTGGCCGGGCAGCTGATCATCATCGTCGATGTCAAGCCCGGACAGCCGCTGGAGAAGGTAGAAAAACTGCTGGATGAAGAACTGCGGGAATTCGCCCGCAGTGGCGTCAGTGTCGAAGAGCTGCGTCGCATTAAGCAGAGCGAGTTTGCCGGTCTGGTCAAAGGGCTGGAGAAAACCGGCGGCTTTGGCGGCAAGAGCGATATTCTCGCACGCTCGGAATTCTATTACGGCGATCCCGGCGCGCTGATCAATGGCCTGGAGGATTACGCCGGGGTTTCCGCGCTGGAAGTGCAGGATGTTGCCAGCCACTGGCTCAAGCCCAACAGCTATACGCTGGTGGTGAAACCCAGACAGAAGTATTCGGCAGCGGAGCAGGGTGTGGATCGCAGCAAGCTGCCGGAAGTGGACAAGACGGTTGAGCTGGAACTGCCGGAGCAGAAGGAATTCACCCTGAAAAACGGTCTGCGCGTGGTGCTGGCAGAGCGCCACGATACGCCGGTGGTGTTTATGAACCTGCAGTTCCGCAGCGGGGCGGCGGCGGACGGTGAAAAGCCAGGCCTGGCCTCGGTGGCCGCGCAAATGCTCAGTGAGGGGGCGGGAGATCTCGACGGCCTCGAGTTCAGCGCTCGCCAGGAGGAGCTGGGGGCGAGTATCGGTGCCGGCAGCGGCCTGGATTACAACAGCATCACTTTCAGCGCACTGAAGACGCAGCTGGAGCCATCGCTGGAACTGTTTGCCAAGGTAGTGCTGGAGCCGCTGTTCCCGGAAAAGGACCTGGCGCGGGTGAAGTCCAATCGCATCGACAAAATTGCCCAGGAGAAGGCCCAGCCGCAGGGGCTGGCGCTGCGCGAGCTGCCGCCGCTGCTGTTCGGGGAAAAGCACCCGTACGGATCGCCGCTGACCGGCTCTGGCACTGTAGAGGGCATTGAGGCAATTAGCCGCGATGACCTGGTGCAGTTCCACAACACCTGGGTGCGCCCTGATAACGCCATGTTAACGATTGTTGGCGACGTCACCGAAGAGGAGATCAAGTCGCTGCTCAATCAGGCGCTCGATGATTGGAAGGCACCCGAGTCAGAATTGGTGAAAATTGTAGTGCCGCCGGTGGAGCGGCCGCAGAAGGCGAGGGTCTATCTGCTCGATCGTCCGGGTGCACAGCAGAGCTATATCATGGCGGGCCTGGTTATGTCGCCGTGGCAGCCGGAGGGCGCTGAGGCTTTCGACGCGATGGCCGATATCATTGCCGGCAAGTTTACCTCGCGGGTGAATATGAATCTGCGAGAGGACAAGCACTGGTCCTACGGCGCCCGTGCGGTGTCGCTGGACACCGAAGGTCAGCGCCCCTATATCCTCTTCGCGCCGGTGCAAACCGATAAAACCGCTCCGGCGATGCAGGAATTACTGAAGGAGTACCGCAGTTATCTCGGCGACAATCCGGTGCGCGAAAAAGAGCTGGCCGATTATCGCGATGACGAAGTGTTGAAGCAGAGCGGGCGCTTCCAGACCAAGGGGCAGCTGCTGTCCAGTATCACCTGGCAAGTGGAGAAAGGCCTGCCGCCGGAATACATCGCCGAGTATCCGCAGCGAGTGGCCGCTTTGACCAAGGACGAAGTGGAAACTTCCGCGCGGGAATTTCTCGCACCCGAGCAATTCACCTGGGTGATCGTGGGAGATCTCGACAAGATACAAGCTGAAGTGGAGGCGCTGGATATAGGCCCAGTAACGGTTCTGCCGAGCGAGTCATAAGCCGGCGCGCCTGTCGCAGCTCTGTGAGGGGAGCCCGGGTCTCGCGCCCGTTTCAGAGTGCAAAACTGGCAGTTCTCTCATTTTCTACTAGGCTGGGTATTGCCCCAGTCATCGGCTGGATCGGTGGTATCTGGGATTCCTGTGGGTGGTCGATCAATTTCTGTACAAGAATAACCGCAATCGCCCAGCGGATCCCTTCGCCACCGGAAGGTAGTCTGCATCTGATGTGCTTCCCTGAACATATAAGAAAAGGTGACCGCAATGAAACTCGCCATCCTCTCCCGCTCACCTAAGTGTTACAGCACCCTGCGCCTGCAGGAGGCCGCGCAGAATCGCGGCCACGAGGTGCGGGTACTGGATACGATCAAATTCGCCATCGACCTGCAACGCGGTGCGCCGGACCTGTACTACCGCCAGAAACAGATCGAAGATTTCGATGCGGTATTGCCCCGCATCGGCGCTTCCATCACTTACTACGGTACGGCGGTGGTGCGGCAGCTCCAGGAAATGGATGTGTTCTGTGCAAATACGGCGCACGGTATTAACAACTCCCGGGACAAGCTGCGCAGTCTTCAATTGTTGAGTCGACACCATATCGGTATCCCGCGAACCACCTTTGTCCATAACAAGAAGGATGTATTGCCAGCGATCGAGCGCGTGGGTGGGGCGCCGGTGGTGATCAAGCTGAACGAGGGCACCCAGGGAATCGGCGTATTGCTGGCAGAGACAGTAAAGCAAGCAGAGGCCATTATCGAGCTGCTGCAGAGCCAGAAGCAGAATGTGCTGATCCAGAAATTCGTCGCTGAGAGCAAGGGTAGGGATATCCGTGCCTTCGTCGTCGGTGATCGTGTCGTGGCGGCAATGCGCAGGGTGGCGCAGGGACAGGAATTCCGCAGTAATGTCCACCGCGGCGGCATCGCCGAACCGGTGGATCTTCCGCAGGAATATATTGAGACGGCGGTACGCGCCACTCAGATCATGGGCCTGCAGGTGGCCGGCGTCGATATGCTGGAGGGCCGTTCCGGACCGCAGATTATGGAGGTGAACTCGTCGCCGGGGCTCGAGGGCATAGAGACCTGCACTGGGCTGGATGTCGCCGGTGCGGTGATCGAGTATATTGCGGCGCAGGTGGATTTCCCGGAGATCGACGTGCGCCAGCGGCTTACCGTGAGCAAAGGCTACGGCGTCACCGAGATCTATGTGCCGGAAGGGTCCAAATTCGTGGGTCGCACCATTGCCGAGATTCGCGCGGAGGAGCACGATATCAATGTGCTGACGCTCTACCGCGGACGCAAGGTTATCCCCAACCCGCGCCGCGACCGCGTGCTGGAAGCCAATGACAAACTACTTTGCTTTGGCAAGCTGGAGGTAATGCGCGGCATGATTCCGGCCAAGACCCGCCGCCGGCGCCAGCCGGATATCACCAGCCTGCCCGTGGATGCAGTGACCGCCGCGGACGTGGAATCGGTGGAATAGGGGCCGGTCCGCTTGTCCGTCGGTGATGCAGAGCAGCCATCAATCCGAGCGACCGCGGCTCGGTGTTGGTGGCTGCTCGCGTATATCAGGTTTCGCTAGCGCATCACTATGGATACCCAGGCACTGCTGAGCCAACTGAAAGCACAGGTAGAGAAGCTGCTGGCCGAGACTTCCGAGGTGTCGATTGTCAGCCAGTTAGGCGTGATTCTGCTGATCTACGCACTCTCCTTCGTCATTACACACCGTCTGCAAAAGCACGTCCCCGTACTGCAGAGACCACCGGAGTCACCGGCTGCATACCCGCTGCGGTTGCTGCTCTACCGGTTCGGCAGGCTGCTGTTTCCGCTGCTCGCCATCCTGTTACTGAAGGTTTCCGCCGCCTTTATTCCCCGCCTGATCGGCGAGAGCTGGTTGGTACAGGTGGCGTTGGCCGTGGCCATTATCCTGCTGTTCAATTCCTTTGTCCGGGTGGTGATCACCAATGGAACCGCGGCGACGATATTCCGCTGGGTGGGAATGCCGATCCTGTTCCTGTATGTGGTCGGTGCTCTGGATGACGTTGTTAGCGTGCTTGATTCCATGGCTGTCGAGATCGGGAATATACGGCTGTCCGCCTACGGAATCGTCAGGACCCTGATTTTCGGCTCACTGTTGTTCTGGCTCGGCCGCGTGTCCAACTCCACCGGTCAGACAATTATCCGCAGGCAGGAAAACCTCGATTACCGCACGCGCGAAGTGATCGCGAAGCTGTTCGAGATCCTGCTGTTCGTGGTCATTGCCGTGCTGATCCTGCAGCTGATGGGGATCAATCTGACCACGCTGGCAGTATTTGGCGGTGCTGTCGGTGTCGGCATTGGTTTCGGCTTGCAGCATATCGCCGCGAACTTGATTTCCGGCATCATCATTATCCTCGACAGGTCGCTGACACTCGGCGATTACATCGAGATGGAGGATGGCCGCAAGGGAACCGTCGTCAAACTGAGCATGCGCTCCACCACCCTGGAGACCTTCGACGGCAAGGATGTGGTGGTGCCGAACGAGAAATTTATTTCCAACTCTTTTGTCAACTGGACACAAAAAAACAACAAACAGCGTTACAGGGTCGATTTTTCCGTGGCCTACAGCACCGATGTCCGCAACACCGTGGAGATCATCAAGCAGGCTGTCGCGCGTCACCCGCAGGTGCTGAGCGGTGATGAGCTGCCGATCGAGGAGCGCCCCGACTGTGAAATCGACAGCTTTGGCGATAACGGGGTCAATATGTTTGTGGAGTTCTGGATGGAGGGGGTGGATGACGGCCGCAACCGGGTGGGCGGCGACCTTCTGCTGATCATCCTCGAAACACTGCAGGAAAACGGCGTCGAAATCCCGTTCCCACAGCGGGACGTGCGGCTGGTCAACAGTCCGAGCCGTGTCGTTGCGGAGCCGTCCGTCTGACGGGAGGCTCCGCCCAGGCGTCAGGCTTTGGCGCTGGGGCGCGCACTCAGCTGCTGACGCCAGCGAGTCAAGTGGGGGTGCTTGTCCGCATCCGGTCGCAGGTTCACCACCTTGCCGAAGTCCATTGAGCACAGCATGCCGATATCGGCGACGGAGAAGTAATCGCCGGCGAGAAACTCGTGATCGGACAGGTGCTGGTCAAGAACGTCAAAGAACTTCAACGCCCTTTTGCCCGCGTCCTCGCCGAACTCCGGGAAGACATTCATGCGATCACTGAAAAAGCCGGAGGTGTGCTGAAAGCACATGCCGACGCTGGTCATCATGTTGAAGTCGGCGCGGCGATTCCACATCTCCACCAGGGCTTTTTCCTTCGCATTGCGGCCGAACAGGGGCGGCTCCGGGTGCAGTTCCTCGAAGTAGCGCTGGATGGCCACGGACTCGGCGATACAGCTGCCGTCGTCCAGTTCCAGCACCGGCACTTTGGCATTGACATCTTTGGTGCGGTACTCCGCGGTCAGGTTCTCACCCTTGGCGATATCCACCGGTACGTAATCGACCTCCACACCTTTCTCGGCCAGGTACATACGCACCCGGCGGCAGTTGGGGGCACTGGCAAATTCGTAGATTTTCATCGGGGCTTCCTCTCGACTCTTCCCTTGGGGTTGGGCGGCGATTGCGGTAGATTGTGCCGCTTCTTATAAGAACAAATTGACTCTATGTTGGAATTCACGGGTGGGACAATGACAACAAATACCAATCGGAGCTACTTCCTCAATCGCGCCGCCGCTGCGCTGCTGGCGGTCTGCGCCGGGCTTGCCTCCGGGCAGGCCCTCGCCGAGGCCACCGCCATCTACGCGGGCAAGATGTTTGACAGTGAAACCGGCAGGTTGCTGGAAAATCGTACAATTCACGTCGTGGATGGCCGCATAGCGTCGGTGCAGAAAGGCTTCGCCAAGCGCGATCGCGAAAAACTGGTGGATCTGCGCAATTACACCGTGTTGCCCGGATTGATGGATATGCACACCCACCTGACCTACGAATTCGGCCCGCGTACCTATATGGAGACTTTCACCTGGAACCCGGCCGACTACACGCTGCGCGGCGTGGATGCGGCGCGCCGCACGCTGCAGGCCGGTTTTACCACCGTGCGCGACCTCGGTGACAGTGGCAACGTGACCATCAGCCTGCGCAAGGCGGTTGAGGCCGGCACCATCGAGGGCCCGCGGATCTTTACCGCGGGTAAGTCAATCGCCACCACCGGCGGCCACGCGGATCCCACCAACGGCTACCGCCAGGACCTGATGGGTAGCCCCAGTGCCGCCGACGGTGTCGTCAACGGTCCGGCCAGTGCGCGCCAGGCGGTGCGCCAGCGCTACAAGGACGGGGCGGATCTGATCAAGATTACCGCCACCGGCGGCGTACTGAGCGTGGCCAAGAGCGGCCAGAATCCGCAATTCATGAAGGACGAGCTGGAGGCGATTGTCGCCACGGCGAAAGACTACGGTTTCACCGTGGCGGTGCACGCGCACGGCAAAGAGGGCATGGAGCGCGCCATCCGCGCCGGTGTGGACTCCGTCGAGCACGGTACCTACATGGATGGCGAGACGATGGAACTGATGAAGCGCAACAACACCTGGTATGTGCCGACGCTGATGGCCGGCGAGTGGGTTACCGAGAAGTCCGCGGTCGAGGGCTTCTTTCCGGATATGGTGCGCAGCAAGGCGGCCACGATCGGCCCGCTGATCCAGCGGACCTTTGCCACCGCCTACAAGCGCGGGGTGAATATTGCTTTCGGTACCGACACAGGCGTGAGCCGCCACGGCGACAATGCGCGTGAATTCGTGCTGATGGTCCAGGGCGGCATGACCCCGTCCGACGCCATCCGCAGTGCGACTTGGAACGCGGCCCGGTTGCTCAAGGTGCAGGATGAGCTGGGCAGTATCGAAGAAGGCAAGAAAGCCGACATCATCGCCGTAGCCGGCAACCCGCTCGAGGATATTGCCGAACTGCAGCGGGTCAAGTTTGTGATGAAGGATGGCAAGGTGTTCAAGCAGCCGCAGTAACACCTGCGCTTAAAAAAAGGGCCCGCATGCGGGCCCTTTTTTATTGCTTGCGGAACAGCGAAGCGATTAGTGGATCAGTCTTCCAGTTCAAATACCAGGTCCAGATTCACGGTCAGCGTCGTTTCTCCCGGTGCGACTGGCGTGCCGGCGCTGTCTTTGGCCGCCATCTCCGCGCGCATCATCGGGCGCGGTATGCCGACGTTGCCGCTCTCGGAAACGCTGACAATGCGGCGCACCTTCATGTCCAGCGATTTGGCGTAATCTTCGGCGCGTGCCTGGGCCTTTTCCAGTGCCTGTTTGCGCGCCTCGGCCATGACCGGTTCCGGCTCACCGATCTCCAGGCTCGGACCGTTGATCTGATTGGCGCCGGCCGCCGCCAGATCATCCAGCACGTCACCGAGCTTTTCCATTTCGCGCACCTTGATGCTTACGGTGTTGCGCGCCATGTAACCGGTGATCTGCGGTTTGCGACCCTGCTGATAGTCGTAGCGCGGCGACAGGCTGATACCGCTGGTCTGTACGTCCTTGTCGTCGATGCCGGCTTTCTTGATCGCTTTCAGCAGTTTGTCCATCTGTTCGGCGTTATCGCGCATCGCCTTCTCGCTGTCCTCCGCTTCGGTCACGACACCGGCGGAGATACGGGCGATGTCCGGTGCCTTGCTGGCTTCACCGCTGGCGGAAATGGACACCAGGGTGCCGCGCTCGGCAGGGGCGCGGTCACCGCCGCAGGCGGTGGCCAGCAGCGCGAGTAGGGCAATGGTCGAAATTTTTACAACTCTCATGACTCTTTCCTTATAAGTCGTGTTTTGGGACCGGGAAATCCCGGTAGTACCGATGACAGAATATTAATCGTCGCTTTCTGAACAGGAGCTGAGCGAGCCCGCCTCTCCTTAGGTGAATACCTGTCGATAAGTTTCATTTTCACCGTGATAGATTGCAAAACCGAGACGTAGCAATTGCTGGCGTCGATCGCTCAGGACGGCCCGGGACTTCAATTCCTTTTGCAGTCTCTCGGCATCCTGTGCGGTGCCGCAATCGAAGGTGAAAAAGTGGCCGTGGCCGTTTTCCAGATCGTGACAGATCAGGTTTTGCCGGTTTAGCAGTGGGTGGTTGGCTTCATCCATGGTCTGCAGGAACCGCCGCTGGGCGGCCAGCACATAGTCGTGGATTTTATCCACGGTAATGCCGTCTCGTTCGAACAGATCGAAAATGGCCAGCCCCTTGTAGAGAGGCGAGTAATCCATAGTCGCACCGGCGAAGCGCAGCCAGTTGTCGGCAAATCCCACCCGGTCGGCGCGGTTCTCGAGCTCCTCCAGCTCTGCAAACCAGCCGGTATTCAGTGGCCGCAGGGAGCAGCTGGCGGGAACGCTCATAAAGCACATACCCTCGCCGGCACCCAAATATTTGTAGGAACCGGCGGTGAAGAACACCTTGTCGGCAACCCTGCTAAGGTCGATGGGGCGCGCGAAGAAGCCGTGGTAGCCGTCGATGACGAACTCGGTGCGCGCCGGTTTTCGCGCGGCGATCTCCAGCAGCTCGGGAAACACCACGCCGGAGTCGAAGAATACCAGGCTGGCGTAGGCGAGCTGGTAATCGTTGCGTTGCAGTTCCTGTTCGAAGCGCTCGGCCAGTGTGGCGTAGGGCTTTTTGGCAATACGCGTCACTTCGACGTTGGGTAATTCTTCCAGGCGCTGCAGCTGGCGGGCGAAGCTGTAAAATTCGCCATCGGTCGTGAGGATACGCAGCGGGCGGGCGAGGTCGAAGGCGCTGATGACGCGATAGACCAGCTCATGGGTATTGGGTGCGATGGCGATGCGGTCCGGGTCCGGCAGATTCAGTGTGCGGGCGACGGCCGCCTGCCAGGCCGGAATCTTCTGTTCGAAGATCGGGCCCCATTTCTCGTCGGCGAGCAGGGCAGAATCGCGCCAGTACTGCTGCACCGCGTCCATTGTGACGTCGGGCCAGTAGTGGTGGGAGTGGCACGCCATGTGCAGCATCGAGGACGGGCTGCCACTGGGAGCCTGCAAAAACTGTCGATAGTATTTTTGATACATTTGGTTCTAGTGTCTGCAATCTGGATCATTTAATTTGTGTCGCGATTGTAGATGGTGACAAACGGAAGGAGTAGTGGCGTGGAATATCTGCACACAATGGTTCGCGTAGCGGATCTGGAAGAGTCTTTGAAGTTTTATTGCGAGAAACTGGGCCTGCAGCAGATCAGTCGCAAGGATTACGACAAGGGGCGCTTTACCCTGGTGTTTCTCGCTGCGCCGGGCGATGCGGATAGCGCGCGCGAGAACAAGACTCCCTGTCTGGAGCTGACCTACAACTGGGATCCCGAAACGTACAGCGGTGGGCGCAATTTTGGTCATTTGGCCTATCGCGTGGATAATATCTATGCAATTTGCCAGCGATTGATGGACGAGGGCGTTACAATCAACCGCCCGCCCCGGGATGGCCATATGGCATTTGTACGCTCCCCGGACGGTATCTCGATCGAATTGCTGCAGAAAGGCGAGCCCCTGGACCCACAGGAGCCGTGGGCGTCGATGGAAAACACCGGCGAGTGGTAGCGGTTGCGGATGGTTGAGGCTAAGGGCGCGAGCGCGACTTTGGCCCGGCGGTAACGATTTGAACGGCGAACCCTGCGTTTGCCGGTGAGTGTTTAGAGAGCAGCTTTGAAAAAAACCAATTGCGTACTACTGGCGGGCGCCAACGCGGCCGGCCGCATCCGCGACGAGGGGTTGCGCCCGCAGCAATTCTCCACCCTGGTGGGCGCCTCCGGCGGCCCCAAGTGGCTGGTAATCAGTCAGCTGGACCGGGTACTGATGGGGGAGTTCTTCCGCGAGCGCCGCGAGCCGATAGTGACCCTTGGCTCCTCTATCGGCAGTTTTCGCAATATGTGTTACGCGATGCGGGATCCGCTGTCGGCCCTCGAGCGCCTCGAGTACGGCTATATCAACCAGTCCTACGCTTCGGACAGGCCCACTCCGGTGGAGATCACCGCCGCTGGTGAAAAGATCCTGCAGGACGTACTGGGCGAAGAGGGCGCGCGCGAGGTGGCGGACAATCCCGTATGGCACAGCCACTTCGTCACCGTGCGCGGCCGCGGACCGCTGGCCAGTGAAAAGCGCGCGCTGCTGGCACCGGCCCTGTTTGCTTCCGCACTGGCCAACGCGCTGTCCCGGCGCAGCCTGAGTGCTTTCTGGGACAGGGTGGTGTTCCATTCCGGTGAGCGGCCGGCAGTCCACTTTGACAACCTGCGCACGGTCAATACACGGCTGTCCACCGAGAACGTCTGCGCTGCGGTACTGGCCAGCGGCTCGATACCGCTGGTCATGGCGGGGGTACAGAATCCCCATGGGGCGCCGGTCGGCAATTACCGCGATGGCGGCATCACCGACTACCACTTCGACCTGCGCTTCCAGCATCCGGAGGGCCTGTCGCTCTATCCGCACTTCTTCCCCTACATGGTGCCCGGCTGGTTTGACAAGAGCCTGTCGTGGCGCTGGGTCAGGGGCGGTGCCATGCAGAACACGCTGCTGGTAGCGCCGTCGCCCGCCTTTGTGGCGAGCCTGCCCTACGGCAAGATTCCGGATCGCAATGATTTCTACAAGCTCAGCAACGACGAGCGACTGAAGTACTGGAACAGGGTGGTGGATATGAGCCGCCAGGTTGCGGAAGACTTCTACGAGCTGTGGCAGACCGGTACTGTAGCCGATCATTTGATCGAGGTCGGGTCCGATGATGTGCCGCACAAACTGCAGCAGGTCGCCGCAGCATGAGTACGGCACCGGAATTCAACGCCCCGCAGGAGGAGTACCGCACCACACAGGAGCGGGTCTACTACCAAGTGCGCGACGCGATTCTGCGCGGCAAGTTCCTGCCCGGCCATGCGATCACTATCCGCGGTCTGGCCGCAGACCTCGATTGCAGCCCGATGCCGGTGCGCGAAGCGCTGCGCCGCCTGACCTCGGAGCGCGCGCTGGAGCTGTCGGATACGCGGCGGGTGACCGTGCCGACCATGACACCGGAAAAACTCGCCGAAATTTGCGCGGCGCGTGTTGCGCTGGAATGCCAGGCCGCAGAGCAGGCACTGCCCTTTGTTGGCCCGCAGGAGCTGGAGCAGTTGCGCAAGCTGGACCAGCGGGTTACCGCGGCACTGGCGGACAAGGACATTGAGGAATATGTCACCGCCAACCTCGAGTTCCATTTCACCCTGTACCGTCTGGGGCGACCCCATATCATCCTGTCCCTGATCGAGAGCCTGTGGTTGCAGACAGCGCCGCTACAGCACCTGGTATTCCAGCGTTTCGGTGTGCAGGAGCTGCCGGACCGCCACCAGGACCTGATCGAGGCTATCGCCTCCGGCGATGCGGCGCTTGTGCGCACCGCCGTGCGCCAGGATATCGAAGAGGGGCTCGGCTCCATTTCTGCAGAAGAGCTCCTGTAAATAAATGTTCAGTTATATTCATCTCGTCCTGCACGGGTTGGTGCCGGTGGCAGTTGCCTGGTTTTTCTTTCGTGACGACTGGAAGAGGGCCGCGCTGATTATGTTGGCCGCCAACCTGGTGGATCTGGATCACCTGGTCGCCGATACGGTTTACGACCCCAACCGCTGCAGTATCAACTTCCACCCGTTGCACAAGATGCTGCCCATCTCCCTCTACGGCGCGATGATGTTTTTGCCCGCGAAGCCGTTACGCTACCTGGGTATCGGACTCATTATTCATATGTTGCTGGACGCCACGGACTGCGCTTTCTGACGCGAACCGTTGCGCCGAATCCATTGAAAATGTGCAATTTCCGCCGTGAATTTGCTCATTTTTACCCTTCATTATCTGGCGGTGATTCAAAAAACAGCCGCCGCGTTACTCTTTGATGGCATAACAATAATCGGCCGCCATCCAGGTCGGCCGCCCCCATCAAGGAGCGCGTCATGTTCGCGAGAATCGCACTGCTATTTTCCTGTCTTCTGGTAGGCCATTCTGCTTTCGCCTGTATTTCCCAGGAATCCGAATCCAACGAAGCCGAGCCCGATGCTGACGGCCCCGTCTGTTCCGGCCAGCTGGTAGATGGCGCTATCGGCAGTCGCCGCGATCAGGATTGGTATTATTTCAATATCGAGCAACCGGTCACTCTGGATATTACCCTCGAACATCACACTAGCGATGATTTCGACTGGTATCTGTACGATTCCCAGCAACAACTTTATCGCGCGGAAACCGGTGCTGTGCCCGAGCGCGCTTCGGTAAGCGTCGACGGCGCGGGCCTCTATACGCTAAAGGTGGCCCGCTACCGGGGACAGGGCTGGTACAGCCTGGATGTGAGCGGTATTCCCGCGGGTGGTAGCGGCGGCGGTTCTGGCGGTCAGTGTGATCTGGGCGTGCGGCCGGCGAAGCCGGGCGGGTTGACCCGTTATCTAACCGGCAGCGAAGCGGATATCTGCGTGGAGCAGGGCGAGGGCGGTTTGCTGGTGATGGGCGGCGGCAGCGATGTGGACGCGGCCTTTACCCGCAGGGTCAAGCCGCTGATTGGTGGTGGCGATGTGGTGGTATTGCGCACCTCCGGCAGTGATGGCTACAACGATTATCTGCAGCAGCTGCTGGCCGCGGATTCGGTAGAGACACTGATCGTTGATCGCCGTCAGTATGCGGATGACGAATATGTTGCCTGGGTGGTGCGGTCGGCAGAATTCGTATGGATCGCCGGCGGCGATCAGTCCGACTATCTGAATCAATGGCAGGGTACGGAGCTGCAGCAGGCGCTGGATGAGGTATTGGCCCGCGGAGGTGTACTCGGTGGCACTTCTGCCGGTGCCGCGGTGCAATCAGAACATATCTACGATCCGGACGGCGTGCTCGGTGTCTACTCCTCCGAGGCGGTCACCGATCTGTGCCACGCCTACGTCAATATCTCCACGGGTTTTCTCGGCACGCCAGTGATGCAGAACCTGATTGTCGATACGCATTTTGTCGAGCGGGACCGCATGGGGCGGCTGATGGTATTTATGGCCGCCCTGCCGGTTGGTATAGGCGGTATCGGCGTGGATGAGGCTACGTCCATTTTCTTCTCGACAGACGGTAGCGGTATCGTCGATGGCAGCGGTCATGTCTATGTACTGGCCGAGGATGGGGCCACCTCGCGAACCCAGGCGAGCTGTGGTGAGCCGGTCATCTACGAGAATGTGCTGCGCTATCAATTGTCCGAGTTTGAGCAGTTCAATATTGTCACCGGCGCGACCAGCGCAGTGCCGAAGCGCATCGGCGTCGATGGGCGATATGGCAGCTTCTATATCAATCAGCCTTACCAGTAATGACCAGTAGTGTGCATGTTGGGGGTGCGCGGATCGGGCTGTCTGTTGCCGATTCGCGGCCCGGTACAGCACATGGTTTTAATGGACGTGTTGATTTTGAGCCAATGATTCCGGCTGCAGCGCGGCAGATAGTTCGGTATTGGCGGCTGTTTTCCGTTGGTTTGCGCGGGATTGAATAAAGGCTTTACAGCATTTTTTTGCCGTGATAAAAAATGCAGGAAGTTTGCTAATAAAAACTTTAACCTGCCAACTTAAAAGCGCTATGAACTCAGGCAACATGATTACAATTGCTGCTATCGAGCGCTGCTCCACCAACTACCAGCTCAGCGAGTGGTTTGACGAGTAGCTTCCTCCTCTCGGCGTAGCCGGGAGCCCAACGCTATTGGGCATTGCTTAACATTTCGCATTGCCCGTAAGTCGTTAGGTGAATTGGAAGGGAAGCTATAAGTCGGAATCTCCCCGTACTTATTTCCACTGCAATATTCCACAGGATTGGTATGCCCAGGGTCTGCTGATTTGTGTGGCTTTGCCCGGCCGTCGTGTGTCCGTTTACCCGTGATGTGTCTGAATTTTCTGACTATCCACTAATTTGGGATCCGACACCCGAAAAGCAAAAGGGAAATAATGTGAATAAAAGAACCCATCTATATCAGGCAATTCGTCTCGCCATCGGCTGTTCTCTGGTATATGGCACGGCGTTCGCTCAGAACGCCCAACAGCCGGAGGAGGCTATCGAACAGGTAGTGGTGACCGGTACCCACATCAAGGGGCTGGATACCGAGGGCGCGGTGCAGGTCGTACAGATCGGCCGTGAAGATATTGAAGCCTCCGGGGCGACATCGCCGATTGAAATCCTGCAGCAATTGACACAGACCGGTGGTGGCGGCGGGACTTTTTCCACTGCTACTGGCGGGCCGCTGTCGAGCGATACGCCGGTAGGGGCGGCCGGTGTTTCCCTGCGCGGCCTGGGTGCTTCTGCGACATTGGTACTGGTCAACGGGCGACGCGTTTCGGTCAGCTCCTTCGCCAAGGGGCAGGAATCGTTTGTCGATGTCAATGCGATTCCGCTGTCGGCCATCGAGCGGGTGGAAGTCCTGCCGAGTGGTGCCGCCGCCACTTACGGCGCCGATGCAGTTGCCGGGGTCGTGAACTTTGTGCTGCGCGAGGATTTTGAGGGCAGCGAGATCTCCCTGTCGCACGGCAACTCGACTGCCGCTACCGATGAGGGCAAGTACAACCTGAACTGGGTGTGGGGTCACAAAGGCGAACGCAGCCATACGATGCTGGTTGCCGACTTCTTTACCCGCAATGCCCTCTACGATCGGGATCGCGACATTTCCGCGAACTCCGTGCGCCCCAGTCAACAGGGCGTCTACCCGAGTTTCAACGACCTGTTCGCGATGTACTACGACCAGACCGAAATGGCGGTTGATGGCGGCTGTCCGGATGACCAGTTCGGCTTTGGCAGCTTTGGCGAGTACTGTGAATTCAATACCAATGCTTTTGTCGCTACCCAGGACGAGTATGACAGTGCGAGTCTGGTGGGCACATTCCGTTACCAGCTGACGGACAATGTCGAGTGGTTCAATACCGCGATGTTGCAGATGAATCAGTCCCGTGGCACGGCCGCCCCGGCCAATTTCAGTCGCGCGCCTTTCGACCCGGAGAGCCCCCTGTGGCCGGAAGCGCTGCAGGCAGATCTCGTCGAAGAGGGCTCTTTTAGCGCGGATTACCCGACGAATTCCTTCAGTGATTTCTACGGTTACCCGATTTACGCCTGGGGCAAATTTCCCGATCCCCGTGCGGTGGAGGTCGAGAGCGAATCGGCGCGGCTGGTGACCGGACTGCGCGGCGCTATCTCCGGCTGGGACTGGGAGCTGGCTGCCAATCTGGGTCGCAGCGAGTCGGAACAGCGTGGTCTGTCCGGCCTGTACCGCTCCGAGGCCTTCTATAACGCCAGCATGGGCAACCTGTGTAGCGATGGTAGCCTGGTCAATCGGTGGGATCTGGATCTGGCGCGCCCGGATGCGGACTATGTCGGTGAAACCTGTGAATCCATCGGCCAGACTACCGCCTGGTATAACCCTTTTGGTGGTCAGGCAGAACAGCTCGACGTCGTCGATCAGTATGTCCGCACCGATGCGCGTCGCAGTGGCGTCTCCGAACTGTTTGCGATTGACGGCAATATTTCCGGCAGCTGGATAGAGTTGCCCGCTGGCGCGATTCAGGTGGCGGTCGGTGCCGAGTTCCGCCGTGAGTCCGTGCAGGACAGGCCGTCGGGCGATGCGGTCTCCATGACCCTGAACCCGGAGCCGATTCTCGGTTTCAGCTCCACCTCCGCCGATGCCGAGCGCGACCAGTGGGCCCTTTACACCGAGCAGATGATCCCCCTGGCATCCAGTACCGAACTGCAACTGGCACTGCGCTACGACCACTACGACAGTTTCGGTGGCGATGCGAATCCCAAGATCGCGCTGCGCCATGCGTTCAATGAAGCGATCATTTTCCGCAGCAATTGGTCGACTTCCTTCCGGGCCCCGTCACTGGCCCAGGTAGGCGCCGGCACGCTGTTGAGCAGTTACACCGTGGACTGTGCCGTGACGCCAGCTGCCTGTGATGGCCTTGTCGATGAAGATGGTGAGGCGCTGCTGTCCGAAGAGGTGAGCAATGACAACCTGAAGCCGGAAACTGCCACGACCTGGGGCGCCGGTTTCCTGCTCAAACCCACCGCAGATACCGAGATCTCGATCGATTACTGGAATATCGAGCATGAAAACCTGATTGGTGTCGAGGAGGATGATTTCATCCTGCGCGCACTGGCCGGGGAATTTCCGGCTGTTGGCGAGGGCGAGCTGGCGACCGGGATGCCCGGACTGGAAGTGGCAGGTGGCTTTGTAGTCGATGCCCACTTCCAGCTGACCAACCTGGGCTGGCAGAAAACCAGCGGTGTGGACATGGCATTCACCCAGTACTTCGATACCGATAACTGGGGTCGTTTCCGCTTCACTTTGGATGGCACCTACCTGGAGACATTCGACAAGTTGCCGTCGGCGGCCCTGGGTGTCGTCAGCGAAGCCGGCGAGTACACTTACCCGCGCTGGCTGGCCAACAGCTCACTGCGCTGGAGTTACCAGGACTGGTCCGCGACGCTGGGTGCCAGGTATACGCACAGTTATATGGACGATCCCAGCCCGCGGGTTCTGACGGCGGTAGGCCTGCCGGACGACGCGCAAGTCGAAGTGGATCCCTGGACAGTGTTTGACCTGAGTATGAGTCGCGACTTCGACAACGGCAGCTGGCTGAGCCTGCGCGTGGATAACCTGCTGGATGAAGAACCGCCGCTGGTATTGGGTACGAGCGCCAACGTGGATCACTTCAACCACAACTCGATGGGGCGCTTCGTCACGCTCCGTTATGGCCATGCATTCTGATATGAATGAGTGACAGGTGGTATCCGCTGGGCATTTCCTGTTCGGCGGGTACCCCCGGTGACCGCGAGAGCGAAAAAGACTTTTAAACGGGTGTATTTTCTATGCAAGCAACTGCTCCCAGAGCTGACCGGCAAGAATCCGGCAGTATTGCCGCTGAGCCAAAGTGGGCAATGCCTGATACCTATCTGATTCTCCTGTGTGTGGCGGTCTTTGCCTTCGCACTTAATTTTTTTATTCCCGCCGGTAGCTTCGACACCGTGGTCAATACGGTCAATGGCGTCGAGCGCAGTGTGATCGACCCGGCCACTTACCGGCAGGTTGCAGCGGCACCACAGGGAATGGCGCTGTTCGCGGAAGGCGGAGAAATTGGCTTGCTGAACTTCCCCTTCGAGGGGATGGTGTCAGGCTCCAAGTGGGGTGCTTCCATTGGTGTGTTCGCATTTATTCTGCTTACCGGCGGCGCCTTCGGACTGATCTTTGCCAGCGGTTCGGTAGAGCGCGGGCTGTTCCAGGTCATTGCGCGTAACCGCCGGGCGGGTTCCCTGTACCTGGTTATTTTGTGCGGCCTGTTTTCGGTCGGCGGCGCGGTGTTTGGCATGGGGGAGGAGGTGATCCCCTTCACCTTGATTCTGGTGCCGCTGCTGGTGTCGATGGGCTATGACAGCATTACCGCGCTGTTGGTGACCTACGTTGCCACTCAGGTTGGCTTTGCCACCTCATGGATGAATCCGTTCGGGGTAAGCATCGCCCAGGGAATTGCTGATGTGCCATTGATGTCTGGAAGTGGCCCACGCATGCTGCTGTGGTTTATCGCCACGGCTCTCCTCACTGGCTTCACTGTACTCTATGCGCGCCGCGTGCAGCAGTATCCGCAATCGTCGCTAGCCTATACGTCGGATGCGGTGTTTCGCGAAAAGCGCCAGTCGACAGATCATCTACGCACCATGGTGCGCGGAGATGGTTGGGTGTTGCTGCTGTTCGCGGCGGGTATCGCCTGGATGATCTGGGGCGTGGTCGAGCGCAGCTATTTTCTCCCTGAAATTGCTACCCAGTTTTTTACCATGGGCATTGTCATTGCGGTGGTGGCCATTGTTTTCGGCCTCAACGGTCTTACAGCAAATAAAGCTGCGGCAGCCTTTAAAGAGGGAGCACAGCAGTTATTGCCTGCGGCGATGGTGGTGGCCTTCGCTAAAGGCATAGTGCTGTTACTCGGCGGTGATGATCCCAGTGGTGCCAGCGTATTGAACACCATTCTCCATTGGGCCGGCGAATCTCTGTCCGGTGTCTCCGGCGCTGTGTCTGCCTGGTTTATGTTGCTGTTTCAGACTGTTTTCAATTTCTTCGTTACTTCCGGTTCCGGACAGGCGGCACTGACCATGCCGATCATGGCGCCGCTCGGCGATGTGGTTGGCGTCACGCGCCAGACTGCGGTGTTGGCATTTCAACTCGGGGATGGCTTTACCAACATCGTTGTGCCCACGTCCGCAGCGTTGATGGGGTGTCTGGGAGCCGCGCGCCTCGACTGGGGTATCTGGATACGTTTTGTTTTGCCTCTGCAGGCCGGACTCTTCCTGCTGGCGTCTCTGGCGGTGATCATCGCCGCATTCAGTGGTTTTTAAGTTGTAATTATTCTCTATGTCAAAAATTTTCCTGATAAAAAATGCCCATGTGTTTGCGCCGCGAGATCTTGGTGTCTGCGATGTGCTCATAGCGGGCGACAAGATAGCCCGGATCGATCAGGGCCTGGAGCTGCCGCCCGAAATCGGCGATGTCATCGATGCTGACGGTGCCTGGTTGCTGCCGGGCCTGGTGGATTCTCTGGCGCATATCAGTGGAGGGGGCGGTGAGGGCGGCTTTGCCTCGCGCACCCCGGAGCTGGAGCCTCGCGAGGCTTTTGCTTCCGGTGTTACGACGCTGGTCGGTGTACTCGGCACCGACGCCACCACCCGGACATTGAATGAGCTCTACGGCAAGGCCCGTGCGCTGGATGCGCAGGGGCTCAGTTGTTACATGCACAGCGGTTCCTACCAGTTCCCGGTAACCACGCTGACCGGCAGTGTTCGCACCGATATTATGCTGGTGGACAATATTATCGGCGTCGGCGAGCTGGCGATTTCCGATCATCGCTCTTCCCAGCCCTCAATTCAGGAGCTGGTGCGAGTCGCATCCGATGCGCGGGTGGCGGGGCTGCTAAGTGGCAAGAGTGGTGTAGTCAGCATCCATGTGGGCGGTTGTGCGGGGCGGCTGCAGCCGCTATTCGATGCGGTGGCGGCGTCCGACATCCCCATCAGCCAGTTTTACCCGACCCATATCAATCGCGACGAGGCTCTGTTGGAGCACGGAGTGGCATTTGCCCGCGCCGGCGGATACATCGACTTTACCACTTCGACCACACCGGAAATTCTAGCCACTGGTGAGCTGCGCGCGAGTGCCGCGCTGAAGGCGGTCCTGGACGCCGGTGTCCCCGCAGATCGTATTACGTTCTCATCGGACGCCCAGGGCTCCATGACGAACTTCTGTGACAAGGGTCGCTTGCAGGATATTGAGGTGGGCTCCGTGTCCAGTCTGTTCGGGGAATTTCAGCGGGCTGTCAGCGAGGAAAACATTGATTTCGTCAAGGCGCTGCAGGCGGTAACCGCCAACCCGGCCGGCGTGCTCGGATTGCGGCAAAAGGGCCGGATCGCTGCAGGAATGGACGCCGATCTCATCGTCGTGGATCCGCAGAGCTTCTCGATTCGACACGTGATGGCGCGGGGCGAGTGGCAGTATTTTGATGGCGGACTCCGCTACTCGGGGGCATTTGCCGGATCATGAGTCAGGCAGCCGCGAACTCAGTTGTTATCCTGCTGCTGCCCGGCTTTTCCGTGGCCAGCCTGGGAGTAATGACGGAGCGCTTCACCGCCATTAGCGGAGGTGCGCCGCTGATTTGCAGTTTCCGTGAAGAAATGGTTCCTGCGGAACACGGCGTGCAGATTCAGGCTCGATCGCTGCCGCAGCAGGCGGTACCGGCATGCCGCATCCTGGTTGTCTGTGGTGGGCGCCAGAGCCTGCGACTCGAGCCGAGTCAGCGCGTGCTGTTGCAACGAATTGGCGTGCGCAGTGGGCAGTTGATGGGCATCGGCAGCGGCGTAATCGCGCTCGCGCAGGCCGGGCTACTCGCTAGTTGCCGCTGCAGTGCGCCGATGGAACTCCGCGCGGAGCTGCAACGACAGGATCCGCAACTCTTGCTCAGCCCATTTGCGTTTACCCGCGATGGCCGGCTGTGGACCTGCAGCGATGAGGACGCTGTGGCCGTCATGCTGAATGCGCTGTTCTCCGAACCTGGCGAGAAGGACGGGGCTGATGGTGCCAGGTCACGCAGTGAAGTTGAGGATCGCGCGATCTTGTTGGAAGCCCAGATGCTGATGCGGAACAACGTCACAGAGCCGTTGACCACCGCAGAGATCGCAACTTATCTCGGGGTTACCAGCAAAAAGCTCGAGCGAATTTTCCGGCGGCTCGTCGGGCAGTTACCGGCGCGCTTTTATATTGATTTGCGCCTGTCTGCCGCCAGGCAAATGCTGCATCACAGCAACTTCAGTATTGAAGAGATCGGCAACCGGTGTGGCTTCAGCTCGGCGTCCCATTTCAGTCGTGCTTTTCGCAATCACTTTGGTCGCCCGCCACGCGTCGAGCGTCAGCAATTCACGGCGATATCGGAAATAGCCTCAACATCCGGGGCGACAAATATGAATTTATACGCAGGTTAACTATGCGCTTTGGTATTTACGGATTTAGCCGAACTCTCATTACTCTTTTGCTCGGACTGGTCGCAAGTCATGCCCTGGCTGCAGACCGCGGAAAGCTGATGATCGTCGGCGGCGCATTGCGCAGCGACAATGCGACAGTTTATCGCGAGTTCATTGCCTCGATACCCGCCGCGTTCCCCGATGTCGCCATTGTGCCTGCTGCATCGGGGCGGCCGGCTCACTACGCCGAAGCCTTTCGGCAGGATATGCGGCTCTACGGCTTTGCCGGTCAGGTGCATGTTCTGCCGGTGGCGGTAAAGGATGATCCGGAGACGCCGGAAGACGAGAGTCGCTGGCGGCGTGGAGCCTACGATCGCGCCCTGGTCGAGCAAATGGAGAGGGTCGGCGGAGTCTGGTTTGTCGGTGGCGACCAAACGCGTATCACGAACACGCTTCTGGACGCCGACGGCAGTGATACCCCGTTGTTGGCCGCGATTCGCCGGCAGCTGGAGCGGGGTGCAATTGTAGGTGGTACCAGCGCCGGCGCGGCCATCATGAGTGGCACAATGATCGCCGCCGGGGATTCCCTTTCCGCACTGACCCAGCCGCCGGCAGCGCGGTACACGGGAATGCAGTCACAGGAGTCCGGGCAGCTCTTACTGGCAACCGGTCTCGGATTTATGCCGACAGGTATCGTCGATCAGCACTTCGATCGCAAGAGCCGTCTCGGCCGCCTGGTGCGGGCGCTGGCGCCGCCGTTGCCGGAGGGGGAACGGCGCGGTTTCGGTATCGATGAGGACACCGCGATATTGGTCGATCGGAATAGCGGCGAAATGCAGGTACTGGGGCGGGGCAACTTGATTCTGCTCGATGCGCGCCGGGCAAATTTCGCGAAACAGAAGTCGCACTTTGGGGTTGACGGTATACGGCTGTCAGTGCTGAGTAACGGCGACAGCTACAACTGGAAAACGGGCGCCCTGCGCGCTGCGGGTGGTGCAACGGTTGGAAACGAGGCATTTGCCTACCAGCCGCAACAGGGCGCAGGTATCGCTCTCCCGAATCAGCGTCTGGATCAGCTGCTGGGTTTTTCCCTGCTCGATAACAGCGATTCGCGGGAACTGCGTCGCTATGCATTCAATGAGACGGGGCGGGGCGTCCGCTTCCGCTTTGTGCAGACCGATGAGAGTCGCGGTTTCTGGCGCTATGGGTCGGGGACCAAGGATCAGTATTCGATCGGCGAAGTGCGTCTGTCAGTGGAACCGGTAACGGTCCAAATCAAGCCGTAATACTTTGTTGAGTACACGTCCGCGGGCCGCCCATTGAGGGGCGAGCGCTGTAGCCGCGGCGGCCCGTTTGCTCCGCGAGGCCGGGCCAGACTGTGACGTCATTATTGCGTCCGGCACCGCTACAGCGGTCGAGGCAGAGTGGCGCTGCGCCGTCGTCACTGTCCCAGAGCCTCGCCTGGCCATGCCATCATCTCCTAGATCCGCAGTAACTCCTGATCCGCCCTGGTAACCCCTGGCGGCAGCCTCACAGTCACCTTCCATGCCGAGCCCCAGCGATTCGGGGGGTATAGAAAGGCTCCTCACTATAGTGTTGTCCCTGTGGATCGATAGATCTTGCGCTCTCGCCGCAGTCACCTCTAAAATGTGATCACAAATTTGCAGGGAGCAAATTTGGGCGCCAGCGGCGCCCTTAGGGTGAGCGCCAGGGACCGGCGAATAACAGATTTTGGAGAGATAGGGCCCATGTCATGGGTGGCGCGCCGCCCAGAGCGGTGGAGCGGATCTCATCTACAAGCCAGGAGCGAGATATGAACAAGAGTCAACTGCAACAACACGACCGCGAGCACCTGCTGCACCCGTTTACCGATTTCCACGACCTGGGAAGGCAGGGGACCCGGGTGATTACCAGCGCTGAGGGCGCCTACATCACCGACATTGATGGTCAAAAAATGCTCGACGGTATGTCCGGGCTCTGGTGCTGTAACCTGGGTTACAGCCGCAAGGAAATCAGCGACGCGATTTATGAGCAGCTGAACACACTGCCGTTCTACAACAGCTTCTTCCAGTGCACGACCATTCCGTCCATCGAGCTGGCTGATGCGCTGGCGGAAGTGACGCCGGCGCACATGAACAATGTGTTCTTCACCGGCTCCGGCTCCGAGGCGAACGACACCAACCTGCGTATCATTCGCCGCTACTGGGACCTGAAAGAGCAGCCGGAGAAACGCATCATTATCTCCCGCAAGAATGCTTATCACGGTTCCACCATTGGCGGCGCCAGCCTCGGTGGCATGAGCGGCATGCACAAGCAGTTCCAGGCACTGGACTACATCGAGCACATTCAGCAGCCCTACTGGTTCGCTGAAGGCGGTGATATGTCTCCGGAAGAGTTCGGCATCTACGCCGCGCGCTGCCTGGATGAGAAAATTCAGGAGCTGGGCCCGGAGAAGGTAGCGGCCTTTATCGCCGAGCCGATTCAGGGCGCCGGCGGTGTGATCATCCCCCCGGAAACCTACTGGCCGGAGGTGAAGAAAGTCCTGGATCAGTACGACATCCTGCTGGTCATGGACGAAGTGATCTTCGGTTTCGGCCGTACCGGCGAGTGGTTCGGTGCCGACTACTACGGTATGCAGCCGGACCTGATGACCTTTGCCAAGGCGGTAACCAACGGCTATTTCCCGCTGGGCGGCACCATGATCAGCGATCGGGTGGCCGATGTGATCAAGGCCAAGGGGGGCGAATTCACCCACGGTTACACTTACTCTGCGCATCCGGCGGCCTGTATGGCGGGCCTGGCGACCATCAATATCCTGCGCAACGAGAAGATCATTGAAAATGTGCGCGACAATACCGGCCCCTACCTGGCCAAGCGCTGGGCGGAGCTGGCGGATCACCCGATTGTCGGCGAGGCGCGCAGTCTGGGTCTGGTAGGCGCGCTGGAGCTGGTGAAAGACAAGGGCAGCCGCGCGCGTTTCGATGACGACTGTACCGCCGGCGGTGTCTGCCGTGACATGAGCATCAAGAATGGCCTGGTAATGCGCGCCACCGGTGACACGATGATTATCGCGCCGCCGCTGATCATCACCACTGAGCAGGTGGACGAGCTGGTGGAAAAGGCGCGCCGCGCACTGGACGACACGGCCAAGGCGTTGGCGTAATATCGCAAGCGTTGTACTTGGCTTGTGCGGGAGCGGCCACCGGCCGCTCCCGCAGTCAGATTTAAAACACTCAGGCAATATATGTCTCAAGAAAAAGAATTTACCCCGCCACCGGAATTGCTGGAAGAGTCGCGCAAGTTCCTGCACGAGCATCCCGATCTCAAATGGATTGAAGGGTTTTCGTTCGATATCAATGGCATTCCCCGCGGCAAGTGGTTGCCGGCAGACTCTGCAGAGAAGCTGCTGAAGGGCAGCCTGCAGATGCCGCGCAGTGCCGCCAGCCTGGATATCTGGGGGCGCGATATCGAACACAGCCCGCTGGTTTATGCCAGTGGTGACAGTGACGGTGTCTGTATCCCGGTTTCACCCATCTGTCGCGCGCCGTGGCACCGCGAGGAGACGGCGCAACTGCATATGCAGCTGCACGAGCCGGACGGGTCGCCGCTGTATGCGGACCCTCGTACCCAGTTGCAGGGCGTTGTCGCGCGCTTGAAGGAACTGGGGTACACGGCGGTGTGTGCCACCGAACTCGAGTTCTACCTGCTGCGCGAAGAGGTGGATCACCTGGCACGCCCGCGCCCGGTCAGCGACAACGATACCGAGCTGGTCCCATCCACCGATGTCTACGACCTGTCGGAACTCGATGCGCAGCGGCACTTTTTCGCCGATGTGCGCGCGGCCTGCGAAGAGCAGGGGATTCCCGCCGATTCCGTCCTGTCCGAGTGCGCACCGGGACAGTTTGAAATCAACCTGCTGCACAGTGCGGACCCGGTTCAAGTCGCCGACCAGACCCTGCTGTTCAAGCGGCTGCTCAAGGGCGTGGCCCGTAGCCACGGCCTGCGTGCCAGCACTATGGCCAAGCCCTTCGGTGATCAGGCCGGTAACGGCATGCACGTGCACTTGAGCCTGATCGACGACAGCGGCAAAAATGTATTCGATGACGGCAGTGACGAGGGTTCCGATCTGCTGCGTTATGCTGCGGCCGGCATGCTGGCCACGGCCAACGACGCTATGGCGTTCTTTGCTCCGCACAGCAATTCCTATCGCCGTTTCCAGGAAAGCTCACATGCGCCGCTCAACCTGTGCTGGGGGTACGACAACCGCACGACCACGCTGCGTATACCCGCCAGCGACCCGGCGGCGCGCCGTATCGAGCACCGCATCGCCGGCGCGGATGTGAATCCCTACCTGGTGTTGGCGGCAATCCTCACTGGGGTCTGTCACGGTATCGAGAACAAACTGCAGCCACCGGCGCCGGTTGAAGGTGACGCCTATCAGGTGGAGAGTGAGCAGCTGCTCAATACCTGGAGTGGCGCGCTCAACCGTTTCGAGGCGAGCCCGCTGTGGCAGGAATATCTGGATCCCCGCTTCGTCGAGCTGTTCCTTTTATTGAAGCGACAGGAGCTGGCCGAAATCGGCGCGCGGGTAACAGATGTGGAATACCAGAGTTATCTGTATCGAGTGTGACTTCTAATATGTGTGAACGCATCGGCGCTTATTGTTTCCGCTATTGGATGCCTTAGGCGACAGCGGGGGATAGGCGGGGGGAATCCTTTGCTATACCTAATCTAAGCGCGTAACGCGCTTGATACTCTCCTCCTGAAAGTGTGTTCGAGAAAACTGGCCCGCCACTTGGCGGGCATTTTTTTTTCCTGTTCAGTTAGTGTCGGAAATTCTTTCCTTAATTACGCTGTCTAATTGGTACGCATTACTGCAGCTTGAAAATGCCTGCCTATACTGGAAGTAACCGCGAATGCGGCGAAGGAGCTTTTCAGCGTTACAAGGAGTTACCCCATGAGATTGAAGTCTCTCCTCATCCCTCTGGCAATGGCGGGTTACGCCGGCTTCGCCGCTCTGCCGGCCCTGGCCGGCCCCTCCGGATACCCCGAACCGCCACCTCCCCAAGGCATTTATACCGCCGGCACCGTTATGGTTCGTATCGGTGCCTCCTACGTGGAGCCTGACGACAGGTTTCGTTTTGGTAGACAGACATTCGTCACCGATGACCCCACCACGGATCCCATAGAGGAGGTGCCGGTGGATGTCAGAACTGCGCTGGACCTGGACAATGACACTACCTGGTATGTCAGTGCTGTCTGGCTGCCGATTGAACACTTCGGGGTGGAGCTCTTTGCCAGTGTCGATGCGAATCTTGACGCGACACTGTTCTCGTCCGCCAGCACGACGGATGGGGAATTTATCGGTGACTTCTCCCAGGGCATCGGCGATTTCGATACCTACATCACCAGCCTCTACGCGAACTGGTATCCGATGAGCCCGACCTGCCTGATTCAACCGTATGTCGGCCTTGGTTTCTCCTATGTGGATATCGAGCAGGATTTCCTGCGGCCGGTATTCCGTGAAGGTCGCGAGAGATTCGGGTTGATCGATTTCGGCAGTGACTTCAACTGGACCGCTCAGGTTGGTGTGGATTTCAATTTCGGCCCTGATAACGGCTGGCAGGTAAACCTGTCTGCGATGTATGTGCGGGCCCGACCGGATATTTTCATCGGCTACGACACCGAGACATTTGTGCCGGGCTTTGGCGACAGTGTGATCTTGCCGGTACGGGTCCGCGATGAGTTGGACTTGGATCCGTGGCTGGTCAATCTTGGCGTGGGTTACAGGTTCAGCTTTTGATCAATCCGGCTTTTAAACGAGGCAGGTGGGCGGCTGCGGCAGCCCGCCTGCCTTTTGTTTTTGGGGGGGATGCGGGTGGCGGACGGCGTCGGAATCTGTGGGTGGACAGATTTCGCCTAGCAGTCATTTCCGCGCCAGTGTATTCTTCGCTTTCGCCAGCTCGGGGGCTGTAGACACTAAAATAATTGGCCGCGTTGCCGTCCAAGCGTAAGACGGTTGCAATAGCGGCTGGGAAATTCGGTGCTCACGGAACCCTACAGAACAACGCAAATGGGGAAGCTATGACCGCCTTGGGGAATTTTGCAGACGGTCCATCGGTTGCGGATTCGCAGCCGCTTAAAATTTGCCTGCTGGGCTATCGCAGTCACCCTTACTGTGGCGGGCAGGGGGTTTACCTTCACTATCTGAGTAAGGCGCTGGTAGAAGCCGGTCACTCCGTGGATGTGATTTCGGGACAGCCCTATCCGGAGCTGGACCCGCGAGTCAAGCTGATCAAGATGCCGGGGCTGAACTTGTTTGAGGTTGAGAACCCGACCCGCGCACTGAGATTCAGGCACTTGTTCTCCTGGGCCGATTTCTTTGAATGGTGGGGCAAGCTGACCGGCGGTTTTGCCGAGCCCTATACCTTCGGTCGCCGCGTGGCGAAATACCTGCGCCGCCACGGCCAGCATTACGACATCGTGCACGACAACCAGTCGCTCTGCTACGGCCTGCTGGATATCGAACGTAGTGGAATGCCGGTTGTTGCGACCATCCACCACCCGATTACGCGCGATCGCCAGCTGGCCCTGGATGCCGCCCCAGACTGGCGTTTCCGCCTGCTGGTCCGCCGCTGGCACAGTTTCCTCGGCATGCAGATCAAGGTGGCCCGGAAGCTGCGGCACATCGTCACGGTATCTCGCCAGTCAAAGCAGGACATTGTCGAGCAGTTTGGTGTGGCCCCCCGGCAGATCCACCTGATTTACAACGGCATCGATACCGATATTTTCAAGCCGCAGCACCATGTCGAGCGCAGGCCACTGCGTATTATGACGACTGCCTCGGCAGATCAGCCCCTGAAAGGATTGCGCTTCCTGCTGCATGCCATAGCCGGGCTGCGCGGGCGCTTCCCGAACCTGGAGTTGCTGGTGGTAGGGCGCCTGCAGCAAGGCGGCGCCACAGAGCAGTTGCTGGGCGAATTGCGGCTGCAGGGGTGCGTCAGATTTGTATCCGGCATATCCAGCCAGCAGCTGGTCGATTATTACGCGAGTGCCAGCGTAGTGGTCTGTCCGTCCCTCTATGAGGGGTTCGGCCTGCCGGCAGGTGAGGCAATGGCCTGCGGGGTACCGGTGATTTCCAGTGATGGCGGAGCCTTGCCGGAAGTGGTGGGCGATGCGGGCGTCATCGTGCCTGCCGGTAATAGCGAGGCCCTGGCGCGGGCGCTGCAGAACCTCCTCACGGACGACGCCCTGCGTGCGCGGCTGGCAGAGAAAGGCCGGGCCCGTATCGTTGAGCAGTTTTCCTGGCGGCTGGCGGCATCGCGTCTGGTTGACTACTACCGGCAGATAATCGGCGAGCCTCGGATTGAAACGCTGCCACAACAGCGGCTGGCACCGCCCACAGGCGCCAACGGCGCGGAGGCGGCCTGATGATTACCGTCGACCCGCAGCTGTTGAAGCTACAGCCAGGGCAGACAGTGCTGGACCTTGGCTGCGGCGAAGGACGCCATTCCATACACTTGCTGATTTCAGAGGCGGTGGATATCGTCGGCCTCGATCTGAATATCGACGATGTGCGCACCGCCAGTGAGCGCGCGCAGCCGTTTGTCGAGCAGGAGCAGGCGTGCGGGCGACTGCTGCTTGGGGTGGCCGATGGTCTGCAGCTGCCGTTTGCAGATGACAGCTTTGATGTGGTCATCTGTTCGGAAGTACTGGAACACATTGAAGATTACCGGGCAGTGCTTCAGGAGATCGACCGGATACTGAAACCGGGTGGCGTGTTTGCCGCGAGTGTCCCGACATTTTTTCCGGAATGGGTCTGCTGGCGGCTCAGCGATGCTTACCACCAGGTGGAAGGGGGGCACATCCGCATCTTCCGCGAGCGCGAGCTGCGCGGCAGTATTGAAAAGCTCGGTCATCGATTTTTTGCCCGGCACAAGGCACACGCCCTGCATGCCCCTTACTGGTGGTTAAAGTGTTGGCTGTGGAACAAGCCTGAATCCCGGTTGCTCGCGGCCTATCACCGGCTGCTGGTTTGGGATCTGATGAAAAAGCCGTTGTTGACGCGCACACTGGAAAAACTACTGAACCCTGTCCTGGGTAAAAGCATCGTGCTCTATTTTGTAAAGCCGCAGCTGTCAGCCGTTAACGCAGGGGCAGGCAAAGAAATTCCTTCCACGGCGGTACCAGCGGGAATTGCAGTGGAGGCACAGTCTTGAGCGATCTGGCGATTTCCTCCCCGGCCGAAATAGGGCTGTTCCCGCGTGGTTTCCTGCGAGATAGCGCCGATTATATTCTCTCGCAACAGCTCAGCGATGGTGCCATCCCCTGGTTTGATGGCGGTTACGCAGACCCTTGGGATCATGTAGAGGCGGCGATGGGCCTTAGTATCGCTGGCGAGTTTGCCGCGGCGGAGAAGGCCTATCGCTGGCTTGCCGATATCCAGTTGGCGGACGGCAGTTGGTGGGCGGCGTACAAGGATGGCGAGGTGCACAATTGCGAGCGCCGCGAGAGCAACTTCGTGGCCTATGTTGCCACCGGTGTCTGGCATCACTACCTGATTACCGGTGATGTGGATTTTTTGCTGCGCTACTGGGTGACCGTAGAAAAAGCGGTGGAGTTCGTGCTCTCCCTGCAGACTGAACACGGAGAAATTCACTGGGCCGTCGATACCGATGGCAAGCCAAAGGAAGACGCGCTGATAACCGGTTGTGCCTCGATATACAAGAGCCTGGAGTGCGCGATCAATATCGCCCACAGGCTCGGCCATTCGCGTCCGCACTGGCTTGCCGGCAGGACTGCTCTGGGCACGGCGTTGCGGGAGCGGCCGCAGCGTTTTGACCGCACCTGGGAAAGCAAGGCGCGCTTTTCAATGGACTGGTTTTACCCGGTGCTGACCGGTGTGGTTTCCGGCAGCGGGGCGCGGGCGCGCCTGCAGAAGAAGTGGGATGAGTTTGTCGTGGCCGGGCTGGGCTGCCGTTGTGTCAACGATGAGCCCTGGGTGACGGTGGCGGAATCCTGCGAGCTGACGATGGCACTGATCGCGGCAGGAGAAATGGGGCGCGCGGCCAAGCTTTACCGCGGATTGCACCGCTGGCAGGACAAAGATGGCGGTTACTGGACCGGCTACGTTTACCGCGACCAGGCGATCTGGCCGGAAGAGAAAACCACCTGGACGGTGGGGGCCATGCTGCTCGCCGCTGACGCGCTCGCCGGGCTGACGCCGGCGAGCGGGCTTTTTACCTCGGTGCGGCTGCTGTCAGACCCGGCGGAGGACACCGAGCGTGTCGACCGTCTCCACCAGTTCGAATTGAGCGGAAGCCAGGGCTAGTTTATAGATGTCGTAGGGCGCCTGTCCGCCGTCAGCCGGGTCCGGGAAAATATCGTGGATGGCGAGATAGCCCCCGGGCACGATATGGCGAGACCAGCTGCGATAGTCGGTCATCGCTGCTTCCAGTGAGTGGCCGCCGTCGATAAAAACGAGGCCGAGTGGCGTGTTCCAGCAACGCGCGGCAACGGCGGAAGGCGCGACCACGGGTACCACCCAATCCTCAAGTTGTGCCGCGCGAATGTTTGCGCGGAAAGTGCGGAAACTGTCCATCAGCTGCGCATTGTCATCAAACAGTTCCGGATCGTGGTATTCCTCTCCGGGCTGGTGCTCTTCTGAGCCGCGGTGATGGTCGACCGCGAACAAGACGTTGTCCGTGAGTTTACATGCCGCGGCGAGATATACGCTTGACTTGCCGCAGTAGCTGCCGACCTCCAGGCAGGGGCCAAGTTCACTGGCTTCTGCTGCTAAATGATACAGTGCTTCGCCCTCGTGGGCGGCCAAAAAACCCTTGATGGCGTGAACGTCGATAGGCAGCTTGATAGACATTTTTTACCGCTCGTTATATTGAATGGCCCAAACACTAAACCGCCGCCTGGATAAAAGCAATTGTGAATTTTTCCGACGAAAAAATGCGGCAAAACCGGATTTCGAAAGATGCGTAAAGACCATCGACCCTATTGGCTAAAGCACTGGCTGGTACGGTTGCGCAAGTGGCGAGCACGGCATTTCTTGTTGCCCCAGTTTGACGCTATAGGAATTGAGCCGGAAATTATGGATCCGGGTTCGGTGCGGGTTTTCGGCAGAAATATTTGCCTGGGAAATTATCCACATCTGATTTCTACCCCGGATAACTGTATTCGCTTCACCACGCTCGGGCACCGTGGTGGCGATGCGTTTATTAAAATCGGCGACTATGTGCTGATTTCTCCGGGGGTGCGCATTTCTGCGGAGGCCTCTATCACTATCGGCGATGCCTGCATGATCGCCGCCAACGTGTATATATCCGATTCCGACTGGCACGGTCTCTACAATCGCACGCGTCCCTTCCGCTGTACCGCCCCGGTGACACTGGCTGACAACGTCTGGATCGGGGATAGCGCGATTATCTGTAAGGGCGTCAGTATCGGTGAAAACTCTGTCGTCGGTGCGGGTAGTGTCGTGACGAAAGACGTACCCGCGAACACTGTCGTAGCCGGGAATCCCGCGCGCGAAATCAAGCAGATCAACCCCCGCAGGCGCATGATCACCCGCGAAGCACTGTTTGCCGACGCCTTTCGCCAGGCGCACAATATGGACGGACTGGACCGTATGCTGCTGGACGGCAATTCCCTGCGGGGCTGGCTGCGCTCGCTACTGCTGCCAAGGCGGGGAGATTGAGCGTTAGCCGGTAGTTTCAGTGGAAACTGACAGTACTGCCAAGTCGAAATACAATAGCGAAATGAAACAACATAGAAGTATCGTGCTGATAGGCATGCCGGGAGCCGGCAAAAGTACTCTGGGGGTATTGCTGGCGAAGGAGCTGGCTCTGGATTTTGTCGATACCGACGTGATGATCCAGTTGCGCGAAGGCAAGACCCTGCAGGAGGTAATCGACGAGAGCGATTACATGAATCTGCGTCGTATCGAGGGTGAGGTGCTCTCGGACGCCGATCTGCCCAATCACGTCATCGCCACCGGCGGTAGCGCCGTGTATAGCGACGAGGGCATGACAAATCTGCAGCGTTTCGGTCCCGTTGTGTTTCTGGATTGTTCAGCGGATGAATTGCGCAGGCGTATCCACAATTACGAAAGTCGTGGTATCGCGATGGCGCCGGGGCAATCGTTTGAGGAATTGTTCGCGGAGCGCCAGGCGCTATACCGCAAGTACGCGGATATTACCGTGTGCTGTGATGGCCGCGATCTGCAGCAGGTGGTGGATCAGGTATTGCGGGAATTGAACGCCCTGAATTAGGGGAGGGGCATAGGGCGAACACTGTGTTCGCCCTATGTCGAAGGCCGCGAATTTACAGCGGCAACTGCGTGGTGTACTTCACCTGTTTCAGCGCGAAGGTGGAATTGACCGAGGCCACATTCGGCAGATGCACCAGTGAGCGCTTCAGCAGTTGTTCGTAGTGCTCGACGCTGTCCACGACCACGCGCAGTACATAGTCTTTGTCACCACTGGTGGAATAGCACTCCACCACTTCCTGGACATCCTGGACCGCCGACTCGAAGCTGTTCAGTGACTCCTCGTCGTGGTTGTGTATAGTGACATAGCAGTATACTGTGACCCCTAGGTCGAGTTTGCGGGGGTCGAGTAGGGTAACGCGCCCGCGGATGATGCCTTCGGCCTCGAGGCGTTTGATCCGGCGCCAGCAGGGAGTATGGGAGAGGCCCACTTTGTCTCCGAGTTCCGCCATGGAATAATCGGCGTTCTCCTGCAGCGCTCGCAGAATCTTGCGGTCAAAATCATCCAGGTCTGTCGAACGCTTCATATAAACTCCTATCCTACAAAAAATAATCTAGTCGAGATGTTTGTCATAATTTTACGCGCAAATGCGTAAATAAAGCAATGCTTCATTGCGCTTTACGTTCTAGTATGACCTGACCAGTTCGTCGCAGCCTGAACGCTTTTTGTGATTGCCCGCCAGTTGGTCAGTGGCCGACCGGGGTGATCGAGGCTGGTGGCGGCTGATGGCAGTTAGGCCGGAAGAATAATGACCAATGACTCGAATCCAGTTTCGAGCTGAATAGACAACCGGAAGTAGGCGAATGAGTGAGAAAGTAAGCAGCCCGCAGCGCGCGGCCCAGTCCCCGGAAAATGGCCAGGCAAAACGGATCTCTCTGGACGATCGCTACACCACCCTCAAGGGCCGCGTGCTCCTCTCCGGTATCCAGGCCCTGGTCCGCCTGCCCATCGATCAGATGCGCATGGACAAGTCCCGCGGACTCAACACTGCTACCTTTATCTCCGGTTACCGCGGTTCTCCTCTGGGGGGCTACGACCAGCAGCTCTCCCGCGCGAAAAAACTCCTCGATCAGCACAATGTTCGATTCCAGCCGGGCGTCAACGAAGAGCTGGCGGCAACTGCCGTATGGGGCTCGCAGCAGGTAGGGCTGTTTGAAGGTGCAGAGGTGGATGGCGTCTGCGGTATCTGGTACGGCAAGACTCCCGGCGTTGACCGTTCCTGTGACGCCTTCCGGCATGCCAATGCAGCCGGTTCGTCGCCGAAAGGCGGTGCCCTGATAGTGGCGGGGGACGATCACGGCTGTAAGTCCTCGTCCTACCCGGGCCAGTCCGAGTTCGCCTTTGTCGATATGCATATCCCGGTGCTGAACCCGGCCACGGTGCAGGAAGTACTGGACTACGGCCACTACGGTTTCGAGCTGTCCCGTTTCAGCGGCTGCTGGGTAGCAATGATTACGCTGGCGGAAAATATGGACAGCTCGGCCACCGTTGATGTGGATCCCGAGCGGGTACAGTTTTCCTATCCGGAGATTGAGCGCCCCGAGGGCGGCCTGAATATCCGTAAGCAGGACAACCCGCTGGAGCAGGAAGAACGCCTGTGGCGCTACAAGCGCCCGGCGGCCTTGGCTTTTGCGCGCGCCAACAACCTGAACAAGGTGGTGCTGGAAAATCCCGAGGCGAGCCTGGGGATCGTGACCACCGGTAAGGCGCACCTCGACCTGATGCAGGCGTTCGAGGACATGGGGATCGACGAGCAGAAGGCGAAAGCGCTCGGTATCCGTATCCTTAAAGTGGGCATGACCTATCCGCTGGACGTACCCGGCATCCAGGAATTTGCCCGCGGTCTCGACACGCTGCTGGTTCTGGAAGAAAAGCGCAGCCTGATGGAAGTGCAGCTGAAAGAAGAGCTGTACAACGTGCATCAGAAGGATCCGCATTTCCCGCGTATCCTCGGCAAGGTGGATGAACACGATCGCGCCCTGATGCCGATGTACGGCGAACTGTCGCCGGCAATCGTGGCGCAGGTACTGGGCCGGGTGCTCGGCGATGACAAGCTGAGTGAGCGCGCCAAGCACCGGCTGATGCGCCTCAATGCGCTGGCGGAGCGCATCGCGCAGCAGGCCGGTTCCAGTGTGTCGCGCCTGCCGATGTTCTGTGCCGGCTGTCCGCACAACCGCTCCACCAAAGTGCCGGAGGGCAGCCGTGCGCTGGCCGGAATCGGCTGCCACTATATGGCCCAGTGGCTGGATCGCGAGACCTACACTTTCACCCAGATGGGCGCCGAGGGCGTGAACTGGGTCGGTCAGGCGCCTTTCACCAGTGAGAAGCACGTATTCGTCAACCTGGGCGATGGCACCTATTTCCATTCCGGCATTCTCGCCATCCGCGCCTCCGTCGCGGCCAAGGTGAATATCACTTACAAGATCCTGTTCAATGACGCCGTGGCGATGACCGGCGGCCAGCCGCACGACGGCGAACTGGCGCCGGACATGATCTGTCGCCAAGTGCTGGCGGAGGGCGTCAACAAAGTCGTACTGGTCATGGACAACCCGGACAAGTACAAGGGCGCGCTGACCTTCCCGAGCGAAGTGCAAATTCGCCACCGCGACCACTTGCCGGTAGTGATGAAGGAGTTGCGCGAAACCGAAGGCGTCACCGTCATCATCTACGACCAGACCTGTGCCACCGAACTGCGCCGCAAGCGCAAGCGCGGCCTGCTGCCAAAGGCGGAAGGGCGGCCGTTTATCAACGAGCTGGTGTGCGAGGGCTGCGGCGACTGCGTGCAGCAGTCCAGCTGTATTGCGGTGGAGAAGGTGGAAACCGCACTGGGCGACAAGCGCCGCATCAACCAGACCGGCTGCAACCAGGATATGTCCTGTGTGAACGGCTTCTGCCCGTCGTTCGTCACCATCAAGGGCGGCAAGCTGGCCAAGCGCGCCGGCGTGGGTGATGTGCTGCGCACCGAGGCAGATAAATTGCCGGCGCCGCAGCTGCCGTCACTGGCCGAGCCCTACAACCTGCTGGTGACCGGTGTCGGCGGTACCGGCGTCGTCACCATCGGCGCGCTGCTGGCAATGGCCGCCCATATCGAAGGCAAGGCCAGCAGTACCCTCGATCAGACCGGTCTGGCGCAGAAGGGCGGTGCGGTCTACTCGCACGTACGCTTTGCCGCCGAGCCGGAGGCACTGCAGGCGGTGCGTATCTCCGATGGCCGCGCCGATGGCCTGATGGCCTGCGACCTGATTGCGGCGGGCAACTTGGCCGCCTGTCTGGCCAAACTGGATGAGACCCACAGCCGCGCGGTGGTCAACACCCACCTGAGCCCGACCGCCGCCTCCGTATTGGGCCGCGAAGACGTGCATTCGCCGCAGGCGGTGTTGGACACCATCAGTGGTGCGGTGAAGGAACTGGAGGCGGTGGAAGCCCACAAGCTCACCAGCGCGGCCTTGGGGGATACCCTGGCAGCGAACATATTTATGCTTGGCTTCGCCTGGCAGAAAGGCCTATTACCGCTGCAGCAGGAATCCCTGCTGCAGGCAATCGAACTGAACGGCGTGGCCGTCGAAGGCAATCTGCAGGGCTTTGCCGCCGGTCGTCTGGCCGCCGCGAACCGCTCTGCGCTGGATGCACTGCTGGTGCGCGACGAGTCGGAAATTGTGCTGCCGCGCAGCCTGGAAGACATAGTCGCGCACCGGGCCGAGCACCTGACCGGCTACCAGAATGCCGAGTTGGCGCAGCGTTATCGCGCCCTGGTGGATAAGGTAAAGGCCGCTGAAATCCTCAAGGTTCCCGGTAGTGAGGCGCTGGCGGAAGTCGTCGCACGTTACTATGCGAAGCTGCTGGCCTACAAGGACGAGTACGAGGTGGCCCGCCTGTACACCGACGGCCGCTTTACCAAGGCACTGGAAGAAAACTTCGCCGGCGACTTCGAGCTGGAATTCAATCTGGCACCGCCGTTGCTGGCACCGTTCGACAAGGCCCTCGGTCGCCCGCGCAAGATGAAGTTCGGCGGCTGGATGCACAAGGCATTCGGCGTACTGGCGAGACTGAAGTTCCTGCGCGGCACGGCACTGGATGTTTTCGGTTACACCGCCGAGCGCAAGATGGAGCGCGCCCTTATCGGTGAATACGAACAGCTGGTGGACAAGGTCGTCGGCGAACTGAATGCCGAAAACCACGCCGCGGCGATCGATCTGCTGAGCTACCCCGATGAAATTCGCGGCTATGGTCTGGTGAAGGATGCCAGCCTGGAAAAGGCGAAGAAGCTGCGCGATGCGGCGCTGTTGCGATTCGAAAATCCGTCCGTGGATCTGGAAGGTATCACGCCGGTCGAGGTCTTCGACCCGGCCAAGGCGCAGCAGGTGGGCTGAGGCCTTTGTGGGCGGGGGCGGCTTTTTCGGCCGCCCCCGCTGAAGCTTTGAAATAGGCTACCAGTTCGCCTGGGCGCGAAACGCCAGTTGATTGGTATCGTCGCCGGTGAAGTCATCTTCCCCCAGCACCACATTGAGCATAAAGCGCACCTTTGGGTTGAAATAAAAATTAACCCCGAGCCGCAGGTTGCTCGCTTCCAGCTTGCGGATGTCCTTGTTTTCGATGGTTTCGTAGCGCGCGGTCAGCTCCCAGGCACCCCAGTCGCTGTGTGGTTTTACGGACTTGAACACGCCTTTCTTACTGTCGTAGGGCTTGTGTTCACCGGTAATCACCCAGCTGCCCATGACATACCAGGTGCGCACATCCTGGCCACCAACGAAGCAACCAAAATCTGGATCGCAGCTAAAGGTTGGTGGCGCACCGAAGAAGTCTTCGAAAACATCTTCGGACATGAAATAGTCCCCGTCAAAATCCCCATATACGTATTCTGCCTGTCCGTACAGGGGGCCATAGGTGCCGGCCAGCTCGAGTCCCACGGTGCCAACGCTGCCGCCCTGATCGCCGAAGAAAAACTCGTCATCGTCGAAATCGTTGAAGAAAAACTCCCGGTCGCCTGGGGTGAACGCAATGAGCTGGCTGGGGCCGCGACGGCCCGCGTAGCTGACATCGGCCTCTAATGGGTCTGAATTGCGGTTGGCGTTTTCGTAACTTCCCGAGATCCCCAGGTGCAATGTGCTGAGGTCGTCATTGATCGGTGCCCAGGTAAAGCGCCCGGCCACACCGACACCCTCGTTGCGCGGCCCGCCGGGATCGCGCAGATTGAACGCCATGGCACCGAATGTGTAGCAGTCCCAGTGCGTGAGCCAGCCGACACCCTGTTGGCGCCCGCGGTCGGCATAGATGCCGCTGGCCGAGGCGAAGGAGCGCTCCATCATCGTGATTTCATTTGAGCTGGTCAGCTCATTGATGGAGCGGTAGGGTTTGAAGTTGCCGATGGTCAGCTTGCCGCCCAGTACCTTGGTGGCGATGTACACGTCGCGCAAGCCACCGGTACCACCGGAAGCGAAGTCCCGTTCCAGTTTGTATTCCCAGTTCCACAACTGACCCTTCATGGCCAGTCGCGCGCGACGAAATTCGGTAGTACTGACCGGATCCTCGATATCCCGGTCGAACAGGTAGGTATCGAAGTGGATGCGCCCGCCGAGTTCGGCGGAGAAGTTTCCGTCATCCGACGTGATCTTCAATCCACCTTTGGTTTCCGCCTGGTCGGCCAGTGCCGGATGGATGATGGCTGCGCCGGCCAGGATCCATAAAAGGGCACAGCGGTTCATTGGCTACCTCCCTGTATGCCATTGCTGAGACGCTCGCGTAACGCGATACTTTTCGAGTTTAGCAATTGCCGGGGAGGGCGCCCTGGTTAATCAATTAATACAATGGACAATTCACAGGCGCTGAAGCGGGGCGCGCCATAGTGGGGGTCACAGCTGTTGCACTTTGTAACCCTGTTCCCTCAGCCGTTCAATGACACTCTCATTCCCGACCAGGTGGCCGGCGCCGACGATCACAAACAGTGATTGATACGTGGGGGCACCACTTGCGATCTTTTCTGCCATCGTTCGGTTGCGCTGGAAAAACAGGGTGTCGTACAGAGACCGGTACTCGGGATGTTCTTGCAGGCTTTCGGCAATGATGAGGCGGTACAGGGATTCGCTGTCACCGCGTTTCCAGGCGCTGGTCATTTTGGGCACAAAATTCTGCATGTCCTCTAACTGTTCCAGCGTCTGCTGCAGTAACAGACTCGGGTTTTCCAGACTGTTCAGCAGTCGTAACTGCTGCAGTACGCCTTCGAGCTCAACGATCGGCTTGCCGTCGCGCTTGGCTTTCTTCAGAAAATGCCGGTCGATGCCCAGTCGTGGATCCAGCCCCTGGGCCTGCATTTCCACCATGCTGATTGAGATCATGGCAATAGCCGGGCGCTGGCGGATAAACATCGCCTCCGGCAGTCGCCGTTGCTGAAGCCAGGACTGCAGTTGTTTGTACACGGCCGGCGACAGATCGTCGCGCAGGCTGCGATCCCCCTGGTAGAGCGACTGCAGCATGATTTGCTGTTGCAGGGCCATATCGCTTTCGGCTGCAACAATATCGGCCTCCACGACCAGGGCATCACTATCGGCATAGGCGCGCTCGATATCGGGGCGCAGGGGGTAGAAATCGGCGGTGGCAAGATGCACGGAACCGAGCAGGTAAACTGTACGGCCCGCCTTCTCCGCTTGCCAGAAAATTCCCCGATCGCTCTCCGCCGCACTGACGACCGCGGCGAACAACAGGAACACGAAAAACAGCGGGAGCAAAAAGTAGCGGTTCAGCATTCTTGTCTCTTGGAAATGGCGACTAACATGAAATCTTAGCACCCAACCAGAGTCTCCACATGCAGCCTGTGCTGTAGGTGGCCTTGCCGAACCGCTATTGGTGATGCGCGCCGGCCCGTGGTATCGAAGCCAAACAGACCGGATAGGCCGCGCGGTGTGGTCAGCAATTCCCGACGGCGGAATTGAATTTTGTGCGGAATGCACTGGGAGCGAGTGCAGAACGGCTGCAGAATAGTCCGGTTTTCAAGGAATTCACGGTGGCAGTTTGAAAATTGTACAAGTATTGCCCGTTCTGGAAGCAGATGTCACGGGTAAGGCAGCACTGGATTTTGCCCATGAACTGGTCCGTCTCGGGCATGAGTCCATCGTGATTTCCGGCGGCGGCGAACTGGTTGCCCGCCTGACACTGCGCGGCAGTCAACACATCGAGATGCCGTTGCACAAAAATTCATTGTGGTCCTTGCGCCTGGCAGGGCGAATGCGCCGCCTGCTACAGGAGTTGCAGGCCGACGTCGTCCATGTCGGATCGTATATGCCGGCCTGGATCACCCTGCGCGCCTGGCGCGGTATGCCGGAAGAGCAGCGCCCGCGCCTGGTGACCGCCGCACATACTTTTTACCGACGCAACTTCTACAACGGAATTCTGGCCTCCGGCGAGCGGGTCATCGCGACTTCACGGCGCGTGGCGGATCAACTGCAGGAACGCTGCGGGCATAAATTGCGCACGCCGCCGCACGTCGTTTACCGGGGGGTGAATACCCGCGAGTTCGATCGCGGGGCTCCCATTTCAGGTCACTGGCAAAATCGCCTTCTCAACGATTATCCGCAGCTGGAGGGGAAGAACTGGTTACTGATGCCGGCACCCCTGTCGCCGGAAAATGGTCAGACGATATTCCTGCAGCTGCTGGCGGCACTGGCCAGGCAGCGTGAGGACGTGTTCGGGCTGGTGGTCGGTGCCGCGGGCCAGGGCGGGGAAAAATTCGCGCGCAGATTGGAGCAACAGGCATTCGACCTGGGATTGAGCGACAAGGTGCTTTTCCTCGGTGAGCGTCGCGATATGCGCGAACTCTACGCCAGCTCGCAGATCACCTACCAGCTGGCCAAAAGTTCTGACAGCTGCGGAATGACGGCAGCCGAAGCCCTGGCGATGAACTGCCCGGTGATCTCCTTTGTGGATGGGGACGCTGTCGAGATGTTGCAACAGTGCTTTCCACAGGGCCTGGTTGAGCGTGGCAGTCTGGATGCACTGGTGGAGGCGAGCCTGCAAGTCCTCGAGCGTCCACAGAAGATTTCTTTCAGCGGTTTCAGTCACGAGGATACGGCGGCCAAGACACTGGCGGTGTATAGGGATCTGTTACAACCCGTACAGGCGCCAGCAGCCGGGTAGTTTACAGAAGTACTTTATCAGGCGAGCATTTGCGCGTAGATCTGCCAGGTCGACCGGCCCATCTGCTCCAGGTCAGTTCGGTTGCGACGCGTTCGAACGTTGCGGAAAAAACATGCCGCAGACTGTGCATGCCCTGCAGGGCATACTGCAGTTTCTCCACCAGATAGGCAGGTTCCAGCTTTTTCGGTAGGTATTCCGGCGGACGGTATTCTTCGGCATATCCGCTGTGGTCCGCGATCACCGGGCAGCGGTTCAGCAGCGCCTCGATAAGCGTGTAGGCTGTGGTTTCACCGGGCGACGGTATCAGCAAAAATCCACGCCCCGCATAAAAGCCCCGAAACGCTCGATGTGGCTGGTACGTCTCACACTCTCAGTGAGGTTAAGCCTTTCACTGATGTGTTCCAGCCCCGGCTTATCCCGGCCGCCAGCGAATACGATCAAACGCACCACCGCTAGCAGCACCAGCACCTCCAGTACCGCATCCATGTCTGCTTGCGTCAATAGGCGTGTGGCGACCAGATGACAGACGCTGTGAACGTGATGCGGCTGTGCTGTCGAAGCTATTGTGGGCTTCTGAACTTCAGGCTGCGAGTCTGACGGCATGGTCTGACTGCCCGATTGAAGCGCCGATCGGTAGCGTCTATAGATCCCTCATAATCTTATTAGGGGTATTTTGAAGGAGGGCTGTTACAGAACTTTGATTGAATTCTGACGGTTTTAGAGGGGCGTTATAAAAATTGACTACCTTATGCTGGCCTCTCACTAAAAATGGAAGTGACCGTTCAGTGAGGCAAAATCGAACCCCGGGTTCGGGGTATTGGTGTAGGCGTTGGAAAAGTGGCTGTAGCGCAGTGACAGAGTATAGCCACTGCGCAGGCGGTAGCCGCCGGCGAAGTGCAGGGCGAAATTGGGCTTTGTGGTGAGTTGAATATCGCCGAAACTTTTATTGGTCAGGTAGGCCGCGCCGACGCCGACTTCGCCAAAAATGCCGTGCGGGTCCTTGTCGGGATACCAGCGCAACACCGGTTTTAGTTCGAAAATATTCTGACGTTGCTTCTTGCCGCGATAATCCAGGCGCATATGTGAATAGCTGCCCTGCGCCCACCACTGCCAGTAGCCGATACCGCCCCGAAATTCCGAGAACAGGTACGAGTAATTGACCCCGACCATTTCCGCGGCCGAAATCGATTTCTGCTGAATCAATGCATCGCCGAGACCCTTGCCGGCGCTGACTATCAACTCCTGCTCTGCGCGAACTGTAGATGTGACAAAAAAGCTACAGGCAATTGCGGCGAGACAACATAGGGCGGAAAAAACCGCGTTGGAACCGGGAGCAGCCGCAAACACTCTGCGCATGGCTTCTCGCTTAATTCAGTTAAGCAACAGTGAGTAAGCCTAGCGGGATATCTGCCGATGACAAGCGCAAGTCGTGCCGCCTGCCATCGGCCAATGGGTCAACGCCACTGACGCTTGAGTTGCCGCAGCGCGTCTGAGTGCAGCTGGCGCGCGCGCTCCTGGCTGAGGCCGAGCTGCTCGCCGATGACGCGGAAAGAACAGTCGCGGTCTGAGGCTAAACCGTAGCGCAGATTCAGCACGGTTCGCTGACGAGCCGGCAGGCGCGCCACCGCTTCGCGCAGTCGCTGGGCGAGCTCCTGGTTGGTGACCAGTTCATCGGTATTGTAGAGCTCGTCCGCGGGCGCGTAATCCAGTCGCGTACTGCTCTGATCGTCCGCCACCGGATCGTCCAGTGAACCGGTAGGGCCCGGCAGTTTCAGCAGGCTCTGGATGCGCTCCAGATCGAGACCGGTGTACTTGGCCAGGTTCTCATCGGAAGCGGGCAGGCCATCGGCGCGCACTTCGCCAATGGCGCGGTAGATTGCGCGCAGGTCGTCCTGCACATTGGCCGGCTGGCGCACGAGATCTTCATTGCGGCGCAAGGCCAGCTGAATCTCCTGCTGTATCCACCAGTAGGCGTAGGTGGAAAAGCGGTACCCCATCTGTGGCTTGAAGCGTTCTATGGCCTTCATCAAGCCGACATTGCCTTCCTGAATCAGATCGATGAAAGGCACCGACGGATTGCGGAAGCGCTTGGCGATGGCGATGACCAGGCGCAAGTTGCACTGGATCAGTTTCTTGCGCTGGGCCTGGAAGCGTCGCAGCAGGCTCTGCATGGAGGTGCGGTCGCGCCGCGAAAGCTTGTCCGATGCGAGGAGGTTCTCGGCGCGGGCGATGATCAGGCCGTGATCGTAGGCTCCGGTGCTGCCGCGCTGCTCCACGCCCTCGCTGCGCAACTGCACCAGCTCGGTACCGCGTTTCTGCAGCAGCGCGATCAGCTTGTCTTCCAGATCCCTTAGCAGGCAGGTAGTGGTGTGTTCCTCTTCCGGCGTCAGCAGTTCCAACCGGTACAGATGCTTGAGGTAGTTCTGCATCGGCGTACTGCTGCTATCGGCGACCGTTTCTTCCGCCGCCGGTATCTCGGCGCCTTCGGGCTCAGCGTTGCTGGCTCGCTCGGAAGTATCCTCCGCAGGAATGTCGTCGGAGAGGGATTCGTCTGTGTCCTTCAGCCATGTTTCATCCCTTGAGTACAAATTTTCTCGGGACAAGAGAGTAAACCTTCTGTTGGCTGTATGACGGCCTGCAATTGGCTCCTTGTGTGGGTGCCAACCGCATGGCGCTTGATTCCTTTTGAATATAGATGAATGTCGAATACCGCGCCGGACTATGTTCGACCGAATGGTTTTATCGGTCTTAAAGCTGGACGTACGGAATTACTCGCTGAGACTCGATTGCTGCGTTTCGTACGGATGTCGCAGGTAAAGTCGACATTTTCGGCTACTTGTAGGGCCTATGGCGGCGCTGAAAGACTTCGGGCCGGGTTGTCGGTGGCTGAGCGTAAAGCTGCCGCTGGCTCGCAAATCGCCGCCGCGGAACTGAATCCGCGCGGGTGGTCGCAACTGGATTCTGCGACCGGCCAGTTCTACCGTCGTGTGGAGAAGCTGATTCTGTTCCCGCTTTTTGTGGACTCCAGCGCTGTGGCAGGAATCAGAAGTTCGAACCGCGAAGCCTGCGGGGCATTGGCGAGTAGTATCGTGCCGGAAATGCGGCGCCGGACAGGCAAACCAATCGGGAGGGTGGACGAAGCTGCCCGTCAGGCGCGGGCTGTGGGCAGCGTCGAGAGATTTCTGGAAGGCGGTTACTTAACTCGCTTTACCCGCAGATTGCGACCTCCGTCGGTGGGCTTCATCAGAAAAGAGCCGAACAGGGCGCGCTCCACCGTTACCGAGTCGCCGGTTTTCCAGTTGACCCGTCCGCTGTCATTCTGGCGCCATACCTGGCCGTTATCCAGCGTGATCAACAGCTTGCCGTAGGCCACCTTGTCAATCTGTGCAATGGTTGCCTCAATGGAGTCGGGCGCCTCCTCGATAACGCGTTGCTGCTCCTGGCCGAAGTGCTGCTCGGCTCGCTCGGTGAGCGAGTTGCTGAGCGCATCGTAACAGGCCAGCCGCTCGGTATCGGCCTCAATGCTGGAGCAGCCTTTCAATTGATTGGCAAGGCTGTCAGCGCTGGCACCGGTCGCGAGCAGCGCCAGCAGGGGAATCATCAGTACAGTTCGCATATTGTCAGTTTCGTTAGTTTAGTTAGGCAAATTTTGCCCGAATAGGCGAAAATCGACAAACAAAAACGTGCTACATCTCACGTTTTTAGGTGGAGCAGCGTGGAACAATAGTCGGTGCAAATAATCATAAATCCACACTATCCAGGGGTCGGAGAATGAAGAAACTCATTATTCCCGCTATCGTAATCGCTGCTATCGGCGGCTACTTCTATTACCAGAACATGGAGCCCGCGACTCCCGAGGCTGCCATTGCGGAGGAAGTTGAATCCGCGGTGGAACAGGCCGGCGAGGCGGCAGAAGAGGCTGCGGACAAGGCGGTTGTCGCCACCAACGAAATGACGGAAGTTGAAGGTGACGTATTTGCCGATGCCCCCGAGCATATGATGGAAACTGCCGAAGAGGCAGCGGACTCGGTGGAGGCCGCGGCTGAGGAAATGGCTGACGAAGCTGAGGAAATGGCCGACGAAGCAGGGGAAATGGCTGAGGAAGCGATGGAAATGGCCGAAGAAGAGATTGATCACGCGGAAGAATAATTTCCCGGTCGATCTGTTTCATCGCACAAAAAAATACCCGGGAATTTCCCGGGTATTTTTTTATGTGGAGGTCGCAGCGCGAGTCCGCGACTAACTACCCTGCGCATTAAACTGCTTGCCGCTCACGCCGCGGCTGTCATCGCCCATCAGGTACAGATAGGTCGGCATTATCGCTTCCGGTGCCGTGACGGTTTGCGGATCCTCAGCCGGGTAGGCGGCGGCGCGCATGTTGGTGCGTGTGGCACCGGGATTGATGCTGTTGGCACGGACATTGGAGACACCATCGAGCTCATCGGCAAGTACCTGCATCAGGCCCTCAGTGGCGAATTTCGATACCGAATAAGCGCCCCAATAGGCGCGGCCCTTGAGGCCGACGCTGGAACTGGTAAACACGATAGAGCCGGCCTCAGATTTCTCCAGCAGTGGCAGCAGCGTTTTGGTGAGACCGAACGCTGCGTTGACGTTCACCTGCATGACCTGCTGCCAGGTGCCGAAATGGTAATTGGCGATGGGCGTGCGCTGGCCGAGCAGGCTGGCGTTGTGCAGCAGGCCGTCGAGACGTCCGAACTCCTGGTCCACGGCTTCGGCGAAGTGCTCGAACGTTTCGATGCGCGCTTCGTTCAGGTCCATCGGGAAGATCGCCGGTTGCGGGCCGCCGGCCGCTTCGATTTCGTCGTAGACCATTTCCAGCTTCGCCGTAGTGCGACCGAGCAGAATCACGGTGGCGCCGTGGGCGGCAAAGGTTTTGGCTGCGGTCTTGCCGATGCCGTCGCCGGCGCCGGTGACCAGGATGACTTTGCCTTTGAGCAGGTCTTGGGGAGCTTTGTATTCGCCGATGAATTCAGACATAGAAATTCCAGGTTTGGTCGTATAACGGTGCGCAGCAGTTACACCTCCGCGCCGCCTTCCAGTTAGGGATTGCGCTCACTTTAAATAAAGTTGCTGCAGCAGCGGCCAGATTTCTTCCGCGGAATCCACCAGGTGATCCGCGCCCCAATTGCCGGGATCATCGCCGTTATCGATATAGCCGTAGCGGCAGGCGATGGTCGGCATGCCCGCGGCGCGCCCGGCACGGATGTCCCGTTCGTGATCGCCGACATAAACCGCCTCATCCGGGCCGCAACCGATTTGGCTGCAGGCGAGCAGGACGGGCTCCGGATCCGGCTTCCGGTTGGTCACATGGTCGGGGCAGATAACCGCTGCCGGCGTCGGCAGATGCTTGAAGGCCTGCATCAATGGGACTGTGTAGGCTTCCGGCTTATTGGTGACAATGCCCCAGGCGATATTATGGGCGGCGAGATTGTCCAGCAGCTTCTCGATACCGGGAAAGGGTACGGTTTTTTCGGCCAGATGCGCGAGATACAGATCCAGCAGCCGCTGCCGCAGTCCATCAAAAGCCGGGTCACCCTCGTCCTTGCCAAATCCAAGTGTCACGAGTGCGCGCGCGCCGTTGGAAACCACCGAGCGAATGGTGTCATCGGATAGCGGCGGCAATTGTTCCTGATGACGCAATTGGTTGAGGACCACGATAAAGTCCGGAGCGGTATCGAAGAGGGTGCCGTCCAGGTCGAATAAAACAGCTTTCATTGTCGTTGCGGTCACTTATTCCGGTTTGCTGGCATGCATCAAATAGTTCACGTTTACGTCCCGCGGATCCAGCTTGTAATTGCGGGTAAGCGGGTTGTAGGTCATGCCGGTGATATCGCGGACTTCCAGCCCCGCGTCGCGCAGCCAGGAGCCCATCTCAGACGGGCGGATAAATTTACCGTATTCGTGTGTGCCCTTGGGCAGTAAGCGCAGTACGTATTCGGCTCCCACGACGGCGAACAGCCAGCCTTTGGCGGTGCGGTTGATCGTGGAGAAAAACAGCTGGCCGCCCGGTTTTACCAGCTCCGCGCATGCGCGGATCACCGAGGCGGGGTCGGGCACATGTTCGAGCATTTCCAGGCAGGTGACGATATCGAAGCTGGCCGGCTTTTCGGCGGCGAGTTCCTCCACGGCGATGCGGCGGTAATCCACGGTTACCCCGCTCTCGAGCGCATGCAGCTTGGCGACGTTCAGCGGTGCCTCGCCGAGATCGATACCGGTGACCTCGGCGCCCCGTTGCGCCATTGCTTCGGTCAGGATGCCACCGCCGCAGCCGACATCCAGTAACTTCTTCCCGGCGACCGGCGCCCGCTGGTCGATATAGTTGGCGCGCAGAGGATTGATTTCGTGCAGCGGTTTGAATTCGCCCTCGCGGTCCCACCAGCGGCTGGCGAGTTGTTCAAACTTGGCGATTTCCGCCGGATCGACATTGCTCATGGATTTTCCCTAACTTCTTTTTGGCTCCGCTCGTGTTCGGAAAGCGGGGGCGGCACTGGTGCCGGGGATATGCCATCACCTTGACTGGCCGGCGATTCTAGCACGCCACTGCTGGGCCCGCTGAATCACCTCCGCTTCGTTGAGTGTCAGCAGTTCACGGTTTTTAAGCAGCTGTTTGCCGGCTACCCAGACATCGCTGACATTGTGCCCGCCGCCGGTGTAGATCAGCTGTGAAATCGGATCGTGCAGCGGCTGCTGTTCGACCCCGCCGAGATCTACGGCGGTGAGATCGGCGCTCTTGCCTGTCTCGAGGCTCCCGGTCACGTTATCGATGCCGAGTGCGCGGGCGCCATTGATGGTGGCCATGGCCAGTGCCTGGTGGGCGGGCAGGGCGGCGGCATCACCGCTGACCGCCTTGGCCAGCAGCGCGGCGGTGTTGGCCTCGGCGAACAGGTCCAGGCTGTTGTTGCTGGCGGCGCCGTCCGTGCCGAGGGCGACATTCACCCCTGCTGCCAGCAATCTGGCGACGGGGCAGAAGCCGGAGGCCAGCTTCAGGTTGGACTTGGGGCAGTGCGCCACGTGGGCGCCGCTTTGCTGCAGCAGCTCGAAATCGCGCTCGTTGACCGCAGTCATGTGTACGCACAGGGTCTGGGGGCCCAGCAGGCCGAGGCGCTGCAGCCGTTCGGTCGGGCGCTCGCCAGTCTCGGTGAGGGCGCGCTCCACCTCGCCCGCCGTCTCATGCAGGTGCATCTGTACCGGGACCTGAGCTTCGGCGGCGTAGACGGCAATCTTCTCCAGTGTGGCATCTCCAACCGTGTAGGGTGCATGGGGGGCAAACACCACATCAATTCGCTCGTGGGCGCGATAGTCGTCGCGCAGGGCCAGGCCCTTCTGCACCGCGTCATCGCCGTTGCGGCTCCAGGGGGTGGGGAAGTCGATCACCGGAAACGCAATCTGGGCCCGCATGCCGGCTTCCCTGGCGACCAGAGCCGTGGCCTCGGGGAAAAAGTACTGATCGGAGAATGTCGTGGTACCGGCGCGCAGCATTTCCGCAACTGCCAGGCGACTGCCATCGGCGGCAAATTCCTGGCTCACCCACTTCTGCTCCGCCGGCCAGATATGTTGCTCCAGCCACTGCATTAGCGGGCGATCGTCGGCGAAACCGCGCAACAGCGTCATCGCGGCGTGATTGTGGGTGTTGATCAGGCCCGGGATCAGCGCGTGGCGCTGCAGCTCAACTTCCCGGCGCGGCCGGAAGCGCGCGGCGGCTTCCGCAGCGGGCAGCAGGGCGATAATCTTGCCGGCGTCAATCGCGAGTGCACAATTTTCGTACACTTTTTGCGCGGGTACGACCGGGATTATCCAGCGTGCGCGAACCAGTGTGTCGATGGTTTGGGGCATGGAAGTGGCTTAGCGGCTGTTTACAGAGCGGTAGACTTTAGCGGTGGAGCACCACGCCGGCAACCGGAGCTCTCCGCCGGGGTGGGCCCTGTATCCGCACCGGTAAGGACTCCATCCTCTGGCGCCAAACTGTGGTAGAATCGCCCGCTTATCCGGGCACCGTACTAACGCCCGCGCTATAAAAAGGAACGCCATAAGCCATGGGCGAATTAGCCAAAGAAATTTCTCCGATCAATATCGAAGAAGAGCTCAAGCAGTCCTATCTCGACTATGCGATGAGCGTGATTGTGGGCCGTGCGCTGCCGGATGTGCGCGATGGCCTGAAGCCGGTGCACCGGCGCGTGCTCTTCGCGATGAACGAATTGAAAAACGACTGGAACAAGCCGTACAAAAAATCGGCACGTGTCGTTGGTGATGTCATTGGTAAATACCACCCGCACGGCGATACTGCGGTCTACGACACCATCGTGCGCATGGCCCAGCCCTTCTCGCTGCGCTACATGCTCGTGGACGGCCAGGGTAACTTCGGCTCGATCGACGGCGACAGCCCGGCGGCCATGCGTTACACCGAGATCCGTATGGACAAGCTCGCCCATGAGCTGCTGTCGGACCTCGACAAGGAAACCGTCAACTTTATCGACAACTACGACGGCTCCGAGCAGATGCCGGAAGTGCTGCCGTCGCGGGTACCAAACCTATTGGTAAATGGCTCCTCCGGTATCGCTGTGGGCATGGCCACCAATATCCCGCCGCACAACATGAGTGAGGTAGTGCGGGCCTGCCTGGCGCTGATCGACAACCCGGAGCTGTCTGTCGACGACCTGATGGAATACATCCCGGGTCCGGACTTCCCCACCGGCGCCACCATCAACGGCCGCGCCGGAATACTGCTGGCCTACCGCACCGGCCGCGGTCGCATCTACGTGCGCGCCAAGGCGGAGGTGCTGCGCGATGACAAGACCAATAAAGAAACCATCGTCATTCATGAGATCCCCTATCAGCTGAACAAGGCGCGCCTGATCGAGCGCATTGCCGAGCTGGTCAAGGACAAAAAGATCGAGGGTATCTCCGAGCTGCGCGACGAGTCCGACAAGGACGGCCTGCGCGTGGTGATCGAACTCAAGCGTGGCGAGCTGGGCGATGTGGTCCTGAACAACCTCTACTCCCAGACCCAGCTCGAGAGTGTGTTCGGCATCAATATGGTGGCGCTGGTGGATGGCCAGCCCAAGGTGCTGAACCTGAAGCAGTTGCTCGAATACTTTATTCGCCACCGTCAGGAGGTGGTCACCCGCCGTACCGTCTACCTGCTGCGCAAGGCGCGTGAGCGCGGACATATCCTCGAAGGTCTGGCGATCGCGATTTCCAACATCGATCCGGTGATCGAGCTGATCAAGTCCTCCGCCACTCCGGCGGACGCGCGTGAAGCACTACTGGCCAAGGGCTGGGCAGTGGGCGAGGTGCAGCAGTTCCTCGATCGCGCCGGCGCCGACGCCTGCCGCCCGGACGATCTGCCGCAGGAATTCGGCCTGCGCGACGACGGTGCCTACTACCTGTCGCCGGCCCAGGCTCAGGCCATTCTGGAGCTGCGCCTCCATCGCCTGACCGGCATGGAACACGACAAGCTACTGGGCGAGTACCAGGAGCGCCTGGAGCAGATCGCCGAATACCTGCATATCCTCGGCAGCTTCGAGCGCCTGATGGAGGTGATCCGTGAAGAGCTGGAGCAGCTCGACAAGGAGTTCGGCGACGAGCGCCGCACCGATATCGTCGCCTCCCGCCAGGATCTGACCGTGGAAGACCTGATCACCCCGGAAGACAAGGTGGTGACCATCTCCCACGGCGGCTACGCCAAGAGTCAGCCGCTGGCGGACTACCAGGCCCAGCGCCGCGGCGGCATGGGCAAGTCCGCGACCCAGGTGAAAGATGAGGATTTCGTCGAGCACCTGCTGATCGCCAATTCCCACGACACCATTCTGTGCTTCTCCAACAAGGGCAAGGTGTACTGGCTGAAAGTCTACGAAGTACCGACCGCCGGCCGCGCCTCCCGCGGACGGCCGATGGTGAACATGCTGCCGCTCGAAGAAGACGAGCGCATCAGCAGCATGCTGCCGGTATCCGAATACGACGAAGATCACTTTATTTTCTTTGCCACTGCCAATGGCACCGTGAAAAAGACCCCGCTGTCCGCCTTTGCGCGTCCGCGCAGCGTCGGCCTGCGCGCCATCGAGCTCGAAGAGGACGACCGCCTGGTGGCCACCGCCATTACCGACGGTAGCCGCGATGTGCTGCTGCTCACCAGTGCCGGTAAGGCGGCCCGCTTCGCCGAGGAAAATGTGCGCTCCATGGGGCGCGTGTCCCGCGGCGTGCGCGGTATTCGCATGGCAGAGGGTGTGTTTGTTATCGCAATGGTGATCCCGGAAGAGGGTGGCTCCGTGATGATGGTGACCGAAAACGGTTACGGCAAGCGTACCGCCACTGCGGACTTCCCCACCAAGGGGCGCGGCACCCAGGGTGTGATCGCCATTGCTGAGAGCGAGCGCAACGGCGCTCTGGTCGGCGCCTGCCAGGTGCATCCAGGCGAGGAAATCATGCTGATATCCGATCAGGGCACGCTGGTGCGCACCCGCGTCGACGAAGTCTCCGTTCTCGGCCGCAATACCCAGGGTGTGCGAGTGATCCGACTCAAGGCCAGCGAAAAGCTGGTGGGTCTGGCGCGCATCCAGGAGAGCGAGGAAGGCGAAGAGGGCGAACAGGACGAGGGCGGGGAAGAGTGATCCCCGCTGGCGCTGACAGGAAAGGCTGCGAATTTCGCGGCCTTTTTTGACTCCGCTTCTCTAAAACTTGAGCGAATGCGTGATGTACTTTGCTCCAATTGGCATTTTTTGCGTCGGTTTATCTAGTTAATTTTGTAACCATTTCTCTGGGTTCTTCTGGAAGTTGCTTCATGAGGAAATTCAATTTTTGCGCCGGCCCCGCCGCGCTGCCGGAACCTGTTCTGCGCCAGGCCCAACAGGAACTGCTCAATTGGCGTGGCCTCGGCTGCTCGGTGATGGAGGTCAGTCACCGCTCGCCGGAATTTACGGAAGTGGCCGAGGGCGCCGAACAGGATCTGCGCGATCTGCTCGACATCCCCGCCAACTACAAAGTGCTGTTCCTGCAGGGCGGCGCTACCGGCCAGTTCAGCGCCGTGCCCTGGAATCTGTTCGGCGCCGCCGGCAGTCGGGAGCAGCGCGTCGCGGACTATATTCATACGGGACAGTGGGCGGAGAAGGCGATCAAGGAAGCGCGCCGCTACGGACAGGTCAACATAGTTGCCTCCAGTGCGGACCGCAATTTTTCCTATGCTCCCGGACCGGACAGTTGGCAGCAGAGTGACAACGCGGCCTATTTCCACTACACGCCCAACGAGACCATCGGCGGGGTGGAGTTTGATTATGTGCCGGAGGTCAGTTGTCCGCTGGTGGCGGACATGTCCTCGAACATCCTGTCGCGGCCGATTCCGGTGGAGAAGTACGGCATGATCTATGCCGGCGCGCAGAAGAATATCGGCCCCTCCGGCATCGCGGTGGGGATAGTGCGTGATGATCTGCTCGATCGCGCCCTGCCGGATATCCCGCGCAGCCTGAGATGGAAGGTCGCTGCCGATGCCGGCTCCATGGACAATACGCCGCCCACTTTTGCCTGGTACCTGTCGGGTCTGGTGTTTCAGTGGCTGAAGGCGCAGGGCGGTGTCGAGGCGATGGCGGAGCTGGCGGAGAAGAAATCTTCACTGCTGTATGGGTTTATCGATGGCAGCGATTTTTATTCCAGCCCGGTGGAAAAATCCAGTCGCTCGCGGATGAACGTCCCCTTCGTGCTGGCTGACGACAAGCTCGACAAGGCTTTTCTGCAGCAGGCCGAAGAGGCGGGGCTGCTGAACCTGAAAGGGCATCGCTCCGTGGGCGGTATGCGTGCATCCCTCTACAACGCGGTGCCTCTGGAAGCGGTCGAGGCGCTGGTGGCCTTTATGGCCGATTTCGAGAAGCGCTGCGGCTAATCAATTCGACGGAAGAATCTAGGCAGACGGATGACTGAAGAAACCATAAGCAGCGACCAGCGATTGCTGGCGCTGCGCGATCGCATCGACGAGATCGACGGCGAAATCGCCCGCCTGATCAGCGAGCGGGCCGATTGCGCGCTGGAAGTGGCGGAAGTGAAAAAGGCCACTGGCGAGGACGCGCTGTATTACCGTCCAGAGCGCGAGGCGCAGGTATTGCGTCGGGCCATGGAGCGCAACAAGGGCCCGCTGACCGATGAGGAAATGGCGCGACTGTTCCGCGAGATCATGTCCGCCTGTCTGGCGCTGGAAGAGCCGGTCAAGGTCGCTTATCTCGGGCCGGAAGGCACCTTCACGCAGCAGGCGACGCTCAAGCATTTCGGCCACTCGGCACAGAGCCGTCCGCTCGCTGCGATCGACGAAGTGTTTCGCGAAGTGGAGGCCGGTGCGGTCAGCTATGGCGTGGTGCCGGTGGAGAATTCCACCGAGGGTGTGATCAACCACACGCTCGACAATTTTATGACGTCCAATCTCAAGATCTGTGGAGAGGTGGAGCTGCGTATCCATCACCACCTGATGATCTCGGATATCACTCGTCCGGATGCGATTACGCGTATTTATTCGCATGCGCAGAGCCTGGCGCAATGTCGCAAGTGGTTGGATTCCCATTACCCGAACGTGGAGCGGATCGCCGTGGCCAGCAACGCCGAGGCGGCCAAGCGGGTAAAAGGGGAGTGGAATGCGGCAGCGATTGCCGGCGATATGGCGGCAGAGCTCTACGACCTCAAAGTGCTGGCGGAGAAAATCGAAGATCGCCCTGACAATTCCACGCGCTTCCTGATTATCGGTTCCCAGGCGGTGCCCGCCAGCGGCGATGACAAGACCTCGCTGATGGTGTCGATGCGCAATGAGCCCGGTGCCCTGCACGATCTGCTCGAGCCTTTCCGGCGCCACAATGTCGACCTGACGCGCGTGGAGACGAGGCCTTCGCAGTCCGGTAACTGGACCTATGTGTTCTTTATTGACTTTAAGGGGCACCGTGACAGTGCGGATATCGCCGCGGCGTTAAAAGAGGTCGGAGCCTGCGCATCGGATCTCAAAGTGCTCGGTTCCTACCCGCGCGGGGTCCTCTGATGTTCGAAACGGCCGGTGGGCGAGGGGTTATCGGCCGCCTGGTAGTCGTCGGTATCGGTCTGATCGGGGGCAGTCTGGGATTGGCACTGAAGGCCGCCGGCGCCTGCCGTGAGGTGGTCGGTGTCGCCCGCCGCCCACGAACCTGTGAACAGGCTGTCGAACTCGGCATCGTCGACCGCGCGGTAACGGATCTCGGCGAAGTGCTGCCGCAACTGGAACCCGGCGACGTCGTTTTTATCGCCGTGCCGACCCTCGCGGTGGAACAGGTATTTGCCGAGATGCGCGAGCGACTGCCCGCGGGCGTAACCATAACGGACGGCGCTAGCGTCAAGGGCAGTGTCATCACCGCGGCGGAAAAGATCTGGGGGCGGGTGCCGGAATTCCTCGTGCCCGGCCATCCAATCGCCGGATCGGAAAAGAGCGGCGTGACCGCGGCAAGGGACGACCTCTATATCGACCACCGCATTATCCTGACGCCGCTGGAGCATACCGACGGAGATCACCTGCAGCGCGTGGTGCAGATGTGGCAGGCGACCGGCGCGGAAGTCCTGAATATGCCGGTGGCCGAGCACGACGAAGTACTGGCTGCAACGAGTCACCTGCCGCACGTGATCGCCTATGGCCTGGTCGATACGCTCGCACACGACGCGGAAAACGAAAATATCTTCCGCTACGCTGCCGGGGGCTTCCGCGATTTCACCCGTATCGCTTCCAGCGACCCGGTTATGTGGCGGGACATCATGCTGGCGAATCGGGATGCGATTCTGCAGGCGATCGATCTGTACAGCGCCAATCTGTCCTCACTGCGCGACGCCATTGCCGCTGGCGACAGTGAGCAGCTGATGGGCGTCTTCACCCGGGCCAAGGCGGCGCGGGATCACTTTACAAAAATGTTGGCCAAGAAAGCGTATACAGAGCCTATGCAAGCACAGGAAGTTACTTTTATCGCGCAACCCGGGGGTACTGTCAGCGGCACGCTGCGGGTGCCCGGTGACAAATCCATGTCCCACCGCTCCATCATGCTGGGCTCGCTGGCCGAGGGGGTCACGGAAGTGGAGGGTTTCCTCGAGGGTGAGGATGCCCTCGCCACCCTGCAGGCGTTTCGCGATATGGGGGTGGTTATCGAGGGTCCGGTGGATGGCCGGGTGGTGATTCACGGCGTGGGTCTGAATGGACTGCAGGCGCCGCCGGGACCCTTGTATCTGGGCAATTCGGGCACCTCGATGCGCCTGCTGGCCGGCCTGCTGGCAGGGCAGGAATTCGATGTGACGCTGACCGGGGACGAGTCACTGTCCAAGCGCCCGATGAACCGTGTTGCCAACCCGCTGCGGGAAATGGGTGCGGTGATCGATACCGGCCCGGATGGTCGTCCGCCGCTGGTGGTCAGGGGTGGGTGCAAATTGCGCGGTATCGACTATCAGCTGCCGATGGCCAGTGCGCAGGTAAAATCCTGTGTGCTGCTGGCCGGCCTGTATGCCGAAGGTGAGACCAGTACCACTGAGCCGGCGCCTACCCGTGATCATACCGAGCGCATGCTGCAGGGGTTCGGCTACGAGGTACGGCGCGAGGGTGCCCGTGCGACGGTGCGCGGCGGTGGCAGGCTGACCGCGGCCAGGATCGATGTGCCCGCCGACATATCCTCGGCCACCTTCTTTATGGTGGCCGCCGCCATCGCTCCAGGATCCGATGTGCTGCTGGAGCACGTCGGTATCAACCCGACCCGCGACGGTGTGATCAATATACTGCGCGCGATGGGCGCCGACATAGAGCTGCTGAACCGGCGCGAAGTCGGGGGCGAGCCGGTGGCGGATATCCGCGTGCGCTACGCGCCGCTGAAAGGAATCAGTATTCCCGAGGACCAGGTGCCGCTGGCGATCGATGAGTTCCCGGCGCTGTTCGTCGCCGCCGCCTGCGCCGAGGGTGAGACTGTATTGACCGGCGCCGAGGAGTTGCGGGTAAAGGAAAGTGACCGTATCCAAGCGATGGCCGATGGTTTGCGTATTCTTGGCGTCAACGCCGAGCCGACGTCGGATGGCATCGTCATTCAGGGGGCGGGGGAAGGTGTTGCCTTCGGCGGTGGCACCGTGGACAGTCTCGGCGATCACCGCATCGCCATGTCTTTCGCCGTGGCATCCCTGCGTGCCCGCGATACCATACGCATCTTGCACTGCGCCAATGTGGCGACGTCATTCCCGAACTTTGCCGAGCTGGCCAAGCGCGCCGGGTTGAAGCTGCAACTCGCGTAGCGCGAGCATGTAGCATGTAAAGAGGCTCCGCTGTCGCTGGCAGTGGGGCCTTCTCAGTGCCTACCAAGAACAGGATTCTATGAGCGATTTAGACAAACTGCCGCCGGTCATAACCATCGACGGTCCCAGTGGTTCCGGCAAGGGGACCATCGCCAGGCTGCTGGCCGACAAGCTGAATTTTTCCCTGCTGGACTCCGGCGCCCTCTACCGCCTGACCGCCTTGTCGGCACTGAACCGAGAAGTCGATTTGACCGATGAGGCCACCCTGACCGAGATCGCCGCCAATCTGGATATCCGCTTCGATCTGCGCGATGGCGAAGTGTCTGCTCTGCTGGAAGGGCAGGATGTCAGTCGCGATATCCGTATGGAACGGGTTAGCATGGCCGCCTCAAAAGTGGCCGCCATGCCCGGCGTGCGCGCCGCGCTGCTGCAGCGCCAGCGGGACTTCCGCCAGGCGCCGGGGTTGGTGGCAGACGGGCGCGATATGGGTACCACCGTGTTCCCCGACGCGCCGGTCAAAATCTTTCTGACCGCCAGCGCCGAGGAGCGCGCCAGGCGGCGCTCTGAGCAGTTGCGGGAGAAGGGGGTTTCTGTTAGCCTCCGCGACCTGCTGGAGGACATCCGCGCCCGCGACGCGCGCGATATGAACCGCGCCACATCCCCCCTGGCTCCCGCCGAAGACGCGGTCGAGCTCGACAGTACCGGGGTGGATATCGACGGTGTCCTGCAGATAGTGCTACAGCTGGTGCGCGACCGGATCCGTGTCCGGGGCGCTTAGCACAGCGGATAGCCTGACAATCAGTTTTTTAACGACAGCGGCCGGGATCAGCCAGAATCGCCCGGCCGTTGTCGTAATCCGACCCGCGTGCTGGCAGCGCGGTGGGGTTGCGGCTGGCGGTTGACTAAACTCAATAGTTACCAACGGCTGGGCCCATCTATATAGGTAATGTAATGAGCGAGAGCTTTGCTGATTTATTTGAAGAGAGCCTGAAAAGCGTAGAGATGGCACCGGGTTCCATCGTGACCGGTGTTGTGATCGACGTGGACAAAGACTGGGTTACCGTTCACGCGGGCCTGAAGTCTGAAGGCGTTATCCCTGCCGCCCAGTTCGCCAATGACAAGGGTGAAGTAGAGCTGCAGGTGGGCGACGAAGTACAGGTTGCCCTGGAAGCGGTAGAAGACGGTTTCGGTGAAACCCGTCTGTCCCGTGAAAAAGCCAAGCGCGCTGAAGCCTGGAAGATCCTCGACGCAGCCCACGCTGCTGACGAAGTGGTTAAAGGCGTTATCAGCGGCAAGGTTAAAGGTGGCTTTACTGTCGACGTTGCCAACATCCGCGCATTCCTGCCCGGCTCTCTGGTAGACGTACGCCCGGTTCGCGACACCGCGCACCTGGAAGGCAAAGAGCTCGAATTCAAGGTCATCAAGCTGGACGCCAAGCGCAACAACGTTGTGGTATCCCGCCGCGCCGTTATGGAAGCCGCGACTTCCGAAGAGCGCGAAGCACTGCTGGCAAGCCTGCAGGAAGGCATGACCATCAAGGGTATCGTCAAGAACCTGACCGACTACGGTGCCTTCGTGGACCTGGGCGGCATCGACGGCCTGCTGCACATCACCGATATGGCTTGGAAGCGCATCAAGCATCCGAGCGAGATCGTGAATGTTGGCGACGAGATCGAAGTAAAAGTACTGAAGTTCGACCGCGAGCGCAGCCGTGTATCCCTGGGCCTGAAGCAACTGGGCGAAGATCCTTGGGTATCCATCAAGCAGCGTTACCCGGAAAACAGCCGCGTGAAGGCCGTTGTGACCAACCTGACCGACTACGGCTGCTTCGCCGAGCTGGAAGAGGGTGTCGAAGGCTTGGTGCACGTTTCCGAAATGGATTGGACCAACAAGAACATCCACCCGTCCAAAGTTGTCAATGTTGGCGACGAGGTAGAGGTGATGATTCTGGACATCGACGAAGAGCGTCGCCGTATCTCCCTGGGCATCAAGCAGTGCCAGGAGAACCCGTGGGATGCCTTCGCGCGTAAATTCGCCAAAGGCGACAAGATCTCCGGCAAGATCAAGTCCATCACCGATTTCGGTATCTTCATCGGTCTGGACGGCAGCATCGACGGTCTGGTGCACCTGTCCGATATCTCCTGGAACGAAGCTGGCGAAGAAGCCGTGCGCAAGTTCAAGAAGGGTGACGAAATCGAGACTGTTATCCTGGGTATCGACTCCGACCGCGAGCGTATCTCCCTGGGTATCAAGCAGCTGGAGTCCGATCCGTTCAACGATTACGTGACCACCAATGATCGTGGCACCATCGTGACCGGCACCATCAAGGAAGTTGACGCCAAGCAGGCTGTCATCACCCTGGCGGACGAAGTCGAAGGCGTACTGCGCGCTTCCGAAATCAGCCGTGACAAGGTGGAAGACGCCCGCAATGTCCTGAAAGAAGGTGAAGAGGTCGAGGCCAAGATCACCAGCGTGGATCGCAAGAACCGCGTGATCAGCCTGTCCATCAAAGCCAAGGACCAGGAAGACGAGAAGCAAGCCATCAAGGATCACAGCAAGAAGCAGGCTGAGCAGGTTCAGCCGGCGACTATCGGTGACCTGATCAAGGCGCAGATGAACAACAAAGAGTAATAGCTCTTGGTTGTTATAGGCTCTGAATTGATTGTTTAGGGCTATTCGAGAGCCGGACTGGGGTTGCCCAGTCCGGCTTTCTATTAGATGATTGCCGCTCTAATCTAGAATAATCAATGACTTACAGAAGGTTGCGGCGCGCATGACCAAATCCGAACTGATCGAAAGGATTGCGTTGAGGTTGGATCAGCTGCCAGTCAAAGATGTCGAACTGGCGGTCAAGGTAATGTTGGACACCATGTCGGATGTGCTTTCCCAGGGCGAGCGCATCGAAATACGTGGTTTCGGCAGTTTTTCGCTGCACTACCGCGCACCGCGGACTGGCCGCAACCCCAAGACGGGCGATGCGGTGGCCCTGGCGGGCAAATACGTGCCCCATTTCAAGCCGGGCAAGGAGCTGCGTGACAGAGTCAATCGCAGCATGCACGATGAGACTGTGACCGAAGTATGATGAATTTGCCCGCGGGTCGAAGTGCCTGGGGCTGTGGAACAGGATGGGGCAGGGCAGTAGAGACTAGTACCCCATCGAATCGTTGATTTAGTCACTTCTTGCGGAACGCGGAGGTTCCCTTGTCATTCTTGCGCTGGCTGCTGCGTCTCTTCTACGGATTGTTGGCCCTGCTGTGTATCGCTGTCGGTGTTTACTTTGCCGTCGACAACCCCGATGCCATAGCCCCAAATTTTGCTGGTTACGCGCTGCCATCGGGCAGTGTGGGTTTCTGGCTGATCGGTTTTCTGTTACTTGGGTTGCTGCTGGGCTTTGTCGTCAGCCTCGTGCCTTTCTACGCCGAGCGGCGTCGGGCTCGCGGGCTGGAACGGCAGTTGCAGCGCTTGGAGCGGGAACTCCAAACGGTGCGCCGACAGGTATCCGGAGACTAGGGCCTGATGCTCGACCTAACGTTTTTCTTTTTTCTGCTTGCCGCCATTGCCATCGGTTGGACGCTGGGGCGCAGGAGTACCAGAAAGAAGGTGGACTGCAGTGAACAGCAACAGGCACTGGCGCGCTCTTATGCGGCGGGCCTTAACTACCTGCTGAGTGAGCGTCACGATGATGCCATCGACAAATTTATCGATGCGCTTGAAGTCACCAGTGCTACCTTCGATACGCACCTGGCGCTGGGAAATTTACTGCGCAAGCGCGGCGAACACGATCAAGCCATTCGCGTGCACCAGAATCTGCTGGCGCGTCCGAGTCTGGCGCGGGCCAGTCAGCAGAAGGCCCAGCTCGAACTGGCGCGCGATTATATTGCCGCTGGCTGGCTCGACCGGGCCGAGCGGTTGTTACAAGAGTTGGTCGAAACCTCCTCTGAGCTACGCAATACCAGTCTCGAGCATCTGGTCGAGGTCTATCGGGACGAGCGCGAGTGGACGAAAGCCATCCATGCGGTGAACCTGCTGCACGGCCGTCGCTTCAAGCGGCTTTCGCCCGAATGGGCGCCGGTGCAGGCGCACTTTTGCTGCGAGCTCGCGGAAGAAGCCATCAAAAATAAGGATTACCTGAGTGCGCGCAAGCATATAGACGCTGCCCTCGGTTACGATCGTAATTCTGTGCGCGCCAACCTGCTATGGGGGAGGTTGGAGCACCTGCTGAATCGTCCGCGGGAGGCAATCAAGGTGCTGCAGCGGATCCCGAAGCAGAACCCGGACTATATTCCGGAGATTCTGGAATTGCTGATTACCTGCTATCAGGAAATTGGTGATGAAAAGGGGCTGGATCGCTACCTGGAGTCGCTGCTGCGGGAACACCCCTCCAACAGTGTGCTGATTGCGCTGACCGAGAGAATCCATCGTCAGGAAAGTGAAGCGGCGGCTGCAGCCTTCATGGGCAAGCAGCTGGCGCTGCGCCCATCGCTGCGCGGCCTGGGGCACTTTATTGACCTGCACATCGACACTACTCAGGGCCGGGCGCGGGAAAACCTGTCGCTGCTCAAAACCCTGATCGACCAATTGATCGCCAGTCGCCCCCATTACCGCTGTAACAACTGCGGTTTTTCCGGCAATCAGCTCCACTGGCTCTGCCCCAGCTGCAAGCACTGGGACTCTGTCCGCTCCGTCAGGGGGGTTGAGGGAGAGTGACCAGTGTGGCCCCCTATTAACCAATTAACTGTTTTGGGCGCGACATGAGCGCCAATGAGAGGTAAACCCTTGCAATCCCAGGTTTCTTCCCCCGTCGTTGTCGCGCTGGACTATGACAATGCCGAAGCTGCGCTGGCGATGGCAGATCGGCTTGATCCCGGCCTGTGTCGCGTCAAGGTTGGCAAAGAGCTCTTTACCATTGCCGGGCCGCAGCTCGTCAGGGATCTCGTAGGGCGCGGATTTCAGGTCTTTCTGGATCTCAAGTTTCACGATATCCCGAACACTGTCGCTGCGGCGGTAAAGGCGGCCGCAGAGCTGGGGGTCTGGATGGTGAATGTCCACGCGAGCGGCGGCGCGCGCATGATGGAGGCGGCGGCCGAGGCGTTGCAGCCGTTTGGCGAACAGCGGCCGTTATTGATTGGCGTGACCGTGCTGACCAGCACCGCGCCCGAGGAGTTGGCGGCCATAGGCATCGCGCGTTCACTGGAAGAGCAGGTGCTGTCCCTCGCCGTTCTGGCGCAGCGGTGCGGTCTGGATGGGGTCGTTTGTTCGGCGCGTGAGGCAGAGGCTTTGCGTCAGCGGTGTGGCACGAACTTTGCGTTAGTTACTCCGGGCATTCGTCCGGCGGGCGCCGCCGCCGATGACCAGCGGCGGATCGTGACTCCGGCTCAGGCGCTGGAGTGGGGTGCGGACTACCTCGTGATCGGTCGACCGATCACTGCCGCCGCTGATCCAATGCAGTCACTGCAGAAGATTCTGGCGGAGATCGGCGCGGGCGCATAAGCGGATCGCGTACTGTAATGGCGTGTAATCAATTTGCAGCCAAAGGCGTGTGATGAGCTGGTAGAGTGTTGCGGCTTGGGGGAGTAACAGCAGTCCCAAAGTGAAAATAGTTAACCTTCACTGGGAGTTCGCTATGAACACTATCCGTACATCATTTTCTATCCTTTTCGCCGCCCTGTTGATGGTCTGCTCTTCGGCGCTTGCCGTTGCCGACGACATGCAGACTGACACAGCACAGGTGGTCGCAATCACGGTCAATGTTAACAGTGCCTCGGCCGCCGAGCTGGCGGAAAAACTCGATGGCGTCGGCGCCGCGCGTGCGGAGCTGATTGTTAAATACCGCGAGGAAAAAGGGCCCTTTACGTCGGTCGAGCAGTTGCTGGAGATCAAGGGAATAGGAACGGCAACGTTGGAAAAGAATCGCGACAGGATTCAACTCTAGTAACATAAATCCGTGCACAGTCGACAGTACCGCGGGTCACTGTCGGCTAGTGTGGCGGGCAAAGAACAAATCCGGGTAAGACAACAGATGGCGCGTTGGGTAGTAATCGGCGGCACTGGCTACATTGGCGAGGCACTTTGCCGTCGCCTCAGTTCTAGTGGACAGCGAGTGCTGTCCGTGTCCCGTGCCCCCAGCGGCCCGCAAAATTGTGATCACCAGCCCCTGTCACTGTCGCCCGACGGTGATTTCTCTTCTCTTTTCCAGTCCGGGGATCGGGTAGTTTACGCAGCAGGAATGGCCCGCCGCTCTGACTGCGAGCGCCGACCCGATCTCGCGCGCTGGCTGAATAGTGATTGCCCGCTAGAGCTGTTGCGCTGTGCGGAAGCCGCCGGCGCCGAATCTTTTACATATCTCTCCAGTGTCAAAGCGCTGTGTCCGCCAGGGGGCCGGGTTGCGGATGAGCATTGCGGTTCGCCGGCCCAGGATGCCTACGGGCGCAGTAAGTGGCTAGGGGAGCAACAATTGCTGTCCGAGCAATCCCGCTGTCGAGTCAACCTGATCCGGCCAGCGGCCGTTTATGGAGTTGACGAGGGAATCGCCGAAGTCGGCGGTAAGGCGGGGCGCTGGCGAGGGCGATTGCATTTGCTCGGTCGCCTGGCCCCGATACTGCCGGCCAGCGGTCGCCGCAGCTTTATCCACCTGGGGGACCTGGTCCGCGCAATTATTCTACTGGCGCAGGCAGAGCAATGTGACCGGGAGGTCTTTATTGCCGCGGAACCCAATTACTACGACTTGGCGAACATCATTCAAGCCCTGACTGGCGCGCGCGCACGCACCAGCAGGCGGTTGACCTCGCTGCTGCTGGCGCCCGCCCGCCCCCTGCGCCGCCTGTCGATTGTCCGCACTTTACTTGAGCTGGAGCAGAGCGAACTTTATAGTGCCGCGCGATTGCGTCGCGCGCTGCCATGGCGTGCGAAAGAGCGATACAGTCAGTTTTTACGGGGTATTGCCTGATGGGGTTAATGGGGGGGTGGTTGGCCCCGGCGATGGTGGCTGTAGTGGTTAGTTACGCCATCACCACACTGTTACTGTCAAATCTGCGTGAGTTTGCGCTGGATCTGCCGAACCATCGCTCCATGCACGAAACACCGGTACCGCGCACCGGCGGCTGGGCCCTGGTGGCCGGATGCCTGGCGGCGCTGGCTGTCAGCCCGATCTCACCGCCCCTGGCGCTGTCGGCAGGGTTCGTGTTGCTGCTGGCGGTATCCGCCATCGATGACCTGCGTCACGTCCCGGCAAGAATCCGCTTTTCTGTGCATTTGCTGGCGGTGGCACTGGTGCTGTGGGCACTGCCGCAGGCGCTGGCCTGGTGGTGGTACCCGCTGCTGTTAGTCAGCGGTGTGTGGATGATCAATCTGTACAATTTTATGGATGGTATGGATGGCCTGGCCGGTAGCATGACGGTCATCGGCTTTGCGTCGCTGGGGCTGATTGCGATGCTGCGCGGACATGGCGATCTCGCTGGTGTCTGCGCGTTGCTGGTCGCCGGTGCATTGGTGTTCCTGCGCTTCAACTGGCCATCGGCCAGCATTTTTCTGGGCGATGCCGGCTCTACAGTATTGGGTCTGGCCGCCGTTGGGGTCAGTCTTTACGGCTGGCAGAGCGGCGCTTTCGGCTTGCTGGTGCCTGTTCTTGTGTTTGCGCCTTTCTGGCTGGACGCCACGTTGACGCTGCTGCGCAGGATGTTGGTCGGCAAACGCTGGTGGGAAGCGCATCGCGAACATCTCTACCAGCGCAGCGCGCTGCGTATCGGGGTGAAACAAACGCTGTATTGGGAGCTGGGATTTATGCTGAGTATGTCTATACTGGCGGTCTCACTTACAAAGCTCGGCCTGGCATAACCGGTCGACACCCTGTGTGGGGCAGGGTGGCAGCGAGTGGGGAAATGGGGAAAATTTGGGGGCTGCGTGACACGCATCTGGCGGATAGTACAAAAACATCACAAACCGGTTTTGATGCTGCTCTTCGACCTATTGATGTTGAGCCTCGCCTTTGTCATGGCGATGGCGATCCGCGTCAATGGGATCACTCCGGCGCTGGAGGCGGAAATGCTGATCTGCCTGGCGCTGACGCTCGGCTCCAGTAGTTTCATCTTTCTGCGCCTGGGCCTCTACCGCACCGTTATCCGCTATATGGGGCAGCAGGCCATCGTGGCCGTGCTGCAGGGGGTCACTGCATCTGCCGTGGTGCTCGCGGTAGCTTCCTACCTTACCTTCGCCGGGGTGCCGCGCTCGGTACCGGTCATCTACTGGTGTTTTGCGCTTATCGCCGTCGGTGGCTCCCGCTGGCTGGTGCGTGTCTATTACCAGATGGCGCTGGAAATCCACAAGACCCGCGTAGCAATTTACGGTGCGGGTACCGCTGGTCTGCAGCTGTACAAAGCTTTGGTACACGGTGAAATTTACAAGCCAGTGGCGTTTTTCGACGATAACGCCTCCAAGCAGAAGACGCTGATTGACGGCGTGCTGGTCTATAACCCGAGCAATATTCTCGACGTAGTCGCTGAGCGCGATATTGCCGAGGTGCTGCTGGCAATGCCCGGTGTGCCCAAGCGTCGCCGCCGGGAGATTACCCGCGGGCTCCGCGAGCGCGGACTGGTAGTGAAGGTGATCCCGGGGCTGGAAGAGCTCGTGGATGGCGCTGGGCGCGTCTCAGACGTATCGCAGATCTACGAGAACATTCTCGGTCGTGCGCCGGTTGAGCCGGAAAAGGCCCTGATCGCCAGCTCGATCAGCGGCAAAGTGGTGTTGGTCACCGGTGCTGGTGGCTCGATCGGTTCGGAGCTGTGCCGGCAGATCGCCCAGTGGGGGCCCGCCCACCTGGTGTTACTGGAGACCTCGGAGTTTGCCCTTTATCAGATCGAGCGGGAGCTCTACCAGCAGCAGCTGGATGAGGGGCATCAGCTGAAGGTGACCGCACTGCTCGGCGATGTGCGCGACCGCGCCCGCATGGCAGAGATTATCGAGAGCTTCTCGATCCACACTATCTATCATGCGGCGGCGTACAAGCATGTGCCGCTGGTGGAGCAGAATGTGGTCTTAGGGGCGGACAATAATGTGCTCGGCACTCTCTCCGTGCTGGAGGCGGCCGAGGCGTTTGGAGTCGAGCAGTTCGTACTGATCTCCACCGACAAAGCCGTGCGGCCGACCAATGTGATGGGGGCGACCAAGCGATTTGCCGAGCTGCTGTGTCAGGATTTCGGGCGCCGTTTTACCAAGACCCGCGTCTGTATGGTGCGCTTCGGCAACGTGCTCGGCTCGTCCGGCTCCGTAATCCCACTGTTTACTGACCAGATTAATGCAGGTGGTCCGGTGACCGTCACGCACCCCAAGGTGACACGCTATTTCATGACCATCCCGGAAGCCGCGCAGCTGGTATTACAGGCCGGCAGTATGGGGCGCAATGGTGATGTGTTTGTTCTGGATATGGGGGAACCGGTGCGCATCCACGATCTGGCCAGGCGGCTGATCCAGATTATGGGGCACACCGTGCGCGATGAAGAGAACCCGGAGGGCGATATCGAAATCCAGATCTCCGGCCTGCGCCCGGGAGAAAAGCTGTACGAGGAGCTTCTGCTCGGCGACAACGTATCCGGCACCGACCACCCGATGATCATGCGTGCCGAAGAGGAGCGTCTCAGCACTGACAAGCTGCAGTTGCTGATTGGCGAGTTGCGACAGGCGTGCAGCCGGCACGACTGCGAGGAAGTCCACCGGATTCTGCTGGAGGCAGTGAAAGACTATTCACCGAAACAAAGCCTGGTCGATGTGGTTTGGGCTCAGCGCCGCGAAAATATGCCGGCACCGCAAGTCGGGCAGGTGGAAAGGTTGCCGCTGCCAACGGATGTCGGGCGTCGCTGACCTGTAGTGATCGGCAGTGTGTCTTCGGAAGAGCCTCGCAGGAATGTGGGGCTTTTTTGTATCGGGAAAGAGGGGCGCAAGGATCTACCTTGGCAAGGACACAACGAAAAAAGCCCTTAGCTTTCGCTAAGGGCTTTCATGTTTGGCTCCGCCTGCTGGGCTCGAACCAGCGACCCAATGATTAACAGTCATTTGCTCTACCAACTGAGCTAAGGCGGAATTTCTTAGCGGCTGGCGTGTGTGCCGTGCCGTTCAGATGGCGCGTATCTTATATAGCCCCCCTGGGCAGGTCAACCCCTTTTTTGCACTTTAACTAATTGATTTGTCGGGAATTTATTTTTGGGCGGTTGTTGGGTAAAAAGTCAGCAATTTGCTCGGGCTGGCGCCGGAATAGTCCTGGGCCGGTCGGCATTTGTGGGGGCTGGGGTCAGGCTCTACAATCGCAGATTGCTTTTCAGACGGTTTTGGCGGTGGGTTTATGGAGTCGCGACCATTTCAGGTGGTGTGCAAGTACAGTCCGGCGGGTGACCAGCCAGCCGCAATTGAACAGCTGGTGGAGGGCGTGGAGGATGGTCTCAGTCACCAAACGCTGCTGGGGGTGACTGGTTCCGGTAAGACTTTCACCATGGCCAATGTCGTCGAGCGACTGCAGCGTCCGGCGATCGTCATGGCCCACAACAAGACCCTGGCCGCCCAGCTGTATGGGGAATTCAAGGAGTTCTTTCCGAAGAATGCGGTGGAGTACTTCGTCTCCTACTACGACTACTACCAGCCGGAAGCCTATGTGCCGTCATCGGACACCTTTATCGAGAAGGATGCCTCGGTCAACGAGCATATCGAGCAGATGCGGCTGTCCGCCACCAAGGCGCTGATCGAGCGTCGCGACGTCATCGTGGTGGCAACCGTTTCCGCGATCTACGGCCTGGGTGATCCGGATAAATATCTGAAAATGGTGCTGCACCTGGATCGCGGTGATCTGGTGGATCAGCGCACCATCCTGCGCCGGCTGGCGGAACTGCAGTACACCCGCAACGATACCGACTTCCGTCGCGCCACCTACCGGGTGCGCGGCGACATCATCGACATCTATCCGGCGGACTCGGATATGGAGGCGGTGCGGCTGTCGCTGTTCGATGAGGAAATCGAGGAGATTACGCTGTTTGATCCATTGACTGGCGAGCAGCTGAAGAAGGTGCCGCGCATCACCATCTTCCCGAAGTCGCACTACGTGACACCGCGGGAAACCATCGTCAGCGCCATCGACCGGATCAAGGACGAGCTGCATGAGCGGCTCAAGCAGTTGCGGGATAATGACAAGCTGCTGGAGGCGCAGCGCCTGGAGCAGCGCACCAAGTACGATCTGGAGATGATGCAGGAGTTGGGTTACTGCAACGGCGTGGAGAACTACTCGCGCTATCTGTCCGGGCGCGACGCCGGCCAGCCGCCTCCCACCTTGTTCGACTACCTGCCGCACGACGCGCTGCTGTTTGTCGACGAAAGCCATGTCACCGTGCCGCAGATCGGCGGCATGTACCGCGGCGACCGCTCGCGCAAGGAGACGCTGGTGGAGTACGGCTTCCGCCTGCCGTCGGCTCTGGACAACCGGCCGCTCAAGTTCGAGGAGTGGGAGCACCTGGCGCCGCAGACTATTTTCGTGTCCGCGACCCCGGGGCCTTACGAGGCGGAACACGCCGGCCAGGTGGTGGAGCAGGTGGTGCGCCCCACCGGGCTGGTGGATCCCGAGGTGGAAATCCGCCCCGCGTCGACCCAGGTGGACGACGCGCTGTCGGAAATCCACCGCTGCGTCGATGCGGACCAGCGGGTGCTGATCACTGTGCTGACCAAGCGCATGGCGGAAGACTTGACCGAATATCTCAGCGAAAACGGCGTGCGCGTGCGCTACCTGCACTCGGACATCGATACGGTGGAGCGGGTGGAAATCATCCGCGACCTGCGTATCGGCGAGTTCGATGTGCTTGTGGGCATCAACCTGCTGCGCGAGGGCCTGGATATGCCGGAAGTGGCGCTGGTAGCCATCTTCGACGCGGACAAGGAGGGCTTCCTGCGCTCCGATCGCTCCCTGATCCAGACCATCGGCCGCGCCGCACGCAACCTGCAGGGGCGAGCGATCCTCTACGCAGACAAAGTCACTGCTTCAATGGATCGCGCCCTGGAGGAAACCCGGCGCCGTCGCGAGAAGCAAATGGCGTTCAATGCCGAGCACGGCATTACCCCCCGGGGAATCCGCAAGAGCGTCGCCGACATCATGGAGGGTGCCATCGCGCCCGGGGTGCCGAAAGGGCGCCGCAAGGTGGCTGAAGGGAAGGGCGCCTACAAGGCGGAGAAGAAACCGCTGTCCGACAAGCAGCGCTGGGCGCGCATCGAGGAGCTCGAAGAGCAGATGTACAACCATGCCAAGAACCTGGAGTTCGAGGCGGCGGCCAAGCTGCGCGACGAGATCACCAGCCTGAAAGAAGAGCAGTAGACGGTTCTGTGCAGCGGGCTCCGGTCAGTTGACATGAGTTCGGCGGGGCGACCGTTTTGTCGGGCAAATTCGATGATCGAAAAGCTCACTAAGTTGTTGAAAACACTAAAAACCGGTGCTAAAGTTCGCGTCCTCTGCAGCACGGGGTTCCCCACTGCAAAGTTACAGACCCGTAGCTCAGTTGGTTAGAGCGCTGCCTTGACATGGCAGAGGTCAGCGGTTCAAGTCCGCTCGGGTCTACCATCTTTTTTGGTGCCTTGCGTACCTGGGCCAGAAGCCCCAGCTCATCAAGTTGATTCACGCGGTCTTTGGTAGGGATCGCCACTGATAGAAAGGAAGTACAATGCCTGTTGTCACTCTCCCCGACGGTTCCCGTCGCGAATTCTCCAATCCGGTTTCCGTATACGACGTCGCCAATGATATTGGTCCAGGCCTGGCCAAAGCTGCCCTTGCCGGTGTGGTTGACGGCAAAGAAGTCGATACCAGCTATGTGATCGACCGCGACGCGGAACTGGCCATTATTACCGACCGCCAGCCGGAAGGGCTGGAGGTTATCCGTCACTCCACCGCGCACCTGCTGGCGCAGGCCGTGAAGCAACTGTATCCCGGCGCCCAGGTAACTATCGGCCCGGTGATCGAAGACGGCTTCTATTACGATTTCGCCTACGAGCGCCAGTTTACTCCGGAAGATCTGGAGAAAATCGAGAAGCGTATGGAAGAGCTGGCCAAGGAAGATATTCCGGTCAGCCGCCGCCTGCTGCCGCGTGACGATGCGGTGAAATACTTCCGCGAGATGGGCGAGGAATACAAGGCGGAGATCATCGCCAGTATCCCCACCAACGAAGATATCTCCCTGTACAAGCAGGGCGACTTCGAGGATCTGTGCCGCGGTCCGCACGTGCCGTCCACCGGCAAGCTGAAAGCGTTCAAGCTGACCAAGGTGGCCGGCGCCTACTGGCGCGGCGACGCCAACAACGAGATGCTGACGCGCGTCTACGGTACCGCCTGGGCCAACAAGAAAGACCTGAAGGCCTACCTGCACCGCATCGAAGAGGCGGAAAAGCGCGATCACCGCAAGCTGGCCAAGAAATACGATCTCTTCCATATTCAGGAAGAGGCGCCGGGCATGGTGTTCTGGCACCCGAACGGCTGGACTATCTACAGCACCATCGAGCAGTACATGCGCCGCCGTCAGCGCGAGTACGGCTACAAGGAGATCAAGACCCCGCAGCTGGTGGACTTCTCCCTGTGGCGCAAATCCGGCCATGCGGACAAGTTCGGCGACGACATGTTCACCCTCACCAGTGAGGAGCGCCAGTTCGCGATCAAGCCGATGAACTGCCCCTGCCACGTGCAGGTGTTCAACCAGGGCCTGCGCAGCTACCGCGATCTGCCCCTGCGCCTGGCGGAGTTCGGCTCCTGCCACCGCAGCGAGCCATCCGGCTCCCTGCACGGCCTGATGCGCGTACGCGGCTTCGTGCAGGACGATGGTCATATCTTCTGCGCCGAAGACCAGATCCAGTCGGAAGTGTCCGATTTCATGGATCTGCTGCACTCCGTGTACAAGGACTTCGGCTTCGACGACGTTATCTACCGCCTCTCCACCCGTCCGGAGCAGCGTGTCGGTTCCGACGAGAGCTGGGACAAGGCCGAGAAGGCGCTGGCCGACGCGCTGGACGCCGCCGGCCTGCCGTGGGAAGAGCTGCCGGGCGAGGGTGCCTTCTACGGACCCAAAATCGAGTTCTCCCTGAAGGACTGCCTCGGCCGTGTATGGCAGTGCGGTACCATTCAGGTGGACTTCTCCATGCCGGGCCGCCTGGACGCCCAGTTTGTGGCGGAAGACGGCTCGCGCCAGACCCCGGTCATGCTGCACCGTGCGGCGCTGGGTTCCTTCGAGCGCTTTATCGGTATCCTGATCGAGCACTACGAGGGCGCCTTCCCGACCTGGCTGGCGCCGCAGCAGGTGGCGATCCTGAATATCACCGACCGCCAGGCGGATTACTGTCGCGATTTGGAACAGCGCCTCGGTGATCTGCAGTATCGCGCGGCCGCCGACTTGAGAAACGAGAAGATCGGCTTTAAAATCCGCGAGCACACGCTTCAGCGTGTTCCTTATCTGCTGGTGATCGGCGATAAGGAAGTGGAAAGCCAGACGGTCGCCGTGCGAACACGCAGCGGTGAGGATCTTGGGACCATGACTTTTGAGTCATTCCTCGAGATTCTCGGCCAGGACGTGGAGCGCCGTGGCCGTATGTCTATTTCTGAAAATTAACGGAGACGATAGCTATTAAACGAGAGAGCAAGGGACGGTCCAAAAAGGCCCGCATTAATGATCAGATCGAAGCGTCTGAAGTTCGCCTGATCGGCGCCGATGGTGAACAGGTGGGAGTTGTCTCCCTGGATGAAGCGCTGGAGGCCGCACAGCAGGCCAGTCTGGATCTCGTTGAAATTGCGCCGGACTCCGATCCGATAGTCTGTAAGATCATGGACTACGGAAAGCACGTTTTTGAGGCCAAAAAAGCCAAAAACGCTGCCAAGAAGAAACAGAAGCAGCAGCAGATCAAGGAAATGAAGTTCCGCCCCGGTACCGATATTGGGGATTACCAGATCAAGCTGCGCAACCTGACCCGTTTCCTGGAAGCAGGCGACAAGGCCAAGATTTCCTTGCGCTTCCGCGGCCGGGAAATGGCGCACCAGGAACTGGGTATGGAAATGATGCAGCGCATCGAGAAAGACCTGGAAGAGCTGGGCACCGTGGAGCAGCGGCCGAAAATGGAAGGCCGCCAGATGATCATGGTGATAGCCCCCAGCAAGAAGAAAAAGTGAGTTCCTGAGTCTCTGCAAAGAGAGTCAGGTCTCCTTTGAGAAGTGGTTGGGCGACGGCTGCCTCCCCACTCTCACAACGCCGCCGGTTTCCGGCGGTTCATTAAAGCAGTCTGTTCGCAGACACTTAGATACTTTTGGAGTACAAAATGCCGAAAGCAAAAACGCACAGTGGCGCCGCCAAGCGCTTCAAGAAGACGGCTGCGGGCTACAAGCACAAGCACGCTAACAAGAGCCACATCCTCACCAAGATGACCACCAAGCGTAAGCGTCAGCTGCGCGGCACCTCGACTATGAACAAGTCTGATGCCACCCTGGTCGATCGTATGCTGCGCGCCAAGTAATTGGCTCATCGCTAAAAGGTTTAAGAGGATAGAGTTATGGCCCGTGTAAAACGTGGTGTAGAGGCGCGTCGTCGTCACAAGAAAATTCTGAAGCAGGCTAAAGGTTACTACGGTGCGCGTTCGCGCGTATTCCGCGTAGCCAAGCAGGCGGTGATCAAAGCCGGCCAGTACGCTTACCGCGACCGTCGTGTCAAGAAGCGTAACTTCCGCGCTCTGTGGATCACTCGTATCAACGCCCAGTCCCGCGCTGAAGGTCTGAGCTACAGCCGCCTGATCGCCGGTCTGAAGAAAGCGGACATCGCTCTGGATCGCCGTGTTCTGGCCGATCTGGCGGTATACGACAAAGCCGCTTTTGCTGCCGTAGTTGAAAAAGCCAAGGCAGCCCTGGCAGCGTAAGCTGTCACTTCAGTTGCAAAACTGAATACAAAAAATAGGGAAGGGCTGTTTGGCCCTTCCCTATTTTTTTATGGGGTTTCCGCTATTTTTTACCGATAGCGACACCAAAGGGCGAAGCCCCGCCGGCGACCAAATGCCGGCAACATGACGCAGAAAGAATTAGAGTTAACTTGGAACGGGAATAGTTCGATGCAAGATTTGCAGTCCCTCACCGATCAGGCGCTGGAGCAGGTGGAGCAGGCCGACGGCTTGGCGGCACTGGATCAGGTGCGCGTGGATTACCTGGGCAAGAAGGGGCAGCTCACTGCGCTGCTGAAAGGCCTGGGCAAACTGTCTGCCGAAGAGCGTCCGGCTGCCGGGGCGAAAATCAACGAAGCCAAGCAGCAGGTGCAGGAAAAGATCAACGCGCGCCGCAACGAACTCGAGCAGGCGGCGATCAACGCCAAGCTGGCCGAAGAGACCATCGACGTGACCCTGCCCGGGCGCGGCGAAGAGCAGGGCAATGCGCACCCGGTCACCCGTACCATGCGCCGCATCGAAGAGCTGTTCGTGCGCCTCGGCTTCTCCGTGGAGGAGGGGCCTGAGATCGAAGACGACTACCACAACTTCGAAGCGCTCAATATTCCCGCGCACCACCCGGCGCGCGCGATGCACGACACCTTCTATATCGATCCGTCCACGGTGCTGCGCACCCACACCTCCCCGGTACAGATCCGCACCATGGAAAAGGCCGCGCCGCCGATTCGCATCATCTGTCCGGGCCGCGTCTACCGCTGCGACTCCGACGTAACCCACTCGCCCATGTTCCACCAGGTGGAAGGGTTGGTAGTGGACAAGGGCGTGAGCTTCGCCCACCTGAAAGGCTGCGTGGACCAGTTCCTGAAAGCCTTCTTCGAAGCGGACGTGCCGGTGCGTTTCCGCCCGTCCTACTTCCCGTTCACCGAGCCGTCCGCGGAAGTGGATATCCAGTGTACCGCCTGTGGTGGCGAGGGCTGCCGCGTATGTTCCGGCACCGGCTGGCTGGAAGTGATGGGCTGCGGCATGGTGCACCCGAACGTATTCGCATCCTGCAATATCGACAGCGAGGCCTACTCCGGCTTCGCCTTCGGCATGGGGGTAGAGCGCCTGGCGATGCTGCGCTACGGCGTCAACGACCTGCGCCTGTTCTTCGACAACGACCTGCGCTTCCTGAAACAGTTTTAACGAAGCGTTTAACGGAGCCCGCCAGCGGGCCAACACCAGAGTCGAACAGAATTGAAAAGCGCTCCGAGGGCGCTGACAGAGAATACAAAGAGATAGCGATATGAAATTCAGCAACTCCTGGCTGCGGGATTGGGTTAACCCGCAACTGACCGCACAGGAACTGGCCGACCAGATCACCATGGCCGGCCTGGAAGTGGATGGCGTTGAGAAAGTCGCAGGTGAATTTTCCGGCGTGGTCGTGGGTGAGATCCTCGCCTGCGAACAGCACCCGGACGCGGACAAGTTGCGCGTATGCACAGTGGCCGGCCACCCGGACGGCGAGATGCAGGTCGTGTGCGGCGCCCCCAATGCCCGCGCCGGCATCAAGATCCCGTTCGCGCTGGTAGGCGCCAAGCTGCCGGGCGATTTCAAGATCAAGAAGGCCAAGCTGCGCGGCGTAGAGAGCTTCGGCATGCTGTGCGCCCAGACCGAGCTGGAGCTGGGTGAGGACAGCGACGGCATCTGGGAGCTGCCGGAAGCCGCGCCCACCGGCCAGGACCTGCGCGAATACCTGCAGCTGGACGACGAGACCATCGAGGTCGACCTGACCCCGAACCGCTCCGACTGCCTCGGCATCGCCGGTATCGCCCGCGATGTGGGTGTGCTGAACCGCTGCGCGGTCTGCGGCCCGGAGATCACCCCGGTCGCCCAGCAGATCGACGACAGCCTGCCGGTCTCCCTGATGGCCGAAGAGGCCTGCCCGCGCTATGTCGGCCGCGTGATCCGCAATATCGATATCAAGGCCACCACGCCACTGTGGATGCAGGAGCGCCTGCGCCGCAGCGGCCTGCGCTCCATCGATCCGGTCGTGGATGTCACCAACTACGTGCTGCTCGAACTGGGCCAGCCGATGCACGCCTTCGACCTGAACAAGCTCAGCGGCGGCATCAAGGTGCGCCTGGCGGAGAAGGGCGAAGAACTGACCCTGCTGGACGGCCAGGAAGTGAAACTGCAGGAGGGCACCCTGCTGATCACCGACGACGAGAAGCCGCTGGCCATGGCCGGCATCATGGGCGGCCTCGACTCCTCCGTGACCGACAGCACCCGCGATATCTTCCTCGAGAGCGCCTTCTTCAGCCCGCTGGCCATCGCCGGCAAGGCGCGCTCCTATGGCCTGCACACCGACTCCTCGCACCGCTTCGAGCGCGGTGTCGACTACCGCCTGCAGGAAAAGGCGGTCGAGCGTGCCACCCAGCTGCTGCTGGATATCGTCGGCGGTGAACCGGGCCCGGTACACCTGCGCGAGCTGAGCGAACTCATGCCCGCCGAGCGCCATATCTCCCTGCGCCGCGCGCGGGTAGAGCAGGGCCTGGGTGTCGCCCTGGGCGACGACGAGATCGTCGATATCCTGACCCGCCTGGGCCTGGAGAAAATCGAGCAGAACGCCGACGGCTGGACCTTCCTGGTGCCGAGCTTCCGCTTCGATATCGCCATCGAGGCCGACCTGCTCGAAGAGCTGGCGCGGGTCTACGGCTACAACCGCATTCCCAGCGAGAGCTTCACCGCCGCGCTGGATATCGTGCCGCAGGAAGAGAGTGAAATCGCCCAGAGCGCGCTGGAGCAGACCCTGCTGGCGCGTGGCTACAACGAGGCGATCACCTTCAGCTTTATCGACAGCGACTCCGCCGCACTGTTCGACCCGAAAGCCGAGCCGGTGGCCCTGCAGAACCCGATCAGCGCCGAGCTGGCGGTCATGCGCACCTCGCTGATTCCGGGCCTGTGCAAGTCACTGCAGTACAACCTGAACCGCCAGCAGAACCGCGTGCGCCTGTTCGAGACCGGCCTGCGCTTCGTACCCAATGGTAATTCTGTTGCCGATCTGAAGCAGGAGCCGATGGTGGCCGGCCTGGTCTACGGCAGCCGCTTCGCCGAGAACTGGACCGGCGGCAAGGATCTGGTCGATTTCTACGACATCAAGGCCGACGTCGAGGCCCTGCTGGCCCACTGTGGCCTCGAGGGGTTGGGCGCCGAGGAAGGGTTCCGCTTCGAAGCCGGCGAGCACCCGGCGCTGCACCCGGGCCAGTGCGCCCGCATCTACCGGGGCGAGCGCGAGGTCGGCGTAGTGGGGGCCCTGCACCCGCAGCTGCAGAAGAAGCTGGACCTGCCCAAGGCGGCGTTCGTGTTCGAACTGAGCCTCGAGGCCCTCGGCCAGGCGCGCCTGCCGGCGTTCCGCCCGCTGTCCAGGTTCCCGGAAGTGCGCCGCGACCTGGCGCTGCTGATCGACGCCGACGTGCCGGCCGCCAGCATGGTCGAGACCGCCATCGAGGCCGCCGGTGAAACTTTGACGGACCTCAAGATTTTTGACGTCTATCAGGGCAAAGGTATTGATTTCAATAGAAAAAGTGTCGCCATGGGGTTGACCTTTCAGCATCCGTCGCGCACCCTTAACGACGACGAAATCAATGCCGCCGTGGATTCGGTGGTCGGCAAACTAGAACAAAAATACAACGCCAGCTTGCGCTAACAGAGCCCGACGCTCTCGGGTGCAGGTTGTCTGGCACCCCGAGAGCGTCTGCTACCGGGTTGAAGCCGCCGCGGTTTGGGCCGCTTCCGATCTGGAGTCGACGCCTCTGAATCTGTTGGTAGGAACCAATGACAGAGGCACTGACCAAGGCCGGGCTCGCCGAAAAGCTGTACGAAGAGCTGGGTTTTAATAAACGCGAAGCCAAAGAAATCGTCGAATTCTTTTTCGAGGAAATCCGCAACGCGCTGGAAAATAACGAGCAGGTAAAGCTGTCCGGTTTCGGCAATTTCGACCTGCGTGATAAAAGCCAGCGACCGGGCCGCAACCCCAAGACCGGCGAGGAAATCCCTATTTCCGCGCGCAGGGTAGTGACCTTTAAACCGGGACAAAAACTCAAGGCACGAGTAGAAGAAGATGCTGGAAGCGAGTCACAATAGCGAATTGCCAACTATCCCCGGCAAGCGCTATTTCACTATTGGTGAAGTCAGCGAATTGTGCGCCGTGAAACCCCACGTGCTGCGCTATTGGGAGCAGGAGTTCCCCCAGCTGAGCCCGGTCAAACGCCGCGGTAACCGCCGTTACTACCAACACCAGGACGTTATCCTCATTCGCCAGATCCGCGCTCTGCTGTATGAAGAGGGCTACACCATCGGCGGCGCCCGCCTGCAGATGGAGAGCGGCAGCGACAAGGCCGAGACGGTGCAGGTACAGCAGGTGATTCCCCAGGTGATCGCCGAGCTGGAAAGCGTGTTGACCCTGTTGGAGGCCTGATTTTTCACCAGTTCCAAGGCCGCAAATCCGGGCTTGCAATCCCCCGCCACTAATGTATGATTTGCGCCTCATCGCGATGCGATGCCCCTTATAAATCAATCACTTACGTCGAATTGAGTGCTTGATTTAGCTTCGTCGGAGTGTAGCGCAGCCTGGTAGCGCACCACACTGGGGGTGTGGTGGTCGTCGGTTCAAATCCGGCCACTCCGACCATATATCAAATAAAAAGCCCGCTCTTGAGCGGGCTTTTTTGTGTCTGAAATTTCAGCTTGTGCTGATGGTATTGGCACATCAGGGGCTGTCCGGACTAGTGCAAATTGGATTTGGTACGATCGTGAGCTCCAACTGACGCATCTTAATTGTTGATCTTGCTTACCGCCCAACACTGTCATCTCGTTTTAAATCAAGCATTAAAGTATTGCCCCAATCCTATTCGGACGGCATTGATCGCACGTTTCAGTTTTACTGTGAATGCTCGAAATTTCGACCGGAGGGAAGCTGTTTGGCGGCTGGAAAGCTTTCGAAAATTGATAAGAGATTAATCAAGCCTTTGGGTTATTAAATGTACAGGTCGGACGTAGGAGCGATTGAAGCCGGTGTGTTCGAGCATTTATTAACTACAGCAGTTTAACTGTCATAAATTGTTGAAGCGCAGCGATGGAGCAAAAAGCAATCGCTATATGAAGTTAGTTGCTCAGCTTATTTCCAGACCGTAAGTGTATTAATTCGTCGATTTTGTTAATAAGTGAGTCGACGAAACGCCATTTGTTAACTCAACAGGCAGGCGCGGGTTTAATAGTTAAAAAATTGTGATTATGATCACAAGGTTATTGTGGCGATAAAAACAAGAATTGGGTGCTGCGGTCTAGTGACCGGCATGCTTGCCCACTTGAAGGTCAACTGGTGGCTAAAGAACAAATATTAGTTAGTTGGGTTGGGGGGGCAGACCTAACAGCCGCGCAGGGCATGGGGAATCAGTTGGGGCCGGTGGCACAAGCCCTTGCCGATCACTGTTTCGATAGGGTAGAGCTGCTTTACAACTACCCGGAATCCGATGTTGCCGCGTATCTCCAGTGGCTGAGATCGCGCACTGCGATCGCCGTTGTAGCCTCACGCTGTGATCTTTCCTCTCCGGTCAACTTTGGGGAAATCTACCAAATGGCGGAAGCCGCCCTGGCTCGTCTGGCCAAGAATCCCTCAGCGGTGCAACTGAATGTCCTTCTGAGCCCCGGTACTCCCGCCATGCAGGCGGTCTGGATTCTGCTGGGCAAGACGCGCTTCCCGGTGATCTTCTGGCAGTCCTCTGTGGAGGAGGGGGTGCGGAAGGTCGAGATCCCCTTCGAGATCGCCGCTGAGTATGTCCCCACTGCGGGCAGCGTTGACTCCCAGACACTCAGCGAATTGTCGACGGCCAGCGCCCCTACCAATGCAGCATTCGACGATATCGTCACCCAGAACCCTCAGATGCAGCGCCTCAAGGCCCAGGCGGCGATTCTGGCGGCTAGAGAGGTGCCGGTGCTGATTTATGGGGAATCCGGCACTGGTAAGGAGTTGTTTGCCCGAGCTATACACAATGCCAGTGGCCGTTCCGACAATGCGTTCGTCGCGGTCAACTGCGGCGCTTTCCCTCCCGAGCTAATCGACTCCATTCTCTTCGGCCACAAGAAAGGCGCATTTACGGGCGCCACCGCTGACCGGGAAGGGGTCTTTCAGCAGGCCGATGGCGGTACGCTGTTTCTGGACGAGTTCGGCGAGCTGGATCCCGCGGTACAGGTGCGCCTGCTGCGGGTACTGCAGGACGGCACCTTCACCCCGGTGGGTGGACGAGAGGAGTGTCGGGTTGATGTCCGTATCGTGGCCGCCACCAACCGGGATCTGCTGCAGGCAGTGACCGAGGACACCTTCCGCGAAGACTTGTTCTACCGGGTCGCCGTCGGCGTACTGCATCTGCCGCCGCTGCGCGAGCGGCACGGGGATCTGGGCCTGCTCGCCGGGCGAGTTCTCGAGACCCTGGGGCATCAGGATACGCATCTGAAGGATAAAAAACTTTCTGCAGCGGCAAAAAATCTTATCCTTAGGCACCCTTGGCGGGGCAATATGCGCGAGCTGCATTCGACCCTGTTGCGGGCTGCGCTCTGGAGCTCTACCGAGACCATCGAAGCCGAAGACCTGCGCGAGGCACTGTTCCAGATGCCGGAGAGAGGGCAGGGGCTACTGGATCGGGATGTCTCCCAAGGTATTGATATTCAAGAGCTTTGTGATGATATCTGGCGCCACTACATCCCGCGTGCGATGGATGCCGCACATGGTAAGAAGACCCGCGCGGCGGCGCTGCTCGGCCTGAATAACTACCAGACGCTGACGAATCTGATGGACAAACTCGACCTCAAGTGAAAGCTGGCACGCTCTTCGCAATAAAGCGTGCATGGATAGAATTTTTTATATGAAATCGCAGAACTTCGAATTCCTCCGGCCGGAAAACGAGGCCCTCGCCAATCTGGGCGGTCTCGCCGAGGCGGTCCTGCATGTCGACCCCGGCAGCGCGCTCACGCGCCTGCGCGGTTTTGCCGAAGAGGTGACCAAGAGCATCTACAAGGAAGAGTACCTGCCGCGTGTGCCGCAGGCCAACTTCTACGAGCTGGTAAAGAGTTCTGTCTTCGAGAGCTGTGTGGATCGCTCACTGATCCACCAGCTCAACTTTCTGCGTGTACAGGGCAATGAGACCGCCCACGGCGCCGAGGGTGACCTGCGAAGTGCGCAGATGGCGCTGGGCACCGCGCACCAGCTGGCCATGTACATGGGCCTCAAGTACTACCGTAAGTCCAAGTCTGATATCCCTCCTTACCGGGATGTCGAGGACCCCACGGCGCGGCTGAGCCAATTGCAGAAGTCGGTCAGCAAATATGAGAGGGAGCTGGAGCAGCAGGCCGCGCAACTGGAGCGGGTCATTGAGGAGCTGGAGAAAGAGCGCACCCGCAACAGTGCCGGTATCGAGCCGCCGCACAAGCAGGATGCCGCCGCCAAGCAGGCCAAGAGCCATCAGGTCGCCGACTCCCTGCAGTGGAGCGAGGCCAAGACCCGCCAGCTGCTGATCGACACCATGCTCGCCCAGGCGGGCTGGGATCTGAACAACAAGGAACAGGTCTCCCTGGAGTTCGAGGTCACCCATCAGCCTACCCAGAGCGGCAAGGGCTATGCCGACTATGTGCTGTGGGGCGAAGACGGCCAGCCGCTGGCAGTGATCGAGGCGAAGAAATCCGGTGAAGTGAACCTGCAGGCGGGCAGGGAACAGGCGCGCCTGTACGCCGACTCTCTGGAAAAGATGGGCTACCGCCGCCCGGTAATCTTCTATACCAACGGTTACGAGACCTTCATCTGGGACGATGCCCAGTACAACACCTATCGCCCGGTTTACGGCTTCTACAGTCGCGACAGCCTTAAGTACCTGATATTCCAGCGCCAGTACCGCGAGCCGCACCCGGAACAGTTCAACCCGAAAACCGACATCGCCGGTCGCCCCTATCAGATCGAGGCCATCAAGGCCGTTGCCAACCGCTTTCAGGAGCAGCGCCGCAGCGCCCTGATCGTGCAGGCCACCGGCACCGGCAAAACGCGGGTGGCGATTGCCATCAGCGAACTGTTGCTGCGCACCAACTGGGGCAAGCGCGTGCTGTTCCTGTGTGACCGCAAGGAGCTGCGCACCCAGGCTGACACCGCTTTCAAGGAGCTGCTGCCCAGCGAGCCGCGCTGTGCGATCGGCCAGAGCAACAAGATCGACCAGTCCGCGCGTATCTACATCGCCACCTATCCCGGCATGATGAACCGCTTCGCGCAGCTGGATGTGGGCTTCTTCGACCTGATCATCGCCGACGAATCCCACCGCAGTATCTACAACAAGTACCGCGACCTGTTCGACTACTTCGATGCACTGCAGCTGGGCCTTACCGCCACCCCGGTCAAGTTCATCAGCCGCAACACCTTCGACATGTTCGGCTGCGAGAGCACCGACCCCACCTTCGAATTCGGCCTCGATGCCGCCATCAACAACGAGCCGCCTTACCTGGTGCCGTTCCGGGTCCGGGACCTCACCACGGAATTCCTGCGCGAGGGCATCCACTACCAGGACCTGAGCGACGAGCAGCGCGCCCAGCTGGAAGAGGACCTGGGCGAGGAAGAGGCGCAGAAGGCCAAGTTCGCCGGCAAGGACGTGGGGCGCAAGATATTCAGTGAAGACACCGACCGCATCATCCTCGAGAACCTGGTGAATAACGGCATCAAGGACGAAACCGACTCGCTGGTGGGCAAGAGCATCATTTTCGCCCAGAACCAGAAGCATGCCGAGCACCTGGAGAAGCTGTTCTGCAAGCTCTATCCGCAGTACGGCACCCGGGTGTGCAAGGTGATCCACAACGCCGTGCCCAAGGCCGAGAGCCTGATCGGCGAGTTCAAGAAAGCCGGCACCGACTTCCGCATCGCCATCTCCGTGGACATGATGGATACCGGTATCGACGTGCCCCAGGTGGTCAACCTGGTGTTTGCGCGCCCGGTGAAGTCCTGGGTCAAGTTCTGGCAGATGATCGGCCGTGGCACACGACTGTGCGAAAACCTGTTCGGCCCGGGCAAACACAAATCCGAGTTCCTGATCTTCGACCACTACGGTAACTTCAGCTTCTTTGACGAGGAGTACCAGGAAGCCGAGGACACCGGCAGCAAATCCCTGCTGCAGACCTTGTTCGAAGCGCGACTCGAGCTGGCGCTCGCCAGCCTCAAAGCCAACCACCGCGAGGGCTTCGATGCCGCGCTGGAACTGCTCAAGGCCGATATCAACGACCTGCCCGAAAGCAGCATCACCGTAAAGCGCCAACTGCGCACCGTGCACCAGCTGCAGCAGACCGATGCCCTCAGCCGCATGGACGGCAACACCCAGCATATTTTGCATAGCACCATCGCGCCGCTGATGGGCGCCCGGGTACTGCCCGACAAGTTCGCCATCGGCCTCGACCGCCTGATCGCCACCATCCAGCGCTGCCTCGTGGAAAAGGCCAGCTGCTTTGATGACGGCAAGGATCAGCTGCTGCAGGAACTCGACAAGCTTGCAGTGAACATCCAGGCCGTGCGCCAGAAAGACAGAGTGATCGACGAGGTGCGCAGCGCCGACTTCTGGCATAACGCCAGTATCGGCCGTCTCGAGTGGGCGCGCGGGGAGCTGCGCGGCATCATGAAATACCGCCAAGCTGGGGGTGGCGGCCTCTATGCGACCCCGAGCACCCGCACTACCGATCAGGGCATCGAAGAGGCCGAGCGCAAGGTCACCATCGCCGGCGCCAACGAGGCCATGCTCTACCGCCGCCGCGTCAAGGCCATCCTCGACCAGATGCTCGAGCGCAACCCCATCCTGCAGAAGGTGCGCCAGGGCGAACCGGTGAAAGAGGAAGAACTCAATACGTTGGCCTCCAGCATCCTCACTCAGCACCCAGGTGTCAGTCTGGAAGCATTGAACGAATTCTACGGCCGTACCGCGGGCGAGCTGCAGCTCACGCTACAGGAGCTGGTGGGCATGAACCCGCAGGCGGTAGAAGCCCACTTCACCGGCTTCCTGCACGCGCACCCGCAGCTGACTCACCGGCAGGTGCAATTTATGAACCTGCTCAAGAATCACATTGCCGAGCACGGCACCATCACCGTGGAGAAGCTCTACGAGGCACCGTTCACCTCTGTTTCCCATGAGGGTGTGGATGGGGTGTTCCAGCCGGAGCATGTCGACGAGCTGGTAGCCGTACTCAAGCCATTCATGCGGTCAGGCTCTGCCACAGACTCTTTGTGAATGCCGACAGAACATACTAAAAGCAGGAAAACAAAAATATGAAGCTGTTTGAATCTGTCAAAAAGTCTCTCATCAAGCGTGCTGTAAAGGGCAAAGTGAATGAGAAGCTTAACTTGGAGGGAAAATACGACAAGGATATTGATCGTATCTCGGAAAAAGTCATCGACAAGGTCGGGGTTGAAAACATTCTCAAGGCAAAGCGGGTGGTTGATGACCTCAGTTCGTTGACGGACAAGCTGTCTAGCGGGAAAGCAGAAAAATCGAAGCAATAACGAAGAAGTACTCAACAATATAACTAACTAGAAAGTACTAACTAGGAGTGGCGATATGACCGATACAACAAATTTCGAAGATAAATACTCAGATGACAGCTTCTGGGAAAAGGTTAAGAAATATGCCAAGGATGCGGGTTTCGAGGTAATCGAAAAGGCACTCTGGTTGTATTACGCCTACCAGGAAAAGAGCACGCCGGCCTGGGCCAAGGCGACGATTATCGGCGCGCTCGGTTATTTCATCAGTCCGCTGGATGCGATTCCGGACCTTACGCCAGTGGTCGGCTACGCCGATGATCTGGGCGTGCTGGCGTTGGCCGTTGGCACAGTAGCAACCTACATCACCGATGAAGTCAAAGCCAAAGCGGCAGAAAAACTCAAGGAGTGGTTCGGCTAAAACGTGGTTGTCCCTCCGGGGTGGCTTTCTGAATGCGGTGGCTAAGTTGGCCGCGAATATTTTTGCCGAAGTGATACAGGTATGGAGTAACGAGTGAATTTGCAGCAACTACCGATGGAATACTGGCTCCTGGCTGGCAGCATTGCAGCCATAGCGGCCTTGCTGGCCTATTTAATTGCCAGCAGTCGCGCTGGTAAAGCCCTGGCGCTGGTGCAGGGCGAGCTGGCCAAGGCAGAAGTGGGTGTTCAGGAATTACTGCTGCAACGAGATTCGGCGCAGCAGCAATTGGAGTCCGCAAACAAGGAACTCGGCGAGTTGCGACTGGAAGAACGGGCGCTTCGCACCGGGCTGCAAGCCGTAGAGAAGAGCGAGGCAGAGCTCAAGCAGCGCTACCAGAAGCTGGAACAGACTCTGGAAGCGCAACGTATCGACCTGCGCAAGGCCGAGAACAGCCTGCACGCCACTAGCAAAGAACTCGAACAGAGCCGGCAGCAGCTTGGCGAGCGCTCGCAAGATCTACAACAGCGCCTGGAAGAGGCGCGAGCGAGCTATCGTGCTCTGGAGCAGAAGCATGAGCAGTTGCAAGCGCAGCACAGCGCACTGAATGCGGAACACGCACAACTGCAGACCTCACTGGCAGAGCGCGATGAAAGCCATCGCAAACAGCTGGCTCATTTCGAGGAGCAGAAAAAGGCACTGGGCGAAGAGTTCAAGGTGCTCGCCAGTGAAATCCTCGACCAGAAAAGCAAGGCCCTACAGGAGAACAGCAACACCAGCCTCAACGCGCTGATGAACCCCTTCAAGCAATCTATCGACAGCTTCAAGAAGGAGGTGCAGGACATTCATCACCGCGAAACCAGCCAGCGCAGTGAGCTGCGCAAAGAACTGGAGCAGCTGAAAGAGCTCAACCATCAGATCACCACCGAGGCCCACGAGCTCTCCACCGCCCTGCGCGGGCAGAAGAAACTGCAGGGCAACTGGGGCGAAATGATGCTCGAGAATGTACTCGATCGCTCCGGCCTGCAGCAGGGCAAGGACTACGTGCGCGAGAAGTCATTTACCACGGAGGAGGGCAAGCAACGCCCGGACGTTATCGTCAACCTCCCCCAGGGCAAGCACCTGATTGTAGATGCCAAGGTCTCCCTCAATGCCTATACCCGCTACGTCAACAGCGAAGATGAGGCCGAGCGTGCCCTGGCGCTGGAGGAGCACGTCAAGGCAGTCGGTGAGCGGATTAAGGAACTCGCGGACCGGGACTATTACAAGATCAATGAACTGAACTCTCCTGAGATGGTGTTCCTGTTCATTCCCATTGAGTCCGCCTTCGTCGAAGCGCTGAAAGCCAATGAGAGCCTGTTCCAGACCGCCATTGAAAGTAATGTACTGGTCGCCACGCCGACCACGCTGCTGACCAGCCTCAATATCGTGCGCCAGTTGTGGCGCTTCGAAGATCAGAACAAGCACACCGCGGCGCTGGCCAACAAGGCCGAGAGCGTGTTCAAGAAGCTGAACGGATTCCTGGGAAGCTTCGAGAGCATCAAAAAGAGCCTCGACAAGGCCAGCGAGGCCTATACCAAAGCGGAAGGCCAGCTGATCAGTGGCCGTGGCAATCTGGTCAAGCAGGTGGGCGAGTTCAAGAATCTAGCACCGGCCATCAAGGCAGAGCTGCCCGGCTATTTCACCGACAAGGCCGAACTGGAAATTGACTATATCCCGCAGCAGGAGCAGCTAGCGGAACCACAAGACAAACCGCAAGCGGGCACAGAAGAGCCCGCCGCAGAATACGAAATCGAAGAAGTAGAGAATTAACCCATGCTGACCGGACAAATCCGCAACGATATCGACAAACTCTGGGAGAAATTCTGGACCGGCGGTATCGCCAACCCCCTCACCGTGATCGAGCAGATCTCTTACCTCATGTTCGCGCGCATGCTCGACATGCAGGAGGAGGTGGCCGAGCGCAAGGCTGCGCGTACCGGTAAGGACTTCCCGCATCTGTTCCCGCAGACGCCGGCTGGCCAGTTGCTGCGCTGGAAGAACTTCAAGAACATGGCCGGCAAGGAGATGCTCACCCATCTCAAAAAAGAGGTATTCCCCTTCTTCGCCAACCTGGGCCAGCAAGACATCGGTGAAGACGGCACCACCGTGCACGCCCTCGCCGGTATCGGCGAGTACATGCAGGATGCGGATATCGAGATCAAGAACGAGTCCGTGCTGGTTGCCGCGGTGGAAATGATCGACCAGCTGCCGCTGACCCAGTCCGATGTGAAGGGGGATATCTACGAGTACCTGCTGAGCAAGCTCACCACCGCCGGTATCAACGGCCAGTTCCGCACCCCGCGCCATATTATCGACACCATGATCGCCATGGCCGACCCGCAGCCGGATGCGGTCATCTGTGACCCGGCTTGTGGCACCGCCGGCTTCCTCGCCCGCACCATGGAATACCTGAACCGCAAGCACTCAAGCCCGGCGGGCACCTTCACCGACGAGGACGGCAACCCCCATTACACCGGCGACCTGCTGGAGCCCTACCGCGAACATATCAACAGCGACATGTTCTGGGGCTTCGACTTCGACACCACCATGCTGCGCGTGTCCAGCATGAACATGCTGCTGCACGGGGTGGCCGGGGCCAATATCCACTACCAGGACAGCCTGAACAAATCTGTGCGCGAGAACTACCCGCTGCAGGAGCAGGATTTCTTCGACGTGATCCTCGCCAATCCGCCGTTCAAGGGCAGCCTGGACGAGAGCAACGTCAACCCGGACGTGCTCGGCATGGTCAAGACCAAGAAGACCGAGCTGCTGTTCGTCGCCCATATCCTGCGCGCGCTGAAGCCCGGCGGCTTTGCCGCGGTGATCGTGCCTGACGGCGTACTGTTCGGCTCCTCCAAGGCCCACCAGCAACTGCGCAAGGAGCTGCTGGAACATAACCAGCTGGAGGGCATCGTCAGCCTGCCGTCCGGTGTGTTCAAGCCCTACGCTGGTGTCTCCACCGCCGTGTTGCTGTTCACCAAGGGTGGCAGCACCGAACGGGTGTGGTTCTACGACCTGCAGGCCGACGGCTACTCACTGGATGACAAGCGCACCCCGCTCAAGGGGGAGGGCAGTAACGACCTGCCGGATGCACTGGCGCAATGGCAGGCCTACCGCCAGCTGGTGTTGGCCAATGCCGGTAGTGACGAGATTGAGCAGAAGTTCGGCGACAAGACCCAGAAAGCGTTTGTGGTGGATGCCGCAGTTATCGCCGCCAACAAATACGACCTCTCCATCAATCGCTACAAGGAAGTGCTGTACGAGGAGGAGCAGTACGATCCGCCCAAGGAGATTCTGGCGCGCCTGCTGAAGCTGGAGGACGAGATTATCACCGAGCTGAAGGCGCTGGAGGGGATGCTGTGAGTTACACGATCCCAGCCAATTGGGACCGAATTACACTCGGCGAATTAACTCAGTCAACCCGGCCTATCTGCTACGGGGTCTTAAAGCCCGGAGAGAATGTTGAGGGTGGTACACCGTTGGTGCGTATTACCGATATAACTGGAAATTATTTTGATGATAGTTCTCTTTATCACATATCTGATGAGCTAGATAAGGAGTTTTCTAGAAGCAAGCTGAAGGGCGGGGAAATACTTGTCTCAATTCAGGGAACGATAGGGCGGGTCGCCATATGTCCGCTTAAGTATCGAGGTGCCAATATTTCTCGAACAATCGCGGTTATTGATCCAGATCCGCGTATAGATAAGAAATATCTTTATTGGTTTCTTCGGTACTACGGTGAGCGCGAATTGTTTGATGCATTTGGCGCTACGAGGGCAAGCCTGAATATTTCAACGTTACGAGCTCTTGAGGTCCCGCTGCCATCTCTAAAAGAACAACAACGCATCGCCGCCATCCTCGACAAGGCCGACGCCATCCGCCGCAAACGCCAACAAGCCATCGCCCTCGCCGACGAATTCCTGCGCGCGGTGTTTCTGGATATGTTTGGTGATCCGGTGACGAATCCGAAGGGGTGGCCAGTAGGCAATATAAAATCTTTGAGTAAGCGTTTTAGCGACGGACCGTTCGGGTCAAAGCTTAAGTCTGAGCATTATGAGGAGAGTGGCGTTCGGGTGATTCGCCTCCAAAATATCGGAATAGACGAATTCAAAGATACTGACAGGGCTTATGTTTCAGAAGAGTACTTTAGAGCCTCCTTGAGTAAATTTGAATGTAGAGCTGGCGACATCGTGATCGGTACCCTTGGGGAGCCCAATGTTAGGGCATGTTTGATTCCTGAGCATATCGAAACGGCGATTAATAAAGCCGATTGTGTTCACTGTATTCCCGATGAAACAAAAGTTTCAAAAGGGTACCTAGTATCACTTTTGAATCTGCCCCAGTTTTTGCACTTCTTTACAGGGCTTTTGCATGGTCAAACAAGGACTAGAGTGAGCTCTGGTCAGCTCGGCAGATTGGGGATTCCGGTTCCTTCCTTGACGCTTCAGAAAGAGTTTTCAGATTTTAGGGGAAGGATAGAAGCAATCAAAGATAAAATTACAATATCTGATTTGGAGGCGAATTCCGCGTTTGAATCGCTCAGCCAAAAAGCCTTCTCTGGTCAGCTTTGATAGATGACGGAAGTGGTAGTTTCAGAATATAAAAATTATTAGTCAGTAGGAGCTATGGCTGTACAACACCACATATGGAAAAGCCGGCAGTGGCCAAAACGGACTGTGGCCAGGCCACCTGAAAGTGAGCTGCGGATCTACATTATGCGTCCGATAAAAATACAAACAATTTGAGCCGGTATGGCGGGGGAGTTCGGTGACTGATTTTTTGATTCTTGGGGTGGCGGCGCTGGTGGCAGCAATGGCCGTGGCGGGTTTTGGTTACTGGCTGGCACTGAGAAAAGTGGCGGTTTTGCCGCGCGTGTCTCTGAGCCTCCCCAGCTGGAGCAGGTGATGGAGCCGGGAGAGCCGGAGAAGCCATCCGGCGATGAGCTGCAGGAAGAGTTACTGCTGAGCGGCGATTTCCATTTATGCGATCCGGACGGCAAGGCCCTGATCCGGGTGGCGGAAATTGACCGCTTTCCCGCCAGTGTGGCAGCCGCGCAGGATGAAGACGATATTGCCGTACAGCACGGTCGCCAATTAGTCGCGGACCTGTTCAAAACCGGTGTATCCATCCCCGGCAAAACGGTGCAGATCGTCTTCGATGAGCGGGTGATGAAGGGCTTCTATGACGGCGCGCTGGAAATCGTACCGGCGGCAGGCGGCGGCGCGCGCGTCATGGCGCGGGATGTCGCCAGCAAAAAAATCGCCGGCCACGGGCGCATCGTGGAAGCCGGTCGGGTGCGCCAGGTTGCCGCCGGCGCGTTTCACCTGGTGAGTATCGCGGTGGCACAGTCCCATTTAGCCGACATCAATCGCAGCCTGAAGGAAATATCCAGCGCAATCAATGACGTGAAGACGCACCTGAATAACCAGGATAAGGCGCGCATGCAGGGTACCCAACGGTATCTGCAGTACCTGCTCGGTGTCATGAACGGGTTGGAGTCTCCGGAACAGGTGCCCACGGAGAAGAAGGTGCAGCTCGAAGCCATTCATCGCGACACGCTGGAGTGGGCCGAGCAGCTGAGACTGGAGGTGGACGCGCTGAAGGCCAAGATCGCCAGGCAGGAAGACGTCGACAGTTTTGGTGGCACCGAGTATACCTTCAAAGCATTGTGTGAACTGGCCCAGTCGGCTCAGCATTTGATCGACAAGCGCAATTTGCTGTTGCGCATCCTGGTTTCCCTGCAGGTGGGCAAGGCGTATCTGAATCCACTGAATGAGGAAAGGTTGTCGTTCGAGTACGTGACCCAAAGCGTCGCCGACCTTGAACTAACACAGGCGACGCTTGGTGTGCTGCGGGATCGCACCCTTCAGCTGCTGGCGAAGGCGCTGTTTAATCGCTCCAGCACGCTGGATGAGAGACGAGCGCAATTGCTGCGTAAGCAGGAAGAGTTGCTGACGTTGGCGCAGACGGGGCAGGAGGAGTACGCGAGCATCGCTCACTCACTGGGCCAGCACTATCAGCGCCTTCGTGAAAACAACCGAGAAGTTCGTATGGCGCTGGAGTTCGATGCTGCTGGCGAAGTGCGTCAGCTGGCCTTGGTCTAAGTAACAAGCCGCCAGTATCAGGTCAGCGATTTGGGACCAGAGTGAAACTAGATCGTAATATGAAATCCGGTATTTTGAATTTGCAGTCCTTGCACGATTATGCCAGCCGGTATCGTGGTGAATATCCGGCTAACGGCGATGATCCCATAGCGCAGGAATATTTGTCCAAAGTGCGTTCAATGTTGGATGGGGTGTCGGACCTGGGTGGCGTCTATGTTTGGGGCTGCTACGACAAGCGGGGGCGCTGGTCCACAATCTATGTGGGAAAAACAGACTCGTCGAAAAAAGCGGGGCTGAGACCCCGCCTCAGTGAGGAGCTGTGTACCGAGAATATTTTTTTCTGGCGACCAGGCTTTTCCAGCGATGAACAGCTGCTGCAATACGCTTTGGCCAAGTACGCAAACCCCGGCCCCAGATCCGAGGCACACTACCGCCGTTCCCTCCGGAAAACAGGCACTACGCATATTTATTGGGTGGAAACCCCAGAGCACCGGCAACCGGAAGAGGTTGAGAACTGGTTGGTGGAGCTGATGAACCCCAAGGCCAATCGGCGGAGGTTGTCTCCCAGCGCGTGCCATCTGGATGCCGCCCTCGAGACGTTGCGATGCGTTTCAAAGCATATTCACGATCAACGGCCACGCGGCACGCAGCCTAAGGCCAAGAGAGTTGTCACTTCGACAGTGTAGCCGCAGTAGCGAATTTGACCGCTATTTCTGCTAAGCCGAAGTAGCTAAAGTACGATACTGGGCGTGAGGTGTGCCGTTATTGAGTGAGGTTGGAAAGTTAAAAAATTGCACTTATATGCAGGAGTTCATGTGCCGCCCGCGCTTGGATGGCATTTGTGTACATCATCTGGCCAGAAGGTGAGTGCTCCAGGAGTATTGCTCCGGTTGCTGGCATCCAATGAGAAAAACGATGAGTTATGTAATTTATCTGCACGGTTTCCGCAGTATCGCTGGAAATTCATCCAAGGCGGAAAGCTTGGCGAATATGTTGCCGCAAGAGAGCATTATCTCCCTTGAGTATAAGCCCCATAAGCCAGATGAGGCTTCGTTAGCAATCGATAAACTGGTTGCGGAACTGGGAGTAAAGAATATCACCGGCCTTGTGGGGACTTCGCTGGGTGGATTTTGGGCCCGCTGGGCGGCAAACAAGTACCGGGTGGCTGCGGTAGCCATCAATCCCTCGTTGGAGCCCTGGGCCACGCTGTCTACCGGGGAATTCTCTTGTTATGGCAGCGACGAAATGATCCATGTTTTTCAGGAAGACCTGGAAGTGTTCAAACGCTACACGGTTCATGGGGCGAATACGGTGACCAAGCATATTGTTGCCATGGACGACGACGTGCTCGATCCCAAGCGCATGCTGGCTTTAATAGGGGACGACTGCGCATGGAAGACACAAATATTCGAGAATGGTGGCCATCGTTTTGAGGGCTTCGAGCGCCTCGAGAGTGCGATAAACGAGCGATTCTATAACACGCCAATTATTTAGTATTTTCGATGCTGACTGATGCTCGCACCGCTGCTTGTATTTCTCAGTGTTTGGTAGACCAGTATTGGGCCGCAAGAAAGGGATAGTGATGCGAGAAATAAAAGAAGAAAGAGTTCGGGGTTACGACATTATCGGTGATATCCACGGCCACGCCCAAGTCCTTGAAAACTTGCTCGAGCATTTGGGGTATGGGCAAGGGGAGACCGGCTACAGTCACCCCAACCGAAAAGTGGTATTTCTCGGCGACTTTATCGATCGCGGCGAAGAACTGCGTGAGCATCGTCGCTTGTTGGATACGGTTATGGCCATGGTCGAAAACGGCCATGCCCACGCCGTTATGGGTAACCATGAGTTCAACGCGCTAGCGTTTCACACGATAAACGAAGGTAAGCCCCTGCGGGCGCATGACGACAAAAATATCAAGCAGCATCAAGCCTTTCTGAATGAATTTGCACAAGATCCTGATGAAAAGGCGCGTGTGCTCGCTTTTTTCTATCGCCTACCCTTGTGGCTGGAGTTGGAGCTGGGTGCGCGGAAAATGCGTGCAGTCCATGCCTGCTGGAGCGAGGCGCATTTGCGCACCGCGCAGGACATACTTGCTGACGCGCGTCTTTCTGAAACCAGCCTGATTTCTGCGTCCGAGGAGGGCACAGCCCTGTTTGAAGCCGTCGAAGTGCTGTTGAAGGGATATGAAACATCGCTTCCCGAAGGGATCACCTTCCTGGATAAGGACAAAAATGTACGGGATGCGGTTCGTGTTCAGTGGTGGAAGGACACAGCCAGTACCCTCGGGGAGGTCGCCCTGCCTCTGGGCGTCGACCTCCAAGAGGCGGCAGCACTGCCGGTACCGCGGGGTGTGCCCCGATATGGGCGGGAAGAGGTGCCCTGTTTTATTGGCCACTATTGGCTAAATGGGGCGCCGGGACCTCTAGCTGATAACGTCGCATGCCTTGATTACTCCATCGCCAAGAGTGGAAAGCTGGTGGCTTATCGTTGGAGTGGTGAACAATCCCTTGACCGGAAGAATTTTACCTGGTGCTAATACCCGCTAATTTGCCGAATGGGTCCAGATTCCATGGTGGAGCACAAGTTTCGGGAGCGGCAGAGGCGTCTTCCCGCGTTGAGCTCTTGTAGCGTTGTGCAAAAGCACTGACTTAATTAGGAGGAAATGTTGTGTCTATTAACTTGGTGCACAGTGTTTACCTTGAAGCTGGCCGTTGGCAGTACGACCTGAATTTTTATAGTAATTTCGAGGTGATGTTGCTGTTGCGAAATCCGCCGCGAGATCCACTGGATGCCTGGGGCACGGAATCGAGTCATCCGCAAGACGCCAGGACCTATCAAGGTGAGCAGGTTGTTACCTTGTTCAGGCAGGTCATGCGGGAGGTTAAATGCTACCTGTTTCGCTTCAGGCCGCCGTATATCTATTTTTCTATCGGGTATGACAACAGTCGTCGTAACCTGTACCTGCGCCTAGCGAGGATGCTGGCGGCTTGTGGCTACATTTATGCTGAGACACCAGGCAAGGCAGGTTGTTTTTATTGCTATCGGGCTATGTCTGAGGGGAAAGCCGCCGTATAACGCGACGAAAAAGGATAATGAGGTTGGACTTAACTGTATAGCAAGCTGCAAAAAGGTCTTTTTGTAGAAGAGCAATGTTTGATCAATCAGGAGGGGCCTATGTATGCGATTCAGGAACTTGTCTATCGGTCTCTGGGTGAGCAATCTAAGCACGAGGTGCGAAAAACCCTTTCCGACTCACTAAAACAGAGAAATCGTAACAAGCTTTTTAAGAATATCGATAGATTGTTGAATGACGGTGAGCTGAGCGCGGAGTTCGCAGAAAAACTGCGGGGAGTTCTCGGGATTTCAAGGGCGGAGTTAAATCATGCGCTGGACCTGACGTCACAGGAAAAACAGCGGGAGGCCGACGAGCAATATTTCAACTCTTTGGGGCCGCACATCCGCATCAGAACGCAAGGCCCGCTTCCCAGTCCTCTGCTTGCTGTCATCATGACGGATAAGAAGCTGCGTACTATCTCACTCCCCGACGAGGCGCCCGACCTGCCGATTGAGCAGCAGTTCCAGTTGGTTACCGCCACGATAAAGGATTATCTTAAGTCAAATGGCGACGCGGTAAAGTTTTTTGGAAAGATCAGCAGCTTCGATTTTATTCCGGATGTGAATACTTGCTATCGATTTTCGAACAGCGGTGATCTGGTTTCCCGCAAGAGCGAAAGGCCGAGTTTTCCGATGGGGAGCATTCGTATAGGCGGGCGGAGCTATAGCGGTGATAGTATGGGTAATGTCTTGGCGACAGATTGCGTTAGTCCAGATAGCACCAAGCAGGAAAATAGTATTAAAGGGTGACTCGAATGCCGCAATTAAAAGAAAGTCTCGGGCCTACTGCCCAACAACGTTTTCGTGGATGTTTGCTCGGAGGGGCTGTTGGAGATGCGCTGGGTGCGCCGGTCGAATTCCTGCCAAGAGCGGACATCCTGCAGACTTTTGGCCTTGGGGGTATTACCCACTATGCACCGGCTTATGGCCGGGAAGGTGCCATTACAGACGATACGCAGATGACCTTGTTCACCGCCGAGGGACTGTTGCGTGCCTGGGTCCGAGGTCAGGTGAGGGGAATCGTAAGTTGTGTGGAGGTTACCGCGCGCGCCTACATACGCTGGCTGCAGACACAGGGGGAGCCGGTACCGGAGGCGTTAGCATCCAGTGGGGAAAACGATGGTTGGCTCCTTCGGCAAGAAGTGTTGCACAGTCGCCGGGCTCCGGGTGCGACTTGCTTGTCCGCGTTAAAAGACATGAAGTCGCTGGGAATGCCCGCAGACAACGACAGCAAGGGATGCGGTGGCGTCATGCGGGTCGCACCGGTTGGGCTATTTAATTGGCGTCGGTACCAAGGGACATCGGTTCAGGAAACGTTTCGCCTTGCAAGTGATCTAGCTGCCTTGACCCACGGTCACCCAACGGGTGCCCTGACTGCCGGTGTCCTTGCAGTAGTGATCCAGGTGCTCACCGATGGAAAAACGCTGCAAAGGGCTCTGCAGGAGGCCAAGAACTGCCTGCGTAGAGCCGCCGGGCACCAAGAAACCTTGGCCGCGATAGAAAATGCTGAACATTTGGCGGCCGCGGAATTGGACCATCAAAGTGCGATATCTCAACTTGGGCAGGGCTGGGTTGCGGAAGAAGCCTTGGCGGTATCCATTTATTGTGCGTTGGTGGCAACAGATTTCAGTCAGGGGGTGATCCTGGCCGTTAACCATGATGGTGATTCAGACTCTACCGGATCAATTACCGGAAATCTGCTCGGGGCTATGTTGGGCGATAGCAGCATCCCCCGTGATTGGCTGGCGGCGCTAGAGTGCCGTGACGTGATTCAGGAACTGGCCGATGACCTTTTCGGGTTCCCGGATTGGGAGATAGGTGGTTATGGCGTGAGCCCAGATTCGGAAAGCAAGACTTGGGAGAAATACCCGGGTTGTTAGATTTTAGTGACACTTTGAGCTGGTTCGTGCGTAAACCGCTTGGCGAATTTTTGCGCTTTTAGCAGTTTGAGTGTGAAGTATTTGGAATGCTTTATATGCCAGAGAAATGTGATTATTATCACAACTAACTGATAAGTCGAAAATATTTGGCTAAATTTTGTCCGTCTCAACATCCCCTTGGATCTCCTAATAGGTTGATTAGGTTGATTAGGCTGATGCCGGAAACAAATAGGGCCTCTTCGGTAGCCAGAGCACCGCTGCTCGCCACAGAACCCCGAGTTAGGATTTCAAGGAATCTAAGGGCCAAATCTTGACATGACAGTTAAGAAAAGCAAGGAGGCAGAATAATTGGGGTGAAATTTTGATGCTCAAATAATTATTCTAAGGAAGAGTAGAACTATGGCGGTACAACACGGAATCTGGAAAATCGGCAGCCAGCCTGAGGCGCTAGAGCCGATCCAGTTAGATAACGAGCTGCTACTGGAAGAGCAGATTCACAAGGATATTTCAATCCTCAATCCCAGCTGGATGCTGATCGGCCGTCAGGTCTACACCGATTTCGGCAAGTATATCGACCTGATGGCCATCGACGCGGCTGGCTCCATTATCGTGATCGAGCTGAAAAAGCACCGCACGCCCCGCGACGTGGTGGCGCAAGTCATCGACTATGCCTCTTGGGTGGAACACCTGCCCACGGAAAAGATCAGCCAAATCTACAGCGAGTTCGCCGGTAAGTATGAACTGGCAGAGCGCTCCTTCGACAGCGCCTTCAAGGCCCGCTTCGGCGTCTTCCCGTCGGACGACGACATCAATAGCTCCCACCAGATGGTGATCGTCGCCGCCGAGCTGGATGCCAGCACCGAGCGCATCATCAACTACCTGAACGACAGGGCCAGTGTTGCTGTCAATGCGGTCTTCTTTACCGTGTTCCGCGACGGCGACAACCAGTACCTCAGCCGTGCCTGGATGATTGACCCGGTGGAAACCGAAGAGCACGCGGTCAACGTCGGCCAGAAGAACGAGTGGAACGGCGAATTCTACTGTAACTACGGTGCTACCCCAAATGGCCGCAGCTGGCAGGACGCCGTGGAGTACGGGTTTATCGCCGCCGGTGGTGGCCGGTGGTACAACAGAACCCTGTTCACCCTCAAACCCGGCAACCGCCTCTGGGTCCTCATTCCCGGCAAAGGCTACGTCGGCGTAGCCGAAGTTACTGGCCACCCGATCATCGTCGACGAATTCCTCGCACAACATCCCGATCACCAGGGAAAATACTGCATGGTCGAAGAGTTCGGTGAAGACGATGCCGACTACTGCGTACCGGTTAAATGGCTGTACAAGGTGGACGAAGCCAATGCCGTCAACGAAGTCGGCCTGTTCGGCAACCAAAACACCGTCGCGCGCCCCAGAACGCCGAAGTGGGATCACACAGTAAAGCGGCTGGCAGAGCTTTGGGAAATCCCGTTGCAGTAATTGCCTGTAACATCGTAGAGAGAGGGGAAGACACAGCTGGTATTGGCTGGCTGCGCAGCTTTATTCTCAATCCTGACTAACAATATAAAAATAGAATTATAAGGACAATAGTTGGTGAATATTGCGGCTGATACTCCCCGCTCAATGCACCGTGAAGTGCTGGAAGAGGTCGAAAAATTACTCAGTACCGTGGATGTGGACACCACGGATAACAAACTGGCTGAATCTTTGATGGTTGCAAGAGAGGTGCTCTCCAAAATCCAGGCTGAGGTTGCGGAGAACCTGGTAGCGCTGGAAAACGCTGCGGACTGGGATACCTTTACTGTTGCATTTTATGGTGAAACCAACGCAGGTAAATCCACCATAATTGAAGCGCTGAGAATGTTGCTGGGTGAGGAGGCGAAAAAGGACAGTCAAAGACAGTTCAAAACCCTGCAAGAAAAATACGCGCTTGACAGCGAGTCCATTCGTAAAACACGTGCCGATGCTCAGGCAGCGGAGGCAGCGCTCAATTCCCTTGAAGAAAGGGTAAAAGGGCTGGAAGAAAGCTGGGCGCAGCGCGACGAACAGTTGCGCAGGAGTGTGCAGCAATATGACGATGACCTGCGCCGTACATGGGAATCACTGAACGCCTTCGTTAAGATATACCGTTTCTTTTTCAAGCTTCCCGAACATTTGCTGTTGGATGAGGCAGAGAAAGTACTTGCTTCCGCAGAAAAGCATTACGATTCGGAAAAAGCACAGCTGGAGCTGGATATTGAACGCACATCCAGCGAATTGGCTCGTCTATCTCAATATGCCGATAGGCTGCAATCACACTTGCAAGAGCTTGCGCCATTCGCGGATGGGGCCATCATCGGCGATGGCCGACCCGATTTTACCCAGGTGAATCAGCGCTATCTCTTTTCCGTAGGGGGGCAAAGCGTTGCGTTACTCGATGTTCCCGGAATCGAGGGGAAGGAATCAACGGTTGAAAAAAGCATCTGGGACGCAGTGCGCAAGGCGCATGCTGTTTTTTACGTAACGAGTAAGGCAGCCGCCCCACAAACCGGTGACGGGAAAGTAAAAGGTACGCTTGAGAAAATAAGGGGTCACCTTGGTTCCCAGACAGAAGTCTGGACGCTGTTCAACAAGCGTATTACCAGTCCAACTTCAGTGGCAGTGGGCGCACTGGTCAGTAGCGGGGAGCAGAGTAGCCTCGAAGTCTTGAACAAGAAAATGAACGAGCATCTTGGAGATAGTTATCAGGGCGCCTTGTCCGTTAGTGGTCTGGTTGCTTTTCTGGCTCTGGCTGAATGCTTGGTACCCGACGAAAAATATGCGAGAAAACAGGAAAAATTTTTCAAGCAATACGATAAGGCTAGCCTGTTAGCGTTCAGCGGGCTTGATAGAGTGTTGGAGATTTTTTCGCAAGATTCCCTTTCCGACTATATGGCGAGAATTCGCAGTGCCAACTACCAAAAGACAGCCAAAGTTCTGGAGGCAGCGCTTTCCGATATGGATGTGTTGCAAAGTACAAAATTTATACCTCTGGTTAAGCATCTTGAACGTGAATATGACTCACTGGTTGTACAGCTAGGTTCGATCACGGATGGTTTAAAAAACAGGCTTTCTGCAATCACCAACAGTCTGGTGGATGAATTTAAAAAAAATGCCAGGAAAAAGGCTTACTCAAAAATTGACAAAGGTATTTCAGATGACGCACTGAAAAGGCACCTTGAGAGGGGCTTGAAGACGGTCGAAAAGTCATTGAATACCCGCTTTTCAGAATGTGTTGCGAGTGAAATGGCACTATTTTCCGAGGAGGTCCGTAAGCTCCTGGAAAGATTCGAAAAGCATGTCGGAGAGCTTGTTGATATGCATTCCAATTTTGCGATCGGCGGATATGAGGGGAGCGACCCGATTGAACTGGATATAAAAGGTGGAATCAATTATTTCGGGCTCATGGGTGCGCTTGCTCCATTATTCTGGATTCCAAAAGCAATTGCCATTGGTGGAGTCTGGGGTCCCATTGGTGTAGCAGCTATAGTCCTGACGTCTTTGATTGCGTTTTATAAGTCAGTAAAGAACGTTTTTAGATCGGATTTCAAGCGGTCACAACAAAAAAAGGCGGTGGATGAGAATCTGAAGAAGATAGCCGGTGGCTTGAAGGCGGCACTGAACGAGCGGACTTCCGGACAGATTAAAGAGGTAAATAAACATATCGAAACTCTACAGGGTCAGCTCAGTAAACCGATTTCTGCAGTGCAAGAAATTAATGAAATTCTTGGTTCGTCAGGCGCTAGATTAAAGATTCTCCGTGAAAATCTTTTGATAAAAGGGGTGAAACTATGACTCATACAGTTGATATTTTTAAGTCACAGCAATCAGAAGTAACTGAATTTCTTACCCGGATTTACGGCTTCATACGTCTCGGCGAAGAATTGGGCGTCAATATTGAAGCAAGCGTAAAGAAGAAACTTGATGTGGCCATTGACTCGGTTTCCGGAAGCAAGCTGAAAATTGCCCTGATAGGCGGTTACTCTGAGGGGAAGACATCTATAGCCGCCGCTTGGATGGGGAAGCTAGACAGCGAGACCATGCATATCAGTCAGGAAGAATCATCAGATGAGGTAGTGGTTTACGACATCGATAATGAAGTGCAGCTTATTGATACTCCCGGCCTTTTCGGGTTTAAGGAAAAATTCAACCCGGGTATTGCCGAGCTCGAGAAATACAAGGAGATCACTAAGAAATACGTCAGTGAGGCCCATCTTGTCCTTTATGTAATGGACCCGGTCAATCCAGTCAAGGACAGCCATAAGGATGACCTCGTATGGCTGTTTCGCACCCTCAATCTTCTGCCCAGAACAGTGTTTGTGTTGAGTGGCTTTGACAAGGTGGCTGACATCGAGGATGAAGAGGATTATGCAGAACAGCTTACGGTAAAAACCATTGGCGTGCGGGCGCGTCTGGAGGACTGCATACAGATTTCCACCGATGAATCCAAACAGCTGAGTATTGTCGCAATTGCTGCCAATCCGTTTGATAAGGGGGCTGATTATTGGCTTCAGAATCGTGACGAATTTAATGCGATTTCTCGTGTGTCTGCTTTACAGGCTGCTACCAGCTATAAAATTAAGAGTGGTGGGGGCCGCTGGAAAATGGCAGAGGATGCCAGGAGTAGTATTGTTCTTGATGTGCTTGACAAGGAGTTGCCAAGGGCTGTGACACGTGATGAAGAAATCGCAGCCGAAGTTGAAAGGTTGCAAGATGTTGTTTCTAGCCTGAATTCTAAGCTTGGCGCTGTAAATGGCCGAATTACTGATGCTCGCGCGGCACTTCGCGATTTTGCCAGCAGCTATTTTTCTGACCTTATCCTGCAGCTAATCGGTACCGATCTTGACACTTTCGGCGATTTCTATGAGCGTGAGATCGGCGATGAAGGCATTGTCTTGAATGCGCGCCTGCAGAGTGAATTCGACCGACATTTGCGCTCTGTGACTTTGGAGGTGAGCAGCTTGCAAGTAGGTTTTTACCAGGAGATTGCCCACTTTAATACGGTGATGAATGCCCTTGGGAAGCAAGCCGTCAAATATATGGTTAATAATACCGTTATCGATAAGGGCGCAATTTTTGCTGCTCGAAAAGGCATTGTCGGTATGGCCAAGGCGGTGGGTGTTGATGTCGGTAAGCTGCTTAAGTTTAAACCATTTGGAGCCATCAAGGCTGCTAACGCAGTGAATGGTCTTCTTATAGCAGCCGGTGTAGTGCTTGAGATGTGGGATTCCTACCAGGAGAAGAAGCGCGAGGCTGAGTTTGGCAGGGGGGTGAGAAAAATGAAGGAGGATTTAGAGCGGAGCCGGAAGGAGCTGCTGGACCTCATTAACAATGACCAGTTTAAGGAAACCTTCTTTCCTGACTATGTGACTCTAAACGATGAGTTGACTTCACTCGCCAAGACATTAAATGAAAGGAGTAAAGAACGTGCGAAATTTCATGAGTGGCGACAATTGGGAGAGTCGATCCGGGATGAATTTTGCGCAGCGGGATAATATGCTCATTTTAAATATAGCTCCGGGTGAAAATTGATCTTCATATACTTTTTTAACAAGGTTAGCCATGGCAGTACAAAACGACTTTTTGAAAATCGGCAGCCAGCCACCGGTGCTGGGATCCATCCATTTGGAAGAGGCTATCTTTAAACACCCCGGGTAAATTAACCCGTTGGCTTATAAATTTTGAGACTGGTGACTATCACCGAGTCTAGTGCGCGTATGCGGCAGTTTGTGCAAAATGGGTGTCGGAATCCAAGAGATCTTGGTCGTGCTTTAACTAGGGGGATTATGCGTCTCAGATGTTATCTGAATGGAATTGTGTAGTTTAAAATTTCTTCGGATTGTGGCGCACAAGTTAATTATGAATACTGGAAATACTGATCAAGTGACTGAAGCCTGGCGGTTAGCTGAAAAAGGCTTAAGGACCCGGGTTCCGGCTACAGAAGTCAATACAATCTTGCAGGAGTCGACGGCGGCACTTTTATTATTACGCTGGATCGACGAATTTGAAACTAACTGTGAAGTACGGGCAAGGTTAGATGGCAACACCTTCCACCCTGTTTTCCCCCATCATCTGCGGTGGAACAATTGGGCTGCGGTCGACAGCGAAGAAGTGTTACTTGGCCGACTGGTCGATATAATAAAATGCCTGACCGATAAGTCTTGCTATCAGAGGCGCGATAGGTACCCCTGGGCTCGATCTTTAGCTCGGCCACTAATTCGGATTGCAAGAAAAAATTACAAGTTCCTAAAGGACTATATCCACTCCATAGCATCGCTACCTTTCAGTAGTCTTGAGGATAAAGGGAGCGTTTTGAAGGCTTTCGATGAATTTTTCTATCGACAGCCCAGGTCTGGCAGTTTCCAATTTTCACCTTCCACAGATGCGGCATCTTTATTGGCGGCAATAGCTGAGCCTCAGGCAGGCGAAGATGTCTACGACCCCTGTTTCGGGCATGCTGCATTGCTGATTTCTACGAGCCAGCAGGCAAAGAGAGCCAATTTCGAAAATTCGCATGAGGTTTATCTCAATCACTCTGGGCTCGAAAGGGAGGTTGGCACATTTGTGGTTGGCATGGCTCGGCTCATGCTCGCTGGACTGCTAGGTACAGACTTTGCGGCCGCGGATAGTCTTGATGTAAATGTGAATACTATCGATCCGAACAAGAAGTTTGATCTGGTTGTTGCAAATCCCCCCGTCGGTATTTACTCCTATTCGACTGTCAGCAGCTCCGAAATGTTCGCTATTCCGGTAAAAAGTAACGCAGGAGCTTTTATTCAGCACGCTCTATCAAAGTTAAAAAAAGGCGGTAGGGCGGCTGTAGTTGTACCCGACGGATTTCTTGTATCGAATGACGAAGATAAGAAGCTTCGCCAGTTTCTGGTAGAGGAAGGTTACCTGAGCGCGGTGGTTGGCGTTCCTGCTGGTGTTTTCTCCCCGGACCTAAAGGTCAAGCAAAGTATTCTACTGCTGAAAAATGACGCAAAAAAAGTCAAGATTCGCATGGCCGATGCTTCGGTTCTATTTGATCAAAAAGCATCGATGACGACATCGTCATTCGATACTGCCGCTGCGCAGGAAATGGCGAATTACATCACTGGAAGTGCTTCGCTAAGTCAGATTATACAGGGGGACGGGAAGTCTCATTCTTCTGGTAGGTCTTCAGTCATGTCGAGCCTTTTTTGGGAGCTCGAGTTCGATGAACTCAAGGCCACTGGGTGGAACCTGTCACCTCGTGTGAGTGGCCGCGAAGGTTCAGGGGAGGTAGTGGAAGTCCTTAAGAAGCTTCTCTCAAAAAGTGGCGGCTCTATTTCTCCTCTGGGCGACATCGCGGAAGTTATTTCGGGTGCCTCGCTCGATCTCTCTGCCTTGACAGATTTCAAGGCCAGCGAGAATTCAATCGGGATAATACGCATCAAGGATCTTTCAGGCTGGAAGGTCGATCGTCCTTCGACTTGGCTAGGGCCTTCAACGATGGATTCGATACGTAGTAGTGTCCTGCGAGATGGTGACCTCGTTCTTTCGCGGGCCGGGTCGATAGGTAGAGTCTCTGTAGTACGTGGAGACGCAGTTGGCTGTGTGGCGTCGGAAGGCGTGTATATCCTGCGCTTGAGGACTGGACAATGTGTTCCCGAGTTCCTTCAGGCCTATTTGAGTAGTTCCGTCTGTCAAAATTGGTTCTCCTTGAAAGCCAGAGGCGCTGTAGTCAAGCACTTGGGGCGCGAGTCTCTAGAAAATCTTTCCTGTCCGATTTTACCGATCAATCTGCAAAGAGGATTAGCGGGCAAGTTCCAAAATTCTGGCGGAGATGTTGTTTCAACTCTCCGCCAAGTCGCTGAAAAGGAAAGGTTTTCTGGGTTGAGGTCCTGGATTGTCCAGCTAAGCAACGCCGTCCCGAAGCAAGAGGATGGTGATGAGTTATTTTTAAGTCTTGCTCCTCTTGAAAAGGCTGCCACGCTTGCTCAGTCAGCAACCAAGTGGACAAATCATGAAGGAGCCAATAGAGCTGTAGCGCCATGGTTCGTAGATCTCGTCAATTCTCTACGCTCTTTGACGGGCGTCTCAAAGATACCCCCAGGGCCTGGCTTGCTAAGTGTATTACAAGACGCTGAGCGTTGTTTGCGAGTTGTTCTGGATGGCTCACAAGAGCCTCAATCCCGTGGTGATATTATCTATGTTACGGTGTCGCGGCTGTTGGACTATCTAAGTGGCTATATCGCTAGATTAGCCGGAAGTTTTAGCTTGGGAGTTTCCTCAATCCCGGAGACCCTGAACGCAGGCTCACTGCACGAGTTCACTGTATTAATCAAGAATCAGGGGGCACTTCCTGTCAGAAATCTACGCATGAAAACAGTTCCTGATTGGGGCCATGCGGAGGTTGGTTATTTGCCGGAGGGAGGGGAATTTAGGCTCTCTTTACGAGGCAGAGCACCGGCAGATGGGCAGTTGCTAGAGTTGCGACTCAAGTCTAGAGCGCAAGCCCTAGATGGAAGCCATATTGACTCTGATATCGAGGTTCCGATCAGGATCGCCGCTGGGGATGTCGATGACCAGGAGACCACAAAGGATTTGGGCGGAAGCCCATATGTTACTGGTAGCCCCTTGGAGCCAAAGCATGGTCATAAAGTTTTTTTTGGCCGTGAGGGTCTGCTGAAGAGGATATCCCGTCAGATTAGGGACAATGGTAACGTAGTTCTGCTAGAGGGCAATCGTCGAGCAGGAAAAACATCAATCTTGAAACACTTGGAGGGAGTGAACGTCATACCCAAATGGATTTCCGTTTACGCTAGCCTCCAAGGCGCGGAGGGAGACTCAAAGGTTCTCGGCATTCCGACAGCTGAAGTTTTTCGGGAAGTCGCGCGGAGTATTGCCGCAGGCTTAATAAAAAATAAGATGGAGTGTCCGTTGCCGAACGGCAAGTTGGTTCCTGCGGGAAGTTCCGCCCTGGGGATCGCCAGAGCTTGTAGAGAAGGCATCAGTGAAGACTCCCCATTTATCGATTTTCGTGAGTATCTGGAAACCGTACTTAGTCAGTTGGAGGAAGACGGCTTCGGCCTGGTCCTAATGCTGGATGAGTTCGACAAGTTGCAGGAGGGTATCGATAGCGGGATTACTTCGGCGCAGGTTCCAGAGAATATCAGATTCTTAATTCAAACCTACTCGTCATTTTCTGCAATCTTGACTGGCTCTCGCAGGTTGAAGAGGCTTCGCGAAGAGTATTGGTCGGCTCTATATGGGCTAGGTACTCGGGTCCAGGTCACCGCTCTAGACATAGAAAGTGCGAGAAACGTAGTCACGCAGCCCGTCGAAGGGAAGCTGGTGTTCTCAAGCGATTCTGTAGAAAGAATTGTTTACCTCACGGCCTGCCAACCCTATTTAGTCCAATGCCTGTGTAATCGGATATTTGAGTATGCTGCAGATAATAAGATCTCATCGATTACACTCAACGAAGTTGGCGCCGCTGCATCTGCGCTAGTGAGTGATAATGAACATTTCGCCAGTCTTTGGGATTACGCAGGCCAGGGGCCCGCGACAGGAAAGTCCAGAAGGCAGTTCATTCTGTTTCGGTGTGCTTCCGCTTTGGCCGATCAATCTCTGATCAGCTTCGGATCAATGTACGAAGAGATGGTGCAGTCCGGTATAGAGATTAACGAGGCAGCACTGGATGATGATCTCTTATACTTGCGTGAGCTTGAATTGGTAACGTTTGTTGGAGAGGCGGCAGGGGGGCACTACCAACTATCAATACCAATGATGGCTGACTGGATAGAACAACGGCACGACGGAAATGTGATTGTTAGTAGAGCAAGAAATGAAGCGGGGTGAGCAAATGGATGATCGAATTTTTCCAATTTTGGGGACTACTATTGCGCCATTGATAGGTAGAAAGGCTTTGGTTGGTAGCGTTGAAAATGCGCTTAAAAAAAGAACGCCGGATCATATTCAAGTTGTAGGTGCGCGATTTTCTGGAAAGACCGTATTGCTCAATGAGATTGCTCGCTATTTCCAAGAGGAAGACACCACCTATACGGCGACTTTTTTCTGGGATTTGGGGCATTGCACGCCCCAAACGGATGAGCAATTCATCATCCGGTTTACAGAGAAGCTAACTTCCGCACTGAAGAAAAATCACCCAGATTTGTCGGAATATCTACATGAACTAGAGGATGTGTCATATCAGGAAATTGCTGAAGTCCTGGAAGTCCTTAAAGAGGAGAACGGGAAAGTATTGGCAATTTTGGACGGGTTTGATCGCCCATTACTTAACGGGCAGTTAACGCGAAATTTATGGGACCAGTTGCGCGAACTCGCAATTAAGCCAAGTTTGCGATTCGTAACAGCTAGCCGAAGGAGTCTTCGTGAGCTGATTCGTCAGCCGGATGCGCAGACCAGTGATTTTTGGAATATTTTCGCTCCAAATCCAGTCCGGGTTGGGTGTTTCGATGAGGATGACTTGGATGACGCGCTAACAAGACTCTCACATGTTTCCTTTACACGTGGTGCGCTGACAGAAATTTGGAATTCGACAAACGGATTCCCTCTAATGGTCTTAGAAACGCTGAATTGTATTGCTGATTCTGAAGAATTAGGAAATGTAACTGATGTTGCCGTTCGGGATGCCTGTCAGAGTGCATATTCCTCTCTTTACGATCCAATCGATACCCTTTGGGGGGAGTGTTCTTCTGCTGCACAGGAAGTATTCAGGAGAATAGAGTCTGATAATGCAGTTGCTACAACTGATGTCTCCGATGAACTGGGAGAGGCGTTGATAAGCCGTGGCTTCGTTGCTAGAGGGAGGGGAAAGCTTTTCAGGGCTAATCGACTGCTGTGCAAATACTTGAGTTCGCAAAATAACGAGGATAGTGCGATGTTTCGGCTCTTCGGAAAGGAAGGCGAATACAATAGGCACTTTCGAACTGTTCTAGAGCTCAGGATTTCACAATTAGAGTCGGTAGATGGCGAGTTGAAGCGCTATTTAATGCGCGGCGTTGAGGATATGCCGCTTTATCCAAGCGTTTTTCTTGCGAATATCCGCGGGATTGCCAACCATGCTTTTGAATTAATCTGGGATGCGGAGTTATCAGAAAGAAAGATTCCTTCCGATTGGATTTCGACATGGAGGTACAACGGGGAAAGAGATGTCGATGACTTTACGACTTCGTTCCCTAAAGGAGGAAGAAGGCTCCGTTTACTGAATTTAATGACAGGCTCCGATAGAAGCTCTCCCGTAACAAAATGGGTCGGTAAAGATACTTACGAGTTGATGTGTGCAGTTCACCGGTTTGGTGATTTTGGCCAGCATCAGGAAGATTCTCCTGTGGGCGTGGGGACAGCATATGCAGCCTTGCACCTCTGTGTCGAGTTGGCCGCCAAATTGGGTTCGGAATTGTCGGGCGACGCGAGTCGACGAGAGACGCTCTAATCACTGACCCGACACATGGTATCGAGATATCCCCTGACCCCTGACCCAGTCTCGGAGACGGACAGGGGTGGGATCTCCGCGCGTTAGAACGCCTTAAGCCGTCACCGCGAATAGGGGCAGGACATACAGACAAATGGTGAAAATATGGATATAACCACTATCATTCCGCACCCCGATGATCGCTGCGGCGAGTTCTTCGTCTACCGTGATTTCTTTGAATGCAGCGATTCCTGGAAGCGCTCCAAGATCGATAATACACCCAAGCAACTGGAAACATACGCAGCCATCCGGCAGATGTGCCGTGACATCCTGGATCCGGTCTCCGAGGTGTTCGGCCAGGTTTATCTGACCTATGGCTTCAGTTCTTCGGCATTGGTCAGTATCGTCAAACAGAATCCGTACCCGAACATAACCCCGCGCGGTGACCAGCACGCCGGTTCAGAGCTTAGCACCAAAGGGGAATTGATCTGCGACCGGCGGGGTATTGCGGTGGACTGCTACGTAGGGGGCGTGAGTTCGCTGGTGGTGGCCCGCTGGATTGTTCAGAACACGCCTTTTGACCGCCTGTACTTCTATTCGTCTCACCGCCCGTTCCATGTCAGCGTGGGCCCAGAGAATAGCCGTTCGGTGGTCTGGATGGATGGTTATCGCGGCGGCCGACATCAGCCTCGTGTGGTGCCAAATGATAAGTTCCTAAGCGAACAGTTTTCGTGTGTGTGACGAATCCGATCAAAAAGTGATCAATCCGGTCGATAGGTGAACGCATTGCGAGCGTTTTTGGCTCTTCGACTGGAGCTAATTGAATATTCCTAAGTGCCAATTCCATCACAAAACGTGACATGATAAATTCACATCGATGGCACTGAAGTCGTCTGTGGGGAGGCGAAAAAGGGGCCGTTGCTGCAAAAACAAGAAGAGCGGATTGGAAGCCCTCGCCGGTCTATTCATTCACCGGCAAAGATGTGGGGGCAAAATGTGATCACGGTGATCGCAGGTTAGGGACAGCCGCTCGGTAAATATCTCTTCTTCTTTTGTCACCCGTAATTGTTGGCCCTCTCGCTCCAGTACCCATATTGGGTTCGAGAAACGAGTGTGATGTCGGGCAACACTTTTTGCCTTCCCTCTAACTGATTTCATTGCGACCGGGCTGGTATAGGTCCTGGTTCAGCTATAGACGTTGGATTCTCGGGACGATCACGCCCAGCTGGATAAAAATTTTTATGCAACGGCCGGGATCGTTATCTCAATGCCCGACCGTTTATGCTCGAAAATTTAAAAAGCGTTTAAAAACAATAGGTTATCTGGTTTTTAAGAATTGGCACATTCATTGTAATGACACCTGATATGAATCTGGTGAAGGAGATGGACTGTGTCAGAAAAGGTTGTGGTTCGCTATGCCGAGGATGTGTGTTGTCCGCATTGCTTGAAGCTGTTTCCGTTGGCAGATGGCCTGATGGTACCGCCGATGATGGTTCGATCTGAGGGGCTCCAGGAAGCAGCTGGGGCGTCCGCGCAATATGGATCCAGCAGAAAGTGGAGCAAGTCGACAAAAGGGGAGGGGAGAGAGGATGCCGACAATCAGTAAGGCATTGATCATCGACGAACCTTGGATCAGCTATCTCCTGCAGGGAAAGAAGTCGTGGGAGCTACGCAGCCGTCAAACCCAGTATCGAGGCTGGTTCGGACTAATCAGAAAGGGTAGTGGGGAAGTTGTAGGGATTGCACGGCTCGCTGATGTGAGCGACTACCTAGATGATCATGCGCTTGAGACGTCTTTTGATAAACATCGGGTTGGTGCCGATACCTATACAGCTCCCGGCTACAAATGGCGATACGCCTGGAAGTTGGAAGATATCCGCATTCTGCCGGAACCAGTTGCATACCAGCATAAAAGCGGTGCTGTAACTTGGGTAACTCTGAATCCCGAAGCCCAAATCCTCCTGAAGCTTGGGTGTGGAAAGCTGGAAGCGAACTGGGAGCTGGGCGATGCGACGCCTCAGAAGCATCAGGAGGTTAGTGCTGGTTACCTTTTGGGCGATCGGCATCAAAACAACAGAGTCAAGAATACACCAGAGTTAGCGGAGCCGGCTCCAGAACTCGAGCCTCCGGCTGCAAGGCGTGATGCCCTTCCAGTCGCTCGTGATGGCTCGATCTTTTCCCCTAGTGTCCGTAACGGACGTGGCCACTACACAGTTGGGAATAAGGGTGATGAGAGGCATTTTCTCGATTTTATGGAAGCGCTGGAATTTTTGCGAAAGATGCCTACAGCAAAGTGGCGTCGCCCCAACGCCGCTGGCAATTGGGGCATTGTCAGTGCGGTGGACTGGGTCAAGCCTGAGTCGAATTAACAAAAACTAAATGCGGTAAAACTTCTTATGGAGCAGTCAACTTACAGTCTCGGAAATCTGATGCCCGACCTCGGTGCGATCTTTGATGGAAGGCTCTCGAGTCCGGAGGGTCTTAGCGCAGGCTTCGTACTGTTTCTCGTGATCGCCGTGGCGGCGTTTGGCGGCTGGGCGCTCACTAGATTCTTTGCTGCCCGAAAAGCCGTTGCATTTTACGAGTCGCTGATTGGCAACGTGAAGCCAGAGAGCTTGCTTGAGCGACGGCGAGATCTGACAAATATAGCCCTACAGAATGCCAAGTATGGCGATCTTTGGCGTGAATTCGATGAGTCGCTTGTACCTGTTCCGCAGAAGCAGCGCCTCTGTAATACCCTTGATGCGGCGCATTTCTTTAATACACATACGCTAGCGCGAAGCCTCACCGAGAATCGACTCTTGGCTGCTGTGCCGGGATTTCTAACTGCTATTGGTGTGATCGGTACTTTTGCCGGCCTTACCATGGGGCTTGGCGCACTGGACATCGATACGACCACCACTGATGTCGATGAGTTGCGAAATGGGATTTTCGGAATGATCGGTGGCGCGAAAATCGCGTTCATGACGTCTGTCTGGGGGGTCTTTACCAGTGTTCTATTCAATCTTTACGAAAAGCTACTAGAGCGTAATATCCGAGCGCGTATCAGCCGCTTTCAAGCCAGGATCGACAATCTCTTCCCGCGTATTACGGCGGAACAGAGCCTTTCAAATATCGAAGATTTCTCCCGTCAGAGTATGGAGAAACTCGCTGAGCTGGACGAGAAGATTGGACACAAGATGCAAGAAGCCATGCGAGAGGCTTCCACGGTGATTAGGGATGGCATGGAACAGAGTCTTCATAACATTCTCGGGCCGGCCATCCAGCAACTAGTGCAGAATGCACATTCCGGCTCGGAGAAGGCACTGGAATCCTTGCTTGAGCGTTTCCTTGATGGTGTCGGTGAGGCTGGTAAAGCTCAGCAGCGGATGATGAAGGACGCTGCCGTCGATATGGAGCATGCTTCGGAGCAGATGGTGTCCGGGTTGTCAGACTTTACAGCTCAGCTGAAGGGTGAAATGGGTACCTTTACGGCCCAAAGTGCGAATACTGTCCAAGAGATGCAAAGTGCTATGGCTTCACATCTCGCGAAGCAGCAGGAGCGTGAAGAGCAGGCGCAACGAGCGGCTGATGCCAATTTTGGCCGCTTTGTAAGTGCGCAGGATGCCCTGAGTCAGGGAATTCAACAAACCCTGGAGTCCCAACAGGCGCAGCACGAGTCAATCAGCACGGAACTCAACAGCCTGATCGAGCGATTCCGTGAACTGGCTGACAGCCATACGGCAGCAACCCAATCCATGCAGCAGGCCGCCAGCGACATGAAAGGCTCGTCGAACCAGCTTGGGATGCTGTCGACTAATCTGCGGCAGGCCAGTGATAGCCTAGAAGAGCACCTTGAATCGTCCGCCAATCAATTTGAGCGCATCACCAATCAGAATCAGGCTGTATTGGTCGGTTATGAAGCGCTGTCGAAAAAAATGGAACAGGTCACAGGAACGATAGGTGCCGCTACTGAGAACTTACAGGCGGCAGCAGAGCTGGCAGAATCTGGTCTAAGCAAGGTACAGGAAAGCTTCAATAGTCTGGGGCATAGCATGAAGCAGCATGTCGCCGATCTTAATGAGAAAATGAGCAGCTTGCTTAATGACTACGCAGAAACAGTTCAGAACCAGACCACAAGCCGTATGGCTGCGTGGAATGAGCAAACTAATAGTTACGTTTCTTCTATGACTAATGCTGTCAGTACGATTAATGAACTGGTAGATGAAATCGATGGCAAGTTCGGCTCGAAGAGTAGGGTAACCGATGCGATTAGCTAGTTCGTTACAGAAAGGCGCGAATGTGGATGAGGAAAATCCATATTGGATGTCATTCTCCGACATTATGGCCGGTCTCTTGGTCATCTTCGTCCTGGCTGTAGTCGCATTGGTGCTGGAATTGATGCAAAAGCGGCAAGATTGGGATGCGGCAATTAATGAGATTCGCGAGGCAGAGGAAGTCCGAGCAGAACTACTGCGGGAGATAGAGCAAGAGTTACGGAAAAAAGATATTCGGGTCTCACTAGGCGAAAACGATACAGTACTTCGAATTCCGGAGGACGTTCTTGCTTTCCGTTCTGGACGTTATGAAGTTCCGGAGGATGAGCGCTCTCAGAAAGTTACGCTGGAGATTGGGCGGGTACTATTTGCCTCGATAGAGAAAAATGATCGCTGGAAATACTTGGATACGGTCTTTGTCGAAGGGCATACGGATAAAATTCCCTATCGAAATGCCGCTATCCAGGAAAATTGGGGGCTGTCAACTTTTCGAGCGATCTCAGTTTGGCGGTATTGGAATGAGAAACTGCCCAAGGGACAGCGCCCAGAGGAATTAGTGAGTCATGACCATAAGAAGTTATTTTCCGTTAGTGGTTATGCCGAAACCAGGCCACGATTGGACACTCTTAAGGACCCAGATAGCAAGAAGTCGCTTAAGAAAAACCGCCGAATCGACATTCGCTTTACAATCAAGCGACCGTCGCTAGCGGACTTCGAGAAAATTAAAGCCAAATTAAAGTAGCATGCTGCCAAGACTCGAATTCCAATTGCCGGAGTGGACAGAGAGAGACTTTCTGCCGCTGAGGGGCGCCGAAGAGAAATTAAAGAAAGTCGGCAGTGGTTCTGGACAAAGCTCACCAAGATTTCGCCGTGCTTGTGATCTGCTAAAGAGGTTAGCGTCAGCAGGTGATAGTACAGGGCTTCGCCGTGCTATTGACGATACGCTCCACGTCAGAGCTTATACATTCCTTCTATATAGCGAAGTCGAATTTGCCAAGCAGGTAGGCGTCAGTAGCGACATGCTAGCCCGGGTACGTGACGTTCGGGAGCCAATGACCAAACTCTCTCTCCTACAAATGATTCGGGCATATTTTGAGCGGTTTGACACTATTGGCGGAGACGAGGGGCTGCCTGCTTGGACTGACTTCCTGCAAGAACAACTGGCCTATCTCGCTCGAAGGGATGGCCACAGCGATCTTCAGACCTATGCCGAACAGCGAGGCCGGCTTTTTTCGCCATCTGCTCCCTATCGACTGGTGAAGGCAGCTCGCGAACAAAACATTGACTTCGATGGGCTGATCAGAAGATTCCACCTCGGAAGCTTCACAGGGGGAGTATTCCTCAGCCGTTGTCAGAATATCTATTATCTGGAGACCATTCGTAATATTCCTGTCGGCGCTGATGATCCAGTGCTGAAAGAGGTATGCAAACCAGCGGTTTTCAATTCGAATTATATTCCGGGCAAGTTGCTAGGCCTTGAAGTGCTGGAGACTCTCATTGATAGGAGTCCAGATGGGGAGGTAAGTGAACCGTGGCAGAATGTAATTTTGTCTATTGCCGGTGATCCGCGAGTTCCCCGCTCAAATCCTAATTACCAAAAGTGGTGGTCGCTGCTCGGTGAGCACCGTGTTTCTAAGGTCCGCGGCTGGTTGAGTCGGTTTGACCTTAAGCTATTTTTGGATGTGCTTGAGCAGAGCGCCAGGGATGGGAAAATCGATGACATGGAGCGGATGTTCAAGCCGCGAAAAGCATTCATGGAGGGTTTGCTTGAATCTGGAGCAGTTTCTGAGTCTCGACTATTCCTGGGATCCTACGCAGAGCACTACGTGCGAAAGCAATATAAAAGAGAGGAACTGCCGGCTTTTACTAGAGTGCATTCCCCACAAACCTCGATGATCTATCTCAATTTGGGCGGAAAGGTTCACATGATTGAAGGCAGTCATAGCTTCAGGCTGAAGCTCTTGGACAAGTTGCCTTCCAACCAGAAAATTAGAAACTACGATATCCGGGCAATTGATGATAGCTACCTTCGTAGCCAGTTGATGTTTGATTATCGTCGTGAATATGGCGATACCGACGAAGGGTTGGAATTGACCCATGATGTCCATTTTAACTGGCAAAGGAAGGCAATCGCTTATCTGAAGTACAAGGGGGTTCAAGTTGAGGCTGGAAGGTTAATCCATCCGGATCAATATCGCGCCTTCAAGAAAAAAGTAGGAGCAGTGTGATGGCGATAGCGCAGTTTCTCAAGCGTTTCGCAGGAAAGCACGAAGAGGAATCTTTATCCTGGCGGATTGACCCAGTCGAGGGGCTGGACTTTATTTTCAAGGGGCCTGGCCTGGCTGATCCGGAAGGGTATTCATTGGAAAACCCGATCTTCGGAATGAAGTATGCATACCTGAAGAGCCTGCACGAGCAGGGCGTTGCACGTCGAAACGCTAATTGCTTTACAGTGTCATCATCATCTGTCTCTAATCTGGATGAAGATTTCGCAGCCCTATTCAGGCTCCCCCCCTTATTTGAGGGAGCTTTTAAGTGCTTGATTTCTGGAAGCACGGGTAAGTCCTCTTTCGCTGTTAGAACCGAGTTGGTCTTACCTGCCGGGGAGGAAGTCGCCCACTTTAGTCTTCGAGGACCATTTCTATTTTTAGGGGAAACAGAGCAATATCGCCTGACCCCTGCGCAGTGGTCAGCGCTGCAGGCGCTTGTTCAGCATGAAGGTCTATCTGCCTCGGAGCGAAATGAGTATGAAAACAACTGGTTGATTTTTGAGCTGCAAACTGCAAAGAAAGCAGGTGCGGAGATTGATCTTGCGCACTTTAATCAGATAGATATTGTTCGCCCAGAATCTGTTGGTGTCGGAGTTGAAGAACTTGAAACTGGTGATTTGGTACTCACCCCGACATTTGGCCCGGGTATCGATCTGAATGACGTCAAGCGTCGTTTGGGGCAGATTGGCGCCGATGAAGGTAGAAGTATTCTCCGGGTAAATAACCGTTTTGTACTGCTAGATCAAGAAAGAGTAGACGCTGTCGAGGAGATACTCACCAACCGTGTGATTCCTAAGTCCCAGGTAGAGTCGTTCTTTGAATCCCCAACCGCTTATCTAAACGCGGCCATGATTGACCTCGATACCGGATTTTCTTTGCGGGTGCTTGGTGCCGAGCATTTCGAGCATAAGTATTTTGGAGATGTGGAAAGGTCGAGCACCAATTGGTTTGATGCAGAAAGTAAGCTTATTGAGCCGACAGGGAACATAGCTGCACTTGCTAAAAGTCGTGAAACGTTGGATGAACTCATTCAGCGCGTTAGCGATGCTCAGAAGCTCGGTGCGACAGTCGTCGAATTCGATGGCAGGAAGTTTGACGTGTCTGATGTAGAAGCTGTCGAGGAATCATTGCGTGCGGCAGAGCGGCGTCTTTCTGAGAATGAGGTAGATGTGCCGACTAGGGGTGTTGGACCGGATGAGGCTCAAAGTTCAACATCTGATCAAGTCGTGATTGCAATTGGTACTAATGATGAGGAAGAAGACTTTTGCAGAGAGACCGAGCTGAATGGATTTGACGTTGATCGTCAGGACTATGATAAGAGCAATCTTAAGAGAGCCGCCTTTCCACACCAAGATGAGGGCATTCGTTGGCTTCTGGCTCATATGGAATCAACACTTTCTGGTAGCCGGGACACGGGGGCATTATTAGCTGACGACATGGGACTAGGGAAGACCTACATGACCCTGGTGGCAGCGTCTGAATATCTTCGACGAATGCGCCAAGCTGGAGGCCTAGAAAAGCCCGTAATGATCGTGGCGCCACTAAGCCTCCTTGAAAACTGGCAGTCCGAGGTTTTTGAAACATTCCATAAATCGCCCTTCCAGGATATTGTGACCCTGCAGGCGGGGGTAGACTTAAAGCGATTCCGTGTCGCCGGAGCCGGTAGAGAAACCTCACAAGAGGCTCAGGGGATTAGTAACCTTGATTCGATTCGCTACTCGCTGAAGGTTGGAAAGTTATATGGCAAAGATCGCCTCGATATGCCGGGAAGACTTGTTTTAACAACATACCAGACGCTTAGAGATTACCAGTTCTCACTCAGCCGCGTTGATTGGAGTATCGTAGCATTTGACGAGGCGCAAAATATCAAAAACCCCAACGCGTTGGCGACGCGAGCGGCAAAGGCTCTGAAGGCAGACTTTAAATTGCTGGCAAGCGGAACTCCGGTTGAGAACTCGCTAAAGGATTTCTGGTGTCTCATGGATACCGCTGTTCCAGGTCTTTTAGGGGCATGGCAATCATTCAGGGAGAACTATATTTCCCCTATATTGGATGCTGCTGAGCCGGATAAGAGAGATGTAAAAATTACGGTCGGTAAGCAGCTAAGAGATAAAGTTGGTGTCTACATGCTGCGGAGAACCAAAGAGGAGCGTCTTGACGGACTTCCCAAGAGGACAATCTATTCCGGTAATCAGTCTGCTCAGAAATTTAAGTTCCAATCTACCTTAGCCGGAATGATGAAGGGGCCCCAGCTCTCTGCATACGAAGATATTGTCTCCCATGTCAAAAATGCTTCGGAACAGGACCGGCGGGGGGTGGTCTTGCCGAGCTTACTCAAGCTTAAGGTAAGCTCTATCCATCACAGGTTGTTGGGTCAGCATGATATTCCGTCAGATATTAAGGGGCTCATTGAGTTTGCCAAGGATTCAGTGAAGATCGAGTCGATGCTGTCCGTGCTTGATGAGATTCGCAGTCGCGAGGAGAAGGTGATTATTTTCGCCACGACCAAGTCAATTCAGCGGTTTGTATGCGTCTTAATTTCTTCTCTCTATAAGATCAAGGTAGATATTATTAATGGTGATACTAAGGCAGTATCGACGCGGCAGTCCGAGCTTACCCGTAAGTCGATTATTGATGCATTTCAGTCCACTTCTGGATTTGGGGTGATAGTGATGTCTCCAGTGGCTGCGGGTGTTGGCCTGACCGTAACCGGTGCAAATAATGTAATTCATCTGGAGAGACACTGGAATCCAGCCAAAGAAGCGCAAGCGACTGATCGGGTGTACCGTATCGGGCAAAGACGGAACGTCAACGTATATCTGCCAATGGCGCTCCATCCAGAAATTGCATCCTTTGATCTGCAGCTTGATAGCTTGTTAAGTAACAAAATAGACCTGAGCGATGCGGTGGTGGCAAATGAGGCCGTTGAAGCTTCGGATTTTGGTGGGGTCTTTTAGAGCATTTAGCCCATTTGATAGACTTTTTGGGTGTCAAGTTAAGCGCATATTTAAGGGGAACTAAATGGTAATGGAATTTGGTCACAAAGCGCTTAAATCATTTCAGCGTGAGAATCGCGATGGGTTCCCTGATGCATTGGGTTGAGAGTGCACCGTGCGCTTAGCTGGCTTTGCCGCGCGGAGCAGTGTGAAGATGTAGATAGTGCATTTATTTTTCTCTGGATCTCTTTCAATGCTGCGTACGCCCAGGAAATAGACCGCACGTTAGGTATCGGTGACCAAGATCTCTTTAGAAGGTTTATTGATAGATTGGTAGATCTGGATACTAGTAACGATCTATACAGTCATGTTTGGCATGAGTTCTCCGGATCGATCAGGTTGCTGTTAGATAATCCATTTATATTTCATCCGTTCTGGGCTTATCAGAGAGGAGAGATAGATGCTAAAAGTTGGAGGCAGAGTTTTAATTCCGCTAATACGGCAGTAAAAGCTTCCTTGGCTAGTTCGGACACTAAAACTGTACTGGGTGTGATTTTTAGCCGACTCTATACGCTTAGAAATCAGTTAGTTCATGGTGGAGCCACTTGGCAGGGTCGGGTTAACCGTGATCAGATCCGCGATGGAATGGCGATTATGGGGAAATTAGTACCATCAATCATTGAGATTATGATGCTAAACCCTGATTCATTTCCCGGAGATGCGTGTTATCCGGTGGTGGAGACGGAGACAGTTTGATTCAAAAATGATTTGAACCAGTACTCGTAAGTAAAGTGGGCAGGAAAGGAATCTTGAGTTATGTATTATGAGTCCGGTCGGGTGATTTATTCACCTTCAGATCTATGTCGCTTTATAGAATCACCATTCGCGGCTTGGATGGAGCGCCTTTCAACGGATTTTCCCGATTGCGGGATCAAGCCAGATGGCGAGGATCCGCTACAGGCGGTACTGGCAACACGCGGACTCGCGCATGAGCAGGATCATCTCGATGAGATGAGGAATGCGGGTAAGTCGATTTTTGCGGTTTCGAGTCAGCTTTCATTCACAGAGAAGCTGATAGCTACCCGTGAAGCCATGAGTAGAGGTATAGATGTAATATTCCAGGCTGCCCTGGAGAAGCTGCCCTTTCGTGGCTTTGCCGATTTCCTGGTCAAGGTAGAGGGGCCGTCATCGCTGGGGCATTATCATTACACCGTGTGGGATACTAAGCTCTCCGGCGCAGTAAAGCCCTCGCATCTGGTCCAGTTGTGCACTTATGCGGAGATGCTTGCAGAGTGCCAAGGGTGTCTGCCCGAAAGTGTGTCGATTGTTTTGGGTTCGCGTAAGCGAGATAGCTTCCCACTACGGGATTACTTCAGTTATTACCAGGCACAGAAAAGTCAGTTCCTATCCGCCGAGACGAGCTTTAATGCCGAGGTAATGCCGGATCCAGCGGACTCCGTGAGCTGGGGGCGTTGGGGGACGTACGCCGAAAAGATCCTGGAGGAGCGAGACCACCTCAGCCGTGTTGCCAATATCACTCGAGCGCAGGTCAAGAAGCTGCAAGCTGCAGGTATTAACACGCTCACGGGGCTGGCGGAATCCGAGCTGGTCCGGGTGCCGGGCATCAACGATATTGTTTTTACGCGACTGCAGGCGCAAGCGCGAATTCAGCAGGCTAGCCAGGATTGCGAGAAGCCTAGGTTTGAAATATTGATCCCTGAGGCAGGGCAGCATCTGGGGCTAAGCTTGTTGCCACCGCCTTCTACCCTTGACGTATTCTTCGATATCGAGGGATTCCCGCTAGAGGAAGGGGGGCTAGAGTACCTTTGGGGGGCCACCTACTTCGACGAATCGGGAAACCGCTGCTTCAGGGACTTCTGGGCCCACGATGCAAATGAGGAGAAAGCTGCCTTCGAGGCGTTTATGCACTGGGTGTATGAACGCTGGCAGCATGACCCGCAAATGCATATTTACCACTACGCCAATTACGAGATCGCTGCATGCCGGCGACTAATGGGGCGGTATGGCGTCTGTGAACATGAGGTTGACCAGCTGCTGCGCAATGAGGTTTTTGTGGACCTCTATAAGATCGTCCGCCATGGGTTGCGTCTTGGCGAACGCAATTACTCGATCAAGAGTGTTGAACATCTGTATCGGGGAAAGCGTGAAACAGACGTCGGGACGGGCGGAGATTCGGTGGTGGTCTATGAACAATGGCGCCAACAACGGGATGGGGATAGTTGGCAGACCTCCAAAATCCTGAAGAGCATCCGCGAATACAACATTGATGACTGTGATTCTACTCAGGAGCTGGTGGAGTGGCTGCGCGAAGAGCAAGAGCGCCACGGTATCACCTACGTTGGGCCCACCGAACCTCGAGAGAGCGAAGTCACTGAAGAGGTGTCGGAACGCACGCAGCTCCGTGATCGTCTTTTGGGACTGGCTGAACGGCAGCGTGCATCAGAGTGCGGCGAAGAAACCGACCCCAGCAGGGTGCCTCAGTCTGTGGTCACCGAGACCCTCGCCTGGCTATTGGAGTTCCACCGCCGCGAAGCCAAGCCGGTGTTTTGGAGGCTCTTTGACCGCTTGGGGCTCACGCATGATGAATTGCTAGATGATATCGATTGCCTTGCCCAGTGTGAACGGACTCCCCGTCCACCATTCAAGGTGAGCCCAAGAGCCAGGAAGCACGCCTTCGAGTATCGATTTGATGCGAATCAGGAGTTCAAAGGTGCTGCCAAGACCTTTTATCTGGCCGGTGAGGAGGATGATGCGGGCAGACCCCTGAAGGTCTCCTTTGAGGATACTGAGAGTGATTTAGAAGTAGGGTTGATCGTCATTTCCGCTATGCAGGAACCGCCTGCGGTAATCACGCTGGTACCGGATGAATACGTGAATCCTAACCCTATTCCGCAGGCTCTGGATCGGGTTATTGCCGCGTATGAGCGGGGTGAGTGGCGAGCATGTGCAATCGGTGATTTTCTTTCCCGCGCCTTGCCCCGCATCAACGGGCATACGTCGGGCATGTCGATAGTGACCGGGACCGACCCCAAGGAACGACTCAAGCAAGTTATCAGGGGCGTCTCCAATCTACAGGCCAGCTACCTAACCATTCAGGGACCGCCTGGTGCTGGGAAGACTTATACCGGTAAGCACATCATCACAGAGCTCGTCAAACAGGGGAGAACTGTTGGCATCTGCTCCAATAGCCACAAGGCTATCAATAATTTATTGATCGGTACCGCCAGCTATTGTCACGATCAGGGGATTCCTGTGTCCTGTGTGTGCACCAAAGATACTGATTCGCAACTGGAAGAACTGGGTATCCAGGTCTTAGCTAACAAGGATATCGAGGGTACGGTGGCTCCCGGAACCGTTGTTGGGACAACCGCATGGGGATTTGCCCGGGAGGATCTGCAAGGGCGTTTTGACTACGTGTTTGTGGATGAAGCGGGGCAGGTGAGCCTTGCTAATCTTGTTGCTATTAGCGGGGCAGCGGAAAATATTGTTCTGATGGGTGACCAGATGCAGCTGGGCCAGCCTATTCAGGGCAGTCACCCTGGGCTTGCCGGCCTCTCCGTGCTGGACTATTTGCTGGGTGAACAAGCAGCCATCGACGAGCAGATGGGAGTATTTCTCGACACCACCTATCGTATGCACCCGGCCGTCAATGATGTTGTCTCGCACGCATTCTATGGTGGGAGGCTCGAGGCGCATCCAGACAATGTGAAACAAGTTATCGACGTACCTTCAAGCTATCACGGGCCATTGGACTGTGAAGCCGGGGTGATTTATCTGCCAGTCGAGCATGAGGGAAATACTCAAGCCAGTGAGGAGGAAGTGGCCGAAATTGTTGCTCGCACGGAGGAGCTTCTTGGTCGGAATTACTGCGATAAGAACGGCAAGACCAGAGAGTTAACCTTGGCGGACATGCTCTTCATGGCCCCCTATAACCATCAGGTCAATAAACTGAAGCAAGCATTGGGCGAGGAGGCCAGAGTAGGGAGTGTTGACAAGTTTCAAGGCCAAGAGGCCCCGATAGTCTTTATCAGTATGTGTGCCAGTGAAGCGGCTGAATCACCGAGAGGATTAGCATTCCTGTTTGATAAGCATCGCCTCAATGTGGCCATTTCCCGTGCGCAAGCTCTTGCTGTGATCGTCGGCAGCCCTAATTTGGGTTTGACTAAGGCAAATTCTCTGTCAGATCTGAGAAGGTTGAACCTATGGCAGCTGCTTTCTAGAGCGAATACTTAATGATACTTTTCAGAAACAAAAAATACATTTTCACATTAGAACTAAATTAAATTGGGTTAGATTAACCAGGTGCATTTGGGGTGGGGCTTTGAAATATCTCGTCGGTAGTTATTCCTGGCTAGCCGCAGGCTGGCTGCTCGCGAAAATGACGAACGATAGTAAGCTGTGGGTTCTCCTACTGGGAGCCGTAGTACTGGGGTTTCCATTTTTCTTGAGTCGTTTGTATATAAGTACTATTCAAAAGACGTTTTATGCCCATCAATATCGTCACGGCGGTTTTCTCCGTGCGATTCAGAATAGCCGGCTACTTTCTACCCCTTTCTGGTTTCTGGTCTCGCTATGTTCCGGTATAGGAATGCTGTACTGGTTTCATATGCTCTCTTATATTGAGTGGGCGCTGTTGTGTGCCTTGATACCTCTATATTTCGGCATCCACGCAAAGCTTCTATCAGTTGCACGTAATGAGTTTCGGGAATATCGAGCTTTCGCCAAGGGACTGGCCTGGTCCCAGTGGGTATTCGCACTGTTGGTTAGTGTCGCTTGGATATTGATTCATCTCTATCTTATACCCCGTGACAGCGTTCCGCTCTTGTCGGAGATAATGCTGGAACAACAAAAGGTGTTGCTCTCTTCAGAACAGAGTGTTTTGGCACAAATAATAGATCGGTATACTACCTATTATGCAGCGGTGATGGATATGGGGCTGCATATCCTAAAGGTCAGCTCCGGACGCCTATATTTCGTGATGGCCCTACTCGTTACGTTCGCGGCATTAGCCAGTTTCGCGAATGCGCTTTCTGCATTTCTTATTCCAGCAAAGGAATACCGCCGCATTGCTGTACCTTTGGCCGAGAAATTAGAAGTGCCCACAGTTGGATTTGAAAAGTCGAGCGCTTTGGGAGCGATGTGTGCAGTCGGACTCTGCTTTATTTATCCAGCTCTCGCTATTTACGTGGACACGCTTGTCGCGAGTAAGGTCAGTGCCCGTGACTTTGCCCAGTTCGAGCTGGCGATCAAGCCTCAGGTCGAGAAGTTCGAAAACCGCTATTACAAAGCAGGAACCCGGGACAGCCTTCATGCTCTGGCTATCGACACTTTGGCTCGGCAGCAACAGGGAATGGAGCTACTTGAGAAGCAGATGGATGAGGCTTATAGGGTGATGGAGGGTAATGTGGATGCATATCTGGATGCATATTACAGCCTGCCGGCAGAATACATGCGGCTTGCGGCATTACTAAGTAACTCGCTGGAGAGCCGCATTTCCGCGGATCTGACCAGGACGCTCAATAGCGGAGAGCCATTTGCAAGGTTTGAAAAAAGCTTACGCGCAGTCTCTGAGCAGAACCATATCTTGGAGGCGAGCTTCAGGGAAGCTTCTCTAAAACTGTTAAAAGACAATGAGGTTTCCATGCCGGAAGGAGACTTCTGGGTGATCGATGAGTATTCGCAGGAAAGTATACTGCGGCCTTCAGCCGAAATTGAGCGAATAAATGGCAATATGCGGGGAGCGGTCGCTGGGCTGGGCGCCATCTCAGCGATGGTAGCCACAAAGGTAGTCTCAAAGGCTGCTGCCAAAGGGACACTACGGCTGGCGGCCAAAGCGGTCGCCAAGGCTGCGGCTTCGAAAGTCGGTGCGGGCGGTGCGGCAACGGCTGCCGGAGCTGCGATTGGCTCAATCATACCCGGAGCTGGAACTTTTGCGGGTGCCGTGATAGGCGCTGGGGTGGGTTTGATTGTTGGAGTCTCAATTGATGCGACCTTACTGCAGGTGGAAGAAATGATCTCCAGGGAAGACTTTAGGCGACAAATCATCGACTCGATTAGACAGGCCAAAGCAGAACATAAGAAACAATTAGGTTTTGATGTTTCTGGCTGAATCGTTCGAGTTCCCTAGCCCTCCCCACTTTCGAATGGAATTGGCGGGTTTTCCAGATGGAGGCCTAGGGGAAGATACGAACCAAAAGTCGCAGTCAGAGTAAAATAACGATGTTGAAGTCCCCTAGTGGATGATGAAATCAATCTTTCGATCAAAAGTCCCCAAATTTATTTCCCTCCACGGGGCTGGTCGATCTTTTTGTCCAATTCTCACCGTCCTGTTGATCGGGCTATCCCGATTGAAAGCGTCCGATCCGGGACTGGTACGTCTGTATGCGTGTGTTTGTGCGCTGTTTCTCAAGGGACGTACGGTCACTTTTTTGCCGTTTACAGTGTTTCATTTTCGTGACTAGAATCGCTTCGTCAGCCATGTGAGTGGTACGCCATGGCTGTGATGTCAGTAACAATGCATTCTTAAAACAATAAAATTTTTTCCAATAAAAACAGCGACAACACGCCAAATCATCATCAGTCGCCGGCAAGTAGCCGTGTGTCCAAAGTATCGTATTGCCGTAGTCTGCTTCTGGATTGGCCGGCCTGCCCGAAGGAATCGAGCTCTACCTTTAATTGATCGTTGACGTGTTGCCAAATCAAGTTCACAGAGAGAATAAGGTTCGGCGCATGATGAAGAGACTTACCCCCGTTTATCTCGGGATAATTTCGCTATTGGTTCTGCAGCTAAGCATGGCTGCCCACGCTTCAAATTTACCTGCCGACAGGTACACGCTGACGCTTGCCCACAGTGGCAAATGCGTCAATGTGCCCGGTGGCAGCACATCCAGTAACGTCCAGCTGGAGCAGGCCAGCTGCTCGGGCTCGGCCGTCCAGGATTTTGATGTCAGCCCGGCGGGCGACGGTTATTACAAAATCATCAATACAAACAGCGGCAAGGCGATGCGTGTGCAGGGCGGCTCCGGTTCGGATGGCGCGGCGGTGGTCCAGTACAGCTGGTACGACTACGGTTCCCAGCACTTCCTGCCGCAGAGGAACGGCAGTGGCTATCTCCTGCGCAACCGGAACTCGGGTAAGTGCGTCGAGCTCTCGGGTGCGTCGCAGGGTGAGGGGGGCCGGCTGGTGCAGATGTCCTGTACCGGCTCACCGCAGCAGACCTTTGCCATCGACCCGACCATCGACGGCGAGCGCACCCTGGCGCCCGGCCGGTACTCCGCCAGGGCAGTGCACTCGGGAATGTGCCTCGACGTGCCCTCGTCGAGCACTGCCAACGGCAAGCAGCTGCAGCAGTGGAGCTGCAACGGTACCGCCGCACAGCAGTTCGACTTCGTCTACGCCGGTGCCGGCCAGTACGAGATCATCAATGTCAACAGCGGCAAGTGTGTCGACATCTACTGGGGCCAGACCGGCAACGGCACGCCAGTGCAGCAGTACAGCTGCAACCAGGGCAGCAACCAGCGCTTCCTGCTCGAGGGTAATGGCGACGGGGCGTACTTTATAAAAACCGCCCTGTCGGGCAACAAGCCGATCGATGTCTCCGGTGTTTCCATGGACAGCGGGGCCGACATTCACCTCTGGGACGAGCATGGCGGTGACAACCAGAAGTGGACGCTGGAACCGGTGGTCTACGAGGCCGCGGTGCAGGACGGTATCTACAACATCGTTGCCACCCACAGCGGCAAGTGCCTGGACGTGCCGGGATCGAGCACCTCCGCGGGTACCCAGCTGCAGCAGTACTCCTGTAACGGCACCAGCGCGCAGACGTTCGAGCTGATCCACCAAGCCGACGGCTACTACAAAATCCAGAACACCAATAGCGGGCTCTCGCTGTCGGTGCGGGATTTTGCCGACGCCGCCGGTACGGCAATCGAGCAGGGCGAGGGGTTCGGCAGTGACAACCAGCTGTTCCGCTTCGTGCCCTACGGCTCAGGCTATGTGATACGGCCGAAGTCCAGCTACCAGTGCCTGGACGTGAACAACAGTCTGTTCAGCTCCGGCTACCAGGAACTGGAGCAGTACACCTGCAATTACGACAACAACCAGGTGTTTAAGCTGCAGCCTCTATCAACCGCCGCCAGTTTCGCTGCCGCGCAGGCCGCCAACAATGACACTGTCGTCCTGCTGCATGGCTTCGCTGGTTGGGGCCGCAACGAGCTGTTCGGCTTCAAGTACTGGGGCGGCGGCTGGAACGGCAAGAAGGACCTGCAGGAATACCTGAAATCCCAGGGGCATGACACCGTTACCCTGGCGGTCGGGCCGCTCAGCTCCAACTGGGACCGCGCGGTTGAGGCCTACTACCAGCTGAAGGGCGGCTGTGTGAACTACGGCGCAACCCATGCCGCGACCCATGGGCACAGTCAATTTGGCCGCTGTTTCGGCGCGTTGCTGCCAGACTGGGATGCATCCAACAAGATCCACATCATTGCCCACAGCCAGGGCGGCCAGACGGCCCGGGTGCTGCTCAAGCTGCTGCGGGATGGCTCGCCGGAGGAGAACTACGAGGCCGGCACGGTGTTCGAGGGCGGCAGGAACTGGGTGCACAGCATCACCACGGTGTCCACGCCCCACAACGGCACCACGCTGACCGAGTTCTTCAACCCGCTGGATATTACCGAGCAACTGGTAACCTCCATCTACCGGGCGGCGGGCCTGGTCAGCGGCGAGAACGTGGTCTACGACCTGAAGCTGGACCAGTGGGCGCTGACGCGCCAATCCGGGGAGAGCTGGGATGCCTACTTCCAGCGCGTCAAGGACCACAGCCTGTGGGACGAATCGGTGGATACGTCACTCTATGACCTGAGTGCGGAGGGGGCGCCCTATATCTACGGCGGTGCTATCACCTACCCGGATGTTTACTATTTCTCGTTTTCGAACCAATCCACCTACAAGGGGCTGTTCACGCAGAAGCATTACCCCACGGCTTCCACCTTCCTGCCGTTCATGCCCCAGTCCCTGTTCATGGGGCAGTACAAGAACAGCAACCTGGGCGTGGATGCCAGCTGGTTCGCCAATGACAGTGTGGTGAACACCAACAGCATGGTGGCGCCGACGGGGGCTCCCTATCAGGACTACAACGGATTGCCGGTGCCAGGTGTGTGGCAGCACATGGGCAAGAAGTCCGGCTGGGACCACGTGGATGTAACCGGGATGTTTACCCTGAAGGATATCAACCCGATGTACCTGAACCACGTGGAGATCCTGAAGTCCCTGGATTGACCTGGTCCTCCCCGGTTGGGGAGGGAGTGGGAAAGGGGCCCCGGTAGGCAGCGGGGCCATGCCAAGGTCAGCCCGACATCGGGCTGGCCTTTTTTGATTGCCGGGCCCGGTAGATCCGGCACAGTGTTTCGTCCATTGCGTTCCGGTCACGACGAACTGGAATAAATAATAAATGGGGGCAGATCAACCTTGCGGGACTTTCTTATTTGCTCCTAATTCATACCAAGGTGTCGATCTGACTGCATTGATACAAACCGTTAGCCTGCACTGATCCGGTAACAGGGAATATATTCCTTGCCCGGCAGTTTCATTCTCTGCTGCTTCACAAAAGACTCCAGCAGGGTATCGATGCTGTGCATGATTGCCGGGTCGCCGCGCAATTCATAGGGACCATGTTTCTCCACGATACGAATCCCCTCGTCTTTTACGTTACCGGACACGATGCCGGAGAACGCGCGGCGCAGGTTGGCGGCCAGCAGGTATGGTTCCTGTTTTTTGTGTAAAGCGAGGTTATGCATATTCTCGTGAGTGGGAGTAAACGGCCGCTGGAACTCTGTTGAAACCTTCAGTTGCCAGTTGAAGTAATAGGCATCTCCTGTCTCCTTGCGGTGTTGCCGCACCTGTTCGATGCCTGCGGCCATTTGTCGTGCCACTTCCTGCGGGTCATCAATAATGATCTGGTACCTGGATCTGGCTTCTTCGCCCAGGGTCGAGGCAATGAATTCGTCGATTCGATTAAAGTAATCGGCGGCGCTGGCGGGGCCGGTAAAAATCACCGGGAAGGGTTGTTCCCGGTTTTCTTCATGCAGCAGTATGCCCATCAGGTAGAGGATTTCCTCGGCGGTACCGGCGCCGCCAGGAAACACGATAATGCCGTGGCCGGTGCGCACGAACGCCTCCAGCCGTTTCTCGATGTCCGGCATGATAACGAGCTGGTTGACAATCGGGTTCGGCGCTTCTGCGGCGATGATACCCGGCTCGGAAATGCCGAGGTACTGACCGCGCCGTTCGCGCTGCTTGGCATGACCGATAGTGGCGCCTTTCATCGGGCCTTTCATTGCACCCGGACCGCAACCGGTGCAGATATCGAGATGTCGTAACGCCAGCTCGTAACCCACGTCCTTGGTGTAATCGTATTCCTCCCCCGAGATGGAGTGCCCGCCCCAGCACACTACCAATCTTGGCTCGCGGGTGCGGTCAAAAGTGCCGGCATTGCGGAGGATATGGAACACCGCGTCAGTAATACCCTGCGCGGATACCAGGTCGTAGCGCGGGTCGCCGGTGATTTCGCTGTTCACATAAATAATGTCGCGGAGCACGGCAAAAAGGTGCTCGGCGATACCGCGAATCATCTTGCCGTCTACAAAGGCAATGGCAGGGGCGTTTTCGACATGGAGCTTTACGCTGCGCTCCGTCGGGATGACGGAGATATCGAAGTTGGCATAGGTCTCCAGCAGCTCCTTGCCGTCATCCATGTGGCCGCCGCTACTGAGCACGGCCAGGGAACAGTTGCGGAATGTCTGGTATTGAGGGCCGCGGCTTTCACGGCTGAGCTTGTGGATTTCGTACTTGGATAGAATATCGAACTGCCCGGTTGGTGACACTTGTGCATCGATACGATCCGTAGTCATACAACCCTCAAATAATGCTGAAAGATTCTACAGTACAGCAAGTGCTGTACAGGGGCTATAGCAGTGTAATCTAAGTTGTTGATTGCGTTGTCTTTTGTGTTGAGTTTTCTGCATAGATAGCTTCGGTGCGGAATCAAAGTTGGCGCCTCGATATGCGAGTTGTGTGGGCAGAGAGTTTAGGGTGAATAGTTTTTAATGTTCTTTATTTGAGTACTAATTTCCGTGTCGAACGCAGAAGTCGTACTCGTGATGGTTTCTTGGAGAGACTGGTATGGTAGTAACCGGAAGGGGAGGATGGACTCAAAACACGCTTTAGCGTGTTTTGACCCTGCGGGCTCACTGCGTTCGGTCTCAACTCGCTGGCGCGAGTTGATCGAACCTGGGAGGTTCGTCCACCGCCCGAACACCACAAATAAAAAAGCCCCATCCTTTTGGATGGGGCTTTTTTATTTGGCGCGCTCGGGAGGATTCGAACCTCCGACCGCCTGGTTCGTAGCCAGGTACTCTATCCAGCTGAGCTACGAGCGCGTTGTGGCGTCGAACTTTAGGGAAACGGCGCGCTCCAGTCAATGTTTTTGTAAAAATATCTAGATAAATCAGCGGCTTAGTGGATATCCGCGGACACATGCTGGCAGGGTGAAATTTTGGCGCCTCACTCTGATTGAATGTTGTACTTCCCGGCGCTGTGTTGAGTAAATCGCGGCCTACTGCTCCGCGCACTGCGACCACTCTCCAGCATTGATGGCGAGCCACAGTTCCGCCGTGGCGATCGCATCCCCCAAGGCATCGTGGGCGGCAACGTCCGGGAGGCCGTAGCGGCGCCGGCACTGGAACAGGCGCAGGGCGCCGGTGGGAATGGCCTGGTGGGAATTGAGCAGCCGTCGCGATTCCAGCTGCATGGTGTCTTCAACGGGCATCAGGAGGGGAGCGCCCCAGAGTGATTTGCAGGCGCGATTGAGGAAGCCCATATCCAGCTGCGCGTTGTGGAATACGAGCACACTGCCGGCGATTGCTTCCAGCAGGCGGGGGAGTACTGTTGCCAGTGGTTCGCCCTGTTGCAGCTCGCTGTCTGTCAGCTGGTGATAGATCGCACTTTGCCCGACATCTTTTTCCAGCCGGACCTTATAGTGGCGGGCTGTTGCCAGCAGAATGGCCCCGTGTTCGATGGCGACCCAGCCGATGCTGGCAATTTCATCCTGCTCGGGAGATAGGCCGGTGGTTTCCAGGTCCACAACGACGTAGCGCGTGTCCGCGAGGCCGTTGGCGGGCAGGGGTGCTGCGAGCGCCCGGCACAGGGCCGGGTGACGGGCGCGATCCCGCCACCACCAGCGTTGCAGCGCCAGCCACAGGTACCGGGGTCCGTACACGGCTCAGAATCCCTGCCGGAAATGGCTGCGCAGTGCCTCCTGCGCATCGTGTACCACCGTAAAGGCGTCCTTCAGGTGCTTGCGCTCCAGGTCTGGCAACTCGTCGGGATTCAGATAATTGTTGGCGCTATGACCGGCGGAAACCTGCCGGCACTGGTTCTCGACGCGAATCTGCTGGATGGTGTCGTAGGCGTCCTGCAGGTTGCGACCGTCACCGATGGTGAGCACGCGGGCATCCACCAGTTGCTGCAGCCGCTCGCGCGTGTTCACCGCGGGAATGCCGTGGGCCAGCGCGTGGACGCGGGCCAGGTCGACGAGCGGCATTACCCCCCGTTTCTTGATATCGAATTCGTCGCGGTGCTCGCCGTTGCGCTCGACAAGAAAGCGGCGAAATATCCCGAGCGGTGGCGTCTGTTCCAGCACGTTGGCTGCCAGTGCCGCCTGGAAGATGGAGTCCCGCCGGGTCCGCGCCAGCATATGGCGCTGCAGCTGGTCGCAGAGGCGGGCGTCCCCGTAGACGCTGCGCAAGTCGAAAAAGATCGACACGCGCATCACGGCCTCCGGCGTCGGGGAGAAAGCCCAGTCGTCCACGGTGCGGCGCCACTCTGACAGAGGCTGGCGCCAGCGTTCGGTGGTGGCCATCACCTTGCCATTGCAGTAGGGGTAACCGCAGGCATTGAGCCCGTCGCAGACAAAGGTGGCCAGCTGGCGAAACCAGTCCAAATCCGCCGCGCTGGCGCGGTTGTCGATCAGCAGGCCATTGTCCTGGTCGGCGCCGATCAGCTGTTCCCCGCGCCCCTGGGAGCCGAAGCCGAGCCAGCAGAAGGGCACCGGAGCCGGCCCGAGCCGCTCGATGGCCAGCTCGATGAGCCGGCAGGTCACCGCGTCACTGATCGCCGTGAGCACGCGGCTCAACTGGTGCGCGCGCATGCCGCCCTGGATCGCCTGCACCATCAGGGCAGGCAGTGAGGCGGTGATCGCCGCGAGGCTCTGCAGGTCCTGCTGGCGGGATAGGTGCTGCACCAGGTAAACCGGGTCATTCTGCCGCGCCAGCATCAGGTCCGAGGAGGTGATGATGCCGACCACCTTCCCCTGTTCCTGCACGGGCAGGTGGTGGATGCCCTCGCGGGTCATCATCAGCACGGCATCGAAGACGCTGGCATCGAGCTCGATGCGCTTGGGCTGGGGGCTCATGATGTCGCGGATGGCGTTTTGCAGCGGCAGTCCCTGGGCCAGGGCGCGGCTGCGCAGGTCGCGGTCTGTGACGATGCCGAGCAGGTGTTCGCCGTCTTTGACCAGCAGCGAGGAGACCCGCCACTCGGTCATTGCCCGCGCCGCCTCCTGCAGCGAGGTGTGCGGCGGCAGCGACAGCGGATTGCGGGTGACGTGGTTGGCCAGCGGTTGCGCCAGCAGGTTGCTGTCCGGGCGATAGCGGGCGGCCCGGCGCAGGCGGCGATTGCGTTGGCTGTGGAAATGGCGGTCGAAGTCGCGGAACTGTGCCCGCAGCGCCTCGTAGGAGGCCCGCGGCAACTGGTAGAGCAGGGTATCTTCGATGGTTTCGGCCACCACACCCTCCGACCCGACATCGAGCCCGTGGATATTGAAGCTTTCCCCCTCGCCCAGCCGATCCAGCAACTGCTGGTCGCCACTGCGGAGTTCGACGGCCCCACTACGCACGATACGCAGCGCATAGGGGGCGGAACTGGCGCGGATCTGCTCACCCTTGCGCAGGTAGGTGATCTGGATTCTGCGCGCCGTGTCCTGCTGCGTCGCCTCCGGCAGGTCGCCGAAAGGCAGGCACTCGCGCAGGAACGCCGCCACCGACTGGATTTCCGGCAGGTTGGGATCTGCATTCATGGGCGGGGCTCCTCCTCGCACACTTTTACGGCCATGCTACGCGATTGGAAAGGTCGGGACGATTAGACTTTGGTGAAAGTCCAGCCTGTATCGCCGCGCAGTTTCGCAAGTCTCCGCAGGACTCGTGCAACCCCAGACCTCTGTCGTGATGGCCTGTGCCAATGACCACCTTTTGTATTGGCGGGGGAATTCGTATGATGGCGGCCCCAATCCGAATCCCAATCCCAATCGAGGGTCCACTGCGGTTATGAGCGAGACCGTCAAGCTTACCGAATACAGTCACGGCGCCGGTTGCGGCTGTAAGATTTCTCCTGCCGTGCTGGATGTGATCCTGCAGAGCCAGCTGCCCACCGAGCCGTGCGCGGCCGGTGAGCGCCTGCTGGTGGGCAACGGCTCCCGCGACGATGCCGCCGTATACGATATCGGCGGTGGGCAGGCGGTGATCAGTACCACCGATTTCTTTATGCCGATCGTGGACGATCCGTTCGATTTTGGCCGCATCGCCGCGACCAACGCCATCAGTGATATCTATGCCATGGGTGGCAGGCCGCTGATGGCCATTGCCATTCTGGGGTGGCCGATCAATGTGCTGCCGGCTGAGGTCGCCCGCCAGGTGGTGGACGGCGGCCGTCAGGCCTGCCGCGAGGCCGGTATTCCGCTGGCGGGGGGCCATAGCATCGACGCGCCGGAACCGATCTTCGGCCTGGCGGTGACCGGCGCGGTGGCAATCGATCAGCTCAAGCGCAACGACACTGCCCAAGCGGGCAACCGGCTCTACCTGACCAAGCCCCTGGGCGTGGGGGTGCTGAGCACCGCGCAGAAACAAAAGAGGCTGCAGCCGGAACACGGCCACCTGGCCCGCGACAGCATGTGCCTGATGAATAGCATCGGTGCTGAACTGGCGCAGATCGACGGCGTGCGCGCGATGACCGATGTCACCGGCTTTGGTCTGCTGGGGCACTTGACGGAAATGTGCGAGGGCAGCGGCCTCCGCGCCCGGATCGAATTTTCCGCGGTGCCGGTGATCGAGGCGGCGCGGCATTACCGCGCGCTGGGCTGCGTGCCGGGAGGCACCGGGCGCAACTTTGATAGCTACGGCCACAAGGTGGGGCCGCTCGGGGAAGAACAGCAGCAGCTGTTGTGCGACCCGCAGACCAGCGGCGGCCTGTTGCTGGCAGTCGCTCCGGAGGCGGAGGCCCGGGTGCAGGCACTGTTGCGCCGCGACGGCTTCGGCACCGAACCGATCGGTGAACTGCTGCCACAGGACGGTGCGTCGGCGCTGATTACGGTGGTGTGAGGCCTGCTGCCTGAGGAAATTGAGGGCAGGGCCGATGACCGCGCGCGCCGGTATGCATAAGCCGGCGCGTGGAGGTCAGGCGGGCTGCTCGCGGTTAGCGCGGCATCATTTCAATCTGGTTTTCTTCCCGGTCCAGAATCAGGTAACGGGAGAGATCCTGCCCCTGCATCAGGTCATTCGCCATCTTGTTCAGCAGCGGCTCGGCCTCTTCGGTGGTCGGCGCTTGGCCGTTCTCCCCGTTTAGGCCGGCGATCAGGATCATGTTCCAGCTTGTGTCGATCCCATCGGCTTCGGTGACGAAGTCGGCAAAACTGGTGAGCTCCTCCGGCAGCTTGTCTACACACATCACCGGGGTGATGGCTCCCTTGGCGGTGGATTTCTTCGGGTTGTTGTTGCGCTCTGCCTTTGCCAGCAGGAACAGCAGTCTCTGCGGCTGGGGCTGGTTCTGGGCGGCACTGATTAGTTTCTGGAAGTTGGATTGCATGGGCTTCCCCGCTATTTGACTCGCGGCAAGCATAGTCCTCATCGCCGCGGTTGTATTGATCTCGATCAAGTGAATTGTGGCACCGACCGCGGTAATCACACGCGGTGACTATATGGTGTCTGGCTCCGCAGTCGCGGACTTGACGGGCCTGGTCTGGATCTCAGATACGATTTCCCTACTTTCCTGGCCCTTTCCCTAGTGGCGGTCCTGATTATGTGGCTTTCCGGGCAACGATAAAAATCGATCCTTTCCGCGGCTGCCACTCTAGATCAAGGTTAAAGCCTGCATCGACCAGTTTCGATACGAAACCCTGCCGGCTGAAACGATTCACATAAGGTGCGAGGTTCACGAGCTGCATAACGGGAATCAACCATCTCCAGAGGACGCTGATTTCATCGATCAGCGCGGTGCTGGATACGAAAATGCCTCCCGGCCTTAACAGTTCGTGCACGCGTGTGATTGTGACATCCACATCCTCTAGGAGATGGAGGACGTTGAGGCCCAAAACGGCATCAAAGCTTTCTGCTTGCAGATCGAGGCTATCCAGTGTGCCTTGGTGGAAACTGATATTTTCAATCCCGGCAGCTTTCCTCTTCCGATCAGCAATATCCAGCATCTTGTCCGATATATCGGTGGCGACAATATGCTTGACGTGGGGTGCGTGAATCATTGCCGTACTGCCGGTGCCGCAGCCGAACTCCAGGACAGACCAATCTGGGCGGAAGTACTCCTGTGTGATTGCTAATTTCTTTTGGTAGGTTTTCTCATCCTGAATCTTGCTTTTGGCGTAACGAGGTGCGGTCTTGTCCCAAAACGCTTTCGAATCCTTCATTTGTCCACCCTTCCTTTGATGTCATGACTAATTGCATCCGTGACTCACACATGGCGATGCCAACTGGTACAGCCTGGCCTGGTTATGTGCCGAACGAGTGCGATGAAACGAATCACCGTATCCACATATAAAAGTACCTGTAACGTTGGCAGCGACGGCCAACTTGTTATACCCAGTGGTTACCTTTTGAAAGTGCTCAGACCAGTTAGCCAAATTACAGGCGTATCCTCTGGAGTCAATCAGACCAGCAGTCAGTGACCGAGCATCGCGAGAAACTCGGCAATCTTGCGATTGAGCAATTCCGGCTCTTCTTGCCCGAGCCAGTGTCCGGCCTTGAGCACTTCATTGATACGCAAGTCACTGCAGCGCTCGTGCATGTCCAGGCCGATGCTGTCGGCGTAGCGGTTGGTCCAGTCCTTGCTGCCGGTCAGGTACATCGCCGGTACGGTGATAGTGTGGCCATCTTGATCGGCGGTGCGCTGCCAGGTGCGTTCGAAGTTGCGGTACCAATTGAGTACCGGCTCGAAGCCGTGGCGCTGGTAGCGGCTGGTAATGTAATCGAGGAATTCCTGCGGCATATAGTCCGGGCGCCGTTCCGGCATGGTGATCCGCTCCAGCAGGCCCTGGTCGCCGGCCTTTTGCCCGAGCAGATCGAAGTGGCCGGTGAGGATGGCTTCCAGTGATTTGGCCTTGTCGCGGTTCAGGGCCTCGTGGGCGGCGGCGTTCTGGAAATCGAGAATGTAGAAATAGTTATCGCCCATCTGCCGTTTCAGTGCGCTCAGGGTATCGGTCTGCCCGCGCCCGAACCAGGGCACGCTGAGGCCGCCGACACCCTTGATGCGCTCCGGGTGCAGCCAGGCGGTATGCCAGGCGACGATACAGCCCCAGTCGTGGCCGATGATCACACCCCGCTCCTGGTCGTAGGCATCGAGCAGGCCGATCACGTCTGCCGCCAGCTCCACCGTGTCGTAGGCGGCCACGTCCTCGGGGGCATCGCTGTCGCCGTAGCCGCGCATCTCCGGTGCTACGACCTTGTAGCCCTGGTCGACCAGGAACTTGATCTGCGGGCCCCAGCTGGCCCAGCACTCGGGAAAGCCGTGCAGCAGGAATACCAGCGGGCCTTCGCCGGCCTCGGCCACATTCAGGTGGATGCCGTTGGTGGCTACGCGGCGGAACCGGATTCCGTACTGGTCCAATCCGTAGGGCAATTGCTGGCGCATCGCTGCTCCCATCGTTTTTGTTCTTTTCCACTGGTTCCGGTCAGGGTAATCGTTTGTATCGATCGGCAAAAGTCTGGCGTGGCGACAAGGTAGCGGTGCGGTTGCCACTCGGTTCCAACTCAGGTCCCTTTAGGCGGTAACGGCAGAAGCGGGCGGGGTGGCCAACCGCGAGTCTCTCTCCCGAAGCGGCCCTCGGCAAATCCTGACCCCGCCTAACATTCGGCAAGCCCGCTCAGTTCGGAGCCGAATATTCTTCAATCTCCCCGGCGGAAGTGACTTGCGAATTAATAATATTCGTAATAATGTCTGATTTACCTAATTTAAATCCGAAAAGGTTGCCCAATGTTAAACTCAGTTTCGTCGCTGGATCGCACGGATATCACCATCCTGCGGGTCCTCCAGGCCGAGGGGCGGATCAGCAATGTGGAATTGTCTGATCGCGTGCACCTGTCACCGCCGGCCACGCTGGCGCGGGTCAGGCGGCTGGAAGAGGAGGGCTATATCAGCGGTTACGCCGCGATGCTCAATCGGGAAAAGCTGGGCCACGACAACCTGGCCCTGATCGAGATTGCGCTGGAGCTGCACCAGCACGAACGCATCGCCGAGGTACTGGATCGTCTGGTGGCCATGCCGGAAGTCCTCGAGTGCTATCACGTTACCGGTGAGTACGACTACATGATCAAGGTCTCCACCGTGAACAACCGCGCACTCGACCACTTCATCGCCACGCGGTTGATACCTCTGCCGGGCATTGCCCGGATCCATACCAGCATCGTGTTGAAGGCCCTGAAGCAGACAACGCAGCTGGACTTGCCGGAACCCTAGATGGGTCGCACATATGTGGCTCATCGGATTAATAACGATAAAAGAGGCACATATGTGGGAATCTAAGAACATCGAAACCAATACCATCCACGGTGGTAAGAAATCCCAGGGCGAACACGGACCGCTGTCGACGCCGATCTACCAGACTTCAACTTTCGTCTTCGACGACGTACAGCAGGGCGCGGACCGTTTTGCCGGCGACGCCCAGGGCCATATCTATTCCCGCCTGGGCAACCCGACCGTCGATGAGCTCGAAGCCCGCATGGCCGTGCTCGAGGAAACCGAAACGGCGGCCGCTTTCGGCTCCGGAATGGGCGCGGTTTCCGCGGCGATTTTCGGCCTGCTGAAAGCCGGCGACCACCTGATCACTTCCCACCGCCTGTACGGTTGCACCTTTGCGCTGTTCAACCATCAGCTCCCGGCGTTTGGTATCGAAGTCAGCTTCGTGGACCTGGCCGACGAGCAGGCGGTGCGCGCGGCCATCCAGCCGAATACCAAGGTGATTTACGGCGAGACGCCGATCAACCCGTGCCTGACAGTGATCGACCTGAATAGCATCGCGGCGATCGGCCAGGAGCACGGCATCATCACCGTGATCGATAACACGTTTATGTCGCCGATCCTGCAGCGCCCGGCAACCCACGGCATCGACCTGGTGCTGCACTCCGCGACCAAGTACCTGAACGGCCACGGCGACGTGGTGGCCGGCATCCTGTGCGGCCCCCGTGAATTGATCGACCATATCAAGATGACCACGCGCAAGGACATGGGTGCGGTGATGAGCCCTCACGATGCGTGGCTGGTGATCCGCGGCCTGAAAACCCTGCACCTGCGCGTGCAGCGCCACTGCGAGAATGCGCAGGTGGTGGCCGAGCACCTGCAGGGCCACAGCGCGATCGAAAAGGTCTATTACCCCGGTCTGCCGGATCATCCCGGATACCGCCTGCTCGGCACGCAGATGCACGGCGCCGGTGGCGTGATGGCCTTTGAGCTGAAGTGCAGCTTTGAGCAGGCGGTGGCGTTTATCAACCAGCTGAAGATGTGCAAGCGCGCGGTCAGCCTTGGCGACGCCGAGACGCTGATCCAGCACCCGGCATCCATGACGCATTCCACCTATGCACCCGAGGAGCTGGCGGAAGCGGGCATTTCCCGCACGCTGATTCGGCTCGCAGTAGGCCTGGAGAATGCCGAGGACATCATGGCGGACCTGGATCAGGCCCTGGCCAGTATCCTCTGATCGCCAGCCGGATTACTTCTGATAATAAAGAGATCGCCATCGCAGGGAGCCTTGGGCTGCATTGGACACGAGTTCAGTGGTGCCCGGGTGCCGACTGCGATGCGGCTTTTCCGATAAAAACTGAACCGGTAATTGCGCATTGTGAATATGCAAGTCAGTCCGCAGGACTTCATTGGGGATCAGGATTTAGAGCTGCAGGAATGGCTGGAATCGCTGGACGACATCCTGCGCTACCAGGGCGCTGATCGTGCCCAGGAGATATTGCGGTCGCTACAGGAGCGCCTGGTCAGGCGCGGTGTGCAACTGGATCAGGCACCGCTGAATACGCCCTATAGAAACACGATACCGCTTTCCGAACAGCCGGCTTATCCAGGCAATCTTGATATGGAGCAGCGGATCGAAAATATGATTCGCTGGAATGCCATCGCCATGGTGCTGCAGGCCGCCGATAGCGGTACCGGTGTCGGTGGTCATATCGCCACCTACGCCTCGGCCGCCACTATGCTCGAAGTGGGTTTTAATCATTTCTTCCGCTGCCGCGACGCGGACTACGGTGGTGATCTGCTCAATGTGCAGGCCCACGCGGCCCCCGGCATTTACGCGCGCGCGTTTCTGGAGGGGCGGCTCAGCGAACAGCAGTTGCGGAATTTCCGCCGCCAGTTGCAGCCGGGTGGCGGCCTGTCGTCCTACCCGCATCCGCGGCAGATGCCGGAATTCTGGCAGGCGCCCACCGCTTCCATGGGGCTCTCTACACCCTCCGCCATTTACCAGGCCCGCTTCGCCAAATACCTCGAATCCCGGGGACTGAAACCGACCAACGGCGGCAAGATCTGGAACTTTATTGGTGACGGTGAGGCGGACGAGCCGGAAGTGCTGGGTACCATCAATATCGCCGCGCGGGAAAACCTCGACAACCTGGTGCTGGTGGTGAACTGCAACCTGCAGCGCCTCGATGGCCCGGTGCGCGGCAATGGAAAAATCATCCAGGAACTGGAGCGCAGTTTCCGCGGTGCCGACTGGCAGGTGATCAAGGTGGTGTGGGGCAGCGGCTGGGACACGCTGCTGCAGAATGATCGCAACGGCGTGTTGCAGAAACGCATGGACGAAACCCTGGACGGCGACTACCAGCTGTACTCCACCAGGCCCGGCGGCGCCCAGCGCGAGCACTGGGTGGAAAACTCGCCGGAACTGCAGGCGCTGATGAGCAGCCTGACCGATGACGAGGTCCGCGAGATCAAGCGCGGTGGCCAGGACCCGAAAAAGATCTACGCCGCTTTTGCCCGGGCCGCGCAAAGCACCGGCAAGCCGACGGTGATTCTGGTCAAGACGGTCAAAGGGGACGGCCTGGGCGAATCGACCCAGGGCAAGAATACCGCCCACCAGAAGAAGCAGTTTTCCGCCGACGAGCGTATCGGTATCGGCAGGAGGCTCGGCATTCCACTCGCGGACGACGACTTGGCGCAGGCCGGTTTCTATCGCCCGGCGGAGGACTCAGAGGAAATGCGCTACCTGCGGGAAAAGCGCCGAACGCTCGGTGGCGGTATGCCGTACCGGCGGGTGGACTGTGTACCGCTGAAGGCGCCGGACAGTGCACTGTTTGACGAATTCTATAACGGCAGCGGCGATCGCGCCCTTTCCACCACTATGGCGGTGGTGCGCATGACGGCCAAGCTGATCAAGGACAAGGGCGTCGGCAAGTACATAGTGCCGATTGTCCCGGATGAGGCGCGCACTTTCGGCATGGAGGCGCTGTTCCGCGAGGCCGGCATCTATGCCCCCGGTGGGCAGAAGTACCTGCCGGTGGACGCCGACAGCCTGTTGCCGTATCGCGAGGCGGCGGACGGGCAGATCCTGCAGGAGGGCATCTGCGAGGCGGGTGCCATGGCTTCCTTCCTGGCCGCCGGCACCGCCTATGCGAACCACGGGGTACCGACGATACCGCTGTATATCTTCTACAGCATGTTCGGTTTCCAGCGGGTGGGAGACATGATCTGGGGCTGTGCCGACAGCATGTGCCGTGGCTTCCTGCTTGGCGGCACGGCCGGCCGCACCACGCTGAACGGCGAGGGCCTGCAGCACCAGGACGGCCACTCCCACATACTGGCGTCGACGGTGCCGAATATGCGCAGCTACGACCCGGCCTTTGCCTACGAACTGGCGATACTGCTGCGCGACGGTATCGAGGTGATGTACGAGCGGGGCGAGCCGGTCTTCTACTACATCACCGTCTACAACGAGAACTACCCGATGCCGGCGTTCCCTGCAGGGGAGCAGGCGCGCATCGAGGAGGGAGTGAAGAAGGGCATTTACCTGTTCCGCCCGGCGGACGATGCCGAAAGCGAACAGCCGTCGGTGCAGCTTTTCGGCAGCGGCAGCATCATGCAGCAGGTGCTGGAAGCCCAGGCACTGCTCGCCGATCGCGGTATCTCTGCGGATGTGTGGAGCGTGACCAGCTACACGGAGCTGGCGCGGGATGCGGAGAGGGCAGAGCGCCTGAGGCGGCTGCAGCCCGAAGAAGAACACACCTCCTATCTGCAGCAGGTGCTCGGTTCAGTGGCCGGCCCGATAGTGGCATGTACCGATTACATGCGCGCACTGCCGGCGAGCATCGCGCGTTGGGTGCCGGGATCCTATGTAGTGCTCGGGACCGACGGCTTCGGGGTTTGCGAATCCCGGCACCACCTGCGCAAGTACTTCGAGGTGGACGCCTCCAGTATCGCCTACGCCGCGCTGGCGGCACTGTGTGAGCAGGGCGAGATCAGCGCAGACAGGCTCCACTCGCTGGGCAATGAGCTGGGTGTTCATGATGGATTTCCCCGTGCGGCAGAAAGGGAGTTTCTCGGCGAGGCACAGGCCTAGGCGGAGCCGTTATCGAAGGCTGCTCGGTACTGGGTCAATACCCGCTCGGCGGCCGATAGTCTAGGTAGGCCCGCGTTTCGCCAAGGCAGCCGCGCAGTGGAAAAATGTCATGCGTCGCGGGCCTATTTGGGTCTGTCCGGCCGGGTGTGCTGGAGGCCGCAAATTTTTGTTTACACCACCCCAGGAGCGGAATAAATTACGCGCGAGATCCCTGGTGGGCCTGTTTGCGGCCCGTCCCCCCAAGGCTACTCCCCACAGCCGCGTTGGCCCGTCCGGGCCGCAGGCCCGATTGACATCCTGAGATCATCCAGACGGGTCACATGCTCAGCTATCGCCACGGTTTTCATGCCGGCAATTTTGCCGACGTGCTGAAGCACCTTGCGCAGGTGGAAATCCTTCTCTACCTGCAACTGAAAGACAAACCCCTCGACTATATCGACACCCACGCCGGGGCCGGCCTTTACCGCCTGCGCGACGGTTTGGCGGTAAAGAACTGCGAATATGCCAATGGCATTGGCCGCCTGCTGCCAAATGGTCCCGACCTGCCGGCATTGCGGCCGTACCTGGAGCGGGTCCTGGCGCACAACGGGGATGGCCGCTTGCAGATATATCCGGGCTCGCCGGCCATCGCCTGTGGACTGCTGCGTCCGCAGGATAAGGCCTGGTTATACGAGCTGCATCCGACCGATATCGAACACCTCCGTCGGGCCTGTGCTGGCCGGAATGTGTATGTCCGCGGTGAGGACGGCTTCAAGGGACTTGCGGCGCTACTGCCGACACAGTCCCGCCGCGCGCTGGTGCTCATCGATCCGCCCTATGAGCTGAAACACGATTACCGGCGCGTGGTCGACGCGCTCAAGCTTATTCATCGGAAAATGCCTGCCGCCACCGTGGCACTCTGGTATCCGGTGGTCGAGCGCAAGCGTATCGACCAGCTGGAGCAGCAGATCATCGCTTCGGGTATTCGCTGCGTCGAGCAGTTCGAATTGGGCATCCGCGCCGATACCAATGGTCTCGGCATGACCTCCTCCGGCATGATCGTGGTAAACCCGCCCTGGACACTGCGCGCTACCATGGAAGGGCTACTGCCGCCTCTGGCAAGGCTGTTCAGCGAGGATGGTCGGGAGCATCTGCGGATCCAGAGTCTGGTCGGAGAATAGTCGGTAGGTTCCCGGCCGGTTGTCCGACCGGGTCTGACGGAAAGGGCCGTCAATACTTCATCAGCACCGGATATTTCAAATACGCCTGGTCGTAATAGGGGCTGCGCTGGTAGAAGAAATCCAAACGCGCGCGGGGATCCTCGGCAAATGTCTTGTCCTGCAGGCGCTTCTCAAAATCTTGCTTTAGCGCGGGATCCTGCTTCAGCATCTGCTCAGCCAGCGGTACCAGCGCATAGGGTTCGTAGTATTCGGTGCGCTGGAATATCTGGTTGAAGAATCCCCACTGGAAGAAAGAATCCGGTCCGCGCGGATCCAGCAGGGCCACGGCCAGGCGCCCCAGGGGCTGGTCAGTACTGATCTTCACATAGTTGTCGAGCGGTACCTCGACCTGGTCCTCGTTGAATTCGCCACTGACGCGGAAGTGGCCCTCGAACGGGCTGTCCGCAAATTCGTGGTTGTCGACGGTAAACCGGGTCAGCTTGGCTGCCTTCCGCTGTGGCTCGCCGACTTCGATGCCGTGGGCTTTCAGGCGCTCCAGCACCAGTGTTTCGCTTTTCGGCAGGTAGAACGCCTCGGGCACTCGTACTTCCACCGCTTTCACGTTATCGACAAACACTGGCAACGCGGGGTAGTCCTTGGCTTCACCGAGCCAGACGACCCGCTCGGCGCCGGTGATCGGGTTCTTTTCTTTCCTGTAGGCAATGCCCTTGAAGGGCTCTTCAGCATATACGGAAAGATCGGGCTTTTCATTGGCTTGCCACGCAAGTACCTGGTTTTGCGGACGGCGCTGCCGATCGCTGGCGATGGCATTGCTGATCTTCTCTCCGTCCTCCGCCAGTGCCTTGAGTGCGGCCTCAATCAATACGTAGGTACCCAGCACCCGCTGCCGATAGGGTTTCAGCGAATGGTTTTCCACCAGCACTGTGGGGGTGTGGCGCAGATCGCCGAGGCCGTTGGAGAAACGCGGGCTGGCAGTCCAGTGGCTGATGCCGTCGGCAAAGTTCTGCGAGTTCACGCCGAAGATCAGCGGCCCGGGAATATGGCCGGCGGCGCTAATAGCACCGTCGAGCCTGTTCTGCAGGCTGGACTCCAGCCACCGGGCGATGGCCGGTGAGTCGCTGGCGAAAGCGCCGTTGTAGCCGAAGGTGATGTCGTACTGGTAATCCTCGCCATCGGTCACGTGGATATCCAGATACAGCTCCGGCTGATAAGTGTTGATCACCTCCATCACCGCGCGCAGCTCCGGGGTATCGAGCTTGGCGTAGTCGCGATTGATGTTCAGGTTGTTGCTGTTGGTGCGCCAGCCGGCATTGTCCGGGCCGCGCTGGTTCATGCGGGTATAGGGCCCGGCGCGCTCGTGGCCGTCAACATTGAGGATCGGGATAAGCAGCAGGTTCGCGCGCTCGATCAGTTGGCGCAGCGCCTGATCGCCGTTCACATAATCGCGCAGCAGCATCAGGCTCGCGTCCTTGCCGTCGATCTCGCCGGAATGAATGCCCGCCTGCACCAGCAGTGTCGGTTTGCCGTTGGTCTCGGGATCGCTGCCGTCTGCGGTCAGGGTCACCAGCTGCACTTTGCGCCCGCCGGCCGAAGTGCCGATATCTTTGGTTTTGATATCCGGGCTGGCTGCGGCCAGGCGATTGATGAAAGCGCGGGTCTGCTGGTAATCCGGTGTGGTGCGAAAACCACTGCCCTCCGCCGGCGTCACCCAGTCACCGTCGCGCACAATCAGCTGCTCGGACTCTCCCTGCCAGGGAATCAGTTTTGGCAATGGGGCCTGTAACTGCGCGGCACTATAAGCTGACTGCGAGACCAAAATCGCGGTGGCCAGCATACACTGGGAGAAGAGGGGAGAGCTTGCGCACTTAATTCTTTTTATCATGAAGGATCGTTTCCAGAATACAGCGGGTAACAAATCTTAAAGCTTAAGCAGCTGCATGATATTGAAATTACGCATGCAGCGCATCAATAGCGTATCCCTGTGCAGCATCGCATTCTTTACTGACAGCACTCCGATTACGAAACCGTCTCGGAGACGTCCTTGGGCATTACCTGTTTTCCCAGTTTCTTTCAAAGAGAGCGCCGGGGGGCAGCCGCTATTGCTCGGGACCTTCGGAAAACTGTTCGAGTGCTTCGATAGCGTGGCATGCATAGACGACACTGGTACCACCACCCATCAGCACGGCCACTGCCAAGGCATCGGTAATCTCCTCTGCTGTGGCGCCGGCTTCAAGGGCATCATTTGTATGGTGTGCAATACAGTCGTCGCAATGTGTGGCAACACTGATTGCCAGCGCGATAAGTTCCTTTGTTTTGGCGTCGAGAGCGCCCGAGGCCATGGATGCTGTATGCAGCTGCCAAAACGCCTTCATCACAGGAGGGCTTGCGGAAGACAGGTTGGCGGACAGCTTCTCGAAACTCTTCAACCTGTCGGGATAGGATTTGCATCTTGCAGAATTTTCGCTCATGGCTTCCAACCTCTCTGTGATGTGAGTCAGCTTGAGCCAGTGAGCGTGGCGGGTCCAGAAAAGAGACCGGCGCAGCGTGAAAAATTGGCGTCAGTTTTTGCTGAGAATTCGGCAGAGCTTTGGAAGGGGGAGCGCCGATATAGAGGCGAAGTGGCGGGGTCTGGAGCGAGTGCCCGGCTCCCAGATGGCGCGGGCGCCACTTGCCGTGCGAAGGACGCCCAATCGAACTAATGAATTTCAGGATTGACCCAGGTCGCTGAGTATGTCGAGCGAGCGCGAATCCGGCTGTCCGTCGTAATATTTTTCCAGCACCCGATCAAATACGCTGTTTTCATCTTCTGCGGCGGAAAACAGGGTCATCGAGGATCTGAGCTTGATATCGTCGGGGCTGCCCATGATTTCATGCGCCGATCTGCCTTCCACCTGCAGCAGTTGCGCGCAGCATTCTTTGAGCCGGCGGCCGAGTAGCGGGTGCTGCAGGTAGGCCCGCGCCTCGTCGAGGTTCTGTATCGCATAGCGCTGCGCCATGGCACTGTGCCCGAGGCCGGCGATCTGCGGGAAGATGTACCACATCCAGTGCGAGCGCTTTCGCCCGGCGCTCAGCTCCGCCAGCGCGGCATCGTAGTTGTGACTCTGGGCGTCGACAAAGCGTTGCAGGTTAAATGGGTCGCTCATTTCCGTTGGCTCTCGAGAATTTCCAGCGTGCGGGTGTCCACCTTGCCCTGAAAGTACTTTTCCAGCACCTGGTTGAAGATACTGTGACCGCCTTCGGCGACGGAAAACAGGGTCATCGATGATTTGACTTTCATATCGTCCGGACCATCGAAAATATCGAATGCTGTCAGACCTTGCAACTGCAATAATTGCCGACAGCACCCCCTGAGCCGCTCGCCGAGAACCGGGTGCGCGAGATAGGCCCGCGCCTCGTTCAGCCCGGTAATCGCGTAGCGCAGCGCCATATCGTTGTCCCGCAGCCCCGCGACCTGAGGAAAGATATACCAGATCCAGTGCGAGCGTTTCTTTCCTGCGGCTAGTTCCGTCAGTGCGTATTCATAGCTCTCGCTCTGGGCGTCGAGGAAGCGCTGGAGATTGAAAGGATCGTTCATTTCGATGACTGAGCGGATATGGCAGCAGTATTGCACTGGGCGAAGTGATGTATAAAGCCTAGACAATGATGTTGCCCCGCTCCAGCACGCGCGGATCCCGATTGGGTAAGTGGCGCCCGGTGAGAGGACACAAGCGCAAAGGTGAAGCCTACTCGGGCAGATGCCAGCCAAAAGTTTCTATCAATGACAGGAAGCACCCCCGCGGTTCTGCGACCAGCTTCAGCCGTTCACCGGTCACCGGGTGGTCGATCTCCAGGCGCAGTGCGTGCAGCAGTAACCTGCCGCATTGGTAGTGCTCGGCAAAGAAATGGTTGTGGCTTGACTTGCCGTACTTGGGGCAGCCGATCAGCGGGTGGTGAATATGCTTGAAGTGACGGCGTATCTGGTGGCGGCGGCCAGTCTTCAGCTGAATTTCCACCAGCGAGTAGCGGCTGGTCGGATAGCGGTCGACGGCGTAGGGCAGCTCGACTGTGCCCAGACGGCGAAAAATCGTAACTGCGTCCTGGCGTGGCAGGTCGGCCTTGGGGCGTTTGCGCTGGTGCTTGAAGTCGGCGACCGGCGGCAATGGATAATCGATAACCCCTTCCTCCGGACAGTAGCCGCGGCAGACGGCGATATATTTTTTTACCGATTCGTCGCTTTCCAGCTGTGCCTGCACTTGTGCGGCGATTTCACCACTCTTGCCGAAGACGATGACGCCGGAAGTGGGTTTGTCGAGCCGGTGGATTGGGTACAGGTGGCAGCCGACCAGGTCGCGCAGGTACTGCAGCAATATACGACTTTCGTGACGATCGATTTCGGAGCGGTGCACTAGCCAGCCCTCGGGCTTGAAGGCCGCAATGAGGTAGTCGTCTTCAAAAATGATTTCAGGGTGCATGCTCTTCCGTTTCGACGGCTAATCTAAGGCTGAAAATATTATATGGTGCGTTCGACTTCCGTTCACGGATGTTTTTCAAGAGGTTGAAACAGGAAAAAGAAAAATCACGTCAATCCACTATTTTTTTGTTGACATTTGTTGGGCTCTGTTTAGACTCGCCACAACTTTCAATAACTCTCCAATTCGCTGTGGTCCGCAACCACGGCAGCACATGAAAAAGGAGTCATAAAATGCGGTATCAACCAGTAAAAAGTCGGTTTATCTAAACACCTTTCATGTGCTCGCGCTTGAAAGGTAGCAACGCCTTTCAAGCCAGAACTCTTTGAAGCCCTGGCTAATGCCAGGGCTTTTTTATTTCCGGCCTTGGAAGGCGACTCTTATAAAAACGTGGAGTAATCCAGGGATTCGTTATGCCTGTAAAAATGGTACTGAACAGCAATGCGCCGCCAGGAACCGTGCCGGTAAAAATTTACACCGAAGAGGTGGAGCCGGCGGCATTGCAACAACTGAAAAATATCGCCCAGCTTCCGATAGTTCACTCGCACGTGGCGGCCATGCCCGATGTGCATCTCGGCAAGGGGGCTACCGTGGGATCCGTGATCCCCACCGTCAGTGCGATTATTCCCGCTGCGGTGGGAGTGGATATCGGCTGTGGCATGAACGCGGTGCGTACGTCGCTGCACGCAAACCAGTTGCCGGACAACCTGAAGCCGCTGCGGGATGCCATTGAGGTGAAAGTCCCCGTGGGCTTTGGTCGTCACAAGATGATTAACGCCCGGGAAGCTGCCTGCAAACATCTTGCTCCCGGTGCGGAGAGGTTGTTCGACAAGCATCCGGAGTTGCTGAAAAAGCTGCGCCAGCCGCAGCAGACCTGGGTGACGCAGCTGGGAACACTCGGCGGCGGCAACCACTTTATCGAGATCTGTATTGATGAGAGCAATGCGGTCTGGGTGATGCTGCACTCCGGCAGCCGCGGCATTGGCAACGCCATCGGCCAGCACTTTATTCAGCTGGCGCGCAAGGATATGGCCGGGCACATGCACAACCTGCCGGACCGGGATCTCGCTTATTTCAGCGAAGGCAATAGCCACTTCGATGATTATATCGAGGCAGTCAACTGGGCCCAGGAGTACGCGCGAGTAAACCGCCAGGAGATGATTAAGCTGGTGCTTGGCTGCCTACGCGAGCATCTGCCCGAGTTCACCCTGACGTCCGAGGCAATCAACTGCCACCACAACTATGTGGTGCGGGAGCAGCACTTCGGTCGCGATGTGTTCGTGACACGCAAGGGAGCGATTAGCGCACAGCGGGACCAGCTGGGAATCATCCCCGGCTCCATGGGCGCCAAGTCGTTTATCGTGCGCGGCCGCGGCAACGCCGACTCCTTCTGCTCCTGCGCCCACGGCGCCGGACGGAAGATGAGCCGCACCGCCGCCCGCAAGCGCTTTACTCGCGGGGATCTGGAGGAGCAGACCAGAGGTATCCAGTGTCGGAAGGACAGCGGCGTGATCGACGAGATCCCCGCTGCCTACAAGGATATCGATCAGGTGATGCAAAACCAGTCCGATCTGGTGGACGTTGTGCATACGCTGCGCCAGGTTATTTGTATAAAAGGTTAAGGAGGAGCCGCGCATGGGCGTGGATTTCAAACATGGACGTCAAACTGGCAGAAGAAATCATCGCGTGCTTGCCGCAGGGACGCATCAAGTACTTCTACTTTAAGGACAGGTATGCCCTGACGTTGTTGGGGCACTACTGCAACAGTGGCAGGCCCGTTGGTGCGCTGCGTCAGAGCCATATGCGGCGCCTGCTCGACAAACCGCTGGTACGGGAACTACTGGGTTCCTGTGGTGATGGGATAGCGCGCCCGGAAGTGTTGTCCAGCTATTGGCCGGAGCGTTTCCACTGCTACACCCTGAGCCTGGGCCTCTGGGGCAGTGAGCGCAAGAGCAGCTGGTACCAGACATCGAGGGCGGGGCGCAACCTGGTTCTGCAGCTGAACTTTTCCAATGAGCACGACAGGCTCTACCGTAAATTGAAAGTCGACGCCGACGCTTCGCCGTTTGGTTTCGCCGGCCACCCGACCAGCAAGTTACGTAATACCCTGGCCTGGTCCCGGATCGACCTGGACCTGGAGTCGGATACGGCGCTGATTGAAGAGGTCCAGAACGACTGGCTGCGGGAAGCATCCTGGCTGTTCAGACACGCGAAACAGTGCCTGGCTGCAAAGCCAGGCCCGCGTAGGCGGCGCTGGTGCGAGACTTTCTCACCGGAACAGACGGTGGAATATTTCGAGAAAGCCATAGCTCCTCACCTGGGGCACTGGTCGGAAGCAATGCTCGCGGCAACGGTCGAGTTTTTACTGACGGAGATAGGCATTCACAGGATCTTCTACCACAGCTGGGAGACCGGTTGTAAGGTGAAAAACTGCCGTCCGCCAAGGTCCGTTTATTCGACGCTGCCGGAAAAGTTTTGTTTCCGGCGCGTTTCCAGTGGCCCACAATTTCTGTACGACGACAAATCTTCGAGGAGGAAGATGAGAAAGATAGGTAATCAGCAGTGGTATTTATTGGATTTTACTGAGGAGCTCCCTAGCAATGAAAAGCAACAAACCGCGCAATCGTATTGCGCTTAACCCTCTTCTTCGCAAGGGGGGCGTCCATGTCAGGGCCAAGTCCGGCGAGCGGTTCGCCACGAAACAGAAAATGTTAAAGGCAGCGCGGGAGTGGAAAGGCTCCCGCGATTTTTTGCGGTTCTTACAATGGTGCCCGTAGGGTGTGCCGCGCGCCCCAAAAGGGGCATTAATCCGCATCGACCCTGATGTGGTGCGCACGGTGCACCCTACGGCACATATTCCGGGTTAGGGCCAGCCCGGTAGTGGCTCGATGTAGACCCATCGCTTCTTGTGCAGCTTGAACAGCGAAACCTCGTGCATCTCGTGTTCGATATCGTTTTGCAGATACCACGCCTTGAATTCCACGATCGATTTCTTAAGCCCCTGCTTGCTCCGGATGACTTCCAGCCGGGTCCACTGGTTCTGCAGGTCGTCGGCATCCAGCTCCGGGCAGGTGGCCGGATCCCAGGTCTTGCGCAGATAGGGCAGGTTGCCGGTGGCGAAAGCGCTGAAACGACTGCGCATCAATGCCTCGGCAGTGTTGGGATAGGCCTGGCCGGACAGATACAGGTTGCAGCATTTCTCGAAGGATTTGCCGGAGCCGCAGGGGCAGTTTTGTTCAGGCATGGTTGCTTTGTTGATTACGGGCTTTGGCGGCATTTTACTTCCGCTCCCGGGTTTGCGGGAGTCTTTGTATAGCTCGTTCTGCACCTGTGCCGCCCAAGGCTATCGCTTTCTGTCGGGCGTGGCTGTGTCAGCCCCATGCTGCTCGAGGGCAACGGGTAGTCGCCGCGGAGGCACCGTCCCGACCGTATGGTCGCTTTTTTTCCCTGTCATCTCAGGCCATTTTCTTGACCCCGTTCCCCAAATCGCTAACATACCGTCTAGTTGGTTGGTTTTGACCATAAATGTCCGGGAGGTCAGATGTCCAAGGTCGATAAGGAGGCCATCATCCGTGCCGCCGAAGAGGTGGTGCGGGAAAAGGGCGCGCGCAAGCTCACGCTCGATGCGGTGGCGGCGCAGTGCGGCCTGAGCAAGGGGGGGCTGTTGCACCACTTTCGCACCAAGCAGGCGCTGCTGCAGGCGATGCTGGAATCGTCTATCGCCTGCGAATCGGAGTTGGCCGCGGAATATGCGGCCAAGGGCGGCGACAGCGGCGGCCCTCTGGCATCCCGCATTCATTCCATGTTCGCCCTGATGGAGGACGAGGAAACCCTGCCGCGTGCCTTGATCGCCGCGGTGGCCGAGGATCCGGCACTGCTGGAGCCGATCAAGGCCAAGGAGGCCAAAATCCGCGACGAACTGGGCGGGAAGTGCAGTGATCCGGACCTGGCGCTGCTGCTGTTGTTCGCCACCCGCGGCCTGTTCCTCGGTCGTGTACTCGGCGTGATGGAGCCCGGTGACCCTATTTTCGAGCGCCTGCGCAAACGTCTGCTGGAACTCTCAGCGGATCTCGACTGACTCTCCTGTCGATTCCTGTAATCCCAAATTCGAGTTTCTGGGAAGTGAATATGAAATTGTCCGCTAATGTCCGTTTCCCCTTAATTGCGCTGCTGGCGGTTGCCGCGGCCGTCGCCGGTTGCTCCGATTCCGGGGCTGGCGAGGAGCAGTCAGAGCGGCAGTGGCCGGTAAAAATCGCCACTGTGTCCAGCGATGGAGAAATCAGCCAGCGTCAGTTTGCCGGGCGGGTCAAGGCGGTGCAGACCGTTGACCTGTCCTTCCAGGTCGGCGGCAAGCTGGACCAGCTGCAGTTTCGCGAGGGCGAGATAATCCCCAAGGGCAAGTTGATCGCGACACTGGACGACCGCGACTTCCGTCGCCGGGTCAAGGAGGCGCGCGTCAATCTCGAACTGCTGGAGAAGACCCTGGCGCGCCAGCGGTCCCTGGCGGAGCGCAGTGTGATTTCCCAACAGCAGCTGGATGAGACCGAGACCAGTTACAACCTGGCCAAGGTGACGCTGGAAAAGGCGGAGCAGGATCTCGCCTACACGAAACTGCGCGTGCCCTTCGACGCGCTGGCAACGCGTCAGCTGGTGGAGAACTACACCAACGTGCTGCCCGGTCAGGGCATCGTCCGTCTGCAGAATGTTTCCGAAGTGCGAATTCAGGTTTCGGTGCCGGAAAAACTGCTGGCAACGGCGAGCCGGGAACGGGTGCAGTCCATCACCGCAACATTTGAATTCCTGCCCGGCCATGAATTCCCGCTGGAATACCGCGAGCACCAGGCGGAAGCGGACAGCGTAACCCAGACCTATATCGTCGAGCTGGGTATGCCGCGCCCGGAGAATGTGCAGATACTACCGGGCATGACGGCGCGCGTGAATCTGAAACTCAACCATGCACAGGGCGACCTGTGGGTGCCCCTGTCCGCGGTTCAGAACAGCGCGGACGGCTCTCCTTTCGTCTGGCTGATCAACGACGATCAGTCGGTATCCAGAACGCCGGTTGAGCTGGGGCGTACCGATGGCAGCGTGGTGCAGATCACCGCAGGCCTGCAGCCGTCGATGAAAATGGTTGCCGCCGGTGGCCAGCACCTCTATGAAGGGGCCAAAGTGCGCAATTATGCGCAGCAGTCCGTACAGTAAATTTGCCGGCCACTGATAAGAGTGGGGAAGTATCGTGAAGATTTCTGATGTATTTATCGAGCGACCGGTCTACAGCTGGCTGCTGATGCTGATCTGCCTGGTCGGTGGCCTCTGGGGGTTGGCCGATATCGGCCGCCTCGAGGATCCGGCCTTTACCATCAAGGAAGCCCGCGTCTTTACCGCCTACCCGGGCGCTAGCGCGCGGCAGGTGGAAGAGGAGGTGACCGAAAAGCTCGAGGTTGCCATTCAGCAAATGGGGCAGCTGAAGCGCATTTCATCGACGTCCCGCCCGGGCATGTCGGAAATCCGTGTGCTGATCGACGACCATTACGCTTCCGCCGAACTGGCGCAGGTGTGGGACGAGCTGCGCCGCAAGGTGCGCGATGCGCAGGCGCGGCTGCCCCGCGGCGCGATGGAATCCGTGGTCAATGACGATTTCGGTGAGGTCTTCGGTATCTACTACGCCGTGACCGGTGACGGCTTTTCCCTGACCGAGATGCGTGACATCACCAAGGCGATCCGCCGTGAGCTGCTGACTGTGGATGGTGTCGCCAAGGTATCCCGTTCCGGGGTTATCGATGAGGTCGCCTATCTCGATATCGATGAGGCGCGCCTCGCGCATTTCGGCTTTTCTCTCGACGATCTGGCGCAGGTACTGCAGTCGGAAAGCGCTACCCAGCAGGTTGGCGAGATCGAGGGGCGGGATCTGCGCACCCGGATCGTGCTGAACAACCAGGCCAGTGACCTGGAGTCGATCCGCAACATCCTGGTCGGTGTGCCCGGCTCCACCGCGATGCTGGCGGTGCGGGACATTGCCGAGGTCTCCCTCGGTTACGACGAAAACCCGAACTTTATCGCTCGCTTCAATGGCAAGCCTGCGATCCTGATCGGTGTTGCCGGCGCCCAGAACACCAATATCGTGGATGTGGGCAAGGCAGTCGAGGCGAAGCTCGCCGAGCTGGCGCAGGGCCTGCCACTGGGTATCGAGATTCATCCGGTCTATGAACAGCATCGCGTAGTCGAGGGAAGTGTCGACGGCTTCCTGTTCAACCTGGTCTCCTCAATAGTGATCGTCACTCTGGTGCTGTGCGCGTTTATGGGCTGGCGTTCCGGGGTTGTCGTCGGCACAGTGCTCGGCCTGACGGTGCTGGGCACGGTACTGATCATGAACCTGCTCGGTTTTAACCTGCAGCGGATTTCCCTCGGCGCACTGATTATTGCCATGGGTATGCTGGTGGACAACGCCATCGTGGTTGCCGAGGGCATGCTGATGGGGGTGCAGAAAAAAGAGTCACCGCAGCGTGCTGCCGGCCGCGTGGTGCGCCAGACTTTCTGGCCGCTGCTGGGCGCGACCATTATCGGCATCATGGCATTCTCGGGCATCGGTCTGTCGAGTGACGCTACCGGTGAGTTCCTGTTTTCGCTGTTCGCGGTGATTGGCATTTCCCTGCTGCTGAGCTGGGTGCTGGCCATTACCGTCACGCCGTATCTCGGCTACCACCTGTTCAAGCCGGCCAAGGACGCGGAATCTGACGATCCGTACGGTGGGCGCTTTTACCGGATGTATGGGCGCGCACTTTCCGGGGCGCTGAATCACCGCGGTCGCACAGTTGCATTGCTGGTGGCGGTGACCCTGCTCAGCTACTTTGGCTTCGGCTTTGTCAAACAGGGCTTCTTCCCGAATTCCAATGCGCCGCTGTTTTACGTGAATTACTTCATGCCCCAGGGCAGCGACATTCACCGCACGGAGAGCGCCTTGCAACAGGCGACGCAATTCATGCAGGCGCAGCAAGAGGTGGTCTCGGTAACCTCGGTGGCGGGGCGCGGCGCCGATCGCTTTATGCTGACCTACGCACCGGAGCCACCGAACCCTTCCTATGGCCAGTTGATCGTACGCACGGAAAACCGCGAACAGATCGTGGCGCTGATCGAGCGGGCGGAAAAGGAACTGCGCAACGCGCAGCCGGAAGCGCTGATCACTTTCAAGCGATTGGTATTCGGCCCTGGCGGCGGGGCGGATGTGGAAGTTCGAATTTCCGGCCCTGACTTCAATACGCTGCGCGCTATGGCCGGTGATGTGGAAGACCTGTTCCGCAACAAGGGACTGGAAGATATTCGCCACGACTGGCGCGGGCGCGAGCCAACCATCCGTGCGCATCTCGACGACGAGCGGGCGCGGGTGGCGGGTGTAACCGGTGCCGATATCAGCCGCACGCTGCAGTTCGCCACAGCCGGCTACCGGGTCGGCGGCTTCGAGAGTGGCGATCGCATTATTCCCATCGTCGCGCGCCTGCCGCAGGGCGATCGCAATCAGGTGGGCTCGCTGCAGGATCGCCTGGTGTGGAGCCCGAACGAACGCGGTTATATCCCCGCCGGACAGCTGGTGGAAAAATTCGAAACCACGGCGGAAGAGGGGCTGATCCAGCGTCGCAACCGCGTGCCGACCATCACCATCAGCGGTGATGCCCCGGAAGGGGTTACGGCAATGGCGGCCTTCGCACGCATTCGAGCGGAAGCCGAACAGCTGTCGCTGCCCCCCGGTTACCGGCTGGAATTCGGCGGCGAGTACGAACGCTCCTCCGACGCGCAGAAGGCGCTGGGCAAGGGCCTGCCGCTTGGCTTCCTGATGATGATCCTGATCTCGGTATTGCTGTTCGGTACCGTAAAGGAGCCGGTAATTATCTGGTTGGTGGTGCCCATGTCGCTGGTGGGCGTAGTGATTGGCCTGCTGGTTTCCGGCCTGCCGTTTGGCTTTATGTCGCTGCTGGGGGTGCTCAGCCTGTCGGGCATGCTGATCAAGAATGCGGTGGTTCTCGTTGATGAAATCGAGGCGCAGACCCACGCCGGCCTGCCGCGACTGACCGCGATTCAGCAGGCCAGTGTCAGCCGTTTGCGCCCGGTATTCCTCGCCGCGGTGACCACCATTCTCGGCATGTCGCCGCTGTTGTTCGATGCGTTCTTTGCCGATATGGCGGTGACCATTATGGGCGGCCTCGGCTTCGCAACGGTGCTGACGCTGATCGCAGTGCCGGTGCTCTATGCGATTTTCCACAAGGTCCGCACGGACGAAGTGGCAGCGGGGGCGGGTGCCCGGCAACTGGGCCGAGTCCGGCAGGAGTCCCCGGAGCCGGCATAGGCGTTCACGGAGCGTAGAGCGGGGCGGGCGTCGGTGGTAACCTGCGGCCGTCCCGGCGTGACAGCGGCGGGCAACAGGCCATTTCAGAATAACTGGCGGCAGCCGCCGCTTACGTGAAAAACATTTGCTCTGTTTGCAGCCGCGCGAGCGCGCCTTCGAATAATTTCCCCGCCTCCAGAATAGAGCCACGGCGCCGTCTGCACGCGGCTCGCTGCGACAGTGACTTGATCGATATTTCGCACGGATAATTTTATGTACGATGGTGCCAAGCATTGGTTGGTAGTCGTCGTATGTGTATTCGATCAATTTCTTTTCACGCTGTACTGTTGTTCTCCCTGCTCGCCGGTGTACCGGTCGTGGCGGCTTCCTACGAGCGGGCGGAGTGGCTGCCGCGCTGGTCGGATTTCGACCGCGATTGCCAGGACACCCGGCACGAGCTGCTGATCCGCTATTCCCTGGCTCCGGTCACCTATACCCGCAGCGACAACTGCAAGGTCGCGACCGGACTGTGGCTGGATCCCTATACCGGCAATTTCTATTTCAAGGCGTCTGATCTGGATGTGGAGCATATAGTGCCGCTGAAGTGGGCCCACGATCACGGCGGTGCCCACTGGAGCCGTGAGCGCAAGCGCCGCTTTGCCGAGGATCCGGACAACCTGTGGCTGGTGGACGATGGCCGCAACCAGAGCAAGGGAGACAAGGGCCCGGACGAGTGGATGCCCCCCTACGCGCCGGTGGCCACGGTTTATGTACAGCGCTTTATGGCGATAGTGCAGAAATATGACCTGCAGTTGACCCTGGCCGAGTCCGACAGCTTGAGCACGCTGGCCGCCGGGCGCTGAGGCGCTGTGACAGCCCATCCGGTCAGGAGGAAAAGCGCGCCGGCGGCTGCTACGCTTATCTGGAGTCAGATACACAGATGGCGGGTGAGGTTATGTGGCGGTGGTTACTCGCGTTTGGCCTGCTTCTATCCGTTACTTGCTACGGGGAGACCACCATTAATGTCGGTCCGGAAGCGGAAGGCGGGCAGAGCCCCTACCTGAGTTTCTGTCAGCTGCGCTTCTACGAGGAAGATGACGGCCGCCTGTACTGCAACTGGGCGGTGAATTTCAGGTACGCCTGCTTTATCAGCTATCCCAACGACAAGATTCTGCAGGCGGGCTCGAAGATCTCCGAGCCGGAAGTGGTCGGTGAGTGCGATAATGGCGAGCCGATCATAAAACTGTTCCACTACTGAACAGTTCAATCCTACTCTCCCACATTCTGCCGGCAACGACTCCCTGTTGCCGTTGATACTCGTCTCATCGTGAGGGCAGGGCGCCGCTGCCAGCCTGGCCAGCCGCCGCACGTGCGTCCCGGTGTCTTTTGGTTTGGGTGTTTTATCGTCGGAGAAAACGCAGCGGCCGACTATGAATGACATTCCGCCAAGTCTCACTTTTCCCGAACAGCTTCGACATGCTTACGCGTTAGGAATCGATTTATAATTTTCGTTCATGCATGCAGGAACAGGCTGAGTATGGAGTCGACCGAGCCACAAAAAGTGCTGGAGCAACTGGGCGATCACTTCCGCCGCTTGCGCCTTGCCCGCAATGTTTCCCAGGAAACCCTTGCCAACGAATCCGGCGTGGGTCTCAGTACCCTGAAGCGCCTGGAGAATGGCCGCGGTTGTAACCTGATGGCGCTGGTACAGCTGCTGGAAGCTTTAGGTTGTCTCAACGATTTGGAAAGTTTTTTTGCGCGCTTGTCTGCGTCCGACGGCCATACCGCCCTCGCCGGCGGCGATGCTCGCAAGAGAGCATCGAATCGCCGCCGGCAGCCCGGTTAGCCGGCTTTCCGGCGATTTAACGAATGCTCTCTTTGCGATCGACGGGCGATCAGCATTTGCCCTGCGCTGCTTTTCCTCGGGGGCATGAGTTGCCATCGCCGTCACTGTCATTGCCGCTGCCGCCCTTGGTTTTGCCCTTGCTTTTGATCTGGATGGTGGTCGCAACATCGTCGCTCTGGTTGCTGGAATCGGTTACCGTCAGCGTGACCGGATAGCTGCCGGCTGTACCGAATGTGTAGGATACGCGGGCGCCTGTTGCGGTAGGCGTGCCATCGCCGAAATTCCATTCGAAACTCACTACTGCGTCGTCATCGCTGCTCGAATTGCCGTCGAAATCGCACTGCAGGGCGCTACAGGAGAAGGTGAAGGCTGCCGTTGGCGGTGAGTCGGCCGCCGGGTTCTGATCGAAAGTTGCCACGCAGTTCTTGTCGCTGTCCATGGTTACCGAAACAGTGTCAGCGGTTCCGCTGCAGTCCCCCGACCAGCCGACAAAAGAAGAATCCACATCCGCCGACGCGGTCAGAGACACCGACGTCAGCTCTGGGTAGGACTCTGTGCAGTCCGATCCACAGTCGATGCCCCCGGCGCCGCTGGCCACTGCACCACTGCCGTCGCCAGCCGTGCCGACACTCAGCAGGTGGCTAATTGCCGGCTGACTGCTAAGGGCCGCGGCGACATTGAGGCGCCCATGGCGCGTCCACTGGGTCATGTCGGCGCCGCTGGCGCCAACCTTGTCGGCGCTCGTCTCCAGGCGATTGCGTACGACCCGGTTACAGGGTATGCCATCGACGGTGCAGCTAGCAGGGGCCGGCAAGCCGTCGACGCCATTTTGGTACAGCTGTGACCACACCAGAGATGCGGCGCCGGCGACCAGTGGCGTTGCCATCGAGGTTCCATCCCACCAGTTGACACAGGTGTCGGTGCCGGCGGCCAGACTGCACTGGGCATCCGGTAGTACTCCCAGAATCGACTCGCCCGGTGCCGACAGCGATACCCAGTCGTCCCCGTCCAGGCTGTAGGTGGAGAAGGACGCGCGGTTGTCATTGTGGTCGGAAGCCGCCACGGCCATCACAGTGGACTGGCCATCGCCAGTAGCCGGCGCATCGGTACAGGCCGCCGGGTAGAAGCGGCTGGTATCGCCATTGTTGCCCGCGCCGGCGACTAGTAAAGTGCCGCGATTCCAGGCATACAGCACCGCATCGCACTCTGTATTTGGCGGGCTTGACGGCAATAGGGTTCCGTCCTCTTCTATCAGGTCGCTGCCGTAGCTCATGGTGATGATGTGGTACTGGCTGCGTACCAGCTGGCCCTGAGCGTCGTGCTGGTCAGTTGCGGCCACGGTGATGGCTTCCGCCGACGCGGACAGCGGGCACAACCCCACCTGAAAGACATTGATGCCGTCGGTGACAAGTTCCATATAACAGACTTTGTAGGCACCCACACGGGTGTTCCAGCCTACACCGGCGATCCCTTCGCCGTTATCGGTAGCGGCGGCGGCCTCTGACGCGACAAAGGTGCCGTGGCCGAAATTGTCGCAGGCAGGGTTGGTGTCGGAGCAGGGGTCGAGACCAAAAAAGCCCGGATTCAGGCCGACAAAATTCATCTGCTCTATACACTTGCTCTGCAGTTCCACGGTGCCGCAGTCCACGCCGCTGTCCAGAACCGCAATCTTGGGAGCGCTGTTATCGGCGCCGTTACTGGCGGCAAGCCCCTTGGCGATGTCCCAGGCTTCCGGCCCGTTGATATCCGCGCCGCTAGTGCCTTGTGTAGTTTCCAGCGACGGCGTCCCGAAGATGTCGTATACCACTTTGGTATGCTGCTGGCCGGTATTGTTCAGGTACCACTGCTCGGTGAAATAGTCACTGCCTCCGGCAGGGGTGGGGCCGGGCTCCTCCTTTGGCACCACCATCAGGCGGTAGTAGTCGGGTTCAACGTAGGCCACGTTGGGATTGCGCCGGTACAGGGCGACTTTGTCCGGCACCGTGCCCGCGGGCACTCCCACCACCTGTACACCGATCGCGTCAATGGTTTTGAGTAGCCGCCCGCCGGCCTGGCTGTGGGCTGCGGCTATTTCGGATGACGCGGTACCCGGCTGGAATTTGACCAGTACTTTGTCCGGTGCGAAGCGAGGCGCGTTGGATAAGGGGAGGGCAAACGGGGCTGCGAAGGAAAGGTTCGCTAAAGTAGTGAGCCACAAGGCCAGTAGCAGAGTGGCAGTTCTTGTTGAATGCATTTCAGCCTCCATGTCGTGACACAAATCTGCCCACTGAATTATTTCCTTTGCAGGCGCTGCTGCGAGTATAGGGGCTGATATTTTGGTGGCGCGGGCATTACACGCCGGAAATAGTCGAGCAGTGGCAGATTCTGCCGTCGCCCTGATCACGTTTGCGTAAATAATCACCGGCTATCGTAAAAAACAGCGCTTTGGCAGATTTTGTAATGGCGATAGGTCAGCGTCCTGTTAGCATGCATCGCGATAACTAATAACACTGGATGATCCACTATGCAGCAGCATTCTCGAACCTTCGGGCGCTGTATCGCGGCCGTTTTTTGTACCGCGCTACTGCTGTCCGGTTGCGGGGGCGACGAGAAGGCGGGCGCTGACAAGAAATCCAAGGATTTCGCCCGCCAGGACGCCTTTCCCTCCACTTATTCCATGACCCAGTCCCAACCGGTTCTGATTCAGGGGGCCACCCTGCTGACCGGTACTGGCGAACAGCTGGAAAACACCGATCTACTGCTGAAAGAAGGCAAGATTGCGAAAATTGGCGAGGGCCTGAAAGCGCCGAAAGACGCGCTGGTGGTCGATGGCAAGGGCAAGTGGGTGACGCCGGGCATTATCGATGTCCACTCGCACCTGGGCGATTATCCGGCGCCAGCCATTGAATCCTCCCAGGATGGCAACGAAATGACTGCGCCGAATACCGCAGAGGTATGGGCGGAACACTCGGTGTGGACCCAGGACCCGCAGTTCGCGCTGGCGCTGGCGGGCGGCGTGACCACGCTGCAGATATTGCCGGGTTCCGCCAACCTGTTTGGCGGCCGCAGTGTGACGCTGAAAAATGTACCAGGACGCCGCGTCCAGGACATGAAATTCCCCGGCGCTCCCTACGGCCTGAAGATGGCTTGCGGCGAAAACCCGAAGCGCGTTTACGGCGGCAAGGGCACCGCGCCCTCTACCCGCATGGGTAATGTGGCCGGTTATCGCAGTGCCTGGATCGCTGCCAGCGAATACAAGGAAAAGTGGGAAAAGTATCGCGACAACGGCGGCGACGAGCCGGAGCGCGATCTGCAGATGGAAACCCTCGCCGGTGTACTCGATGGCGAGATTCTGGTGCATAACCACTGCTACCGCGGCGAGGAAATGGCGATCATGATGGATATCGCCAAGGAGTTCGGTTTCCAGATCTCCACTTTCCACCACGCTGTCGAAGCCTACAAGGTGGCCGACCTGCTGGCGGAAAACAATGTCTGCGCGGCCATGTGGGCCGACTGGTGGGGCTTTAAACACGAAGCTTTCGACATGACCGAGGCGAATATCGCCATCGTCGATCAGGCCGAGGCTTGCGCGATGATTCACTCCGATTCTGCCGTGGGTATCCAGCATCTGAACGAGGAAGTGGCCAAAGCGATGACGGCGGGACAGCGCGCCGGCTTTGATATTCAGCCAAAAGACGCCGTGGTGTGGATGACCATGAATCCGGCCAAGGCGCTCGGCATCGACGAGCAGACCGGCAGCCTGGAGAAGGGCAAGATGGCCGACGTAGTGGTCTGGTCCGGTAATCCGTTCAGCGTTTATAGCAAGGCGGACAAAGTCTTTATTGACGGTGAGCTGATGTATGACCGCGCGGACAAGGCGCGCCAACCGCACAGCGATTTTGAGCTGGGCATTCTCGATGCAGAGGGGGAGCGGCTGTGAACGGCTTGTTGAATAAAAAACTACTGGTGATTTGCACCCTGATATTCGGGTTGGCGACGGGCACCGCGCAGGCGGAAACGATACTGATCAAGGGCGGTAAGGTGCACACCCTGTCCGATCGCGGCAGTTTCGAGTCCGCGGATGTACTGGTGGTCGATGGACGCGTACAGGAGATAGGGCTCGACATGAATGTCAGGGCAGATCGGGTGATCGACGCGCGCGGCAAGGTGGTCACGCCGGGCGTGATCGCGCCGGTATCCGAGCTCGGCCTGGTGGAAATTGGCGCGGCCAGCGCGACCAACGACAACGCGGTGACCGGAGACAGTATCGGCAGCAGCTTCGACCCGCTGCCGGCGTACAACCCGAAATCCACGCTGATTCCATTCAACCGCGCCGGCGGTGTGACCCGTGCAGTGGTGTTCCCGGGTATCAGCCTCTGGGGGGACAGTGTCGGCGATCCGCAGCGAGTGTTTGCCGGCCGCGGCTTTGCGATCAAGTTGAACGGCGATTTCGACAGCGTGGTGGCCAGGGATGTCGCGCAGAAAGCGTACCTGGGCGAGGCCGGTGGCCAGCTGGCCGGCGGCAGCCGTGCGAGCGCCTATGCGAAAATCAAAAATGCCCTCGAGGAAGCGCGGGAATACCGCTCCAACCGGGCTTCGATTCGCCGCGGAGACTGGCGTGAGATGAACCACAGCATCGCCGATCTGGAGGCGCTGCAGCCGCTGATCGACGGTGAACAGCCGCTGCTGGTCACCGCGGATCGCGCCAGCGATATTCTGTGGGCGATTGAGCTGGCCAAAGAGTTCAGTCTGCAGCTGGTGATTGCCGGTGCTGCCGAGGGCTGGATGGTGGCCGATCAGCTGGCCGCGGCCAAGGTGCCGGTGGTCATCGATGCGATCAACAACCTGCCGCTGTCCTTCTCCAGCCTTGGCGCGCGCCTGGACAATGCGGCGCTGCTGACCAAGGCCGGCGTCACTGTGGCGATCAGCGGTCCGGAATACGCCTCGACTCACAATGTGTACCTGTCGCGTCAGTCTGCCGGCAATGCCGTCGCCAGTGGCCTCCCTTACGAGGATGGACTCAAGGCGATCAGCGCCAACGTGGCGCAGATTTTCGGTCTCGAGGGCGGTAGCCTTAAGCCAGGTGCGGTGGCCGACGTCGTCGTATGGAGTGGCGATCCCCTGGAAGTCACCAGCTATCCGGAGCAGGTACTGATCGAAGGTGAGCCCCAGTCGCTGGTCACCCGGTCGACACGCCTGCGCGACCGTTACCTCAAGCCCGAACAGGGCCATGGATTCGGCTACAAGTACTGATCCTGTAGAGCAGGCAATGCTCCGCCTGTTCCCAAGCAGATAATAATCAGCGGGCATTAGCCCGCTTTTCTGAGGAAATACCTTATGCCTACAGTAACAGCACTCTATGCAGGCCTCTGTGCAATTCTCCTTATCGCGCTGGCATCGCGCGTGGTGCTGTTTCGCCGCTCGAAAAAAGTCGGGATCGGCAGCGGTAAGGATCGATTGGATGAGGTCCGGATCCGGGTGCATGCCAATGCCACCGAATATATGCCCATCGCACTGCTGTTATTGCTGATCGCGGAGCTCAACGGGCTGGGTATTCTTTGGTTGCACATCCTGGGTGCACTGTTCCTGTTCGCACGGTTGCTGCATGCGTTCGGTCTAACCGCGGGGAAGGGGGGCTACCATCTGGGGCGCTTCTGGGGCACGGCCATCAGTTGGACGGTAATCCTGGTGCTGGCGGTCGTCGATATCACCAAGTATTTCAGCGCTACCTGATCGGTATTTTCGCCATCCGTGGCAAACAGCAATAAAAAAGCCCGGCAAAGCCGGGCGCATAGTACAGGGATGGAAATATAAACTTACTGGTTGGCGACAAAAGGCGTGACGCGGTCGTCGTCAGAGTCTTGCGCAGTTTCCGTTTCTGTCTCTGCTTTTTCTTCTTTCTCTTCCAGCAGAATTTCCGGCTTGCCCTTACAGGCTTTGGCCAGATCCTCACGGCGCTTGGCCAGCAGCAGGCCGATTTCTTCTCCGGCCTGTTCGGAAATACCGTCGATATGGCGCTCAATCAATGAAGTGATATTGGCGGCCAGTTCCAGCATCTTGTCGTGTTCTTCGGCGTCTTTCTTGTTGTCGAACATTGCTCCGTCTCTATCGCATTTCCAAACAGCTACTACGGCCATATTGTGCCTCCGGTTATTTTGCGGCATTTAATGAGTCTGTATGCACATACAGTATCTGTATGGATGTTCAGTGTCAACGCTAAAGGGAGCGATTGTGACGCAGTCGTGGTTTGTGGCGGCTGATGCGATAAGTGGAGCCGGCATTGCGGTGGCTCGTCTGCACGGCGAGAGCGGCGCTGTCATAATGAATCTGGTAGCTGGCTGTCTGTCTACCCCCCATGTGACAGTTAGCTCCGACCCCGCAGTAAGACGTTTAAGGCCCGTAGCGCGGGCCTTTTTTTATGCGTGAAAAAATTTCGGTGCGGCTAAAGCGTCAGTACCAGTCTCGCCGCCAGCCCGATCAGTAAAACGCCAAACAGCTGCTGCATGCGGTGGCCAGCAGACTTGCTGACCCAGCTGCGATTGTGGCCGGCGTAGACGGCGAGGGCGATCAGGCAATACCAGCCGGCATCGATGCCGGCGGCCAGCGCCGCCATGCCCAGTTTGGTCTCGAGAGCCTGCTGCTGGGCGACGAACTGACTGAACAGGGCGGTAAAGAAAACCGCCACCTTGGGATTGAAGAAGGCCACACCGAACCCCTGCAGTGCGGCGCGACCGACCGACTGGTGTGGTGCCGGGATATTGGCTGCGGCGGTATTCGGCGCCGGCGCACGCAATGCCTTCCAGCCCAGGTACACCAGCATGGCCGCGCCGGCCCACTGCAGTATGTTGAACAGCAGCGGCGAGCGGGTAATCAAGACTGCCAAGCCGAAGGCGGTCAGGCCCGCGTAGACGGCTATTGCCGCCCCGTGTGCCAGTGCACAGGCGAGCCCCTGGCGCAGTCCGGAGGCGGCACTGCGCAATACGATCAGCAGACTGGGTCCCGGCGACATGGCGCCGAGGGCACAGATCCCGGCCAGCGATAACCAATTGAGCAGATCCATTAGAAGCCCCCGCCCTGGTCCAGCCATTTCTGCTCTGCCGGCGTCGACTCGCGCCCTAGGGCGGCGTTGCGGTGCGGGTAGCGGCCGAACTCGTCGATAACTTTACGGTGGGCGACAGCATATTGATAGAAACTCTCGGCCTGGGCGGCGCCTTCGGCGCCGTCCAGATAGTCCATCCGCAGCTGGTTGAAGTAGTCCACCGAACGCCGCTGCATTGCCGGTTCTTCGCTGTGCTCCAGTGGCATGCCGAGGAATGCCCGCTGGTAGAGACCCATATCCCGGTCGTCGCCCCTGGCGATGACGGCCTGGGCGATGTCGAGCGCCAGCGGGTCGCCGGCATAGGCCCGGTCGCTGTCGCGGTAGATATTGCGGGTGAACTGGTCACACAGCAGCACCAGCGCCATCTCTCCCTCGAGCGTCTCACGCCACTGTGCCAGATCGCCATCCAGGGCCGCTTCCACGGTGGAACCGAAGTACTTATCGATCTTGCGATCCAGGTCCTCGCCGCCGGCGAACCAGCGCTGGCGGTGCTTATCGTCCGGTACCGCATCCAGCTGCGGCTGACCGAACCAGAATGTCAGTATTTCTCTGGGTTCTGGCATCTTGCTGTTGATCCTTGTTCGATATGGGGATTATCGCGACTTTCCTGTCTGAGGGTCCAGAGCTGCGCTCGGCTTCGCGAAATTAAGGCTGTCAGGCGGCCGCAGACTGGACTTGTAAAAATTTTTTCGCGAGGCTGCATCCAAACGCGGCACTGGCGCGGTCTTTAGGGTGTACAAGGAAATTCTACCTGGAGGCGACGATGGTAACCGCAGGATCACTGAAGAAGGTACAATTCTACGCCGTGCTGGCACTGATGCTGGCAGCGATGGAGTCCGGCGCTACGGAGCTGAAACTTCCCCTGGCGGAAGTGCAGCAGGGACTGACGCAGAAGACCGAAGAGGCCTTTTCGCGCAAACTGCAGGAATGTCGGGACAATGCCCGCAAAGAGAGCAGCGGCTCCCGCTACCCGGTGCGTATCGCCGAGGAGACGCCGGTGCGCAGCGGCGCAACGAGTCCGTTTCCGGGCGCGCACCTGACGGTAATGTAAGTTTTCCCCTGAATTTGGAATTGTTGAAATAAGACACAAATCGAGAGCACATAATGAGAGCGAGAAATCTTCACCCCGTGCGGGCCGGCGCCCGCTGGCTGTTGGCCCTGGTGGCGGCACTGAGTGTCGCCGGCAGCTGGGCCCAGGAAACTCCTGGCGAGGACCCGGTCATATCGGAGCCCCCCCCGCCGCCGGCCGCCGCTGAGGCGCCGCAGCAGGAGAGGGTAGAGAAGCAGGTGCGCATTACCCGCGATGAGCGAGGCAACCTGCGCATCAGGACCCGCGATGAGAACGGCGAGCGCAGCGAGGTGCAGGTCGACCTGGGCCAGGAGTTCGGTGGCGCACTGAGCCGGCGCATCATCGAGAAGCTGGAGAACAAGGGCATCCTCGACGAGAAGGGCCTGATCGTCGAAGAGGCGCTGGAAGGTGTGCCGAAGAATATCAATATCGGCATCTCCGGTGACATCGACGAGCCGCGCGGACACCACAACGCCCACGATCACGACGACTTTCCGTTTAAAGGAGACGTCGCGGTGCTGATTCCGATCATTTCGATCCTGGCGGTGTTCGGCACTCCGATCCTGATTGTGTGGCTGGTGACCCGCAACAGCTACCGCAAGAAACAACTGCTGATGGACAACATCAATCGCATGGTGGCCGAGGGCCGCGATATCCCGCCGGAACTGCTGGATGCGATGGAGGGCGAATCCCCGCGCAATATGAAGGATCGCGGTTTCACCCTCATTGCAGTAGGCCTGGCGATCTTTATCTGGCTGACCATATCTTCCGGCGTGGAAGTCGGTAGTCTCGGTCTGATACCGCTGTTCATCGGTGTCGCCCGCTTTGTCAACTGGAAACTGGATAACAAGCAGGCGTAAGGACAGCGGTTTATGGACCTCAATGACGAGGATTTAATCCGGCGCGTCGTCGAAGACGGGGACCAGCGGGCTTACGCCCAGCTGGTTCGGCGCTATCAGTCACAGCTGCGTTTCTCGCTCCGTCAGCTGTGCGATGGCGACCAGGCCCTGGCGGACGACATGGCCCAGGAGGCCTTTATCAAGGCCTACAAGGCGCTGCCGGCATTTCGTGGGGATGCGCGTTTCAGCACCTGGCTGTATCGCATCGCCTACAACCTGGTCATGAGCTATAAACGCAAGAAGGCGCCGGAGGTCGACCAGGAAGCGGTGGACCGGGCACAGGCGGACGAAAGCGTGGAGGAAGCCCAGCAGTTGGGCATGGCACGGGACCTGAACTCCGCCATGAGCACCCTCAGCGATGCCCAGCGCCAGGCGGTGCACCTGTGCATGCAACGGGGTTTCTCCCATGAAGAGGCGGCCAGTATTATGAAGTTGCCGCTCGGTACGGTAAAATCCCATGTCAATCGCGCGCGGGCCAAGTTGCAGACTATGCTTCAGGCGTGGCGCGAGGAGGTGGTCAGTGGATAAGTTTGAACAACGGAACTCCAATAGCTTGAACAATCCAGTATTGCAGGGCAAAGATCCGGATTTTGGCGATCCCGAATTTGATCAGTGGCTCAGTCAGCAGCTGCAGTTCAACGAGCCCTATCTGGACAACGACGGCTTCTGCGAGCGTGTCATGGAGCAGCTGCCGGCGCCGTCCAAGCGGGCCGAGCGCCGCGCCACCCGCGTCCAGTATGCGGCTGTGGTCGCGGCTTCTGCGATCGTCGTCTGGCAGTTCCCCTTCGGGGAGGTGCTCAGCGAAGCCGTGCAGCAGTCCATCAGTCTCTACAGCCTGGTGGGGCTGGGTGTGCTGTCCTCGCTGGTGGCCATGACTGGCGGCATCCTCGCTGCGCGACGCTGATTTCCAGCCGGTGTCCATCGAATACCGTATCAACCATCCGATCTCTGCGCAGCAGTTTATCGAGCTGCTGCGCCATTCAACCCTCGCCGAGCGCCGCCCTGTCGATGATCTCGATTGCATGCAGGGCATGGTCGACCACGGCAATCTCAGCGTGACGGCCTGGAGCGGCGAGCAGCTGGTGGGCATAGCCCGTTCCGTAACCGATTTCCACTATTGCTGCTATCTGTCCGACCTGGCGGTGCACCGGGATTTTCAACGGCTCGGCATTGGCCGCAGGCTGCAGGCCCTGACCCAGCGGCAGCTGGGTTCCCGCTGTAAACTGATTCTGCTGGCCGCGCCGGCGGCCAACGATTACTACCCGCGGCTCGGCTACAGCAGCAATCCGCGCTGCTGGATACTGGAGCCGGATCAGCCGCTGGAATGAGCAACGGGGGGCAGGGTCGCGTTTAGCGGTACTGCGTTAGCCTTACCTCACCACTCCTGCGCACGGTGATCGACGGTACTATCGACCGGCGCAATCCCAATTTCGCCTCCAGTTCATAGGGCACGGTCTCCATGCGGCCGCCGATCAGTTCCGCGGCCGCGAATATTGACCCCACCAGGCTCGCGGTCGCATCCACCGTAATGTTGTCCTGTCCGTAAGGGGCAATCGGCGGCAGGTTACTGGAGGTGCCGGTGACAACCTTGTGGCCGGCAAGGCTCAGGGTGTAGTAGAGCCCGGACAGCGCCAGCTCGGAATTGTTGGGATTGAACACGCGCAGATGGATTCGGAAGCGCAGATCATTCCCGGGCCCCGGCGGCAGCGGCTCCAGTGCAGTGATTTCCACCTCCGGTTTCTGAAAATTGGGCGAGAGTACAGCGCAACCACTGATCAGAATGGCAAGTATCAGAAGCAGGGCGGGGCGATAGAGTGCTGTCACAATTAGTCCTTGATCTCTTTTTAAGCGGGCGTTGTTTCCAATGCTTCAGCTGTGGTATTCCGCTGAAGCGAATAATGAATGTTAATGCGGCGATCCCCGATGATGAAGCGGCACGTCGTTTTGACCACCCCGATACTGGTTTTGTTCGCCAGCTGCGAATGGCTGCTGTTGCCGCGGATCGAACAGGGTAGTAACAACTGGTACGGACCAGAGTAGGCCTCCGCGACGGAGGCTATCGGATGATCGAACTGCAACTGCCGCGATCTTGATTCACTACCGGACCGGCATAATGGCTGGCGCCTGCGTCACCGGGAACGCGTCGCAGAATTACGCCGCAGCTATAATTACCAGCCGGATTCTCACGTAAATACAGAAGGGGCGCCCGCATCTGCGGGGCGCGCGACTCTCCTTTTCGCTCGGCAGGGATTTGCGGATCGTGTAGCGGATGATACGGGGATTGCGCTGCCAAGGGGCGGCGCCCGGCACTAGCCATGGAGGGCTGGCGGCATGCTATTCGAAGAGTTACAGCCGGACCTGCAGCAGTGGCTGCGCAGCGTGGTCAATCAGGGATACAAGACCGAGGCGATCGTCGATTCCCTGCGGAAGGCGGGGTACGAGTCGTCCGTTTCCAGTGCGGTTCAGGAAGATATCACCGCATTGCGGGACGCACGTGAGAAGGTGGCGGTACCGAGTCGCAACCCCAGCCCGTGGGACAGTGGCGTCAAAACAACTTCGGACCGGGAAGTGCAGGTTTTGATGACGGCGCAAAAGCCGAACCTCGTGTTGTTTGGCAACCTGTTGTCAGGCGAGGAGTGTGATGAGCTGATCGCGCTGAGCCAGCCGCGCCTGAAGCGCTCGAAGGTCGTCAATTCGCAGAGCGGCCAGAGTGGCCAGCACGCCATGCGCACCAGTTCCGGCGCTGTGTTCCGCTTCGGTGAGTTTCCACTGGTCAAGCGCATCGAGCAGCGGATCAGCGAGCTGGTTGACATTCCCGTCAGTCGCGGCGAGGGACTGCAGGTGCTGAACTATGCGCCTGGCGCCGAATACAAACCCCACCACGATTACTTTGATCCCCAGTACCCCGGTAGCAAAAAGTATTTGCAGCGTGGCGGCCAGCGTTGCGCCACGCTGATCATCTACCTGAACGATGTCGAAGCCGGCGGTTCCACAGTTTTTCCCAGTACTGGCGTCAATGTCTATCCGCGCAAGGGATACGGCCTGTTTTTCTCCTACGCCGATGAGCAGGGCGGGCTGGACCCGCTGTCGCTGCACGGTGGTAGCCCGGTCATTGCCGGAGAAAAATGGGTGGCTACCAAATGGATGCGGCTGCGAGATTACGTTGACGAGAAGACAGGGGCATGACACCGGTGAATGAATCGCTTTCGCCGTTTATTGAGCTTGTTTCCCTCAGGCTGATCCCGCTGCTGCAGCAGAAAGACGAAGGTGAGTCTGCGCTGGAAGAAATTGCTCCGGAACAGGTCTCCAAGGCCGCAGAGACGGTGATGGGCTCGCTGGAAAAGATCTGGAGTAATTTCCTCAGCCATACGCCCTATATCATCGCCGCCTTTATGGTGCTGATCGTCACCTGGATTGCAGTTTTCGTGCTACGTCGAATCGGCGCAAGGTTTTTTCAGCGGGCGACCTCGCGCAAGTCCCTGCAGGACCTCTTCGCCCGGCTGCTTACTATTGCCACCTGGCTCATTGGGCTGCTATTCACCGCGATGGTTCTGTTTCCCGAGTTGACCCCGGCCAGGGTGCTGGGAGCAGTGGGTCTGTTTTCTGTGGCGATAGGTTTCGCCTTCAAGGATATCTTCGAGAACTTTTTCGCCGGCATTCTGATTTTGTGGAACTTCCCGTTCGAGGAGGGGGATGTCATTCAGTGCGAGGGTATCTTGGGTAGGGTGGAGGCCGTCGAGGTGCGCAACACCATGATACGCAAGGTGACAGGCGAGCTGGTGGTGGTGCCCAATCTATTCCTGTTCAAGAACCCGTGCGAGATCCTCACCGATCGTATCAAGCGGAGGGTCAGTATTATCGTCGGTGTGGCCTATCACGAGGATGTGAGTCGCTCGGTAGAGGTAATCGAAAAGGCCGTGGAAACCTGCAAGACCGTGCGTCAAGACGATCCGATTCAGGTTTTCCCCCACGGTTTCGGCGACAGCAGTATCGATATCGAGATAACCTGGTGGACCGGCTCGATCCCGCTGGCAATACGCGAGTCCACCGGGGAAGTGGTGACCGCGGTCAAGAAGGCTCTGAACGAAGCCGGTATCGAGATTCCGTTCCCGTACCGAACTCTGACTTTCAAGGAGCCTCTCACCCTGCATCAGGAGGATGAGGGCATCGCTTAAAAACTGTATTAAAGAGTGCTGTCCGGCTGGTTTTCCGGCCGCGCATCAACAAACGCCGGGATCTCATTGCAGGCGAGCATGATGCGGTGAATGGCCGGATACTCGGCGATATCCATACCGAAACGTTCGGCACTGTAGATCTGCGGAATCAGGCAGCACTCGAACAGGCCCGGTTCGTCGCCGGCGGCGAAGGGGGCCGGATTGAGTTGTTGCTCCAGTGCACTGAAGCCTTCGTGGATCCAGTGACGGATCCAGTCCACCTTTTCCTCATCGCTGATGCCGTACTCTGACTGCAGATACTTGAGTACACGCAGGTTCTGCACCGGCTGTATATCGCAGGCGACGCTGTACGCCATGGCGCGCACCCTGGCGCGCGCCAGCGGGTCTTTGGGCAGCAGCGCCGGTTCCGGGTGCTGTTCGTCGAGCCACTCCAGGATCGCCAGGGACTGGGTCAGGATGGTGTCGCCGTCCACCAGGGCCGGCACCAGGCCCTGCGGATTCAGTTTGCGGTATTCGCCCTCGCGCTGTTCGCCTTTCAGCAGGTTTACCGGGTGGTAATCGTACTGCAGCCCCTTCAAGTTGAGGCCGATACGCACGCGATAACTGGCGGAGGAGCGGAAGTAGCCGTGTAGTTCCATATGGTCTCTGTCCTGTTTCTTATGATATGAATTATCGGGGATTTAGGTATTGCACCACTTGCTGATCGATGGTGCCGAAGATATTCCCGTCGTTTTCATCGTACATGGCGATCTGTATACGATCGCCGAATTGCATGAACGGTGTGGTCGGCCTGCCGTCGGCGATAATCTCCAGCATGCGCACCTCGGCCAGACAGCAGGAGCCGGCGGAGCGGTCGACGTTGGACACGGTTCCGGAGCCGATAATGGTACCGGAACCCAGCGGACGGCTCTTGGCTGCATGCGCAATCAGTTGCGGGAAGTTGAAGGTCATATCCACCCCTGCGTTGGGGGAGCCGATTTTATGGCCATTCAGGATTGCGTGCAGGGGCAGATGCACCATGCCACCGCGCCAGTGGTGGCCCAGCTCATCGGGTGTCACCGCAACCGGTGAGAAGGCACTCGACGGCTTGGACTGGTAAAAGCCGAAGCCCTTGGCGAGTTCGCCCGGAATCAGGTCGCGCAGCGAGACATCGTTGACCAGCATCAGCAGGCGGATACTTTCTTCGGCCTGTTCCGCACCGGTACCCATCGGCACGTCGCCGGTGATCACCGCCACTTCCGCCTCGAAATCGATGCCCCAGTCAGTGCTGGGCATGGCGATGTCTTCGGTGGGCGCGAGGAAGGTATCGGAACCGCCCTGGTACATCAGCGGATCGGTCCAGAAGGAGTCAGGCATGTCGGCGCCGCGGGCCCTGCGCACCAGTTCCACGTGATTCACGTAGGCACTACCGTCGGCCCAGTGATAGGCGCGGGGCAGGGGGCTGTGGCACTCGGCGGGAGTGAAGGGAAAGCTGGTGATCTCATCCTTCTGCAGGGCATCGAAGCGCGCCTGCAGTTTTGGTTGTGCAATCTCCCAGTCGTCCAGCGCCGCCTGCAGGGTCGGGGCGATATCGGCGGCGCCACAGTAGCGACTCAGGTCACGGGAGACGACGATCAGCTCGCCGTCGCGGCCTTTTTTCAGGGAAGCAAGTTTCACTGTTCTACGATCCTTTTCTTACTGCCTAAAAATCTTTCATTTCAAGCAGCCATCCCTCGAGCTAATGCCGGCCCCGCCAGTCCGGCCGCTCCAGGTACTCGCGGCGCCTTCGGCCCATGGCCGGTCGCGCTACCGCGCAGCGGGCGGTGCTCGCTAATCGCGCGGCTGCGCCCAGCTGTCGACATACTCCGGCAGTTCGACCGCATGGGCATCCGGCAGGATGTCCCAGGGCGTGCGGCTATCGAGCATCACCGCGACTTCGTCGGTTTCCTTCTTGGCGTGTTTGGCGCCGGCGGCGAAGGCTTTCGGATGCGGGCCGTGGGTGAACCCCATCGGATGCAACGTCAGCATGCCCGGGTAGATGTTGTCGCGACTGAAGAAGTCGCCGCGGTGATAGAAGATCAGCTCGTCGAAGTCATCGTTGTTGTGGAAGAAGGGCACTTTCAGCGCACCCGGATCGCTTTCGATCGGGCGCGGTGCAAAGGTGCAGACCACGAAGCCGCGGGCCACGAAGGTGGTGTGCGCCGATGGTGGCAAATGGTAGCGGTGGCTCATCAGCGGGCGTATGTCCCGCCAGTTGATACGTACCGCCAGGTTATCGCCTTTCCAGCCAACCGCGTCCAGCGGATTGAACGGGTAGGTGATCGTCGAGATCTGCTGGCGGGCCTTGACCTTCACCTGCCACTGATCCTCGGTCTGTTGCGCGCGGAATTTGTCGTCGATACTCGGCACATCCAGTATTGCCGGGTCGAAGATTGCGTGAGGGCCGACCAGCCCCTTATCCGGCAGCTGGAAGTGGCTGCCGGTGGCTTCCACCATCAGCAGTTCCAACGGTTCGTCGTCGAAGGGCTCCAGTCGCCACATGCTGCCGCGGGGCAACATGATGTAGTCGCCGTCGCGAATATGCAGGTGGCCAAAGTCGCAGTAGAGATCGCCACTGCCGTTGTGCACGAACAGCAGCTGATCGCCGTCAGCGTTGCGCACCAGGTGGTCCATGGCGGCGTGGCAGGTCCACAGCGCCACCAGGCTGTCACTGTTCTGCAGAATAAGCTTTTGATCCCAGGGGCTGTTGCCCTTGTGAACCATCTTGGTGCTGTCGAAGGCGTGCGGGCGCAGCGGGCCGTCGAAATTGCTCCAGCCCGTGGGCGGGTGTCGGTGGTAGAAATGAGTGGCGGGGCCGAAGAAGCCCTCTTTGCCCATCTCGCGCTCAAAGGTGTTCGCGGGGAGATCTGCATGGGCCTGCCGGCTGGTTTCCCCTTCCACGCGGGGAAAGCTGATCCAGTTTTTCATCGGGCTATCTCGCATTAGGGCAATTGCCGGACAGAAAATGCCTTATAGCTGCCGGGTGCGTGCGCAAATATTTAGCGCAGCGGCGGGTTTTGGATACCAAAAATGGCGCATAAAGCCGTATAATGCGCGACCGATTTTGTCTAAAGACCTGCGCCTGTCCCGGAGAAAAATTCCGGCAGCAGTGGTTACAATTGAAACCAATGTTAGTTACATTTGTAACCTGATACAACTCCGAGCAGAAAGCAGGTGTGTGAACAGCCATGACAATTGATAACAGAGCGCCCCATTCCAACGCCGAGAGCGTGGACGTGGCGCGCGACGATTTGCGCCTGGAAAAGTTTTTACCCTACCGCCTGTCGGTGCTGTCCAACCGGGTCAGCAATGCCATCGCCCAAGCATATGGTGCGCGCTTTGACCTGACCATTCCCGCCTGGCGGGTGATGGCGATTCTGGGGCGCTTCCCGGATCTGTCCGCCGCCGAGCTGGTGGAGCAGACCGCGATGGACAAGGTGGCGATCAGCCGCGCCGTGTCCTCGCTGCTGAAGAATGACTACATCACCCGCAGCGAGGATCCCGCAGATCGCCGGCGCCAGGTCCTGAACCTGTCCGAGCTGGGTCGCGACGTCTACGAGCGCATAGTGCCGCTGGCGCAGCAGTACGAGAACGACCTGATGGGGTCGCTCTCGGCCGAGGAGCGCCAGCAGCTGGACAGCATTATTGAAAAGCTGATGGATCGCGCCCAGGCCTGGGCCGAGCGCGGCCTGATCGACTAAGGAATCCCTATAAAACTACTGCGCGTGTGCCTAGCGGCGGCCGGCGGTGCTCACAATGCTTATGTACGCTGTGTACACTCCGCTTGTTGCGCTCCGGCGGCCACCACCAGCCACCCGCTCGCTACGTTTTTTCAGAGATTCCACCAAGAGTGAATTGAGATAAAGGAGTTTCCAGATGTTTGAGCACCTGAGCAGTCTTCCGCCGGACCCGATTCTGGGCCTGCTGGCCAGTTACCGCGCCGATGATAATCCCAATAAGATCGACCTCGGCGTAGGCGTCTACAAGGACGAGGCGGGCCATACTGCCGTTCTGCAGGCCGTTAAAGAAGCGGAAACCCGTCTGCTGCAGAGTGAAGAGACCAAGGCCTATATCGGTCCGGCCGGTACGCCCGGATTCAATACGGCGATGCAGGAGCTGATTCTCGGCGCGGAACACCCGGCGCTGCTGGCCGGCCGCGTGCGCTCCGCACAGACCCCCGGTGGCTGCGGCGCGCTGCGCGTGCTGGCGGAATTCACCAACCGTGCCAAGGCGGGCGCCACCATCTGGGTCAGCGACCCGACCTGGGCCAACCATGTGCCGCTGCTGGGCAACGCCGGCCTGCAGATCAAGAGCTATCCCTATTACGATCGCGCCACCAGCAGCCTGCGCTTCGATGCCATGGTGGAAACCCTGAAGAATGTGGGCGAGGGCGATCTGGTGCTGTTCCACGCCTGTTGCCACAACCCCTGCGGTGCGGACCTGTCTCGTGAGCAGTGGCAGGTATTGGCGGAGATGGCGCAGAAGCAGGGCTTCACGCCGTTCATCGATATGGCCTACCAGGGCTTTGGTGATAGCCTCGACGACGACGCCTGGGGCCTGCGCCTGATGGCGGAATCGGTGCCGGAAATGCTGGTCGCTGCCTCCTGCTCCAAGAACTTCGGCCTGTACCGCGAGCGCGTCGGTCTGGCGATGGTGATCTACAACAATGGCGCCGATGCAGACAAGGGCCAGAGCCAGATGCTGAACGTGGTGCGCGGCAACTATTCCATGCCGCCGTCCCACGGTGCGGCCATCGTCGAGTCCATCCTCACCGACGCCGGCCTGAAAGCCAACTGGGAGGCGGAGCTGACCGAAATGCGCGAGCGCATAAACGGCCTGCGTTCCGGTGTCGTCGAGAGTCTGGCCGCCGCTGGCGCCGCGGGCGACTTCAGCTTTATCCAGCGTCAGAAGGGCATGTTCTCCTTCCTCGGGATTACCCCGGAGCAGGTGCAGCGCCTGCAGAAGGAGTACTCTATCTATATGGTCGACTCCAGCCGTATCAGTATCGCGGGCCTGAGTCAGACCAATATGGAATATTTCTGTAAGGCGGTTGCCAGCATCCTGTAAAATCCGCCCCAGCGTGTTCTCAGGGGCGGACGTTGCGTTCGCCCCTGCAGAGTTTCCCTCCCGAAGTAAGAGCCGAAAAATGGAAGTTGAGGTAGATACCGCCGTGTCCGAACCCGCCGCGCAAACCTGGACCCCGCAACACTGGCGCAATTTCGACGCAAAGCAGCAGCCGAACTATCGATCCGCCACCCAGGTGGAGGAAGTTACCCGGCAGTTGTCCGGCTATCCGCCGCTGGTCTTTGCCGCGGAGGCGCGCGAGCTGCGCCGGCAGCTGGCAGATGTGGCGGAAGGCAAGGCATTTCTGTTGCAGGGCGGCGATTGCGCCGAGTCCTTTGCCGATTTCAATGCCAACCGCATTCGCGACACCTTTAAGGTGCTACTGCAAATGGCAGTGGTGCTAACCTTTGCCGGCAACCTGCCGGTAGTGAAAGTGGCGCGTATGGCCGGGCAGTATGCCAAGCCGCGCTCTGCGGATACGGAAACCATCGGCGGCGTGGAACTGCCGAGCTACCGCGGCGATATCATCAACGGCATCGATTTTACCGCCGAGGCCCGGATACCGGACCCGCAGCGCATGCTCACTGCCTATAACCAGTCGGCAGCCACGCTGAATCTGCTGCGTGCCTTTGCCCAGGGCGGGCTCGCCGATCTGCACCAGGTGCACGGCTGGAACCTGAGCTTCCTGGAAAACAATCCCCAGCGGGAGAAATACGCGCAGTTGGCCGAGCGCCTGCAGGAAGCATTGGAGTTTATGGCGGTGTGCGGTGTCACTTCGACGAATACACCGGCGATACGCGAGACCGTTCTATATACATCCCACGAGGCCCTGTTGCTGGATTACGAGCAGGCGTTGACCCGCACCGACAGCCTGTCCGGCAAGTGGTATGACTGCTCTGCCCATATGCTGTGGATCGGCGAGCGCACCCGCCAGCTGGACGGTGCCCATGTGGAATTCCTGTCCGGCGTCTGCAACCCCATCGGCGTCAAAGTCGGCCCGAGCATGCAGCCGGACGAGCTGCTGCGGCTGATCGATAAACTGAACCCGCGCAACGAAGCCGGCCGCCTGACGCTGATAACACGCATGGGTGCCGATACTCTGGGCGAGAAATTGCCGGCACTGGTGCAGGCGGTGCAGAGGGAAGGGCGCTCGGTGGTGTGGAGTACCGATCCGATGCATGGCAACACGGTCAAGGCCAGCAGTGGCTACAAGACTCGCGATTTCGACAAGATTCTGCGCGAGATCCGCGATTTCTTCGCCGTGCACCGCGCCGAGGGCAGTCATCCCGGCGGCATTCACCTGGAAATGACCGGAGAGCATGTCACCGAGTGCACCGGCGGAGCCTGGAAGATTTCCGAGGCGGACCTGGCCAGTTGTTACCGCACCCAGTGCGATCCGCGCCTGAATGCGGACCAGGTTCTGGAGCTGGCATTCTGCGTGGCCGAGTGGCTGCGCGACGGCAGGGCTACCTGATCTAGGGTCAAGGCCGGGCAATCGCCCGGCCTTTTTGTATTACACAACCTCATCTCATCTATTCCTATTCCCAACACTGGGGGTGACCGTGTATCAGTTGTTTATTGCCAACAAGAACTATTCGTCCTGGTCCCTGCGCCCGTGGCTGCTGTTGTGTCAGTTGAAGATTCCTTTCAACGAGCAACTGGTGACCTTTGAAGAAGGGGGCAGTTGGGAGAAATTCCGCAGTTTTTCCCCGAACGGGCAGGTGCCCTGTCTGGTCGACGGCGATACCACCGTGTGGGACTCACTGGCAATCGTCGAATATGCCGCGGAGAGCTATCCGCAGGTGTGGCCCGGGGATAAGGGCGCACGCGCCTGGGCCCGCAGTGCCGCCGCGGAGATGCATTCCGGCTTTTCTGCGCTGCGGGATATCTGCACGATGAACTGCGGTGTAATAGTGCAATTGACGGAAATACCGGCCAGTCTGCAGAGGAATATCGACCGCTTCGAAGAGTTGTGGCTGGAAGGATTGCAACATTTTGGCGGTCCTTTCCTGGCCGGCGATGCGTTCACCGCCGTGGATGCTTTCTTTGCCCCGGTGGCCGTGCGGTCCAAAAATTACCAACTGCCGCTGAGTCCGACCGCGGCGGAGTACCGCGATCGAATACTCGATTTGCCGGCGATGCGGGAGTGGCTGGCTGCTGCGCTGAAGGAACCCTGGCGGGAGCCCGGACACGAAGAGGAGCTGCAGCGCGCCGGCACCATCGTCGAAGACCTGCGCCAGTAACTGGCTGTCGAACTGGGCCCGACAACTGGCGCGCACCGGGCCCGCCCAATACTAGCGAACTCTCTGTCCAGCTCCGCACCGGGCCGTGTTGTAACCGGCCCCGGTCCCCATCGCCGGTCACGGCGAGAGATCAACCATGCCGCTGAACAGCGCGACGCCGGTCGGGTTCAGGTACTTTATATTGATTAAAAGAATGCACTTAAAAAGTCGTTATCAAATAACCGATAATCCACCGCTAACTAACTTTCGTGCCCACCCCTTGGTTAACCAAAGCGGGGGGTTGGTCGTGAAAAAACGTCGATCCGTCGCCTGCGGCACCGCTGCTATGGCGTCGGGATTGGCAGCAGCGGGGTAACTGGGGTTAAACTCGGGCGTTTAATAGTTTCAAAAGAAAGTATCTGAGAGGAGATTGCCGATGCGTCAAACACTGATCGCGCTGTCCGTGGCAGCGGCCCTGGCGGCTGCCGCTGGCTGCAGCAAAGAGGCCGAGCAGGCCCAAGCCGCGAAGAACCCCGTCGAGGCTCAACCAGTTGCCGAGGCCGCCAGTGCGACGGTTGCCAGCAATATCCTCCTGGCGGAGTGGACCGGTCCCTACGGCGGCGTGCCGGCATTCGACAAGATGCGCGTCGAAGACCTGAAACCGGCCCTCGAAGCTGCGATGAGCAAGAACCTGGCCGAGATCGACGCGATTGCCGCTAACCCGGCGGCGCCCACCTTCGCCAACACCATCGAAGAGCTTGAGCGCAGCGGCAGTGATCTGAACCGCGTATTTGCCTATTACGGTATCTGGAGCGCGAATATGTCCTCGCCGGAATTCCGCGCGATCCAGCAGGAGATGGCGCCGAAGCTGGCGGACTTCCAGTCCAAGATTATCCAGAATGACAAGCTGTTCCAGCGCGTCAAGGCCGTCTACGAGCAGCGCGACACGTCTGACCTGAATGCGGAGCAGAAGCGTCTTGTGGAGCTGACTTACGACCAGTTTGCGATCAACGGCGCAACCCTGAAAGGTGAGGCCAAGGAGCGCTACGCGGCGATCAACCAGCGCTTGGCCGAGCTTTACACCAAATTCGCCAACAACGTGCTGGCGGACGAGGAGGGCTACGATATCTTCCTGCGCAGCGACCAGCTGAGCGGTCTGCCGGATTCCTTCGTGGCCGCGGCGGCTGCGCTGGCGGAAGAGAAGGGGCAGAAGGGCAACTACGCGATCACCAATACCCGCTCGTCCATGGACCCGTTCCTGACCTACTCCGATAACCGCGAGCTGCGCGAGCAGGTGTGGAAAAACTACTACAGCCGTGGCGACAACGGAGACGAGCACGACAACAACGCGATCATCGCCGAGATCCTGAAGCTGCGCGACGAGCGCGTCGGCCTGCTGGGCTTCGACAACTACGCCGAGTGGCGCCTGCAGGACCGCATGGCCAAGACACCGGAAAATGCCATGGCGCTGATGGAAGCCGTTTGGCCGGCGGCTGTTGCGCGCGTGAAAGAAGAAGTCGCAGATATGCAGGCGGTGGCGGATGCGGAGAAGGCCGGCATTACTATCGAGCCGTGGGACTACCGCTACTACGCGGAGAAAGTACGCAAGGCTAAGTACGACCTGAACTCCGACGAAGTGAAGCAGTACCTGCAGCTCGACAAGTTGCGCGAAGCGATGTTCTTCGTCGCCGGCGAGCTGTTCAATTTCACCTTTACGCCGGTGAAGGAGGGTTCGGTGCCGGTCTTCCACGAAGACGTGAAAGTCTGGGAAGTGAAGGACAAGACCAGCGGCGAGCACATCGGCTTGTGGTACCTGGATCCGTTCGCTCGCGCCGGCAAGCGTTCCGGTGCCTGGGCGACCATGTACCGCGATCACACTACCTTTGACGGCAAGAAGACGGTACTGGCCTCCAACAACTCCAACTTCATCAAGGGTGCGCCGGGCGAGCCGGTACTGGTGAGCTGGGACGATGCGGAAACCTTTTTCCACGAGTTCGGCCACGCGCTGCACTTCCTCGCCTCCAATGTGTCCTACCCGACACTCAATGGCGGTGTGCGCGACTACACCGAATTCCAGTCACAGCTGCTGGAGCGTTGGCTGTCGACGGATGAGGTAATCGACAACTACCTGGTGCACTACAAGACCGGCGAGCCGATTCCGGCGGAGCTGGTAGCCAAGATCAAGAAAGCGGCCACGTTCAACCAGGGCTTTGCCACCACCGAGTACCTGGCTTCCGCGCTGATCGATATGAAGCTGCACACTACCGATCCGAAAGGCATCGACCCGGATGCATTCGAGCGTGAAACGCTGGCGGAGCTGGGCATGCCGAAGGAGCTGGTAATGCGTCACCGCACGCCGCACTTCGGGCACGTCTTCTCCGGCGAGGGCTATGCCACCGGCTACTACGGTTACCTGTGGGCCGACGTGCTGACCTCCGACGCGGCGGAAGCGTTTGCTGAATCCGAGGGTGGCTTCTACGACGCAGAAGTGGCCGACAAGCTGGTGAAGCACCTGTTTGCGCCGCGCAATGCCGTAGATCCGGCAGATGCCTATCGCGCTTTCCGCGGCCGCGATGCCAAGATCGATGCACTGATGCGCGATCGCGGCTTCCCGGTGCCGGAAAAGAAAGCGACCACTGTCGCAGTCAAGGACTGATATGACGGCGGGTCCGCGGGCCCGTCTGATTAGGATCTGACTGAACAAAAAAAGCCGCAACAATCGTTGCGGCTTTTTTTATGGGCGATCGGTATCTCCGTTTCGCACGAAATGTTATTGCTTGCGCGTGAAAACCTTTTCTCCTTCCACCCAGGTTTCCAGTACCTGGGCTTTCCAGATTTCCTGCGGGTCTATCGTGAAAATATTGCGGTCGAGGAGGACGAAGTCGGCGAATTTGCCCGGTTCCAGACTGCCGATTACCTGCTCCTGATGGCTCGCGTAGGCGGCGTCCAGCGTGAAGGCGCGCAGGGCCTGTTCCAGGGTCATCGATTCGGCGGTGCGCCAGCCCTTGGTCGGGTTGCCCTCGCGATCCCGGCGGGTGACGGCCGCGTGAATACCAAACAGCGGGTTAGCGGGCTCCACCGGGAAGTCGGATCCGCCGGCGATGCGGGTGCCCTGTTTGAGAAATGTCTGCCAGGCATAGGCGCCGATCAGACGTTCCTCGCCGAGGCGATCTCCGGCCATGTTCTTGTCGCTGGTGGCGTGGGTCGGCTGCATGGAAGCGACCAGGTTCAGGCGCGGGAAGCGCGGGATGTCTGCCGGTGTCAGTACCTGGGCGTGTTCCACCCGGTGGCGGAAGGCGTTCTGGTCCCTGGCCTTGTCCAGGGTTTCCAGGTGGTTCAGCACAATATGATTGGCGCGGTCGCCAATCGCGTGCACATTCACCTGAAAGTCGTTGTCGGTGGCCAGTTTTAACAGTGACAGTATCCTGTCTTCCGGATACAACAGCAGTCCCTTTTCGCCGGGCCGGTCGTGATAGGGTTCCAGCAGTGCCGCTCCGCGGCTGCCGAGCGCGCCGTCGGCGGACAGCTTGATACTGCGCACATACAGCCGTTCCGTCGGGGCGCCAATATGACCCTGGCGCAACAGTTTTTCGAGATTGTCATTATCGACGGAAATCATCGGGTAGACGCGCAGCGGAATGGCATTTTCGCTGGCCAGTTGCCGATAGGCGCGCAGGGTCTGGTTGTCGATCCCTGCATCGTGTAATCCGGTAAGTCCCAGAGACAGCGCGAGATCGAAGGCGGTTTTCAGGGATTCCTTGTCCTGTGCCAGGCTCGGGGTCGGGATGGATTTCTCCAGCAGCGCCATGGCATTGTCGATCAGCACGCCGGTCGGCTGCCCATCCTCGCCACGAATAATTTCACCGCCGGCGGGTGACTGTGTCCCGGCATCGATGCCGGCGCGCTTGAGGGCGGCCGAATTTGCCCAGCCGGCGTGGCCGTCGATACGGCGCAGCCAGATTGGCTGATCGATATCCAGTGCATCCAGTTGCTGCCGGGTGGGAAATTCCTTGCCCTCCCAGAGTACCTGGTTCCAGCCGCGGCCAATCAGCCACTCGTCCGCCTGCAGGTCCTGCGCAAAGGCTTCGATGGCCCGCAGTGTCTGCGGGAAATCCAGTCCGCGCAGCTCCAGCTGCTGCTGCAGCCGGCCCAGGCCCAGCACGTGGCCGTGGGCATCGATCAGTCCCGGCAGCAACAGCTTGCCGCCGGCATCGATTTTCTTGGCCTGCGGGTACTTTTTACTCAGCGCAGCGTAATCGCCGGTGGCAAGCACCTTGCCCTGGTCGAATACCAGTGTGTTGAATTGCTCGAGAGACTGCTCGGTGGTCTGGTATCCGCTGAAGTTGTGGATCAGCGTCGTCGCCTGCAGGCTCCAGGGGGCGAGCGCGAGAGTCAGAAATGTGAGTATCGGAAAAAGGCGCATAGTTGTTAGCCTTGTTGGTGCGTCTGTGGAGAGGTGCTCTCGATGGTAACAGCGGATCGAAATGACTGCCAAATGGCCCGTTTGCTCGCCTTTCCGCCGCGGGGTTTACAATGAGAGGTAGCCGCCGTTTTGTCGCGGCGCATTCGGGCGAAGAGGGCAGGGAACATGGCGCGCTGGCTGATCATTGCCGGAATCATTCTGATCGCGGTGGGCGTACTGATGTACTTCGCGCCCTGGCTGTTCAACTGGTTTGGGCGCCTGCCCGGAGATATCCGCATCGAATCGGAACGCAGCCGTATTTACGTACCGATCGTGTCGATGATTATTCTGAGTATCGTGTTGAGTGTCATCGTCAGTTTCTTCCGCCGCTAAGGTCGGGGCGTCACCGGATGACAGGTGGAAATAACAAGGCAAACAAAAAGCCGCACTGTGTTGGCAGCGCGGCTTGGGTAAATCGGAAGTGCGGTAAATCGAAAGCGCAGTGAATCAAAGTTTTGCGCTGTGCTTACTTTTCCAGCAATTGGTCCAGCGGCAGCTCGGTGCGATAGCGCACCTGCTTCAGGGAGAAACTGCTTTTGATGTGGTCGATGCCCGGCAGCTCAGTCAGTTTCTTATCGAGAAATTCCTGGTAGGCCTGCAGGTTCGGTACTACCACGCGCAGCAGGTAGTCGAAGTCACCGGTCATCAGGTAGCATTCCATGACCTCCGGCCACTGGCCGATTACCGATTCGAAATCCTGCAGCTCCTTTTTTACCTGGTGGTTCAGCGTCACCTGGATAAACACACTGACCGGCAGGCCGACCTTCTCCGGCTCCAGCAGGGTCACTGCGCGCTTGATAAAGCCCTGTTCGTGCAGGTTCTTGACCCGTCGTGAGCAGGGGGAGGGGGACAGGCAGACTTTTTCCGCCAGTTCGATATTGGGGATGGTCGCATCCTGCTGCAATATCTCCAGGATCTTCTTGTCGATGGCGTCCAGAATATAAGCCATTGTGTTGTTCCGTCTCTCGTCATTAGCTGGGTGCACCAGGCTCGCCGATAACTATAGGCGCCCGTTTAGCGGGCCACCGGCGAGGGGGCGTTAGGGGGACCGGGGCGACATTCTCTCCATCGCTTGTATTCCCAAAACGGGTGCTATTTGAGTGATTTGTTGCTAGCACCAATCGGTCTTTAGCGACTTGTGCCCATATTATGCCGTATGGCGGGCTATTTTGGTATGACCTGCTTCGCTGGCCGGTGTTAATTTTATCGGCCAAAGCAATAACTATACGCAGGTGGTACCCATGGCGATGGTCGAAGGTGATCAGGAGCTGGGCTTCGATCGCGATTACTCCCTTAAGGCCGCATTTACCCGCGATGCCGGTCGGGTGTTTCTGACGGGCATTGATGCTCTGGTACGGCTGCCCATCATGCAGAAGCGCCTCGACGAACACGCCGGGCACAACACTGCCGGTTTCATTTCCGGCTACCGCGGCTCACCGCTGGGCGGCTACGACCAGGCCCTGTGGCGGCACAAGAAACTGCTCGCCGAACGGGATATCCACTTCGAGCCGGGTATCAATGAAGACCTGGGGGCGACCAATATCTGGGGCACCCAGCTGCTGGATCACTACCGCCAGCAGGCGACCCGTGACGGCGTCTTTTCTATCTGGTACGGCAAGGGCCACGGCGTGGATCGCAGTGCCGACGTCTTCCGCCAGGCCAATGTTCAGGGCACTTCCCGGCTCGGCGGCGTGCTGGCACTGTGCGGCGACGACCACACCGCCGAATCCTCGATGTTCTCCCACAACACCGACCAGATCTTCGAGTCGGTGATGATGCCGCTGCTGTTCCCGGCCACTATCGATGAATACCTGACGCTCGGCCTGGCCGGTATCGCCCTGTCGCGCTTCTCCGGGCTGTGGGTCGGTTTCAAGACGATTACCGAGACCGTCGAGGCGGGTGCCTCGATCGTCGTACCGGAGCTGCCGCAGTTTGTCGTGCCGGCAGATTTCCCGATTCCGACCCACGGTCTCAATTACGATCCCCACCTGAACTGGCCGGCCGAGCGCCTCGAATACGAGCGCCGCATGCTCGAGGAGCGCCTGCCGGCGGCCCAGGCCTTCGCCTATGCCAACAAGCTGGACAAAACTGTTGTCGCGGCAACCCAGAAGCGATTCGGTATCGTCACCGTGGGCAAGGCGCACGGCGACCTGCTAGAGGCGCTCGAACTGCTGCACCTATCTGAGCGGGATCTCGAGAATGCCGGTATCTCCATCTACAAGGTGGCGATGAGCTGGCCGCTGGAGCCGCGCGGCATGAGCGAATTTGCCGATGGCATGGAGCGCCTGCTGGTGGTCGAAGAGAAGCGCCCGCTGGTGGAAGATCAGCTGAAAAAGCTGCTCTACGGCTGGGCCGATAACAAGCGCCCCAAAGTGGTGGGCAAGAAGGACCTGAACGGCGACGACCTACTGCCGGCGATCTGGGGCTTCGGCCCGGATCAGGTAGCCAAGGCAATCGCCCGCTGGCTGGCCGATACCGAGCTGGCCGCCAGACTGAATCCGCTGGCGGAAAAGCTGGGGGCCAATATTCCGGCCAAGGCCAGCGGCCTGCTCGCGCGCGAACCGATTTTCTGTGCCGGTTGCCCACACAACACTTCCACCAAACTGCCCGAGGGCAGCCTCGGCAGTGCCGGCATCGGCTGCCACATCATGGCGCTGGGCAAGGGGCTGCGCACCGACACCTACTCCCATATGGGCGGCGAGGGCGCGCACTGGGTCGGGCTCCACCGCTTCTCCAATGCCGGTCATATTTTCCAGAATATGGGTGACGGCACCTATAACCACTCCGGCCTGCTGGCGATCCGCCAGGCGGTCGCGAGCAAGGTGAACATTACCTACAAGATACTGCTCAACGATGCCGTGGCGATGACCGGCGGCCAGCCCGCCGATGGCGAGGTGACCGCGCCGAGCCTGGCCGCGCAGCTGCTCGCCGAGGGCGTAGGCGAAGTGGTGCTGCTGAGCGAGAATCCCGACTACTGGCAGCAGCACCGCCGCGAGCTGCCGGCCGCCGTCGAGATACTGCCGCGCGCGGAACTCGATGCAGTACAGCGCCGCCTGCGGGAAACCGAAGGCGTTACGGCGATCATTTACGAGCAGGTCTGCGCGGCGGAGAAGCGCCGCCGCCGCAAAAAGAAGCAGATGATCGATCCGCCCACCCGCCTGCTGATCAACCACCGCGTCTGTGAAGGCTGCGGCGACTGCAGCGTGCAGTCGAGCTGTATCGCGGTGGAGCCGCTGGAAACCGAGTTTGGCCGCAAGCGCCAGGTGAACCAGTCCAGCTGTAACAAGGACATGCGCTGTGCCGAAGGCTTCTGCCCGAGCTTTGTCAGCGTCGAGGGCGGTGAACTGAAAAAGCCGCCGGTGAAAACTCTGGCGGATTCCCTCGATGTGGCGATCGCCGGCCTGCCGGCGGCGCCGATGGCGAGCCTCGATAAACCGCTCAGCATCCTTGTCGCCGGTATCGGCGGTAGCGGTGTACTGACGGTGGCGGCACTGCTGGGCATGGCGGCGCATCTGGAAGAGAAGGGCAGTACCACGCTGTACTTTACCGGGCTGTCACAGAAGAACGGTGCCGTGGTCGCGCACGTGAAGGTGGCCGCGCGTCCGGAAAATATCACCACCGCCCGTATCCGCGACGGTGCGGCGGAACTGCTGCTCGGTTGCGACATGGTCACGGCCGCGAGCCAGCGACCGAAATTTGCCGAAGGCGCGATGCGCGCAGTGGTCAACACCGCGGAGGTACCGGTGGCTGCCTTCGTACGCGACAATGAACTGGCGTTCCCGGCCGACGCGACCCAGCAGAGTATCGAGTCCCTGTGTGCCGAATACTTCGCCTTCGATGCGAGCAAATACGCCCAGGCGCTGTTCGGCGATACCGTCGCCAGTAACCTGATGATCATGGGCTATGCCTGCCAAAAAGGCCTGCTGCCGATCGGCGAGGCAGCGCTGGAGCGTGCCATCGAGCTGAATGGCGTTGCAGTGGAGAACAACCTGCGTGCCTTCCGCGCCGGCCGCCTGCTGGCAGTGAATCCGGAAGCCGTTGAACAGCTGGCTGTGCCGGCACAGCCGGTGAAACTGGTGCAGCCCGAGGAGACAGTCGAGCGATTGGTCGCGCGGCTGGCAGCGGAGCTGACCGAGTATCAGAGCGCCGCTTATGCCCGCCATTTCACCCGCACTATCGAGAGGCTACACGCGGCCGAAAAGGCACTGCCGCGCTACGAGGGTCGCCTGACCCGGGCCGCCGCCAACAGCCTGTACAAGGCGATGGCCTACAAGGACGAGTACGAGGTGGCGCGACTCTACAGTGGCGAGGACTTCCAGCGCCAGCTGCAGGAAACCTTTTCCGGCAACTTCAAGCTGAAATTCCATATGGCGCCGCCGCTGCTGGCGCGCCCGGACAGCAGTGGCCGTGTGCGCAAGATGCAGTTCGGCCCGTGGATGGGGCGGCTGATGCCGCTGCTCGCCAGGGGCAAGATACTGCGCGGCACCGTGCTGGATGTGTTCGGCTATACCCGCGAGCGACGCGCCGAGCGCAGCTGGGCGCGGCAGGTGGAGCGCGCCGTCAGTGCGGTTGCGACGCAGTTGAGCGCCGACAATCTGGCCGCTGCGCAGGAGCTGTTGGAGATTCCGCTGCAGGTGCGCGGTTACGGCCACGTGCGCGAACAGAAATTCGAGCAGGTGCACGGACGCTGGAATGAATTGCTGAACCTGTTTGTGCGCGACGACGGACAGGAGCCGGCGCTGGCGGCGCGTTAACCAGTGTTGCAGATCGCGGATGCGCTCGGCGCATCCGCGGCTGGCAAACCGCCCTCAACCGGGGCGGAAAGACAGGAATGGATTGATCAGCCAGCCCAGGGGGCCGGTGATCGTTACCGGCGCTTCCACCACCGAGAAACACAGACATTCCTGATCCTGGGTGGCGATCGGACGGTGGACTTCACCGGGCTCGCGCACCAGGAAATCTCCCTCCCCATAGACGCCGTCCTTATCGGAGAAACTGCCGTACAGCACCAGGGTGATCTCGCGGCCGCGATGGTCGTGCTCGGCCACCTTGCCGCCGCTGTGGATGCGGTGGAAGGCCACCTCGTACTGTTCCTGGCCGGTATACAGGCGCGACATCCGCAGCGCCGGTGAAACCCGCTTCCACTTCAGCGGTTCATTGCCGTCCACCAGTTTGCGAATGACCCGCGGCAGTTTGGCGAACAGCGGATCTGCATTCTTGGTCGATGCGCTTTTCGCGGCGACAGGTTCCTGGTCGGGACCTTGCTCGGCGGTTGCGATACGTCTCATCAGACGCTGCAGCGCATCTTCGGGCAGCGGCTGCGGTTCGGAGTCCTGCAGCAGAGAGCCGCCGACGCGGTTCATGGTCTGATACTGTGAGCGGCACTGCGGGCACAGCTGTACGTGGGCGGCGACCACCAGGCTCAGGGCCCAGGGCAGGCTGCCCGCGGCGTACTCCAACAGCAGATTGTGATCTGGGTGGTGGCGAATCATGCTGTAACTACCTGCTCAATATCGCTTGTAACTTCTTTAGTGCCAGCCGCACACGGGATTTGACCGTACCCAGTGGCAGCCCCAGTTCCGCGGAAATCTCACTGTGTGATTTGCCCTCCATGTAGGCTTTTTCCAGTACGTGGCTCTGTTCCGCCGGCAGGGCGCGCAGCCCCTCGGCAATATCCCGTTCGTTGCGCTTGTGCTGCAGAAACAGCAGTGGCTGGTTGTCCGCCGACTCATCCCAGATGTCGGCCACGTCGACACCGCCATCCTCATGCTGCCTGCGGCTGTTGCGGCGCAGCATGTCGATGCGGCAGTTGCGCATGATGGTGTAGATCCAGGTGCTCGCCGATGCCTTGCCGGCATCAAAGCTCGGTGCCTTGCGCCAGACCCGGAACATCACTTCCTGCACCAGTTCGTCTGCCGCTTCGGCGCTGAAGGCCTGGGTGCTGCGGCTGTGGTGGAAGCCCTTGATCAGCGGGGCGAAATGGTGGAACAGGCGCTCGAACGCCGCGCGGTCGCGCTCGGCGCCAACCAGCTTCAGCAGTTCGCTCCAGTCATCGTCGCGACTCTCGGGGGCCTGCACTCTGTCTCCGCCGCTGTTGATTTGGGTTATCTGCGCCATCTTAGCGATCTTTGCCTTGTTGTCGAACCCTTCTACGCTCGGGCAGCAGAAACGGATCTCTGCTGCGTGAAAAGGCTCAGCTGTCAGTCTGGGGCTGCGCGCTGATTCGGGTTCTTCAACGTTATGTGGGGGGAGTTAGTGGGGGGTGTTGCAGTGGCTGGGTTATGAGGAAGAAAAGTCAGTCGCCCTGAGACAGTAGGGCGTGATTAAGGCCTATGAAAGCAACAGAGCTTTGAGTAAGGATGCTCTACATGTAATATTACGGTAGCTAAAAAAATAATGAGGAGAGTAAAGTTGAAAAGCTACCTGCATAAACTCCGGTTCGCCTGCCTGGTGGCGGCGACCCTGTTCGTTGCTGCCTGCGGCCAGGAGTCGGGGCAAACTGCCGCCGATAAGCCGGTTCAGTCCCAGCAAGCACAGAAAATATCCGAATTCGGCCATTATGAGGGCTATTCCCAGGAACGCTTCGATGGCTGGGTGACGACTTCGACATACATCACAACCCGTGACGGAACGCGACTCGCTGCGGATATTTCCCGCCCTGCCAACAACGGTGTGGTGACTGATGAGGCTCTGCCGGTCCTATGGACCTATTCCCGTTACCACCGCCAGTGGGAAGATGGGGTTCCCAATATCGACGGCGAAGCTGCCTTGCAGCGCCTGGCGAAGCACGGCTATGTGATTGTCTGCGTCAATGTGCGCGGTGGCGGCGCTTCTTTTGGCCGCTACGAAGGCCTGTTCAGCGCGCCTGAGACGCGCGATGCTTACGACGTGATCGACTGGCTGTCCAAGCAGGAATTCAGTGATGGCAACGTGGGCATGTACGGCGTGTCTTATATGGGTATCACCCAGTACATGGCCGCCAGCACCAAGCATCCTGCTCTCAAAGCCATCACCCCTGAAAATGGCTACTTCGATTTCTACGATGCCATTCGCCGTGGCGGTATCCTGCGCGAAGATCAGGTGAAGAGCTGGGGCGAGGGCACGCAATACCTGGATAAAGTCCGCAAGCCCAAGCCCGTTGATACCGACGAGGGTGGCTACCTGGCTACGGCCGCCGTGAAGGAACACGAAACCAATTTTGATCCCATTTCTCCTCTGGGGTCAGCAAAATTCCGCGACTCAACAGCCCCTGAATTTGATTGGTTCAAGGATATGCCGTCCAGCGTGAATGCGGCCGTCAACGAGTCTGGTGTGCCCATCTATCACCTGGGTGCCTGGCACGATCCCTACACCACCGACACCCTGTTGCACTACTACAACTACCAGGGGCCGCAGAAGATGGCCTTCGGTCCCTGGTCTCATGTGGTGAATAACGATTTAGAAAAAGCAGAGTGGGATAAAGTCTACGGAACGGAAATGCTCCGCTGGTTTGACTTCTGGCTGAAGGGCATTCAGAACGGCGTAATGGACGAGCCTGAAATTCACGTCGCGGAAGTGGATACCATGCGTGAAAGCTGGCAGTGGATCCCGCTGCCAGGATTCCCGCAGGTCAACGACCGCGTCAGCCTCTACTTTGAAGCGACCAGCTCTGCAAACCCCGGGCACCTGCTGTCGACTCAGCTACCTGAAAAAGGCGCTGCTGAGTATCAGGTCAACCTGGATACCACCACCGGTACAGCGACGCGCTGGGATTCCAATTATGGTACACAGGTCAATTACCCGGACATGAGTGAAAATGATGACCGTTCTCTGACCTTCACCACGCCGCCGGTGGATAAGGATATGGTGATAGCCGGCGTACCCCTGGTGAAAATGTACCTGTCAGCCACTACCCCGGATGCGGATGTTTACGCCCTTCTGGAGGAGGTGGATGGTAACGGCCGCTCCCACTACATCACCGAAGGCAGCCTGAGGGTATCCCTACGCAAGGAAAGCCAAGCACCCTGGAATGCGCTGGGGATTCCCTGGCACCGCGCCTACCAGGAAGACCAGCAGATGCTGACGCCCGGAGAAGTGGTTGAAATCAACTTCGATATCATGCCCGTTGTCTACCGTATCAACAAAGGCAACCGTCTTCGCGTTGCGATCATGGGCGCGGATAAAGACAACATGGAAGCGCCACCATTCCCCGATGCACTGCTGTCTGTAAAAACCGGCGGTGAGCAGGCTTCACAGATCTCACTGCCTGTACTGGCACAGTAAGCCTGACGACTCACTTGTCCTGCTGACATCAGAGCCCGGTGCTTTGCGCCGGGCCTGCAACAACACTTCCTGCACCAGCTCTTCCGCCGCTTCGGCGCTGAAGGGTTGGATGCTGTCTGTGATGGCGACCATTGGTCGGCGGGGCAAGATGTTGGGAAAGGCCCTCCAATAACAGCCGATCACGCTGCGCGCCGACCACTTGTGGCCTTCCAATCCTGTCATCGCCGCCCCCAAAGTGCCGGCGACCTGTCTCTACTGCTGTTGAGTCGGATTATCTGCGCCGTTTCAGCGATCTTTCCCTCGTTTTCAAACCCTACTACTCTCGAGAAACCGAAACGGATTTCTGTCGCGGCAACAGAATCTGCTGCGGCCATAGGCCGCGCGGCAGGGCAGAGCTGTGATCCGTTCCGCCGGCGCTGGCGTATGAGTCAGCAGTTCGGTTCAACAGCGGAAAAAAACTATGGGCGGGCTGATTCAGGACCTGCAACAGTACTACAGCGACTATGTCGCCGCCGACCCGGCACAGCTGGAGCACCTCTACCGGGAAGACGTGATCTTCTGTGATCCCCTACACCGGATCGAAGGCTTGCCGGCCCTGAAGCGCTATTTCGCTGCGATGAGTGAGGGTTTGAGCGAGTGTCGCTTTGAGTTCGAAGAGCCCTCCGTTGCCGACGGCAGCGCCTGCCTGCCCTGGCATATGCACTATGCCCACCGGTCGCTGAATGGCGGTCGCCCGCTGGTGCTGCGTGGCTGCAGCCTGATCCGTTACGCTGAAAAGGTGTACTACCACGAGGACTTCTACGACCTGGGCGCCATGGTCTACGAGCGGGTGCCGCTACTCGGCGCGCTGGTACGCGGCGTAAAGTCCCGTCTGCAGGCATCAGGGAGTTGAGCGTGGACACGATACGCGACAAGACCATCTGGGTGACCGGCGCCAGTTCCGGTATCGGCCGTGCGCTGGCGCTGCGCCTGGCGGAGCAGAATAATTTCGTCATTGCCAGCAGTCGCGGACGCGATGCACTGGCCGAGCTGCAGCAGACCTCGCCGAAGCGCATCCGTATTCTCGATTGCGATGTCGGCGCCGACGAACAGATGGAACAAACTGCCGCGCGCCTGGCCGAGATGACCGACCACCTGGATATGGTGATCGCCTGCGCCGGAACCTGTGAATACGACGATAACCTGCAGCTGGATAGCGCCAGCTACCGGCGGGTGTTCGATGCCAATTACTTCGGTGTCGTGAACACCCTGCGCTGCGCACTGCCATTGCTGGCCGACAGCAGGGCGCCGGTATTTGCCGCGGTGGGCAGCCTCTCTTCGGTGGTCGGCTTCCCGCGCGCCGAAGCCTACGGCGCCTCCAAGGCGGCACTGGCTTATTTCCTCGATGCCGTGCGCGCGGATGCCTGCCGCACCAACCTGCGGGTGGTGCATATCCGTCCCGGATTTATCGATACGCCGCTCACCGAGCGCAACGATTTCGATATGCCGTTCCTGATGACACCGGAGCAGGCCGCCGAGCGCATCGAGCGGGGGTTGGCGGCCGGCAAACACACCATCGATTTCCCACGGCGCCTCAGCTGGCCGCTGCGGTTCCTCGGCTTTTTCCGCTCACTCTGGTTCCGTTTCTGCGCGCCCAGAATGACAAGAATTCGATCTCTAAGGAAAACTTGATGCGCATCGCGATTATCGGCAGCGGCATTGCCGGGCTCACCGCTGCCTATCTGCTCAATCGACAACACGACATTACGCTGTTCGAGGCCGAAGATCGGCTGGGGGGACATACCGCCACGGTGGACGTGGAAGAGGGCGACCGCCCGCTGGCGATCGATACCGGTTTTATCGTCTACAACGACTGGACCTATCCAAACTTTATTCGCCTGATGAATGAACTGGGTATTGAATCCCAGCCCACATCGATGGGTTTCAGTGTGCGCTGTGACAAAGAGGACTTCGAATACGCCGGCAACAATCTCAACAGCCTGTTTGCCCAGCGCGCCAATCTGGTCAGCGCCGAACACTGGCGCATGTTGTGGGACATAGTACGTTTCAACCGCAACGCGTTGAAAGACTGGCAGGCGGGCAGGCTGGATGACGGCCTGACCCTCGGCGAATACCTGCCCGCCAATGGTTATTCGGCGGAATTCGCCAACCGCTACCTGGTGCCGATGGGCTCGGCCATCTGGTCGGCGAGCATGGCGCAGATGCTCGAGTTTTCGGTGAGTTTCTTCATACGCTTCTTCTTCAATCACGGCCTGCTCAATATTTTCAATCGCCCGCAGTGGCGGGTGATCCGCGGCGGATCGCGGGAATATATCGGCCCGCTGACGAACTCCTTCGCCAGCAAAATCCGGCTGGCAACGCCGGTGCGATCGGTACGGCGCACGGCGGAAGGCGTCGAATTGTGCACTGACTCGGGCGAGCGACAGTTGTTTGGCGAGGTGGTGTTTGCCTGCCATTCCGATCAGGCCCTGCAGTGTCTCGCCGATGTCAGCGACGCAGAGCGGGACATTCTCGGCGCCATCCCCTATGCCAAGAATTCGGTCGTGCTGCACACAGACACCGATCTGCTGCCGCGGCACCGTCGCAGCTGGTCGAGTTGGAATTACCGCCTGCGCGAGGAGCACGACCAGCTGCCAGTGCTGACCTACAACATGAATATCCTGCAAAGCCTGCAGACCGAGAGAACCTACTGCGTGACCCTGAACGCGGAGCATCGCATCGATCCGGACAAGATTCTGCGACGCTTCGAGTACGCCCATCCGCAGTTTTCGGTGGCGGGAACGCGTGCGCAAGAGCAGTGGGGGCGTATCAATGGCGTCAACCGCACCTGGTTCTGTGGCGCCTACTGGGCCAATGGCTTTCACGAGGACGGCGTCACCAGCGCACTGCGCGTCGCCGAGGGTTTGGGAGTGAAGTGGTGAGGGGACTTTAGTGGAAAGCGCCATCTACACCGGCTGGGTGCAGCACCGGCGTTTCGCGCCGCGCGAGCACCAGTTTCGCTACCGGGTGTTCATGATGTATCTGGACCTGGCCGAGCTGGATCGCGTCTGCGCGCTGTCCCCCTGGTGGTCGAAGCGGCGCTGGGCGCCGGCGCGTTTCCGGCGCGCAGATTTTTTTGGCGACCCACAACTCAGTCTCGATGAGGCGGTGCGTCGCCGCGTAGCGGAAGAGGGCGGTGAGCGCCCGGACGGCCCGATCCGGCTGTTGGCGAACTGGCGCTACTTTGGCTACAACATGAATCCGATCAGTATCTACTACTGCTTCGATCGCGATGGCGCGAAAGTCCGCTGGTTGTTGCTGGATGTGCACAATACCCCCTGGAATGAACGGCACAGTTATCTGCTGGATTGCCGCAGCGAATCACCGGTACAGAAAGCATCCTTTGCGAAGGACTTTCACGTGTCACCCTTTATGCCGATAGAGCAGGGATACCACTGGCGCAGTACGACGCCGGGACGGCGACTGACCGCCTATCTGCAATCTTTCGCTGGCGGCGACAAAATCTTTGACGCCACGCTGAGTCTGCAGCGCCAGGAAATAGGCGCGCGATCGCTCAACGGGATACTGATCCGCTATCCGCTGATGACCGTAAAAGTGATAGGCGCCATTTACTGGCAGGCGCTGAAGTTGTGGTTGAAGCGCGTTCCTGTTTTTCCTCATCCAGGTCGCAGCGCTGAAGTTCAGGTAGGAGACAAGCGACGATGAAGTCGATCGACGAAGCAATACGGGACCAGTCGGTAGATGCAGGTGCTGTTGGTGAACGCCCAAACTGGCTGGCGGGACTCGCCCGGAAGCTGGTGCTGGGCAAGCTCGCCTCTATCGAACGGGGCCACCTGGTGGTGGAGGAAGGTGGCGAGCGCCTGACGTTCGGCCAGCCCGCCGGCGAGGCCGATATCCGCGCCCAGATCAACGTGCATGATGACAGCACCTACATCCAGGTCCTGCTGAATGGCACCATCGGCTCCGGTGAGGTTTATATGCAGGGGGCCTGGAGTTCGCCGCGGCTAGTCGATGTGATCCGCCTGATGGTGAACAACATGGCGCTGCTGGAAAACATGGATTCCCGCTGGAGCTTCCTGCACAAGGCGGTACTGCGGGTTTTGCACCGCCTGAATGCCAACAGCCGCAATGGCTCGCGCAAGAATATCGCCGCCCACTACGATCTCGGCAACGACTTTTTCCGCCTGTTCCTCGACGACACCATGCTCTATTCGTCCGCGGTCTTCCCGCGTGCCGATGCCAGCCTGCACGAGGCGTCACTGAACAAGCTGGAGCGCATCTGCCGCAAGTTACAGTTGCAGCCGTCTGATCACCTGCTCGAAATCGGCACCGGCTGGGGTGGCATGGCGGTTTATGCGGCCAAGCATTTCGGTTGCCGGGTGACGACGACGACCATTTCCCGCGAACAATACGAATACGCGAAGCAGTGGGTGGAGAGGGAAGGTCTGCAGGACCGCATTACCCTGTTGCTGCAGGACTACCGCGACCTGAGCGGCCAGTACGACAAACTGGTCTCCATCGAAATGATCGAGGCGGTGGGCCACGAATATTACGCCGAGTTTTTTTCCCGCTGCAGCCGCCTGCTGAAGGACGACGGCCTGATGGTGATGCAGGCGATCACCATGCAGGATCAGCGTTACCACAGCTATCGCAACGAGGTGGATTTCATTCAGCGCTATATCTTTCCCGGTGGCTGCCTGCCCTCGAATCAGGTGGTGGCCGATCATATCGCCGATGACACCGATATGCAGATCGTCGGTCTCGAGGATATTACTGCGCATTACGCCCTGACCCTGCGCGCCTGGCGCGATGCCTTCTTCGCCGAGATTGCCGAGGTGCGGGCACAGGGCTTCGACGAGCGTTTTATCCGCATGTGGGATTTCTATCTCTGTTACTGCGAGGGCGGTTTCCTGGAGAGGGTCATCAGTACCGCGCAGTTTGTCTTTGCCAAGCCGCGGTGCAGAATCGCCGCTTACTGACATGTGGCGGTTTGCCGCCAACGCGGTACTGTTTGATATTGCCTGGCCACTCTGTGTGCTCGTTGACAGCGTGGCCGTAATCGCTGCGTTCACACTGGTGAATCTTGTCATTCACCTGCGCTTTATCGCTAACAAGCCGAACGAATGGCTGTGGGTGCTTGTGATCTGGTGTTGTGGTGCCAGCATGGACACCGCGGTGTTCTCCAGCGGGCTGTTGATCAATGACAGTGGTTCCCCGTTCCCACCACCCTGGCTGCTGCTGCTGTGGGTGAATTTTGCCACCGCGCTGCGCTATAGCATGTTTTTCCTGCAGAGGAGTGCCTGGCTGGCCGCCGTGCTCGGCGGCGTGTTCGGCCCCTTCAGTTACTGGACCGGTGCCTGGCTGAATGGCACGGTCGAATTCCAGCAGCCGGTGATCCTACCGGTGATCGTCCTCGTAATAATCTGGGCGCTGTTTCTGCCATTTACGACCTGGCTTGCACGCCAGAAGGTTTTTACCGAGGTGCGACATGCTTAGCCTGCTGGTCGCGGTTGCGATGAATGCGGCTGCTCACTGTGGTTACGACGGAGAAGTGCGGGTGACCGGCCTGGCGCGGGATCCGCAAAACGGTGAGTTGGCCTACTGCGAGTATCACCTGCCGGCGGAAAACGATCGCACCAGGGTGCTCTATTACAGCCCGCAGGGATTTCGCATTGCCGAGAAGACCCTGATCGCCAGCGGCGGGGACTCGCCGCGCAACAATTCCCGGCCCGAGGTATTGCAGCGGGACTACCGGCAGGGCGAGCAGCGCCAGGTCCGCCGCCGCGGCAATCGCTGGGAAATGCGTTACCGGGCGCCTGGATCCACCGCCTGGGAAACTGCGGCGCTGGGGGACGGCGCGATCGATGTGATCGACGCCGGCTTCGATGCCTTTGTGCGCAGGCACTGGGACAGGCTGGTGTCGGGCCAGCCGCTGGCGTTCGACTTCGCTTCTCCGCTGCACGGGCGCGCGATCGAGCTGCGCGCGCGCAGAGCCGCCTGTCGCGACAGCCAGAGTGGCAGGCTGTGTTTTCGTGTCGATCTGGCACAGCCACTGCTGCGTCTCTTCGCCGGCGACCTTTACCTGGAATACGGCGCCGACAGCCGGCGCCTGCTGTTCTTCGAGGGGGTGGTCAATCTGCTCGACAGCCGCGCCGAGAGCCAGCGGCTGCAGATTGACTATCGCTACGAGTGACGATGGCCAACGTTTGATCCGACCAGAAAGTCAGAAAATCCCGGCGCCATGACTGGCGCGCTCTTCTACCTCCAGCTAAACCTAATGAAGAACCAGGCGACATTGTGCCCGCCATCCGCTCGGTGGACTGCATCGGGCTGAGTGGCCGGGCAGTTAGCGAGGAGTATCGGATGAAATTCAGATTGATGGCCGCCGTCAGTCTCAGCAGTGCGCTGCTGTTCGGCTGTGCAACCCAGCAGGAGCAGGTTCCTGGTGCCGGCGGCATCATTATTGATACCTATGGTGTGAACATGCGCCAGTACCAGCTGGACCTGGCTGACTGCAAAGGGCTGGCGGTGGCGGCGCGCAGTGACCAGGGGCGTCGGGGCGTGACCCGTGCTGCCGGTGGCGCGCTGCTCGGTGGTGCGCTGGGTGCGATCATCGGTGACAACAGCAGTGCGGCGGCGGCCGGCGCCGGTGCCGGTGCGCTGATGGGCGGTGTCTCCGGGGTGACCAGTGCCAATGTGGAGGCCGATATCGTCACCAGAAACTGTCTTCGCGGTCGCGGATATCGCGTGCTGAATTGATCTTTTTTTGATCAGTGCGGTCAAAGCAATATGATCGTCCTCTGATATTCGGCAATCTCACAGGACTTGGCTTGAGTCGGGTAACCCCCGGCTCTTTTTTTGCCTGACATTTTTACCCGGGGTCGGGCACAAAAAAAGGGCGAGCCCGAGGGTTCGCCCTTTTCGCTGTTGGCCGGATTGTCCGGCGGTTACTCGCCCAGTGTAAACAGCTGGGTGTTACCGCCGGTGGCCACTACGTTGACCGTTTTGGTCTTTTCGTTGGCGAAGCGGAACAGGTAGTGGGGGCCGCCCGCTTTCGGGCCGGTGCCGGACAGGCCCTGGCCGCCGAACGGGTTCACGCCCACGACCGCGCCGACCATATCCCGGTTCACGTAGCAGTTGCCCACGTTCACGCGCTTGAACACCGCGTGTGCGCGACCCTCGATGCGCGAGTGCAGGCCGAACGTCAGGCCGTAACCGGTGGCGTTGATACGGCGGATCACGTCCTCCAGCTCTTCCGCCTTGAAACGGACCACATGCAGGAAGGGCCCGAACACTTCACGCTTCAGCAGCGAGAAGTCTTCGATCTCGACTACCTGTGGGCCGAAGAAAGTGCCCTTGGCCGGCTTCTTGTCTGCGTCAAAGGCGAACAGCGGTTTGGCCTTCTGCTGCATGCGCTCGCGGTGCGCCTCCAGCATGCCGAGGGCCTTGTCGTCGATCACCGGGCCGATATCGGTTTCCAACTTGGACGGATCGCCGAGGGTCAGCTCTTCGCAGGCGCCCTTGAGCATGTTTAGCAGGTTGTCCGCGATCACGTCCTGCACGCACAGGATACGCAGCGCGGAACAGCGCTGGCCGGCGCTGAGGAACGCGGACTGGATGACGTCGTCCACAACCTGCTCGGGCAGGGCAGTGGAGTCCACGATCATCACGTTCTGGCCGCCGGTCTCGGCGATCAGCGGGGTGATCGGTCCCTCCTTGTCGGCCAGCTGTTTGTTGATCAGGCGCGCGGTTTCGGTGGAGCCGGTGAAGACTACGCCGGACAGGCGCGGGTCTTCGATCAGCGGTGCGCCAACGGCGGCGCCGGTACCGGTGATCAGGTGCAGCACCTTGCTCGGTACGCCCGCCTCGTGCATCAGTTCAATCGCATGTGCCGCGATCAGCGGAGTCTGTTCGGCCGGCTTCGCCAGCACCGCGTTGCCTGCCGCCAGCGCCGCAACCACCTGGCCGGTGAAGATCGCCAGCGGGAAGTTCCACGGGCTGATGGCGACAAAGACGCCGCGGCCGCTCAGGTACAGCTGGTTGCTTTCGCCGGTCGGCCCGGGCAGTTCGGTCGGCGCGCTGAAATGCTTGCGCGCGCCGTTGGCGTAGTAACGGCAGAAATCCACCGCTTCACGCACTTCACTGATGCCGTCGTTCAGGGTGCGGCCGGCTTCCAGGCAGATGAGCGCAGTCAGGTCGTTGATATGCTTCTCGTACAGATCGGCGATCTTGTCGAGAATCTTGGCCCGCGCTTCGCCACCCAGGCGATCCCAGGCGATCTGCGCTTCGGTCGCAGAGGCGTACGCCTGGTCGATCAGGTGCTTGTCGGTGTTGGCGGTGTGGCCCACCAGCTCGCCGGTGGCCGGGTTGTGTACCGGCACTTCGGATTTGCCCATCACGCCATCCACGATCGGGCCGCCGAGGAAATGCTTGCCGCGCGCTTTTTCCACGGCTTCCAGCAGCGGCTCCACCGCCAGGGGATCGGTCAGTTCGATACCGTGTGAGTTTTTCCGTGGCAGAGCCTCTGCGCCCATATAAATGTCCTCCGGGACCGGGATTTGCGGGTGGCGATAGGGATTGCAGGCCTCGCTCTGCTCGAGGGTGTCCTGCACCAGTTCTTCGACCGGGGTCTTCTCATCCATAAAGCGGTTGACGAACGAGCTGTTGGCGCCGTTCTCGAGCAGGCGGCGCACCAGGTAGGGCAGCAGATCCTTGTGGGCTCCGACCGGCGCGTAGACCCGCACCGGCACGCGCTTGCCGTGTACCTCTTCCAGCTGGGCGTAGAGCAGGTGGCCCATGCCGTGCAGGCGCTGGAACTCGTAGTCGTTGCTGTCGCCGGCCATCTCCAGGATCAGGCCGACGGTATAGGCGTTGTGGGTCGCAAACTGCGGGTAGATGGCGTCGCGGGCATCCAGCAGCTTCTGCGCGCATACCTGGTACGACAGGTCGGTGTGGCACTTGCGCGTGTACACCGGATAGTCGGACAGGCCCATCTGCTGGGCGTGCTTGATCTCGGTATCCCAGTAGGCGCCTTTTACCAGGCGCACCATCACCTTGCGGCCGGTGTCACGGCCCAGCGCGATCAGCCAGTCGGCGACGTGGGGCGCGCGCTTCTGGTAGGCCTGCAGCACGAAGCCGAGACCCTGCCAGTCTTTCAGTTCCGGGTCGCGCGCCAGGGCTTCGAAGATATCCAGCGACACGTCCAGGCGCTCGGCCTCCTCGGCGTCGATGTTCAGGCCCATATCGTATTTGGCCGCCGCCACGCACAGGCGCTTCACCTGCGGCAGCAGTTCGTGCATTACGCGGTCGCGCTGCAGCACGCTGTAGCGCGGATGCAGGGCGGACAGCTTGATGGAGATGCCGTTGGCCTCGACCACGTCGCGCTTGTCGTTGTCCTTGCCGATAGCCTCGATGGCCATCATATAGGCGTCGAAGTAGCGCTCGGCGTCCGCCATGGTGCGGGCGCCCTCGCCGAGCATGTCGAAGGAGAAGCGGGTGCCGGGCAGGTTTTCCGCCGGGCCGCGTTTCAGCGCTTCCTCGATGGTGCGGCCGAGTACGTACTGGCCGCCCATGATCTTCATCGCCTGCATCATGGAGGTGCGCACCATCGGCTCGCCGAGGCGGCTGACCAGGCGTTTCATCCAGTTGGAGGGCTGCTCGGTGATGTCCGGGTCCAGCTCGACAATATTGCCGGTCAGCATCAGACCCCAGGTGGAGGCATTCACGAACAGGGAGTCAGATTGGCCACGATGGCTGGACCAGTTGCCGGAATGCACTTTTTCGGCGATCAGTTTGTCGGCAGTATCCGCATCCGGTACCCGGAGCAGGGACTCCGCCAGGCACATCAGCGCCACGCCTTCCTTATTGGAGAGGCCGAACTGCTGCAGAAACGCATCCAGGGTGCCCCGCTTGCTGCGGTGCTGGCGGGAATGACGCACCAGCTCACGCGAGGTATGCAGAATTTTCTGTCGCAGCGCGTCACTGGGCCGGGGGGCGGCCAGCAGCTCGCTGACGCACTGATTTTCGTCGGCGTGTAGATACTCGCGGGCACGCTGGCGGGCGCTGTGCAGCTGTTCGGTGGATTGGCCGGCGAATTTTGTCGACATAATGTCTCCCAAGCTCTGTAATTTAGGGCCAGAATAAAAAACCGGATTATGTGCGAAAGTGCTCAGAATTAATCGCCATTTTGCCGCCGGTTGTGGTTAAATATCACGCCTGTTTGCCTGATTACCAGTAGGGTATGTTGCTATGTCTCGACAGTTGGAAGATCTGGACCGTATCGACCGCCAGATACTGCGCATCCTGCAGCGCCACGGACGCCTGCCGAACGTGGAACTGGCGCGGCGGGTCAATCTGAGCCCCACACCGTGCCTGGAACGGGTCAAGCGCCTCGAGCGCGAAGGCTTTATCCGCGACTATGTGGCGCTGCTGGATCCGCTCAAGGTACATGCCGGCCTGGTCGTCTATATCCAGGTCACCCTGACCGACACGGCTACCGAGGCCCTCGAGGCGTTCAACGACCATGTTTCCAGCCTGGAAGAAGTGCAGGAATGCCATATGGTTGCCGGTGGTTTCGACTACCTGGTGAAAATTCGCATCAAGGACATGCTCGGCTACCGCCGCTTCCTCGGCGAGAAGCTGGCCTCCATCCCCGGGGTGCGCGAGACCCACACCTATGTCGTGATCCAGGAGGTCAAGACGGATACCGCCGTGGCGGTGCCGGACCCGGAACCCAAGAGCAAAAGCGGCAAGCGCTGAGCGCAGTTGGCGCACAAAACTCTTTAAAAGCTTAGCAGCCTGTCGGGCTCAGGCGTTCGTCGCGAGGGGACGTCTAAGTTCGACAGGCTGCTTAACCCCAGAATTGATAGCCGTACCGATCTATGGGTAATTCACCGACGGTCGATAACCGCCGCGCCCTGTTGTTAGCACTAGCGGCAGTACTCTGCTGGTCCACTGTAGCCAGTGCCTTCAAGCTGTCGCTGCAGCATGTATCGCCGCTGCAGCTGGTCAGCGTGGCCGCATTGGTGTCGACGCTGGTGATGAGTATCGTAGTCACCCGGGAAGGACGCTGGGGCGAACTGCGTGCCGCCTGGCGCAGCAACTGGCGCTGGTATGTCGCGCTCGGCTTCTGCAATCCCTTCCTCTATTACCTGGTGCTGTTTTACGCCTACGACATGCTGCCGGCGCAGCAGGTGCTGCCTCTCAATTACACTTGGGGCATTCTGCTGGCGCTCCTGTCGGTGCCGATACTGAAACAGCAGCTGCGCACCCAGGATCTGGTGGCGGCACTGATCTGCTACGGCGGCGTGCTGGTGATCGCCACCGGTGGCAACCTGCTCGGGCTGAAATTCGCGCAACCGCTGGGCGTCGCGCTGGCGCTGTTCAGTACGCTGATCTGGTGCTGTTTCTGGCTGCTCAACACCCGTATCGGCGGCAGCGCGCCGGTCAACCTGCTGCTCAGTTTCCTGTGTGGCCTGCCGTGGCTGGCGGGCGCCGTGCTGGTACAGGGCGACTGGCAGTGGCCGTCCCTGGCCGGCTGGCTGGGGCCCATCTACGTGGGCCTGTTCGAAATGGGCATCGCCTTCCTGTTGTGGCAGGCGGCGCTGATGCACTGTGACAACACGGCGCGCATCAGTAACCTGATTTATCTTTCCCCGCCACTTTCGTTGCTTTTGATTGCGATTTTGGTCGGCGAGAAGATTCAAATGGCAACCATTGTCGGCTTGGTTTTGATTATGCTCGGCGTGGCGGTTCAGCAGGGGCTGCTGCGCCGGCTGATTTTCAAGCGATGACGACAACCGCAGATAAATATAAGTAGGTACGGTATGGACTTTTCACTCACCGAAGAACAGCAGATGATCCAGGAAGCCGCGCGCCAGTTCGCCGACAGCGAACTGAAGCCGGTCGCCGCCGAGCTGGACAAGACCGGCAATCGCGAGTTGCTGCTGGAAAAGCTCAAGCAGCTGGCCGAACTGGGCTTTATGGGTATCAATGTCGATCCCGGGTACGGCGGCACCGGCGCCGGCACCATTGCGTTCAGCCTGGCCATCGCCGAACTGGCACGCGGTTGCGCGTCCACCGCGACGACCACTTCGGTGACCAACATGGTCGCCGAGGTGATTCAGGCGGTGGGCAACGACGAGCAGAAAGACAAATACCTGCCGAAAATCTGCAGCGGCGAATACGCCGCCGGCTCCTTCTGCCTGACCGAACCCGGCTCCGGTTCCGATGCCGCCGCCATGCGCACCCGCGCGGTGAAAGACGGCGACGAATACGTGCTGAACGGCAGCAAGCTGTTTATCAGCAGCGCCGAGTTCGCCGGGGTGTTCGTGGTCTGGGCGGTAACCGACCCCGATGCTTCGAAAGGCAAGGGCATTTCCTGCTTCCTGGTGGAGGCGGGTACGCCGGGCCTGATCATCGGCAAGGCCGAGGAGAAAATGGGGCAGAAGGCGTCGGTCACCAACGAGGTGGCGTTCGACGACTGCCGTATTCCCGCCGCCAACTTGTTGGGCGAAGAGAACCGCGGTTTCCGCATCGCCGCCGGCGAACTGGCCGGCGGGCGTATCGGTATCGGCTCACTGGCACTGGGTATCGGCCTGGAGGCACTGGATTGTGCCCGCGCCTACCTGCAGGAGCGCGAACAGTTCGGCAAGAAGCTGGCTCAGTTCCAGGGACTGCAGTGGCAGCTGGCGGACAAGTACACCGAACTGGAAGCGGCGCGCTTGTTGCTGTTACAGGCGGCTTGGCAGAAGGATGCCGGCATGCCTTTCGGCCCGGCGGCATCCATGGCCAAACTCTTCGCCAGTGAAAAAGCCAATGAGGCCTGCTATGTGGCCCTGCAGATGCACGGTGGCGTCGGCTACACACGCGAGTACCCGCTGGAGCGTATGACCCGCGATGTGCGCATTACCACCATTTACGAAGGCACCAGTGAAATCCAGCGCCTGATCATCGCGCGCCACCTGCTGGAGGGCGTGCGCTGATTGCCAACTCCGGCGTCGACACAAAAGCGGGCTCAGCCCGCTTTTTTTATGTCAGGGCCATTGCCCGGCAAGTAAAGCTGGCTCCATAAACATCAGTGCGATGATTTCCTTTCTAGACTGTCAGGAGCGATACATTTCTCAGGTGCCGTGGAAGGAGCAAGGGATGTCGAGAGTTTTCGCGCTTCTGTTGCTATACCTGCCAGCCGTGCTGGTGTTTGCGCAGAGTAGCGAAGATCTGGCCAAGAAGCTGGCAAATCCGGTCTCCAGCCTGATCAGCGTACCCTTTCAGAGCAATTTCGATCGCGATGTGGGGCCCTTTCATCAAGGGCGCCGCTATACGCTCAATGTCCAGCCGGTGATCCCGATTACGCTGAACGAAAAGTGGAACCTGATCAGCCGCACCATTGTGCCGGTCATCAATCAGGAAGATATTTTTCCGCAGACCCGGGAAAAAACCGGGCTCGGTGACACCTCCCAGAGTCTGTTTTTCTCGCCGCAGGAGCCGGTGAACGGCATCACCTGGGGCCTGGGTCCCGCCTTCCTGATTCCCACCGCCACCGAGCCGGAACTGGGCACGGAAAAGTGGGGCGCCGGCCCCACCGGCGTAGTGCTCAAGCAAACCGGCGGCTGGACCATCGGTGCACTGGTGAACCATGTCTGGTCCTTCGTTGGAGACAGTAAGCGCGAGGACGTAAACAGCACCTTCATTCAACCGTTTTTTGCCTATACGACGCCAAGTGCCTGGACCTACACCCTGCAAACGGAATCGACTTACGACTGGGAGAGCGAACAGTGGAATGTGCCGGTCGCCTTTCTGGTCGCCAAGGTTTTCCAAGTAGGGCAGCAGACTTACCAGATACAGGCCGGGCCGCGTTATTACTCCGACAGCCCGGATGGCGGCGCCCACAATATGGGCTTCCGTTTCAATTTCATCTTGCTGTTCCCCAAGGGGGATTGAACCGTAATTTCCATCGGATGGAGTCGGTAATGCATCCTCCCAAGTCCCTGCCTAAACATTTCGCACTGGTCTCCGCAGCCTGCGCATTGGCCATGGCGCCGAGCGCCGATGCCGGTGGCCTGATGGTATGGGAGATCGGCACGCCCACGCTGGGTACCGCCGGCGCCGGCTGGGCGGCGACGCCGGAAGATGCTGCCACCGCCTATACCAATACGGCTGGTACCGTCTGGCGTGACAATACCGAGATCATGGCGTCGGGCCAGCTGATGTACGGCCACCTCGATTTCAACGACGGCGGCGACAGCAATGTGCCCGGCAATGACGGCGGCAACGCGATCGAGTGGTTTCCCGGTGGTGGTTTTTTTGCTGCGGGGCGCCTGACCGACAGTGTCGGCTGGGGGCTCGCGATGGCGGGGAATTTCGGCGGAGTGCTCGACTACGACGACAACTGGAAGGGGCGCCGCTTTGTCACGGAAACCAGCCTGATCGGCATGAGCCTGCTGCCCTCGCTGAGCTGGAAGGCGAGTGACTGCCTGTCGTTTGGCCTCGGCCTGAATATCGTGGGTAGCTATTACAAATACGAATCGCGTCCACGCGCGGGGCTGGCCGGTGGCGACGCGCGGCTAAAATACGACGACACCGATATCGCCTACGGCGGTAACCTTGGCGTCATCTACAAGCCGACGGCAATCACTACCCTGGGTCTTTCTTATACGTCGGAGGTGGATCTGGAGTTCAGCGACAGACTGCGCCTGCGGAACTTCGGCCCATTGTTCTCGCAACTGGTCGCCAATCTGGATGGTGCACGCACCAAAATAGACATGAATATCCCGCAGACGATCACACTCAGTCTGCAGCAGCGTGTCTCTATGGCCACTACCATGTACGCCAACTTGAACTGGCAGGAATGGAGCCAGTTCGGTTTTATCGGCTTTGAAATCGATAATCCGGCTCAGACCAGTGTTACGATCAAACGCGAATACGACGATACCTGGCACGGTGCCCTCGGGGTTCGGCATGAATACAACGCAGGTGCGTTGCAGGGCTGGTCACTGTCCGCCGGTGTCGCCTACGACAGCAGTATGGAGGACCTGGATAGTCGCTCGGCCGATGTGGTGGTCGACAAGACCTGGCGCCTGGGCCTGGGCGCCCGCAAGGAACTCTGCCCGGGGCTCAGGCTCGATGTGGGTTATACCCTGGCGTGGGTCGGAGACCCGAAGATCGACCAAAGTGGCCAGCCGCCGTTCAGTCCGCGCCTGCAGGGTAGCTATGACGATTACTCCCTGAATTTCTTTGGCGCTTCGGTACAGTTTGAATTGTAATAACTCGAGCAAATCATGAGGAAGAATCGATGGGCGGACCGACACCGACGGTAGTGACTGTTGAGGAAGCGGGGGAGGGCAGGTTTACCCAGACCCTGACCTCGGGCCCGCATCAGCTGATCGCCGATGAACCGGAGGATGTCGGTGGCGACAACAAGGGGCCCGGCCCCTATGAGTATGTACTGTTGGGGCTGGGTGCCTGTACCAACATGACGATCCGCATGTATGCCGATCACAAGAAGATCCCACTGCAGCGGGTGCGCACTATCCTGTCGCACCGCAAAGTCCACGCCGAGGATTGCGCGGACTGCGAGACGAAAGACGGCAAGATCGACGAGATAGTGCGGGAGGTTACCCTCGAGGGTGAGCTGACCGGCGAGCAGCGCGAGCGGCTGCTGCAAATCGCCAACCGCTGCCCGGTACACAATACGCTGACCTCGGAAATAGTAGTAAGGACGCGTTTGTCTTCGGCATGAATCGCCAAGCCCCGGCTCCGGGCTCTGCGCCGTCTGTAGCGGCAGAACCTAGATCTGCGACTCTATCGGCAGGTAGGCGAGAATCCCGGTCAGGAAGCGCTGCCAAAGCGTGCTGTTCGGATCCTTGTCTTTGACGATCTCCTCGCCATCGTCGTCAGTACGCCGCCAGCGGATATCCCCCTCGCTGTCCAATTCGAGACGCCAGGCGGAATCCGGTGCCGTCCAGGTCTGAAAGAGCTCCTGCAACTGTCGGTTGATTTCGCGGTTTTCGATCAATACGCCGATCTCGGTATTCAGGATGATGGAGCGGCTGTCGAGGTTAATGGAACCGACGAAGCCCCGGTCGCTGTCCATGACAAATGTCTTGGCGTGGAGGGTCGCACGGGACTTATCCTTGAACCAGTGCATGCGGTGCTCGCGTTCCGCGGCGGGGCGTAGCTCCCAAAGGCGCACGCCGGCGCGCAGCAGAGGCTTGCGATAGCGCGAATAGCCACCGTGGGCGGCCGCGGTGTCGGTGGAACTGAGTCCGTTGGTGAGTACATCGACCTGCACGCCGCGTTTTTCCAGTTCGGTAAACAGGTTCATGCCGGGTTCGCCGGGAATTACGTAGGCGTTGCTAATCTGCAGTCGTTGCTGCAATTTACGCACAATCTGTTCCAGCTGGTAGCCCGGATACTCGGTAATCGGTATGCGGTCGGGTTCGGCGGCCTTGTCCGGCGGATCGGCCAGTAACGTTGCCTTACCCCATTCAAACGAAACTTTGCCCTGTGCCAGATCTTGCGCCAAGCTGGAGTCCTTCACAGCCTGGAAGAACTCAGAGGCCTCCTCCTCGTGGAGGCGCTGCTGCAGCCGGTCGCGCAGTTCCGTCAGTGTGTGCGCGTCTTCGTTTTCAAGAACCAATTCCGATGCCGGTACCGATACCTGATGATTCCAGTATTCGTCAAAGGTTTTTGCGGCTTCGGGCAGTATCGCGCCGATCGCGATAGTATCGACGTCGAGAAACTCCACATCGGCACTGGTGAAATAACCGTCTGAGATATTGCGCCCACCGGTAATCATTGCGATTCCGTCCGCGATCAGCAGCTTGTTGTGCATGCGGTGATTAATGCGGCCCAGGTTCAATAACTGTTCCAGTCCGCGACGGATTCTACTTTGGCCTTCCACCGGGTTGAATACGCGAACTTCAATATTCGGGTGATTGTCCAGTGGAGTTACCCAGGGATTGTTCAAACGTGTGCCCAGATCATCAACCAACAGGCGCACACGGACGCCACGATCCGCGGCTTGCAGCAGCTTGTCAGTGAGTATGCGCCCGGAAGTATCATCGCTGAAGATGTAGTACTGCAGATCGACCGACACGCTTGTCTCGTCGATCAGTACGGCGCGGGCGACCAGCGCCTGCGGGCCTTCATGGATCAGGTGAAAGCCTGATTGGTCGCCGGTGTGTTGCCCGGCTTCGTTGCCGATACTGGTGGCCAACCGCGTCTCCGTCGCCGGGGGAAGGGCGCTCGATTCACTTCTTTCCTTGGCAGTCTGATTCATGGGGCTATCACAGGCAGCGAGGGCCAGGGTGCAGATTACTGCGGTAAGTGCGCGCGGTAACGGCATCGGCATACACGTAGGTGGCAATTCAGGAAATCCGTGGCTCAATAATAGTTCAGTGCCCTGCCTGCGGCCGTCATCTGCTGGGTGGGGCAGGGCTTAGGAGTAACTGTTAGATCTCGCGAGTGTCGTCCGGCGCATCAGTAATACCTACTCTGCGCGGACAGATTTTCAGAAAGATACCAAGTGCGACGAGCAGTGCCGCGGCACTGAAGATCACTGCAATTGGCGCGAGTAATTCCTCAGTCTTTTGGTCCTGAATCAGTTTAATAACCAGCACCAGCCCCTCGAGAGCAAGCGCCGCACACACTACGATGATAAATCTTGGCGCGGATTCCAGTAGAGAGTGAAGCGCGGTCAGCTGCGCTTCCGCATGGATATTGATTTTGATGACAACGTACAGCTCGAACATCGCCAATGCGATAATAAGATTGCTGATGGCGTTGATGATGACTTCGGGGATTTCATTCTCACTGTAGAAAATGGCGGATGAAAAAAAGAACTGTGCAAATGTGGAGATGGTGGATATTAATATCGCAGCGCACAGAATCAGGAAAAGCAGTGAAAAAATCCAAGCGAACACGCTGTGTGTGGATATCTTTGCCTTTGGGTTCTCTGTCATTTTTTTCGGTTTATATTTCTTGTGTCGCGAACGACAGAAGTGATGATATAGGTTGTTTGTCGCGTCGGCTTCTCCAGAACCTTACGATTTCCCTTTTTAGCGGAAATTTTCTCCGGGCTTTCGGGGCAACAGACGCAACTTCAGAATACGGCTGAGCTCAGCCTGGAGATCCTTGGATAGGCGGGAAAGCGCACAGGTTTCCTGACTCTGCTCAAAGGCCGGCCCGCAGCCGCCGGAGCTGTGGTACGAATCGGTAAACTTTTATAGCATTGGCTGACGGCAATTTCTGCCTCGATGGACAAATACAGGTTGGTTTGGGTGTCATCGTGGAAGTGTTGGATGTCATCCACGATGCGGGTGTCAGCAGGGCTTTGCAGTTTCATGCTAAGTCATTCAGCAATCGACAGACACAGTGGGAGGAAATATCCGCTTCCTGATCCTGATCGGCCTTCAGGGGAATGCCGGCTATGGGTGAGGAAACGGTATCCGGTTAATAAAGAGCCACTGACAGTTGCGGAATGTTAGATTACTGTCACGTCATGAAGATGAGCCGGTGTCGCGGTCTGTTTCTTCCTCGGACCGTAGCTCGCGTCGACAAATTTTAAGGAATAGACCCAGGCTAATGAGAAGTAATGCAGCACAGATGATCAAGGCTATTGGTGCCGCTAGTTCTAGGATTTTATCTTGCTGGACCAGTTTTATTACCAGAACCAGGCCTTCCAGTGCCAGGGCTACGCTTACGATGACGAGAAACCTCGGTGCTACCTCGAGTAGGTTCTGCATCGAGTGAGGTTTCACTCGAACATTAATTTTTAAAATTACGTATAACTCGAATATGGCAAGAGCGATTATCAGGTCACTGATGCCGTTCAAAACGGTATTGGGTAGTTCGTGTTCTTTGTAGAGAAAACCGCTCGATAGAAAGAATTGTACGAATGTCGATACGGTTGAAAGCAAGAGTGCAGCGCACAAAATCAAAAAGAGAGTGGAAAAAGTCCACAAAAATATGAAGTGCACACTCAGCTTGGGAGTCATCGATTCCTTCATTGTTACTCAGGGCGCATGTGCAAAGAAATAGTCGGTCTGGTTGATGACTCACGTGATTACCGGTGCCGCTTTTAAGCCGGTAGCTGCATGTGTTTTGTATGCGGGGGATATCTGAGTGGCTAAAAAATGAACAGAGCTGTGTTTAGCCTAGCAGGCCGGGGAGGGGCTGGAGGGGGGCGGAAGTGCCTTTTTTCTGCCGGATGCCGGGCTTGCGCATGCCCGAGCTACGAGATGGTGTAGCTCGGTTGCGGAAACGCGATCCGGTACAGTCCTTAGAGGATCAACTGGCGACACTTTGCGCGCCGAGGGAAAAGCTTCGGTCTCTTTCGGCGTCACCGTAGAATTGCAGGATACCGTCCTCCAGTGTTGACTCGAGCAGGATTTTCGCATCCTTCTCATAATCGTTCAGCAGGCGCCACGGGTACTTGGTGCCCTGGCGGGGCAGCACGCCATTGCCGCGCTGTACATAGCCGGATTGCAAGGCGCTCATTACCGATGAGTCCTCGGCGCAGCCTTCGCGGTCCACCGCCACGCACACCTTTTGGCGGTTGCGCTCCATATGATTCAGCAGGCGACAGACATAGCGCGCCGCGATATCCGCCTTGAGGGTCCAGGGCGCATTGGTGTAGCCGAATATCCACGACATATTTGGCACACCCTCCATCAACACGGCCTTGTAGGTCAGCTTGCGGTTGATCTCGACCGGCTCTCCATCGAGCTTCAGCGTCATGCCGCCCAGTACCTGCAGTTTCAGGCCGGTGGCGGAGATGACAATATCCGCTTCCAGCTCGCGTCCGGACTGCAGGCGAATGCCCTTCGCGGTAAAGGTTTCGATGCAATCGGTGGCCACGGAGGCCTTGCCGGACTTGATCGCCTGAAACAGGTCGTCGTCCGGTATCGCGCACAGGCGCTGATCCCAGGGCATATAGTCCGGGGTGAAGTGGCGCATATCGAAATCTTCCCCCAGTCCCTTGCGCACACCGCGCAGATAAAGGCCGCGCATCAGCTTCGGCCAGCGCTTGGAGCCCTTGAACATCCAGCGTTGCAACTTGATATTGCGCCAGCGGGCCATGCGGAAGACCCAGCGTTCCGGCAGGAACTTCTGCAGGATCTCGGAGATCTTGTCGTAGGCCGGAATCGACAGCACATAGGTGGGTGAGCGTTGGAGCATGGTTACGTGGGCCGCCTCGTCCGCCAGGGCCGGCACCAGTGTGATGGCAGTGGCGCCGCTGCCGATGACGACCACCCGCTTGCCGCGATAGTCCAGATCTTCCGGCCACTGCTGTGGGTGGATGAACTGGCCGGTGAACTGTTCGATACCGGGAAACTCCGGGGTATAGCCCTGGTGATGGTCGTAGTAACCGGTGCAGGAAATCAGGTAATCACAACTGTAATTGCGCGGCTCGCCGGTTTTGGTGTCCGTGGCTTGTAGTGTCCAGCGGCGTTGTTCACTACACCAGTTGGCATCGGCCAGGTCCACACCGAAGTGAATTTTGTCACGAACGCCGAACTCCGCTGCCGTATCACCGATGTATTGTCGAATGGCGGGGCCGTCGGCCAGTACTTTGAGCCCGTTCCACGGACGGAACCTGAACCCGAAGCTGAACATATCGGAATCCGAGCGGATGCCGGGGTAGCGGAACAGATCCCAGGTGCCGCCCAGCTCCTCGCGCCGCTCCAGAATGGCGAAGTCTTTACCCGGACACTCGCGGGTCAAATGGCAGGCGGTACCGATGCCGGACAGGCCTGCGCCAATGATCAGTACGTCGAAATGCTGTGACTGCATGGAGAGCTCGCTGATTCGTCTTTATTCTTGTCTGCGCAGTGTCGCCTCTTTTGCTGTATTTTTGAAGGGAGAGTCCGGACGGGTACTGGCTGGTCACGTTATTTGGGCGCTTGTTGGTGGATGGCAATACAACGGCGGCGGGAGTGATGGCCCTTTCTACAGCTTACTTAACAGCTGTTGTCGCCGCTTGACCGGGGATATGCCGAACCAGCGTTTGCAGGCGCGACTGAAAGCGGTGGAATCGGCATATCCGACCAGACAGGCGACCTGAGCTATCGGCATATCTCTTTCCGCCAGATACTGCAGCGTTTTCTCCCTGCGAGCGCGGTCGAGAAACTCATCGAAGGATAGGCCGGCGGACGCCAGATGGCGTTGCAGAGTACGCGGCTGGAATCCCAGTTGTGATGCGATGGTTTTGAGGTTGCAGCAATTGGTCGGCAGTAACTCGGCGATCAGGTGCTCCACTTGTGCAGGAATGGTCAATGGCTGGTCGCTCAGCGCATTCTGCACAAAGGACTCGAGCATATCGTGAATATTTGGATCGGATTGATGGATCGGTTTTTCGAGTACCACGGTTTTCAACATCAGAGCGTAATACTGCTGTTCTTTAAAAATGGGCGCGTCAAAGCGGACAAAATAATCGCGAAAGCTGACAGGAGAATCGCCTCTAATCAGCACTCTCTCTGCCCGAAAGCTTTTGTCATAGAGCATTTTCAATGAGTTGTCTGCCACACCGAGGGTGAGATCCATGATCTGCCCGATCTTTTTGATTCTGGTGGCCTGATTGAAGGACATTCGAGAGATTCCGGGTTCTACATCCCAGTGCAGTTCCATCAACACACCGGGTGCGTAGTAATGCATGTAGCGGATGATCTGCTCAAGTGCACGACCGACTGTCGGTGCATTCAGTGCGATGACCGCCAGCGGTCCCAGCACCATAAGGTCCTGCTTGTACGAGAGTCGCAGTCCAAAGTCGGGGCGGCCCAGCACCCTGGCCGTTTCCTCGAGCAGGTTTATCATGGCTCCGTGAGAGATCACTCCCTCATGCGTACGAACCTTTTCCGGGTCGATCAAAAATCGGCGCAGCAGTGCCTCGGGGTCGCCACCCATTTCCTGCACCAGCTCGATATACCCCATCAGGGCTGTGGAGCGAATCAGTGTATTCATGATTCGATAAGGATAGGACAGGGCCCAATTAGACTGTTGCGCAAATCGTTGTGGGCAATCCTGATCGTACTGATGTGCCACGGTAGTGGAGAGCGACGCATAAAAAGTGATGGAGCGTGGTAAAACCTCCGGCATTTGCCGCGGTCAATGGCCGGCCGTACAGGTTCCAGTTATTAGTTGCCGGCTAGTCGCAATCCGGCCCCCCCATACTGAATACCGGCCTCCGCTGGTATGACTAGCCGGGGGCTGGGATGTTCCCATTGATCCGTCATTCCGGCAAAGGCCGGAATCCAGATGTCCGGAAACCGGACGGATGCCGTTGCCGGCTACAGACCTGACCTGCCCCTATGAGTGTCTTGTTCAGTCTGCCGGGGTATACCAGATCGGCGACGTCCAGGCGCGCTCCTGAATTGATACCGGCAGGTCGTCGCGCGGCTTGCGCCCGACGCGCATGGCGTCGTAGGTGGACCAACGCGGTGTCGGGATCTCAATGACGCGGGCGTAGTAGAAGGCGTGTTGCTCCGGGTCGAAGTCTTCGTCCGTCCAGACAGCGGAAAGCTGAGCCGCGCCGATCGTATTGGTATAGGTCGCCTTTTTGATGTTGACGGTATTGCCGACCGGCTCAACCTTGCCGTCGGTGCCGGGCTTGCGGTCGTCAGACAGGGCGACATTGAAAATCTGCTGATGCTGCACGCCGTCTTCATCGACCCAGCCCTTGATGATCTGGATGCGATCGAGATTGGCTCCCGCGCCGTCCTTCATCGCCTGCACCAGGAATACCGGCTTCTTGCCGGCGCCGCCCGGCTTCAACTTGCCGCCCATGGGCACGCCGCCGGCGTAGGCCGCTTTGGCCCAGTCGCCCTGCATGCTCTGGTCGTCGTAGTCCCAGCCACCGAAGAAGCGCACTTTCATCCGCGAGCCTGAGGTCGCGTAGGTTTCCTTGCGCTTGACGGCGTCCCAGATGGCTTCGCGGGTGTTTTCCGGGGCCCACACCGCGGCGAGACCGCCGGAGCTGAATTCCCGTACCCGCTGGTTGTTTACTTCATCACCGGGGACGGGGCCGTCGAGGCGGTGTTCCGGGCTGGCTTCGATTCCGAATTTGCCGGTGTAATTGTCCTCTTCGACTGCAGATGCTGAATTGTGTGTGTCGGAATCGCCGATCAGGCCAAACACATAGGGGTTCTGCTTGCCGTTGGCCGCAATGGACAGGCCATCGAGATAGGCCTGGCGCGCGTAGCCGCCTTTCTTGTTTTTCGGACGTTCGACTTTCGTGGAAGAGAGGATGTAATCCCAGATCTCAAAATCGGCGAATTCGTCGTTCGGCGACAGGCTGGGGAAGGTTTCCGAGGTGCCCTTGATCTGCGATACCTCGTACACAGGCTCATTGCTGACGCGCGCCTCGATATATTCGGCAGTTAGGGGTTTGCCGTCGATTTCGATAGGGAACATCAGCCCATCACTGGCGTTACCGTTGTGCGGTATTGCGAACAATGTCGCGCCACCTTTACGGACAGCTCCCATCCATTTCCACAGGTCGCGCGGGTCTTCAGAATCCAGGGCGGAATAGGGCATATCCGGAACGCCCTCGGAGGTGCGGAATACCACCACGCGGTGCAGATTTAGTTTGTCGGGGTTTGAGGTCCACTCAAACGCCGGGAAGGTGGTGAACTTGCCGGGCTCGTAGAACTTGTCGGCCGTCTCGACAATTTCCTGCCAGATGGGCTTGGTGATTGTGGGGTCTGAAAGGGCCGGATCCGATTGGCCTGGTTGCATAGAGTCCAGTACCCGGGCATAGGCGTCGAAGGCCACCTTGGGATCTTTGGAAGTGATTTCCTTGGCGAGCGGCAGCTTGCTCGCCGGGCTGTCGGGGTCGTACATTTTCTTGAACACACCGAGATATTCGGCGTGGTCGGAGACGGCGTAAAAGTCCAGTGGTTGACTGATACGCAGTTCGCCGCCCAGTACGCCGGCGGAAATGGCCTCTCCCTTGGCCCAGCGGTAGGCGTCTGCCGGTGTTGTGGTGGCCCCATTGGTCACGGCATCGAACGAGTAGCTGGTGTGGACGTGGAAGTTGCCGAAATAGACGTTGTCGGCAATTTCCCCGGCAGTATCGCCGGCGTCTTCCTCCGCCACCATTTCCCTTGCCGTTCCTGTACCGGTGCCATTCCTGGTAACCGTCTCGGTAGCAGTTAACTCATCGGTTTGTGCTGGCGCCGTCGAATCTTTTTCTGGCTGCTGTTGGTTGCGGTCGCCACCGCAGGCGGCGAGCAGGAGTGAGAGTAGCAATAACTGGCTGAACTGGCGCATGGATAACCCCGCAGACAAAGTGCCCGATGGCAACCGTTAGCGTTAAGCGTAGTTATTCAGCGGGAAGAGAACGGCCAAAGCCGGGGCGCGACGCCGATTGCGGGTGGAATTCAGCGCAGCATCTTTTCGTATTTGTTTGCGGTCTGCAGGTCGCCAGTTTCCCGATTGATGGAGGCGAGGGCCGAAAGGATTTCCCGGCTGCCGGGAAAGCGCTGCCGGCCCCGCTCCAGCGCGGCCAGCGCGGCGGCGCTATTGCCTGCCGAGTTGAGCGCTATGGCATACACATAAATGAAGCGGGCGCTGCTGTTGGAACTCTCGGCGGCCCGGCGCAGGTAGTTCAGTGCCTCCGCTTTGCGCTGCTGGCGAATAAGGGACAGCGCCAGTGAATGCCAAATGGGCGCCTTGTCGTAGACGTCTTCGAGTGCGTCACGCAGCAGCGCCTCGGCGTCCTGTTCCCGCCCTGCCGTGCGGAACAGCTCTGACAGGTTGATATAGGCTGGCGTGTAGTAGGGCGCGATAGCCAACGCCCGCCGGTAAAAGGCCTCCGCCTGTTGTGGATTGCCGCGCTGGGCGTGCAGTCCCGCCAGATTGGTCAGCGACTCCGGCCGGTCGCCATTGAATGTTTCCGAGGCCAGGTAATCCCTGAGTGCACCGGCGAGTTGCTGTCGAACTGCGTCTGGATAATTGTGCTGTGGCAGGCTGAACAGTGCATTGGCAGCCAGGGCCGAGGTGACGCGATCATCTTCATAGAGCAGCGGAATACCCAGTGCCGGGCGGATCTGTTCCGGCACCGACTCCAGCGACTGCGCCAGGCCCAGGCTGAGCAGAGGCTCATCGCCCTGGGCGATGGCCTGCAGCATTTGCAATGAAGTCTGCGACAGGTAGCGCGGCAGCAGGCTCACCGCAGTCGCACGGGCAATATCAGGCTGGGACTCGTCGGCAATCAGGCCGATCAGGCTGCTCTCGGCACCGGGCAGACCGTGGCGGCCGGCGTATAGTGCCTCGCCATAGTGCTTCTGCGGGGGCGCGCCGAACTTGTCTTGCAATACTGCGGTGGCCCAAGCATTCGCTTTCTCTGTATGGCAGCCGGTGCAGGCATTGGGTGTTTGCAGTTTGTTCGACAGATCCGGGCGCGGAATGCGGAAACTGTGGTCGCGGCGCGCGTCCACCTGCATATACGTCTTGGCCGGCATATGACAGCTGACACACTGTGCGCCCGAGCTGTCGGCGGGGTGGAAGTGGTGCTCGGCAGTGTCGAATTTTGCCGGCAGGTGGCACTGGCCACACAGGCCGTTGCCCGCCACCCGCAGTTGCAGGCTGTGCGGCTCGTGGCAATTGCTGCAGGTCACGCCGGCCGCGTGCATCTTGCTCTGCAGAAAGGAACCGTAGACGTACACCTCGTCGTTGATCTGGCCGTCGGCGTGATAGAGCGGTTCTGCAAGCAGTGACAGATTGAAGTGGTCCAGCAGGCGACCTCCCGCCTCGGCACCGGGGAACGCGGTCGAGCGGCGTGAGTGGCACTGGGCGCAGGTCTCTATTTCTGTTGGTGTGTCGGCGGCCTGAGTGAGACGCGCGATACCGCTCTCGGCATCCATGGCCCAGGCGGCCTTGCTGCGCCCGGCGTAGGAGACCGCAAGGCCCTTGTCGGCGATGTCGGGCGCAGGGCGATTTGCCCACTGCACGTGGTTGGAGCCCGGGCCGTGGCAGGCCTCACAGGCGACATTGATCTCGGACCAGGCAGTGTCGTAGGTCTGGTTGCCGAGATCGTAGTTCTTCTGCAGGTTGGTGGAGTGGCAGTCGGCGCACATGAAATTCCAGTTCTGGTTGATACCGGTCCAGTGCAACGGGTCCCCGGGTTTGATCTGTTCGTTTGGGTACAGATGGAACCAGCGCTGGCCGCCTTCGGCTTTGCTGCGGCTGTCCCAGGCGATACTCAGTGCCTGCAGCTTGCCATTGGGAAACTCAACCAGGTACTGCTGCAGGGGAAAGACGCCAAAGGTGTAGGCGACCGGGAAATCGTGCAGTTCGCCGTCCTGGCCATCGGTGCGCACGAAGAATCTGCCGTCCTTTTTAAAGAAGAGGGACACGGTGCCGTAATAATCGAACTGCGTATCGTTGAAATCGCCCGCGACAGTGCTGTCACTGGCCTCTTTCATGGCCATATCGTGGTGGGAGCCGCGCCAGGACTGGAACTCCTGCTGGTGGCAGGATGCGCATTGCTTGCTACCGACATATCCGGCGGACGGCTTGCTGTCGGTGCTGGTCGTGTCCCGGTTAGCGACAGAGCCCTGTTGCAGCGAAGCGACGGCGTCGGTCCCCGCCTTCACACGCTGCTGTTGATCGGGCAGGTTGTTTTTGTCACAACCGGCGAGCAGCAGTGTGAACAGCAGAAACCTGGTGAGTGTCGGCATATGCATTCCGGGTGGTGCCATGGCGGCGCGTGGCAGCCGATGCGCTGCGGCGCATTCGTTATTGAGCCTGTGGTCACGTCTGGCGACGTGGCGTCTTATTTGATCCAAGGTTAGCCCAGTCACTTTCGGACTGGCGCCGGATCTGGTCCCTGTGGATGAGAATTGGCGTGAAGATCTGCCTGCCGTAGCGGCTGCCAGCCTTTCGCGGTTCAGGCCAGCTTCCACATAATCGTGACTTCAATCAGTAGTGTGGTGCCGGCATGCGGCTGATTCTGGTGACTGTCAGGTTCCTATCCCAGTTCTGGCACGCAGTTTTCAGAAATCAGTCTATGGTGAAATTAAGTGCCACGGACCGGTGGCGCCTTCGTCCGTGCGGCAATCGAATTAGAGTTGTAACCATGAAGTCTTGGCGCTTGCTACGTACCGTTCTCGCCCTGGGGTTCGCCCTTGCCGGGCTCACGAGCTTTGGTGCCGCGCAGGCCGCGGATCCACTGCCGTCTTGGAATGATGGCGAGACCAAGCAGGCCATTATCTCTTTCGTAGAAAAGACGACGAAGGAAGGGGCCTCCGACTTCGTGCCACCCGAACAGCGCATTGCTACGTTTGACAATGACGGCAACCTTTGGGCCGAGAAGCCGATCTATTTCCAACTGCTCTATGTGATCGACAAGGTTAAGGAGCTCGCCCCACAGCACCCGGAGTGGAAACAGCAGGAGCCGTTTGCCTCGATATTGAATGGCGATCCCAAGAAGGCACTCGAAGGCGGCAAACCGGCCCTGATGCAGTTGGTTGCTGCAACCCATTCCGGGATGACCGGAGAAGAGTTCCAGCAAAGCGTGAAGAAGTGGCTGGCCACGGCGCGGCATCCGGAAACCAGCAAACCCTACACCGAGATGATCTACCAGCCGATGCTGGAACTATTGAGTTACCTGAGGGCAAATGGCTACAAGACGTTTATCGTTTCTGGTGGCGGCATCGATTTTCTGCGTGCATTCGCGGAAACGACTTATGGCATTCCCCCCGAGCAGGTTGTCGGTAGCAGCCTAAAAGCCAAGTACGAAATGCGCGGTGACAAACCGGCTATCGTCAAGCTTCCCGAGGTCGATTTGATCGACGATAAGGCTGGTAAGCCTGTCGGCATCTACCAGAATATCGGCCGCCGTCCCATCTTCGCGTCCGGTAATTCCGATGGGGATTTCGAGATGCTGCAGTGGACCACCGCCGGCCGTGGGCCGCGTTTCGGCTTGCTGCTCCACCACACCGATGCGGAGCGCGAGTGGTCCTACGATCGCAAGTCCCATGTCGGTCAGCTCAACAAGGCCCTCGATGTTGCATCGAAAGAGGGTTGGACGGTCGTCGATATGAAGAACGACTGGAAGGTGATATTCCCCTGGGGTGATCGACAGGGCACACCTCGACAATAGGATTTTTTGAAGTTTCCCGGGAGCCCGCCTGCTACTCCCGGAAGGCCGTATCCGGGGCAGGCTGGATTCCGGGAGGAAATGATGTATTTGTCCTCACTGCGCGGGTTGCTGCTCGTCCCATTATCACTACTGCTGTTTTACCACGGCGCCGTACAGGCGCAGGAAAAGCCCAATATTCTCGTGATCTGGGGCGACGATATCGGCATCACCAATATCAGCTTCAACAGCCGCGGCCTGATGGGCTACCAGACCCCGAACATCGACCGCATCGCCAAGGAGGGGTTGTCGTTCACCGACTACTACGGCCAGCAGTCCTGTACTGCCGGACGCGCGGCCTTCCTCGGCGGCAACGTACCGGTGAGGACGGGCATGACCAAAGTCGGTCTTCCCGGCGCCAAGGAGGGTTGGCAGGAATCCGACGTGACTATTGCCACGGTAATGAAGAGCCTCGGCTATGTCACCGGCCAGTTCGGCAAGAATCACCAGGGCGACCGCGACGAGCACCTGCCGACCAACCACGGTTTTGATGAGTTCTTCGGCAACCTCTACCACCTGAACGCGGAGGAGGAGCCGGAGAATCGGGACTATCCGAAAGATCCGGAATTTCGCAAGAATTTTGGTCCGCGCGGCGTGATCCGCTCTAAAGCTGGTGGGGCTATCGAAGATACCGGTCCATTGACCAAGAAACGCATGGAAACCATCGACGACGAAACCGTGAACGCCGCGATCGATTTTATCGAGCGAGCCCACAATGACGGAAAACCTTTCTTCGTCTGGTGGAATGCGACCCGGATGCACTTCCGCACCCATGTACGCGAGGAGCACAAGAATCTCGCCGGACCTAACAGCAACGTATATCAGGATGGCATGGTGGAGCACGACCAGCATGTGGGTAAACTGCTGGATACACTGGATAAACTCGACATTGCAGACAACACCATCGTCTTCTACTCCACCGACAACGGGCCGCACTTCAATACCTGGCCCGATGCTGGGACCACACCGTTCCGCAGCGAGAAGAATTCGAACTGGGAAGGTGCTTACCGCGTGCCGGCCTTCGTCCGCTGGCCGGGCAAGTTCCCTGCGGGCAAGACGTTGAATGGAGTCGTCTCGCACGAGGACTGGTTGCCGACGCTCGCGGCAGTGGGTGGCAATGCCGATATCAAGAAACAACTGCTGAACGGTGTGCGGCTGAACGGTCGCAAGTATCGCAACTATATCGACGGCTACAACATGCTGGAATACTTTAGTGGCAATACGGATAAGTCACCCCGGCATGAATTTATCTACGTCAATGACGACGGCCAGATTGTGGCGATGCGTTACGACGCGTGGAAGGCGGTGTTCCTGGAGAACCGGGGAAAAGCCTTTGGTGTATGGATGGAACCCTTCACCGAACTGCGGGTGCCGTTGATCTTCAACCTGCGCCGCGATCCTTTCGAGCGCGCCCAGCACAATGCCAACACCTATTACGACTGGCTGCTCGAGCGGGCCTTCGTACTGGTGCCTCTACAGAAGATGGCCGGGGAGTTCTTGCAGACGATGAAAGATTACCCGCCTAGCCAGACTCCGGGCTCGTTTAATCTGGAGAAAATTCAGAAGCAGTTGGAGGCTGGCGCTGGCGGCAGTAACTAAGAGGGGTGCTATCAGAGTCAATATCGGCTGAAATACGGCTGGTAATCAAACGCAAAGGCCTGTGCCGGAAACGGCACAGGCCTTTTTACGCTCTGCCGCTGGGTACTCTTGGGGCTAGTTACCCGTCGCGATTGGACTGTTAACGCCCTGTTCCTCGAGCGCCTTCGTCATGTGCTCGTACCGGCTCTGACCAGTGGCTAGGATTCTGCAGCGGGCGCGGGAATACGTGCCTGTCGGTATACTGTCGCGGGGCCGTTCCGATCTATTTGCCCCAAAAGTGATTGCTTCGTCCGCGTCAAACGCCGTTACTGTGGCGCCTTGTTGATAAACTCTTCGACCACGTTCGACATATCGAAGCTCTTGCCACCCTGGACCGGCGGATACTCCTTCAGTGATTGCAGATGCTGCTGCATCAGTGCGCCCATCGGCTGGATCAGCCAGGAGACCTTCTGCATCAGATGGCCGTAGGAATCCGGTGAGTCATAGCTTTCGTAGGGGTCCATGCGGATGTTGAACACGAGCGGAACCGTGCGCGGCACCAGGTTTGCGTAGTAGTCCTCCTTTGTGGAGAAGTGGAATTTCCACGGTCCCATCCGCACCGCAGTCAGTTTGCTTTCGTAGTAGTAAAAGATGTAGTCGCGAGCAGATTGCTTGGATTCACCCAGCCAGTAGGGCAGGTTGTTGACCCCGTCGATGTATTGCTTTTTCTCCTGCATCATTTTCTCGGCCACATCCTGTACGCCAGCCGCCGCTGCGAGCGTGGTAAACAGATCCTGGTGGCCTTGGATACCGTTCAGTTCCGCGCCCGCGGGGATATGTCCCGGCCAGCGCGCCATCATCGGCACGCGAACTCCGCCCTCAAAGGTCGTCATCTTTTCGCCGCGGAATGGCGTGGTTGCGCCATGGGGCCAGCTGCTGTGTTCCGGGCCATTGTCGGTGCTGTAGATGACGATGGTGTTGTCCGCGAGCCCCTGCTTATCGAGCCAGTCCAGCACCACGCCGATATCGTGATCGTGCTGTAACATGCCGGCGCCGTGGTAGTCGGCTTCACTGGTGTATTTTTCCACCTTTTGCAGCCATTCGTCGTCGATACGGGTATAGAGATGCATGCGGCTGGTATTTAGCCACACGAAAAATGGCTTACCCTCATTCTTTGACGCCTCCATGAACTTCAGCGCGCGCGGGATGACCTCCTCGCTATCGAAGTTATGCATGCGTTTCTGGGTAAGTGGGCCTGTGTCCTCGATTTTCTGTTTGCCGACGACGCCGAAGCGCGGGTCCTCGGTATCGTCCATGTCGTCGGTGGCGAGTGAATGGATTACGCCGCGGGTGCCGAAACTCTGCTCGTATTTTTCCAAGTCCCCGGAGAATTTCTTGCCGAAGTTCTGGTAGTCGCGCTGTTCCGATTCTTCCTGGGTGTTCAGGTGATAAAGGTTGCCGAAGAATTCGTCGAACCCGTGCACGGTCGGCAGGTGTTCGTTACGGTCGCCAAGGTGGTTCTTGCCAAAGTGACCGGTGCGGTAGCCGGCGGATTTCAGCACTCGCGCCAGGCTGGGGGATTCCGGCTGCAAACCCAGTTTGTCACCGGGTTGGCCGACGGTAGTCATGCCGGATCGAATTGGATACTGGCCGGTAAGGAACGCCGCGCGCCCGGCCGTGCAGGAGGGCTGTGCGTAGTGATCGGTAAACAGGGCGCCTTCTTCGGCGATGCGGTCGATGTTCGGCGTGCGATAGCCCATGACGCCGTGTTCATAGGCGGTCAGGTTCGTCCAGCCGATATCATCGCCGAAGATTACCAGGATATTTGGCTTGCTGCCTGCGCTATCTGCACGCTTAGCAGCTTGAGCCTGCCTTTGGGCCGGCGGAGATTGTGCCGTTGTGGTCGCTTCGGGCGTCGTCTGTGGCGCCGGCGACGGTTTTGAGTCTGGCAGCGTGTCCTGCATCTGTGCGGGCTGTTGTGCGGTCGCGGCCTCGGCGGTTACTGCGCGGTCCCGAGTTTCCTGCTTTTGGCCCGCATCTTCGTCCTTACCGCCACATGCAGCCAGCAAAGCCGAAAACAGCAAAGCGGAATAGAAAAGGCGCATAGATAAACCCCTTTCACTAGAAGATGCATTTTTTCACATGTTGGAGTTATTGAATTGCATCTTTCTTGGTCAGTTCAAAGTCGATGAAAAACTCAACGAGTAGCGTTAGATATGAAATGATAGCTCGCCAATTCCCTGCAAATGAGAGGCAGATGTAAATCTGGCATCGGTTACTTTTGGCGGGCTTTCCAGTGGTAAATGTCGATCCGATACTACAGGCGCCAGGTTTTTAGTCGTTGCTGCGGGGGCGTGTACTTGCCTCCCCATGCTTTTTGAAGTGCTCAAGGCGCCCTTTTTGCTTGGCTAGAGGTTGTAGACGGCGGGCTGTTGGCAGAGAAGCCAATTTCGAACCCTTCGGGCACTTGAGCAGTGCCTGGATGCAGAACGATAGCAGGCCGATATCAGAGTGATATATAGGTTGGCGGGAATCACTGGTTTAAGTAATTCACTATGTATGTAGCGATCGCATCGGGTTGCTCGGAGCTCAGTGCGTGGCCGGCATCCGGGATTTCGATATAGGTGACTTGATCACCGAGTTCCTGTTTGAGACGGCGGCCAGCGTTTTCCGGGGGCGCGATAAAGTCCTCGGCCGCCTGGATCAGCAGAAAGGATTTGCCGCCGGCTTTCTTGTAGAAGTCCGGATTGATCATATTGGCTGCCAGCATCTGTGCCGCGGCCAGCTCCGGATACCAGCCGGTAAGCCAGATACTGGCATCATTGCCTTTAGCGAAAAATGCACAATCGATATATCCGACGCGTTCCTCGTCCGGTAGCTTGAGATTGAATGAGTTTTTCAGGCAGGTCTCCTGCTTCTCATCCATCGTAAAATTTCCGCCGGAAGCCATCAGTACCAGGTGATCCACATATTCCGGGTAGAGGGTGGCAAAGGTGCGCGCGAGTCGATTGCCGAAGGCGTGGCCGATAAAGTTCGCCTTGTTGATGTTTAGGTCATCTAGAACGACCTTGATATCCTGAGCGAACATGCTCATCGATGCGTTTGCCGGTGTCAGATCGCCACTGCTTTTGCCGGCTCCACGGGGTTGGATCAACACAACCTGATAGCCGGCTTCCGCGAGCCTTGTGGTGATGGTGGAATGGTACTGCTCTGTGTAATCCTCAACCCCGCGGCCGAGCGACGGGATTATGACCACATAATCTCCTTCATCGCGTTTCTTCGCATAGATGCGTACGTGATTATCCGCGTTCATGTGTCGCACTATGGTGTCTGTGCGCAGAAATTTATCGGCACCAGCCTTCTGTTGTCCGCAGGACACATGAAGCGAAGAAAGTAACAGGGCGATGCAGATGTACAGTGGGTATCCGTCTAGAGATTTCACGAGCGTTTCTCGAAAGCCCCACGCTTCGCCTCGCGGCAGTGGATAAGTTTTATCGGAACAACCGCCCACCGCGAAACCTGCAGACTCTATCGGGCATTTTGGGCCGGTGCCTGTTGAATGCGCAGTTAGGGCGTATACCAGATCGGGCTGGAGAAGGCGCGCTCCTGATGTGTCATCGGCACCTTCTTGTCGATGTCGACGCCGAAACGCACCTTGTCGTATAGCGTCCAGCGCGGTGTTGGGATTTCCAGAACGCGGACGTAATACACCGCTTTGTGTGCCGGGTTGAATTCCTCGTCTTCGAAATAGCCGATCAGCTGCGGAGCGCCAATATCGTTGGTGTATTTGGCTGTTTTCAAGTCGACGGTATTGCCGACTTTCTGAATATGCCCCTGGCCATCCTTCTTGCGATCGCCAGACCACTTCACGTTATAAACCTTTTCGTGGGTCTCGCCGTTGCCATCCACCCAGCCTTTGACAATCTGTACGCGATCGAGGTTGGCGCCGATGGGGTCTTTCATCGCAGCCACCAGGAAGGTCATCCGCTGGCCACTCTCGGCGCCATTCAATCGGCTGCCCATGGGGACGCCTTTTTCATAGCCGGACGCGGCAATATCGCCTTCGGCATCCCGCTCGTCGAAGTCGAAACCGCCGAAGAAACGCAGTTTCATGCGCGGACCGGTAGTAGCGAAGGTTTCCTTGCGCATCATCGCGTCCCAGATGGCCTCGCGGGTATTCTCTTTCGCCCAGACCCCCATGATCCCGGAAGCGGCCTGCTCCCAACCCATAAAATCGCCGCTTTTGCCCTCGATCAGTGGAAAGTTCCAGCGCTCCTTGTTACTGGGTTCCAGCGTTTTGAACTTGCCGAAGAAATTATCTTCATCGGCGGTGGACAGGCCGGTGTGGGTGTCGGTGGCGGCGTTGGCGCCGTACTGGAACGGATTGGTGCCGAGTTCGTCCTGCAGGCGCATGCCGGATTTCAATGCCTCGCGCCAGTACTCGGTTTTTACTGCGCCTTTGGGCTTCGGTACCATGATCAGGTTGCCACGGTCCCACAGGTCCCAGTTGGCGAACTCGTCCTCTGGAGACAGGGAGGGGTGAGACTCACTCTGGCCCTTGATCTGGGTGACTTCGAATAGCGGCTCGTATTTCGCACGCATTTCAGCCCACTCGCTGGTCATTGCTGAGCCGTCGAACTGCTGCTCCTCGAACATGCGGCCATTGGACAGGTTGCCGTTGTGGGGAATGGCTAGTACGCGGCCGCCGGTCTTCTGCTCGTACGCCTGCATCCATTCCCAGAGTTTCATTGGATCCTGGGTCTGGAATGTCGTCAGTGGCAGCAGGCTGCGGGTGCGGTCGGCACCGTCGCGGAAAATGACATTGCGGTGCAGGTTGTTGCCGCCGTCCGCATTTACCGTCCATTCGAAGGCGATGAAGGTGGTGAACTCTCCGGGTTCGTAAAATTTCTCGGCGGCATCGACCGTTTTCTCCCAGGCCGACTTCATCCACTTGGGGTCCGTCACCTGTTTCGGTAGCCGCTCTTCGGACTGCATCGTGATCAGTTCGCTCTTGGCTTCGGCGGCCCTTTTCGGGTCACCGGAATTCAGCGCTTCGCTCCATTTCTTGATGGTCGCATCTTCCAGCATCTCCGGATTGCCGGCGATAATCTCATTGATGACGCCCATGCCATCGGAGTGGTCGGTGATCATGAACCAATCATAGGGTCGGTTGAGTTTTGCCTTGAGGCCGGAATTGGATTTCACTTCCTGGCCGAGGGCAAAGCGGTAGGCGTCTTCCGGCGTCACGATGGCGCCATCCATGCCGGCATCGGCGGACCAGCCGGTGTGCACATGGCTATCGCCGAAATAGACATTGTTCGGGTAGTCGGCGGAAGTAGCGGATGCGGTATCGGTGGCTGAACCGGTAGCAGGCTGGGTGTCGGATTCGCTGGCGGAATAGGAGTTGTCTTTGGTGGAGATATCCTTCGAGTCCGGGGTGGCAGTGCTGAACTCCTCGCCGACAATCTGTTCGTCCGCAGAGCCGCGGTCTTCGACAGTGCCTTCCTGATCGTGGCGGTCGCCACCGCAGGCAGCCAGGGAAGAAACCAGGAGTAGGATCGGGTAGAACTGTCGCATTGCATGCCTCATGCGCTTCCGTGGGAAGTGGTTTCGCTTGATGTGGTTGCGGGCCGTAGCATATCCGCTTATCAGTAATAGCAGAGCGGAGTGTCTTGCTAGCGGTGACGGATTACTGGTGCGTCATTGGCTTTGTAGACGGCTATGCAAAGGCGTACGGCAGTGGCGCGGTAAAGTTCTTTCGCCGGATACCTCACTCATGAAAGAAGGCCGTTACCATTTCTTCTTGTGTTCGAATAGGCGCGTGAAATAGCCTCGGACTTCGCGTTATGATCCACCGACACAACTAGTTGCAGCAGGCCGCACAGGATTTTCAGGAGAAGCTATGGCCCAGGGTTCAAAAAAAGCGGTTCTTTACGCAATCTGCGTCAATGCGATTGTCACTGTTCTGAAGGGTATGGCGGCACTGGCTACGCACTCGGCGGCTATGATGAATGAGGCGGTGCACAGCCTCATGGACACGCTCAACCAGGTGTTTCTGCTGGTGGGCCTGATTAGAGGTGGGAAACCGGCAGATCGCGAATACGCCTTTGGCCACGGACAGAAGAAATACCTGTGGAACCTTTGGAGCGCCATCGGCTTGTTCTCGATTGGTTGTGGACTCGGCCTGGCCCATGCCTGGCACGCTTATCATCAACTACATGTGTTTGAGCGGCCGACCTCCGTTGCGGTTCTGGGGCTGGACATAGCGCCGATATGGATCTCGGCAGTGGTACTGGCGATCGCCCTGGTACTGGAAGGCTATGTACTGCTCGTGGCGGCAAAGGAATTCGCACTGCGCATGCGTGCTGCCGGCAGAAAGAACCCGTTCCGCTATCTGCGCGAGGCCGACGATCCGACCCTGTTGGCGGTGTTGCTGGAGGACACCATCGCCGTCACCGGTGTGATCCTCGCCGCCACCGGCATCGCGATGACCCAGGTGACCGGCAACAAACTCTGGGATATTGGCTTTTCCGTGATCATCGCGGCGATGCTCGGCGTCACGGCCATTTTCCTGGGCATGATCAATATGCGTTTTCTGACCAGTATTCGCGACCAGGAGGCCGAGCGCGCATTCAAGGACATCTGTAGCACCCATCCAGAAATTGAGCGCTACCACGATATCCGGTCGGTCATCGTCGACGAGACCCATACGGTGGTGGTGGCCGAGGTGGAGGTGCGCGAGGAGCGGCTGGTGGGCGATCTGCGCGTGCGTATCGATGCGCACGAGCGCGCATTGTTGGCGCGCGTGCCGGAGGAACGGCTGAACGACCGGGTGCGCGAGTATGCGGAGACGCGCGCCGTGGTACAGGCGACGCTGGAGCGAACCGAGCGCATTGTCGACGAGCTGGAAGCGGAGCTGAAGGAGCGCTGCCCGCAGGTGTTCCATCTGACGGTGGAGGTTGAAGGCATAGCGCCGTCGTCGAAGCTGGACGATCCCGAGGCCTTGTTATCTTGAGGCGCAATCGCTAGTCTTCCGGCCTTTGCCGCACCGGCACTTGTGCGCTATTAATGACTGAAATTAACTGTTTCGGTCATTAATGCCGGCTGTGCCTACACCGCCTTTTCCGCCGCACAGGCGATCCCACTGCATCAGACGTAAGCAGGTTTATGAGCAACAAAGACAAGCGTCCACTTTATATTCCCCACGCCGGCCCCTCGCTGCTGGAAATGCCGCTGCTGAACAAGGGCAGCGCCTTTACGCTGAAAGAGCGTATCGAATTTAACCTGGTCGGACTGCTGCCGAACAATGTCGAGTCCATCGAAGAGCAGACCCGCCGCGCCTATCACCAGTACGAGCAGTGCCGCACGGATCTGGAGCGGCATATTTACCTGCGCGCGATACAGGATGACAACGAGACCCTGTTTTTTCACCTGATCGAACAGCACATCGAGGAGATGCTGCCGATCATCTACACGCCGACGGTCGGGGACGCCTGCGAGGAATTTTCCAATATCTACCGCAACCACCGCGGCCTGTTCGTGTCCTATCCCGACCGCGAATATATGGACGATATCCTGCGCAGCGCCACCAAGGAAAATGTGAAGGTGATCGTTGTCACCGATGGCGAGCGGATCCTCGGCCTCGGCGACCAGGGTATCGGCGGCATGGGTATCCCGATCGGCAAGCTGTCCCTGTACACCGCCTGCGGCGGAATCAGCCCGGCCTACACGCTGCCGGTGACACTGGATGTCGGCACCAATAATCGCACCCTGTTGAACGATCCGATGTATATGGGCTGGCGCCACGAGCGTATTTCCCAGGAGGAGTACGACGAATTCGTGGCCGAGTTTATCGCCGCAGTGAAACGCCGCTGGCCGAAGGTGCTGGTGCAATTCGAGGACTTCGCCCAGACAAACGCCATGCCGCTACTCGAGCGCTACCGCGACGACCTCTGCTGCTTCAATGACGATATCCAGGGCACCGCGGCGGTCGCCCTTGGTACTATCCTCGCCGCCTGCAAGACCCGCCAGGAAACCCTGGCCGAGCAGCGCGTGGTCGTGGTCGGGGCCGGCTCTGCCGGCTGCGGTATCGCCGAGCAGATCGTCTGTGCGATGGTAGAGGGCGGCCTCAGCGAAGTGGAAGCGCGCGAGCGGATCTTTATGTTCGATCGCTACGGTCTGGTGACATCGGACATGAAGGGGCTGCACGGTTTCCAGGCGCGCCTGGCTCAGGATCCGCAGAAGCTCGAGGGTGTGGGTGAATGGGATCTGGCCACGCTGATTGGCAACATCAAGCCGAGCGTCCTGATCGGTGTATCGGGGCAGGGCGGCCTGTTTACCCAGTCCGTCATCGAGGCGTTGCACGCCGGCTGTTCGCGCCCGTTGGTGCTGCCGCTGTCGAACCCCACTTCGCGTGCCGAAGCGACGCCGGCCGAGATACTGGAGTGGACCCGCGGCGAGGCCCTGGTAGCCACCGGCAGTCCCTTCCCTCCGGTGGAGCTGCAGGGCGAGAGTTTTCCCATCGCCCAATGCAACAATGTCTATATATTCCCCGGCGTCGGTCTCGGTGTGATTGCCGCTGGCGCCTCCCGCGTTACCGACAATATGCTGATGGCTGCGTCAAACGCCCTGGCGGAGGAGTCGCCGGTGGTGAAAAGCGGCGAGGGGGCACTGCTGCCATCCCTGTCGGACATCCGTGCGGTCAGCAAGAGTATCGCATTGGCCGTGGGCAAGCAGGCCCAGGAAGATGGAGTCGCGCCGGTAGTCGACCAGCAGAAACTGGAACGCGCGATCGAGCGCAACTTCTGGACCCCGAACTACCGCCACTACCGTCGGCGGGCATACTAAGCCGCAAAAGGGTTGCGTAGGCACAATGGTTGTTCAGCCGTTGTGCCGGTCGCGCTTTGCCGGGCTAATTGGACTCCAGGCGCAGTACTTCGTAGCCGTGCGGCTTGGGCACTTCATCGTAATAGTCTTCGAATTTGGCGAACAACTCTTTGACCTTACCGGTGGCCTGGTCGGCGTCTTCTTTACTCTTGTAGATGCCGATAATCACTCGCTCGCCATTTTCATCTCCGCAGCTGATCCACTGCTTTAACCCGGGAATCGACATGATTTCCGGCGTTAATACCTCGATTCTTTTATCGATAGCTTCGTAGTCGGCCGGTTTGACTTTGTAAGTGGTTATACGTGCGTACATTGTTAGCCTATTTCCTATCTGGTCATCCATCGGTGATCCCGTCAGCTTAGTTAAAGGTAGCCGCACCTCTCGTGGAAAGCATTTGCCGAAAAAGATGCGGCGGATCTCTCTTTCTCTACGTCTGAATTACGGGCAACTTACTTGAAGGCAAACATAGCCTCATGCACGGTGCCATCATCCAGCGACAGGCGCAGTAGTCGGCAGCTGCCTCTCCAGGCTTTATCGGTCTTCCAGTTGTACTGGTAGGAATCAGTGGCGGCATCATATTGCAACTGGCTGCTGCCTGAGGTGAACGTTTCCTCTTCCAGTTCGTTAACCAGATCTGCAGAGCAGCTGACAGCCGCGCTCATGGCGGAGCCGCCGGGAAGAATATCCATGCCGTGGTTACCGGCGAGGCCGAATTTGATCGGTATGGTCTGGCCGGCCCTGGCGCTATTGTTGACAGGCAGATTTTCGATCGGTGCGAAGAAACCGCTGAAGAGGTAATGCACCTCATATTGCAGTGAGGTCTGTGCCGTGTTGCCGGCCACATCCTGTGCGCCGGTGCACAAGGCGGTAAAACGACCGACGCCGTTGGCAGTGCCGCCACTGACAATGGGTACGGCCTCCACCTCGACGCCGGAGAGGCCGTCTGCGGTGGAGCAGCCGGCGCTTGGTATGTCACCAAGGATATAGACGCTGTCGGCACTGACACCGGTAATCTGGACCTCGGGCGGCGTCTTGTCGATGGCGATCTGTGTCAGCGTGGTGCTGGCAGAGTTATCGGCGCGATCTGTCGCTGCCCCCGTTGCCGACTGGCCGCTGCCCTCGGTCGCCAAGAGAATCGGCTCCGCGCAGGACTGGATGCCCGACAGCGCATCCGCGCAGGCAAAGCTCACCAGCACGTCGGTATTGTTCCAGCCGGCGGCATTGGCGCTCGGGGATGCCATCGCATTGACCGTTGGTGGCACCTTGTCGATGCGGATGGGGCCCACTGCTGTCGTCGCTATGTTGGTAGCGAGATCCTGCGCATGGCCATTGACACTGACGAACTCGAGGCCCGTCGGCAGTCCTGTGACCAGCTGGCTCGGCCCGCACTGTGACAGCGGGACTCCGGAGCCGGCGATGCCGGTGTCTGGATCGAGATCGTCGCAGACAAAGCTCACGGCAACGTCGGTATTGTTCCAGCCATATTCATTGGCCTCCGGCTCGCGCGAACCAACGATCTGCGGTGGCACTGAGTCGATCAGCAGGTTCAGTGTATTTAGCGGTTCCACGTTGCCGGCTTTGTCGGTGGCGAAGAAGTCAAAGCGGGTAACGCCCTGACTGCCGAGGGTGATGCTGAGCAGATCTGTCGTCTGTTCATTGCTGAGTGTAATTGCCAGCGAAGTGCGATAGCTGATTGAGTGGACGCCGGTGCCGATGTCTGTGGATTGCAGCGCAACCTCGACCGGTCCGTTATGCCAGCCACTGGCAAATGGGAACGGGGTGAGCGTGGCTGTCGTTACCGGCGGTACCGCGTCCTCCTTATCACACTGCCACTCGTTGGCTGGATCCGGTTGCCCCTGTGCGAGCGCCTCGGCGCGTTCCCAAACCCTGACCAGGGCTTCGGCAGAGCAGAACAGTTTGTCCATGTAGTGGTTGTCGAGACCGATTCCGCGCAGGTCCGCGACAAAGTCCGGAAGCAGGCCGATATGGGCCAGCCCGTCGACGTTGTAATCGAAGTGCTTGAACCCTGTGGTCTGTTTGTCGAAGACGCCGAATCCCGCCAGTTCGAACGGGTAGGACAGCGCATTCCGGGCCACTTCCTGCTTGGCCCGCTCGCTGCCGTTGTCCGCTTCCCAGCCGCCACAGGCATCGCTGCCGAAGCGCGGGCCCAGGTGTCCGGCTACTCCGTTGAAGTCGCTGCCCATTGCTACCGGTCCGTCCATTACGTCCACCGCATACTGGTAGGCCTGCGCCCAGGTCTTGGACGAGTAGCGACAGTCGTTGGCAATCGCGTTGCCGTACTCGGGATTGCCGTAGGCGACGTTGAAGCTTTTGCCGAACAGGTCCGTGTCCTGTACGTCGTCTTTCAGCATGGCGCCAATCATGCCGCCGCTATCTCGGATCGCTTCCAGTTGCGCGCGGGTGCGCATGCGCTCATGGCGTCCTTTATTTCCTTCAAACTCTTTTTTATAACGATCGAAAAATTGCACATGGCTGGCGATCAGCGGGTAGGGCTGCGCTTCGCTGCCGGGGGCGCCCTTGCTCAACGCGAGCATGTCGTTGATCGATTTCCGTGACATATGGTCGATATCGATCAGTATGCCTTTTTGCATCAAAGCCTGGACGAGACGCTGGCCGAGGCCCGCGTTTTCCTCGTCGCCGAACTGCATGCCAAGCGCGTTGCAGGAGGCGTAGCCGGTGGAAAAGTTGCCGTTGGTATAGGTGGGAATCGGCGGTGTTGCGCCGCCGAATCCGAATAGGTTGATGAAAAACTGCACTGCATTGTCGATCCAGTAGCCGTATTCGCCCTTGTTATTCCCGCAGTCCTCCACCTCCCACCAGCGCTGCTCTGAAACGGCCTGGCCGACACCGATGGCATCCTGCCAGGTCGCCGCGGCGCCAAAGGCGTTGTCGAAGTTGTGTACGGGGAACACATGCCGCACGCCCATCTGGTAGATCACGTCTACCGCCTCTTCGACGCTGGTGGGTGTTGCGATACCGGTCACTTCAACCGGCAGGCCGAAATTTTCCGGGCAACCACTCTCCTTGCAGTTGAACAGGTTGTCCACTTCGATGCCGAGTATCACGGCGAGCTTGCCGCTGGCGATAACTTCGCGCGCCTGTTGCGGTGATGTGACGATACGGAACCAGCCCTCACCGGCGCCGTTGCTGTTGATCTCCCCATCCGCCAGGTCATCGATAAAGGCCTGGAATTTCCACGCCGCCTGCAGTTGCTCGATGATGGGCCCCATGGAGTTTTCGCAATTCCCCCAGCGATCGATGCCATTGGTGCTCTTGCACAGCGCCTCGTTCGTCACCGCCAGCATGGAGACCGCCCGCAGGCCGCCGCGCCAGGCCCGCTCCAGCCAGGCGTAATAGGCCTGCTGATGGGTGGTGCTGGTCCACTTGGGCCAGCCGCTGAAATAGGGGGCGCCATACTGGGAGCGCGTTCCGTCCTTGGTGCCGTCACCGATGGTGTCGCGCCCGAGACCGTGATCGGAATGCTCGTGAATCGCGAGATCACCCTCCGGTGAGAGGGCGCTATTGATGTTGTAAGTCGCATTCAGCGTAAATTCTCCGTTGGCGTCCCGCGGCGCCGGTTCGCCCACGAACACGCCGCCGCCGTGGGCTTTGTCTGCCAGCAGGTGCAGGTGCAAATCCAGGTAGCCGCGCATCGGGCTGCCGCTCAGCCGTTCTGGTGGATTCCAACCGCTCGACGGTTCACCGATATCGGCCGGACTGGACTTCACACAGGTGCCAATGGAGCGGTTGTAGGTGATGCCGTCGGTACAGGTGGCATCGCCGCTTACCGCCACGAACTCGTCGGCCCAGCCGTCGATCTGTTGGGTGGTTCCGGACACGCAGGGCAATCCGCCCTCGATCACACAGCAGGCGCGCTGACCCTCGCCGCCGCAGCCCTGGGCGCGCTCGGGGGCGCAGGTGTGCAGCGATTTACCGCCAAAGAAACCGCCGGCCCCGGCACACCAGCAATTCTCGCCAACACATCCCTCCAGTGGCGCAAGGCTGCGCGTGTCGCATACGCCGCCTATATCGCTCAGTTCGGCCAGACCGTTGCAGCATCCGCGCTCTCCGGGGCCACCGCAGGGAGTGGGCAATACGCAGGTTCCGGCCGGGAAAATACCGCAGGCCTCGGGGTACTCGCCGGCAGCCACCTCGATCAGGCCCGGGTCGCAGGATGGCAGGCGCTCGAGAAAACAGCAGGCGCGCTGGTTCAGGCCGCCGCAGGCGGCAGCGGCGTTGCCGGATAAACAGAAGAGGAGGACGAAGATAAGCGGGAGCAGCGCCCGCACGGAGAGGTGTCGATCCATGACCAGATTCCAAGAGGGTGGGTTCGTTGTGGTTTGATTTGGGTCGCGATCATTGCTGTTGCCGTTTTCCTTAACGGCCAACCCGAAAAAATGATTGTTTGGGGGCGAACGTTGGCGCGACCCGACCAAATGGCAGCGCATCACCCGGAAGCCTGGTGAGTTCGCAGACGGCTGGTCAGCGGCAAAGCTAGTTGAGGAAGTGCGGCGCCACAAGCGCAATAGCTGCAGGGGACACAATAGATGCCAGAAAGTGTTGGTTGGGGGAAGGTGGGGAATCGGAAAATTCCTGGCGCTCTCCCGGCGGGGAGAAGCGGGCCGCAGCAGGGTGTCTACGCCGGGTTCCCGCTCGCGAAACTGCAGGTAGGCAAGTGCCGCGCCCCAGGCTTGCTGACATCACCGCAAACCTAGGTGCCGGCCTCAAACTTCTTGACCGTCTTCGTTAGCAAGCCGCGACACATCCGGTAAAACAACCCCGGAAAATGACGGCTGAGAAATGCAGTTAGTTTGCTTTGCCTGCCGGGGATAATCTGCCAGCGGCCGGCGTCCAACCCGGCCAGGATTTCGTTGCAGGCGGTGTCCACGTCGAGGGAACCGGCGAGCTTCTTCAGTTCCAGTGAAATGGGATTACCGGTGGCGTTCTCGCCGGCCACCATCGGGGTGCGCACTTCCCCCGGACAGATGCAGCTGACGCCAACGTTCAGAGGTTCATATTCGAAACGTAAGGTAGTGGCGAGCCCGACGACGCCGAACTTTGACGCCCCATAAGCGGCGTAACCGTAGTTACTGGTAAGGCCGGCCATAGAGGCGATAAGGGCGAGGCGCCCGCCGGGCGGGATATGGGGCAGGGTTGCAGCGGCGAAGTGGAAACTGCCGTTCAGGTTGACACTGACCACCCGCTGGAATTCTTCGGCGCTGAGGTCCGCGAAGGCCTTGTTGATGATGATACCGGCGGAATTCAAAGCCAGCTGCGGTGCGCCAAAGCTCGCAACCGCGGCGTTGACGGCAGTTTTCAGCTCGCTTGCGCTGGTCACATCCGCAGCAATGAATTGCCAGTCCGACTTGCCCTCAGCGCAGGCGCGATCCAGCAGCTGGCGCGGTTCGTCGCGAAGGGCGAGATCCAGAATAGTGACGCGGCTGCCGCGGCGGAGCAGGCGCTCGGCGATACCCAGCCCGAGACCGCTGCCGCCGCCGCTGATCACTGCGTGATGCCAATTCTTCATTGTTATTGTTCTGATTGTTTAATGAGTGGATCTGTAGCCTGTACACGAGCCGTGCAATACAGGGGCTAACAGCTGCATGCCCATTTGTATCTGTTGCGATGACGTTAATCAAGTGATCTGGGGGTAGGGTTCCGGCGGCTTGCCCGGATCGACAGGGGAGGCGCCATAGCGCTGAAAACTGGCGTCAGCCCAATAGGCCGCTCTCACGGCCACAGCAGAATGGTGGCCACGCCGGCGAAAAAGGGCACTGCAAACAGCAGCAAAATCTTGCGCAACAGTGGCCAGCCGCCCAGCACACCGGCGGCACCGGCCTTGAAGACCAGGTTGGCGAGCGTGGCGATGATCATCGCGCGCCAGGCGGCTTTGGCCTCCAGTGAACCGCTGTCGGCGAGGTTGGCGGTGGACAGGGTAATGGCGTCTACGTCGGTGAAGCCGGAGATGAGCGCGACCACGTAAATGCCGCGATTGCCGAAATACTCCCGCGCGGCGGCAATGCCCAGCAGGATCACGGCGTAGAGTGCGGCGAATACCAGCGCCGGGATCAGTTCGGCCGGGTTGCCCGGTTCCGGCATCTCACTGTGTCGGTGTTCCACCATACGATAACCGACCGCGCAGGTAATGGCGCTGACGGCCATTACCGCGGCCAGGGGTGGCAGCAGCTGCGGCAGCATCCGCGGTGCCACCACGGCAATCTCCACAAACATGCGGATAAACATACTGGTCGACGCGATCAGTATCACCAGCGCCGCCATACTGGCAACGCCTTTCTCCACCCGCGCGCGGCGCGCATAGCTGACGGTCGTGGCGGTCGAGGAAATCAGCCCGCCGATCAGGCCGCTGAGCAGGGTGCCGGCGCGCGCGCCCACCAGCTTGTAAGCGCCGTAACCCCCGAGCCCGATGCCGACGATCAGTACCACCAAAAGCCAGATCTTGAACGGATTGAGGACGTCATAGGGCCCGAAAGTCCGGTTCGGCAGCACCGGTAATATGATCAGGGAGATCAGCGCAAACTGCATGATTGCATGCAGGTCCTTTTCCGGCAGGCGCCTCGCAAATTTGTGCATGGTGGGTTTCAGGTGCAGCAGCAGCGCTATGGTGCCGCCCACGGCGACAGCCACGGTCCGCTCACCCAGTACCAGGAAGGCGCCCAACAGGTACATCAACAGTGCCGCCAATTCGGTGGTGATCCCCGTGCTTTCCTGTTCGCCGCGCATCCGCTCTATGTTGCCGAGCACGATCACTACTGTCAGGCACAGCAGGCCGGCCGCCACCAGCCAGTAGTTGTCTTCCAGTTGGGCGAGACGCGCGGTCAGGGCACCGAACATGGCGATCAGCGGATAGGTGCGGATGCCGCCGAGGCGATCGGAGGTCCGCTCGCGCTGCAGGCCGATCAGCAGTCCCAAACCCAGGGCAATAACCAGCGCGACGACACTCTCCGGGTCGACGAAGACTTTCAGGGGGTCGGGGATTCCACCTGCAGCGTTGGCCGAGGGGGCGTCTTGCATTGGTATCTGGTCCGCTGGCGCCTGTTTTACGTTCCGCTATGCACTATCTACGTGACAATGAAATAGATGAATCCTCATCTATTTCATTGTCGCCCGCGAAATACTGGCGCAGATATACGAATCTACTGGTATTCCACGGGTTCACGCCAACCTATTTGGTTGCCGGGTTAATAATTCTAGTGAATAGCCAGCCGGGCAAGGTTGACGGCGGTATGGCTCGCCGCGCGGGCCAGCGCCCGCGCCGGGGGTGCGGGATATCTGGCGTTGTAATGGACGCGTTCAGCCTTCCTGTCGGCCTATGCCACAGGAGCCGAAGCACTTTTTGTAGGGTTGGTATTCTTCCATGAAGGTTGCGAACTCACTGCGGAAGCTGGCGCAGAGGGCGGTGCTGTCGTCCGAGGAGGCACAACAGCGCAGTACCTGGCGCAGCGCCTGCTCCGACACGGTGTCAAAGGCTTCGGACTGGCGGCCGTACATGATGCTGTCTTCCCAGGTTTTTAACCGGGCGCCAGGAATTGGTGCCATAGGCACCGCTGTAAATTGCGCATTGGAATTCACAACCCGTACATATGCCGCGGCGCCGGACTGTGATTTTCATGATGCGGAGAATATTTGTTGGATCGCCGGCGCGTTAACTTTTGTTATTCACTTTGTCCGTGCGTGGCTTGCGCGAGTAATGCGGATGGGTCCAGAAGTACCACAGGAGCGGGACTGGTGGACGTCTGCAAGCGCAAAGCCGAGTCGTAAGCCTGGCGACACAATGGCCTGGCCTGAACGTCCGTGCGGTGTCGATATGTCTACAAAATAAACAGCAGGCGCGGCATTTAATTTGTGTCTGCGAAACAGACGCGCCAGGTGGAAGCGTTGCCTGAGAGAGAAAGCCCTGGCGAGAGCTGGCAATGGTGAATGCTTGTCGCGCTTAATCCTGATAGCGGATATCGACCACGTAATAGGTGACCCATTCGTCGCCACTGCGCAGTTCCACCTCGTCATCGAGGCGGCGACCGAGCAGCGCGCGGGCAACCGGCGAGTCCATGGAGATCAGCCCGGCCTTCACGTCGAACTCATCGGGGCCGACGATTCGGTAGGTCACGGTTTTGCCATCGTCGTCTTCGAGGGTTACCCAGGCTCCGAAATAGACCTTGTCGCGATCTTCCGGGATGCGGTCCACCACGGTGACTTCCTCCAGGCGCTTGGTGAGGAAGCGCACGCGACTGTCGATCTCGCGCAGGCGTTTCTTGCCGTAGATGTAGTCGGCATTTTCCGAGCGGTCCCCGAGTTTGGCCGCATCGCTGACCGCCTGGGTTACCCGCGGACGCTCCACTTCCCACAGCTGTTTGACCTCGGCGCGCATACGCTGTGCCCCTTCCGGGGTGATATAGCGGGATCCGCGCGGGCGTGGTGGTCTCCATCTTCCCATAGTGATGCGTTCTTCCTGTTACTGCAGGTTTTCGATGGTGATGCCCGGGCCGGGTTCCGGCAGCGGGAAATCGAAGATGCGGCTGTAAAACTCCAGCTCTCCCTCCAGTGCCAGCTTGATGCTGTCGCCGCTGCGGAAGCCGTGCCCCTCACTGGCGAAGGTGATATAGGCCACGGGGATGCCCCGGCGCTTCAGTGCGTTGACCATCGTCTGGGCCTGGTTCGGCGGCACTACCTTGTCTTCAAGACCCTGGAAGAATATCACCGGGCAATTGAGCTGCTCGACGTGATTGATCGGCGAGCGGGCGCGGTAAATGTACTCGGACTCCGGCCATGGCCCAACCAGTTTGTCCAGGTAGCGGGACTCGAACTTATGCGTGTCGCGCGCCAGCGTGGTGAGGTCGCCGATGCCGTAATGGCTCGCGCCGGCCTTGAAAGTGTTGTGGAAGGTGAGGGCCGCCAATACCGTATAGCCGCCGGCGCTGCCACCCTTGATAAGTAACCGTTCCGGATCCGCCAGGCCCTTGGCGACCAGGTATTCGGCACCGGCGCAGACATCCTCCACTTCGGTGATGCCCCAGCTATCCTTGAGACGCTCGCGATAGTCGCGGCCGTAGCCGGTGCTGCCGGAATAGTTGATGTCGAGAATCGCAAAGCCGCGGCTGGTCCAGTACTGTATCTTCAGATTTAGGCCGGCAGAGGTGGCGCCGGTGGGGCCGCCGTGACTGAACACGATCAGCGGCGGTTTTTCCCCATCGGGGCCAGTGTATTGCGGATTGTGCGGCGGGTAGTAAAAACCGTAGACGCAGCGCTCGCCAGTGGGAAACTCGATTTCCTGTGCCACGGAAAACACGTCTTCCGGCAGCTTGTTGGTGTTGCTGCTGGCGATGGTTTCCAGCTTGCCGCCGTGGTTGTCGTAGGTGACCACGGCAGGAAAACTGTCGGCGCTGGCGGCGATCATCACGGCGCGATGGCTCTCACAGCGCAGGCTCTCGATATCACAGTAAGGCTGCTTGAGTACGCGATGTTCACCGCTGTGAATATCAATTTTGGCCAGGTGCCAGCGACCCTCTTCTGTAAAGGTGCAGAGGATCTCGTCCGAGGTCAGGAAGCCGTAGGTGGACATGCCGAATACCCACTGCGGTGTGGCGAACTCGGCGTGTTTGTCCCACAGCGGTTCGTCGCTGGCCTGGCGATAAATATTCCACCAGCTGTTGCGATCCGAAACGTAGAAGAGTTCACCCTCCGGCGACCATTGCGGCTGGAAGATGGATTCATTGTCACCGCCGGCGACGACTTTGGTTTCCACAGCGATACCGTCGACATCCAGGTCCGCGATACAGAGTTCGGTGGCGTCCCAGGGCATGTTCGGGTGGTGCCAGCGCAGGAAGCTCAGGCGTCCACCATTCGGGCTCAGTGCCGGATTCGAATAGAAATCGGCACCTTCGGCCAGTATCTGCGGCGGGTTAGCCAGAGGATTGTTCAGGTCGATGGCCAGAATGCGCGCACGGGCTTCGCCGCCGCTGTCGCAGGGGGTGTGGTCTTCCTGGACGCACAGCAGCCTCTGTCGCTTGTGGTCGAGGACCAGGTCGGCGTAGCGAAAGTGCCCCTCGCTGGTAATCGGTTCCGGCAGCTGCGAGTCCAGATCCATGCGGTAAATACGCTGGTCTTCCGCCAGTACGAAGTAAACGGTGTTGCCGCTGACCAGGTAGCTGGCACCGCCATATTCATGGGCCTTGGAGCGAACGCTGAGCGGGGTCGGCAGCAGGTCGCGGCGGCCGCGCTGCGGACAGTACTGCACCAGCACCGAGCGACCTTTTTCTGCCGGGCGTGATTCCAGCCAGTAACAGCACCCATCCACCAGGCTGGCTTCACTCAAGCGCACGCTGCCCTCGACCAGCAGTTCGGCACCGATGATGGATTTCCAGCTGCCGTAGGGGGCTGTGGTTACCGCCGGGGATTCACTCATGGCCTCGCTTCCTTCTTCGATTTTGCCGCGCATTCTGCCGGGCTGTGTGGGGCGTTACAAGGCGCCTTTCTCTGCTAGGTCGCCTGTGCTAGTCTGACTTGACCAAGCAAGCGCTTGGTGCCAAATCGGCGTCGGACGATAATCCGGCACGGTGCCAGCGCAATCGCAATAAAGATAATTCAGGAGAGCCAGTGATGTCGGATGAAGTGGTGATTACCTGTGCCCTGACCGGCGTACTCACGAATCCAGAGCAGCATCCGGTGCCGGTAACGTCGGAACAGATGGCGCAGTCGGCGCGGGAAGCCTACGATGCCGGCGCCTCGGTGATGCACGTGCATTTTCGCGCGCAGGAGCCGGGTAAAGGGCACCTGCCCAGCTGGGATCCCCAGGTGGCGCTGGCGATAGCGGATGCCATTCGCGCGGCCTGTCCGGATGTCATCCTGAATTTCACTACCGGCACAATCGGCCGCGATCAGCAGGGGGCGCTGGATTGCATTCGCGCCGGGCGCCCGGAAATCGCCGCCTGTAACGCCGGCAGTCTCAATTACCTCAAGGTACGCTCCAACGGCACCTGGGCCTGGCCGCCGATGCTGTTCGAAAACCCGGTGGACAAGGTGGAGGAGCTGCTGGCGGTCTGTCGCGAGACCGGCACCCGGCCGGAGTTCGAGTGTTTCGACGTGGGTATAGTGCGCTCGGTGGGTATGTTCAGTGAGGTTGGCATGGTGGAAAAGCCTAACTACAACCTGGTGATGGGCGTGGCTTCCGGTATGCCGGCAGATGTGGAATTGCTGCAGCTGCTGCCGAAATATATGAAGCCAGGTGCCCTGTGGCAGAGTACCCTGATCGGCCGCGAGGAAATCTGGCCGGTGCACCGCAAGACCGCGGAGCTGGGCGGCCACCTGCGCAGCGGCGTCGAGGACACCTTTTACCTGCCCGGTGGCGAGCGCGCCAGTGGCAACGGCCAGCTGATCGAGACCCTGGTCGGTGTCGCCGAGGAGTGCGGGCGCAAGGTGGTATCCCCACAGCGGGCCCGCGAAATCTTCCTTTAATCCTGCGCAATTCCGGCGGTCGCGTTTTGCCGACCGCCGGGCCACACCTATTTCATTCCTTTTTTCGCTTCTCGACTAGGCTTTATACAGAACGTAATTTTCTGCGCCAGTCGCGCTGGCATCTAGTGCAGTCATTGGCGGGAGCAGGCGATGCAAGGCTTTCTGGACACCCTCGCCAGCTTTGTCGGCTGGGGTAATTCGATCACCTGGGGAGGCATCGGCGGCATCTGGTGGCTCGGCATATTGATTGCCGGCCTGTTGCCGGCGGGGCTCTACTTCTCCTGGCACAGCCGCTTTATCCAGTTTCGCCATTTCGGCCACATGCTGATGGTGATGAAGCGCAGCTTTCACAAAGAGCACTACGATTCCGTTTCCGCCTTTCAGGCGTTTGCCACCAGTGCCGCCGCCCGTGTCGGCACCGGCAATATCGCCGGTGTCGCGGTTGCGATCACCGCGGGCGGGCCGGGTGCGGTTTTCTGGATGTGGATCGTCGCCTGGGTTGGCATGGCTACCAGTTTTATCGAGAACACGCTGGCGCAGACCTTCAAGGAGCGTGGCGAAGAGCACGGTACCTTCCGCGGCGGCCCGGCCTATTACATCGAGAAGGGGCTCGGCAAGCAGTGGAAGTGGCTTGCGGTATTGTTCTCGATCTTTTTGATCATCTGCTTCGGGTTCTTCTTCAACGCGGTGCAGTCCAATGCGATGGCATCGGCCATTCACGGTGCCTGGGGTGTCAACCCGTTGCTGGTAGGTGTCGTGGTCGCATTGCTCGCTGCGATTATTGTATTTGGTGGTATTCACTCGATCGGCCGTTTCGCCGGTATCGTGGTGCCGTTTATGGCGCTGGCCTATCTAGCCATCGCTTTTGTCGTGGTGCTGATGAATCTCGGGGAGTTGCCGCAGGTCTTCGCGCAGATCTTCGGTAACGCGTTCGGCTATGAAGAGGCCGGGGCCGGGGCTTTCGGCGCCGTGGTGGCCAATGGCATCAAGCGCGGCCTGTTTTCCAACGAGGCGGGTATGGGCTCTTCCCCGAACGTCGGCGCCGCGGCGGATGTGAAACATCCGGTGGTACAGGGCTATGTGCAGATGGCCTCGGTGTTTCTCGATACCATTCTGATCTGCACGGCGACGGCGGCGATTATCCTGCTGGCCGACGTGCATATGGTGGGCAATGTTGAGGGCGTGACCCTGACCCAGGACGCGCTCGCCAGTGAGCTGGGCGCCTGGGGCGGCGGCTTTATCGCGCTCGCACTGATATTTTTTGCATTCACGTCGATCATCGCCAACTACTACTACGCGGAAACCAACATCTTCTACCTGTGGCACACGCGATTTTCGATTTTCTGCTACCGGGCGCTCTACATCCTGTTCATATTGTTTGGTGCATGGGTTGCGTACAGTGGCAGTTCGGAGAACTTTGCACTGCTGTGGAATATGGCCGATATGTCCATGGGCTTTATGGCCACGGCAAACCTGTTGGCGATACTACTGCTGTCGGGCGTGGCCTTTAAGGTGCTGGGAGATTACGAGGCGCAGCGGGCGAAAGGGATCGTCGAACCGGTGTTCGATGCGCGCAAGTATGACATTAAGGGGATAGAGCATGGCGTCTGGGATGGGGACGCCCGTTGATTTAGCCCGTCGTTTATGGCGCCCTCCAGCACCGCGCTTGGAAACCGAGGGTCTCCAGCGCGTGCCTGATTAAATTCCCATCTGCCGCGCTGCCAGATCCCGCAGTATTTCCTCTGAGCCGCCGCCGATGGCGTTGACCCTGACTTCCCGGTAAATCCGTTCTGTGCGGCTACCGCGCATGTAACTGGCGCCGCCGATGACTTGCATGGCTTCGCGCGCACAGAATTCCAGCGTCTCGGTTGCCTGTACCTTGAGCAGGGCCACATCCGCGACTTTCAACTGCTGCTGTTCCTCGGCCCAGGCACACAGTTCCAGATACGACTGGGTCGCATTGATGCGCTGCAGCATCTGCGCGAATTTGTGGCGGATTACCTGGTGGTTCGCCAGCCGCTTGCCGAATGTCTCACGCTGCTGTGCCCACTCGATGGCCTCATGCAGGCAGACGCGGCTGTATTCGACGCAGGACGCGGCAATGCCTAGGCGTTCGCGGTTGAAGTTATGCACTATCGGCAGAAAGCCCTGGTTCTCTTCACCGATCAGGTTGGCCGCTGGCACCCGCACATGATCGAAGAAAATACTCGCGGTATCCGAGCACCACCAGCCCTGCTTTTTATCCAGCTGGTGCCGGCTCACGCCGTCGGCATCGGCGGGTATTAGCAACAGCGAGAGACCGCCGAAGCCGTCGCCGCCCGTCCTGACTGCGGCGGTAAACCAGTTGGCGCGCATGCCGCCGGTGATAAAGGTTTTTTCGCCGCTGACCAGGTAATCGTCACCATCGCGTACCGCGCGACACTGCAGGTTGGCGACATCCGAACCGGCGCCGGGCTCGGTCACGGCCAGCGAAATATGTTTTTCGCCCGCCAATACCTGTGGAATGACCTGGTCTTTCAGCGCCTCGCTGCCGTAATGCACCAGCGGGGGCAGGGCGATGCCGTGGACCATCAGGCTGGCGTAGAGGCCGCCCGCGCCGCAGCGCGCCAGCTCCTCGGCAGCGACGATGGTGTGGAAACAATCCGCCTCAATACCGCCGTAGTTTTCCGGGTAACCCATCTGCAGTAGCCCGACGTCGGCGGCCTTGCGCCACAGCTCTGCCGGTAGGGCGCACTCCTCATCCCACTGGTCGACGTAGGGCATAATTTCCCGATCGACAAATCGCCGCAGTTGTTGTCGCCACTGCTGGTGGCTGTCGTTATAGAACGGGCTGGCGGGGCGGGTGGCATCGATATCGTACACTGCGGGATCCTCTAGGATGTGGCGCCGGTGGCTATTTCCGCCGGCTCTATCTGCACCAGCAGCTGACCGCCGCGGACCTGATCGCCGGTGGTTGCCGCCAGCTTGACGATGGTGCCATCGCGATCGGCCTTCAGCGGGTGCTCCATTTTCATCGCCTCCATCACGGCAATGGTGTCGCCGCGGCGGACGGTCTGCTCGGCCTGCACATGAATCGCCACGATACAGCCATCCATCGGCGCGGTAATGCGGCCGCTGCCCTGTCCCTGCAGCGCGCGTGCCGGCGCATAGGTGATATCGGCGAACCGCCATTGCCGGGCATCGCTCAGCAGGTAGAGATCAGGGCCGACTCGCATAAAAGTCTGTGTGGATTCCATACCGTCGATCAGCAGCCGCGCAGCGTCGTCGTCCAGTCGCAGGATTTCGATCGCGGAATGGCCGTTGTCGACGGCAATCCGATAGCGCTGCTCACCGAGACAGAACAACTGGCAGTCGAATTCCCGCGTTTCGCATCGCAGGCGGTAGTGCAGTGGCAGGCTGTTGTCACCGCTGCGCCAGTTTGCGCGACCGCTGCGCAGGTCAAGCGCGGACAGATATTGCGCGTGCAGCAGCGCGGTGGCGACAGCCAGCGTAGCCGCTGCCGGTTCCGGCGGCGGGCTATAGGAAAACGATTTCTCCAGAAAACTGGTATCGGCGCTACCGGCGATAAATGCCGGCTGCTCCAGCAGCGTACGCAGAAAGTGCAGATTGTTTTTCGGGCCTATCAGCTGCAGTTTGCCAATGGCGTGATGGAGTCGGCGGCGCGCCTCTTCGCGGTCCTGCCCCCAGGCAATCAGCTTGCCCAGCATCGGGTCATAGTAGGGCGACACTTCCGCGCCCGCGGACAGGGCGTGGTCGATGCGGATGCCCTCGCCGGCGGGCTCCTGCCAGTGGTGAATGCGTCCGGTCTGTGGCAGGAACTGGTTTTGCGGGTCCTCGGCATAGAGGCGCACTTCGATGGCATGACCGTTGTGCGACACCTGCTCCTGGGAAACCGGCAGCGGTTCGCCGCGCGCGACCGCCAGCTGCCAGGCTACCAGGTCGAAGCCGGTGACCATTTCGGTGACCGGGTGCTCGACCTGCAGGCGGGTGTTCATCTCGAGAAAATAAAATTCGCCGTCGCTGTCGAGCAGGAACTCCACCGTGCCGGCACCCAGATAGCCACAGGCTTGCGCTGCGGCCACGGCGGCGCTGCCCATTCTGTGCCGCAGGTCCGCGTCGACGGCCGGCGACGGTGATTCCTCGATGATCTTCTGATGGCGGCGTTGAATGGAGCAGTCGCGCTCGCCGAGATGGATCACATTGCCGCAATCGTCGGCAAAGACCTGAATCTCGATATGGCGCGCATCGAGTAACGCCTTCTCCAGAATGATTTCGTCACTGCCGAAAGCACTGAGGGCCTCGCTGCGGGCCGAGCGCAACTGCGCGCCGATATCCGCGGCCTCGTGCACCAGGCGCATGCCGCGACCGCCGCCCCCGGCGGCGGCCTTGATCATCAGCGGATAGCCGATCTTCTCCGCTTCGCTGGTTAGCACGACGTCGTCCTGCGAACCCTGAAAGCCCGGGATACAGGGCACACCGGCGCGGGCAACAAAATCCTTGGCATTGCGCTTGTTGCCCATCAGCTCGATGACGTCGGCGTTCGGGCCGATAAACTGCAGGCCGTTGTCGGCACAGGCGCGGGCAAATTCGGCATTTTCGGCCAGGAAACCGTAACCGGGGTGCACGGCGGTCGCTCCGGAGCGCTGCGCGGCGGCAATGATTTTGTCGATATCCAGATAGGACTCGGCCGGCGTGTGGCCGCCAATCGCTACGGCGCAGTCGGCGCTCCGGGTATGCAGTGCCTGTCGGTCCGGTTCGCTGTAGATCGCCACCGTGCGGTAGCCTTCGGTGCGGGCGGTGCCCAGAATGCGGCAGGCGATTTCGCCGCGGTTGGCGACCAGCAGGGTAGGGGATGTCGACATCAGCTCTGCCACTCCGCCGCACGTTTTTCCACAAAGGCGCGCGCGCCCTCGCGGCCTTCGTGACTCTGAATTGCCGCGGCAAACGCTTGCGCGCCCTGGTCCAGAACCATACTCAGCTCTTCGTCACCGGGCAGGTTTGCGCTTGCCAGCAGTATCTGTTTGGTCGTCGCCAGTGCATTGGGCGCGCAGGCACGGATTGCCTGCAGCTGGGATTCCACTGCCTGCTCCAGCCCATCCTGTCCATCGACAACCTGATGTACCAGGCCGATGGCCAGTGCCAGTTGCGCATCGACCGTCGCGCCGCTGAGTGCCAGGCGGCGGGCCTGGGACAGGCCCACACGGCGTACCACGAAGGGGGCGATTTGCGCTGGCGGCAGACCCAGCCGTGTCTCCGGCAGGGCGAATTTTGTGTTGCCAGTGGCGATGGCGATGTCTGCGGTACAGGCGAGACCGAAGCCGCCGCCCATCACCGCGCCATCGAGTACCGCAATGACCACCAGCGGCGTGCGATTGAATTGTTGCAGCAGTTCACCGAAGCGGCGGTTAAGCCGATAGAAGGCATCGCTGTCGCCGTCGGCCGCGCTCTGTTGTGCGGTGAGCATGTCGCCGATATCTCCGCCAGCACAGAAGTTGCCACCACTGCCGCGCAGCACCAGTGCGCGCAGCGCCGGGTCCTGTTCCGCCAGTTCCAGTTGCTGCAGTAATTCGTCCACCATTTGCAGGCTGATAGCGTTGCGCTGCTGTGGCCGGTTCAGTGTTACGATCTGGGCAATACCCTGCCTTTCACTGATGATCGTTTGCATGTGGAGATCGCCTCACTCGGAAGATTTGCGCTTGCCCGGCAGTATGCCCATCAGCTTGCAGATGATGCCGAGCATCACTTCGTCAGCACCGCCGCCGATCGCGGTCAGGCGGCTGTCGCGGTAGGCGCGGTTGATGGAGGTCTCTTCGATATACCCCATCCCGCCCCAGAACTGCAGGCACTGGTCGGGGATGCTGCGGCTCAGGCGGCCGGCCTTGAGTTTGGCCATGGAGGCGAGAGTGGTGACGTCCTCACCCTGCACATAGGCCTCCACTGCCTGCCAGGTCAGCGCGCGCAGGCACTCCACTTCGGTCTGCATTTCGGCCAGCGCGAAGTGCACCGTCTGGTTGTTCAGCAGCGGTGCATCGAAGGCGTGACGGTCGCGCACATAGTCGATGGTGCTGGTGACGCAGTTCTCCAGACCCTTGATCGTCAGCGCGGCGCCGGCGAGTCGCTCCTCCTGGAACTGCAGCATTTGCAGCAGGAAGCCGGCGCCTTCGTCGCCGATGCGATTGCTCTGCGGTACCCGCACATTGTCGAAGAATACCGGCGCGGTCTCCGACGAGCGCATGCCGAGCTTGTCGAGCTTCTGCCCCACGCGCACGCCCGGTGTCTTGGCCGGAATGATCAGCAGGGATTTATTGCGGTGCGCCTTGCCGTCGCCGGTATTGACCAGCGTGCAGAAAAAATCGGCACAGGGGGCGTTGGTAATCCACATCTTGCTGCCGTTGACGAGGTAGTCGCCATTATCCGGCACCGCAGTGGTCTTGATCGCGGCGACATCGGAGCCGGCGCCGGGCTCGGATACGGCGATGGCGCCGACCATTTCACCGCGGATCGCCGGGGCCAGGAACTGTTCGCGCAGTGCGTCGCTGGCAAAGTTCGCCAGCGCCGGCGTACACATCGAGGTCTGCACGGCGATGGATAGCGGTACGCCGCCACAGTGAGCTCCGCCTAGCTCCTCGAGAAATACCGTCTCGTAACTGAAGTCGAGACCGAGACCGCCGTAGGTGGGTGACTTGCTGATACCGAGCAGGCCCAGTTTGCCCAGGCTCTGAAATATTTCGCGGATCGGGAAGGCGCCGGCCTTTTCCCACTCGGGCACATTGGGGTTGATTTCCTGCTGCACAAAGTTGCGCACGGTGCGCTGCAGCTCCCGGTGTTCGTCGGTCAGTATCATTATTGTTGTCTCCGCTATTCCTGTGCCTGTCTTTAAATGGCGTTTGCTGCCGGCGGTCAGAATCGGGCCACGCCGAACGTGCTGTTGCGTAATTTTGTCTGCTCCGCTTCGCGGCAGATGTCCAGCAGCATACCCAGCAGCCTGCGCGTATCCCGCGGATCGATGATGCCGTCATCCCAGAGGCGGGCGCTGCAGGCCAGAGCATCGGAATTGGCCTCCATGAAGGCGGCGGTTTCCGACTCCAGTTTGTCCAGTGCGGCTGCATCCACGTCACCGTTCCGCTGCATTTTCTGTTCGCTGACAATGCGCAGCACCTTGCCGGCCTGGGCCGCGCCCATTACCGCAGTGCGGGAGTTAGGCCAGGCGAAGATAAAGCGCGGGTCGAAGCCGCGCCCGCACATGGCATAGTTGCCCGCGCCATAGGAACCGCCGACGACGATGCTGATCTTCGGCACGCGCGCATTCGCCACCGCCTGAATCATTTTCGAGCCGTGCTTGATCACGCCCTGGTGCTCCACCTCGGTGCCGACCATAAAGCCCGTAGTGTTGTGCAGGAACAGCAGTGGCGTGTTGCTCTGCTCGCACAGCTGAATAAACTGCGCCGCTTTGTTGGCGCCCTTCGGCGTGATCGGGCCGTTGTTGCCGATGACGCCGAGTGCCTGTCCCTCGACGCGGATATGTCCGCAGAAGGTCTGGCGATCGAATTCCGGCTTGAAGTCGAGCAGCGCCGAAGCGTCGGCAATGCGCGCGAGAATTTCCCGCACGTCGTAGGGCTTTTTGCTGTCCGCGGGTATCAGGCCCAGCAGTTCGTCGCTCGAATAGCGCGGCTCGGCATAATCCGGTAGCGGCGGTGCGTATTCCTGGCGGGGCAGGGTCGCGACAATCTCCCTGGCGATACGAATTCCGTCGGCATCGCTCTCCGCCAGATAGTCGCCGCTGCCGGACTGCCGGCAGTGCATTTCCGCACCACCGAGTTCCTCCTCACTCGCGACTTCGCCTGTTGCGGCTTTCAGCAGTGGCGGGCCGGCCAGGTACATGCCGGTCTGGCCGCGCACCAGCACCACATAGTCGGAGAGGCCCGGCTGATAGGCACCACCCGCAGTGGCGCCGCCGTGGACCACGGTAACCTGCGGAATTCCGGCCGCCGACATGCGCGCCTGGTTGGCGAAACCGCGCCCGCCGGGCGCGAAGGTGTCGGTGGCGTACATCAGGTTGGCGCCACCGCTCTGCGCCAGCGTGATCACCGGCAGGCGATTTTCCAGCGCGATCTGCTGCACGCGCAGGGCCTTGTCCATACCCGCCGGCGAGATGGTTCCACCTTTCACCGCATAGTTATCAACTCGCACGACACAGCGCCGACCACTGACCTGTCCGATACCGCAAATGGCACCGCCACCGGCACCGGTGCCGTCGCTGTCGTCATAGAGTTTGTAACCCGCCAGTGCGCACAGTTCGATAAAGGGCGCACCAGGGTCCAGCAGCCGGTTGAGTCTCTCCCGCGGCAGCAGCAGGCCGCGTTTGCGGTAGCGTTCGGCCTTCTCCTGTGCCGCCTGAATGGGGCGCTGTTCCGCTTCGCGGAAGCGGGCGATGCTGGCCAGCATTGCCTGGCGATTGTCGTTGAATTCCGCTGAGCGCGTGTCCAGCTGTGAATCAATCGGCTGCATCAGAGCTTGCCCTCGGCCTCCAGGTCCTTGACGACCTGCGGCTTGTTGCTGCGATGGAAACCGTTGAAGCGTTTGCCGCCGCTGGATGGCGCGGGGCGCCACAGGGGCGAGTGGTGGTTCAGGCTGGAGCCGCCGTCGATACGCAGGGTCTGGCCGGTGATATAGCTGGCGGCATCGGAAAGCAGAAAGCAGACGGCGCCGCTGATCTCGGCCTCTTCGCCGAGCCGGTAGAGGGGGATGCTGTCGCGGAAGCCCGGCAACAGTTCGCGAAATAACTCCGGGTCGTAGGTGTCGAAGCCACTGGAGAGAATGTAACCGGGAGCAACCGCATTGACCCGCACACCGTGAGCGGCCCACTCGACGGCCGCGGATTGGGTCAGGTTCTCCATGCCGGCACGGGCGGCACCAGAGTGTCCCATCATCGGCATGCCGCCGGCATTGTCGGCGGTGATGTTGACGATGCTGCCGCCGCCGCCTTTCATACTCTGCACAAACACCTCGCGGGCCATCAGGAACCCGCCCAGCAGGTTGCTGCGCACGACTGCCTCGAAGCCCTTGCTCTTGATTTGCTCCAGCGGCGCCGGGAACTGCCCGCCGGCATTATTGACCAGCCCGTGGATGCGCTCCCGCTCTTGCAGGATAGCGGTGACAGCTTCGCGCACCGAATCCTCATCGCGGATATCGAGGCTGTAAAAACTGCAGTCGCCACCATCGGTACGGATTTCTTCCGCCGTCTTTTCGAGCTTCCCGACACTGCGGCCGATCAGGACGACGTGGGCGCCGAGGCTTGCGAGTTCGTGCGCGATACAGCGGCCGATACCGCTGCCGCCACCGGTGACCAGGTGCGTCTGCCCAGCAAAGCTGCCGGGGCGAAGCTGGCTGTCATAGCTCATCGGGATATCCTTTTTTGCGATTGGCCCTGATCATCATCAGCAGCAGGGTAACCGTTTGGTTTTTATCGTCGTGGCGGCACTTGCGCCCTTGCAGGCGAAAGCGCAGAATGCCCTAACGCTACCAAGCAAGCGCTTGGTATTCAATAGTGGATCGCACAGGCATAGAGGAGAGGGGGAGTCTCGTGCAGAAAAACGCGCAGGTCCCGCTGGATAGCAGCGGCGAACAGTCGCCACGCCAGCTGATCGCTTCGTTGGTGGCGGACGGCATTCTGACGGATCCTGACTCGCCCCGGGGGCGACTGTTGAACGCCGCGGCACGGCTGTTTGAGCAGAAAGGCTTCACGCGTACCACGGTCCGGGACATTGCCGCAGAGGTGGGCATATTGTCTGGCAGTATCTTTCATCACTTTGCCAGCAAGGAGGACATCCTCTGCACGGTGATGCAGGAGGTTACCGTCTATGCGCGGGCGCGGATGGCCCACGCGTCCGCCCAGGCTGAGTCGCCTCGGGAGAAGTTGCGCGCTTGTATTCAGTGCGAGCTGGAGGCGATTCATGGCCTTGCGGTCCCGGGTTTTTCGATCCTGGTGGCAGAGTGGCGCAGCCTGTCGGCTGACAGTCAGAAGAGGGTGTTGCGTGAGCGCGACGCCTATGAACAGATCTGGCTCGATACCATTGCCGAGGCCGGCTGTCCCGGTGGCGAACCGGCTTTGGTGCGGCGCCTGTTGCTGGGTGCGCTCGCCCATACGTACAGCTGGTTCAAGCCGCGCGGGCGGGGATTGTCCCTGCCGGAGCTGGCGGACCGGGTATTGCTAATATTTGCGCCGCTGTAGGCTTGTCGCTCACGGACAAAATGCGCTGCAGTCCATGCGTAAATATGTGCGTTTCAACGCTTTTTCAGTCAAATGTCCATTTTTGACCGGCGCGGTGAGAACCAGTCCTCACCGTCGCTGCGGCGAATATTTTAGTCTCCACTGCTGCGAAGATTCATAAAGTGACACTGGAAGTCACAATCTGACAGGAGCGCCAAATGTCTGGCCAGGAGAAGTTTCAAGTCGTTTCAGCAGGGAAGACCCTACGCGCCAGAGCGCCGGAAGCCGTATTGCAGGATGCGGCCAAGACATTTTCACTCCCCGTTTCGCAGGCCCGGCGGCTGCTGATCAAAGGCTGGGTGATCAAGGACCAGCTGTCCTCCAAGCAGGTGCTGGAGTACCGTTCCCGCTTGCAGAAGATAGGGCTCAGGGTTGAAGTGTTCCCCGCAGGGACATTCGACAACCGGGCCCTGATCGCCAAAATGCAGTTTGCGCAAAAACGGCGTGCGCGCAGTCAGGCCGGTTCTGGCCCCGCTGCGAAACTGCCGGAGGCAGGGCGGGACGCTGCGGCGGAATCATCGGATCACGCCGTCGGAGTGCGCCATGCGGCCGTGGAACCCGCGGCCACACAGCTCGATAGCGCGCGCAGATCCGGCGCGCGCGCGCAGGTGGAATCCCTATTTGCAGAGCAAGCGCCGGCTGTCGGCGATTCGGTAGCGCAAAGAGTCCAGTTACTGGTGGGCGCCTTGGCCGCGTCTTTGGTACCGGCACTGTTCGTCCTATTGCTGTGCCTGTGTGGTTACACCGCCGCGCGGGCGCTATGGCAGATTCCCCAGGCCCTGGTCGCCGGTGACTTCGGTGTGACCACGGCTATTGGCAGCCTGCTATCTGTTTTATTGGCCGGTTTCATTGCTGCCCTGCTGGTCTTTCCCTATTTCGGCGTGCGACGCCTGGCGCCGACAAGTGCCGATACTATTCAAGTAAAGCCCGCCGATGCCCGCGGCCTGTATCTATTGCTGGAGGTTCTGGCGGAAAAGACCGGTTTGCCCCGTGTGAAGCAGGTCTCCATCTCTGCGGGGGTGGAGGTGATGGCCGAGCCACGGCTGGCCGATATCCACCGGCAACAGCTGCCGCTCGACATCGGCTTGAGCGCCGTGCGCGCCCTGGGCGGCAATGAACTGCTCGCCCTGGTCGCCAGGGCACTCGGAACCTATCGCGGCCGACTTGGCGGCCTGACGGCCTGGCTGGTGTTGGATACGGCGCGGCGTATCCAGCAGATGCAGTGGGCATTGGAGAACGAGCGTACCGTCATCGCCGTGAATGGAGAGGCCGGTACGCTGTACAAACCCTGGCATCTGGCACTAACGAGTTGTGGCAGGGCGGTGCTACCGTTGCTGGATCGCCTAGATGGCCTGCATCGGGCATTGAGCGGAAACATTGCGCGGCGCCTCGAACGGCGCGGCGATGCATGGGCGGCGCAGCTGCTCGGCAGCCGGGAATTCGTCGTGTTTGCGGAACAGTGGCACCGGCTGGTACACGCCGAACTGGTGGTGGCGGAAATCAATCGCGAGGCAGCTGTCGCCGGTCAGCGGTTGCAAAATTATCCGGCCGCGGTGCAGTGGATGTTGAGAAACCTCGACGAGGAAACCTGCTCGAATATCGAGCTGGCGATGGCGCAGGCGAGCGATCCATGGGACCCCGCCCAGGCGGCGGACAATGACCGCATCGCCTCGGCCGAGGAGCTTTCCCTCGACGCTTTGCTCACACGGGAATTCTCCATACAGAAATTATTTGAAAACCTGGCGGAGCTGGAGCAGGCGGCGAGTGCGGCGGTTGCCTCAACGGGGACCCGCGCCGTGGAGAACCAGCGCCTGTTATGTGTCAGCAAGGAGGCCGAGCAGGCCCTGCAATCGCTGGGCGAATACTTCAACCAATTGCCGCCGCGGTTGTTCCTGCCGCTGGAAGCGCCCTCCAGTGACGAACTGTCATCGATGGATCTGCAAGAAGCCATCGATTGGCTGCGTGGCCGTCTGGTAGAGCTCCGCGAACTGCAGCATCGCCAGGGCAACCTGTGCGAGCGCGCAGCCACCATGCAGCTCGGAGCTGCCTTGGTCAGGCTGCAGGGCGATATCCTGCCGCAGGAGTTTTTCCTCGCCGGCGCTACGCCGGCCGCGGCCGACGAAAGCATCCGGGACAACCGTTTACGCAGGGAAGAGATCGGGCGACAGGTCCACCAGATTTATTGCGTGTTCTATGTGCGCATCCGGCGCGCAATGGAAACCATGGGGGCAGGGGAGCGGCAGGTAGCCGAGCGGCTCTTGGGGCAGCTCTCGGCATACGGGGCCTTGGCTGCGCACCTGGAAAGACTGGATAATTACGCCGGCATCCTCGGCCTGATGATTGATCGCCTGGCGCTGGATAACAGTCAGCGTGAGCTCGTGCAGAAGTACTTTGCGCTGGCGGCGAGAGAACTCGAAGGCATTTTCTCGGCGGTGGAGGCTTCGGGGCCGCTATGTGAACTCGGCCTCGCTCGCGCCCTCGAGGAGCGGGCAGAACGGGCGCCAATGCCAAAATTGCCGACGAAGCGCCAGGACTTGCTGGACGCACTGCAGGCCTTGGAACTCAAATGTAAAAATGCCAGTGCTGCGGTCGCCGAGCACTACCGGATTCAGCTTGCCCAGCTGCTGGATACCTGCCTGAAGCAGGAGCGCGATCTCAAAGTGAAGCCGCTGCGGTTGCTGGGGGCGGTCTAGCCCCCGGCCAGCTTGACCTTGTAATCGCGGGCTTCCAGCAGTGCCTTGATCTCTGCGCGCTTGTCGCCCTGAATCTCGATCACGCCATCCTTGAGGGCGCCGCCGCAGCCGCAGCGTTTTTTCATTTCTGCCAACAGCAGCTTCAGCTCGTTATCGGTACCCGGCAAGCCGCGGACACAGGTCACGCCCTTGCCCTTGCGGCCCTTGGTTTCCCTCTGAATCCGCACAATGCCATCGCCCTCCCGGCGTTTCTCTGGTTCGGCTTCATCTTTGATGCGGCCGCGGTCGGTTGAGTATACGAGGCGGTTCTCTTTCGTCATGGCTAACACGTTTGCGTAAGGTTGGCGTGGCGCAAGGGTACCGGGAAAGCCACGGGTATGTCATCCGGGGATAAGTTTCCCGCGGCTGGCGATAATGGGGTGCTGGCGTTATAGTCAAAGTTTTCCAGGAGGAACTATGGCTCTAAGCGGCAGACGCAAATGGCTCAACGAGGTGATCTTCGGCACCGATACGCCGGCGGGGAAGAACTTCGATGTCTTTTTGATCTGGGCCATTCTGATCAGTGTCGCTCTGGTGCTGCTGGCGTCTGTTGAGGGGGTTGCCGGGCGGTATGGGGAAATGTTATTCGCCCTGGAATGGATCTTTACCGCCCTGTTTACCGTCGAGTACCTGCTGAGAATCTACTGCGCGGTCAACCGGCGTTCTTACATCTTTAGTTTTTACGGCATCGTCGACCTGCTGGCAATTCTGCCCAGTTACCTCGCGTTGCTCTATACCGGCGCCAGCTACCTGCTGGTCATCCGCCTGCTGCGGGTACTGCGGATATTCCGTGTCCTCAAGTTGGTGCGCTACCTGCGCGATGCCAATGTCCTGTTGCGCTCCCTCGGGCTGGCCCGGCGCAAGATCCTGGTCTTTTACGCCAGTGTGCTGGTGCTGTGTGTGATTTTCGGTGCGTTCATGTTCCTCGTCGAGGGACCCCGGCATGGCTTCACCAGCATTCCGAAGAGTGTTTACTGGGCCGTCGTGACGATCACTACCGTTGGTTACGGCGATATTTCTCCGGAAACACCACTCGGCCAGGCCATTGCGGCCATGACCATGCTGATCGGTTACTCCATTATTGCCGTGCCCACCGGCATCGTCACCGCAGAGCTGGCTTCGGAGTTGGGGCGAGAGAAAGCCCTGCAGCGCTGTGATAACTGCAGCCGTGCCGGCCACGATAAGGATGCGGAGTACTGCAAGTTCTGCGGCTACAAGCTCGCGGAGGTGGAGGAATTGCGCTAACGCGGCCCCAGTGAAGGCCGCGCCGGACAGTCACCAGGCGTCGGGAACCCGAACCGCCACCACGTCGGCGGTGGCGCAGAGGCGGCCGTCGCTGGTGAGCTCACAGTGCAGCAGTGTTTTCCTCTCGCTGCGCTCAACGATCGTCGCTTCCACAATGACGGGTTTGTCGATCACTGCAGGGGCGAGGTAGCTGACATCCAGCTTGCCGGTTGCGTACCAGATCTTGTCCCCGCTGCCGACTTCCCGCCCGGCTTGTCGGTAGCCGTCGGCAATGGCCGTACAGATGGTGTGACAGTCGATCACCGTGGCGATGATACCGCCATTCAGGTAGTGGACCGGACCGGCGCTGTGATGGGGATGGGGCACAAAGGTGCAAGTGGTCTTGTCATCTCCCTGCCAGTAGCTCTTGATTCGCAGGCCTAGTTCATTGCCCGGGCCGCAGCCGAAGCAGTGATTGCCCGGTATCTGGTCCTGGATCGCCGGTTGCTCTGTCATACTTCCTCCCGCTTTATAGATGGCGCCATGCTAACCATTTGCGCCGGGGAGGGGAAGAAATTACCCTTGCGCTCCCTTTGTCAGCTTGCTGGAAGTTACTGGACGGATGCCCATGGATTTATACGGCTTTTGCGCCCCCGGTTTTGAGCCGCTCTACGACACTTTTGCCACCAATTTCCGCGAGTGCGGCGACAGCGGTGCCGCGTTTGCGGTACGCCAGCACGGCGAACTGATCGTATCCCTGTGGGCGGGCAGGGCGGATCGTGACGACGAGACCCCGTATACCGAAGATACCCTGGCCAATGTGTTCTCCTCCTCCAAGGGGGTGCTGGCGCTACTCGTTATACAGCAGGCGGCGGCCGGCAACCTGGATCTCGACCGGCCGGTAGCCGATTACTGGCCTGAGTTTGCCGCGGCCGGTAAGGATAAGATTACTCCACGCCAGCTACTGTGCCACCGTGCGGGCCTGGTGGCCTTTCGCGAAAAGGTGGCGGATGGGCTTATCTACGACTGGGAAGGGGCCTGCGACAAGGTCGCGGCGACGGAACCCTGGTGGGTGCCGGGAAGTCATCAGGGGTATGCGCCCTTCTTGTATGGCTGGAGCCTGGGGGGACTGCTGGAACGGGTTTCGTCAACTGCGTTGCCGGAGCTTTACCGGCAGCAGCTGGCCCAACCCCTCGAACTGGATGGCGGTTTCGGCGCAAACGGGCACAGGTCCTCGCGCATTGCCGATGTGGGGCCGCTGAAGCAGCCGCTGCCAGAGCTGCGTGAGAACGCCGTCGGACGTGCAATCAAAGAGGATCGTAAGGGGCCGGTGGCGATGGCTTTCACCAATCCGGTGAGCCTGATGATGGGCACCAACAGCGCAGAGTGGCGCGGCGCGCTGATTCCCGCGGCGAATGGCCATTTCAGCGCGCGTGATCTCGCCGCCATCTACGGTGATCTCGCCTCGGATAAGCCGGCCGCGCTCCCGCAGGAGCTGGTCGAAGAGGCTCGGCGAGAGCAGAGCCATGGGCGCGATGCGGTGCTGCAGGCTGAGGTGAGTTTTGGTTGCGGCTTCATTCGCAGTGGCAAGTCCGCCGACTTGCGCTTCGGCGGCGAGCAGGGCTTCGGCCACCCCGGCGCAGGCGGTAGTGTCGGCTTCGCCGACCCCGAGCGAGGGGTCGGCTTTGGCTACGTGACGACCCGACTCGGGCAAAGTTTGTTCATGGATCGGCGGTCCGTGAGTCTGGTAGAACATCTTTATAGGTTGCTGTGATGGAAGACAAACTGGCGGTATTGTCCGCCCGTGTGGATGAGCTGGAGACCCGCTTGGCCTTTCAGGAAGATACGCTGGCCCAGTTGAATGACGTGATCGCCGGCCAGGACGCCAATCTCCGTGCCCTGGTGACGGCGTTGCGGGAGCTGGGTGATAAATACAGGGACCTGTCCTTTGAGGCGCAGGGTGGCAATAAGGGTGGTCAGGAAAAACCGCCCCACTACTAAAGCTGGCCTGGTCGCCGCTCTGGGGCGGTGCGGCGCACACAAAGTGGTACGAAGGTACCTTTATTCGCGCTCAGCAGTATCCCGGCTTCATTAAGCGCAAATTCTTCTAAAAAAAAAATTTAGGTCCCGCGAGTCAAGTATTGACAAAACTTTTTCCACATGGCGAGTGGTGGCGGAGTGCAAGGCGGCGACCGCCGAATTAATTGGTACGCAAAATCTTGAAATTTCCCTAAGTGTCTGTTTTTTAAGATAAAAAAAGGGGGAGTGTAAAAAATGCGCAAATTGCTGGGAGCAAGAGTTTTTGCTGGTTGGCGCCGCCTTTTACCGTGTCATGCACAGAGTTATCCACAGAACTTGTGGAAGAAGGGCTGTGCGGTGGCGCAAGTCGGGTGTCGTCGTGGGGAGGCTGCTGCCGAAACGCGTGGCGCATTTCCCGTTGCTAATTGAGTGACAATCGGTAGACCTATTGACGAATAAGCCCTAGGCTTCGGTACCGAAAACAAGAGGCCGGTTCAGCTGCCAGTCAGTTGAGGTGGCAATAATGCAGTTCAAAGACGCGGTGGTGATCGGCCGCCGCGTGTCTCGACACCCGTTCAAAGACAAAGCGTTAGGAGAACCTTACATGAAAAAATGGGTAGCAATGATCGCACTGGGCTCGCTGGTGGGCTGTACCACGCTGGATCCCTATACGGGTGAAAGCAAAACCAGTAGTGCGGCCAAGGGCGCCGGCGCCGGTGCTGTCGCGGGAGCCATCATCGGTGCGGCTACCGCCAGTAAAAAGGACCGCAAGAAAGGTGCCCTGACCGGTGCCGTCGGCGGCGCGGCCATTGGCGGTGGCATTGGCTACTACATGGATCGCCAGGAAATGGCACTGCGCCAGCGTCTCGAAGGTACTGGTGTTCGGGTGCAGCGCGAGGGCGACAATATCCGCCTGATCATGCCTGGCAACATCACCTTTGCTACTGATCGTGCCGATATCCGCACTGACTTTTACGACACGCTGGACTCAGTGATCATCGTACTGAAAGAGTTTGATCAGACCGCGATTCGCGTGAGTGGTCATACCGACAGCACTGGCTCTGACGTCTATAACCAGACTCTAAGTGAGCGCCGCGCCAATTCAGTGGCTAGCTTCTTTACCGGTCGCGGCGTGGCCAGCGGGCGTGTGCAAGCTGTTGGTTATGGTGAGCGCTACCCACTCGCGAGTAACGACTCAGAAGCGGGCCGTCAGGCCAACCGCCGCGTCGAGCTGGAGTTGCTCCCGCTCAAATAATATGAGACAAAACGGCAGGGCCGAGAGGCCGCTCGAGCATGGAACGCCAGTAAGCCGTTTTGTAGAGCCGCAGAAACCTGCGGGCCTGGGACCGGGATGGTCCTGGCGACAAAAGGGCACCTCGGTGCCCTTTTTTTTTGTTGCCGAGTATTATCAGTGGAAGAAGGCGCCCTAGGCATTGCCGCTCATCGATCGGAAGTGAACGGTGCGCCCGGAGAATAAGGAGATAGCAGGGTGGGATGGAATCGACACGGGTGGAATCAGTTCGTGGGCAGCTCAGTTTTTGCCCTAGCACTCTGTTGCACTGCTGACCTCACGGCGGAGGAGGCGCAAGCGGTCACCGCCGGCGAAGGGCCTGCGGATAGCCTGGCCCTGCGCTATGCGGAGGCAGAGCTGGTGGCACAAGTGCAGATCACCGGTGTTCACCGCGATATTGACAACGCGCTGTCTGAACCGGGCATGGTTGCCATTTCCGGTTATGTGTACTCTGCGGTTTCCCGGCAGATTTGGAAGGGCGAGGCCAATCGTCTGCTCGCTTTTCGCCTCGGTCTCGAATTTTGTGACAAGAAGTTAAAAAAAGGCGAAAGCTATCTAATCTTCGCCAGCCCCGACAGTTTCGGCCGGCTGCAGTTGCGCAGCTGTGAAGCGGCGGTGGCCGAATCCGAAGCCACCAATATGCTCGCGCGGCTCAAGGATATTGAAAAGCAAGGCTGAATCGACAGGCATACGCTTTGACCTCTGGCCACCCGCGGGAGACGAAGTTCTCTTTAAATACCCGCCCTATATGTCACCCCAGATCCACGACAGAGTGTCGAGTTAACCGTTGATCTCTACAGGACAAAACATTTCGAATCGCTTCGATTGTCCAGTCACTGAAGCTCCTTAAAGCTTTCGGTTCTAGTTCCTCCATTTTTTACAGCAATCCGAACTGTAATAGAGGAATATTGTTCCTTGAAGAACCCCAATGGCGAGTTATTCTTATCAATATTGGCGTCACCTTCTTCCAGTGGACCCGAAAGTGCGGAGAACGTCTTGGCGCCATGAGGCTAGAGTAAGGCATATTGTTATCGCGAGGCCGCCGGCATACAGTCACATCTATTGTGTCCATGCCGGCCTGGCACAACATAGTAGGCCTTGCGAGTGATGTCTCCATCCACGAAACAGTCAGGGGTCAAGAGGTGGGTTTATGAAGAAGCTTTTAATTCCGCTGATAATTCTATTGCTGATTATCGGCTATTTCATGTCGCGCGGCGGCGACCACGAGGCCAAGGACGCCTACGATTCACTCGAGCAGCCTGACACTGAGCAAATGGACGATACGACAACCCCTCCGGATGATATGTCTACACCTCCGGACGGTATGGGTACTCCGGATACGCAGATGCCGCAAGAGCCCGATGACACCGATACCACGCCTCCCGGCGGAGTTGAGGACGAAGCAGAAGAAGCTGGGCGTGACGCCGGTCAGGCATTGGACGAGGCCGCGGAAAAGACGGAGGAAGTGCTGGAAGGCGCTGCCGAGAAAACCGAAGAGGCTCTAGAGGACGTGGGAGAGGCCGCGAGAGAGGCAGCCGAAGATGTGAAGCAGGCGACAGAAGAGGCTGTCGAAGAGCTTCGTGATGACGACAAGCAGAATGACCAGCCGCAAAACTGAGTCCGAAAGCTTTTCTGCATACGGTAAAGCCGCGGCGCGAGCCGCGGCTCTTCTCTTTTATTAGATCTATGATCGATCATCAGTGGCATCTTTCCCACACCGTTCTCGAAGTGAAGCCTCTGGGTCCGTTGACCGCAGAGGACTTCCAATCACTGCAGGCACAAGTCGATCCGGTGATCAGTGAACACGGCCGGCTGTCTGGGCTGCTAATAAACGCCCAGGACTTCTCCGGCTGGGAAAGCTTCGCTGCGCTGGTATCCCATTGCCGCTTTGTCCGCGATCACCACAAGCACATCCACAAGATTGCCGTCGTGTCCGATGAACCCCTGCTCGGCTATATGCCGCGGCTGGTCGACCACTTTGTCAGTGCTGAGGTGCGTCCCTTTTCTTCCGTCGAGTTTAAGCGTGCTCTGGCGTGGCTCGGTGAAGCGGGTTAGCATCGCCGGTCCCAATTTCTCTTCTGGAACAAATGTGAGCAACGCCTTGGCCATCGTAGCCAGCGCGGCAGAGTATCTTGCTGCGGCACAATCACTGGCAACTCAACTGCAAATCTCCTGTCTGGATTGCCGGGACCCGGTAGAAATCGATGAGTTCTCTTATGTTTTGCAGTTGGATGAAAGGTTGCAGCTGCGGGCAACCGGCCGCAAGGCACCTGGGCCGGTGGCGGTGGATTTTGTCGGCGGCGCGCTGGCGCACCGGCGCAAATACGGCGGTGGCAAGGGTCAGCAGATAGCAAAAGCGGTTGGTGTACGCGGTGGCTTTTATCCACGAGTTGTCGACGCTACCGCAGGGCTCGGGCGCGATGCCTTTGTGCTGGCGTCGCTCGGCTGTCACGTATTGATGCTGGAACGCAATCCGGTAGTGCGGTTGCTGTTGAGCGACGGTTTGCGGCGGCTCAGGCTTGCCGCGCAGGAGGATCGAGAGCTGGCCGCGATCGCCACCCGCCTGGAGCTCTGTGAGGAAGACATTTCCGCAGTTGAGTGGCTGGCGCAGCAGTCGCCGGAATCTGTACAGGTCGTGTATCTGGATCCGATGTTCCCGGAGCGCGGTAAGAGTGCCAAGGTAAAGAAAGAAATGGCGGCCTTTCATCAGCTGGTTGGCAGCGATGAGGATGCGGACGGGTTACTGGCGCCGGCCTTCTCGGCCTGCTATTACCGCACCGTGGTCAAGCGGCCGCGGCTTGCACCATTTCTGGCCGATAAAAAACCCACTCTGTCACTGGAGGGGAAGTCGGGGCGCTTTGATATCTACACCAAGCATGGCGTTCCCTAGTAAACATTTAGAGCTTTTGGCGAGAATTCGATTTCACCAGCATCTGTGGCGAAGTGAAGGTAGAGAATTCCGTATAGCCGTGTGCTGCAGACAATGATGGCGGAATTCCCGGCCTGATCATCTGCTGCTAACCGGTTCGGGAAATGCGTGTAAAAGAAAGGATAAGTACCGTCGTGGTCGACGGTACTTAGCGGGCAAATATCAGCAGTTAACGGCGTTCACCGCCAAGCCGCCAAGGGAAGTCTCTTTGTACTTGCTCTGCATATCGATACCGGTCTGGCGCATCGTTTCGATAACACTGTCCAGCGGCACTATGTGTGCCCCATCGCCGCGCAGCGCCAGACGGGCGGCGTTGATGGCCTTAACCGCGCCCATCGTATTGCGCTCGATGCAGGGTACCTGGACGAGGCCACCGATCGGATCGCAGGTCAGCCCCAGGTTGTGCTCCATACCGATTTCCGCGGCATTCTCGACTTGCTGGTTGCTGCCCCCTTGGACCGCGGCGAGCCCGGCTGACGCCATCGAGCAGGCGACCCCGATCTCCCCCTGACAGCCGACCTCGGCTGCAGATATGGAGGCGTTCTTCTTGAACAGCATGCCGATGGCGCCGGCGGTGAGTAGGAATTTCACCACCTGATCCTTCAGGTCGCCGTGTTCCTGTGGGTCGTGTACGAACTGTACATAATAGGCAATCACCGCCGGAATCACGCCGGCGGCACCGTTGGTCGGCGCGGTGACAATACGCCCGCGCGCCGCGTTCTCTTCATTGACTGCCAGTGCAAACAGGCTGACCCAGTCGAGAATCGCCAAGCCGTGGTTGCGCTCCTCTTCAGACTGCTTGCTGAGCTCGCGATACAATTCTGCCGCGCGCCGGCGTACATTCAGCCCGCCGGGGAGCACTCCCTGCTGGCGGCAGCCGCGCTGAATCGATGCATCCATTACCTCCCAGATCTGCCACAGCGCGTCCTTTACTTCCTGCTCATTGCGGAAGGCCTTTTCATTTTCCATCGCCAGGTCGGCGATGCTCCAGCCGTGCTTGTCGCACAGGTCCATCAGCTGATGCGCGGAACTGAAATCATAGGGGAGCAGGGTAGCTATCTGATCCTTGTGGGCAAAATCCTCTTCAGACAGTACGAAGCCGCCGCCAATGGAGAAGTAGCTGCGTTCGAACAGCAGTTCGTCGCCGTCATATGCCTGGCAGGTCATGCCATTGGCGTGCTGGGGCAGGAACTCGTCGTTGTGGAACAGCAGATCTCGATCGCGAATAAATTCAATATTGTGGTCATCACTCAATCGCAGTTTGTGGTCCTGCTCGATAAGCGCCATCTTGTCGTCAATGGTGTCCACGTCGATGGTGTCGGGTGACTCGCCCAGCAGGCCCATCAGTACTGCCATATCGGTACCGTGGCCGATGCCGGTAAGAGCCAGAGAGCCGTACAGGTGCACCTGTACCCGATCGGTTTTCTGCAGTTGGTTACGGCTGTCCAGGTCCTGCACGAACTGGCGCGCGGCGACCATGGGGCCCACGGTGTGAGAGCTGGAAGGGCCGACGCCGATCTTGAAAAGTTCGAAAACGCTAATGCTCATACAAAGTCTCTGAACCGGAATGCATTATGGGAACGGGTGCCGCGCAGTGGCGATAAGCTGACAATCGCACACGCGGTCCCGCAGGATGCTTATAGGATATAGTTGCACCAATAGAGGGCGAACTTTGCCGAAGCAGACGCAACAATCAAGGTGCTATCTGCCATTCCGGATAAAATTCTATAGCTGCGCGATCTGGCGGGATTAATGCGCCTTTAAATCGCTCAAGTAATAGATGCTACGGCGCTTTGGCGACTACGACGGCGCGTTTGGGCAGCGGATGGCCTTCGATCGTCTGATTGGGTGACTCCGGGTCCAGGAAGTCGGCCAGTGATTCGAAGCGCATCCACTCGGTGCGGCGCTGTTCGCCGAAACTGGTGATGTTCTGATCCACGGTGGTCGGGTCTTCGAAGCCGCACTTGCGCAGCCAACTTTCGAGTGTGGCGCAGCTCGGAATAAACCAGACATTGCGCATCTTGGCATAGCGACCCTCAGGGACAAGGCAGTCACCCAGCTCGCCGTCGATTACCAGGGTTTCCAGGACCAGCTGACCACCGGGGCGCAGTGTCTCGCGCAGCTCGCGCAGGTGATCCATCGGCGAGCGGCGGTGGTACAGCACACCCATAGAGAAAGTGGTATCGAAAGCCTGCAGGTTCGGGGGCAGGGCCTCAATGCCGAGTGGCAGCAGGTCTACCGGTTGCTCCTCGCCGAGGTATTTTTTCAGGGCATAGAACTGGGCGACGTATTTCGCCGATGGATCTATGCCGATAACGCGGCGCGCACCGGCGCCCAAAGCTCGCCAGCAGTGATAGCCATTGCCGCAGCCGACATCGAGCACGAGGCGGTTCTCCAGCGGCTCGAGGTGTGGCAATACCCGGTCCCACTTCCAGTCCGAACGCCACTCGGTATCGATAAAAACATCGAAAACGTCCCAGGGGCCTTTGCGCCACGGGTGCAGTTTGCGCAGTTGTTGCTCCAGCGTTTCCAGCTGGCCTTCTGAGGCGTCGGCGCTGCATCCGATGCGCACCTTGTCACCCAGTTCGATATAGGAAGCGGTGATATCCGGCAACCCGTCGAGGGCGGCCTGCCAGTCGGGTAGGTCACCCCAGCGGTGAGGACTCAGGCCCGCGGCGACCTGCTCCGGCAGCTTTGTCAGCCAGGGCCGCAGCGCGGGGATGTGTTGCAGGGCGGCGTAGAGTTGGGTGTAGTCAATCACGGTGCAATCACTTTCCGGCCTTGCCTTTGATCGCAATCAATGAGGCAAAATTGAAACACTGAAACCAGACATCGACGCTGGAAAAGCCGACGGCTTTGAGTCGTTCGCGGTGCGTGTCGAGGGTTTCCGGGATCAGCACATTTTCCAGCGCGGAGCGCTTCTGCGCTATCTCCAGTTCGCTGTAGCCATTGGCCCGCTTGAAAGAGTGGTGCAGATCGATCATCAGTTCACGGTGGTCGGGATCGGTGAAATCGACTTTCTCGGAAATAATGAGTATGCCACCGGGGCGCAGGCCGTCGTGAATCTTCTGTGCAATTGCCAGACGCTGCGCCACTGGGATAAATTGCAGGGTAAAGTTCAGTACCACCACCGAAGCGTTCTCGATGGCGACGTTCTGCAAGTCGTCGCAGATGAGCTGTACCGGCACCTGGCCGCTGTCTGCCGCCAGTACCTTGCGCGCCTGTTCCACCATTGCCGGGGAATTGTCGACGGCAACAATTTCGCAGTTCGCCGCTGGAATACGGTGGCGCATGGATAGTGTGGCCGCACAAAGGGAGCTGCCGAGATCGTAACAGCGGCTGCCGGCCTGGGCATAGCGTTCGGCCAGCGTACCGATCATCGCGACGATGGTGGTGTAGCCGGGCACCGAGCGCTGGATCATATCCGGGAAGACTTCGACCACGGACTGGTCGAATTGGAAACCGGCCACATCACCCAGCGGGTTCGCGTAAATATTGTCGTGTCTGGTCATGCTGCTTTCACCGGCATTGCCGGCGCTTCTATCTGATCGCGGAAACGGAACCCGCCGTATTTCACGGCAGGCCCATTACTATCGTCCGCCATGCGAGGCGTTAAAGTTTCTCTTCCTGTAGATCCAGTTTCAGGCCGGCTTCCCGTCCGAGGGCACCGGTTACCACCGCCGTGCTGGCCTTTTCCGGTTTCAGGTAAGTTGCGGCGACCCGCTTAAGATCCTCGAGGCGCACTTCCGTCACCTGGCGGCGGAACTCTTGACGCACCGCATGGCTGCGACCATAGAGGTTTGAGTGGAAAGCCTTCTTGGCTTCGCCGGCGGGTGAGCCCGGCTTGTCCAGTGCGCCGACAACGCCGAGTATCGCTTCCTCCACCTGTTCGTCCTTGTGTTTCTCTGCCGTCAGCCACTTCAGTGAGGCATCGAAGTCGGCGAGCGTCTCTCCCATCCGCGGGTCGCGGTACGAGTAGAAACGGAAAACACCGATATTGCTGTCATGAGTGGCACCGCCACCATAGGCGCCGCCCTGCTCGCGAATGGTCCGGTGCAGATAACCGTTGCGCAGGAAACCGCCGAGTACGGCCAGCGGGGCGGCATCGGGATGGGTCATCGGCACGGTGGCATAGGCCTTGGCGCAGAAGTTGACCTGGCTGTTGGCGATCCACAGCTGCTGGATATGCTGGCTCTCGAAGGGCGCGTTGGGGTCCGCCGGCGGTAGTGACGAGTCGACGGCCAGCGGCGCGAGCGCCTGGGTGAATTCCGGCAGCTTGTCCTCTTCGCCGATCAACAGGAACTGGCGCGGGGCCGCGAGAATTTTCTGATGTATGGCCTGGAATTGCGCGGCGAGTTTTTCCAAGCCCTGTTCGGCATCCAGACCGCGCACCAGTGCCTTCAGGTTGCGCAGCCCCAGCAGCCCCCCGGTCGCATGGCTTTCAAAAGCGGCGCGGTTGTAACCGGCGCTGGCCGCCGCCATCGCCAGGGCGTGGCCGTTACCCACTACACCCTGTTCGCGCCGCGCCAGTGTCTGCAGCAGCAATTCCTTGATGCGCGGCAGCTCGTCGAAGCGGACCTGTTCCATGGTGGCCTGCATCAGTTCGGTCAGCGCCTCCTGATTACGTGCCAGCGCCTTACCGGACAGGATAAAGTGGCCGCTCAACTGCTGCAGATCGTCAATTGCGGTGCGGCTGCTGGTAAAGCCGTGCAGAGCACCGGCGACGCTGGTCTGCCACTGCTGGACTTCCAGGTAATCCTTATCGCCGAGGCCGACCTCGCTCAGTACCTGGCAGTAATAGGGCAGCAGCTGCTTCTCCTCTTCGCTGAACTCCGGCAGGGCGCTGACCATCTGCTGATAGACGAGGCCGTTGGTGCCAGCGCTGTAGCGGGTTAGCTTCTGCTTGCCGAGATCAACCTCTTCGCCCTCTACCTTGGGCAGTTCCGGTGGAATATCTTCCACGCCGACTTTGGGCAGGATGGATGCGTCATCTTCGCGTTGCTGGCGCTCGGCCAGTGCATGGGCGGTCTGGATGATCTGTTTCTTGTCACCGTCGCTCAGTTGCGTTTTGATCTCCGCCAGCAGCGCCTTCTCGTCGGCTTCGCGACGCTCGGCGAGCTTGTCGTCCGGGGACAGTATCAGGCGCACGCGGTGCTGATTCTCTACCAGCAGTTTGCGCGCCTTGTCGGCGATAAAGCGCGGGTCCTTGATCTGTTCGCGCAGTTTTTCCAGGGTTGCATCGATATTCAGCAGGCCGATCGCGTCACCGCGGTGGGTGGCGCCGGTCAGGGCAGTCAGTATCAGCTGCAGGCCGTACGGGTAGCCGTCGCCACCGATTTCACGCTGCTGTAGTTCCAGCTGATGCAGGCTGGCGGCGACCTGTTCGTAGGGCACGCCTTTTTCCGCCACTTCCTCCAGTACGGTCAGCACCTGCTGTTCCAACTCGTCGGCACGCTCGCGCTCACTGCCCTCAATGCCGCATACGAACACCAGTTCGCGCTGTGAGTCGTCCAGGCCCACGAGTGGCGAGGGTGAGGTGCCCAGCTCAGTGGTTTCCAGCAGTTTCATCAGCGGCGAGGCGCTGTTGTCCAACAGAACGCCGGCCAGCAGGTGGGCAGTCAGCGCCTCCTCCAGGTCCGTGACATCGCCGAGCAACCAGCCTAGTACTATGTGGGTCTTCTCCTTCAGTTCCTCCTCACCGCTGAGGGGGTAGTGCTCCTCAACCCGCAGCGGCGCCTGATAGTGGTCTTCGCGGCCAACAGATATGACCTTGTGCAGGGGCTCGAACTTGTGCAGCGCCTTCTCCTCGAATACCGCCTGGTGTTCGGCGGCGGGGATGTCGCCAAAGGTCATGAAGATGGCGTTACTCGGGTGATAATGAGTGCGGTAAAACATTACCAGCTGGTCGTAGGTGAGCTTGGGAATATCTGCCGGATCGCCACCGGAGTTGTGGTGATAGGTCGTCGTCGGAAACAGGTACTTGCTCAGCGTCTGCCAGAGCTGGGAGGTCACCGAGCTCATGGCGCCTTTCATTTCGTTGTAGACGACGCCCTTGTATACCAGTTCGCTGTCCGGATTGTCGGTTTCGGTAAACTCCAGGCGGTGGCCCTCCTGGGCGAAATCCAGCGGATCCAGGCGCGCAAAGAAAACCGCATCGAGATAGACGTCGAGCAGGTTGTCGAAATCCTTGCGGTTCTGGCTGGCGAAGGGGTAGGCGGTCCAGTCTGAACTGGTGAAGGCATTCATAAAAGTGTTCAGGGAGCGCCTTATCATCATGAAGAACGGATCCCGTACCGGATACTTGTCGCTGCCGCACAGAGCGGTATGCTCGAGGATATGCGCTACACCGGTGGAGTCCTGAGGCACGGTGCGCAGTGCCACCAGAAACACGTTCTCCGGATTGTCGGCGGCGATATGCAGGTGTTGGGCGCCGGTACTGACATGGCGGTACTCTTCGACGCGGACACCTAGGGATTCGATTTCTGCGCTGGTGACCAGTTCAAAGGCGGGATGTGAGTTGTTCAAAAGACAGCTCCCTGGGTATATATATGAATTCTGTGCCGGAGGTAGGCCCCGGCGGATGGGGCGCTATTCTACCGTCTCGCTGTAGCGGAAAAACAGCGCCGCGGCGGAAAAATCGATGTTGACAAGGGTGCCAGCGGAGCAAAAACTGCGGTGAGTTCCGGCCCCCGGCATAAATGTAGACGAACACGGAGAGAGACGTTGTCATTGTTGGATGTCGCCAGCGTCACTGGCTTTTTTATTACCTGGGCGGGGTATACCGTCTTTGCGCGCAAGAAGGCAAAGGTGACCTGGTCACTGTCGTCATCGCTGCAGTGGTATCGGGTCGAATGGATGTTGCGCATGTTGGAGCGCGACATGCGCATGCCGGACGCCGCCATTATCGGCAACCTGGAGCGCGTCATCGGCTTCTTTGCCTCCACCAGTATCCTGATACTGGCGGGTCTGGTGACAGCCCTGACGGCTAACAAGGCGGTAATCGAGCTTCTGAGCACCCTGCCGTTTGCGGGGCAGACCTCGGTAGAGCAGTTTGAACTGAAAGTATTGCTGCTGGTGCTGATCTTTATTTTCGCCTTTTTCAATTTTACCTGGTCACTGCGCCAGTACTCCTTTGCCAATGTGTTGATCGGTGCCGCGCCACCGCCCGAGGCCGAAGAAATCTCTGCGGAGGAGCGCCGCCGCTTCGCCATCAGCACGGCCAAGGTCATTGATCAGGCCGGACACAGCTACAACTATGGCCTGCGCTCCTATTACTTTGCAATGGCGGTAATGGCGTGGTTCATCCATCCGCTGCTGTTTACTGCCGGCTATTTAACGGTGGTCTGGGTGCTGTTTCAGCGGGAATTTCGCTCGCGTACGCTGCAATCGATCCTCGCGGCGGAAGGGCGTACCCTCGGCCAGGAACTTGAGAAATAAACAATGGATACAGTCGACATTCTGTCCGCGTTCGACGACATCGCCCGCCGCCGCGGCTGGCAGTCCCTGCATACGCCGAAAAACCTGGCCATGGCGCTGTCCGTAGAGGTGGCGGAACTGTGTCGCCATTTGCAGTGGCGAAGCGACGACGAGATCGAAGAATTTGTGCAGGCAGGGGGCGCCGGCCAGGTGGCTGCCGAACTGGCGGACATCCAGATGTATCTGAGCAAGCTGGCCGTGTCCTTGGGCGTCGATATGGATACTGCGCTGCGCGAGAAGATTGCGGAGAACCGCCGCCGCCATATTCACGACGGGCGGGATCTGTAGCCGAGATGACTTCTGATCAAATATCTGATCGAAATTTTGACGACCTGGCGCACCGGTTCCGGGATCGCATTTACGGCGGGTTGAAGGGCGATATCCGCCTGGCAGTGCTGAACCGCGACCTGGCGCCGCTGTTGGCAGATGCTGGTTCTCTGAAAGTCGTCGATGCCGGCGGCGGCCAGGGGCAGTTCGCCATGGACCTCGCGCAAGGTGGCCACCGGGTCTATCTGGCCGATATTTCGGCACAGATGCTGGCGCAGGCGGCCGAACAGCTGGCGCGGCGGCAGCTGCAGGAGCGGGTCACGTTGCTGCAGCGGCCGCTGCAGGAACTGCCGCAGATTCCGGAGCTGCAGGGCGCCGACCTGGTGATTTGCCACGCCGTACTGGAGTGGCTGGCCCAGCCGAAGCAGGCCGTGGAGCAGTTGCGCGATTTGCTGAAACCCGGCGGTTATCTGTCCCTGACCTTCTATAACCGCCGCGCGCTGGAGTTTCGGCTGCTACAGCGCGGCAGTTTTCGCCAGCTGGATCGCAATATCGAAAGCGGTAACTGGGGCGGTCACCCCGGCAGCCTGACACCGCGGAATCCGCTGTTGCTCGAGTGGGTGCAGGACTGGCTGGCGCAGGCGGGTTTAACGGTTGTCGCCCATAGCGGCATCCGCTGCTTCCACGATTTTATGACTCCCGCCATTCGCGAAAAACTGCCGGCCGCGGCAATCGTGGGAAAAGAGCTGGAATATTCCCGCGAGGATCCCTATCGGCAGCTGGCGCGCTATGTGCACCTGCTGTGCCGGCTATAGGTGGCCCCGCGTAGCCGCGTCAAAGGCTAAAGATTGCGCAGCAGCAGCTCCTTGGCGGCATTAATGCGCGAGGCAAGGTAATCGTTGCCGCCGCGGTCCGGGTGGAGCTTCTGGATCAGCTTGCGGTGAGCGCTGACGATTTCGTCGCGACCGGCATCCTCGTCGACACCGAGAATACGGCGCGCCTCGGCGGGGGTGAGGGGAGGGGCTTTGTCAGCGTCTGAGGTCTGCTGCTGGCCGTTTGCCTGTTCCCGCTTGGCCTGAGCATGCCTGGCGATCAGCGGAGCCAGCCAGGGCAGATGCCGGCCGAGCCAGCTCAGGGCCCGGCCGAGAACGGGTAGTACCAGTGCAATGGCGGCAGCCACCCAGTGCAGCCGTCCACTGACGGCCAGCAGCACTGCGGCCAGCGCCAAGCCGATCAGCATCCACTGCAATAGTAGCTTGCGCCTTTGTTGCGGTGCGCTGCTCTTGAATTTTTGCCATGCCAGGTAGGCAAATATGCCGACGGCAATCAGTAGGATCATGCGGCCCAAAGACAGTACCCTCTGTGAAGCTTGGGTCCGCTAGCTTATCAGATGTCGACCCTTATGCCTGCGGCGATAAAGTCGCCCCGGGATCGAGCCACATCGTTGCTGTCGTCTTTGCCGCTCTCGAGGTAAAGCCGCACCCGCTCGTTCCACTGGTAATTGAAGCCGAGGAAATAATAGGCCAGGCGATACTTATCTCCGGTAACCAGTGCTTCCTCGAAAATTTCGTCCTTGTGAGACTTCAGCAGGTTGTGGCCCCCATAGAGGGAATAGCAGTTGTATTTGCCCCAGGTCCAGCTTACAAAGCTCTCCGATCCTATCGCATTGAAGAAATTGGTGGCACCCACGGTTGAACTGGGAGGGGCGAGCTCATTGTTGTGGGAGCGATGCCAGTTGTACGCCGCGTAAAGTCCCTGCTGGAAAGCGCCTCTGCCGTAGGCGACTCCGCCGATAAAGGCGAAATTGTTACTGCTGGCATTGATCACCTCGTCGTCCCTGATCAGGATTCTGTTGTTCGGATCGCTGATGTCGAAGAGTAGGCCGTGCTCGGTATAAAGGTCCAGATTCGTCCGGTTGTAGGCGGTGCCGAGAAACAGCCCGGTACCGACATCCACCTTGTAGGTCAGCGAGATACCGCGGTTCAGTCCCCACTCACAGTCCCCCGGCGGGCATACCAGTAGCGTGTCCGGGCCCCTGACGTTCTCCACCGAAATATCAAGATCCGCAACGTGCGCGGCGTATTGCAGGCCGACTTGGAATTCCCCACACAGGGCCCGCCAGCGCTTGCGCCAGGTCAATGCCCCGTCGGCGCGGCCGGTACCCGTAACACCGCCATCGCCGCCCAGGGCAAAAGCGCCGCTGGCCAAGCCGCCGGACACGTTGTACCAGTCGGTTATATACGCGACATCGTAATAGGTCGCCCACTGTTTGCCGGCGGCGAACTCGCCCCAGTGTTTATGTTTGGCATAAGCGTGGCCTTGGCGAACAAAGAGTGGATCTGCCTGCTCGCCGGGTTCCGCCTGCTGGTCACCGGAAATGATGATGTTTTGATTCGGCGAAACCAGCCTGAGACCCCACTCGATATTAAATCCGGCGTTCCAGTCTTTGTAGGCAGGTGTATCGAGATTGAAGCCGAGGCGAGAGGCGCCATCGATCAACTCGGTGTTCCCATCAATATTTGTTTGGTGCGTGGTCATGTAGCCCTGAATATAAAGGGCGACCTGTTTGGATTCATAGACCGGCAGGGCCTGGCCTTTTGCCGCGACCAGTATTGACAGTGCCGTGAAGGCTGTTGAGCTGAGTCTACGCATCGCACTATTCACTTATTCCCTGAGCTGCTTGTGCAGTTGTTCGCTGATTGATCGATATAAAAAGTAGTCGAGTAGCAGGGGCTGGGATATGTGAACGAGCGTGGCGAAGATGTTTTTGGCGGATAGCGCTTTTTACTGGCGGAACAGTTCCCAGATTTTGATCGCAAGACTGGTAGCTCGATCAAGTTTGGCGCGCCGGTGTCTCTCCGGTTGGCTGCCGATTTCGCGTGTGGTGGCAGCTTCTCTATTGGATTCTAATATGCCGGCGCGCTTCGCTACCCGGAAAGCGGGGCAAGAGTGAACGGTCTTGGGCCGAGTTTGGTGTGGCTGAAAGCCATTGAATTGAGTGGGCGGCTGAAGCTTCGTCCGATTGACGATACACTGGCTACTTCATGCAGCGATTAGCGCGTCCATGTCTGAATTCTGCAATTATAGAGGGTAAATACAGAACCATGGCTTCCAGCACTCTCAGTCGTCGCCTGTTTGGATTGACCGTCCGCCAGAATGCGCATGCCGATATGCGCAGGCTGCGGCGCCAGGCGGGAGACGCCACTCTGCACGGTAACAAATTCTGGAAGAGTTCCTGCCTGATGATGGACTATCTGAAGCGTCATCCCCTGAACAAGGGCGCCAGAGTGCTGGACCTGGGATGTGGCTGGGGACTGGGGGGCATTTTCTGTGCGAAGCACTTCGATGCGCGAGTGACCGGCCTGGATGCCGATCCCAGTGTTTTCCCGTTCCTGCAATATCACGCGGAGCTGAACGGCGTGAGCGTCGACACCTGGCGCTGTCGCTATGAGAAGGTAACCAAGTCCGATCTGTCCAGGTTCGATGTGGTGATCGGCACGGATATCTGTTTCTGGGATAATCTCGAGCCGCTACTTTATAATCTCACGCGGCGCGCCCTGCAGTCGGGCGTCGAGCGCGTCGTGCTGGCCGACCCGGGGCGCTCACCATTCTTCCGTCTGGCCCAGCGAGCGGAGGAGAAGTTGGGAGCCGAGTACCTGGACTGGGAAGTATCGCGGCCAATGAAAGCGACAGGCTGTATTATGGTTGCCGGACAAACCGGCGCTTGAGGTGATTGATGCAATACGACAAATTCCAGATACCCGATGCAGACCAGATCTTACCTGGACGGGAACAACCGATGGACATCAGTGCGGTTCATTACGTCAACGGCACGCAGATGAAAGAACCTTTCCCGGACGGCATGGAAAAAGCCATTTTCGGGATGGGGTGTTTCTGGGGTGTGGAGCGGCTGTTCTGGGAGATCGACGGCGTCTATACCACGGCCGCCGGTTATGCGGACGGTGCTACCGAGAACCCGAATTACGAGGAAGTGTGCAGCGGTCGCACCGGCCATGCGGAAGCCGTGTTGGTGGTATACGATCCGGCCAAGGTGAGCTACGGGGAACTGTTGCGCCGTTTCTGGGAAGAGCACGATCCGACCCAGGGCATGCGCCAGGGCAATGACCTCGGCCCTCAATATCGCTCTTGTATCTTCTGCTTTAACGAGGCCCAGCTGGAAGAAGCGAAGGCGACCAGAGAAGCCTTCCAGAAGTCGTTGGTCGAAAAGGGGTTTGGTGAAATCACCACCGAGATCGGCATGGCGCCGGAATTCTACTACGCCGAGGAGTATCACCAGCAGTACCTGGCCAAGAATCCCGATGGCTATTGCGGCCTGGCCGGCACCGGCGCCTGCCTGCTGCGCTGAAAACCATTTCTTCCGGCAAGGGCCGACGCTGCCACCGTCGGCCCGCCGCTTGCCTCTCTCCCCGACGGCAATCCGAAGCCGCCCATTCCACTGAATGTTCCACTGCGATCCCATTGGTGCAGTGGGGCTAGTGCCAGCCTGTTGCTATTTCGGACTATTAATTGCGTGTGCCGATTGAGGTGGCACCGCGCTAGCAGTTTTCTGTGTCTGTTGCCGGGTAGACAATATGTGCGCACCAGTCACTCCAGCTGCCGGGATAGAGCAGGGCGTCGGTGCAGCCAATCAGGTGTAGCGAAAACAGGTTTACGCAGGCGGTAACGCCGGAACCGCAATAGTTGACCAGGCGATCGTCCGCGGGGATGTCCTGCCAGTGGTTGCGAAGCTCGGCAAATGACTTGAGTCTGCCGTCCTCATGGGTGACTCCCTGCCAGGGCTTGTTCAGGGCTGTGGGGATGTGCCCGGCGATAGGATCCAGCGGCTCCTCTATGCCGGCAAAGCGGTGCGCGTCGCGGGCGTCGACCAGCTGCCAGGGCGGGTTGTCCAGGTTGCTGTACACCTGCTGGTGATTGAGCAGCATCGCGTCGCGGGGACTGGCGACGAAGTCTCCCGGCGTCGGCCCAGCGGTGCTCGCACTGAGCGGCATATCTGCCGCGCGCCAGGCCTTGAAGCCACCGTTCAATACCGCGACATTTTTGTGGCCGAAATAGTGGAACAGGAACCAGGCGCGGGCGGCAAACGCGAGGCGGTTATCGTCGTAGACTACGACCAGGGAGTTGCGGTTTATCCCGCATGCGCGGGCGAACTGCTGGAAGTCTTCCGGATGCGGCAGCGGGTGGCGGCCGCCGTAACGGCCGAGCGGACCCGACAGGTCTCGGTGCAGGCTGGCATGGTGGGCGCCGGGGATATGTCCCTCGGCGAAAGCCCGCGCGCCGGCGTCGGGGTCGGCTAGATCGTAGCGACAGTCCAGGATCACCAGATCCGCTGCCGGCGCCATGTCTGCCAGTTCGCTTACTTCGATGACTGCTTTCTCGCTCATGCTCGCCGCGCCGTTACTTTTATCGTTGTTGTAGGGGCGAAATTAAGCGCAAGCGCGGATTTTGTCCAGCCTCGGGGCCTGCCTTTCGCATCGACGGCCAAGCGGTCGACCAGTCGCCGCAACCCGCGGCGGAGCGTTCAGTCTTGTTGACTGTATTGGCTGTTTGCCGGCGCATCGCCACCAGCGGGTATCTTGTTCGCAAGCTCCTCGCGGCGGCATGCCCTGGCGGACTCAGTCTGGTCTTCGGTCGGGTTGTCGAGGAAGCGCGCTGCGGCCTGCTCGGCGCAGTTGCTGGCCGAAATGATGTCGTGGGCCAGCGCCGGGAACAGCAGCCACTGATGGTTGGGCAGTTTGCGCCGGGCTTTGTCGACATCATCGGCGGCTAGCACCGGGTCCAGGCCACCGTGCAGCAGCATGACGGGCAGGGTGGTGGCGATCGCCTTCGATTCGAGTAGTGGTGCCGAGGGGATGGCCCAGATTCGGCACTGCACCTGCATCAGTTCGATATCGGAGCGCACGGCGCCGCCGAGGATACCGCTGTCGGCAGCGCTGGCGCGGGCCCGGTCGAAATCGACAAAGGGCGCCTCTTCGTAACAGAAGTGGCTCACTCCGGCGGCATCACCGAAGTAGGGGTCGAGTACGATTTCCATGAAATTGGCGATCGCAGTCTGTACCGGCTTCTGCTCTTCTGTCTCGGCGGTTTCCAGCGCCTCGATAACCTTCGGCAGGTCGCTGTAAAAATTTTCGTTGTACAGCGCCTGGAAAAGCACCCGCAATAACCGCTGGCCGGTCAATACGAACGGATACTCCTCGTCGGAAAAACGATGGGTGATAGAGATGGTGCGCGGGTTTTCATCCAGCGATTGCACCAGGTTTTCCAGGCGGTTGCGCAGGTCGGGATAGCGGCTGTTGCACAGCTTGTCGGCGGAGCAGGCCTGCAGGCCGCGCTGATAGGCCGCCAGCGAGTCTTTGGCCAGCTGCTGGGTGTAGATGATGTTGGGGAATACCGCGCTGTTCAGTACCAGTGCGCGCACAGAGTCCGGGTAGTCGCGGGCCATGGTCAGTGCATAGCGGGACGCGTAGGAAACGCCGTAGAGGTTGAACTTTTCCACGTCCATCAGCTGCCGCAGGGCTTCCACATCCCGGGCGATGGTTGCGCTGTTGTACTGGGCGAGGTCAGCCCCTTTGCTCAGGCGGCTGTAACAGCGCTCCATGCTGAACGTGAATACGCGTGCCTCTTCATCCGGAGACAGGTTGCGCCGGAACGCGGTCTGCGCATCCTCGATAAACTCGTGGCAGGTCAGGCGGGGCTGGGCCATGCCGGTGCCGCGCGGGTCCATGATGATCAGGTCGCGGCCGTCTTCCACGGTCATCGCGGCGTAGTTGATCCACAGCCAGTCGCTGGCGTTTTCCGGCTCCAGCCCGAGGCTGGCGCCGGGTCCGCCGGCGCCCAGGTGCAGAAGCGGGTACTTGTCGGCATCGGGCTCGGCGGCGAGGAAGCGCACAACCGGAAACTGGATTCTGCGCTCCGATGGCTTGGCGTAGTTTTCCGGCACTTCCATCATAAAGCACTGTGTGATCGGCCAGCTGTCATCGGTTTCGAACCAGCAGGGCTTGGGAATCAGCCGGGTGGGGCCTGCACTGTCGTCCTGTTGTGCGGCGCGATCACAGGCCCCGAGGAGGACGCAGAGAACGAGTAGAACGGCTTTCTGAAGTCGGAAATCACACACTGCAGTAGTACCTGTGAATAAAACTGGCTGGTCAGTTGTTGCCGAAGCGCGCGATGGGTGCGGATAGGTTCCATCGCAAGGCCGCGAGCCGGATCCCCAGGGTCACCAGCACGGCGACGGCCACTACAATCTCTCCCGGGACTTTACCGCTGGCGTCGAGTAACACCAGCACGGCGGCGCCGCTGAGGGCCGCCGTGGCGTAGATCTCGCGCCGCAGCAACAGCGGAATATCGCCGGCCAGGATATCTCGGATCAAGCCGCCAAAGGTCCCTGTCATGACGCCCATTACGATGGCAATGGCCGGTGAGTGTCCTAGCTCGAGTACCTTTTGCGTGCCGATCACGACAAAGACTGCCAGGCCCATCGCATCAGCGATCTTCAGCAGGCGCATAGGTACCTGCAGATAGCGGATCAGGTAAAAGCTGACGACCCCGGTAGTGACAGCGATCCAGAGATAGTGGCTGTCCTGTAGCCAGAATACCGGAATATTCAGAATCATGTCGCGCGTGGTGCCACCACCGGTGGCAGTCACGCAGGCCAACACCACCGCGCCGAACAGGTCCATCTGCTTGTGACCCGCCGCCAGCACACCGGTAAACGCAAACACCACTATGCCGATTAGATCGAACCAGTACAGCAGTTGTTCCATAACTTTTTGTGTCCGGGAATAGAGCGGGTCCTGCTGCAGAAGTTATATGCCAGCAGACCAGAGAATCTCGATATGGCCCTGATGAGGGAAGAGAAGCAGCGTATCCACCGAGCAAATATAGGGCGGATACGCTACTGACGGCAGGCTTAGACGAAGGCCTGCAGGCCAGTCTGAGCGCGGCCGAGGATCAGGGCGTGCACGTCGTGGGTGCCCTCGTAGGTGTTTACGGCCTCCAGGTTCATCACGTGGCGGATCACGTGGAACTCGTCGGCGATACCGTTACCGCCGTGCATATCGCGAGATACGCGGGCGATGTCGAGTGCCTTGCCACAGTTATTGCGCTTCATCAGCGAGATCATGGTCGGGTCGAAGTTTTTGTCCTCGTCCATGATGCGGCCGACCCGCAGCGAGCCCTGCAGGCCGAGGGTGATTTCGGTCTGCATGTCGGCGAGTTTCTTCTGGAACAGCTGAGTCTGTGCCAGCGGGCGGTTGAACTGCTTGCGGTCGAGGCCGTACTGGCGCGCGGCGTGCCAGCAGTATTCGGCGGCGCCCATAGCACCCCAGGAAATGCCGTAGCGGGCGCGGTTCAGGCAGCCGAAGGGACCGCGCAGTCCGCCGATGTCCGGGAACTTGTTCTCTTCAGGCACGAATACGTTGTCCATGACGATTTCACCGGTGATGGACGCGCGCAGGGAGAACTTGCCTTCGATCTTCGGCGCGGACAGACCTTCCATGCCCTTGTCGAGCACGAAGCCACGGATAACGTCTTCGTCGTCCTTGGCCCAGACGACAAATACGTCGGCAATGGGGCTGTTGGTGATCCACATCTTGGAGCCGCTCAGGCGGTAGCCGCCTTCCACTTTCTTGGCGCGGGTCTTCATGCCGCCGGGATCGGAGCCGGCGTCCGGCTCGGTCAGGCCGAAGCAGCCGACCCACTCGCCGGTGGCCAGCTTGGGCAGGTATTTCTCTTTCTGCGCTTCGCTGCCGTAGGCGGAAATCGGGTACATCACAAGGCTGGACTGAACGCTCATCGCCGAGCGGTAGCCGGAGTCGACGCGCTCAACTTCGCGCGCCACCAGGCCGTAGGAAACATAGTTCAGGCCGGCGCAGCCGTAGCCTTCGATGGTGGAGCCGAGCAGGCCCAGTTCGCCCATTTCGCGCATGATCTCGCGGTCGAAGATTTCGTGGCGGTTGGCTTCCAGAATACGCGGCATCAGTTTGGTCTGGCAGTACTCGCGTGCGGTATCGCGCACCATACGCTCTTCGTCACTCAGCTGGCGGTCCAGCAGCAGGATGTCGTCCCAGTGGGCGAGGGGCTGATGTTTACTCATGGTGTGTCTCGTCTACTTCCGTTATTGATCGCGACCGGCGTGTCCGGCCGGTCCAATTATGCAGGCAGTGCAACTTGCGCGGCCCGGATCAGTTTCTGGAGTGGCGCCGACGGTAATCCCTGCGACAGCACCCTGTGACCGATCAGTTTAGTGTGGCGCATGATACCTAAGTAGGGGCGCCTGAGCACTCCCGGTGCGGGCAATTTTGCCTCCGATTAATCCGCTCGCGCGTAAACAACCGTAAATTGCCTTGCAGGTCCAAACACGAATTCCATAATAGGCGCAATAATTTTCTAACTTCACGTTCATCCAGAGACTTTGGTGAAATTTCCTTGCGTTTTTTTCCTGTCGTAGCATTTTGCCTGCCGCTGCTCAGCGCCTGTGCAACTCAGCCTCTACCGCCGGATCTGGCGCAGGAGAGCCTGGGCCTGCCCGACAGGTTTCGCGCGTCCGGCAACGGTGCGGTCGACATGCGCTGGTGGAGCACGTTCGGTGATGCGCAGATGGACCAGCTGGTACAGCTGGCGCTGCACGACAACCCGGACCTGCAGGCTACGCTGTGGCGCCTGCAGCAGGCAGCGGCCGCGGCCAAGGGCGCACGCTCCGGCTTCTGGCCGCGCCTGACTGTGGCCCTCGAAAATACGGAACAGCGCCGCTCCTCGTCCGGTGACTTCGATTTTTCCGGCAGTGAGAACGAAGGCAACAGCTGGAGCGGACGCCTGGCCGCCAGTTATGAAATCGATCTATGGGGTCGGGTGCGTGCCGGGGCCCGCGCAGCGGAGGCCGGGCGCCTGGCCGAGGAGCAGAATCTGCAGACCGCGGCGCTAAGCCTGGCGGCAGAAGTCGCCGTCACCTGGCTGCAGCTGCGCGAGCAGTGGGGGCAGCAGGATCTGCTGCGCCAGCAGCTGGATACCAATCGCAAGACCCTGCGCGTGCTGGAGCTGCGCTTTGGCCGTGGCGTTAGCGCGGCGGCCGATGTGCTCCAGCAGCGCCAGCTGGTGCAGCAGTCCGAGCAGGAGCTGCAGCAGGTTGACGCGGATATCGAGATACTGAAGGTACAGCTTGCCGCACTACTGGGAATCGCCGCACAGGAGCTGGAAGGGCAACTGCAGGTGGTTGCCGACATGCCGGTCCTGCCGGCGCTGCCGGATACCGGCGTGCCATCCCAGTTACTGCTGCGTCGGCCGGATGTGCAGCGGGCCCAGCGGGAACTGTTGCAGGGTTACTACCTTGCGGACCAGGCCTGGGCGGATCGGCTGCCGGTTATCAGCCTATCGGCGATCGCCAGCGGTGGCGGCAGCTCCATCAGTTCCATTACCAAGGACTGGCTGCTGACAATCACCGCAGCCGCGGAGGGGGTGCTGTTCGATGGCGGGCAATTGGCCGCGGCCCAGCACCAACAGGATGCGGTGTTACAGGAACGCTGGGCGCTTTACCGCAATACTGTGAACCAGGCCCTGTCCGAAGTGGAGCAGGCGTTGATTCGCGAGCGCGCGGTGAAAGACCGGTTGGGTTACCTGCGCGAACGCGAACGTCTCTCCGAACTGATTCTCGTGCGCCAGCGGCGCGCTTATGCACGCGGCAGCGTGGACTTTCTGAATGTACTGGCCGCTACCAACGATCAGCAGGCGCTGGCGCGTGAAATTCTGAGCGCGCGGCGCGAACTGATGGAGAACCGGGTCACCCTCTATCGGGCATTATCCGGGGGGCTTCCGCAGGAAGACCTCCCGGCACCGCAGCCGGTAGAGCTGGAGTTGTACCGGGAAGGGAATAGTTGATGCTGAAAAAACTCAACTGGAATTTTGTTGTACCAGTGGCGCTGATCCTGCTCGCGTTGGTGATTTCCAGCTGGCTGATGCGGGAAAAGCCAACCCTGAGTCGCGGTGAGCGCAAGGCGCCGCCGCCGACCGTTGACGTTGTCGTGGCCGAGCGCGGAAAGTTTCCGCTGACCGTCAGCGCGCTGGGCAAGGTGGCCGCGCGTGAACTGGCCGAGTTGCAGCCGCAGGTGGACGGCGTTGTCGAGTGGCTCGATTACGATCTGGGGCCGGGATCGACGCTGGAAAAAAATCAGTTACTGCTGCGGATTGAATCCGAATCCTACCAGCTGGCCCTGCAGACCGCGCGCAGTGCACTGGCCGAGAGGCGGGCGGAACTACAACAGGAGCAGGGCCAGCGCCTCGTGGCGCAGGAGGAATATGAACTGCTGGGCAGCTCGCTGCCGGAGGCAGACCGCGCGCTGGTGCTGCGGGAACCCCAGCTCGCGGCAGCCAAGGCACGTGTGGACTCGGCCGAGGCCCAGGTACGCCTGGCACAGCGGGATCTGCGCCTGACGCAGATTCGCGCGCCGTTTACCGCCCTGCTGGTGAGTCGCAGTGCCGACGTCGGCGATCGGGTCGCGCCGGGCAGCGTGCTCTATACGCTCGCCGGCGCCGAGCGCTTCCAGATCGAAGTGGAGGTGCCGGCGGCACAACTGGAACGCCTCAACAGCCCCGATGCCGAAGTGCGTATCCACGGCAGCCAGTGGCCGGCGGATCAGTATCGACCCGGTGAGTTTGTGCGGGTGATTCCGGTGCTCGAGGAGCAGGGCAGGCTGGCGCGGGTATTGGTGGAGCTTGCGGATCCCTTGTCCATCGAAAACCCGGCTCAGCCACAACTGCTGCTGAACGACCTGGCGCGAGTGGAAATCACCGGCCGGGCAGAGCGAGAACGGGTGCGCGTACCGCTGACCGCGGTGCAGGATGGCAACAGGGTGTGGCAGGTGCGCGATGGCCGTATCGTCATCCGGCCCATCGAGATCGCCTTCCTGAGCGGAGATTACGCCGTATTGGAGACTGGCCTGCACGGCGGTGAAACTCTGGTTACTACTCGACTCACCGCGGTAACCGAGGGCATGCAGGTGCAGACCGCGCAGCGCACGACGGGCAATGGGCGCGATAAGGCGGGCGCGCGCCGCAGCGACCGGCCTGACAATGAAGTGCCGGTTGAAGAACCGGAAAAGGGAGAGCGCGGATGAGTCTCGGCGGCGCTAACCGCCCGGCCGTGGACACGCGTTCGGGCGCCATTGCGTGGATGGCCCACAACCATGTGACGGCGAATCTGTTGATGCTGGTGTTTATCGTCGGCGGTCTGATTTTTTCGCTGACGGTGAAAAAGGAAGTCTTTCCCGAGTTCAGCCTCGATATGATCACCGTGCAGATCAGCTACCCGGGCGCGAGTCCGGCCGAAGTCGAGCGCGGCGTGCTGGTGGCGGCCGAACAGGCGGTGCAGGGCATTGTGGGCATCAAGGAAATGCGCGGTTCCGCCTCAGAGGGCAGCGCTACCCTGACGCTGGAACTGGATGAGGATGCCAATGGCAACCAGGTCTACCAGGATGTGCAGCAGGCCATTGATCGCGTCACTACCTTCCCGTCGGATATCGAGCGGCCCCAGGTCAGTCTGGCCGAGCGCAGGCGCGACGTGATGGATCTGGTGATTCACGGCGACCTCGACGATCGCACCTTGCGCGACCTTGCCATGCAGATCTATGACAAGCTGGAAGCGCATCCGGATATCACCCAGCTGGAGACCTCCGGTGTGCGCGATTTTGAAGTGGCGATCGAAGTGCGCCGCGACGACCTGCGCCGCTACGGCCTGTCACTGCCGGACGTCGCCCAGCTGGTGCGCAACGCTGCGGTGGATGTGCCCGCCGGCGGGGTTAAATCCGCCGCCGGCGAGATCCTGGTGCGGGTGACGGAGCGGCGTGACTGGGCGCGGGAGTTTGGCGATATCGTCGTCGTGCAGAGTGCCGGTGGCGGCACGGTGCACCTGAGCGATATTGCCACCATTCGCGATGCGCTGGTGGATGAGCCGCGCAATATGGTCTTCAACGGCGAGCGCGCGGTCGGTATCGATATTTTCCGCGTCGGCGATCAGACGCCGATGAGTGTCAGTGAGGCCGCGCGCGAAGTGCTGGCCGAACTTGAGGGTGCGCTGCCGGCGGGTGTGCATATCAGTATCCGCGACGACGATTCGGAAATTTTCAAAGAGCGCCTGTCGCTGCTGCTGAAAAACGGTTTTATCGGCCTGTTGCTGGTGTTTTTGGTGCTGGGTGCATTTCTGGAACTGCGCCTGGCCTTCTGGGTGACATTGGGAATTCCCACCAGCTTCCTCGGCGCGCTGCTGTTCCTGCCGGCGCTGGATGTCTCGGTGAATATGGTCAGCATGTTCGCCTTTATTATTGCGCTGGGTATCGTTGTCGACGATGCGATTATCGCCGGCGAGAACATTCACGAGTGGCGTCGGCTCGGTTACAGCAACCTGGAGGCGGCGATTGCCGGTGCGCGGCAGGTGGCAGTGCCGCTGACGTTCGCCATCCTGACCAATATTGTCGCGTTTATTCCGTTGATGGAATTGCCCGGATTTATGGGCAAGATCTTCGGCATTATTCCGTTCGTGGTCGGCTCGGTGTTTGTCATTTCCTGGGTCGAGGCGCTGTTTATCCTGCCGTCGCATCTGGCCCACTCCCGCCGCGGTTACAAAAACGGCTGGGCGCGGCGCCTTGCCGCGCGGCAGAAGATGATCGCGCGCAGCCTGGACCGCTTTGTCGAGGTGCGCTTCAAGCCGCTGCTGGATCTCTGCGTGCGCCACCGCTACAGCACCATCGCCATCGCCATTGCCATCCTGCTGGTCGTCGGTGGTTACGCCGCTAGTGGGCGCATGGGCTTTACGCTGATGCCAAAGGTCGAGCGGGACACGGGCCGCGTTGAAGTGACTTTTCCGCCGGGAACGGCGGAGCAACAGCTGGATAAGGCGCGCAGCCAAATCATGGCCGCGGCCGATCGTGTACTCGCTGACGTGGATCGCGAAAAAGCGGTACTCGGCATACGCGGCCTGGTGCGGGAGAGTTCGGTGCAGGTGGATGTTTACCTGGTGCCGTCGGATCTGCGCGATTTTTCCACCGGGGAATTTGTCCGCAAGTGGCGCCGTGCGGTGGGGCCCGTGCCCGGCGCGCTGAGTTCCAGTTTCGTCTCCGATCGTGGCGGCCCCGGTGCCGGTGCCGCACTGACGGTGGAGCTCCGCCACACGGATACCGCGACCCTGGAGCAGGCAGCGCAGCAACTGGCAGGGGAGTTGGGGAAATTCCCCGCGGTCAGTGATATCGATGCGGGCATCTCCCAGGGCAAGCAGCAGCTCGACCTGACCCTGACGGAAACCGCGAAGAGCCTTGGCTTGTCCGCCGAGGATATCGGCCGGCAGTTGCGCGCCTCGCTCTACGGTGCCGAGGCCCTGCGCCAGCAGCGCGGGCGCGATCAGGTCAAGGTGATGGTGCGTCTGCCGGAGCAGCAGCGGGTCAGCCTGGACGATGTTTCCAGCATCATGATCCGCGCCGGTAACGGCCTGTGGCTGCCGCTGCCGGATCTGGTGGAAGTGGACAAGGGGCGTGCCTACGCGACCATCAACCGCCGCGCCGGGCGTCGGGTCATGACGGTGACTGCGAATGTGGAGCCGCCGGACCAGGCGGCGCTGGTCATCAATGAGCTCAACCAGAGCGTGGTGCCGCAATTGCAGGCCGATTATGCCGGTCTGAGTGTTTCCTACGAGGGGCGGCAGGCCGAGGAGCGCGAGGGGCTGGCATCCCTGGGGCTGACTTTCTCTCTGACCATGGCCGCTCTCTACCTGCTGCTGGCGATTCCGCTAAAGAGCTATATCCAGCCGCTGACCGTGATGGTGGCGATACCCTTCGGTGTCATAGGCGCACTGCTGGGCCACCTGATCATGGGATACGGCCTCAGTATGGTCAGCCTGCTGGGCATGGTGGCGCTGGCCGGTGTCGTGATTAACGACACGCTGGTGATGATCGAATACGGCAACCGCTTGCGGGAAGAGGGCGCCGATCTGACCGGCGCGATCAAGCAGGCCGCCGCGCGGCGCTTCCGCCCGATCATTCTGACCACGGTGACCACCTTCTGCGGGCTGATGCCGATGATCTTCGAGACCTCGGTGCAGGCGCGCTTCATGATTCCGATGGCGATCTCGCTCGGCTACGGCATTCTCGCCGCCACCGCGATCTCGCTGTTGCTGGTGCCGTGTCTGTACCTGATGTTCGCGAAGGACATACCGCGCCTGTTTGGCATGCTGAAAAGCAACCGCAGCCTGGTTAAGGAGCGCGGGTGAATTGTCGGGCGGCGGAACCTTCCTTTCGCGATAAGTGCTGTTAATCCCTGCGCAGCTCGTCCTTGATCGCGATCGGGTTGGGGAAATTCAGCACCACGATATACGACGAGACCAGGAACGTCAGAATGGCGGTGGCCTGAATCAAGTGCGATGCGGCGCTGCCGATCAGGTTGTGGCCGACGGCCAGGAACGCGATCAGCAGGGAAAACTCGCTGATCTGGCCGAGGCGGAAGCCGATATCCCAGGCCAGTACCTTGTGTTCGCTCTGATTGCCCAGCAGGCAGCGGAACACCAGCGGTTTGACCAGCAGCACCGCGGCCGCGGTGACCAGTGCAGGCAATGCAATTTCCGGCACCATCGACAGCTTGAATTGGGCGCCGAGGCTGAAGAAAAACAGGATCAGGAAGAAATCCCGCAGCGGCTTCAGGCTCAGGGCGATGTACTGGGAGATCGGGCTGGTGGCCAGGGTGATACCGGCAATGAACGCGCCGATTTCCCGCGACAGCCCGAGTATTTCCGCCAGCTCTGCCAGCCCCATGCACCAGCCCAGCGCCAGCAGAAACACATATTCGTGAAAGCGGTCGAAGCGGGTAAACAGCGGCAGCAGCAGGTATTTCACCACCACCCAGGCAAATAGCACCAGCAGCGGCACGGCGGCGATGGAAAGCCCCAGTTGCGCCACATCCACCTCGCCGGTACTGCCGGACAGCAGAATCATCAGGCAGGTGATGGCGACGAAATCCTGGAACAGCAGCAGGCCCACCATCATTTCACCGAGATGTTTGTGATGCAGCACGGTGGTCGGTAGCAGCTTGATGCCGATGATGGTGCTGGAAAACATCATTGCCATGCCGATGACCCAGCACTCGGTGCTGGTGAAACCGAATAGCTTGCCGATGGCAAAGCCCACTCCCAGGAAAATTGCGCAGCTGATCAGGCCGACGAAGGTGGCTTTGCGCAGAACCGAGATCAGCGCCTGGGGCTGCATGTCGAGGCCGAGCAGGAACAGCAGGAAGATAATGCCGACGTTGGACATCTCCGCGAGCAGCTGCACGTTGTCGATCACCGCCATGCCAGACGGGCCGAGGAGCAAGCCCAGGGCGATGTAGGCAACCAGCAGCGGCTGGCGCCCGAACAGCGCCAGCGAGGCAACGATGGCTGCGCCGCTAAAAATCAGAAAAAAGGACTGGAAGAGAGAGGTTTCTGCCACTGGACATCCTTGCTGAGTGAGGCACTGAGTCCATTATCCATAGATGCGGGCGCAGCTGAAACAGTCGCGCCCGCGACTTCAATGCAAGTTTGCTATTCGCCGGGAGGAATCGGCAGCTCGGTAGTGCTCTTGATCTGCTCCATGGCGAAGTTCGAAATAATATCGCTGATGCCCACGTGGCGTATCAGTTCCTTGTAGAAACGGTCGTAGGCAGAGATATCACTGACCACGATGCGGAGCAGGTAATCATAGTCGCCCGCCATCCGGTAGCAATCCACCACCTCCGGCAATTCCGCCATATGGGCGGCAAAGGCATCAGCCCATTCGGGCGTGTGCTGATCGGTCTTGACCTGGGCGAACACCGACACCGGCAGGCCGAGAATTTCCGCATTCAGCAGCGCCACTTTGCGGCGGATGATGCCGCTTTTTTCCAGCTTCTGAACCCGGCGCCAGCAGGGGGTTTTGGTCAGGCCCACGCGCTCGGCCAGTTCCTCGATCGAGAGGCTGACGTCCGATTGCAGGATGGCAAGAAGTTGTCTGTCGATCGCATCGAGTGAGGACATAATTCTACGAAGCTCCCAAAACCGCGGGGCCGAGTATCCATGAGCGACGATTTGTGCGCCATCTATGGCGCGGCTACCCCTTCTGATAGTCCTATCCATTGAGTGTAGTGGAGTCTCCCGCCTGGCGGGGATAGTTGGGCTCTCACTTCACCCACTGCTGTAACGATAGGCTCCGAATCATCCTGCTGGTAGTGGAATTTCCTTCAGCCTGGTTGAACGTCTTACGGAGGAATCGGGGCGGGGGGGGAGATAGTCCGGGCGGGCAGGTGGCCCGCCCGGAAGGCGCCTGTTATGCGGCGTCCTTTGGCGGGAAGCGCGGCTCGAACAGACCCAGTTCGATGGCCTGGCGCACCTTGGCCATCAGATCGATCTCGGTGAGTTGCTGCAGCTGCTGCAGGTCGTTCAGCACGTAGTAAATCGGCTGTACGATATCGATACGATAGGGGGTGCGCAGTGCGTCGAGCACGTCAAAGTCGTAGCGCTCGGGCTCATTGCCGAGCGCGTACAGGGTCTCTTTCGGCGAGGACAGGATGCCGCCGCCGTAGATGCGCAGGCCGTCTTCGGTATTGAGCAGGCCGAACTCCACGGTAAACCAGTACAGGCGGGCCAGGTAGGCGCGCTCTTTCGGTGACGCACTCAGACCGAGCTGGCCGTATTTCTGCGTGAAGTTGGCGAACGCCGGGTTGGTGAGCATGGCGCAGTGGCCGAAGATCTCGTGAAAAATATCCGGCTCTTGCAGGTAGTCGAATTCTTCCGGCGTGCGGATAAAGGTCGCCACCGGAAACTTGCGGTCGGCAAGCAGGCCAAAGAAGGTCTCAAATCCGATCAATGCCGGTACCCGCGCCACTTCCCAGCCGGTTTCACGGCGCAGCACACTGCTGATTTCGTCGAGCTGGGGGATGCGGTCATGGGGCAGATCCAGCAGCTCCAGACCGTGCAGGTACTCGTCGCAGGCGCGCCCCGGAACCACCTTGAGCTGGCGCTCGATCAGGCGCTGCCAGGTCTGGTGTTCGATATCGGAATAGTGGATAAAACCCTGCTCGTCGGGCTGCCGCGCCACGTATTTGCTGGGTTTCTTCGCGTCTTTCTTCATGACTCTGTGCTCCCGTAGCGGCGCGGTGTGAGGCCCTTTCAGGGGCGCTGCCGGCCTGCCGCTCTGTCTTTGTTGTTATCTATCTCCGTTATTTTTAGTCAGAGCGGGCACCGCTGGGCAGGGGAATCACGACACTCTTGCCGTTTCGCAGCCACCGCAGATACACTTTTCGTAAACAATTATTTACAGTGTTGCGATGAGAATCGAAATTACCTGCGCCAACCGTGTCGGCATCCTGCATGAAATAATGCAGATATTCGGCGAATATCGGATTAATGTGACTTCCGGTGAGCTTGGTGGCGACAGCGGGGACAAGGTCTATCTGGCAGCGCCGAGCATGCTCACGACCCAATACCAGGCGATTGAGAGGTCCCTGTTGAAGGTGCCGGGCGTGCAGCGGGTGCGGCGCATCGCGCTGATTCCGTCGGAGAGGCGGCACTTTGAGTTGGACACGCTGCTGCGCCACGTGGCCGATCCCGTCTTGTCGGTGGACCGCGAGGGCCGCGTGATTGCGGCGAATCTGGCGGCGGCGCGGGCCTTCGGCGTCAGCCTGGACAAGGTGCCGGGCCTGCAGCTGCAGCGGTTCCTGCCGCTGATGCAGGTCGCCGAACTGCTGCGGGATTTCGCCGTGCCCCGTTATGGGCTGCCGGTTGGCGTGCGCGGTCGCGCTTACCGGATGGAATGGTCGCCAATCCCGGTCGAGGACAGTCCCGGCGCGGTGGATTCCCTGGCCGGTGCCGTGCTGACCCTGCAGCAGTGGGATGCAGATCAGTCTGCCGTTGAACTGCCGCGCCTGGTGGCGTTGTGGGATTTCGATCTGCGCCGCGAGCGCTGTCTGCAATTGCAGGAGTTGGCCAACTTCCGCTCGCCACTGCTGATTGTCGGTGAGCGCGGCACCGGCAAGAGTACCTTTGCCGGTGCGCTGCACTATCTCTCGCCGGTGGCCGCCGCCGGTGATTGTCAGCGGCTGTTGCCGCGGGACGGACAGATGCCGCTGCCGTCCCAGTTGCGCGGTTCAGGTACCCTGATTCTCGAGGACCTGCACCGTCTGTCTGCTGCAGCGCAGTTGGCGCTGGTACGGCAACTGCAGGATTTGCCAGCGCAGTTGCGCTTGGTGGCAACCAGTGTCAGTGCCGACAGGCTGGAGCCGGCGCTGGCACAGATATTCTCGACGCTCGCGCTCTCATTACCGCCTCTGCGCACTATGCGGCCGGCGCTGCCGCGATTCGCGGCGGCAATGCTGCGTCAGCACGCGCCGGAGGCGCAGCCACTGCAGCTGAGTGACGACGTATTGGCGTTGATGAAGCAACACGACTGGCCGGATAACTTCAATGGGCTGGGGGATTACCTGGGCGCCGGGGTGCGTCGCTGCGTCGCGCGCAATGGCGACACCATCGAGGCGGGCGACCTACCGGATCTGGCTGTGCGGCCGCAACTGCCGTGGCGGGACTGGGGGCGAGGCCTGACTTATCGGGAAATGATGGAGCAGCTGGAGCGGGCGCTGCTCAACGACCTGGTCGCCGAGCAGCCTTCGACGCGAGAGCTGGCCAAGCGGCTAGGTATTTCCCATACCGCGGTGGCGAACAAGCTGCGCAAGTACGGCCTGGCCAAGTCGAGAGTCTAGCGATCGATGCGACCGAGCAGCATATCCTTGAACATGACGAAGTCCCCCCACAGGCTGTAGAAGGGATGCTTGAAGGTGGCGGGCCTGTTGTGTTCGAAGAAGAAATGTCCGGTCCAGGCGAAACCGTAACCGGCAAAAGGCACGCCCGCGAGCCACAACAGTTTTCCGCTGATCAGGGCCGTCGCGACCAGTGCGATGACCAGGGCGGTGCCGACAAAGTGCAGTCGGCGACAGGTCAGGTTGCGGTGTTCTTCCAGGTAGTAGGGATAAAAGTCGGTAAAGGACTCGAATCTTTTTGTTTCTGCGGCAGTCATTGCGCTGCTCCTTATTCTTCTATATTGGCGTCAGTGTAAGGGCATTTTTCAGTCGCGTCCAAGCCGAGCACCGACCGGTCAAATCTGATAGTCTGCCGCAAATTTTGTCCTAGCCCGTAGAAGACCAAAATGAGGAAGTTATGGCAGGTCCGCTCGCGCATCTAAAGGTTCTCGATCTCAGCCGTATTCTGGCTGGCCCCTGGGCTAGTCAGGTTTTTGCCGATTTCGGTGCCGAAGTTATCAAGGTTGAACGCCCGGAGCGTGGCGATGACACCCGTCACTGGGGCCCTCCCTACCTGAAGGACGCGCAGGGTGCGGACACCGCCGATGCCGCCTATTACCTCAGTGCCAATCGCGGCAAAAAGTCGGTCACCGTCGATATCACCACGGACGAGGGCCAGCATTTGCTGAAGGAGCTGGCCGCGCAGTGCGATATTCTGCTGGAAAACTACAAGGTGGGCGGGCTCAAAAAATACGGTTTGGATTACGATTCCATCAAGGCGATCAACCCGGGCATCATCTACTGCTCGATCACCGGCTTCGGCCAGACCGGGCCTTATAAAAATCGTGCCGGTTACGACGCGATGATCCAGGGCATGGGTGGACTGATGAGTATCACCGGTGTGCCGGAGGGGCAGCCCGGGGCCGGTCCGCAGAAAGTCGGTGTCGCCGTGGCCGACCTGATGACCGGAATGTACGCCGTATCGGCGGTGCTGGCCGCGCTGATCCATCGCCAGCAAACCGGTGAGGGCCAGCATATTGACCTGGCGCTGTTGGACACCCAGGTGGCCTGGCTCGCCAATCAGGCGCAGAACTATCTGACCTCGGGCAAGCCGCCTGTCCGTCAGGGTACTGGCCATCCGAATATCGTTCCGTATCAGGCAGTACCGTCCAGTGACGGCTACTTTATGCTCGCGGTTGGCAATGACGAGCAGTTCAAGCGTTTCTGCCATATCGCCGGCATCGAGCAACTCGCGGACAACCCCGCCTACGCCACCAACGCCGCGCGGGTACAGGCGCGGGAGCAGCTGGTACCGTTGATCGAAGAGGCCACGCGGCAGCGGCAGTCCGCCTGGTGGCTCGAAAAACTCAGCGATGCCCATGTGCCCTGTGGTCCGATCAATACCCTGGATCAGGTGTTTGCCGATCCGCAGGTGCAGGCGCGGGGCATGGTACTGGAGCAGGATCACCCGACCGCCGGCAAGGTCAAGACGGTACGCAATCCGGTGATTTTTTCCGAGACCCAGCTAGATTACGAACAGGCTCCGCCGGTCCTGGGGCAGCACACTGCAGAGGTATTGCGTGAGCTACTCGGAAAAAGCGATGAAGAGATCAGTGCGCTGCAGGGTAGGGGCGTTGTCTGATTCCCGGCTGGCGGCAGGTCTGATTTCGCGGCGGGTATCTTCGGTCGTGCGAGAGTGGTTTCGCTAAAGCGGTACAGGAATCCGCCCGATGAAATCCGTGCTGCCCGGGGTGGATGTGAGTCAATTGCAGAAGAACAGCGGTCGACAAGCATTCCCCGCTTAAAAATTACAGGAGTAATTTTCGTGCGTCTGGATCACATCAATATCTCCGCCCCGATCGATCTGCTCTTGGAGGTCAGGGACTTCTATTGTTCAGTACTCGGTCTGCGCGAAGGTCACCGCCCCGATTTTGCCCGCAGCGGCTTCTGGCTTTATGCGGATGATCAGCCACTGGTGCACCTGGTGGAAAGCAATGTGCACTTCGAGAGCGACAGTCCGCATTATCTCGATCATGTCGCTTTCCGAACTGAAAATCTCAATGCGGTGGTCGACAAGTTGGAATCGCTGGGCGTCAGTTACACCAAGACGCATGTACCGGGCGGTACCATGCGCCAGGTGTTTTTCAGGGATCCCGCCGGTACGGGCATTGAAGTCAATTCGAACCAGTAGTGCTCTTGCAAGATGACCGAGCGGGGAGCTTGGCATGCTCAATAAACTAGTCGATCAACTCGGGGCCACCCTGTATGTGCAGATCTGGGAAAAGCGCATCCGGGTGACCAATATCGACAGCGGCAAAATTTTTGATGAGTCACCACTGGTTGCCGTGGAGGCGCGCAATGGCCGACGTATTGTCGCCGCGGTCGGCAATCGCGCCGCTTCCGTATCCGGCCAGGATGTCGAAGTCATCAATCCTTTCTCACATCCGCGCTCGCTGCTGCGCGACTTCAGTGCCGGTGAAAAGCTGTTGCAACATATATTCCGCAAGCTTACCGACCAGACCCTGTTTACCCCTTCGCCGATCGTGGTGCTGCAGCCGATGGAAAAGACCCAGGGTGGGCTCACCGAGGTTGAGGTGCGCGCGTTTCGTGAGCTGGCGTTGGGTGCCGGCGCGCGCGAGGTAGAGGTGTACCAGGGAGAAGAGCTGACCCGCCATACCTTCGACTACGCGAAGGTGAAAGCAAAAGGTCAGCCGCAAAAGAACGGCGCCAAGAATGGCGGTGGCCAGGCCGTGCAGTGGTTCTTGATTTTGCTGTGGATCGTCCTGATTACCCTGATGGCGGTGTTCGGCGGCAGCTAGGCGGATAGGGAAACTGTCTGCGGAAAGAAGAAGCCCGCATTGGGGAATTTCAGACTGCTGACAAAGTCATGCAGCCGAATTTGAAGGCAAGGTACTGGGGCCGGCATTTCGAAACCGTCGGGTACAGGACGTACCCGACGGAGCTACAGGGACGTATTCATGCGTTTTCGAAATGCCGGCCCCAGTGCCTTGCCGCCACGCCACCGGATTAGGTAAGAGGCGGGGTTTATTGGCGAGCTTAAGCCCCGCATTGCGGGGCTTTTTATCAGAAGGCGATATTCTTCGGTGTGCGCGGGAAGGGAATCACATCACGAATATTGCCCATGCCGGTGACATAGGAAACGATACGGTCGAAACCGAGGCCGAAGCCGGCGTGCGGCACTGTGCCGTAGCGGCGCAGGTCGCGGTACCAGTCCAGGTGTTCCTTCGGGATGTTCATCTCGTCCATGCGCTCGTCCAGCTTCTCCAGGCGCTCTTCGCGCTGGGAGCCACCGATGATCTCACCGATACCCGGCGCCAGCACGTCCATCGCCGCCACAGTCTTAGCGTCGTCGTTCATGCGCATGTAGAAGGCCTTGATGTCCTTCGGGTAGTTCATGACGATCACCGGCTTCTTGAAGTGCTTCTCGGCCAGGTAGCGCTCGTGCTCGGAGGCCAGGTCGATTCCCCACGAAACCGGGAACTCGAACTTCTCTTTGCACTTCTCGAGAATCTCGATCGCCTCGCTGTAATTGATGCGCGCGAAGTCGTTGTCGACGATGTTCTCCAGGCGCGAGATGGCTTCCTTGTCGATGCGCTGGGCGAAGAAAGCCATATCGTCGGCGCGCTCTTCCAGCACCGCCTTGAAGACGTATTTCAGCATCTCCTCGGACAGGTCGGCGATATCTGCCAGGTCCGCAAAGGCGATTTCCGGCTCGACCATCCAGAATTCCGCCAGGTGGCGGGTGGTGTTCGAGTTTTCCGCGCGGAAAGTCGGGCCGAAGGTGTAAACCTTGGACAGCGCCAGGCAATAACTCTCGACGTTCAGCTGGCCGGATACGGTCAGGAAGCTCTCCTCACCGAAGAAATCCTTGCTGAAATCGATCTCGCCCTTGTCGGTGCGCGGCAGGTTTTCCAGGTCGAGGGTGCTGACGCGGAACATCTCGCCGGCGCCCTCGCAGTCGGAGGCGGTGAGGATCGGGGTGTGCACCCAGCTGAAACCCTGCTCGTGGAGGAAGCGGTGGATCGCCTGGGCAATGCAGTTGCGCACGCGGGCCACGGCGCCGCTGACATTGGTGCGCGGGCGCAGGTGGGCGTGTTCGCGCAGGTGCTCCATCGTGTGGCGCTTCGGCGACATCGGGTAGGTGTCCGGGTCCTCGACCCAGCCGATCACGTGCACTTCACTGGCCAGCAGCTCAATGGACTGGCCCTTGCCCTCGGACGGCTTGATGGTGCCCTCGATATCCACGGCACAGCCGGTGGTCAGGCGCAGCACTTCGGACTGGTAATTGTGCAGGTTAGCCTCGACCACCACCTGGATGGGATCGAAGCAGCTGCCGTCGTGCACGGCCAGGAAGGACAGGCCGGCTTTTGAGTCGCGGCGGGTTCTGATCCAGCCCTGTACGCGGGTCTTGTCGCCCTCGCGGCCGCTGGATTTCAAAAGGCTGTCTACGGATTCGACTTTTACTGTCATCGCTTATCTGAGCTCTCGCTGGTCTTTGAGGCGGGGCGCCCGGCAATTGCCGAAAAAATGAGCGGCTCGCCACCGTTCGTTTACGGCGGCATATTGACGTTTTGGCGGGGGGAAATCCAGCCCCAGTGTACTCCTGGCCGCGGAGGCGAGGTCAGAGGTGATCCCGGGGAATCTTGCGCTGCCAGTTTTCGCAGTAGACCCGCGTGTCCCCCTCCCAGGCATCCAGCTCTGCGTGGATATAGAAGTGCTCGGCGTCCGCGGTGAGCAGGGTGCGGGTGGCGGTGCGCACCGACCAGCTCCCGCGGCGGAAGATACGCTCGGTGCGGGTTTCGCCCTGCAGCGACAGGAAGTCGTCGTCCCTGTACCGGTACCAGTTCCAGGTGCGGTTGGCCACCTCCATATCGATCTCCTCGATATATTTGAGGCCGTCGTCCTTGATCACTTCCAGTACGGATTCATCCAGGGCCAGGTCCCGGTGTACCAGCCAATTGTGATTCGGGGATTCAATAACGTCGACGCGAATCGGTTGCGCCCCCTCGGGTCGATCGAAGTGAATCGCATCGTCTGCGGGTCGCGGCGCGCGCTCGGGCAGTATCAACCGGCTGGTTGCCGGGTAGACACTCACGCGGACAGGTCTTGGTGGCGGCCAGGCCAGTGCCCAGTAGGAGGTGGACAGGCTGAGGCGCAGGCGGTGGCCGGCGGGGAAGTTCTGGCCAATATAGTTCATCGCCACTCGCACACGGTAACAGTGGCCCGGCACCAGTGGTTCCGGCCTGGCATGGCTGTCGCGATGCGTAAGATTGAACAGGCCATAGGTAACCCGGGTTGCCTTGCCGTCCGGGGCTACATCGGAAAGCCGTGCGCAGATCATCGCGACGGGCTGGTTGCAGCTCAATTCCAGCTCGACGACCGGTGCGCCGAGAATCTCCAGGTCCTGAGCCAGCGGGGCGCTCTCAAATACCAGCGCGCCGCCGTCCTCTTCGCGCTGGTCGTGGGGCAGGTCCGGCGCCGCGGTGTAGGAACACCACTTGCCGGCGAACAGGCCGACGCTGAGCGGGGACTGAATCTCCACCATTTCCTCCCGCGGACAGCGGGGTTCACCGGCCATCAGGATACGGGTCGGATCCAGCGGATAGGCGGTTTCGCGTATGCCCGGTGCCGGCCAGCGATCTTCTCCGACCCAGCGCCCTGGACGCTCTGGGTAATAGGTGGTCGGCGGCACACTCTCCTGCATCCAGGCGCGCAGCATCGGTTCGTCCATGATGCCGGTGTCCTGACCCTTCAGCCAGTGATCCCACCAGCGCAGCGTCTCCTGCAGGAAGCCGATCGCCGGCCCCGGTACACCCATGTGCGGATACTTGTGTCCCCATGGGCCGATCAGCCCCTGGCGCGGCACATTCAAGTGCTCCAGCAGGCGGAATATCGCATTGGTATAACCGTCGGCCCAACCGCCGATCAGCATCACCGGGCAGCGTATGGCGTCGTAGTGCTGGCTGACGGAGCCGTGCTCCCAGTAGCTGTCCCGGTACTGGTGGCGCAGCCAGATATCCAGCCACAGTCCGCTGCCCCGCAATCGCTCCATCCACATATCGCGCCAGCGCTCGCCGACCAGCGCCGGATCCGGCGGGCAGGTGTTGACGGAAAACATGGTGGTGGCCTCCGACAGGTTGTCCGTCAGTAGACAGCCGCCCATGTAATGCATGTTGTCCAAATACAGATCGTCGGTAGAGCAGGCGGACACCACGGCTTTGAGTGGGGACGGAGCCAGGGCGGCAATCTGCAGTGCGTTGAAGCCACCCCAGGAAATGCCCATCATGCCCACGTCGCCGTTGCACCAGGGTTGCTCCGACAGCCAGCGGATCACCGCGACGCCGTCATCCAGTTCCTGCTGTCGGTACTGGTCCCGGAGTACCCCGTCGGACTCACCGCTGCCGCGCAGGTCGACCCGTACACACGCATAGCCGTGCCCGGCCAGGTAGGGGTGGGTGATAGAGTCCCGCAGGCGGGTCATGTCGCGCTTGCGGTAGGGTATATATTCGAATATGGCGGGCACCGGTTGTTGCTCGGCGGTCTCCGGCAGCCAGATGCGGGCCGCCAGGTGGCAGCCGTCGGGCATGGGGATTTCCACATGCTCCAGTATTTTTATCTGGTGCGGGAAGTTCTGTACAACGTTCATTTAATACCGCACCTGGTTGAACTGAAATTCTTCGGGCCCCTGGTCATCGGAAAACTGAAAATGCAGTTGATCCGCAAGCTGTTGGTAATTCTTTAACAGCTCACGCTGGTTCTGGGCACCAACGAGAATATTTGCGATCTCAAAGCTGTAGCTATCTGGATTCAGTTTGTCTGACAGCCGCTGCCCCTCGCTCACCGTGATAACTATCTTGCTGTCGGCGACAGACGACTCTGCCGAGCGTATCTCGCTCTCTGTGGGAATGCGTTCGACACGCGCGTCGCCGTAGCGTCGCAGCATAAACTTTGCCGCGCACTGGTATTTGCCCTTGCAGTCGCTGAGATCCGGTATGCGCCCCTCGGCCAGGTCTACCGGTACTTGATGATTGGATACGCCGTGGACCTTGATGAACTGATCGCTGTGGGATTGTGATATGCGGGTGTTGATTTCCAGGATCCTGAGCGCATTCTTCTTCTCATCCCAGAAAAACTCGATACCGAAGGGCGAGTTGTCGAAGCCGATATGCCGCAGCAGTTTCTCTCCCGCGTCGCATATTTTCTGTTGGGCATGCCGAGGCCAAACCGACGGGTACTCGTAGCGGGTGAAGCTCCAGTTGCGGCTGTCTTTCACTGTGTCGACGATACCGTGAATACGGTATTCACCGTTCAGCATTGATCCCTCGATACCACACTGCTTGCCGGTGATGATCTCCTCAGCGATACACCAGTTCCCGTCAACCGTGCCCACCTCTGCTGGGACGGTAATATGCGCCAGGGCCTGGTTAAAGGCGTCGCCATAGCGACGGATGCCGTCTCGCACAATCGCGATCGCACGGTGGAATTCGGCTGCGTCCTCGATACGGAAACCGAGAAAAGATGAATGCGCCTTGATCGGTTTCAGCCAAAAGGGGTAGTCGATGGTGATCTGCTGCAGCGGATTCTCGGCGAAGGGGTCTACGGCACAGAAGGCCGGGGTCCAGTCCGGCAGCACGGACTGTTGCAGCAGGCGACTCCAGTATTTGTGCTCGCACGACAGCACGGCGCGCAGCGATGCACAACGCAAGCCGGTTTTCTCACAGAGGTGCGCCAGCAGCACGCTGGTGGGAAAGTCCCAGTGTCCGATAATACCCGTAATGGCTTCGGGAAAGGCTTTGAGCTGCCGTTCCGCTTTACCCAACAGTTCATCGTAGGGATATCGGTCTGCGAGCACGACTTCATTGAAGTCGAGCAGGGTGTGAAATCGATACCGATCCGCATCGCGCACGGCTTCGACATAAGGCCGCCGTAACGGATCCAGCCCGAGGACAAAAAAGTGCTTCGGCATAAACTGCTCCAGCAATGCAGGCGTGGCCCGCTGCCTGACAATCCAAGGCTTACCAGCAGTCTAGCAGTAATGTGGCGGAGCTTTTGCCGGGAGTATCGAAGAGAAGAGGGCGGCTGCGAGCTCTGTGGGTCAGTGGACACGCAGCCGCCCTTGGGGGAGTGGGGCGTATGGCTTTAGACAGCCCGGCGCCGGAACATCGGCAGCGGCTGATCCAGTGCGGCCTGATAGCTGTCGCTGAAGTCGTGCAGCGATTCCAGCAGATTTTCCAGAGACTGCTGGCCCTCGTAGGCGAAAGCATTGAAGCCGCAGCGGCGCAGGTAGGTGAGCTGGTCGCGCATGAAGGCGCCCACCGCGCGCAGCTCGCCATCAAAGCCGTAGCGTTCCCGCAACAGCCGACCGGTAGTGAAACCGCGGCCGTCGGCGAAGGCGGGGAAGTGCACCGCGATCAGCGGCAGCGCCTTCGCATCTTCGCCGAGCAGTTCGGCGCTCTCGTCGCTGTCCAGCCAGACGCCGATTTCGTGCGCGCGCTCCGCGAGCTCATCGCGCAGATTGTGCCACAGCTTGTACGGCAGGATGACGTTGCCGGACGCCAGGGACTCACCGGTGATCTCCACGTCGCCCTCGGCTTGCGGCAGCAGTCGCCAGACGTTTTCAGCCACTGCGTCGTCGATGATCACCTGTGCCGGGTTTTCCGGTTGCGGCCCGAGTTTAGCTGGCTTTGGCTTCTTAGCTTGCGCGGGCATAGACGCTCTCCTTAAAGGGCTGCAGGCCGATGCGGTTGTAAGTATCGATAAAGGGTTCTTCCGGCTGGCGCTGCTCCACGTAGATATCCAGGATCTTGCCGATCACCTCGGGTACTTCCGCACGAGAGAAGCTGGGGCCCAGCACCTTGGCCAGGCTGGCGTTTTCCGAGGAGCTGCCACCGAGCTGTATCTGGTAGAACTCTTCGCCTTTTTTGTCCACGCCGAGAATGCCGATATGGCCAACATGATGGTGTCCACAGGCGTTCATGCAGCCGGAGATATTCAGGTTCAGGTCGCCGAGATCGTAGAGGTAATCCAGGTCGTCGAATTTGCGCTGGATGGCCTCCGCCACCGGGATTGACTTGGCGTTGGCCAGCGAGCAGTAGTCGCCGCCGGGGCAGCAGATCATATCGGTCAGCGTGCCGATATTCGGCGTCGCAAAGCCGTGCTTGCGGGCGGCCTGCCACAGTTCCAGCAGGCGGTCCTGCTGCACATCGGCCAGTACCACGTTCTGGTCGTGCGTGACCCGCGCCTCGCCGAAGCTGAACTCATCGGCCAGCTCGGCAATGGCCTCCAGCTGGCGGTCGGTGACATCGCCCGGCGGTACACCGGTGGGCTTGGTGGACAGCTTGATGGCGCGGTAGCCCGGCACCCGGTGCGGGAAGCTGTTGCGCTCCAGCCAGCGACTGAATGCCTTGTCGCCCTCGGCCTGTGCCTGCAGGGCGGCATCGCTGGCCGCGCCGTCAAAGGCCCGGTAAGTGGGCTCGGTGAAGAAGGATTTGGCCCAGGCGAGTGCCTCCGGAGTCAGCCGGTCGGCGCCATCCTTGATCTGTTCCCACTCCTGCTCCACGCGGCGGCCGAATTCCTCGGCGCCGAGTGCCTTCACCAGGATCTTGATGCGCGCCTTGTACTTGTTGTCGCGGCGACCCAGCTGGTTGTAGACGCGGACGATGGCTTCCAGATAGGACAGCAGGTCCTGTTCCGGCAGGAAGTCGCGGATCTGTTCGGCGATGACCGGCGTGCGGCCCTGGCCGCCGCCGACCAGAACCTGGAAGCCGATTTCCCCGCCGCGCTTCACTATCTGCACCCCGATATCGTGTACGCGGATGGCCGCGCGATCCTGTTCGGAACCACTGACGGCGATCTTGAATTTGCGCGGCAGGAAGGCGAATTCCGGGTGGAAGGTGGACCACTGGCGAATCAGCTCGCAGTAGGGGCGCGGGTCGGCGATCTCGTCGCGGGCCACACCGGCATAGGGGTCCGAGGTCGTATTGCGGATGCAGTTGCCGCTGGTCTGCACCGAGTGCATCTCCACTTCAGCCAGTTCGGCGAGAATGTCCGGCACATCGTCCAGCTGCGGCCAGTTGAACTGCAGGTTCTGGCGGGTGGTGAAGTGCGCGTAGCCCTTGTCGTAGTCGCGGCTGATGCGCGCCAGGCGCCGCAGCTGGGTGCTGTTCAGCAGCCCGTAGGGTACGGCGATGCGCAGCATCGGCGCCAGTCGTTGGATATAGAGGCCATTTTGCAGGCGCAGCGGCAGAAATTGTTCTTCGCTTAAGTCGCCGGCCAGGTAACGTTCCGTCTGGCCGCGGAACTGGGCCACGCGATCGTTGATGATGGCGTGGTCCCGGTCGTCATATCGGTACATAACTGCTTGATTCCATTGCCTTTTTGCGCTGGTCACAGAGACAGGGGAGGGCTCCGCACAGTCTCCGGTGGCGCATAACATACCAGCGGCCTTATGCAAAAAATAACAATATTTTTCGCTATGCCTGTAACTAACGGTTATAAGTGCGAGGGATTGCCGAGATGGCGTCGCTTGCGCCACAGACCCGTATTTGCTCTACTTGACTTGCCGTTCCTAACGGCCCATCTACTTTGAATAACAATAATGAGCAATCGGAGTAATTCGATGAGTGAAGAAGTAGTTGTATCCAATGAAGACGACAACGTGGCGGATGCAATTGCCGCGGTGGCTCTGGTGGCCATTTTTGTTGTGACCTGCATTTACTGGGTAGCCACTCAGTAATTTTCTCCCGGACCCGGAGCTGAGTGGTACCGGGCGGGATTCCCCCCTTTTCCGAATAGCTTACCCGCCACACCCTGAGTGTGCAGGTGTACCCCGGCTGCGCCTGTTGCCAGCACGCGGACGGAGACAGGCGATTAGCCCATATTGCCCAGTACCGTTTTCACGACCAGTACCAGCGTCAGTACGAACAGGGTGGTGAAGATCACACCGGCGGCGATATAGGTCTTGATACTGCCGCCCTTGAAGTCCCTCTCCCGGTTCTTGTTGCTCTGCACACCGATGGCGGCGGCCAGGGTGCTGAGCACCACCTGGCCGAAAGACGGCTGTTCCTTATTGTCGTTATTGTCGGTCATTCAATCAGTCCTCGAGATTCGGGCGCAGCCAGCGCTCCAGTTCCTCTGCGCTGACCCCTTTGCGCTCCGCCAGGCTTTGCAATTGATCCCGGCCTATTTTACCCACATTGAAGTATTTGGCTTGCGGGTGGGCGAAGTACCAGCCGCTGACAGAGGCCGCGGGCAGCATGGCGAAGTGTTCGGTCAGGCTGACACCGGCATTTTGTTCGGCGTTCAGCAATTTGAACAGGGTCGCCTTTTCCGAGTGGTCCGGGCAGGCCGGGTAGCCGGGGGCGGGGCGGATGCCCTGGTAGGCTTCCTTGATCAGCTCTTCGTTGCTGAGCTGCTCGTCTGGCGCATAGCCCCAGTAGTCGGTACGCACCAGCTTGTGCAGGTATTCGGCGAAAGACTCGGCCAGGCGGTCTGCCAGCGCCTTGACCATGATTGCGCTGTAGTCATCGTGCTTGGCTTCGTACTCGGCGGCCAACTCGTCGGCGCCCAGCCCGGTAGTCACCGCGAAGCCGCCGACATAATCTGCCACGTCGGATCCTACCGGCGCGACGAAGTCCGCCAGTGAACGACACTGGCCGTCGCCGCCGCGCTTTTGGATCTGCTGGCGCATATGATGTAGGCGCGCGAGTTCCTCGCTACGGCTCTCGTCCTTGTAGACGATGATGTCGTCGCCATCGCTGTTGGCCGGCCACAGGCCGAACACGGCGCGGGCGCGCAGCAGTTTCTTATCGATAATCTGCTGCAGCATCAGCTGCGCATTCTTGTACAGATCAGTGGCGGCTTCGCCGACCACCTCGTCGTTCAGGATTGCCGGGAATTTACCGGCCAGATCCCAGGAAATGAAAAAGGGCGTCCAGTCGATGGTGTCGACGAGTTTTTCCAGCGGGAAATCCTCGATCACGGTAACACCGGCTTTCTTCGGCGTCGCCGCCGTGTAATTCTGCCAGTCAAACTGCGGCGCCGCGGCAAGAGCCTGCTCATAAGTGAGGCGGGTATCGTTGCGCTTGCGATTGGCGGTGCGGGTGCGCACCTTTTCGTATTCCTCGCGGATACCCTGCACGAATGCCGGGCGCAATTCGTCGGAGATCAGGTTACTGGCCACACCCACCGCACGGGAGGCATCCGCCACATAGACTGTCTGGTTGCGGCTGAACTGGGGATCGATTTTTACCGCGGTGTGCGCCTTGGAAGTCGTGGCGCCGCCGATTAGCAGTGGAATATCGAAGCCCTGACGCTCCATTTCCGCGGCCACGTGCACCATCTCATCCAGAGAGGGCGTAATCAGGCCGGACAGACCGATGATGTCGCACTGCTTTTCTTTGGCCGTTTGCAGAATCGTTTCGCAGGGCACCATTACGCCCAGGTCGATCACTTCGTAGTTGTTACAGGCCAATACCACGCCGACGATATTCTTACCGATATCGTGCACGTCGCCTTTGACCGTCGCCATCAGGATGCGGCCGTTCGGCTTGCTGTCTGCGGTTTTCTCCGCCTCGATATACGGCTGGAGGTAGGCGACCGCCTGTTTCATCACGCGCGCCGATTTCACCACCTGTGGCAGGAACATCTTGCCCTCGCCGAACAGGTCGCCGACCACGTTCATGCCGTCCATCAGCGGGCCCTCGATCACGTCCAGCGGGCGTGTGGCCGCCGCACGGGCGGCTTCGGTGTCTTCCACGATATAGTTATTGATACCCTTAACGAGAGCGTGCTCCAGGCGTTTGTTTACCGGCAGCTCGCGCCAGCTCAGATCCTCCTTGCGCGATTGGCCGCTGCCGTCGCCGCGGTATTTCTCCGCGATATCCAGCAGCGCCTCGGTGGCATCCGGGCTGCGGTTCAGAATCACATCCTCGACTTTGTCACGCAGTTCCTGCGGGAGCTCGTCGTACACCTCGAGCATGCCGGCGTTGACGATGCCCATATTCAGGCCGGCCTTGATCGCGTGGAACAGGAATACCGAGTGAATGGCCTCGCGCACCGGGTTGTTGCCGCGGAAGGAGAAGGACACATTGGAAACGCCCCCGGACACATTCGCACCGGGCAGGTTCTCACGAATCCAGCGCGTGGCTTCGATAAAGTCCACCGCGTAATTGTTGTGCTCTTCGATACCCGTCGCGACGGCGAAGATGTTCGGGTCGAAAATAATATCCGTCGGTGCAAATCCGACTTTGTCGACCAGAATGTCGTAACTGCGTTTGCAGATCTCGGTCTTGCGCGCGAAGGTGTCCGCCTGGCCGTCTTCGTCGAACGCCATTACCACTACAGCGGCGCCATAGCGCAGGCACAGGCGTGCCTTCTCGACAAAATCTGCCTCGCCTTCCTTGAGGCTGATGGAGTTCACGATGGGCTTGCCCTGAATACACTGCAGACCCGCCTCAATCACCTCCCACTTGGAGGAGTCCACCATAAACGGCACTTTGGCGATATCCGGCTCGGTCGCGGCCAGGTTCAGGAAACGGCGCATGGCGGCGACGGAATCCAGCATCGCCTCGTCCATATTGAAGTCGATGACCTGGGCCCCATCCTCAACCTGGGCGGAGGCGACCTGCAGTGCGGTATCGTAGTCCTCGTCCAGGATCAGGCGCTTGAAGCGCGCCGAGCCGGTGACGTTGCAGCGCTCACCAACGTTGACGAACAGCGCGCTTTCGTCGGCGACAAAGGGCTCGAGGCCGGACAGGCGCAGCGCCGGTTTGATCTGCGGCAGTTGGCGCGGCGCAACGTCGGCGACTGCGTTGGCAATCGCGCGGATATGCTCCGGGGTGGTACCACAGCAGCCGCCGAGAATATTGATAAAGCCGCTGCGCGCGAACTCGGCCACGATCGCCGCTGTCTCGTCCGGCGTCTCGTCGTACTCACCAAACTCGTTCGGCAGTCCTGCATTCGGGTGCGCGGACACGTGCTGGGCACAGACACCGGACAGTGCTTCGATATAGGGACGCAGCTCGGTGGCGCCGAGGGCGCAGTTCAGGCCCACGGACAGCGGTTTGGCATGGGCCACCGAATAATAAAACGCCTCGGTCGTCTGACCGGACAGGGTGCGTCCGGATGCATCGGTAATGGTGCCGGAAATCATGATCGGCAATTCAAAGCCGATGTCCTCGAACAGCTGCTGCAGCGCGTAGATGGCCGCCTTGGCATTCAGCGTATCGAAGATGGTCTCGATCAGGATAATGTCACTGCCGCCCTCGATCAGGCCGCGGCCGGCTTCGACGTAGTTCTCCACCAGCTGTTCGAAGGTCACGTTGCGCGCGCCCGGGTCGTTGACGTCCGGTGAGATGCTGGCGGTGCGCGAGGTCGGGCCGATAACACCGGCGACCCAGCGGGGTTTGTCCGGAGTGGAAAGGGCATCGGCGGCGCGGCGGGCGACTTCGGCGGATACCCGGTTCAATTCCGGCACCAGGTCTTCGAGGTCGTAGTCGGACTGGGACAATCGCGTCGCGTTGAAGGTATTGGTCTCGATGATGTCGGCACCGGCTTCGAGGTACTCCCGGTGGAGACGCTCGATCAGGTCCGGCCGGGTAACACTCAGCAGGTCGTTATTGCCCTTCAGGTCCTGGTGAAAGTCGGTGAAGCGCGCACCCCGGTAGTCCGCTTCCTCCAGCTTCTCCCGTTGAATCATGGTCCCCATGGCCCCATCCAGAATCAGGATGCGCTTGGCCAGCGCGGCTTGAAGCTGTTGAAGGCGTTGACTGCGGGACTGCTGGGACATGGACACTTCCTATTTAATTGCCGGAGGCGAGGGGGCGGCAATCTTAGCACAATCAAGCGCTGTTCCCGGTGCTCTGACTCGTTAGCGCGCGACCGTTCCCGGGGTCTGTGCACCGGGGATTACGTCGCTAATACTCGCCTCCGCGGTCGGTATCTGGCGGAAGCGGCAAGGATCATCACTGTTATCCCTGTTACAGTGAAAGACTTGTACCAGTGGAGCAAAATATAAGCATAAGTTTGTAACTAAACGTTCTAGGCGACCGCTGCAATAGCGCGCCTTGCGGCGCGGCCTATCCCGACTAATCTGCGATAGACCAATCAGGAGAGCACAATGAAGCAACCTACCGATAAGAACCGTCGCATAGTACTGGCCTCCCGCCCCGAGGGGGCACCTACTGACGAGAACTTTCGCCTGGAGGAGACAGAACTGCCGCAACCCGGCGAAGGGGAAGTGTTGCTGCGCACCGTCTATCTTTCTCTCGATCCGTATATGCGCGGGCGCATGAGCGATGCACCGTCCTACGCCGAACCGGTGCAACTCGACGAGGTGATGGTCGGCGGCACGGTGAGCCGCGTAGTGAAATCGTGTCATGCGGATTTCGCCGAGGGTGACTGGGTGCTGGCCTACAGCGGCTGGCAGGATTACGCGCTATCTGACGGCACCGGGCTGACTAATCTTGGCGCCAACCCCGAGCATCCCTCCTACACTCTGGGGGTACTGGGAATGCCCGGTTTCACCGCGTATATGGGGCTGCTCGATATTGGTCAGCCGAAGGCCGGTGAAACCCTCGTGGTCGCCGCTGCGACTGGTCCTGTGGGGGCTACCGTTGGTCAGATCGGCAAGATCAAGGGTTGTCGCGTAGTGGGCGTCGCCGGAGGGCCGGACAAATGCCGCTACGGAGTGGAGGAGCTGGGCTTCGATGCCTGTATCGACCACTACGCGGATGATTTCGACGAGCAGCTCGCCGCTGCCTGTCCCGATGGCATAGACGTCTACTACGAAAACGTGGGTGGCAAGGTGCTGGATGCGGTTCTACCACTGCTGAATACCTTTGCGCGCATCCCCGTATGCGGCCTGGTTTCCCAGTACAACGCGGAGTCGCTGCCGGAAGGCCCCGACCGCATGGGTCTGCTGATGGGGCAGGCACTGGTCAAGCGCCTGAAAATCCAGGGGTTCATTATCTTCGACTACCAGGACCGCTTCGGTGAATTCTTCCCGCAGATGTCCGAGTGGGTGGCCAGCGGCAAAGTAAAATACCGGGAAGAAATCGTCGATGGCCTGGAGCAGGCGCCGCAGGCATTTATGGGCATGCTGGAAGGCAAGAATTTCGGCAAGCTGGTCGTGCGCGTTGGCGACGATCACTGAATAAATTTTTACATGTACTCACAGCAGGAGAGCAAGCAATGAACGTTTTGATGGTTCTCACCTCCCACGACGAGCTGGGTGACACCGGCAAGAAAACCGGTTTCTGGCTTGAGGAGTTCGCCGCGCCTTATTACACCTTCAAGGATGCGGGCGCCGATGTCACGCTGGCCTCGCCGAAGGGTGGCCAGCCGCCGCTGGACCCGAAGAGCGACGACCCGGATGCGCAGACCGCCGCCACTGAGCGCTTCCACAAGGATGAGGACGCGAAACAGGCGCTGGCGAACACCGTGAAGCTCGGCGACGTCAAAGAGGAGGATTTCGATGCGATTTTCTATCCCGGTGGCCATGGCCCGCTGTGGGATCTGGCCGAGGACAAAGATTCGATTGCGCTGATCGAGGCCTTCTACGCCGCTGACAAGCCCATCGGCGCCGTTTGCCATGGTCCGGCGGTGTTCCGCCATACCAAGGCCCACGGCCGCTCGCTGGTACACGGCAAGAGCGTCACCTGTTTCACCAACTCCGAGGAGGCCGCGGTCGAGCTGACGGACGTGGTGCCCTTCCTGGTGGAGGACATGCTGAAGTCCAACGGGGCGAACTTTTCCAAGGCAGACGACTGGCAGAGCTATGTGGTCGTCGACGGCAAACTGGTCACCGGGCAGAACCCGGCCTCATCCGAGGAGACCGCCGAGACGCTGCTGGGATTCGTGAAGGAGCCGAAAGACGGCTGACCACTGAGCCATTTTGGGGCGCATATGCATCCGTATCGCCCCATGGGGCAATACCTGGTTTAACTTGACCGCGACAGGGAGTAAAATACCCGACAAAGGAACTCGGTTATTGAGAAGTCTTATGTCTGAATTGAATGTCACCATTACCGAATCCGCCCAGGAGTACCTGCGCGATTTGCTGGAGAAGCAGGACTGCGAAGGCATCGCCATTCGCATGTTCGTCTCCAATCCCGGTACCCCCAATGCGGAAACCTGCATCGCCTACTGCCGCCCCGGTGAGGAGCAGGAGGACGATGTGGTAATGGAGATGAACGGCTTCAAGGCCTATTTCGAAGGCCGCAGCGTCCCCTACCTGGACGAGGCGCGGGTCGACTACTCGTCGGACAAGATGGGCGGTCAGCTGACCATCCGGGCACCCAACTCGCGCATGCCGAAGATCACTGACGACAGTCCGATCGAGGACCGCATCAATTACGTGCTCTACAACGAGGTCAACCCGGGTCTCGCTGCCCACGGTGGTCAGGTGAGCCTGGTGGAGGTCACCGAAGACATGTATGCGGTTCTGAAATTCGGTGGCGGCTGCCAGGGCTGCGGTATGGTGGACATGACCCTGAAAGAGGGGGTGGAAAAAACCCTGAAGGAGAAGGTGCCGGAACTGGCGGGGGTGAAGGACATCACCGACCACTCGGACAAGTCCCAAGCTTACTATTAAATCTCTGCCAAATCGGTAGTCGAACTTAAAAAGGCGAATCGTTCGATTCGCCTTTTTTGTACCTGTAAAAATTGTTAACGGGAAAGGGGGAGCGCAGCGTTTCTTCCCGGTCAATCATCGCGTTCTTCGAAGAACTCAAATACGTCGACGTTATCCAGAAATACACCATCGAATCCCGCATCCAGAATTCGGAAAACATAGGACTCATCGTTGCCGAAGATAAGCTCCTGCCAGCCTTGCCGCCAGTAGTCGACGTGGTAATTGCCGGGCAGACCTGGTACTTCTTCGCCCAGCCATACCGGCGGGTTGCTGAGCCAGAAAGATTGCCAGTAGAAACGGTTGTCCTGTGCCAGACCGATACTCATGTAAGCGATCAGTAATCGTCGGCTGCCATTGGTCTTCACCTTGAGCTGTTCGACCTGTTCCTCGGTAAACTCCAGCCCGTTGAAGAAAAAATCGATGATGACAATATCGTAATCCGTCTCGCTAATCTCATCGACCAGTTCCTGGCGGGTGGAAAAGAGGCGGGGATTGATCAGATTGAGAAAATTTCTGGCCTGGCGTATTCCGTCTATATCGCTAAAGTTGCGGTTGTGGATTTCCGGCGGATACAAGGGAATATTGTCCAATTCCGCGTGATCGGCGGCGAAGGAAATATAGCCGGCCTCTTCATTGTCCAGATAGGAGTCATCAATATTGTTCTGGCTGACGGCAAAGTCGGTCACCAGAATGGCCTTACCATTATCTCTGGCCAGATCGAGAAAGGTTTGCAGGCGGCGGCGCTCTGCCAGCGGGGTCGGCTGATCGATACCGTTCAGGCCGAAGAACAGGGATTCTTGCCCGAGGCCATCGACCGCATTGACGTAGTCGATATCGATCGAGCCACTCTCCCTGCCGTTGTCGGTGACCAGTTCGACGCCATTCTGCGGGATGATGACAAATTCCGGATCGATGCCTTTGGCATAGCGGCTGATAGATCCGACGAAGTCGCGCATCTCCTGCTTGTAATTGATGGCGCGTACGGTGGGGAATTCCGGCAGTTCGTCGAAGTCGCAGCCGATAATCAGCAGCGGCAACAGGATGACGGCGAGGGTCCGTTTCAAAATCCATCTCCAGTAACTAAACCCGAACTGAACCACGTTAGCAGGGATGTGGGGCCCCAGCAACTGGCAGAAAAGTCAGCCAATGCAATGTCGAGGATTCCCCCGGCGGTTGCGCTGGTGGTCTGGCAGGCGATTACTGCTGGCGCGGATTCCTAAGTTGCCTTCCGTGGAAGTTATGAACCGCGCCTGCGACAGTGGCCGGCACCGCGGACGACTTCCAGCATAGCCACCGAGCGCAGCGGCCATGTTCGCGATTATCTTGCTGTCGGGCCGTTCCCAGGCTCTGTGGCCGAAGGTTATGGCGCCCCCATGCGTTTCTTGGTTTTACTGGTTGCCCGTGCGGTAAGCGGATCATCCGGCCAGTAGTGTTTCTGGTACTTGATACGCAGCTCCTTCTTCACTTCCTGGTACGTATTGGCCCAGAAGCTGGTCAGATCCCGGGTGACCTGCACAGGTCGCTGGGCGGGCGAGAGTAGGTGGATCATCAGCGGGTAGCGGCCATTTAGGATTGCCGGTGTCTGTTCAAGGCCGAACATTTCCTGCAGGCGCACCGCCAGCACCGGTGGGGACTCAGCATAGTCGATCGGGATGCGCGAACCGCTCGGCGCGGTGAAATGGCTGGGTGCCAGCTCGTCAATCCGCTGCTGTACAGGCCAGTCGAGCTGGCTTTGCAGAATGCTGTGCAGGTTCAGCTGCTTGAGCTGATCCAGCTTGCTGAGACCGTGCAGGTGCGGCAGTAGCCAGTCCTCCAGGGTTTCCTTCAGCGCCGCATCGCTCCAGTCCGGCAGAGACAGCTGCGCGAGCAGATCCGGAAAATCCTTGGCAGTGTTGGCAAGGAATTGCACCCGTGCGCGCAGGCCGGTGGCCTCTTTGCTCCGGGGCAATGCCTGTAGGCCTTTCTGGCGCACGGCATCCAGCAATGCGCGGCTCAACAACTCGGGGGAAATATTTTTCGCTGGCTGCTCTTCCAGCACAATGCGACCGAGAGTGGTGCGCACGCTGGCAACAGCGCGGCCAGCCTTGTCATCCCATCGCACCGATTCATTCTGCTCGATCTGGTCGTCGAAGTGCTCACGCAGGGCGCGCTCGGAAATACGTGCGGCCAGCTGGATACGCGCGTCCCGGCCCTGGCCATCCAATTCGGCGATTACCAGGTAATCTGTGAGTGCAAGTTCATCGTCGTGGGAAAAGTGCGCTCCGCGACCACTGGCAAGCAGGAAGCGGCGCTCGCGATCGCGACGGCTCTGGGCAATGCGGTCCGGGTAGGCGAGGCCCAGCAATATGCCGACGCGATCGAGTTCATCGATATCCGCCGGCGGACGGCTCGATGCATCTTTGTTGAGTGATTTTTCCAGTTGTGCCTGCCAGATCCGTGCCTGCTGGCGAACACGCTGTATCGCACCCCGGTCGGCGCTGGGATTCTTTGCTTGGCCCAGCAGCACTTCCATGCGTTTGTGAATGTCCCGGTCCCAGCGCGCCTCGCCGCGGAAGATGTCTCGCTCCGATAACAGCGCCGCCAGCAGGCAGCCCTCGTTCGCCAGCCCCAGGTCCAGACTGCGGATCATCATATGGGCCAGCCGCGGATGGGTACCCAGTGTCAGCATAGTGGTGCCGTGCGCGGTAATGCGCCGCTGATCATCCAAGGCGCCCAGCTGCTGCAACAGTTCCTGCGCCTGGGCCACCGGACCGGGGGGCGGGGTATCCAGCCAGCGCAGTTCGGTGACGTCGCTGACGCCCCACTGCGCCAATTCCAGAGTCAGTGGCGCCAGGTCGCTGAGCAGTATCTCCGGCGTATTTTTCGCAGCCAGTCCGTCCTGACGGGACTCACTCCACAGGCGCAGGCACAAGCCTTCGCTCAGCCGCCCGGCGCGGCCGCAGCGCTGGATCGCGGAAGCCTGGGAAATGGCCGTGGTCACCAGGCGGTTCATACCGGTATTCGGGTCAAAGCGGGATTCACGCATCAGGCCGGAATCTACCACCATGCGGATACCCTCAATGGTGAGGCTGGTCTCCGCCACATTGGTGGCCAGCACGATCTTACGCCGGCCGGATGGGGAGGGAGCTATGGCAGTGTCCTGTTGTTGCTTGCTCAGATCGCCGTACAGAGGGGCAATATCGATTTCCCCGCGGTCGGTGAGCTCTTCGCGCAGTAGTGCCTCTAACTGTTTGATTTCGCCGACACCGGGCAGGAAGGCGAGCAGGCTGCCGCTCTCAGCGGCCGTCAACTCGACGATTTTACGCGCCATCAGTGCCGGCAGTTGGCGACTGTCGTCCGGCATCTGTTGATGCGGCAGATAGTGCACATGCACCGGATAGCTGCGCCCCTCGCTGGTGACCACTGGTGCGCAGCCGAGCAGGCTGGCGACGGTCTCGGTCTCCAGGGTGGCGGACATCACCAGCAGTTTCAGATCCTCGCGCAGGTACTCCTGCGATTGCAGGCACAGGGCCAGGGACAGGTCTCCCTGCAGGTTGCGCTCGTGGAACTCGTCGAAGATCACCAGCGCGGTCTTGGCGAGCTCCGGATCGGATTGCAGCAGGCGGGTCAGTATGCCTTCGGTGACCACCAGGATGCGGGTCTGTTTACCTGCTTTGCGCTCGGCACGGATCTGGTAGCCGACCGTGTGGCCGACCGGCTCGCCGAGCAGTTCCGCCATCCGCGCGGCTGCGCTGCGCGCGGCCAGCCGCCGGGGCTCCAGCATGATAATGTTTCGATCGCCGAGCCAGTCGCAGTCCAGTAGCGCCAGTGGCACCATCGTGGTCTTGCCGGCGCCGGGAGGCGCCTGCAGGACGACATTATTGTGCTGGCTCAGGGTCGAGAGCAGTTCCGGTAGGGCGGCGTGAATGGGCAATTCTGACATGGACGGCATTATAACGGTTTGCCGGATGCCGGAGACCAGCGGAAAACGGCCTGGTGGGATAGACAGATAGCCGCCGCCCGCTTGTTAATCCTTCTTGTGACGTAGCAGCAAGGGGCGGCCGAAAACCGCAAACAGAATAAATATACCGAGCACCACGAGCGGCAGGGGATCTTCCCGCACCAGCCGCACTATCAATGCCACGGCTGCAGCGGCGGCGCTCAGGGCACCGAATCCGGTGAACAGGCGCAGGCCGGTTTTCTGGTGGAAGGCGAGTGCGCAGACGACGGAGAATGTCAGCAGGAACGCCAGGCTTGCGGCCTCGACCAGCATTTCCAGCGTGCCGATGGCGGCAAGCAGCGCGCCGGCGATTCCGAGTATCAGTACAGCGCGGTCGGGAATACCGGCGGAATCGCGATGCGTCAGCGCTTTTGGCAGCTCCCCGGCTTTGGCAACTGTCAGTGCCAGTCGCGCGGTGGCGAACAGGGTAGAATTAATGGCCGAGCCGGTGGAAAAGGCGGCGGCAATCGTGACGATCACGAGCCCCGTGGTACCGAGTGCCTCCTTGCCGGCAATCGCCAGAGCTACTTCCTCGTGCTTCACCACCTGATCTGCCCCGATCAGCATTGCGGTACCGATTGCCACTAATACGTAAACCACGATAACGATCGTGATTGCCGAGAGCACGGCTTTGGGCAATGTTGAGCTCGGATCCTTGATATCGTCGTAGTCGTAAGCCAGCAGCTGGAAACCTTCATAGGCCATGAACACCGATGCCGCGCCGAAGAGCGCAGCGGCCAGGCCTTTATCCTCGATCCCCCTAGACAGCATTTCCGGCTGCCATTTGGCGATACCCCAGGCTGCGAGCCCCAGTAGCACGATCAGCTTGAACCAGACCAGGAAAACCTCAACCCAACCGGCCTCGGCGACGCCACGCAGATTGAGCGCGATAAAAAACGCCATGATCGCCAGTGCCGACGCTCGGGCGAAAATCGGCCCCATATCCACCACATAGGCGAGATACTGGCCGAAAGTGAATGCATAGACTGAGTTCGTTAGTACATAGCCGACGATCAGGATCCAGGACAGGCTTCCCGCGAAATGATGGGCGTTTATCTTGCGAAGGTAGGTGAAAGCGCCGCCGCCTTCGCCATAGTGCTCGGCGAGGCGGACATAGCTGTAACCGGTGGCCAGCGCGATCAGGCCGGCAGTCAGGAAACTCAGCCAGGCCCAGGCGCCGGCAATATGGATCACTACCCCCAACGTGGAGAAAATTCCGCCACCGATCATGCCGCCGACGGCCATCGACCAGGTCGCTTGAAAGCCGAGTTTGGACGCGGATTTGCTCATGGACATAATTGCAGAAAAGAACACCACAATACTAGGTGATGGAGGAGCGAGGCGGGAGCTGTGTGGCCCTGGTGGAATGGTGTGGCGCTGGGGCAGGGAGGTCTATCTATTCGGTGTGGACCTCTGACTGGACGCTGTGCCGAGCTTTAACAGATCGAACCCAGCTGGGTGTATTTGTTGGCTCTTTCGAGCAGCAGCGTGCCTATGTCAAATTCGCCACCGGATTCTGGACACCATTGTTCGCTCGTATGGTGATGGCCGTGCCACTGAATCTCGAGCTTCCATGTTGTGCCATCCAGACCGAATCGGGCCGGTGGCTGTTTGGGTGCTAGCAAAAACGCAGACACCTCTTCGCGCACGCGAGTGGCAAATTGGTCATCGACGAGCACTTTCATACGGGAATCGCCTTGCCGGTAGCCCTGGGTCTGCACCAGCGACAGCGACTCAACGCAGAGCTCATTCGTATCCAGGTTGAGGCTGATGGTCACTGGAAACCCAAATGACCGATCGAGGACAAGTCTTACGAAGTTCACATCCATATGGTCCCTGATTGGTTACTTGCTCCGCGCTGCCACTTCCTGTTTAAGCGCTGTTAGCGAGGCTGGCTAGTCGTCACCGCAGCGAAGCCAGTTGTTGATATAGCCATTGCTGAAACTGGGCCTTGGGCAGTGCTCCCGACAGACGATTGATTTCGCGGCCCTTGTAGAATAGCGCCAGAGTCGGGATGGAGCGGATCTGATAATTAGCCGCGCTCTGCTGATTGGCCTGGGTGTCCAGCTTGAGAAAAGCCGCACTGGTCGACATCTCTGCGGCCACTTGACTGAAGACCGGCGCAAACTGCTGGCAGGGCCCGCACCAGGGCGCCCAGAAATCCACCACCACCGGCAGGCCGGTATTGTCAATGAAACGTTGGAAGTTCTGGTCGGTCGCACTGATGGGTTCTCCTTCGAGCAGCGCACTGCGACACTTACCACACAGCGGCCGGTCGCCCAGCTTCTGTGCGGGTACACGATTGATTGCCGCGCAATCGGGGCAGACCAGCTGTATAGTCGACGCGTTATTCATCTGGAGTTCTCGTCAGAGTCACCAATCCAGTTTGTAGGTGTGCCGGTGCCGGATTTCAAGCTATCGCAGCACAGGCTGTTACTGACCGGACCTGCTCGCCAGCTGACAGGCTTGATTGGACGGAACCAGTGTACAGACCTGTTTCAGCACCTTGGCGCCCCCCGCGTCGAGATCATTGCTATTCATATATTCCACCACTTCGATAAATGCATCGACGTTGCCGGCCTTGCGCTCAAGGCCGTAGCCGACCACCTGCGCGAGGTTGTCGTCGGCGCCCGCTGCGTCGGACATGCTGTAGTGGGCGCTGAGCCTCTGCAGCGTCTCCAACGGAATTTCTGTCGCGATGCCGAACCGCTCGCTGAGCTCGGCGTAGTGCTGTTTCAGTCCGGCGAAGCCGCTGGTCTTTACTGCGTACGAAGGCTCCCAGCCGGTGAAGGTGTGCTGCAGAGCGAACATCAGCGATGCGTGGCGGCTGGTACTGTGGGACTGTTCCGGGAAACGCTTGAAGGTGGTGTTGCCGAGGCTGGGGGGCAGCAGTTTTTCGGACAGTTCGGTAAACGGTGCCTGCATATGATCGCCCTCGTTGGCGATGGTGACTGTCAGCGGGGCGCGTTTTCTCAGTATCTGGTTCGGGATTGCCTTCACGCGCCTGTTGATCGCTCCGTCTTCCATGGACGGGCTGAAGGCGTAATACGCCGAAAAATCCTTGCCGTCATCCAGCCAGCTGTTCATTACGAAGCGGCCGGAATTGGAGTGCCCGGACAGGATCTTGTATGGCGCCACCCGGTAGTGCTTCTCGATATAGGGTACCAGTTCCTTCTCCAGGAAACGGGCAAACGGCGTTTTGCGGCTCGTTACATCGTCGGAGGCCGGTCGCAATTCCGGGCCGCGGCTCTGCACACCGACCACAATAAATTCGGGAATCTCATTGTCCAGTAGCCTGAGTGTGGCCACTGCTGGCAGCATGTCCCACTGGCCGTGCAGGACATAAATCACGGGATAAGTCCGCTGCAGATTTTCCGCGTAGGAGTCGGGGAGTTTGATATAGAAGTCACGCCGCTCGGATAGCGCGTCGGATTCAATCGTCACGCCGTCGGCATAGTCCAGTGTCGCTGCATGACAAATTCCGGAAAGAAACATCGCAACCAGAGTCAAAATCCATTTCATGATTATTATCCTTATTGTCGGGTCAGGTTGCGCTTGTGTCGTACAAATGGATATCTATCCAATGTAGCTCGCAAGGGCTTTTCGTCCAGTTTTTGTCAGATGAGCACTGGTCGTTTCCAATACCGGTGTTCTAATCTGGACAACTGAGGCTATTGGCCCAACCACGGTTCGCAGGCCCCGGCCTCAAGGCGCCGATAAACAAGCGGCTCCCGGATTAATAACAATAAGCAGAGTAACAGGAAAATTACTCTATCCGAAATCGGCCAATATCGTCGAAATTCTGAGTCTTCCCACCATCGTGTCGGGGATCTTCTTCGGCATCTCACAGATCAGGCTGAGCCGCAATCAGCGACGCGATCTCGCTATCCTCGAGTGTGCCTATCGATGCGATGTCCGATCTCGTCGGCGGTGCGACCCAGACGATCTGTGAAGTGCTGGAATCCTGGGTAATAGAAAACCGCCAGGCGCGTTCGCACCAGACGTATCTCGAATGCTATCAGTGGCTGGATGAGCAGGGGCAGGTCAGGACACTACCCGCTTATGAGATGCACAGGGACTGGGGGAAATCGAGGTCTACAGGCTGCCTTCCAGCGCCCGGAATTAACGCAATAGGCCCTTTAGAGCAGCGCTGGAATTTGAACGGAAGGTAAACTGGCGGAGGGAACACAGGTTCGGCTCCGCCGGCTTACGTTGAGTTACGCTTTAGTTAAGCGCAGTCCACAGGTGGGTGTACATCAGTGCAACCCGGTGCGCGAGTTGTTCGTTGGTTGCGCTGCCCTTGTGGCCGCCCTCGAGATTCTCGAAGTACTCCACATTCTGGCCCATTTCCTTTAAACGCGCCGCCATCTTGCGGGCGTGGCCCGGGTGTACGCGGTCGTCGCGGGTGGAGGTGAAGAAGAACACGGACGGGTAGTCGGTATCCTTTTCGAGGTTCTGGTACGGGGAGTATTCCTTGATGAAATCCCAGTCGGCCGTATCGGGGTTGCCGTACTCGCCCATCCAGGAAGCGCCGGCCAGCAGCTTGTGATAGCGCTTCATATCCAGCAGTGGTACACCGCAGATCACGGCGTTGAACAGGTCCGGGCGACGGGTCATGCTCGCGCCGACCAGCAGACCGCCGTTGCTGCGCCCCTCGATGCTGAGGCGTTCGGGTTTGGTGATCTTGCGTGCGATCAGGTCCTCCGCCACCGCGGCAAAGTCCTCAAAGGATTTCACCCGGTTCTCCCGCAATGCTGCCGCGTGCCAGGCCGGGCCGTATTCACTGCCACCGCGGATATTGGCCAGCACGTAGACACCACCGCGCTCGAGCCACAGCTTGCCGTAGGCGCCGTTCAGCGGCTCGTAGGAACCGGAGTAGGAGGGCAGCAGGGCGTTGCGGAAGCCGCCGTAGGAGAAGATGTGGGTCGGGTTGTTGCCGTCAAACTTGACGTTCTTGGCCATCACCGCGAAATACGGCACCTTGGTACCGTCCCGGGACTCGGCGAAGAACTGCTCGATTTTGAACTTGCTGCCGTCAAAGGTCGGTGACTGCACCAGCAGGCGGTCGAGCTTGTCTGCCTTGGTATCGAAACGGTACAGGGTCGGCGGGGTGACAAAGTTTTCCCACGTCAGGTAGGCATTGCCGCTCTCGTCGTCGTAGGTGGCGATGGCGAGCTGGCCGTTGTCCGGGAACGCAAGTGGTGTCCGGGTAAAGCCATTGTCGCCGCGGCGGTAGAAATAGGCCCGGCCCTTGACGTCATCCAGCATAGTCACCAGTACACCGGCTTCAGACACGACAACGGAGTTGACCACTTCGGTCTTGCTCGGCGTTACCAGCGCGGAAACCTCAGCCGCGCCTTGTAGCAGGGAGTCCTGGGAGACCAGTACCAGGCTGCCCAGCGGCCAGTTCTTGCCGCCAACTTCCCAGTCCTTGTTCAGTTTCACCACCAGGGAATCGCCCTGCGCGCCCTCGATCACCGCGCTTTCCGGCAGCTGCAGTGGCAGTACCTTGCCATTACGGTAGGCGAACACACGGGTGTTCCAGAAATCCAGCGCCTCGCTGAGGATGACCGAGCTCTGGTCGCCGCTGCCGATCACGATCGGGCGCAGCCATACGGAGTCCACCGGTACTTCCATCACGGGTTTGGCCTCGGCCAGTGGTTTGCCGCGCTGCCACAGCTTGGTGCTGCGGGCATAGCCAGAGCTGGTGGCAGCGTTCTCGCCCAGTGCGCTGGCGATCAGCAGGCGATCGGCATCGAGCCATATTGCGGACTGCTTGGCAAGCGGGGAAAAGAAACCGTCCTTCACGAATTTCTTGTCGCGCGCGTTGAATTCACGCAGTTCGACGGCGTCGCCACCACCGGCGGAAAGTGCCATCAGGCAGCGGGTCTGGGCCTCGTCTTCGCAATCCATACCCTTGAAGACCCATTTCTTGTTTTCAGTGCGGGACAGCGCATCGATATCCAGTACCGTCTCCCACTGCTCGCTGCCGCGGTTGAACTCGTCCGCGAGGATGCGGCGGTAGAGGCCGCGGGGATTTTCCTTGCTGTGGTGGTTTTCGTACAGCCAGTCGCCTTTCTGAGTGATTTCCGGCAGTCGGTCTTCCGCATTCAGCGCCGCGAGGGCATCGCTGTAGAGTGACTTGTACAGGGTGCCCTTTTCCAGACGGGCACTGGTCTTGGCGTTCTGCTCCTTGACCCACTCGATGGCGCGCTCGCCGTCCACGTCCTCGAGCCACAGATAGGGGTCTTCCAGTGCCCATACCGCGGGCGCGGAGAGCAGGGCCAGCGCCGCGATGGCAAAGCCTTGAAACTTTGTTCTCATAGTTATGTAACCTGTAGAAATTTTTAATCGCGAGCCTGAAGTCGCGAAAGTTCCGCCGGACAGGATATGAGATGCGCCAGCAGAGATCAAAGATTGATCGATCACCGGTGTGATGGCTGCGTCGAGTGGAGGCCGGGCAGCAGCGGCGCAAAGCGGACGCCCGATCAACCGGCAGCTGCGACAGGCCGGCTTCCTCAATATGCTCCGGGTGCAACAGGGCGCGTTCCAGTGCTGCCCGGATACCACGCCCAGCAGTTTCACTGGTCAGGCTTGGCGCCCCGAGGTTTTCCGACGGGGCAGCAACCTCCGGTAAATAGGGCAGGCGGATCCAGCCGGGACGGACTTCCAGTGCGCTGCTGGGGTTTAGCGCAGGAGGGCGTACATCAGTTGATGGGGCAGGAGGTGTCCCCGGTATCGGATATGTTGGCGACCACAGCCGCGGTGCGCATCGCGTTGAAGGTCGTGCGCAGGGGAGGGTGCCGATCGCTGGCCCCGCACTGCCATGCCCCCGTTGGTCTGTAACTGGTGGTCGCGCTTCGAATCATTAAAGTTTCGCGCGTTACCGACTCGGCGGGATTGATCGGTGTACAGCCGAAGGCTTCGATTCCAGTGACCAGGATCCTGTTCATTTAATTGAGCCGTCTCTTTAATAATTCAGAGCTATACATAGACAGGCTGCCCGGTTGTATTGAGTGCGCCGGCAGGTCGAGTGACACAGCGCGTTTTGGTTTTCGAACAATGTAGTCTTTCTAGGTGGTTGATTAAGAGCGGAGCAGAGAGTTCAGATCGCCAGCGAAGATATCAATGTGTTGTGCCTGTCTTAACTGGTACCTATGAATAGATGTAAGCGTACCAAGTTGATTCGACCTACATTTGCGGGTGTGAGATTGCTTGTAATATTGGTTATCCAATTTTTATTGGATTAAATACAGGCTTTTTCAGTAGACACCAAAATACTTCGCGGCTATTTTGACAAGCGACCTGCACACAGCGCGTGAAACCAGTTGGTACTGTCTGTATCTGGTGTTTGGCGACACAAAAATCAACTTAGGCAACGGTTCAACCAAGGATGAGAGCTATGCCCCACACTCCTTCGGATATTAGTCAGTTTCTTTACCAGCTGATAGAAAGCGACTTTAGCCGCCGAATTTTCGGTCCGGACTTTCAGAGCTACGGCGATTTTTGCAGCTATTTTGAAAAGCATTTCCCGCAGCAGCAGGATATTCACAGCGTCTGGAAAGCTAAGGGTCAGAATAAAGACGCCTGGTCCGAGGCGGATTTTCAGGCGTTGTATGTCGCCTGCTGGATTTATAAGCCGATGGAGAAAGGCACCTATTTCGTGCGTATGACCTCAAGCGAAGCGGCCAGTGTAGGAACCGGTTTCAAAAAGCTGAAGACGCGCAAAAGCAGCCATTTAAGCAAGTCCGGTCGCTCGGCGCACAGCGGCTGGAAGTTCCTGGCAGGTTACGAGGAGTTGCTCGTCCAGTGGCAGGAGACCAGTGATCGCACTTATCTGATGCTCAAGGCCGAGGGTCACACCACTGGTTTGGGCAGCCTCTATCCGCACTTGAAAAGCTGGAATCACAAGCGCAAGACCGGCGCCGGCCTGCAGGCCAATGCCGACCTCAATAGGCTTGCGAACAGTAACCACACCCCGATCATTGCCCGTGGAGCTGAAAACTTCAGTAATGCCTATATGGCCTTCCTGAAAGACCTGGGAACAAAGCGCAGCGACGGCTGCACCACCGGCAGCAGTCTGAAAGCCGTTCGGAGTGCGAAGGCTACCTGTACGGTAAGGGATATGTTGAATGTGCTGACCATGAGTCGAAATGGTGAATGGAGCAGCAAGACAAACCGCGAGGTACGGGAAAAACTTTCGGCTCTGGCGCAAAGGCCGAATGAAACAACCTATGGTGCTTATGTAAACGTCGATATAACACCGGAAATAAAGGCACAGTTTAGGCGTTTTGCTCAATTGTTCCTGGATGAGAATCGCCCCAATGCGGTCTATAACCGCTATTTCGAGGAGGTGCACGTTAATCCCGATCAGTTGAGCAATGCGATCAGAGACTTTATGACGTGGGACCTGCCCGATAGTCTCAGGGCGCAGACCCAGCGCCGCTCGCGCATGCTGAACTTTTAGGGCGCCGGTGGGCATTCGCGTTATTGGCAGTCCTGCTTTTACCCGTGATCGACCCTGCAATATTTGCCTTTCGGACACTGTCGAGTGCTGTGAAGTCGAGGAATGGTAGCCACCCAACCGCAACCGTATCCTACGTGGCTGCGATAGTCGGTGGCATCCCTGGTATGTTAGTTGGGGTGAGTCCTAGGGTTATTTAGCCTGCGGAAAACTCCAGAGTCTCCCCATCATCAGGAATCACTAATTTGTGAGCCTGATTTTCTTTATCGCACACTTTTGCCAGCTCATTTCGAGTCACTGGGCAGTGATCCAGAGCTTCCAGGTGATTGGCGATGACGATTCCCGGACTGATTCGACTCGCTTTCACAACGTCGTCGGCTCCCATAATGATGTCACCGCCCACATCGAATCTGGCGCCACCCGCAGGCATTACCGAGATGGCTGGCCGGTGATTCCGCAGGCAGGATTCCACTGCGGAAGTCAGGATGGTGTCGCCGGCGATGTACAAAGAAGGCTCTTCAGGCAGATTGATGAAGTAGCCATAGCCGTGTGCCATAAGGCTGCCAACGATTCCTCTGCCGTGGCGGCAGGGAATGGGGATGATGGTTCCATCCAGGAAGGCCTGTTCTCTATTTTGTTGTTTCAGTGGCAAGACATTCAGACCTTTCTTCGCCAGGAATGCCGCATCCCCCGCCATGCAGAATACCGGGATGTTCCGCTCTCTCAGCCACTTGGTTCCCGCTCGATCCAGATGGTCGAAATGTCCTTTCTGGCAGTGCGTAATCAGGCAGTGAGTAACGCGGTTCAGCAACTCTGCAGCATTATCTGGTAATTCAACGAGCGGATTCCGCCGCCGGCGAGCCGTTAGATATTTCAGGGGCGGAATGGCTCCCTTGGGGGCCAACATCGGATCAACGAGTATTACCCTTTCACCGGCTTCTATAACAACAGTGGCATTTCGCAGCTGCGTAATTCTCATGGCGCTCTCCTAATTGGTGGCGCGCATTGTAGGAATTCAGCGCAGTTGCTAGCATGTCAATATTTGACATTAAACAGACAGTTTTGACCTGTATGAAAATAGGCCTGCTTTTGTATCCTGACTGCATTCCGTCGGGGCTGTTTGCTTTCTCGGATATGCTTTTGGCTGCAAATGCCAGAATTGGGAAAAAGGAGTTTGAATTCTGCTGGCTAAGTGAGCAGGGAGCACCGGTCTCCTGCGCCAACGGGGTGGAGCTGCCCTCAGTCAGGTTAGGTACTGAGGAAATCGATGCGCTGCTCATACCTGGTGGCTGGCGCGACAGCTCCAATATCCACGCCGACAAGGATAGCGGTCTGGTTCAGTCAATTGCCCGACTGGACAGAAGTACCCCAATAATGAGCTACTGCACCGGTGTCTACCTTGCGGCCAGGGCGGGCCGGCTGGATGGCCAGGTCGCGACAACAACCTGGTGGTTGCTGAAGACAATTCGTGAACGCTTTCCGAAGGTTCGCTGGCAAGTCAACAGCACCTTCGTGGACAGTCGGCGCAACTCGACTGCGGCAGGTGTTACTGGCTATCTGCCGATAGCCTTGTCGCTGATAGAAAAGCATTGCGGAAGGCATATCGCCACCGACATCCAGCAATACATGGTGTTGCCGCGCCCGGTCGAGCGGAATACGCCGTTTCGGGAGTTGCCCCAGTTGATGCAACAGAACACATTCCTTCGTGACGTTTTCTATTGGGTGGAGCAGGTTTCCTACACCGAGATGACGGCTGCGGCACTGGCGGAGCACTTAAAAACAACTCCCCGCACTCTGAGCCGCAAAATCGCCGATATGACAGGGTATAGTTGTTCCCGATTACTGCGTTTGGTGAAGCTCAATCAGGTCAGCGACCTTCTGATCAGCTCAGGCAAATCAATTTATGCGATCAGCGACGAACTCGGGTTCGCCGATGACACCAGCCTGCGCAGAAGCTTTAAACAGATCACCGGTATGACGCCCGGTGAATATCGGCGCAGATTTGGCTGAGTGAAATTAGCGCCGCCCACCTGGTTCCTTGCGGCTCCAGCAGCTGCATTCTGGACGATTTAATCATCGTAAAAGCCCTCGTCGCCCAGGGCAGCGCGGATTTTGCTCACTAATGTATTACTGAGCTGCCGATAATCAGGGTAGGGTGTTAGCAGTAGCTGTTTTTCCGCATCGATTGAGACCTCGGGAGTTTTGGGCAAAGGCTGCGCATTGTGGTGTAAATTCTCGAAACGCTGTAGGTTGTCCTTTCCACCGATCCAGTGCCAGCGGGCACTGTTGCTCAGCGTTGGTTCAAAGTAGAGCGCGGTCTGTCGGAATAGCTCTTCATCCCTGAAGCGGCGCCAGTCGTCAGCAATTGGGCTCGCGATCTTGGCCAGCAGGGTCACGATCTTACGCCAGTGATTGGAGTTGGCGGCGACCAGAGCCTGGGCACTGGGGTCTACTATGAGCTGCGCCAGACCATTCGGGCGATGGGGCAGGTAAAGCACCAGCCGCGGATGGGCGGCGCCCAGGCATTCAGGTGGAGGCATGTTGTCGACTACCGGTTAGAAGATCCGGACGCATTTTCCATTGCCTGCGCTCCATTGCAACCATCGACGCAATGGGCAGTTGCAATGTGGTTTTTGTAGCGCCCAGGCAAAGTGTGGTCAGTAAATCTTCGGGCTGGCACAATCTTTTAGATGCCTCTGCGCCGATCTCTCCTCGACTTCAATGATTGACAGCGGCAGCAGTCCGCGCTGTTTCGCTCCTTGCCGTGTTGGTCCGATAACTGCGCCGGGGGCCATCATTCGAGCCGGCCACCTCCCTCGCAGCCCGGTTTACTAATGTACCGCGGACCGGATTACCTTTGAGTAAACTACTACTGATACATCGATGTTCGGTTGCTGCATAGCTTTTCTCTCCATCGTGTTAGCGAAGGTGTGGACGCAGATTTGGTGAGGGGAAGGTGATGGGGCGGCTGTTAACAATCTTTGTTAACGATGGTGTTTAATGTAATTCGGCCGATTGCAGTCACTAGCGACGTCCGCCAGGAACCAGCTTCTGTGGCTCCTGGCGCGAGTGTAATTCACTGGTTGGCGTCTATCTGCCCCGTACCTCGGGTGTGTCAAAGCGATCCAGATTCATTACCTTGACCCAGGCATTCACGAAGTCATTGACGAACCTTTCTTCACCGCCCTTCATTGCATAGGCTTCGGCCACCGCACGGAGCTCCGAGTTGGAGCCAAAAATGAGGTCCACAGGTGTGGCTGTCCACTTCTGCTTGCCGGACTTACGGTCGCGGCCCTCGTAGATGCCTGCATCTTTTGAGGACTTCTGCCAGTCAGTGGACATATCCAGTAGATTGACGAAGAAATCGTTGGTCAGGGTGCCCGGCCTGTCGGTAAACACACCATGTTTTGAGTCGCCCGTGTTGGCACCCAGAGCACGCATGCCGCCGACCAGAACGGTCATTTCAGGTACGCTCAAAGTAAGAAGGTCGGCCCTGTCCACCAACGCCTGTGCGGGAGGCATGGTATTACCTTCGCCATAGTAGTTGCGGAAGCCGTCTGCTTTCGGTGTCATATAGGTAAACGATGCAGCATCCGTCATCTCTGGTGTTGCATCAGTCCGGCCCGGGTTGAAGGGAACCTTCACATTGTGCCCGGCCTTTTGTGCGGCTTGCTCGATAGCTGCGGAGCCACCCAATACGATGACATCGGCGAGCGAGACCTTCTTGCCGCCAGACAGGGACTTATTGAAATCCTGTTGGACGGATTCCAATTTGCTGAGGACAGTTGCCAGCTCCTTGGGCTCGTTCACCGGCCAGTTTTTCTGCGGTAAGAGACGAATGCGCGCACCGTTTGCGCCCCCGCGCAGATCGCTACCGCGGAAGGTGGAGGCAGAGGCCCAGGCAGTCCTGACCAGCTGCGGCACGGTCAACCCGGATGCAAGGATCTTGGACTTAAGCTGGTCGGCATCGCCGTCGCCAATCAGTTTGTGATCAACGGCGGGAACGGGATCCTGCCAGATGAGATCCTCCTTGGGCACTTCCGGACCGAGATAACGTGATTTTGGCCCCATATCGCGGTGGGTCAGTTTGAACCAGGCCCTGGCGAATGCATCGTCCAACTCTTTCGGATTGTCCTTGAACCGCTCGGAAATCTTGCGATAAGCCGGGTCCATTTTCAGGGAAAGGTCGGTGGTCAACATGACCGGCGCGTGGCGTTTGTTGGGGTCGAACGCATCTGGTACCAGGTTCGCCGCACTCGGCTCTTTGGGAATCCACTGTATTGCACCAGCCGGGCTCTTGGTTTTCTTCCATTCAAAGTTATACAGGTTCTGCAGGTAGTTATTGCTCCACTGAACCGGAGTCACGGTCCATGCGCCCTCCAGGCCGCTGGTAAATGCATCGGACCCCTTGCCCTCACCGCACTTGTTTTTCCAGCCAAATCCCTGCTCCTCCAGGGGGGCGGCGGCGGGCTCGGGCCCTATACAATCGGCCTTGACGGCGCCGTGGTTCTTGCCAAATGCGTGGCCTCCGGCGATCAACGCCACGGTCTCTTCGTCATTCATGGCCATGCGCCCGAAAGAGGTACGAATCCTTTCCGCGGCGGCCATCGGATCGCCACTGGCGTTCGGCCCTTCCGGATTGACATAGATCAGGCCCATTACCGTGGCGGCCAGCGGATTGTCCAGCTTGTCTCCTTTAAAACGCTTATCCGCGCTCAGCATTTTGGTCTCTGGCCCCCAGTAGACGAGGTCCGGTTCCCAGTCATCCACGCGACCGCCGCCGAAGCCAAATGTTTCGAAGCCCATAGACTCCAGTGCCACATTGCCCGTCAGGATCATCAGGTCGGCCCAGGAGATTGCATCGCCATATTTCTTCTTGATCGGCCAGAGGAGGCGCCGGGCTTTGTCGAGGCTCGCATTATCCGGCCAGCTGTTCAGGGGATCGAAGCGTTGCTGCCCCCCTCCGGCGCCGCCCCGGCCATCACCAATGCGATAGGTTCCGGCACTGTGCCAGGCCATGCGGATCATCAGTGGACCGTAGTGGCCATAATCGGCTGGCCACCAATCCTGGGAGGTCTTTAAAACGTTCTCGATATCCTTCTTCAATGCGTTGTAGTCGAGACTCTTGAAAGCCTCGGCGTAGTTGAAGTCGTCACCCAGTGGATTGGAGTCGGCGCCGTGATCGCGCAATGGCGACAGATCCAGTTGGTTTGGCCACCAGAACTGGTTTGACTTCGGCTGATTCTGGGTTAGCGCGTGTGGGCCCTCCGGGTTGTCCATACCCGCGAGTGGGGGCTCCTCCTGAGCAGTTGCTAGCCCGGATGTTGCCAGTGTCGCCACGACAATTGCCGTTACGGGCCAAAGGGCTAAGATTCTTTTCAGCATTGAAGTCGCCTCCCGTGAATAACAAGTGCAGTGCAGCCATTAAGATAATTGAGATTGATAGGCCCTAGTCGCACACAGGATTGGAAACGCGCCGTCTCCGATTCGAAATGCGCCAAATTTTGGCTATTCCGGCTAATTGAATATTTATTGAGCGGAAAGTTATAGCGCGGCCATTTGTATGGTGCAGTAAGGAGAGCAGTTAGCTCGCTATGCGCGCGACGGCGATTTGGGGGAGGGAGCCGTGACAATACACTCGCCCTGTGTATTTGCCCGACAGCAGCAGTGGTTACTCTCAACTGTCATTACCGCGCATTGCTCGCACGACTAGATGGCTCCGTATGCGCCGGTGGTGGCGATTTTCGTTGACGTTGTTCACTGGATAGTTACAAGAGCAAAAAAAAGGTCGGCAATGCCGACCCTTTTTCGTTGATAGCAAATGGGAATGATTAGCTGCTGCGAGCCTTCAGCGGCTCCCGCAACTGCTCCGCCATCTTCAGCAGCAGCGATTCAGTGGTCTCCCAGTCGATACACTTGTCCGTCACCGATACGCCGTATTCCATCTGGCTGTGGTCATCCAGGATTTTCTGGTTGCCGGCCTTCAGGTTGCTCTCCACCATGATGCCGATAATGGACTGGTTGCCGTCCAGGATCTGGTGGGTGACGTTGTCGACTACCAGCGGCTGTAGCTCGTGGTTTTTGTTGGAGTTGGCGTGGCTGCAGTCGACCATGATGTTTGGCGTCAGGCCAGCGCTGCGCAGCTCTTGCTCGCACACGGCGACGCTGACAGAGTCGTAGTTCGGCTTGTCGTTACCGCCGCGCAGCACCACGTGGCCGTATTTATTGCCGGCGGTGTGGATGATCGCCACCTGTCCTTCCTTGTTGATACCGAGGAAGCGGTGCGGGTTGGCGGTGGACTGCAGTGCATTGATGGCCACGTCCAGGCTGCCGTCGGTGCCGTTCTTGAAGCCCACGGCTGAGGACAGGCCGCTGGCCATCTCGCGGTGGGTCTGGGATTCGGTGGTGCGCGCGCCGATGGCGGACCAGGAGATCAGGTCCTGCAGGTACTGCGGCGAGATCGGATCCAGCGCCTCGGTGGCGGTGGGTAGGCCCAGTTCGGCGATATCCAGCAGCAGCTTGCGGCCGATATGCAGGCCGTCCTGAATCTTGAAGGAGTCGTTCAGGAATGGGTCGTTGATCAGGCCCTTCCAGCCGACGGTAGTGCGCGGCTTCTCAAAATAGACGCGCATGACAATCAGCAGGGTGTCGGACACCTGGTCCGCAACCTTCTTCAGGCGCTGCGCATAGTCGATGGCGGCGTCCACGTCGTGTACGGAGCAGGGGCCGATCACTACCATCAGGCGGTGATCCTTGCGATCGAGGATATCGCGTACTGCGGCGCGGCCTGCGGCCACGCTGGCCTCGGCAGCATCGCTGATCGGGAGTTCTTCCTTCAGCTGCTCCGGGCTGATCAGTACTTCCTGGGAGACGACATTTAAGTCGTCGAACTGCTGTGTGGTCATGGCGTTCACTAATTACTCTGGTCCATCTACCGCTAGGCGCGGCGCGCAAAACGGGCCACCCATCCTACTCAGCCACCCGGGGCAGGGCGAGGGTTTCATTTGTAACCAAATGGCTTATTGCGCGCCAGGGCTTGCGCCGGCAAAGGGACTCCTACAGCGTGGCAGTTTGTAGGAGTCCGCTTGCTGGCGGATCAGGACAGTTCCGCCAGTTTTTGCAGTAGCGGAAAGTAGAGGGCGCAGCGGATATGGCGTTCGCCGCGGGCGTAGAACAGCTTGCGATAGGCGTCGAGCTGGCCGCGGTAGCGCTCCAGCTGGGTGGCGATGAAGTCCTGCTCGTCCTCGTCGGCAGCCGGCTCGGCGGTCTTGTAATCGACAATCCAGCGCACGCCGTCTTTGTCGATAAAGGTGCGGTCGACGATGGCACGGCGCAGCTGGCGGCCGCCGCTGTGCAGTTCCAGCTCGCAGGCGGAGTCCCGGTGACTGCCGTCGAGCAGCCAGCGGCCGGTGTCGCAGTCGAGCGCTTTGACTACGGCCTGCTCGACCTTGTCCCTGGCCTTCTCCAGCCCGCTGCCGTAGAGGCCGAGCTGGCCGAGGCGCAACTGCCAAAGCGGGCGCTGCTGTTGCACGCGTTCGACATTCCAGTCCTGCAGGTCCGTTTCGGCGATATTGGCCAGCGTCTCGTGGGCGACCGTGCCCGCATGGCGCAGCCAGCGCAGCGCCACCTGGCCGAGTTCAGGGATGTTGGCTTCGCCAGTTTCAGCTGGCAGATAGTCCGGCATGCGGTACTGCGCCAGCCAGTCCTGCTTTGGCATGGCCGGCACCTGCCACTGCTGCGGCAGGCGCAGCAGATAGTCGCGATTACCGGCTGCGCGCTCCGCTTGTTGGGCGTCTTCCGGTGTTTCCAGCCATTGGCACCAGGCGCTGTCCTCGTCGGCGCGGATCGTCGGCCAGATGCTGGCGAGCAGCGCGGCGGCCCCCGGCGCTTTCAGGTCGCCTTTCTTTTCGTCACGATTGACGCAGGCGAGCAGGTGCAGTGAACGGATGGCGCGGGTGCAGCCAACGTACAAGAGGCGCGTTCCCTCCAGGCGCTCGCGCTCGCTGTTGTCGTAGCGCAGGTAGTCGAACAGCGGATCGCTGTCGCCGCGGGCGCTCTTCGGTGCGAGCAGGAAGCGGCTGTCGCCGTCGCGGTTCAGCCATTCGGCCCAGCGCAGCAGCTGGTCGCCGCCGGGCTTGCCACCCTGGTCCAGGCCGGGAATCAGCACGTGCTCGAATTCCAGGCCCTTGGACTTGTGGATCGTCATCACCTGCACCGACGCATCCTGGCCGGGGCGGGCGAAGAGCTTTTCCAGTGCGTTGTAGAACTGCTGCCAGTCGGCGATGGCGCCGCCGCTGTCGAACTTCTCCAGCAACTGGAAGAAGTCCTGTACGTTATCCAGATCACTCTTTTGCGTGACGGTGGCGGGTCCACCGAGCGCCAGCCACAGTCCCTCGATCCAGGTGCGCAGCGGCTTGCGGCCACGCTGCTGCCAGGCCTGCAGTATCGGGCCGGCCGCGCGCTGGAGGAGAGCGCGGCCGTCGTCGCTTAGCAGCTGGATATCATCGATTTCCCGCAGCGCCAGCAGTAGCGGGCGCGCGCTGGTATCGGTCGGTGCCAGATCGCCGTTGTTCCAGTTGGCCAGCGTGTACAGGTCCGGCAGTTGCAGCCCGCACCAGGGGGCGCGCAGCAGCGCCAGCCAGCTGATGCGGTCGCTGGGATCGAGCAGGGCGCGAGTCAGGCTGAGCAGATCCAATACCACCATCTTACTCGCCAGCGGCGCCAGGTCCGGTGCCTGGTAGCTGATACCGGCGGCGCTCAGGGCGGGCAGTACACGGCCGAGGTGCCTTTTCTTGCGCACCAGGATCGCGATACGCCCGCCGCGATCTTCTGCCTGCAGCCGTTGCACCAGCTCCACGACCTGCTGTGCCTCGCGGCTGCGCTCGTCATCATCGATGCAGCCGTAGAAATTCACCGCCGGTGCCGGCCACTTCGTGTCCTTGAACGCGTGGGAGTTGAGGTAGCGCACGGCGCCACGGCTGATATTGTCCTCGGCCGGGAACGCCCGCTGGAATGTGCTGTTGACCCATTCCACCACCGCACCCTCGGAGCGGAAATTCACCTGCAGGTCCAATGGCTCCAGTTGGACCTCGCCGATACCACGGGCGCGCGCATCGAGGAAAATCCCCACGTTGGCGTTGCGGAAGCCGTAACAAGACTGCATGCCATCGCCGACGATAAACAGCGTGCGGCCGTCATTCGGCTCCCAGCCGGCGGTGAGTTTTTCCAGCAGCTGCAGCTGTGTCTGCGAGGTGTCCTGGAACTCGTCGACGAGGATATGCTTGGTCTGTACATCCAGCTTCAGCGCCAGGTCGGTGGGCTCGTCGCTGTGGCCGAGCGCGATCAGCGCGGCCTGCGCAACTTCCGTGTAATCGGTGGCGCCCAGCTGCTGGAAGACCAGTTTCAGTTCTGCGACCAGTTTGGGCAGCACCTGTGCCAGCGCCTGCAGCAGTTGCCACTGGCTTTCCTGCAGGCCCGAAGGCAGCTTGCGCACTTCGTTGATGGCGTCGAGTAGGGGTTGGTTACCGCTGAGTTCCGCCAGCAGATCCTTGATCCGTGCCTTGTATTCATTGGCAAGCGCCGTTTCTGGGTTTTTCTTGTCAACTGCAGGAAAACCCACACGCTTGTCGACCGCCTTGCGGATGTCTCCCTTGCCGGTCACCAGCAGTTCAGTCAGCGCCAGCCAAACGGGCAGGGCGCCGTTGTCCGCCTCCGGCAGGGCGTCCAGCTCCGCGCAGGCAGACAACGGGTGGCCGGGGTTGTCCCGCTGCAGGTTCTGGCCGGCATAACTGGCCAGTTCAATCAGCTCGCCGGCATAGCCGCGCAGCGCGCTGGCGAGGTCGCCGAGATTCTCCGCCACCAGTTCGTCAATGGCGAAATGGAAATAATCCTGCGCGCCTTCCCGACCGACATTGAGCAGCGGCCCGAGCCATTGTTCGCGCTTTTCCAGCAGTATCTGCAGCAGTTTGTTCAACTGGCCGAGGTCGTTGTCCAGGTGCAACAATAACTGCTGCAGGTCACTGTCCGGTGTCTCGCCGTCGAGGTGCCTAAGCAGGTTCACCACCGCCATCTCGAACGCGATCTGCGTCTGCTCCAGCGGCTCACCCGGTGCCCCTAAGCCGCTCTCGATCGGCAGCTGGCTGGCGAGGCTGCGGCACAGACCGTCGATGGTCTGGATACGCAGGCGCTGCGGCATCTGCAACAACTGCCAGTTCAGTTCCGCATCGCGGGCGAGCAGCTGGCTGGCCAGATCCCAGGTGATGGCGTCGTGGGGGTTGTCCGGGCGCTCGGTGTCGCGCGCTTGCTGCAATGCCTCGATCAAACGCTCGCGCATTTCGCCGGCGGCCTTGCGGGTAAAGGTGATCGCCAATACTTCTTCGGGCTGTTGGCAGCTGGCGAGCAGTTTCAGCACCCGTTGGGTCAACAGGCCGGTCTTGCCGGAGCCGGCCGGGGCGGACACGGCGAAACTCCGGGTAATATCCAGCGCGCGGCTGCGTGCGTCGGCATCCACGGGCTGGCGGATCGGATTTGGAATCACTGCTTCTGTCATTCTGCTTGCTGCTCCCGTTCCGGCCAGCGGTTCAGGGGCCATAGTTCGCTGTCATTATCCGCTGGGCGGTCGAATGTCAGGTTCGCCACGCCGTTGCGGAATTCGTCGGCCAGCAATTGCAGGCCGTGCTGCCAGTGCTGGATCAGTTCGTCCCATGTCGCATAGGGTGAATCTTTTTGCGTATCGGCGACCGCCTTGACGCCGTCGATGGGCTGTTCCAGTTCGCCGCAACCGCTCCACTTGCAGTCGCCATTGCGCACCTGGCCGAAGGCGATGGCGCGGGCGCTGGGCTGAAAAAGCGCGTACAGCGGCAGCTGCGGTTCGCGGATACGCTCACCCAGCCAGTCCCTGATGCTCGGTGTGCCGGTCTTGTAGTCGATCACCAGCTGTTCCCCGCTGGCGAGCTGGTCGAGCCGGTCGAGGCGCAAGTTGAACTGCAGTCCGCCGATTTCCACCTGCTGCTCCCATTCGATCTTTTCCACCGCAAACGCCGGGCGGTTGGCCTCCAGTTGCAGCCACTGCTCCAGCAGCCGCCGCAAGCGCTGCTGTTCCATGGCCCAGAAGCCTGCGGGCAGGTGGGTGTGCTTCTTACGCACGTTGCGCAGAGAATTCTCGATCGCGTGTTCGGTCTGTTCGCGCCGGTTTTCTTCGCTCTGGGACTGCAGGTGGGCGACGTCGCCGCACTGCTGCCAGAACTCCGCCAGTACCTGGTGGACGATATTGCCGCGCTCCGCCGGATTGAGGCCGATATTCGGTTGCATAAACCCGTTCGCGCCGAGGCGGTAGCGCAGCTGTGCATTCAGCGGGCACAGCGCCTGGGCCTTCAGCACCGAGGCACCGCCGCGCACGCGCTCGCAGTCTGCGGGCGTCAGTGGCGGCAGCCGGTCGTCGGCGACCCTGTCCAGTGCGGTGGCGCCGTCCAGCTGCGTGCAGTGATCGCGTAGCGCATCGGATTCGATCGGGGCAGTGGCTGCCGGGCTGCCGAACAGGCTGCTCAATCCCTGGTGTACACCGTCTTGCTCGGCGGCGTAGCTGATGACGATATCGGTGCTGGCGTTGAGTAGGTCGTCACTCAGTTCGCGTGCCAGCTCCAGTTCGCGTTCGGCGCTGGCACGCGGCATTTTCCAGTGCTTCTGCCACTGCACCGGCAGCAGCGGATTGGGCGCCGGCGCCGGCGGCCACTGCTGCTGGCCGAAGCCCACCAGGCGCAGGTGGTCGAAGGCGAGGCCGCCGGCCTCGAGCACGCCGAGAATCTGCAGCGGTCCGTCATGGGTCTGGGCCTGGAACGGCGTACGACTGGCGATCTGGCGCAGCTGCTGCAGTGCCTGGGTCAGGGTCAGGCTGCCGCCGTAGGCGGACAATGCGGCCAGGTCTTCGAGTGCGCTCTCCCAGTGCATCAGTTGCTGGTATTCCTGGCTGTCCGGGTTGCGCGGGCCGGGCCAGCCGAGGGCGGCGAGAGCGTCGGAGAAACGCGCGGCCCAGATTTCCGTCGGTGCACGTTGCCAGCGGCGTTGCCAGTCACCCAGCTTCTCCAGCTGGCGCGGCAGCTGTGGTGACTCCAGCTGCAGACCCTGTGCTACGCGCTCGGCCCAGTAGCGCAGGGTTGCGCCGTCGATACGGCGCAACTCGAGCTTCTGCAGGCGGCGGAACAGGGCGGCGCGCAACTGTATTTCGTCTTCGTCGCCCCAGAAGGGGCTGAACAGCAGATTACGCAGCTGCGAGTAGTCCCATTCGTCCCGCAACAGTTCCAGCAACTGCAGGGCGCCGCTACCAATCGGTGTCTGCGCCAGTGGTGTACCGGCGGAGAAGTTGAACGGCAGCGTGTAACGCGGCTGGCGCGGATCCAGATATTGCGGTTCGAGTACGCGGGTGAAGATGGCCTCTACCTGCGCGCGACACTGACCGAGGTTGTTGACGACGATACCGACGCTGGCGTGCGGATTGCCGTCGAGTTTGCCGGCGGCCCAGCGGGCGGCCTGGTACAGCTCGTCCTGCAGGTCCTGGCAGGGGGCTTTACGGACTTCCGCTTTGCGCTCCATGGATGGGCGCGAGTTTACCGTGTCCGCGGCGGCCTGAATGATGGCGTCGGCCAGCGGTGATATCTGTGCGAAGCCGGCCGTATCTATCTGCGGCAGCTTGGAAATCACGCCTTCGTGCAGTGCGCGCAGAATCAGCTGGTCGCGCTGGTCCGGCGTGATCGCATTGTGGGTGTGGAGCTGGTGGGCGAAGGCCTTGATCAGCGCAATCAGCGGCAGCTGATCCCGGTTCAGCGTCAGTGCGAACTGTTCCAGCAGCGGCTCCAGTGCGGTGTCGATCCGGTCGATATCCGTGACCAGCTGCCACTGCAGCAACTGCGCCAGCGCGCCGTCGGCATCGCGGCACAGTTGCTGGCTGTTCAGCAGCTCGCGCTCGAGGGCCTGGTCCAAGGCGCGCTGCCACAGCAGCTGGCGCTGTTCCCGGTTCAGCACCTGTTTCATGGCCGGGGTCCAGCCGCGCCGCTGCAGCTCGAACCACAGCTTGTCGAGCCAGCCCTGCAGGGATTCCACCGGTGGCGGTGCCCAGCAGCTACCGGGCTCCTGCCGGGTGGCGTAGACCTGCCGGCAGCGGTTGCGCAGGCGGTTGTTCGGGGTCAGCAGCAGGCCTCCCGGGGGGAGTTGTGCGAGGATTTCCAGGACGGGGAATGCCGGTTGCAGCATGGAGTCGGGGCACCAGTTCGGGCTTGTGATTGTGAGATTAACGGTCGCGGTTTGTGGCGGAGCTGTCAACCGGGATTTGGCAGTCGATCGTCAGCTGGCAAGGGATTCGATGCGGGGCGCAAACTCGGCGAAGGCCCCGGCGATGCGGCCGTCGCTGTCCGCAGTGCTGGTCAGCAGCAAGCTCTGCCCGGGGCTGGCGGGGAGGTCCAGGTTCAGCTCACCCAGCCACCACTGCACCCGCCGGGCGATGGCCGCGCCGGAGTCCAGCCATTGGATGCTGCGGGGGGCGTAGCGATCCAGTTCGTCCCGCAGCAGCGGGAAGTGGGTGCAGGCCAGTACGGCGATGTCCACCCGGTCGCCGCCGGCGGTGTGGAAGATCCGGTGCAGGACCGGCTCCAGGTCGGCTTCGGTGACCGTTTCGCCGCGGAGCTTGGCTTCCGCCAGGTGCACCAGCTCCGGCGCCGGTACATTGATCACGCGGTTGCCGTTGGCGAACTGTTCAATCAGGTCGCGGGTGTAGTTCCGGTTGACGGTGCCCTCGGTGGCGATCAGGGCGATGGTGCGGGTGCGGGTGGCCGCGGCGGCGGGTTTTACCGCCGGTACCACGCCCACTACCGGTTGGTCGAGCGTTTCGCGCAATTGGGGCAGGGCGAGAGTGCTGGCGGTGTTGCAGCCCACCACGAGAATGTCGGCCTGGCTGCGCGCCATCATGGCGCTGGCCTGCTCGACGATACGCGGCCGCAGCTCCGCTTCGCTTTTGGTGCCGTATGGATAGAAGCCGTTATCGATGCCGAAGTGCAGGGTCAGCCCCGGCAGCAGGTGGCGGATTTCCCGCGCAATACTGATGGCGCCCACGCCCGAGTCGAAGATCAGCGCGCTGGGGGGCAAGCTGTTAGAATGGGCGCTTTGTGTCTGCATAGATAACTTCGATTTCCCGACGACAAAATCCGTCCCGGAAGAATACCTCAATTTACAGGGAGTATTAGCGAACCAATGCCAACCTTTCCACTGCAGCTGAGCCTCGAACACGCGATCCTTGCGGGTATTGCCCTGGCGTTCTTACTGGGGCTGGTGTTCTGGCTCGCCGGATCCGGTGCGCGGCGCAAGCTGGCGCAGACGGCAGCGGAACTGCAGGTGGCCCAGGCCCGCCTGGACGGCAGCCGCGAGCGCGAGGCGGAGTTGTCCCACGAGGTGCAGACCCTGCGCACCGAGCTGGAAGACAAGCTGCAGCGGCTGACCCGCAGCCAGGTGCTGGTGGAGAAAAGTGAGGCGGCTCTGGCGGAGCAGCGCCAGCTGCTCGAGCAGACCCGCAAGGCGATGGCGGAACAGTTCGAGAACCTGGCCAACCGTATCTTCGAGGAGAAGCAGCAGGCGTTCGTGCGCCGCAGTGAGGACAGTCTGCGCAAGAGCCTCGATCCGCTGGAGCGCCAGCTGGGGGATTTCCGCAAGCGGGTGGAGCATGTCTACGACCGCGAGAACGCCGAGCGCAACAGCCTGCTCGGCCAGATCAAGGCGCTGCGCGAGCAGACCCAGCGCATCAGTGACGAGGCCCTGAACCTGACGTCGGCGCTGAAGGGCGACCGCAAGATCCAGGGCAACTGGGGCGAGGTGGTGTTGGAAAGGTTGCTCGAGGAGTCCGGTCTGCAGAAGGGCCGCGAGTACGAGACGCAAGTGACCATCACCAGCGACGGTCGCCGCCGCCAGCCGGACGTGATCGTGCGGCTGCCGGAAAACAAGGATCTGATCATCGACTCGAAAGTGTCGCTGGTGGACTACGAGCGCTACAGCTCCGCCGAAACGGACGAGGAACGGACCCAGGCGCTGAAACAGCACGTGAATTCCCTGCGCGCGCACATCACCGGTCTGAACAAGAAGGCCTACGAGCAGCTCGAGGGCGTCCGCACACTGGATTTCGTATTCATCTTCGTGCCCATCGAGGCCGCCTACATGCTGGCGATGCAGGCCGATCCGGAACTGTTCCGCTTCGCCTACGAAAAACAGATCGTGCTGGTCAGCCCCACCAGCCTGATGGCAACGCTGCGCACGGTGGAAAATATCTGGCGTTACGAGAAACAGAACAAGAACGCCGAGAAGATTGCCGACGAGGCCGGCAAGCTGCACGATCAGTTCGCGATGGTATTGGAATCCCTTGACGATCTCGGCGGCCGCCTGCGTCAGGCGGAAGAGGCCTACCAGCAGACGTACAAACGCCTGGCCACCGGCCGCGGCAACGCGGTGAAGCGGATCGACAGCCTGCGCAAGCTCGGCGCCAAGACCCGCAAGCAAATCGCTGCGGACCTGCGCGAGCAGGCCGATTCCACCGAGTTCAAATCCCTGCCGGAACCCGAGTTGGAGGGCGAGGCCGAATCCGAAGTGGAAGGCGCATAACTCTCGATGGAGACCCTCTCCTCCGCCCTGTCGGTCACCGGGCCTATCTTCCTGACGCTGCTGATCGGCTACTGGCTGGCCAATATCGGCCTGTTGCGCGAGGCGTTTGTCGACGACGCCTCGCGGCTGGTGTTTATGGTCACGCTGCCGGTACTGCTATTTATCAAGATCTTCACCGCGGAAGCGGAGCTGGGCGAGCAGTTGCCGCTGTTGGCGGCGGGATTCCTTGGTACCCTGATCACCATTCCGCTGGCCTGGTTGGCGGCGCGGCCGCTGGCGATTGGTGACCGCAGCGCCTTTATTCAGGGCGCCTTCCGCGGCAACCTGGGCATTATCGGCCTCGCCTGGGCGGCCAATGCCTACGGCAGCAGCGGTCTGGCCCAGGCGGCGCTGGTGATGGCGGTGGTGACGATTGTGTACAACCTGACCGCGGTCACGCTTTTTGCGGTGTACAGCCAGGAAGTCAAATTCAGCTGGCGCAGGCTCGGGCGCGATATCGCCCAGAACCCACTGATCATTGCCATAGTGCTGGCGCTGTTCTGTCGGCAGCTCGGCCTGCAGTTTCCGGAAATCCTGCTGCAGACCGGCAATTACCTGGCTTCCGTTACGCTGCCGCTGGCACTGCTGTGCATCGGCGCCAGCCTGGATTTCAGCCTGCTGCGGCGCAGCTCGTTGACTGCCTTCGGGGCCGTGGCGTTCAAGCTGCTGGCGGTACCGGCAGTGCTGCTGGCCTTTGGCTGGCTGTTGCGGCTGGATCCGCAGGCCATGGGCGTGTTGCTGCTGCTTGCGGCCGCGCCTAGCGCCACCGTTTCGTTTATCATGGCGCGCGCAATGGGGGGCAACAGTCAGCTCGCGGCCAATATTGTCGCGCTGAGCACGCTGCTTTCCATCGTCACCGCCAGCCTGGGGCTGGCACTGCTAGAGGTAATTTACAGATGAGTGCATTTCCGACCTGGCTGCTGATCGTGGCCGCGCTGATTATTTTCGCTCTCGCCGTAGTGGCAGGACATTACCTGCGCCGGCTGAAGGTTGCGCAGAAGACCCAGGCGCAACAGCTGGCGGAGCTGGAACAGGCTGCGGCCGATCAGCGCCAGCGCGTGAATGACAGTATCCAGATTATCGCCCGTACCCTGCTGGACGACGGCGTCGGCCTGACCGAGGCCTCGATTCGTATTCGGGTACTGCTGGACGCGCTGCAAGTGGAGCAGGGCGTGCGGGACGAGTTCGTGGCCTTTTATCAGGTTGCCGAGAAGACCAACCATATTCCGATTCTGAATGACTGGAAAAAACTGCCGCGCAAGAAGCAGTTTCAGTACGAGATGGAAATGGCAAAGATCGAGGAAGAATACAAGGATTTTGCGCTGGACGCGGCGCGCCGGATTCTCGGCCGGTCTTTCTGATTTGTCATGCCGGCCTGCGCCGGCACGACGACGTTCGCACTATTTGCGCACCAGCAACAGGCCCGACTCGGTGTGGTCGGTATAGGGAAACTGATCGAACAGCGCGAAGCGCTCGACCCGGTGGGTCTTGCTCAGTTCCCGCAGGTTCTCCAGCTGTGTCTCCGGGTTGCAGGAGATATACAGGATACGCGGGAAACGGGCCACCATCGCGCAGGTGTCGTTATCCAGCCCAGCGCGCGGCGGATCCACCAGTACGGTGGAGAAATCGTAGCTGTCCAGATCGATATCTTTCAGGCGTCGGAAGGGGCGCACCTTGTCGATCGCCTGGGTGAATTCCTCACTCGATAACCGCACTATGTCCAGATTGGTCACGCCATTTGCACGGATATTTTCCTGGGCAGAATTGACCGAGACTTTGGAGATTTCCGTCGCCAGCACCTTGTCGAAGTGCTCGCACAGCGGAATAGTGAAGTTGCCATTGCCGCAGTAGAGTTCCAGCAAGTCGCCCTCGCTGTCCCTGCAGGCATCCTTGGCCCAGCCAATCATCGCGCGGCAGATCTCGCCATTCGGCTGAGTGAAGCTCCCTTCCACCTGCTTGTACTGATAGGTTTTGTCGCCAATCTGTAACCGTTCGGTGACATAGTCGCGCTCCAGCACGACTTTCTGTTTGCGCGAGCGCCCGATAATCGGATAACCGATTTTCTGCTGCAGCGCGCGGGCCGCGGCTTCCCATTCTTCGTCCAGCTGCTTGTGGTAGATCAGCGTGATCAGCGCGTCGCCGCTCAGGGTGGTCAGGAATTCCGCCGAGAACAGCCGCTTGCGCAGTACTTCGCTGTCGTTGACTGCTTCGAGTACTTGCGGCATCAACCGATTCATCAGCTCGGAGCCGACGGTGAATTCGTCGATGATAAACGGCTGCTTGTATTCGCCCTGGCGATACATGGCGTAATGCGCCCGGCCTTTTTCCTGCCACACCTTGAACTCGGCGCGCAGCCGGTAGTGTTCGGGCGGTGACGGGAATACCTCCGGTTGCAGATCCGTAAATGCACTGAAGGCCTCGCGCAGGCGCGTGGCTTTGTGCTGAAGCTGCTCCGGGTAGTCGTCGGTATTTACGCGGTGTATCGCCATATTAGAATGCAGTCTGAATCTACGAGCGGGCGCGCATTGTAAAGGAAAGTGTATAGGAAACCACATGGCAATTGGTGAGATAGGAATAGTAGTTCGGGGCCAGGGGCTACACGAGTTTACCGAGCAGGTATCCGACTGGCTGGCCGGGCAGGGCGTTGATGAGGGCCTCTGCACGCTGTTTATCCAGCACACCTCCGCGAGCCTGCTGATCCAGGAGAACGCCGATCCCAGCGCGCGGGTAGACCTGGAGAACTGGTTAAGCCGGCTGGTACCCGAAAACGATAGCCTCTATACGCACACGCTGGAAGGCCCGGACGATATGCCGGCACACATCAAGGCCGCGTTGACGGCCACCAGCCTGTCAATTCCGGTACAGAGTGGCCGGTTGATGTTGGGAACCTGGCAGGGGATCTACCTGTGGGAACACCGCCATCACCGCGGCAAGCGCCGTGTGATACTGCACGTGTGATGGGCTGTTACAGGCAGTTGGTCGGTTTGGGTAGGCCGGCAATCTTGCTGCCGATTTTCGCCGGACTCGGCGGGAACAGCTGCATCAGGTAGATGCTGCGCCCCTTTTCAGCACCGAGATGCTGGCCGATATATTTGACCAGCGGGCGCATCGCCGGTGACAGCTCGAATTCGCGGTAAAACTGCTGCAACAGCTCGATGATTTCCCAGTGGGCGTCAGTCAGTTCGATACCTTCGGCGCGGGCCAGCTGCTCCGCCACGACGGGCGTCCAGTCGTCCAGTTCGCGCAGAAATCCCTCCTTGTCCAGAGGGATTTCCCGGTCATCTATCAGAATACTTCGCATCACTTAAACCAGCTGACAATAGGATTGTGTTCGGTGCACAGCGCCACCCAGCCGGCGTCATCGACGGCGGTTACCGAGGCGGGTATCTGCAGTCCGCGGGCGGCCGCATCGGCTGCGAGACAGTATACCGGCTTCACAGCCGGCTGCTCGGCCATGCGCCCGCTGAGCGCGTAGACACCGTCTTCGATCAGCAGCAGTGCGTCACCGTCACCAAAGGCGTCGAGGCAGTCACTGAGCGCGGTGCTGGAGAAGGGGGACTTGCTGACAATATGCAGGGTCATGTTCAGAAACTCAGGACTGAATCGTAACTGGCGATCAACGCAGCGCTGTCATCGACGGGCACCAGTACCAATTCGCCCTGGACCAACGTGTCGATGTCGAGGCCGCGCTGCGCCAGGCTCTTGCTACAGATGAAGGCCTGCTCGACACCGAACACGGGCAGCGCCTGCAGGTTGCGCTGCAGGCTCTTCTGCTCGATGTCGGCCGGGAGCTGTTCCGGCAGCAACTGGAAGACGCCATCGCCGCAAAACAGTATATCGGCAACCTGTTCCATGGCGGCGGCCGCCAGAATGGCTTCCAGACCTTCGCGGGCCAAGGCGTTACCGTAGGGTGCCTGACGGCACAGGGCGAGTAGGCGTTTTGTCACAATCAGCCTCCGAAAGTTATCAGTCGGTCCGACTGCGCCACCGCATCGGCCAGCTGCCCGAGCCCGGCCAGCTCGAATCCCGGTGCGAGGTTGGCGGCGGGTTTTTCCAGCCGGTTTGCCTCGCTGTCACTGAGGACGCCGCGGCGCTGGGCGGCGGCGATACAGACCACGAGATCCAGCTGGTGCTGTTGCTGCAGTGCCTGCCAGCCGGCCAGCAGATCCAACTCATCCTGCGGCGGCGTGCTGAGACTGCTGCCGATGTGCACGCCGTCGCAGTAGAAAAAGACCCGGTACAACTCGTGTCCTTCGTGCAGCAGCGCGCGGGCGAAGCGCAGCGCGCTGGCGGCGGCTTGTGCGGAGTGGGGGGCTGAGTAGACGGCGAGTGAAAATTTCATACGGGGCCGAATAGTAAAATGCCCCGCAGTGCGGGGCATTGATTCTGACACAGATCGCTGCGGAGACTTAATCGTCGGATGCGAAGCCGAAGATGTGCAGCAGGCTGGTGAACAGGTTCAGAATCGAGATGTACAGGGACGTGGTCGCCATGATGTAGTTGGTCTCGCCACCGTTCACGATGCGGCTTGTGTCATACAGGATGAAGCCGGAGAACAGCAGGGCGATCACGCCACTCAGAGCCACGCTGGCCAGCGGCATGTGCACGCCGAAGAAGCTGGCAATCATCATGCCGAGCGCGCAGACCAGCACCGCGATCAGGCCGACGAACAGGAAACCGCCCATGAAGCTGAAATCCTTGCGGGTGGTCAGCACGTAGGCGGACAGCGCAAAGAAAATCAGCGCGGTGGTGCCTAGCGCCTGGGTGATGACCTGACCGGCACCGGCCGATACGTAGTAGTTCAGGATCGGGCCCAGCGATGCGCCGAGCAGGCCGGTAAACGCGAATACAACCCCGATACCTTTACCGGAGTTGGCGGTGCGTGGCAGTACGAACCAGATCAGGCCCAGAGCTGCCAGGGAACAGATGATGCCAACGCCGCGGCTCATGCCCACCGCCATGGCGATACCGGCGGTAAAGGCGCTGAACAGCACGGTCATGGCCAGAAGGGCATAGGTATTACGCAGTACCTTGGCCGTTTCCGAGCGATCCACTGCGCGGGTTTGGGTATAGACTTGCGGCTGCATTAGCTACTCCTGCTATTGAAAGATACGAGAATCATATAGACAGTGGTTTGGACCATCAAGTCGACCTGACAGTTCGCCACGTCAGGCTGCCGATTCGTCACCATTCGGTAAAAACCCTGTTTTCGATGCGGGTTTGTACCGCACACTCAAGCCCATAGATTGGGGCACTGGCGCCGGAATTCAACCTCATCGCCCCTCAACTTTCGCCGCCCGGCAGCTCTATGTCGACGATCAGCGGCAGGTGGTCGGAGGCCTGACGGGTCAGTTCCGTCTGCGGGACCAATACCCCTTTGACATCGATATTCGGGCTGACGTAGACGTGATCGATGCGCAACGTCGGCATGCGGCTGAAGAAGGTGCCCTGTGGGCTGTGGTTGGGCGCCTGCACCTGGGCGTCGCGGAGGTGTCCGGCCAGTCGCCTGCACTCGGCCGAGTTGGGCAGGGTATTGAAATCCCCGAGCAGTATCTTGGCGCCGTCGCAGTTCGGGTGGCCGAGCCATTCTGGTCCCAGCAGGGCATCCACCTGGCGCAGGCGTTCGCCTTTGGACAGCCCCAGGTGGGTGTTGAAGATATGCAGTTTCTGCCCGTTGTGTTGCACCTCGACCCAGACCGCGCCGCGGGGCTCATCAGCGGCGGGATTGAACAGTGTGCTCTGCCCGGGCGGCGGCCCCGGCAGGATGCCCTTTTTTACCAGCCGCACCGGGAGGTGGGTCAGGATGGCATCGCCGTAGCGCTCCTCTTCCATGTGTAAGGCCGGCTGGAAATGGACATCCATGGCCAGCAGTCGCGCCAGGCGCTCGGCCTGATCCAGGCTTCCGCTGCGCTCGCGCATCACGTCCAGTTCCTGCAGCGCGACGACATCCGGCTGGTAGCGGGCGATGACCCGCGCGATGCGCTGGGGCGACAGCTTGCCGTCCAGGCCGCGGCAGCTGTGAACGTTGTAGGTCATGACGCGCAGCGTCTTGAGGCGCTGCGGGCGCTGTTTGACCGCCATGGGTTTGACCCCGCGCAGGTAGGCGCGTGCCGTGCGGCGCAGTTCTCCCGGGCGCCAGTAACCCCGCTTCGGATCCGGAGGCGGAATATCCTCCGGCATCAACGCAAACGCCTGTGTCTCGTTGGGGCCGGCGCCGCCGTGACTGCCGTTTTCCATCGCGAAGGTGAGGGGCGGTTCCTGGCCATCGCACCAGCCGTACATCATGAAATCGCCGGCGTCCGGATGACTGCAGAGCCGGATCATGTCGGCGATGGACTGTTGCGGAAACTGATGGGCACTGCCCAGCAGTTTCGGCCCGTCTTCCGGCAGTCGCACGGGGCCGTGTCTCCACCAGCCGTGGACCGGAGAGTCGCGCTCGTCGGGATTGGCGCGGTAGAGAACCAGGGGCACCTTGGCTTTCTCGACGATCAGCCGCGCAACGTCTGCCCGACTGTGGCTGTTCAGTTCCACGTTATAGAGCATGGCCAGGGGGCCGAGGGCCGCCAGTGCCAGCGGCGAGTTGCGGTCTCCCGTGACTGACTCGTCTTCCGGGATCATCTTCTCGATCCACTCACTGCCGAACAGGCGCGCGCGCTCCAGTTGCACGCCATGGCCGCTCTTGCGGCGGTGAACACTCGGCGTCGCCGACAGCTCCGACAGCGCGTCGGACAGGGCATCGCCGAGGCTGCGGCCGTAGTGATCCTCGTAAGGTATGGTCTGTTCCTGGCCGTGATCGGAAAAAATCCATACGTCGTAGTGGCGGCGGTCTGACGCGTGGGCGGCGCGCCAGATGCGACCGATGGCGTCATCGATGCCCTTCAGCACCCAGTGCGCGAACGCCGAACGCGGCCCACGGCGGTGCGACTGTTCATCGTAGCCGAGCATATTGACGTAGATGATCGGCAGCCCGCGCGCGATATCGATCTTGACACCGATTGTACAGAGCTCACGCATCAAGATAGTGACGGCGACGCGAGTCGGCACGAACATCAGCTCGCGCATCAGGTCCTGCCCCTGAATGACCCCGCGAATACAGTCCACCAGTGCGAGCACGAATTCCACCACCACCAGAGCTCCGGTGCGCACCAGGCTCCAGGCGTTGGTCAGCAGCAGCAGGAAAACCGTCCACGGGCTCGCTTCACGCAGTGCCGGCCCCCAGCCCTGATCGGCGGGACAGAAGTGCGCTTCGCCGTGTTCGGTGCCGGCGCGGAACAGGCTGAGATAGCAGCTTCCGCCCTTGAGTAGCGGATTGCGGTTTTTCTTCTGCAGGCGCTTTTCCACCAGGGCCGCCACGCCCGGGTCGTACATGCGGCCCAGCTCACCGGTTTCGTGCAGCATAAAGCCGAACGCCGGCACTATCTGGCGCTCGCCGTAGAAGAGTTCCGCCTGCACCGCCGGGGTGGTGGTGGGTATTCCCGGGTAGAGACGCTCGAGATGGTAGTGCTCCTTCTTCATCAGCCGTTTCATGAACGGCAGGCGCCCTTTGGCCATGGCCCGCTTGAATTCCGGGTAGGCGAGGCCATCCACCTGAATCAGGATCAGACCCGGATCGCTGGGAGTGCTCTCGCTGGTGGAGAGGCCGAGCAGGTGCGCCATCCATTCGCTTCGGCTGAAGCGGCGGCGCCAGCGGCGCAGTGTCGATCCAATTCGGCTCAGCATCGCGGTGAGCCTTTTATCGTTGCGGAGGAGGTGTCAGGGCGGCTCCGGCGGCGCCGGTGACACCTTCGAGGATTTCCCATTGTGCGCCGATCAGGTTGCGCAGGCGCATCCATTGGGCGTACAGGGAATCATCCAGCGGCCAGTTTTGCTTCAGCAGTGGGGCATACAGGTCCAGCGCGCGTTTGGCGCAGTTTTCCATGGAAAAGTCCTGCGCGGTGTCCAGGGCGGCTCGCGACAATTTATGGCGCTGTTCTGCGGAAAGCGCGTACAGTGATTTCATTGCGGCGATAAATTCACCCTGATCCTCATGCATGATCAGCCGGCCGTTAATGCCGTCGCGCACTACTTCGCGGCTGCCGTTGGCATCCAGCGCGATGACCGGCACACCGGCGGCCATCGCTTCAGTCAGTACCATGCCCTGGGTTTCGCTGGTGGAAGCGAATGCGAAGGCATCCATCGCCGTGTAGGCATCGCGCTGCGCTTCGCCTTGCATGGTGCCGGGCATATGCAGGCGCTCGGCCAGCCCGCGGCTGGCAAACAGCTGTTGCAGTTGTTCCGTGAGCGGACCACTGCCCACCAGTAGGAAATGCACGTCGCTGTGCGCCAGCATAAATTCTGCCACTGCCGCGGCGAGGAAGTTCAGGTTTTTTTCCAGCGCGAGTCTGCCAAGGTGCCCGACAACATAGGCATCTTTAGGTATGCCGAGTTGTTCGCGCATCTTGCCGCCGTCGCCGCCACTGAATTGTTCCAGCTGCACGCCTGTTGGCACCTCGGCGATCGGCGATTTGACGCCGCGCTCGCGCAGCAACTCGGCGATGCTCTGGCTGGGCGCAAACACCAGGCTTGCCAGGTTCGCGTAGCGGGTGGCCAGCTCGATCACGAAGCGTTTCAGCGCCTGGGAATCTGCCGGAACATAGTGGGTGTAACGCTCGTACAGCGTGTGATGCGTGAAGACCAGCGGCAGCTCGCGTTCGCGCGCCACACGCAGTGCGGTCATGCCGAGTAGGAAGGGATGGTGCGCATGGACTATATCAGGCCGGAACGTGTCCAGGCGTTCGCTCAGGTCCCCGGAAAAGGGCAGGGCCACAGAAAAGTCGCTGCCATTGAAGTTCTGGATCGCGTGAATGCGCACCACGTCCTTTTCATCGGCCACCTTCTCGGCAAATTCCGGCGCGACGACAAGAACGTTGTGTCCGCGCTTGCGGTATTCCTCACAGAAGGCGGAGACCGAGCGCGCCACGCCACCAACGTGCGGCAGGTAAGTGTTGGTGAGCATGACGATGTTCACTAGGCGTTGAGCTCCACATGATTGACTTCCGGTGCTGCACTGACCGCTTTAAAGCCGAGTGCGCGAACTTCGATCGGCGGCGCGCCCCGATACCACTCCGCTACCCATGAGATACGCGGGCTGGCGCCGGGGTGGATTTCCAACGTGATCTTGCCGAAGCGCGTCAGGGCCGGGCCGAAACGGATTGGCTCCTCCGCCGCCTCGTTGGTCAGCCATTCCGGTGGCAGCCCCGACGCCAGCACCAGCGTATCGTCTTCCTCACGCACGAAGCAATTGCGCTGCATGGTCACCCACTCGGCAGCGGCCCAGGCGTGTTGGCCGTCGCCCATACAGCCGCCAAGCGAGTGCGGGTGAATGGCCTCGGGCCACTGGCCGGTGGGTGAAGCGAGTCGGGCGACACAGCGCATCAGGTCCACACAGCGTGGATCGCCGGCGCGCAGCAATACCTGCGCAATGTGCAGCGTCAGGTAGGCGTTGATACCCGAGTGGATCATGTCCTGGAAGAAGCCGCCGCTGACGAAGCAGTTGTCGATCAGGAAATTGGCGAGATCCGTCAGGCGCGCATCGTTAGGCGGGTACAGTTGCAGCGGGTAGCCGGCGGCGATAGAGCCGATGGCTCCGGCATCCAGGCGCCGGTTCGGTGACGCGGGCATTGCCGGCCTGCCCAGTCGTTCCATCGCCGCGGCCAAGCTCTCGTCGATGGTTTGCTGGAAATCCCGGGCCTGGGCGTTGAACAGGTGGGCGTCGTTCTCCAATCCCTCCCGCTCGCAGATGGCGGTGGCAGCATGCAATCCTGCGACACCCCAGAAATCATCCCAGTAGTAGCAGTCATTCGGGCCCAGGTGCTCGGCGCTGAAGCCCGCTGGCAGCAGGCCGCCACAGCGGCTGCCGTCCTTCGGCAGGCGCTTGTCGGAAATCCAACTGGCACCTTTTAATACCGGCTCGCGCCATGCGGCTTTGAGCGGCCGATTTGTCAGCTGGCAGTAGAGATCGAATATCCACAGTGCCTCGCCATTGGAGTCCCACTCGCCGTCCTGTGAATGAAAGAATCCATTGCGTTTCTGCCGGTGCGGGAACTGATCCAGGGCGCGCTCGGCGCGATCGACCAGGCCCGCCTGCAGCAGCGATTGGATCATAAAGGCGGCGTCGCGGAACCAGAAGCGCTTGTAGGTGTAGGGGCCGGGGTAGACATCCTTGGGGGAGTGCAACACCAGTGTGCGGATGGCAGCGTCGTAGAGAAACTGGAACTGCTTGTCCGGTACCGACATGGCACAGTGGTGCTGCAGGCTGTCGGGCCAGGTCTGGACGTGCTTGCTCTTGTGCTTGTCTGCGTGCAGTGGAATCCTGACGCCGACATGTAGCGGTTGTCCGTTTTCAATCCGAAACAGCGCTGCCGCCGAGGCCATGCCCACCTCGCACTCGCCATGGGTGCGGCCGCCTTCGTCCTGCAAATGTAAATAGATATCTCCGTGGCGATAATCCGAGGCCAGATGCTTGTCCACCGGTTGCTCGAAATCCACCGTCAGTTTGTCTTCGATCACCCAACGGCGGCGGTTTTCGTCCAGGCGCACCTTGTGTACAAAACTGACTCCCTCCGGATTACACGGCCGTAAGGCAACCACCAGCCAGCCGCCCTCAGTGCTTTCCGCCTTTAAATCGAGCAGGCAGTGTGCGCCGCCGCTGTCTATTTCTACCCGCGCGCAATTATGCAGCTTGAGTCCGATCTGTGAGGACTCGGTTACAACGGCAATATTTTCATCAAGTTCGAGTCGCTGCTCACAGTTCGGCAACTTTGATGGCAGTAGTTGTTCACCGCTGTCATTCACCACCCAGGCGTCAATAGACCAGCCGTCGTAGTGCGGCGTCAGTAGACCGCGCGGATCCACCACCGGCATCTCCTCGCAGTCCGGCAGGCCTACCGCGGTCCAGTTGCGATGGCTCAGGTTGCAGTGGGTGATGGAAAATGCGCGGGGAATAAAGGATTCATCGCGCGGATCGAACTGACGATCGATCCAGTAGGGCCAGACCCAGTCCAGGTTGTGCTGGATCACTTTACTGTTGATGAGTGCACGCGCGTGGAAGAGCGCGCCTGCGCGCAACAACTCGATCGGTTCGCTGACCTCCGAGGGCTCCGCGAAACGTTGCAGCCTCGCCATCAGCGTCAACGGGTCGAGGAAGCCGTGCGCGGTGGCAAACCTGCGTACGAAGAAACGCCAGGGGAGCCATTTCATCCAGGGCATCACAAATCCTCGCTCTCTATTTTTTTCTTCAGCGCTCGGCGCGCCATGCGTGTCAGCCCGATCACCGCAATAACCGCCAGCACGAAGCCTATACCGTAAAACGTCCACTGTACCGGCGTGCGCTCGTCGAGTTGGCCGAGGGTAGTGAGATCTGCGGCAATGGAACCTATATAGACGTTGTGCAACGTTATTGGAACAATCCCTATTGCGTTGCCGATAACGAAGTCTCGCAGACGGACCGGCGTCAGTCCAAAGAAATAGTTCGACAGCTTGAACGGGAACAGCGGCACGAGACGTGTCAGCATGATCATGCGCCAGCCCTCCTTGCGGATGACTTCGCCTATTGTGGGCGGCTTGATATGTGACATGATCCAGCGCGACGGCCGCTCGCCAAACAGGTATCGAGCGATCAGGAAGGCGATTGTGGCGCCAAGTACCGTGCCGGCGACCACCAGTAGCGTGCCCTTGACGACGCCAAATACGAATCCGGCACCCATGGTGAATATCACCCCCGGTGCCAGTACCACTATGGCGAGCGCAATAACCAGAATAAACCACAGCGTGGCTTTCCAACCACGCGCTTCCATCCACTGCAATAACTCGATGATCCGTTCATCCAGGTCGAAATAGAACAGCAGGCCGACGGCGACAGATACAACCAGGATGCATCCGACAAGGAACAGAACAGGGGAATACCTTACCGCCATAGATTCGCTCTGGAGCACCGCTGTGCCACGAGTTTTCTCCGCCGCCACTCTATAGACTAGCCAATCACCACGGATGTGGGGAAATGCGTCCGCTTAGACCTGCCGACCGCATCATCGCCGCCTGGATCCACAAGACACACTTTCTAATTACAAATTGTGCTAACCAGAAAGTCCGTGAGAACCGCATCATTTAGCCTTCAGAGCTGGCGTGCCGCGGAACTGCTTGGTAATTGTCGGAAAACTCTGCACCGAAAAATATACGGAGGCCTATGGTTTGAGACACGAACTCCAATTTCTGAGGGGAAATACCTGTGCGCCTGTTTATGGAAGTCCTGATTCCTGTCGAGAAAGGTAATGCCAGTGTTGTCGACAAGTCTATGTCTGCCGCGCTGAATAGGTTTATTGATGCCGCCAAGCCGGAGGCCGCCTTTTTCCACCTGCGCGAGGGCAAGCGGGCCGCGATATTCGTCTTTGAGGAGATGAAGCAAGACAAGTTGGTGGAATACAATGAGGCGTTCTTTTCGACACTAAACGCGGAGATTTGGATAACTCCGACGCTGAACCTGGCCGAGTTACAGAAGCATCTGTAATCGAAAATCTTTGATTCCCTCCCGGAAAAGGTGATCATCACCGTGGATAAACGCACACACCCCACGCTGATGATCACTGCCAACACTCTCGTGTGTCTATGTAAGCGTACGGCGGGGAGCGCGTCTACGGTATTCTCGTATTTTGGGTGACAAAACTTAATCGATAGTTAGCTACAAAAAAGCTTCCCCCAGCTTGGCACGGGGGGAAGCTCCTCGGTTAGATAAACGGCTGGTTTGAGCCGGGCCGGTTATCGTTACTTAAGCCAGTAACTTTCACCCAGCACATCCAACAAATCGTTGAATTGGATACAGTTCTTTGGTGTCGTTACGCTGACTGGCTGTACACCATCGGCCGAGGCGCCCAGTTCACAGATCTCATTGCTCCAATTTTCAGAGGCGAAGAGATATACGATGGGGCTTGCATTGAACGACTTGGCTTTTACCAAAACAGGCGTTTTGGCCGTGTGCTGGTCTTCCAATGTCTTGATGTAAGCTACCAGCGCGGCTTCCTCTTCCTGAGTCAATCCCAGGTTGCCAATGATGAATGGTGCAGCCGTATCCGGAAACTCGGGTGCCGGCCAGCAGTCATTGGCCAGAGCGACTTCCGCTGTAAGCTCGACACCTTCGAGTTCCGGTATCGTTTCACACCGAACCTTGGCGTCCCGCGTATTGTAGAAGTGGACGATAGTCTCCACACTCTTGAAGTAGCCGTTGTGCGTATAGGCCTTGGTGAAGTTAGATTTAGCTCCCTTGGCAACATTGCGTATCGGCGGTGTTTTGAAAAACCCGTCGGCGCTATCAAGGGTAGATGTGTGCCGATTGAGGCCAGTGTCTGGTCCGTTGGGGATTTGCGGGTTTAATGGCGTACCGATGTTGTGGTAACCGTGGTCACTGTATGTCTGCAGGAGCTCCGTTCCATCATCTCCAAAGCCGCCATTGCTGTGACAGATAAAACAGTTAGCGCCCGGACCGGGCGTAAAGCTCAGACCATAGAATAGGTCATGACCAAAATTTTCTTCGTCTGTGAGTTGCAGCAACGGGAATGTACCCGGCTCCTTGCCGGACTTCTCAAGCTTCTTACAAAATGACGAGTTGTAATGCTCCGGAAAGCTCTCGCCATCGCAGGCCAATTCCGACCTAAGCGCGATATCCCGTTTGGAAGTAAATGAGTTGATATCGTCGGAGTGTTGGTATGCCCCGACTGCCAGCATCAGCCGCTTGAAACTGATGTCAAAATAGGATTCGGTGCCGTACGCGGTTTCCCAGCTGCAGTTGATTTCCTGTCCCCAGGCGAGCTCATACAGCTGGCTGTAGGTCGATGCTTGCACTGTCTTGCAGACGTCTTCGCGCGAGATGTTCTGCTCGACAGGATTGGGCATCGGGTTCAAGGCTTGGTCTGAAGTGGGTCCTCGATATTGATCGAACGCAAGAATGGCCGCGTTTTCAATATCGTAAAAAACTTCAGCACCAAGGTGCGGTGCAGCCGTGGCCGTCGGCTGGGTGCCGTCGGTTACCGGGGGGTGTCCTTGCGAGCGGCCATCCCAGAAGTTGCCGCCACAGAATGAAGTAGCGCTGCCGCATTCCGTGCTAGGCGTAGGCTGGAATGGCGGCGAGAAGCTGGCATAGGTGTTAGTGGGGGGCTTGCGGTTGCCGATACCCCCGGTAGCTCCCGGAACAGCGACTGTGGTTTCGTTAACATCCGAAAAGCCGCTGGTACCACCGGCGAAAGGCTCGTGACAGGAAACACAAGCCTGATTGCCCTTGGGCATTGATAGAGCTGTATCAAAGAATACGTGCTTGCCCAGTACTTTCAGGGCCTGGTCTCTGAGAACGGCTTCCTCCTCCGCTAATGCATTTACCCCAATTGCCATGGTCAGCAGAGCCGCTGATGCTGGCAATAATAGTTTCCGTCTATGTTGCTCCGACCTTACCATCGGTGGACTCCTCGTCATATCGCCGCTGTAAATCATTAAGTTGCAATGAACCTCATTAACAACAAACCGCGTGTGCGCTATGCACACCAATAACCCGTCGCTCAGCTTTTTGGGACAATAAGTCCCCGCGCGCACAAATTAAGGCGCTACCGATGCGGCGTGGTTTTTGGTTATGGCCAGTGTCGACCTAGAGGGTGGTCAAAATATAGCCATATCAAAATGGTAGGTAATGGTTAAAAAGTGAACAGTGAAATTTTGCCCCTAGAATCAGATGTGCGCCAAAAAATGACTCTGAACGGTGAATTGAGGAATCCATTCGTTGCAAAGTTTCGTAACGAAACCCGCCTGTCTCAAAAAGCCAGCAAGCATGTTGCAGTTGTTAATGCTGGAAGATCTCTTGGCGTGAAAAGAAACGACCAAGCCAAATCGACCTTTCGGGTTTTCTTTAGAGCGGCTTACAGCGAATCTTAATAAGAGGCGGGTGGAATAATTTGTAATTGTTCGCAAAGACATTGACTCTGAAGAAGCAACCCACTCGTGAGACGCTGAGAAAGCCTCATGCGTGCGCTAAGCGAAATTGGCGTCACTTTAATTTAGCCTAGGGGTGGGCAGGGATTAGATCGCCTCCCTCGCTGGTCTTCGGGCTTGCGCCTTCCGGCTCGAACGGGGTTCTCATCCAGATTCACTTCAGCACCACATTAAAAATAACGCTGCAGTCTTGTCATCAGCGTGAGCGAGTCAAGGAAGCCATGCGTGATGGCAAACCTGCTTATGACGAAACGCCAGAGGAGCCATTTCATCCAGGCCGTCACCAATCCTCGCTTTATATTTTTTCTTCAGCGCATGGTGCGTCATGCGTGTCAGACCGATCACTGCACCAACCACCAGTAAGAAGCCGATACCGTATAACGCCCACCGTAGCGGCGTCAGTCCAAAGAATTAGTTAGGCAGTTTGAAAGGGAACAAGGCGCGAAGCGTGTCAGTATGATCATGCGCCCCAGATAGCCGAGCTAATCCGCAAAGATGTGGGGAAACGCGTCCGCTTCGATCGGTCGGAGCGGCCAGCCCGAGCAAGAGCCGCGAGAGGCTATTTTCTTATTCAAAATAACGCGGAGACTTGGATAACCCCGACGCTGAATTTGGCGGAGCTTCAGAAGCATCTTTTAACTGCCGCTTTGGTTGTGTGTAACCTACGAGGCGGCTACGGCATTTATCGAGAAGTGTCCCGCAGACTTCCCCCGCTTCGAGTAGCGCTCCCGCACCAGACGATTTCCCTGCAAGGCCCCGCATCGCGAGGCTTTTGTTTGTCGGGAACGGCAACAACACTCAACGGGACCGGGTTTTGCGCGTGTAAGTCGGTTCTTCGAAGGCGCTGTAATCCACCTGCTCATACCGCCAGTTGAGGGTATTTTCCTGCCGCCTGTCGCGGATACTTTTGCCGAAGATGGCCTGATGGGACTCTTCCATCAGCTCTGCCAGTTCGAGATTATTGCTCAGTCCGAGGAAGACCCCGGCCTGCATAAATCCCTCCAAACGATGGCGCTCAACGGCCGGTGTGCGATAGCCGCATCTATTGGCAGAAAACATCCGCGCCAACCGCGCATCCACTTCTGTCAGAAAATGTACTCGGTCGATCTGCATGGCCACTCCGTGTTTTTATTGGTCTGGTAAATATTATGCTCGTTTTTCAGTCCATGCACGATGGCTAACTTTCAGAAATCGAACAGCTCGGTTATCAGGTTGCGTTTCTGCCTGTGCACAACCGGTTTTTCGGGCTGCTTCACATCGCTGCTGTCAGGGGGGGAATCCATTGTCGAGCGCTCGATGATCTTGTCCAGCTCTCCGCGGTCCAGCCAGACGCCACGACAATTGGGGCAGTAATCGACTTCAATACCGTTGCGATCTTTCTGTAACAGTTCTACTTCGCTGCAGGATGGACATTTCATGGCGAACTCCTTGTCGATAGGATAGGGGGCGACGGATCATCGATTAAGAATTTCGCCCCTTGCAAGGTTATACCAAGAGCGGGAAAGGCGGGCGCGAGGAACGGTCAGGCGTCCTGAATTCCGACATAAAAGGCGGAGGTGAAGGCGAACTCTGTCGGTCTTAGCTGACATTGCTGCAAGTCTGTGTCGCTTGCGGCCAATTCTTCGTGACCGGTCCGCCTATAGGCGATGAGTGGACTTGTCATTCCCGAATCAAGTCGGGCAATCGCTGCCACAACAAAAGGGTGATGAAGGTCCCGCTAGGGGGGCTCTTGGACCTTTGGCTTACACCATGCGGGGAATCGAAAATACTCGCCCGCATGTCTTCCATTAGGCCCAGCCAAGTGACGGCTTTCTTGGTGATCGCCGGGTTCCCGGGTTGGCAGATAAAAGAGGATGCTGTCGCCAGATTTTTGCAAACCCGTCGAACTTGCCTATATCTAGCCTAGTTAACGGAGAAAGCTTTCCCACCCCGGGGAGGTCAAGGAAGATCCGATGAAACGTTCTTTTGCACGCGTGCCTGTAGCTGTCACCCTTATCGCGGCAGCCTTGGTCTCGGTGGGTTCCCTGGCACAGGAGGAGGAGAGCGACGACGATTCATTCGGCACCTTCGGTGGCAACCTGATGTTTGCCACCGACTACATGTTCCGTAGCATCTCCAATTCCAACCTGGGGCCCCAGGTCCAGGGAGACATGAATTGGTCCCACGATAAAGGCTTCTATGTCGGGCTCTGGGCCTCCAACACAGATTTCGGGGGCCCCGGCAACAGCATGGAACTGGACCCGTATATAGGCTTTGCCGGCAATTTTGGTGAGAGTAATTTCAGCTTCGATGTGGGTTACTGGTCTTACAACTATCCGAAGTCGCCATTTAGCCTCGATTACGGTGAGATCTACGGATATGTCACCTGGACCAAAGACAAGTTCTCTATCTCTCCGAGCGTCTGGTATGCCGACAATTACTTCGGTGAGGACTTTCTCGACGACGTGTCCGCGCTGGCCTACGAGGTAACCCTGGTCTACGAGCTACCCGACGGTTTTTCCGTTTCGATGCGGGTGGGGGAGCAGACTTTTGAAGGCTCATCTGACTTTCTGAACTTCGTCTACTACGACCTCGGCATCGATTACTCGATCGAGGACTGGACGTTCGACCTGCGCAAGTATGACACCGACGGCGTTGACCCGTTTCTTGCGAGGCCCAAGCTTACCGACGGTGAAGTGGTGTTCAGCATCGACCGCAGCTTTTAATGAAATGCCCTCCAAATACCCGCCTGGCCGTTGGGCAATAGAAGCCTGATGGCCCCAGGCTGCGGTCAGGAAGTCCCGGGCAGGGCACCGTAGCTTTCAGGCCGGTTGATCCCACCCCTGCGCAGCTTGCCTACACTCTGCTCACAACGACCTTTATTCCACAGGTGAATGCTATGTCCGACTCAAACGACCGGCTTCTCTGGATTCACGGCGAGTACGTTGCTCCCGAAGACGGGAAATATTTCGAAAATTATAACCCCGCCACTGGTGAAGTTATCTGCAAGGTTGCACAGGCGGAGAAGGTGGATGTAGACCGGGCGGTGGAGTCAGCAACAAAAGGACAGGCCAGTTGGGCAGCCATGAGCGGTGCCGAGCGTGGGCGCATACTCGTGCGCACGGCACAGTTGTTGCGGGAGAACTGCGATGAGCTTGCACGGCTTGAGTCAGTCGACGGCGGCAAGCCGATCGCGGAGACCCCGGAAGCCGATGTGGGCTCCGCGGCCGACTGCCTGGAATTCTTTGGTGGCCAGGCGGCTTCGGTGCATGGGGAATACCAGGAAGTCCCCGGTGGGTTCTTCTATACAAGGCCTGAACCGCTGGGTGTATGTGCCGGGATTGGTGCCTGGAACTACCCGGTACAGATTGCTGCCTGGAAGTCCGCTCCGGCACTCGCTGCCGGCAATGCAATGATCTTCAAGCCAGCGGAACTCACGCCGCTTTCCGCGTTGCGACTCGCGGAGCTGTTCAAGGAGGCCGGCCTTCCCGATGGGGTGTTTAATGTGGTGCAGGGGCATGCCGAGGCGGGTAAGGCCCTTACCGGCCACCCGGGTATCGCCAAGGTCTCACTCACCGGCGAGGTGGGGACCGGCAAGGCCGTAATGCGAGCCGCTGCTGACACTCTGAAGCTGGTCACACTTGAGTTGGGCGGCAAATCCCCCCTGATCGTCTTTGACGACGCCGACCTGGACAATGCCGTTGGCGCTGCGATGCTAGGTAATTTTTATACCCAGGGCCAGATCTGCACCAATGGCACCCGGGTGTTCGTGCAAGAGTCAGTCAGGGAAAAGTTTGTCGAGAAGCTGGTGGCGCGAACGGAAAAACTCAAGCTTGGTGATCCGCTCGATCCGGATACGGATCTCGGCCCCATGATCAGTCGCGAGCACATGCAGGGGGTGCTGGACTATATCGAGAAGGGCGGGCAGGAGGGCGGCCAGTTGTTGACCGGGGGCAAGCGGGCGAGGGTGGAAGGCTTCGAGAAAGGCAATTTCGTCCAGCCAACGATCTTTGACGGACTGTCCGATGATATGACCATCGTGCGCGAGGAGATTTTCGGGCCGGTGCTGTCGCTACTGGGCTTTGACAACGAGGACGAGGTCCTGAAGAGGGCGAACAGTACGCCCTTCGGCCTGGCCGGAGGGGTGTTTACGAAGGATGTGCAGCGCGCCCACCGGGTTGCTGCGAATCTCGATGCCGGCATTGTCTGGGTCAACCACTACAACCTGACCCCGGTGGAAATGCCGTTTGGCGGTTTCAAGCAGTCGGGTATCGGGAAGGAAAACAGCCGTCGGGCCTTCGAGCATTACACTCGCCTGAAGACGGTCTACGTTGCCGAAGGCGACGTGGACGCACCTTACTGAATCCGCGCGGGAGCGCAATCAGGGGCTGGTACCAGTCTAGGCCGGAGGCTCTCGCTCCTCCGCCGGCCGGTCGGGGCTTCCCTCGCGCTGGCTCTCCTTCCAGTTCTGGGCCACGTAGCTGTCGGCCGTGGAGGGCTCCAGCATTCCCTTGCCGCGAATATGGTCGGCACCCTTCTCGCCGATCATGATGGTCGGTCCATTCAGGTTGCCGTTGGTCACTGTCGGCATGATCGACGAATCCACCACCCTCAGGTTCTCGATGCCGTGAACGCGGCATTCCGGGTCGACCACCGCCATTTCATCGGTGCCCATCCGGCAACTGCCCGCGGGGTGATAGGCAGTTTCTGCAGTTTCCGCCAGCCAGTTGTCGATCTCGTCATCACTCTGGACATCAGGGCCGGGCGAAACTTCCTCGCCACGGTAGGGGTCCATGGCGGCCTGCGCGAAGATCTCCCGGGTGAAGTGCAGTCCCGAGCGAAAGGCCTGCTTGTCTTCTTGACGGGAAAAGTAATTGAAGACCATCTCCGGCGCTTGCCTGGGGTCGGCGGACTTCAGTTTCACCCAGCCGCGGCTCAGGGGCTTGTTGCAGCCCAGGTGCACCTGGAATCCATGTCCCTCCACCGCGCTTGAGCCGTCATAGGCGATGGCGCCGGCGAGGAAGTGGTACTGGATATCGGGCCACTTGAGGCCAGCCTGGCTACGGATATAGCCGTTGGATTCGAAGTGGTTGGATGCGCCCAGGCCGCGCTTGAACAGCAGCCAGTTGATGCCGATCCATGCTTTCCCCAGTGGCCCCAGCCAGCCGTTCAGGGTGATGTCCTGTTTGCACCTCTGCTGTACCCAAACCTCCAGGTGATCGTGCAGGTTCTGGCCCACGCCGGGCAGGTCGTGTACCACCTCGATACCATGCTCCTTCAGGTGTTCCGCCGGGCCGATCCCCGAGAGCATTAGCAGTTTGGGTGAGTTGAATGCGCTGGCGGATAGGATCACTTCCCGCTTCGCCCGCGCGCGGAAGGTCTTGCCGCCCTGTTCATACTCAACCCCGATCGCCTTCTTGCCCTCCATGATCACGCGGGTGGTCAGCGCGTGCATCTTCAGTTCCAGGTTACTGCGGCTCAGGGACGGCTTGAGATAGGCGAGGGCCGTAGAGCAGCGCACACCGTCGCGCACGGTCATATCCATGCGGCCGAAGCCTTCCTGCCGGAAGCCGTTGTAATCCTCCGTATAGCCGTAGCCCGCCTGCTTGCCCGCCTCGATAAATGCACGATAGAGGGGGTTCTTCATGTTGTTGCCGTTACAGGTGGTCACCGGGCCCTTGTCGCCGCGATATTGGTCGCCGCCATAGACACAGTTTTCGGAGCGCTTGAAATAGGGCAGCACATCGGCGTAGCCCCATCCTTCCGCACCTTTTTCAACCCAGTCGTCGTAATCGCCCTTGCAGCCGCGCACATAGGCCATGCCGTTGATAGAGGAAGAGCCACCGATTACCTTGCCCCGGGCCTGATGTATCCGTCGCCCGTGCAGCCCCGGTTCCGGCTCGGTATAAAACTCCCAATCGAACTTGGACATACCCAGCGGTATCGAGAACGCGGATGGCATCTGGATGTAGATGGAGTTGTCCTTGCCGCCGTACTCCAGCAACAGCAGGCTGGTTTCGCTGTCTTCGGTCAGACGGCTGGCCACTACGGCACCGGCGGAGCCGGCACCTACCACGATGTAGTCAAACGTCTGGTCAAATGATTGCGTGCTCATCGGAACTCCCTACGATGGACCCGGTTCGTCCTGGTCGCCGGGCGAGGCGCTGCCAAGTTCCCTTCGCTGGTACAGGTAATGTAGGTGGGCCTCGAAGTGGTCAATAATGTCGCCGATCACCTGGTCGCGCGTATAACCCATCAGGTCGTACGTCAGTCCGCCCTCGCGCAGGTGCGGTTCCAGTCGGAAATAGCTCGAGCGGGGCTTTTCCGCGCGCACGGTAAAACTGGGCATCGTGCACTCTCGGGGCCACACCTGATAGGTAAAGTTCACTTCCTCCTCCAGGCCGACGTCCAGGCGCAGGTGGAGGTTGCCACCTGTGTCGCCGGAAATTTCTACAGGGTAGCTTTCCTGTTCCAGCTTCTCCTTCACTGCTTCAAATGCGGGCCGGATGGTCTCCTCAATAAATTCTTCCACCTGCTTCTTGCTGGGGAAGCTGACCGCACGGGACAGCCGTTGGGCCCAGCTGGCGCGCCCCTCGCCCCCTAGGGTACGCCCGGAGAGTTGGCCGGACAGTGCGGCCTGCACACTGGTGGCTTTGAGGCCCTCGAGGTGCAGCGCCTTGGAAAGGCCGAACATCATCAGGACAAGCACGAAAGCGAACGGCAGCCCCATGATGACCACGGCACTCTGCAGCGCCGACAGGCCACCGGTCATCAGCAGCGCGAGTGTCACCACGCCGATAATGGCTGCCCAGAGGATGCGCATCCAGGGTGGCGCATCGTGATTCGGGTCGCTGAGGCGAGTAGTCAGGTTGGACAGCACCAGTGAGCCGGAGTCCCCGGACGTGGTGAAAAATACAATGGCGAGGACCGTGACCACGATGGTGGTGGCCACGGGCCAGGCCATCTGCTCAAGGAACAGGTAGATGGCAGAACCTGGCTGGTCTACCGCCTGCTTGGCGAAGTCCGTGGCCCCGCCCAGAACCAGGTCGATCGCGGAATTACCCATGATCGCCATCCAGGCAGCCATAAACAGGAACGGCAATATGAGGGTGCCTGATACGAAGGCCCGGATCGTCCGACCTCGTGAAATCCGCGCCAGGAACAGGCCAACAAACGGGCCCCACGCGATCCACCAGGCCCAGAAGAAGATGGTCCAGGCATTGAGCCATTCGGTGGGAGGATTAAAGGCGTAAGTGTTGAACGACAGATCGACAAAATTCTGTAGGTAGTCGCCCATGTTGGTGACGAAAGCGTTCAGGAGGAAACGCGTTTCACCGGTGAACAATACGAACAGTAACAGCAGCACTGCCAGCAACATGTTGAACTCGGAGAGCCGGCGAATACCTTTCTCTACGCCGGTTGCCGCAGAGATTGCGGCAAATATCACAATGACGATTGCCAGCGCCGCCTGGGTCAGGGTTCCCTCAGGGATCCCGAACATGTAACTGAGGCCAAAATTCAGCTGGATAATACCGATGCCGAGACTGGTTGCGACGCCAAATACAGTGCCGAGGACCGCGGCAATATCCACCGTGTGGCCGATCGGGCCGTAGATACGCTTGCCAAAGAGGGGATAGAGCGACGAGCGAATCGTCAGTGGCAGGCCGTGACGGAAACTGAAGTATGCCAGCGACATGCCCACCAGCGTGTAGACGCCCCACCCGGAAAGCCCCCAGTGCAGTAGGGTAAGCGCCATGGCTTGGCGGGCGGCCTCTTCCGTCAGGCCTTCCCCCACTGGCGGTTCCATGAACTGGGTTACCGGCTCGACGATGCAGTAGAAAATCAGGTCGATGCCGATACCCGCCGCAAACAGCATCGCAGCCCAGGTGATTAGGGGGAATTCTGGCTCGGAGTGGGCGGGCCCCAGCTTGATATCGCCGTACTTGGACGCAGCGATAAAAATAACGAAAACGAGGTAGACGACCACCGCGATAAAATAAAACCAACCGAAGCTGCCGGATATCCATCCGAGCACCCCGTTGAGATATGTCCCGGCTTGCTCGGTGAAAATCATCGCCCACAGCGAAAAAACAACGATACCGATGCCCGAGCTGGCAAAGACGACCCACTTGATCTTGGCTTCCTCGGGAGTCGCTTTGGAGCTCTCCAGCGAGGGCTTTGATTCGTGCATGGGAGTCACCCAGAGTTTTTCGGTGACTAAAGCGTAGACCATCCGGAAATGCCTGGTCGCGGTGTTTCCGTGTGATCTCGCGTGCCAGGCCGGGACATATGCGGCTGAGAGGTGGGCGTATTAATTTCCTAAAATGAAACGCTGGTGGACGGACCTGTCGCCGAAACGGAATTTATCTTGCTGCCTTCTGAGTCAAAAACTGTGGAGAAAACTGGATGCGACTCTTAACTGTTTGTGTTTGATGACGCGGATCAGGTCAAACTGATGTGATATGGCGAGCTTCTCTTTGCAGCGGTAGATGCCGAAATCCGTATTACGCCTGTTCTTGTGGCGGAAGAGCTTGAGGTGGAACTTGTAGAAGGGATGCCAAGTGGCACAATTCCATGGCTTCATGGTCCGGTGGTGGGGCAGGGATTAGCTCGCTGCACTCGCTGGTCTCCGCTGGCTTCGCCAGCTTCGGCTCGAACGTGGGTTCTTATCCAAATCCACCCCAACGCATATAAA
>NZ_FNQO01000001.1:0-674267 GCF_900107725.1 Microbulbifer marinus | reverse complement strand
TGGGGCAGGGATTAGCTTCGCTGCGCTCGCTGGTCTCCGCTGGCTTCGCCAGCTCCGGCTCGAACGGGGTTCTCATCCAAATCTACCCCAGCACCATATAAAAAAACCCGGCCGAAGCCGGGTTGTTTTATATGGCGGTGGGGCAGGGATTCGAACCCTGGGACCTGTTACAGTCAACGGTTTTCAAGACCGCCGCTTTCGACCACTCAGCCACCCCACCAAATTGTCTGGCGCATTATACCGGCGGTTTTTGCCGGTACAAGGGCGCGGACGATTTTTTTAATTAGTTCAATGAGTTAGCCGATTTATTGACCAGTATTGGGCAGGCAAGTCAGTCACTGTGGACCGACTTGCCTCCGCTAACTCATGGTGCTGCTCGCTTAGCTCGCCTCTGCAGAATCGCTGTCGCCGTTGTCGTTGGCCTGCACTGGCTGACGCGCGACGCGCGGGTCGTTGGTCGGGCGGGACAGGGCGCGCGGGCTGTGCTCGATTGCCGCGGGCTGGGCCGTGTCCAGCGGTTGCAGCGGGCCGAGGTCGCGATGTTCGGTCACAATGGCCAGCTCCTGCAGCGGTTGCGGGTTAACCCGCGGATCGTTGCTGGCGCGTCCCTGGACGCCTGCGGCCGCTGTTGGCGGCTTTTCGGCGGCTTCGGTCTCGGCTGCCACTGTCTCTTCCTGAATGGCGACTTCGACAGCTTCCTCGACGATGGCTTCCTCGACCACTTCTTCAGCTGCAGTTTCGATTGCCTCGGCAGCCTCTTCCAGAGCGGCTTCCTCTACGGCCTCCTCTGCCACCTCGGTCTTCTGTGGCTCCTCCGCGGCGGTCTCCACGCGCGCCGGCTCTTCCGTGGCTTTCTTTGGCTTGGGCTGCGCAGCTTCGCTAACCTGCTCAGGCTGCTCTACGGCTTTTTCGGGCTCGGCAACCTTCTGCTCCGCCGGAGCGGCAGCGGGTTTCGCTGCCTCACGGGGCTCAGCGGGCTTAGCGGCAGCTTTCTTGTCGGAAGACTTTTTGGCTTCGCCTTCGGCCTCGTCGATCGCTTCATTCACTTCGCGCTCGAGCTCTTCCTGGTTCTGGGCAACCGCGGCGGCGGCCGCATTGTCACCGCGGCGACCGCGACGACGAGCCTGCGGGCGACCGCGCACATTGCTCGGGCGACGCGCCGGACGCTGCTCAGGGGATTCTTCCTGCTGCTCGACGCTCTCGCTGGTCACTGCGGCTTCTTTCGCTGGAGCCTGGCCTTCCTCGCGACGGCGACGGCCTTCGCCACCGCGGCGACGGCGTCGGCGACGCTGGCCTTCTCCGGCCGGACGCTCGGAGACGGTCTCGCGAGTTTCTTCACGCTTGCCTGCGCGTTTCTCTTCCCGCTGCTCCTCGCGGCGCTCTTCACGCTTGCCTTCCTGCTTGCTCTCGTCGCGCCGCTCGTCGCGGCGACGAGCAGGGCGGCCGCCACGTGCGCCGCGGCCGCTGCGCTGGCTGCGGCTGCGCTGTTGCTTGTAGTCCTTGCCGCGGCCCTTGGTCTTCTTGTGTTTCTTGGTCTTGTCACCTTCGCCCGAAAACAGTTCGGCGATGGCGCTGATCAGACGGCTGAACAGACCCGGTTCCGGCTTCTTCTCCGGCGTCGGCGCCGGGGCCGTATGGGCAATCTGCTGTACCGCCGGCTGAGCGGGTGCGCGGACCGGTTCTTCTTCCCTGGCGCTGGTGTCTTCCACCGTGCCGGAAATCTTGTAAGAGGTTTCCAGGGTGGCGGTTTCGTCGTCGCGCAGGCGCTGTACTTCGAAATGGGGCGTTTCAATATCGGCGTTCGGCACCACCACCACGCGGGTGTTGTTGCGGGACTCGATATTGGAGATCGCCTTGCGCTTCTCGTTCAGCAGGTAGGTGGCGACATTTACCGGCGTAATTGCGCGGATTTCCGCACTGCGCTCCTTCTTCGCTTCCTCTTCCACCAGGCGCAGGATGGACAGCGCCAGTGACTTGGTGCCGCGGATGGTGCCCTGACCGCTACAGCGGGGGCAGACACGGAAGGTTGTTTCACCCAGGGACGGGCGCAGGCGCTGGCGTGACATTTCCAGCAGGCCAAAGCGGGAGATGCGGCCGATCTGTACACGGGCGCGGTCCATGCCGAGAGCCTTTTCCATGCGCTTTTCAACTTCGCGCTGGTTGGACTTGCTCTGCATGTCGATGAAGTCAATCACGACCAGGCCGCCCATATCGCGCAGACGCAGCTGACGGGCGATCTCGTCGGCGGCTTCCAGGTTGATATTGCGCGCCGTCTCCTCGATATCGCCGCCTTTGGTGGCGCGTGAGGAGTTGATGTCGATGGAAATCAGGGCCTCGGTGACATCGATAACGATAGAACCACCGGAAGGCAACTTCACTTCGCGCTCAAAGGCCGTTTCGATCTGGCTTTCGATCTGGTAGCGATTGAACAGCGGGATGGCGTCTTCGTAGTACTTCACCTTGTTGGCGTAGTGGGGCATCACCTGGCGGGCGAATTCCGCGGCCAGCTGGTAGGCGCCCTTGTCGTCGACAATGACTTCGCCGATATCGTCACGCATGTAGTCGCGGATTGCGCGGATGATGACGTTGCTCTCCTGGAACAGGAAGTGCGGGGCCTTGGAGCTGTCGGCCTCTGTTTTGATGGCGTCCCACAACTGCAGCAGGTAATTCAGGTCCCACTGCAGTTCTTCGCCGCTGCGGCCGACGCCGGCTGTGCGCACGATAATGCCCATGCCGGAGGGAACCTCGACGTTGGACAGGGCGTCGCGCAAATCGGAGCGCTCGTCGCCCTCGATACGGCGGGAGATACCACCGGCGCGGGGGTTGTTTGGCATCAACACCAGATAGCGGCCGGCGAGGCTGATAAAGGTAGTCAGTGCTGCACCTTTGTTGCCGCGCTCCTCTTTATCCACCTGGACGATAACTTCCATGCCCTCTTTGACCACATCCTTGATCTTGATGCGGCCTTCGATATCTTTGGGCTGCTTGACGAAGTATTCGCGGGAGATTTCTTTCAGCGGCAAGAAGCCGTGACGCTCTTCACCGTAGTCAACAAATGCGGCTTCGAGAGAGGGCTCTACACGGGTGATCTTACCCTTGTAGATATTGGCTTTTTTCTGTTGGCGGGTACGGTTTTCGATATCCAGGTCATATAGCCACTGGCCATCGACCAGGGCTACACGCAACTCTTCTGGTTGAGTTGCGTTGATTAGCATTCTCTTCATGCGTGTCTTGTATCCTTGCGTTGCGCAAAGGCAGGACACCGGAGTTCGCAGGCTTGTGGGTTGGCTGCCGCGCGGAAATGACCGCGGGGCGGGCAGGGACTATGGGTTGGCGCCGCCTCCGGCCGATACTGACTCGGGCGGGGCAAGGCGGGTATCTTCCCGTTTGTCACACTGCAGTAACTCCGAATGCGCGCAAATGGCGCGGCATCCGTTGGTACCTTTAGCACCTTTTATTTAGTACTACCCAGTTTCGGTATCGCGGGGTTCCGCGTTCTGACTGGGCACCGCCCTCCAATGCAAGTTGATGCGGGCGGTGAGGTTTACGTCCTTCGTTCGGCTCTGTCGGTCGGCTTTTGGCCGATTCCCCTCAGTTCTATCTGTATTGTGTCGCCGGGCGTGAGAATATCTTTGCCACCCGGGTTGCCAGTTCGGTCGCTGGCGAAATTTACAGAGCGGGACGCAAGTAAATGAGTCGTCCTTTCAAGCGCTGCGGGCTGCGGCCCGTCTTACCTTCGCGATAGTTACCCGCCAATGGCGGGCGGTTGTAGCCGGCGAGGCGCCCGCGGATTCTTTACACGGGGATAGGCCTAGTCGGCGAAGTTTTGTCAATGACGCGGCCCAATTCATATAAAGAGGCGCGCACCGGCCGATTGGCGGTATTTTCTCTGAAACCATGGCTGTCACTTCCGTACGGGAAGCCGCCCATGGCCGAAAACCAGCCCAATTCAGGCCGGCCGAATATAGCACGGGCTGCGAGGTGCTTCAATTGCCGTGTCAGCGGCGCTATGATGCGCCCCATGCGAAGTACTCCCCCCTCCGATATGGCCCCCGCGGCCACTCCAACCGATACCTGGAACCCGTCTGGTGGCGTGCAGTTTCTGACCGTGCCGGACGAACTGGCCGGTCAACGTATCGATAATTTCCTGCAGGCGCGCCTCAAGGGCGTGCCGCGCTCACGCATCTACCGCATCCTGCGCAAGGGAGAGGTGCGCGTTAATAAGGGCAGGGTGAAGGCGGAATACAAGCTGTGTGCCGGCGATATCGTGCGCGTGCCGCCAATCCGCGCGGCGGAGCAGGCGCCAGCGCCGGTTGCGGGCGCGCAGCTGCGCCAGCTGGTGGAAGAATCCATACTCTATGATGCGAACGGCCTGCTGGTGGTCAACAAACCGGCGGGGCTCGCAGTTCATGGCGGTAGCGGTGTGCGCCTGGGATTGATCGAGGTGCTGCGGCAGATGTATCCGCAGAGCCGCTTTATCGAACTGGTGCATCGACTGGATCGGGATACCAGCGGGGCAATTATGGTGGCCCGCAAGCGCGCCGTTCTGCAGCATGTGCAGGCAGAGCTGCGTGGCGGCAAAGTCGGCAAATCCTATCTGGCACTGGCAGCGGGCAAGTGGCCCCGCGGGCGTCGTGTCGTAGAGGCTCCGCTACGCAAAAACACCCTCAAGAGCGGTGAGCGGATGGTTTCCGTCAATCCGGAGGGTAAGCCATCAGAGACTCGCTTTCAGGTGCTGGAGCGGTTCAAGGGGGCAACGCTGTTGTCTGCTGAGCCGGTGACCGGCCGGACGCACCAGATTCGCGTGCACGCCCAGTTTGTTGGTTGTCCGCTTGCCGGTGATGTGAAATACACCGCCGACGACATTAATCGGGAGTTTCGTGCGGCGGGCTTGCGGCGCCTTTTCCTGCACTCGGCGATGGTGCGCTGTACCTTGCCCGACGGTACGAAAGTGGAAGTAAAGGCCCCGCTTCCGGATGAGTTGGAAGCAGTGCTGGCGGCACTGCGGCAATAGTGGGAGCAGTTTGACGGTTATGTTGGTAATACTCGATTGGGACGGCACGGTATGCAATTCCGAGGCCCGCATCGTTTCCTGTATGCAGCGGGCCGCCGACAGGGTGGGGCTGCCGGTGCTGGCGCCGGAGGCGATCGGCAATATCATCGGGCTCGGCCTGCCGGAGGCAATCCTGTCGCTGTTTCCGGAGGCGGCCAGCGAGCAGCGCCAGCAGATGCGGGAGTACTATTCGGAGGAGTGGTTGGCGGCGCGCAGTGAACCGCTGCCGCTGTTCGACGGTGTGCTCGAGACTCTGGATCAGCTGCTCGGAGGTGGTCACCAGTTAGCGGTGGCGACCGGCAAGAGCCGTCGCGGGCTAAACCGCGAGTTTGAAGAGCATGGATTGCGCGACCTGTTCGTCGCTAGTCGCTGTGCGGACGAGACCGCCTCCAAGCCCAACCCGCTGATGTTGCGCGAGCTGCTCGATGAAACCCGCTGTGGGGCAGACGATGCCGTAATGGTTGGCGATACGGTCTACGACCTGGAGATGGCGGCCGCTGCAGGAGTGGCGTCGATCGGCGTCAGTTACGGGGTGCACAGCCCGGAGCGGCTTGTCGCCCACCGGCCCCGGGCGATCATCGATCACTTCTCCGAGTTGCTGGAATGGCCGCCTCTGGTGCCTTAGTCGCCGGCGGCCAGCGGGTCGACACCGAATTCCTGTAACAGGTCCACCAGTCGAATTAGTGGAAGTCCGATCAGTGAATTCATGTCTGATCCTTCCATTTTTTCGAAAAGAGCGATTCCCAACCCTTCGACCTTGAAGGAGCCGGCGCAATCGTAAGGAGTTTCGCGCTCTATGTAGGATCGGATCTGCTGCGGGCTTAGTTCCCTGAAGTGAACGGTGAAAGTCTCGACCGCGGTGCGCTGCTCACCATTGGCAGCGTCCAATACACTGATGCCGGTATGGAAATGGACCTTCCTGCCGCTGCAGGATTCAAGCTGCGCTATCGCGCGCTCGCGCCCGCCGGGCTTGCCGAGGGCGCGGCCGGCGCACTCCGCCACCTGGTCTGAACCGATGATCAGTGCGTCTGGGAAGGCGGGCGCCACGGCGAGCGCTTTTTCCTTTGCCAGGCGGCGCGCTAGCGCCGCCGGTTGCTCGCCGGGCAATGCTTCTTCATTTATATGTGGGGATGCACAATCGAAGGGCAGCTGCAGCTGTTTGAGTAGTGCGCTTCGGTAGGGGGAGCTTGAAGCTAGAATCAAAGAGCGAGCCATAAAAACGGGTCCGCAGGTTGTGGTGGAATGCCATTGAAAAGCCCGATACTGCGGCGGTTGAATTGTTTTGACAAGGGTGGGGCTTGTCCATAGAATTGCGCGCTTATGTCGATACCCCCCTCCACAGCAGCGCTTCCCAAGAGCGTAGACGCACGCAAACTGGTGCAGCGCGAGCAGCAATTGATCGGCATACTGCCGCACGAGTCGCTGGAGCGACTGAATGCGGCGGTGGAATCGATCGATGGGGATATCCGTGCCGAGCTCCAGTTCGGGCGGGACCTGCAGGGCCATCTGACGGTGAGCGGCAAATTGCACTGCGACGTGCAGCTTGAGTGCCAGCGTTGCCTGCAGCCGATGCCCGAACAGGTCGAGGCGGAATTCCGCTGGGGAATTGTGTGGTCCGAAGAGCAGGGCAAAGCGCTGCCCAAGAATTTGGATCCGGTGGTGCAGGACAGCGATGAGCTGAATCTGTACCAGGTACTCGAAGATGAGATTTTGCTCAACCTGCCAATGGTGGCCTACCACGAGCAGGAGTGTGTCGCCCGCGACCGCTTCCAGTTCGGGGAGAAAACCGATGAGTCAGGTGAGCAGCGGGAAAACCCCTTTAAAGTGCTGGAACAGTTGAAGGGTTCATCGAAGAAGTCGTAAGGCGGTTCGATGAGTTTGGGCTCGCCGGTAGGCGCCCCGGTTCCAGTGTAATTTGTTTATTTTAGGAGCAAGCCATGGCTGTTCAGCAAAACAAAAAGACACGTTCCCGTCGCGGTATGCGTCGCTCTCACGACGCCCTGGGCGCCGGTGCGACCCTGTCCGTCGATCCGACTACCGGTGAGAAGCACCGTCGTCACCACGTGACCAAAGACGGTTTCTACCGCGGTCGCAAGGTGATCGAAGTCGGCGGCTCTGAAGAAGAGTAAACTTTGTCCAGCCAATTGCGATTGGCCGTGGATGCGATGGGCGGGGACTTAGGTCCCCGCTCTGTCGTTCCGGCCTGTATAAGATTCCTCAAAAAATTCCCCGAAGCAGAGCTGAAGCTATTCGGCCCTCGCACCCAACTCCAGAGCCTGATCGACGCGGAGCGCCAGCCCCAGCTGAGCGGCCGGCTCGAAATTGTGCCCTGCGAGCAGGTCATTACCCAAAACTGTAATCCACTGCACGCCCTGCGCCACAAGCGCGAATCCTCCATGGCGCTGGCACTGCAAGCCGTAGCTAAAGGTGAAGTGCAGGCAATGGTCACCTCCGGCAATACCGGCGCGCTGTTGGCCCTGAGTCGCAGTATTCTCGGCAACATCGAGGGTGTGCGAAAGCCGGCTCTGGGTAAATCCCTGCCGACGGAGCGGGGTTCGTGCTTTTTGCTGGATCTGGGAGCCAACATCGACTGCAGTGCCGAAGACCTGCTGCAGTTTGCGCGCATGGGTATCGAGGCCCAGCGGGTCCACACCGGCAAGCGGGATCTGAAGGTGGCTCTGCTGAATATCGGCGCGGAACCACACAAGGGTACGGAAGAGATCCGCCAGGCGGCAGAACTCTTAGAGTGGGATGCAAAAATCGACTACGCTGGCTTCGTCGAGGGGCACGATATTTTTACCGGTGTCGTCGACGTCGTAGTCTGTGATGGTTTGATGGGTAATGTGGCGATGAAGTCCGCAGAGGGCGTGATTCGACTAATGGGTCAAAAAGCGTTCACCATCGAGAAAAGTGGTTATTTTAAGCGCTTTTTTGGCCAGTTAGCCATAAAGCTGTTGCGAAAATGGCGCACACAGGTGGAACCCGCCCGCTATAATGGCGCCAGCTTTTTAGGGGTGAAAGGTAATGTGATCAAAAGCCATGGTGGTGCCAGTAGTGAGGCATTTTACCGGGCCATGATCACCGCCAAAGAATGCGCCGAGGCGGACCTGGCTGCTCGGGTTGGCCAGGCGATGGCGCAGGCGTAAGCCACTCCTCTCCAAATACTGCAAACCAGTTTTTTTAAGGATGTGCCATGACTAATGCAAGGCTCGCATTCGTCTTTCCCGGCCAGGGCTCCCAGCAGATTGGCATGCTGGCAGACGCCGCCGCCGAATTTCCCGAAATTCATGCGACATTTGCCGAGGCGTCCAATGTGCTCGGCTATGACCTCTGGGACCTGTGCCAGACCGGCGAGCAGGCGGATATCAACCTAACCGAACGCACCCAGCCACTGCTGCTGACCGCAAGTGTCGCGCTGTACCGGGTTTGGTGTGCTCGCGGCGGTGCCCATCCGGCACTGATGGCGGGCCACAGTCTCGGCGAGTGGTCCGCCCTCGTGTGTGCCGGCACGCTGGCCTTTACTGACGCGGTACGACTGGTGCGTGAACGCGGCCGCCTGATGCAGGAAGCGGTGCCGGCGGGGCAGGGTGCTATGGCAGCGGTGATCGGTCTCGATGACGCCGCGGTGGAGTCTGCCTGTGCGGAAGCTGCCCAGGGCGAAGTGGTGGCAGCGGTCAATTACAACTCTCCGGGCCAGGTCGTTATCGCGGGCAGCAGTGCCGCAGTCGACCGGGCGATCGAAGCCTGCAAGGCCGCGGGCGCGAAGCGCGCCATGCCGCTGCCGGTCAGTGCGCCGTTCCATACCGAACTGATGCGCCCGGCGGCAGAGAAGCTGGCTCCGCAGATAGAAGCGACCGTTTTTCACGCCCCTGAAATCCCGGTTATTCACAATGTGCACGCCAGGCCCGAGCCCGATCCGGCAGCGATCAAGGCTCTGATGATCGAGCAGATCTACAGCCCGGTGCGCTGGACCGCCTGTGTACAGGCGATGGCGGCATCCGGCGTCGAGCAGCTGGTGGAATGCGGGCCCGGCAAGGTGCTGGCCGGGCTGGCCAAGCGCATCGACCGCGGCTTGAACAGCCACACTATCGACGCGCCGGCGCAATTGAATGAGGCTTTACTGGCTACCGCCGGATAAGCGCGATATTGGCGAATTTGCCTTTTGCCGAATTTACGTGGAGCAACAATGACACTAACAACTTCCCTGAATGACAAGGTGGCACTGGTCACCGGCGCCAGCCGCGGCATCGGCGCGGCCATTGCCGACACGCTCGGCAGTCTCGGCGCCACAGTAATCGGAACCGCTACCAGTGCAGCGGGTGCCGAGAAGATCAGCGCGCGCTTTGCGGAAAAGGGTATCGCGGGCGCAGGCAAGGTCCTGGATGTAACCAGCGCGGAAAGCCTGGCCGAGCTGCTGCAATCCGCCAAGACTGAATTCGGCGCGCCGACTATTCTGGTCAATAACGCCGGTATCACTAAAGACAATCTGCTGATGCGCATGAAGGACGAGGAGTGGGATTCGGTCATCGATACCAACTTGTCTGCCGTCTATCGTGTGACCAAGGCCTGCCTGCGGGATATGACCAAGGCGCGCTGGGGCCGTATCATCAATATCAGTTCCGTGGTCGGCAGTATGGGTAACGCCGGACAGAGCAACTATGCTGCGACCAAGGCGGGTGTGGCCGGTTTCGCGCGCTCACTGGCGGCGGAAGTCGGTTCCCGCGGCATTACGGTGAACACCGTGGCGCCCGGCTTTATTGATACCGACATGACCAAAGTCCTGCCGGAAGCGCAGCGGGAAGCGCTGATGAGCAAGATCCCTCTGGGACGCCTGGGGGCGCCGGAAGAGATCGCATCGGTTGTTGCATTTTTGGCCAGTGACGCCGGTGGGTATGTCACCGGTGAGACCATCCATGTGAATGGCGGCATGTATATGGCGTGAGAATTTTCCGCAAAAAGTTCTCTAAGCTATTGATTTAAAAGTTTTTTCTATTCTGGCTTGTGGTCTTGAAAGGCTGCGCATTACATCCCGAAAAAGTTGGGGTACAATGCCGCCTCGCATTAACCAGAAGCTGTGTGAGCCGGTCGTTATCTCCGCAACTCAATGCGGCGAAATAACAACAACGACTACAACAGATTTTTATCCACTAGGAGTTAAATTGAATCATGAGCAGCATTGAAGAGCGCGTTAAAAAGATCGTTGCTGAACAACTGGGCGTGAAGGAAGAAGACGTTAAGCCTGAAGCCTCTTTTGTTGAAGATCTGGGCGCTGACTCCCTCGACACAGTTGAGTTGGTAATGGCTCTGGAAGAGGAATTCGAAACTGAAATTCCCGACGAAGAAGCCGAGAAAATTACTACTGTTCAGCTGGCTATCGATTACATCAAGGAAAACCTTGGTTAATCCCCGCTGGGTAGTTTAGGTTCGGATAGCCGCTTGCTATCCGTAACCAGATGAATTGTGAGAGCCGTCTATGTCGCATAGTACGGCTCTCCTTTTATTGGCTCTTTGGAAATGTGACTGCTGACACCGGCTTTGTTCGGTGACATCGATAGGATTTTGTCAGCAGGCAGTAAAGAATTTCGGGGGAATACGAGTGTCGCGTAGAAGAGTTGTTGTAACCGGGATGGGCATGGTGAGCCCGCTGGGCAATACCCTGGGTGAGACCTGGTCAGCCGTCCTCGCGGGCACCAGTGGTGCAGCACCGATTGAAACCTTTGATGTATCGGCGTTTTCCACCCGCTTTGCGGCTACGGTGAAGAACTTCGATCCAACGCCCTATATGCCGGAAAAAGAAGCGCGCAAGATGGACGTGTTTCTACAATATGGCTTGGTGGCGGCGATTCAGGCCATGGAAGACAGCGGTCTCGAAGTGAGCGAGCAGGATGCGCCGCGTATCGGCGCCTGCATTGGTTCCGGTATGGGTGGTATCCAGGCGATCGAAAACAATGCCTTGTTGATCGCTGAAAAGGGCCCGCGCCGCGTATCCCCCTTCTTTGTGCCGGGCGCCATCATCAATATGGTCGCCGGCAACCTGTCAATCAAGTACGGCATGAAGGGGCCGAACCTTTCGACAACCACTGCCTGTACTACGGGCACTCATGCCATCGGTTTGGGTATGCGTTCGATTCAGTACGGCGATGCCGATGTGATGGTATGTGGCGGTGCCGAGATGGTAACGACCCCGGTTGGCCTGGGCGGTTTCTGCGCGGCACGCGCACTGTCAACGCGCAACGATGACCCGCAGGCAGCAAGTCGCCCCTGGGATCGGGATCGCGACGGCTTCGTGCTCGGAGAGGGCGCCGGCGTGCTGGTGCTGGAAGAATACGAGCGCGCCAAGGCGCGCGGAGCAAAGATTTACGCGGAACTGAGCGGTTTCGGCATGAGCGGCGATGCGCACCATATGACATCGCCGCCCGAAGACGGTGCCGGTGCGGCTCTGTCCATGCAGAATGCGCTCAACGATGCGGCGCTGTCGCCGGAGGGTGTTCAGTACATCAATGCCCACGGTACTTCCACGCCGCTGGGTGACAAGGCGGAAATCAAGGCGGTGCACTCCGTCTTCGGTGGCGCTGCAGACAAGCTGGCCGTCAGTTCGACCAAGTCCATGACCGGTCACCTGCTGGGTGCCGCCGGTGCTATCGAGGCGATTTTCTCGGTACTGGCGCTGCGCGACCAGGTAGCGCCGCCGACCATCAACCTGGAAAACCCGGACGAGGCCTGCAACGGTATCAACCTGGTACCCATGGAAACTCAGGAGGTCAGCATCGAAGCTGCACTTTCCAATTCCTTCGGTTTCGGTGGCACCAACGGCTCGCTGATCTTTAAGCGCGTCTGATCCCCCTGTGCCCGCCGTGCTGGCGGGCACATCTCTTCTCGAGGGAAGCATGTCCCAGCTCCCGCAATTCTTTCTAAACGGCGTCCCCGTATCCTCATTGCCCCCGGACCATGCCTATTCCGATGGGTTGCTGGAGACGATGCGCTGTCAGCGCGGTGAAGTGCCGCTGTGGCCCCTGCACCGCCAGCGCCTGCAACGAGGCGGGCACATAAACGCCCGGCAACTGATCGAAATGGACACCGTGGTAGCGCAGGCGGCCGCAGCATGTCCGCTCGAGTCCGCCAAAATGCGCCTGCGCCGGGGGCTGGTCGATGGGCTCCCGCAGTGGGACCTGGGGGTTGTGCCGCTGGAGCCGACACCAGCGCTGGAGAAGGGGGCCCGCCTTTTCCCCTGCCGGACCCGGCTGCCAATTGCCGAAACTGCCAATCCCGGCTGCAAATCACTGCAGCGGACGCGATATAATCGCGCCAATAGCGAATTACCGGCCGGACCAACCGTCGACGGACTGTTGCGGGATAGCGAGGGCAGGGTGATCGAGAGCCTGAGGTGCAACCTCCTCGCCTGGCGAGATGGTCGTTGGCTGACGCCGGACCTGCACCGTTGTGGTGTCCGTGGAGTCATGCGTGACTGGCTGGGACGGCGTGTTGCGCTGACCGAGACAGACATGGACCTCGAGGATCTCTGCGCGGCGGAGGAAGTGGCCCTCTGCAACAGCGTGCGCGGCGTGATGCCGGTGACAGAGTTGATTGGCATTTGCCGCTGGCCTCGTGGCCCTGAAGTGCGGCGGTTACAGCAGTTGATTGCGGAAGAATTGTGGTGAAGAAAAAGCAAGCAAAGCCCCGAAAGCGTATCTGGCGGTACCTCACCGGCGGACTCCTTTTACTGGTGCTGGCAGCGGGCGCCGGCCTGTGGGCGGCACGAACCGCCCTGGTGCAACCCCTTGCTGTCGGCGAGGACGGCCTGCGATTCGAAGTCGCGAGCGGCAGCAACCTGTCGCGGGCGTTGCGGGATCTTGCCGACGAGGGCGTCATCAGATGGCCGCGTGTGGTGCTCGCTTATGCCTACTGGCAGGAGGAGACCGGCATTCATGCCGGGGAATACCTGTTGCCCTACGGCAGCAACGCGATGGATCTGGTCGCCCGCCTCAATCGGGGCGATGTAACCCGTTATCGCCTGACACTCGTGGAGGGGTGGACATTCCGCCAGGCACTCGACCAGGTGCGCGCGGGGCGCAATATCGTCAAGTCTGAAGCGGGTAGCAGCGTCGAGAGCGCCACCAATGCGCTCGGCCTGGCGGCAGATAGCGCCGAGGGGTGGATATTCCCCGATACCTACATCTACCGCTCCGGCACGACGGATATCGAGCTGTTGCGCCAGGCACACGAGCGCATGCAACAGGTGCTGAAACAGGAGTGGCAGGCGCGGGATGAGAACCTGCCATACGACTCCCCCTATGAGGCCCTGATCATGGCATCGTTGATCGAGAAGGAAACCGGCCAACCTTCCGAGCGCAGCGAGATAGCCGGGGTCTTCGTTCGCCGCCTGAACAAGGGCATGCGCCTGCAGACGGATCCGACGGTCATCTATGGCCTCGGGGAAGACTTTGACGGCAACCTGACCCGGGTGCACCTGCGCCAGCCGACCCCGTACAATACCTACGTAATCAACGGCCTGCCGCCCACCCCCATTGCACTGCCGGGACGGGACTCCATCCGCGCGGCGCTGAACCCGAAGGCGGGGGACAGTCTCTACTTCGTCGGCAAGGGCGATGGCTCGCATCACTTCTCCGCCACTCTGACCGAACACAACCGGGCCGTGCGCGAATACCAGCTTAAGCGGCGCGCCGATTACCGCTCCAGCCCGGCAAAAGGAAACTGATTTTGCAACGCGGAAAATTTATCACCCTGGAAGGTGTCGAGGGGGTGGGCAAATCCACCAATTTGCAGTTTGTCACCGATTGGCTGCGCGAGCGGGACATCCCTTTTGTGCAGACCCGCGAGCCGGGCGGTACCCCACTGGCCGAACAGCTGCGGGAACTGCTGCTGGCCAAGCGTGAGGAGGCCGTGGATCCGACGGCAGAACTGCTGATGGTGTTTGCGGCGCGGGCGCAGCACCTGGCACAGGTGATCAAACCGGCGCTGGCGCGCGGCGACTGGGTGATCTGCGACCGCTTCACCGATGCCACCTACGCCTACCAGGGTGGCGGTCGTGAGCTGGACCGGGGCCTGATCGCGCAGCTGGAGCAAACAGTGCAGGGAGACCTGCGACCGGACAAGGTACTGCTGTTGGATCTGGATCCGGAGGTGGGCCTGCAGCGGGCCGCAAATACCGGTGCTGCCGACCGCTTTGAAAGTGAGCAGCTGGCTTTTTTCCAGCGCGTGCGCGCCGCCTATTGCGCGCGGGCAGAGGCCAATCCGGCTGGCTATGCGGTGATCGATGCCGGCAGGCCACTGGAGCAGGTACAGCAACAGCTGCGCCAGCAGCTGGAACAATTGATTTAGAACGACGCCCGGTACCGGTGCATTCGCCTTGTGAAAGTTGCCGGGCGGAGCAAATTTCCCCAATTAATAACCATACGAAACCAAGTGTCTGATAACGCCGAACATTCAACCGTACCGTCGCCGCTACCCTGGCAGGCCGATCAGTGGCAGCGCCTGGGTGCGCAGTGGCGAGCGGGCCGCTGTCCGCACGCACTGTTGCTGAGTGGTCAGTCTGGCCTCGGCAAGCGGCGTTTCGCCGAGGCCTTTGCCGCGCTGTCTCTGTGTGAGCAGCCGCGTGAAGGACTGGCCTGCGGCCAGTGCCGTGGCTGCCGTTTGTGGCAGGCCGGCTCCCATCCGGATTTCCTGCGGGTTGAGCCTGAAAAGCCCGGTGGGCCGCTCAAGGTGGAACAGGTCCGACAGCTGGGCGGTTTTGTCGGCCGCACCAGCGGCCGTGAAGGCGCGCGGGTAGTGTGGCTGGCGCCGGCGGAGGCGATGAACGTCAATGCGGCCAACGCGCTGCTGAAGAATCTCGAGGAGCCCGCGGCTTCGGTGATATTCCTGCTGATTACCGATTCCCCTGCGGGCCTGCTGCCGACTATCCGGAGCCGCTGCCAGTCCATCGCATTTCCGGCACCGACCGAGGAGTCCGCATTGCGCTGGCTGGAAAAGGGCGGCCTGGATGGACAGGCTGCGCGGCGCGCGCTGGCGCTGGCCGGCGGCGCACCGCTGCTGGCACTCGAACTGGCAGAGCCGGAGGCGCGGGAGGCCCGCGAGCAGTTTCTCGCCGACCTGACTGCGCTGGCGCAGGGCGGTGCGAGCGCGGTATCGCTGGCGGGCCGCTGGGAAACCCCCGCCGACGGTGTGGAGCTGAGCCAGCTGCTACAGTTTTGGCAGCAGTGGTTGGCACAGATGCTGCGTGCGCGCAGTTGCGACCTGAGCGCCGACGAGCAGGTCATGAGACTGTTGCAGCGTTTGCCGGGTGCAGGGGAAGAGAGCCTGCGCCCGCTGTTCGCTTTTTACGACCAACTGTTGCAGGGGCGCCAGGCATTGATGGGCGGCGCCAACCCAAACAAGCGGCTGCTGATCGAAGAACTGATGATCCGCTGGGCAAAACTGTACGCCTAGCGAGCACTGCTCGCTGTACAGTTTTGCGCCCGGCCAAGAATTGCCGGACAGGGTCCTTTAGGTGAGTGACGTGGCGGCCCTGCTGCCGGTGTTTCCTTGCGGGACCTTCGCTTCAGGCTTCGGTATTCTTTGCCGAGTCCCGGATTTCTGGACACAACTGAGACGCTCAGATACCTTTGCGTAAACCAAAAACAACGAGGTCTGGCTATGAAAGCCATGGGGGGCGGTGCCCGTAACGGCATCCTATCGCTGAAGATTCAGGACAAGTCCGTACTCTATGCGGCCTATATGCCGTTTGTGAAACACGGCGGCCTGTTTATCAGTACCGACAAGTCATACAACCTCGGTGATGAGGTGTTTCTGCTGCTCAGCCTGATGGATGAGCCGGAGAAGGTTCCGGTGGCCGGAAAGGTGGTATGGATTACACCCGCTGGTGCCCAGGGAAATCGAACGCCAGGCATTGGCGTGCAGTTCAGTGATAAGGACAATATCGCCCAGAACAAGATTGAAACCTACCTGGCAGGTTCGCTCGAATCGAGCCGGCCAACCCACACGCTGTAACCGATTCATGCTTGTAGACTCTCATTGCCACCTCGACCGACTGAAACTGGATAAATTCGACGGCGATCTCGATGACGTGCTGAATTTGGCCCGCAGTCGCGGTGTCGGCAAGTTCCTGTGTGTCGGCATCAGTCTCGAGAACGTCGACCGTGTCGTCGAACTCGCCGGCCAATATGAAGATGTGGTGTGCTCAGTGGGCGTGCATCCACTGGACGTCGAGTCCGGGCTGGCTGGCGTCGACGAGTTGATAGAAATGGCGCAGAAGCCGAATGTGGTAGCGCTCGGTGAAACCGGCCTCGACTATTACTACAGCACGGAGACGAAAGAGGTCCAGCAGCAGAGCTTTATCGCCCATCTGCAGGCGGCCGGCCGCGCGGGACTTCCGGTGATAGTGCACACCCGCGATGCCCGTGCGGACACGATCGAGCTGATTCGTGCACATGGCGATTGCGACCATGCCGGCGTGCTGCATTGCTTCACCGAAAGCTGGGACATGGCGAAGGCGGCCCTGGACCTAAACTACTACATCTCCCTGTCCGGCATAGTCACGTTTAAAAACGCCGAGGAACTGCGCGATGTCGCGCGCAAGGTGCCGCTGGAGCGGTTGCTGGTGGAAACCGACTCCCCTTATCTGGCCCCGGTCCCGTACCGCGGCAAGCCGAACATTCCGGCCTATGTGCGCGAGGTTGCGGAATTTATCGCGGAACTGCGCGGCATGCCTTTCGAGCAACTGGCCGAAATCACCACCGAAAACTTTTATCGTCTCTTCCCCCGGGCGGCCTGAGCCCGGCTACAGGATACCCATTTCAGTACAGGAATCCCTCCCCAATGATGAAACAACAGCTGCAGACCATGCTGGCGCTGCAAGACGAGATCAATACGCTGGTTAACGACAACTGGCGCGCGCAGAACTTTGCCTGGTATCGGGCGATATGGGTGGAAAGCGCCGAGCTGCTGGATCACTACGGCTGGAAATGGTGGAAAAAGCAGCAGCCGGACATGGACCAGGTCAAGCTCGAACTGGTCGATATCTGGCATTTTGGCCTCAGCCTGGAACTGCAGCAGGGCAGCCCCGAACAGGTGGCGGCCGACATGCTCGCCGAGTTGGGGGCAGGGCAGCGCACAGCTGGTGACTTCCGCAGCAACCTGGAAGCCTTCACATTGAATACTCTGGCGAGCAAGCAGTTCGACCTGGTCGGCTTTGCACAGCTGTTGGCCGACGCCGAGCTGTCTTTTGACGAGCTTTACCAGCGCTACGTGGGCAAAAATGTGCTCAATCGTTTCCGTCAGGACAACGGCTACAAGGACGGCAGCTATGTGAAGAACTGGGCTGGCCGGGAGGACAACGAACACCTCGCCGAGATAGCTGCCCGACTGGATACCACAGCATCCGACTACAGCGCGCAGATTTACCAGGCGCTACAGGCGCGCTACAGCGAAGCGACACCGGCATAGGCTCGCTCTCCGCTGTTTGATCAATTCTTGTTCAGTTTATCCTAATACTTAGGTCTAGAATCTCGCCGAGCGAGATGAAATTTGCTCGCAAGTCTCTATAATGCGGGCCGCTTACAAACGAGGGAGAAGAATCGTGAAAGCACCTGTTCGTGTTGCTGTTACCGGCGCCGCCGGTCAGATCAGCTATTCGCTGCTGTTCCGCATCGCCTCCGGCGAGATGCTGGGCAAAGATCAACCGGTTATTCTGCAATTGCTGGAAATCACCCCGGCCCTGGAAGCGCTGAAAGGCGTAGCCATGGAGCTGGAGGATTGTGCCTTCCCGCTGCTGGCCGGCATTGTGCAATCTGATGACGCCACCGTGGCCTTCAAGGACGCCGACTATGCGCTGCTGGTTGGTGCACGTCCCCGTGGTCCCGGCATGGAGCGTAAAGATCTGCTGGAAGCCAACGCCGCGATTTTCTCTGCCCAGGGCAAGGCGCTGAACGACGTTGCCTCGCGCAATGTAAAAGTGCTGGTGGTCGGCAACCCGGCCAACACCAACGCACTGATCGCACAGCGCAATGCGCCGGACCTGGATCCGCGTAACTTTACTGCGATGACTCGTCTCGACCACAACCGCGCACTGTCGCAGTTGGCCAACAAGACGGATTCCAGCGTTAACGATATCACCCACATGACCATCTGGGGTAACCACTCCTCTACTCAGTACCCGGATCTGCATCAGGCAAAAGTGGCCGGTGCTGCGGCGATGGATAAGGTGGACCAGGAATGGTACGAGAATGATTTCATTCCGACCGTTCAGCAGCGTGGTGCGGCGATCATTAAAGCCCGTGGCGCTTCCTCTGCGGCCTCTGCGGCCAACGCAGCGATCGACCACATGCGCGACTGGGCGCTCGGCACCGCTGACGGTGACTGGACCAGCATGGGCGTCTACAGCGATGGCTCCTACGGTATCCAGGAAGGCCTGATCTACTCTTTCCCGTGCACTTGCAAAAACGGTGACTGGGAAATCGTACAGGGTGTCGACATCAATGATTTCTCCCGCGAAAAGATGACTGCCACCGAGCAGGAGCTGGCGGAAGAGCGTGATGCCGTAGCGCACCTGCTGCCGTAAGAGCCGCGGCCGTTTAACGGCAGCGTGTTCAGAAAACCCGCATTTCGGTGCGGGTTTTTTTATGGGCTATCGTTCGAATCATTCGGATGACCTGGCAATTATGTTGGGTTTTAATTCTTAAAATTCCGAAAAATTCACTCGGAATTGCTCAATATTTCAACGCTTCGGTGCTGGGAAACGCGTTTAGCTGGCGTGTCCGGGCAGGGGATCCGCACTACACTGAACTCAAGTGCTTTTCCGGAGCTGGGTGCCATGGTCACCGAAGTCGGCCGCAACTCATCGCGCTGTGCCTGCATACTGCTGCAGCCCAATCAGTCCCTGTCTTTGTCCGGCAACCTGTGGGTGTTCGCTTCACTGGTTGCGGTTTCTCTGGGTATCAGTCTCGCCTTTGCCCTGGCCGGGGCCTGGATGATCTTGCCTTTTGCCGGTCTGGAACTTCTGCTGCTGGCCGTGCTGTTCGGCTACGTGTATCTAGAAGGCACCCGCCGCGAAGTCATCCGTATCAGCAACGAACGGGTCATACTCGATTGTTGCAAGGGGCAACGGCAGCAGACGGTCTACCACCAGGAGTTCTCCCGGGACAGTGTCACCCTACTGGTGCGCATGGGCGGCAGTGCTGCGGAGCCGGCATCCGTGTGTCTCAGCGGCCCGGAAGGGTGCCTGGAGATAGGGGGTTTTTTAACCGATGCGGAGCGCGCCGAGCTGGTGCACAAACTCAACCGGTGCGGGATCTGCGCGCGGCGTGAGCAGGGTTATCGGCTGCAGGAGTTTTGACTGCGGCTATCAGGTCCGTTCGTCTGACACAATTTTCGCTATAATCCCCGGTTTATTTCCGCAGCAGCTTAAGGGGGTTACGCATGGCATTTCCCAAGATCGGCAACCTGGCGCCGGCCTTCACTCTTACCAACCAGAATGGCGAGAAAGTCTCGCTGAAGGACTTTCGTGACAAGCGCAATGTAGTGCTTTATTTCTACCCGAAGGCGCTGACCCCGGGTTGTACCACGCAGGCCTGTGGAATTCGCGACAGCGCGGCGGAATTCGACGAGCTGGATACCGTGGTACTGGGGGTTAGCCCGGACCCTGAAGCGAAACTGCAGAAGTTTATCGATAAGCACGAGCTGAACTTCGACCTGCTCTCCGACGAGGATCACAAGATCGCGGACAAGTACGGATGCTGGGGGTTGAAAAAGTTTATGGGCAGGGAATTTATGGGCCTGCTGAGGACCACCTTTATTATTGATAAAGGTGGCCGGCTGCGGCACATCATCGACAAGGTCAAGACCAAGACCCACCACGACGATGTAATCAGCTGGATACGCGAGAACCTGGACTGAGCCCCGCTAGACCACTTCCCGGGACGACCGCTGTGTCGTTTCGGGTATTCAACCATTCCCTTTCGCGTCACTTTTACTCGAATATCCTGACAGTAGGTACGATCGTACCTGTTTGGCGCGGACTGCCTTATGTGACAGCGGTTAAAAAAAGTTGCTGTCGTCCCTTGCATTCTAAATTCTTGGTCTATACTGGCTGTTGTGAAGGAAAGGTGCGCCGGTGAGAGAGTGGTATCCCGACGGGATGTTACCGGGGCAGTAAGTTTAAAAAATGTACAGCTCTGTGAAGGATTCGGTGTTTGTTTCCGGTGCATCCCCGCACCCGGGTATTAACCCGCTCTAGTGAACAGTTTCAAGGGTGGGTTGAGGAAAAGGGATTCGCAGGAAGCGGACATAGAAAAATAACTGCGGCTCACGGAACTTAAAAGGAGCAGCTCGATGAACCATATTCAGCCCGACCAGACTTCGCTCTCAGAAGACAAACCGCTTCAGCAGGCCAGGATATCCGGTGATCCGAATATTCTCGATCAGCTGCTGGCGCCGCCGGAAGCGACCAGCTTCGGCATTGCGGCGCGAGTGATTGACGTATTGGAGCAACGTATCGGCAAGGCTTCCCTGGCTATCCGCCCGGTGGCTTCAGATCTCAGTATGTCGACCCGCACTCTGCAGCGGCGTCTGCAGGAGCACAACCTGAGTTTTGCCTCACTGCGCGACCATGTTCGATTCCGTCATGCGGTGCACTTTCTGAAAGACACTGCGCTGAGCGTGGATGGTATTTCGCGAATCTTGGACTTCTCTGACCGGACCAGCTTCACCAGCGCCTTTAAGCGCTGGACCGGAATGTCACCAACTGGCTATCGCCGCCAGGTGCGCCAGCGTTTCTGACTGAGTGGATAAGCGGCCGGTCCTTATGGGGTCCGGCCTGATCCATTGCCTCGGCAGGGCAAACCCGTTAGAGTTGGCGACAATTTTATAGGCTGACTCTAAGAGGTTCTGCATGAGCTTTTTTATTCCCGCTGCTGTGGCACAACAGACAGCTCCGGCGCCGCAGGGTAACCCGATGGTAACTCTGCTGATGTTCGCGGGCCTGTTTGCGTTTATGTGGTTCTTTATCATTCGCCCGCAACGCAAGCGCCAGAAGGAGCATCAGGAACTCGTTAACGCGCTGAAAAAGGGCGATGAGGTCGTCATGACCAGCGGTATGCTGGGCCGTGTCGACAAGGTGGACGACGATTACATCGTGCTTGAGGTTGCCGACAATATGTCGCTCAAGTTTCAGAAGGTGGCGGTTCACGCAATTCTTCCGAAAGGCACCATCAAAAAGATTTGATACGCCTATTGGTGTTTCAATACAAAGAGCCCGGCAGTAGCCGGGTTTTTTGCATCGGGGGGTTGGTTTTTTCTCCTTTCATGACTTTGGACTGTTGCCAGCAGACGAAGAAAATCAGCCAAGGAGGCATAACGCTTGACCACTGAAATGCCCCTCTCATTTCCCCGGCGCGTGGACCTGGCCCATTTGCCGACCCCATTGCAGCCGCTGGATCGCATCACCGAGAAGTTCTCCACCCCACACGGCGGCCCGCGGATCTGGGTCAAAAGAGATGACCTAACCGAGACCGCGATGTCCGGTAACAAGCTACGCAAGCTGGAATTTGTGGCCGGTGAAGCGATGGCGCAGGGTTGTGACACTCTGATTACCTGTGGCGGTGTACAGTCCAATCACTGCCGGACGACGGCTCTGGTAGGCGCGCGCTTGGGGATGCGCGTGCAACTGATCCTGCGCGGAGAACTCGACGGCTTGCCCGATGGCAATCTGCTTGTGGATCAGCTGGCGGGGGCCTCGACTGCGTTCTACCCGCCGCGGGAATACTTCGAAGACCTGACTAATCTGTTTACACACTGGCAAGCGTTCTATGCCGAGCGCGGTCATAAGGCGTTTTGTATTCCCACCGGTGCCAGCGATGGGCTCGGCATCTGGGGTTATATTGCCGGATCCGAAGAGTTGCTGGCGGACTGCCGTGATGCGGGTTTCATACCCGAACATATCGTGTGCGCGACGGGCAGTGGTGGTACCCAGGCCGGGCTGACGCTCGGTTGCCATCTTCTCGGATCAGAGGCCCGGGTTACTGGTTATGCCGTTTGCGACAACGCGGCGTATTTTCAGCGCAAGGTGCGTGAAGACATTCGCCATTGGTGCCGGCTGAGCGGCAATACGGTTGATGAAAGTGGCCTCAATATACAGGTGAATGCAGACTACATCGGGCCCGGCTATGCCGTAGCCGACGAACCCGTTTACCGGGCCATCGCCGAAGTCGCCAGTCTCGAGGGACTCCTGCTCGATCCCGTCTACACAGGCAAGGCCTTTTATGGTTTGTTACAGGAACTGCACAAGGGAAATTATCGCGACTGCAAAAACCTGGTGTTTGTGCATACCGGAGGACAATTCGGATTGTTTCCCCATCGGGAAAACTTTCCGTTCCTGCTGTAAAAAGTCCCGTTACTGTTCTACTGTTGCGGAAGCTGCTAACCTGCGCAGCAAATTACAGTTGTAACTGTATACAAAACAATCAGAAATAAGTCAGAGTAGTGGGGGTTAGTTTGGAATCCTTTAATCAACTGCTGTTGTCGCTGGACGGCATGCTCGGTTCGGCACCTTGGTTTCCCTGGGTGCTGCTAGGCGTAGGTTTCTTCTTTACGATTTATCTGGGTTTCCCCCAGATCCGCTACTTCGGTCACGCGATTAAAATCGTGCAGGGTAAATACGACAAGCCCGGCGACCCCGGTGATACCTCCCACTTTCAGGCCCTCGCAACCGCGCTGTCCGGTACAGTCGGTACCGGTAATATCGGCGGCGTGGGCCTGGCGATTTTCCTCGGTGGCCCGGCCGCACTGTTCTGGATGTGGATGACCGCCTTCCTCGGCATGACGACAAAGTTTGTCGAGGTAACGCTGTCGCACAAATACCGCATCAAGGCTGCCGATGGTTACTATGCCGGCGGTCCCATGTTCTATATGGAGCGCCGCCTGAACATGAAGTGGTTGGCGGTGGCGTTTGCCGTTGCCACAGTGATCAGTTCGTTTGGAACCGGCAGCCTGCCGCAGGTTAACAATATTGCCCAGGCAATGAACGACACTTTCGGTCTGGACAAGCAGATAACTGGTGGCGTGCTGGCGATACTGCTTGGGATGGTAATCATCGGCGGTATTACCCGTATCGCCAAGGTGACCTCGACCATCGTGCCGGTTATGGCGGTGCTGTACATCATCGGCGCACTCGGGGTCATCCTGTATAACTATCAGAACATTATTCCGTCTTTCGTCTCCGTATTTAGCGATGCCTTTAACGGCTCTGCCGCAGCGGGTGGATTCCTCGGTGCCAGTTTCGCCTACGCCTTTAACCGCGGTGTGAACCGCGGCCTGTTCTCCAACGAGGCGGGACAGGGCTCGGCACCGATTGCTCACGCCGCCGCGCGCGCGGACGAGCCGGTCTCGGAGGGCATGGTTTCCCTGCTCGAGCCGTTTATCGATACCATCATCATCTGCACGCTGACCGGCCTGGTGATTCTCTCTTCCGGTGTCTGGACCGAGAAGCACATGAACCAGTTCGAGCGCGCCGACCTGGTTGCGGTTGCGGGCAGCTACAACGACCAGAATTCTGAAGACGTACAGAAGCTGTTCAATTTCCTGAGCGGCGGCGAAAGCGATGTGAAGCCTTACAGTGGCTCCGTCGTTGTCGCGGACGGCAATGCGCTGAATGCGAAGGAATTTACGCTGATCCATGCACGTTCTGTCGCCGAAGATCTGGAGTTCCGTGTTGCCGACGACACCTTCAGCGGCGTGCTGACGGTGGTGGACGGCAAGTTTGCCAACCCCAATGTGGATATCTGGGGTAATTCCCTGGTGCATTCCGTGGCACTGACCAACAAGGCATTCCAGCGCGGTTTCTTCGGCGAATACGGCAGTCTGATCGTAACCCTGGGAATACTGCTGTTCGCCTTCTCAACGGCGATCGCCTGGTCCTACTACGGCGACCGCTCGATGATTTACCTGTTTGGTCCCAAGGCGGTCATGCCATACCGGTTGGTTTATGTCGTGGCCTTTTACTGGGCGGCAGTTGAGGACACTACCGTTATTTGGAATCTGTCCGCCGTCGCGATTGTGATTATGACGCTGCCCAACCTGTTTGGTATCAGCGTGCTGGCGCGGGAAATGAAGGACACTGTGAAGGACTACTGGAAGGACCCCAGCCACAAGTAGACGGCAATGGTGCTTTCAACTAAAAAAAAGGGCAGCCATTTGGCTGCCCTTTTTCATTTAGCGTCTGTTGTTGGTCGGCGACGCGCTACACGTTCAGCAGCAAGTACTCGCGCTCCCAAGAGCTGATTACCCGGTTGAACTCCTCGTACTCGTCGCGCTTGATGGCGCTCCAGGCGCGCACAAACTTTTCGCCAAACATTTCCGCTGCCTCCTCGCATTCGAGCAGCAGGCTGAGTGCGTGCTCCTGGGTGCGGGGCAGGGTGATTGGCTCGATGGAGCAGTCGCCCCTGTATGGCGCGCTGGGTTCCACCCGGTTGATCATGCCCAGATAGCCACAGGCGAGGGAGGCTGCAATCGCCAGGTAGGGGTTACAGTCCGCACCCGGGAAGCGGTTTTCCAGTCGCTTGGCCTGGGGTGAGCTGTCTGGTACGCGCAGTCCGGTGGTGCGGTTGTCGTAACCCCAGTGCAGACTGGTGGGCGCCGCCATTTCCGGTGTGAAGCGCCGATAGGAGTTCACGTTCGGGGCGAAGAAACTGATAAAGCCCTGCGTGTATCTCTGCATGCCGCCGATGAAATGCAGGAAGGTGTCATTCTCCCGGCCTTCGTCGTCGACGAAGATGTTCTTGCCGGTTTCCGCATCGACAATGCTCTGGTGAATATGCAGGGCACTGCCGGGTTCGTCCTCCATCGGCTTGGCCATGAATGTGGCATAGATGCCGTGGCGCAGCGCGGTTTCACGGACCGTGCGCTTGAAGGTGAAAACCTGGTCCGCGAGCTTGAGCGGATCGCCGTGCAGGAAGTTGATCTCCATCTGCGCAGTGCCGGATTCGTGAATCAGCGTATCCACGTCCAGTCCCTGGGCTTCGGAGAAATCGTACATGTCCTCGATGATCGGCTCGTATTCGTTGGCCGCGTCGATACTGTAGGACTGGCGTGTCTTCTCGGTGCGGCCGGAGCGCCCGACCGGAGCCGACAGTTTCTCGTCCGGATCCAGGTTGCGTTTGACCAGATAGAACTCAACTTCCGGAGCCACTATTGGCTGCCAGCCTTTTGCCGCGTACTTGTCCAGCACGAACTTGAGGATATTGCGCGTGCTGATCGGGTGGGGCTTGCCGTCCCGCGTGTAGCAGTCATGAATGATCTGTGCCGTGGGCTCATTGGCCCAGGGGTTCAGCCGTATAGAATCCGGGTCGGGAACCAGCAGCATATCGGTATCCGCCGGGTCCACCAATTCATTGTGTTCGTCGACGTAGTCGCCGGTAACTGTCTGCACCAGAATGCTTTCCGGTAAACGGCTGTCTTCGGTCAGGAACTTGTCCGTGGGGGTAAATTTCCCCCGCGCATTGCCGGACATGTCGGGCACCAGGCACTCAACCTCCGAAATATCGTGTTCTGCGAGCCACCTTGTAATCTTGTCCATTTTGCACCTTGATCGGAATGATCTCTCCCCGTTTTGGGTTGCATTAGTATACGCCCGGTCCTACTGTGCGCGCGGCCATATCTACCGCAAAGCGTTTTTGCGGCTGCCGCCGGGCGCGTCGCGTCGGGCTGAAAAAATGTGATCGGTCGGGAATAACCGATCACAGGCTTTGATTATGACAAGAAACCGAATTATTATTCAATATAAATTGAATGATTGTTCGGTTTTTGGCCGATCTGAAGGCCCGAAGGGTCACGCTTGGAGACATCTGTATGAGCGCCACTGGCACGGTAAGCAAACTGGTCGGCCACGCCGACTCCTATTACGCGGCAAGTGCGAATCCGGCACCTATCTATCCGCAACTCGAAGGCACGGTCGAGGCCGACGTGTGCGTGATAGGGGCGGGCTACACCGGGCTGTCGTCGGCACTGCACCTGGCGGAGCGCGGCTATAAGGTGGTGGTGGTCGAAGCAGAGCGCATTGCCTGGGGAGCCTCCGGTCGCAACGGCGGCCACGTCGGGGTAGGGCAGCGCCGCGGCCAGGAAGACCTGGAAAAAATGTTGGGGCTGGATACCGCCAAGCAACTCTGGGATATGAGCGTCGAGGCAGTACAGCTGGTCGAAGAGCTGATCAACAAACACAACATTCGCTGCGACCTGAAGCGCGGCATCATGCACCTGGCCGCGAAGCGCAGCCACAACGAATATCTCAAGGAAGAGACCGAACTCCTGCGGGATCGTTATGGCTATGAGCAGATCCGCTATGCCGACGAGGAAGAGGCGCGTACGTTATTGGGCTCCGAGCGCTATTTTGGCGCGCAGATCGACAGCGGCTCCCTGCACCTGCATCCGCTGAATTTCGCCCTCGGGCTCGCCGATGCCGCGGCCGCGGCCGGGGTCGAGTTCTATGAACACAGTCGGGTGACAAAGTACCGCGGTGGTTCTCCCTGTGTGGTGGAGACGGCGAAAGGGCAGGTAAAAGCCAAAAACGTTGTGCTGGCCTGCAATGGCTATCTGGGCAAGCTCGAACCGCGCATGGCGGGTAAGATCATGCCCATCAACAACTTTGTGCTCGCTACCGAGCCGCTGTCGGAATCCCTAGCGCAGGAGCTGATCGCCAACGATTACGCGCTGCAGGACACCCTGTTTGTGATCGACTACTGGAAGCTTTCCGGTGACAACCGCCTGATCTTTGGCGGGGGCGAAAACTACAGCTCGCGCTTCCCGCAGGATATCCGCAGCTTTGTGCGCAAATATATGCTGCGCGTCTATCCACAGCTCGCCGATACGCGCATCGAGTTCGGCTGGGGCGGTACGCTGGCCATTACCCTGAATCGAATGCCCCATCTGGGCAGGCTCGAACCCAATGTCTATTACAGCCAGGGCTACTCCGGCCACGGTGTGCCCACCGCCACCTTCGCCGGCAAGCTGATTGCAGAAGTCATAGCCGGGACCGAAGAGCGGTTTGATATACTGGCGCAAATTCCAACGCCCACTTTTCCTGGAGGCACGCTGTTGCGTTGGCCCGGCCTGGTAGCGGGAATGCTCTATTACAGCCTGAAGGACAAGCTTGGCGGCTGATATTCATTCTGCCGCAGCGGGTCTACCGGGGGTTGTTTAGGACTAAAATTTCAAAGTTGAATAATACTTCGGTTTGTGGGATAACAGACTTTCAAGTTCACTCGCTGGGTTAGCACCATCGGCGGTTTCGGATGAGCAACCCTGAATAAAAAAAACGACGGGGGCGACCATGCCTGGATCAAACAAAGCTTTGTATACGAATAAACACGCGCTGGCCTCCGCCATCGGTGCGGCAGTGATTGCTGTCAGTACCGGGGCCTCCGCTGCGCAAATTGAAGAGGTGACAGTCACGGCCCAGATGCGGGCCGAGTCGCTGAAGGATGTACCGATGGCCGTGAGCGCCTTTACCGGCGATATGGTCAAGAACAGCAACCTGAAAGAGTTCAAGGATCTGTTCGCGCTGACGCCGGGCGTGTCCGGCGAGACCAACGATTCCTTTTTCGATTCGGTCTCCGTGCGCGGCGTGAACAACAACAGCTTCGGCAGCGGCAGCGACCCGGCCCTCGGCGTATTCCTAGATGGCGTCTACCAGAGCCGCACCGGTGCGACTCCGAGCATGTACGACCTGGAGCGCGTTGAGGTGGTCAAGGGGCCGCAGGGCACCCTGTTCGGCCGCAACACCGCCTCCGGTGCCATCTCGATGGTTTCGCGCAAGCCTGGCGACAGCTTCGCCGGAGAGATTTCGGTCGGTGCCGGTCAATACGGTCGTCAGGAGTTTGAAGGCAGCGTCGATATGCCGCTGGGCGACAACCTTGCCGTGCGCATCGCCGGCATACACAAGCAGGAAGACGGCCATATCGAAAACCTCGCCGGCGGTCGCGACCTGGGTGCCAGCGAGACCGACGCGATGCGCTTCACCGCGGTTTACGACGGCCTGGAAAACACCACTGTCACCCTGTTGGCGCAGTACGAGGACCGCAACGGCGACGGTACCATCTACCGCGCGCTGGACACCGATGCCGACTACGACCAGGTATACAACGATGCGCAGGGCGTGGACGAGTCCGAAATCGGTGATGTGATCCTGACCGTGGAGCACGACCTGGCCGGCGGCAATACGCTGTCGTCGATCACCGGTTACAAGACCCACAACTACACCTATGTCGAGGATTTCGACGGTACCGCCAACCCCATCGACACCTACGTGCGCGATCAGTCCGGTGACTTCTTCAGCCAGGAGTTCCGCCTGACCTCGAACAACAGCGGCATGTTCAATTATGTGATCGGTGCCTCCTACTATCAGGAGGACGTGAACGCGTTCTTCGCCGGCATCGACAGCGAAGACTTCATCTGTGACGGCATCTACGCCGACGAGTGGGAAGAGGGCCTGGGCACCTTCGACACCTGTGCGAGCCTGCCGCAGGACGTGATCGACGAGGCCTTCGGTTTCGAGGGTGAACCCTGGGAATACGCACCGGGCGGCCTGTCCATCGAAGCGGCGGATACCTTTGGTGAATACTCCGGTTGGGGTGTTTTCGCCAACACCACCTTCGACTTTACCGACGCCACCAGCCTCGGACTGGGCGTTCGCTATACCAGCGATACCAAGACCTATAAGGTCGTGTCCCCCTGGCCCGACACCTGGACCGGTGGCTGGAACTACCAGGCGATGTATACCGATGACGCCGGCATCACCGGTGATAACACCTGGACCAACATCTCCGGTCGCGCCACGCTGAACCACGACATCAATGAGAACGTAACCGTGTACGGCAGTGTGGCCACCGGCTACAAGTCCGGCGGCTTTGACTATCTGTCTTACCACATCACCGATCCGGCATACGGTAACGACGAGGACAGCCAGTACGCGTGGCTCGACGAGCAGGGCTACGAAGTGAACGCAGGTAATGCCGAGCCCAGCCGTTTCGACGAAGAGAATGTCCTGTCCTACGAGCTGGGCCTGAAGGCGCGTTTGCTGGACAACCGTCTGGCGCTGAACGCGGCTGCTTTCCAGTACACCTACGACGATCTGCAGCAGGCGTTCTTCGTCGGTGCGGCAGCGATCACCCGCAATGTGGGTGAGTCTGAAGGTCGTGGTCTGGAAGTGGACGCCCGCTGGCTGATTACCGACAACCTGGACCTGTACCTGGGTATGGCGTGGCTGAACACCGAATTCACCGGTGCGCCAGAAGAACTGTGTGATGCCTGCGACGGCAACGAGATGGCCTTCTCGCCGGAGTTCTCCTCCGCGACCGTGCTGACCTATCACCAGGCTACTGGACTGGGTGAAATCAATTACTCAGCGGAGTACACCTTCACCGGCGAGCAGTGGTCCGATCTCGAGAACACCGAGGAGGTCAAGTTGAACAGCCGCGATATCGTCAACCTGCGCGTGTCCCTGACAGCGCCGGATGAGAGCTGGACTGCCGGTATCTACGCTGAAAACCTGTTCGACGAAGAGTACTACCACTGGGGTTACGCCGAAGCGCTGTACAACCTGCCGGCCACCAAGACGGATCCCTCCCGCGGTCGTTTGGTCGGTGTAAACCTGGATTACCGCTTCTAAACAGAAGCTGTTGCTCCCAGGTTGATACAAAAAAGCCGGCGCTAGACGCCGGCTTTTTTGTGCCGCTAATCCGCCAGTGTCCCCCTCGAAAACGTGGAGCCAATTGGTGGTAAACTGACGTTACTTCTAAACAGGGGCAGTGACTTTGTCGAATACTGAGCAGAAAAAGCGCAAAAGCCAGCTGACACCCCGCCGGGAACCGGTCCAGGCGCGGGCGCGCGAGCGCACCCGGCAGATTCTCGATACCACGGGTCGTCTCCTGGAAGAGGTGGGTCTCAACGATCTCACCACCATCCTTATCGCCAAGGAGCTCGGCGTCTCCGTCGGCTCACTGTACCACTATTTTCCCAACAAGCATGCGATTCTCTATGCAATGGGTGAGCAGTGGCTGGCCAGTATGACGGCCGCTCTGGAGGAACTGGCGCAGCAGGATCTGGAAAACGTGTCCCTGCAGGCATTCGTCGCCGAACTTCTGGAACGGCTGGTGGCCGTATACCGGGAGCAGCGCGGTTTGCTGCCGCTGGTGCAGGCGATGTGGGGTATTCCCGAGTTACACGAGCTGGACGAGCGCCATGACGAACTGGTGATCAACCATCTCACCGATATGTTCAAACGCCTCGGCTTTGTCTGCCCCCCGAATGAAATGAACCGGCTCGCCCGCGCCACGCTGGAGACCTGTCACGCGCTCGTCCTGGTGGTCGTCAATCAGCAGGGCGTGCGTTCCCGCCGCACCCAGGAGGATCTGCAGCAGATGCTGTTTACACTGCTGGACTCGCACCGCGAGGAGAGCCGTCCGGCCGGGCTGGACGACGTGGAGGCGCCGTGATGGCACAACGGGCAGAGAAACTGGTCATCGCCATCTCCTCGCGGGCACTGTTCAACCTGCGCGACAGCCATCGGGTGTTTGAGGAGCAGGGGCTGGATGCCTTCTCCGCCTACCAGATAGAGCGGGAAAACGATGTCCTGGAAAAGGGTGACGCCTTTCCGCTGGTGGAGAAATTTCTGCAGATCAACGACCGCCTCGAGGGCGAGCCGCGCGTTGAAGTCATTTTACTGTCACGCAACAGTGCCGATACCGGCCTGCGCGTATTCAATTCCATCGAACACTACGGCCTGACCATCACCCGCGCGGCATTCTGTAACGGTGAGAGCCCCTATCGCTACATCGCGCCGTTCGGCTGCCATCTGTTTCTGTCTACCGATGGTCGCGATGTGCGTCACGCGCTGGAGCAGGGCGTCGCCGCGGCTACCCTGATCGCCGGTGGTGCGCGGCAGCGCCGCGATGACACGCTGCGTTTTGCCTTCGACGGCGACGCGGTGCTCTTTTCCGATGAGGCGGAGCAGATCTTCAAGCGCGACGGGCTGGCAGCGTTCACCGCTGCGGAGCGCGCCTCGGCGCAACAGCCTCTCGGCGGTGGCCCGTTCAAGGGATTTCTTGAGGCATTGCAACAGCTGCAGGCAGAGTTTGGCGCGGACGACTGCCCGATCCGTACCGCCCTGGTGACGGCGCGTTCGGCTCCAGCCCACGAACGAGTGATTCGCACCCTGCGCGCCTGGAATATCCGTATCGACGAATCGGTGTTTCTCGGCGGCCTGCCCAAGGGCGAATTTCTCCGCGCCTTTGGTGCCGATGTCTTCTTTGACGACCAACCGGCACACTGCGCTTCCGCGGCCGAGCACGTCGCCACCGGCCATGTGCCGCACGGTATCGCCAATCAGGACGCTTAACCGATCTTCTCCACTCGGAGGTAATAGCTGTCTGAGTACGTCCGTACAGAATTGGCATTAGGCGTCATGTCGGAGAAAATCCCTCTGCAGTTGGCCCCGGCCCGATTTCGCTGCTATTCTTTTCTCGCATAAACTTAGTCAGTTTTTATAACAATCGGCCTATCCGCTGAAGGGGCGTTGTCGCGGGGAAGGGCGCGCCAGGCAAAAGGGAGATTTTATGAAGCTGCAGCAGTTGCGATATATCTGGGAAGTGGCGCATCACGACCTCAATGTTTCTGCGACAGCACAGAGCCTCTATACCTCACAGCCAGGTATCAGCAAGCAGATCCGCCTTCTTGAAGATGAACTCGGGGTGGAAATCTTCGCCCGCAGCGGCAAGCACCTGACCCGGGTGACACCCGCCGGGGAGGCGATACTCAAGACCGCCGGCGAGATTATGCGCAAGGTGGAAAACATCAAACAGGTGGCTCAGGAGTTCAGTAACGACAAGAAGGGCAGCCTGTCCATCGCCACCACCCACACCCAGGCGCGCTACGCGCTGCCACCGGTCATCAAGTCCTTTATCGCCCGCTACCCGGAGGTGTCCCTGCATATGCACCAGGGGACGCCGATGCAGATTTCGGAGATGGCGGCGGACGGTACTGCGGATTTCGCCATTGCCACGGAGGCGCTGGAGCTGTTCAGTGACCTCGTCATGATGCCGGTCTATCGCTGGAACCGCTGCGTGCTGGTGCCCAGGGACCACCCGCTGTGTCACCTGAGCAAACTGAGCCTGGAAGAAGTGGCGAAACACCCGATCGTCACTTATGTGTTCGGCTTTACCGGTCGTTCCAAGCTGGACGAGGCCTTTCTCGAAAAAGGCCTGTCACCCAAGGTGGTGTTTACCGCGGCCGACGCCGATGTGATCAAGACGTATGTGCGCCTGGGGCTGGGCATTGGCATCGTCGCCGACATGGCGGTTGACGAAGACGATGAGGACCTGGTGGCGCTGGATGCCAGTACACTCTTCGAATCCAGCGTAACCAAAATCGGCTTCCGCAAAGGTATCTTCCTGCGTGGCTTTATGTATGAGTTTATCCAGCAGTTCGCTCCGCACCTGACCCGTGAATTTGTCGATCAGGCCGCGCACGCGAGCAGCCGCGCAGAACTCGACGAGCTGTTTTCCAATCTGGAGCTGCCGATCTACTGACGCTGCCGATTTAGCAATAAAAAACGCGGCCTATAGCCGCGTTTTTTATTGCTCGGTGGCTCCACTGCATTGTCGATTGGCGCAGGCGTCCAAGGCGCTTATGCCACGGCGATCTTCTGCAGAACTTCTTTGACCAGTTTAAAGTAAACGGTGTAGATCTGCGGTGGCCGGCCGTCCTCTTCAACGAGGAAAAAGGGGGCGCGCTCCACACTGTATTGCCGCGCAATCTGCATACCTTCACTCTGCTCATCGCGCACATCGGCGATCAGTGTCTGATCGATAAAGCGCAACAGATCCTGCTCTTCGAGCTTCTGCTGCACGTCGCGACACTTGGCGCAGGGTGAGCCATCGGCGAGTATTTTCTTGACCAGCGTAATCTTCACAAAGACTCCCCAGCAGACGAGAGCCCGGCGGGCTACTCCGATTGGCGCAGAATCTAGCAAAGACCTTTATAACTTTGAAATATCAATAGTGGATAGGCATATAACCAAACGCGCAGACACAGGACTGCGGTCGAGGCACCCCGCTGCCTGCCGCATGATTGGCAGCAGGCAAGGCTCCAACCGGCGCGGGCGCCTCAGGGGAGGAAGCGTTCGACGGTTTGCAGCAGTAAACGCACCTTGTTCAGGCATTCCTCGTGTTCTGCCGCCGGATCCGAGTCCGCAACAATACCGCCACCTGCGGCACAGGTGATGCGGCCGTTATTGGCACTGAATGTGCGAATGGCGATATTGGTATCGGCATGGCCGCAGGTGCTGACATAGCCGATGCTGCCGCAATAGACGCCGCGCGGACTGAGCTCCAGTTCGCGAATGATCTGCATTGCGCGGCGCTTGGGCGCACCGGTGATGGAGCCGCCGGGAAAGCAGGCCGCCAACAGGTCCGCATAGGCGTACTCGTCGGGGAGGTCGCCGGTGATCACGCTGACCAGGTGGTGAACGTTGGCGAAGCTGGCGAGCTGGAATAACTCCGGCACCCGTACACTGCCGCGCCGGCAAAGCTTGCCAAAATCGTTGCGCAACAGGTCGACGATCATCAGGTTCTCGGCCCTGTCCTTGGCGCTCTGCTGTAGAGCGAGCGCGGCGCTGGAATCCTCTTGCGGATCCTCGCTCCGCGGCGCGGTGCCCTTGATTGGCTCCGTCTGCAGGCTGCTGCCATCGGCGCGGATAAAGCGCTCCGGAGACATACTCAGCATCGCACCTTCCGGCAGCGCCATAAATGCGGAAAATGGCCCGGCTGCGCGGGCGCGCAGTGCCAAGTAGGCTGAGAGCAGGTCGCCTTCATATTCGGCGGTAAAGCGCTGGGTGAAATTCGCCTGGTAGATATCGCCCGCGGCGATATAGTCCAGCACCCTGGTGATTCGTTTGCGGTATTCCTCCGCCGAGAGCTCGTGCGCAAATGGCTGCAGCAGACGGAATTCGCCGCAGCGGGGCTCAGTCTGCCAGCGTACCGCGGTAAAGCGTGCTACCAGGTCGCGCATCTGCACTTTTGTACAGGCCGGGTGGAATACCAGGTGGGCCGCGCCCAGCTGGTGATCGACGATCAGCGCCCAGCTGTACAGGCCGAAAAAGCCGGCGGGGAGATCCGTGGGGCGCAGATCCGGTGGCAGAAAATTGCCCTGCATGCCCAACTCATAGCCGGCGTAACCGATAACGCCACCGCAGAAGGGCAGCTGTGCGTCGCGGTCCTGGGGGCTCAGCTCACACAGCAGGTCGTCCAGCTGCACAAAAGGCTGGTCGCTGTCCGCCTGCAGTTGCAGTGTGCTGATCGGGTCAGCGCTGATAATGTCATAGCGTCCCCCGTCTGCGCACGGCCGCCCGCTGTCCAGCCATACCGGCGCGGGCAAGTCGGCAATGGCCTGAAAGGCCACCGCGGTATTGGTGGAGTAGGGCAGAGAGACGATTTGCATTTCACAATACGGCTGTCAGAAGACGGCGCACACTACACACTTTACGCGCACAAGAAAAGGCCACCGCGGCGGCCTGCTTCAGTCGATGCGACGCTCGATCCCTGCCTGAGACATCAGGCGTGTGGCCAGCTCCTCCACCGATAGCTGAGTTGCATTCAGGTATGACACCTGCGCGCGCCGCAGCATCTGTTCGACCTGGCGCACTTCGAATTCGCACTGATCTATAGAAGCGTAGCGGCTGTTGGCCCGGCGCTCCTGGCGTATTTGCATCAGGCGCCGGGGATCGATAGTCAGACCGAACAGCTTGTCGCGGTATGGGCGCAGTATCTTCGGCAGTGCCGTCGAGTCCATGTCTTCTTCCGTGATCGGATAATTCGCCGCGCGCAGACCGAACTGCAGGGCCAGGTAAAGGCAGGTCGGCGTCTTGCCGGAACGGGATACACCTACCAGGATCACGTCGGCCCGCTCAAATTCACGAACGCGGCGGCCATCGTCATTGTCCATGGCAAAGTGCACCGCCTCGATGCGGTCGCTGTAACGACGATCGTTGGCGATGCCGTGGGATACGTTGACCGACTGCGCCGGATCGCGCCCGAACAGGTTGGCCAGCGGCGTCAGGTAGCTCTCAAACACGTCCAGCATCAGGGCGGAGCTCTGATGAAGCTGCTGGCGGATCTGGTCGGAAACGATACTGGTGATCATGATGGGCTGCAGGCCGGATTCCGCGGCTGTCTGCTCGATTCGTCTCAGCGCCTGGTGGACCTTTTCGCTGGAATCGATGTAGGGCAGGGTAACCTGCTCAACGTGCTGATCGCGGAATTGCGCGAGCAGGCTGTGGCCAATGGCCTCTACGGTCAGGCCAGTGCCGTCGGAAATAAAAAATGCGGTGCGCTTGTTCTTTGCCATCTCGTTCTCAGATCTGGTTGGCGATGCGCGCAGTGTAAAGCGTTTTGACGCTCAGGTCGCGGCACGGCTTGTAGAAAATTTACAACATATTTGACCATTTTTACGGGCTATTTTTTACAAGCCTCATCCTTATAATCGGCCGCCACAATTCCTGCTTCAGAGGGCCTGCACTTGACGAACTTCACCATCGAATTCGCGAAACTGGGTATGGGGGATGTCGACAAGGTCGGCGGTAAAAACGCATCGCTCGGCGAGATGATTTCATCTCTGGCTGGCGCCGGCGTCAGTGTGCCGGGCGGCTTTGCCACCACCGCGGACGCCTTCCGTGCCTTCCTGGCCCACGAGCAACTCGAACAGCGTATCGCCGAGCGCCTGCAGACGCTGGACGTGGAGAATGTCACCGAGCTGGCCAAAGCCGGCGAGGAGATTCGCGGCTGGATTCTGAATACGCCGTTCCCCGCCCAGCTGGAGCAGGAAATCCGCGACGGCTACGAGGCCCTCGGTGGCGGTGAGACTGCCGTGGCAGTGCGCTCGTCGGCAACCGCAGAGGATCTGCCTGATGCGTCCTTCGCCGGCCAGCAGGAGACCTTCCTCAATATCCGCGGTATCGATGCGGTACTGAAGGCCGTGCACGAGGTCTTTGCCTCCCTGTACAACGACCGTGCCATCGCCTACCGGGTACACACCGGCTACGCCCACGCAGGCGTGGCACTGTCTGCCGGTATCCAGCACATGGTGCGCAGCGAAACCGGAGCCGCCGGTGTTATGTTCACCCTCGACACCGAGAGCGGTTTCCGCGACGTGATCTTTATCACTGCCGCTTTCGGCCTCGGCGAGACAGTGGTGCAGGGCGCAGTCAATCCGGACGAATTCTATCTGTACAAGCCGGCGCTGGATGCGGGCCGCCCCGCAATCCTGCGCCGCAATCGCGGCAGCAAGGCGATCAAGATGGTGTACGACCAGAGCGGTGAATGTGGACGCTCGGTCAAGACTGTGCCGGTAGCGGATGAAGATCGCCAGCGCTTTGCGCTGAGCGACGAAGAGCTGACCAGCCTGGCACTGCAGGCGCGCAAGATCGAGGATCACTACGGCCGTCCGATGGACATCGAGTGGGCCAAAGACGGTGATACCGGCGAATTGTTTATCGTGCAGGCGCGCCCGGAGACCGTGCGCTCCCGCGATGCGGGTACCCACATCGAGCGCTATCACCTGCGTGAGCGTGGCGAGGTGCTCTGCGAGGGCCGCGCCATCGGTCAGCGTATCGGCGCCGGACGCGTGCGGGTGCTGGAATCCGTCGAAGACATGGCGGCCATGCAGGATGGCGAAGTCCTGGTCACCGATATGACCGATCCAGACTGGGAGCCGGTGCTGAAAAAGGCCAGTGCCATCGTTACCAATCGTGGTGGGCGGACCTGTCACGCGGCCATTATTGCGCGCGAGCTGGGCATTCCGGCGGTCGTCGGCTGTGGTAATGCCACCGAGCTTCTCTCCAGCGGTACACCGGTGACCGTATCCTGCGCCGAAGGCGACACCGGTTTCGTGATGTCCGGCGAGCTGAACTTCGAGCGCGAAGAGACCGAAGTCAGCGATATGCCGGAACTGCCTTTCAAGATCATGCTCAATGTAGGCAACCCCGATCGCGCCTTTGCGTTCAGCCATCTGCCCAACCAGGGGGTAGGGCTGGCGAGGCTCGAATTTATTCTGAATCGCATGATCGGGATTCACCCGAAGGCGCTGCTCGAACTGGACAAGCTGCCGGAGGACCTACAAAAGAATATCCGCGAGCGCATCGGCGGCTATGCCTCGCCGGAAGATTTCATCGTGGAAAAGCTGGTCGAGGGCATCGCTACCCTGGCCGCGGCCTTTGCGCCGAACCGCGTGATCGTGCGCCTGTCTGACTTCAAATCCAACGAATATGCGCACCTGGTCGGTGGCCAGTTGTACGAGCCGAGCGAAGAGAACCCGATGCTGGGATTCCGCGGCGCCGCCCGCTATCGCTCTGCGGATTTCCGCCAGTGCTTTGCGCTGGAGTGCCGCGCGCTGAAGAAAGTGCGCGACGAGATGGGGCTGACCAATGTCGAAATCATGGTGCCGTTCGTGCGCACGCCGGAAGAGGCTGCGGAGGTAACCGGTCTGCTGGCGGACAACGGGCTGAAGCGCGGTGAAGCGGGGCTGAAAATCATCATGATGTGTGAGCTGCCGTCCAACGCGCTGTTGGCGGAGGAGTTCCTGCAGTATTTTGACGGCTTCTCGATCGGCTCCAACGACCTGACCCAGCTGACGTTGGGACTGGACCGGGATTCCGGCCTCGTTGCGGATCTGTTTGACGAGCGAAATCCGGCGGTCAAGGCGTTGCTGTCCAGGGCCATTCAGGCGTGCAAGAAGGCGGGCAAATATGTCGGCATTTGTGGTCAGGGACCATCGGACCACAAGGATTTCGCCCGTTGGCTGATGGATGAAGGCATAGACAGTGTTTCGCTTAACCCGGACACTGCCGTAGACACCTGGCTATTCCTCGCCAACGAGGAAGCCTGATGTTGCATGCAAAGCGGCCCAATTGGGCCGCTTTTGCATTTTGATCAGTGAACCCGGCCGGTAAAGTTTCCGCCGAATTCCCTATAGCCGCACGCTCATTTTTAGACTTCTGTTGCAAGCCTACCGCTAGATTGCCCAATTTTTTCCTGCCTTTCTCATGGGTAACTTAATAACCAGACACTAAGTTCAAGCTCCATCCCAATAACCCCAGTTGGGTAGAGAATAATTCAATCTAAGCGCCTACAGCTGCGTCGATAAAATCGAATTAGTCCTACTGCGAAGCAAGAAGCGGAAACGGCGTTGCACTTATCGCAACAGGGCATTTCCGGCGGCTGTGAAATTACGCAACACCGTCTGGCGAATGACCGCAAAGCCCGCCGGCTTTTTCTTCCATCGGGCTCGACGTCAAATAGATAAAGCAGTTGAGGTGAGCTATGCACTCGAACAGAACCATTCGCATTCCATGGTTACACGCCTACCTGCTGTTGGTTATGACGGCATTGCTGTGCACTCCCTCGGCATGGGCTCATCCCCGAGGCGTGAATTGGTTTGACGATGCCGCGGCGGTCAACACTTCGGGGGCGGCATCAATACGAATCAGCTTGAGTGAGCAGCGCGCCTACTTTTACAAGGGTGGCCGCCTCATCGGTGTATCCAAGGTTTCTTCCGGCAAGCGTGGTTACAGCACGCGGCCAGGGCATTTCCGTATTTTGTCCAAACATCCGAATCACCGCTCCACCATTTATGGCAGTTACGTCGACAGAAGGACCGGTCGCGTGGTCAAGGCCGACGTGAATACCCGCAAGGACCGTCGCCCACCGGGTACCTATTACCGCGGTGCCAAGATGAACAACTACCTGCGCTTCAACGGCGGTATCGGTATGCACGCCTCCGGGCATGTGCCCAACTATCCGGCCTCTCATGGATGTGTGCGCATGCCGCCGCATATGGCCCAGAAGTTCTTTCAATATTCACGGGTTGGCACGCCGGTGAGAGTGACCCACTAAATCGCATGGCGAATTTGCTACCGGGTGTTATCCGCCGGCGTGATACCCGGTATTTTTGTATACCGCTGCAACTGTCACGCCGAATCGCTATCATCATGGCACTAGCCACCAGTCAATACGGGGGAGTAAATGGCGATTTCCACTCCAGATCTGTGCGATGCCCATCCGGACCTGATTCAAGTCGTTGAACCGATGTTTGTAAACTACGGTGGACGCGAGCAGTTCGGCGGCCAGATAGTCACCATCAAGTGCTTCGAAGACAATTCCCTGGTACGCGAACTCGTCGCCGAAGAAGGTACCGGTAAAGTGCTCGTTGTCGACGCCGGCGGATCCATGAGGCGCGCTTGCCTCGGCGATATGCTGGCGGAAAAAGCCTGCGCCAACGGCTGGGAGGGCATCGTGATGTACGGGTGTATCCGCGATGTGGATGAGATTTCTGGACTAGAGTTAGGGGTACAGGCACTGGGAACGCACCCGATGAAAACCGAAAAGAAGGGGATCGGCGAGAGGAACCTGGCCGTTACCTTTGGTGGTGTAACATTCCGGCCTGGTGAATATTTGTACGCAGACAATAACGGCGTGATTGTTTCCCCGCAGCCACTGATCTGAGGGCCTGCACCCCAAGCGGGAATCCGGCGCCGAGAGTAGCAAACTTGAGCGTTACAACTTGGTAGTACCGGAGACATTTGTTTACGGGCTGGTTCTGTTGTCAGCACTGGCCCACGCCGTATGGAATGCGGTAGTCAAGCACAGCGCAGAAGGCTTTCTGCAGCTGGCGATGATCCGCAGCGTCGGATTACTGATCGGCATTCTTCTCGCAACGCAGCTACCCGCACCGGAGCCAGAGGCAATAGGCTTCCTGTTGGGTGGTGCATTCTTTCAATACATCTACTTTTTCCTGCTTACCCGGTCCTACCGTGCACTGGACTACGGCACCGCCTATCCCCTGGCCCGGGGAGTAACACCATTATTGGTCGCGCTCGCGGCGTTGCTGTTTCTCGATGAGTCTCTACAGCCGCTGCAGTTGACTGGTGTATTGCTGGTGAGCTGCGGCATTCTCGCTCTATTAATGAAAGAGCTGCGTGTACCTAGCACTGGAATTTTGCTATCGCTGGGTACTGGTATCGCCATCACCGGTTACACAACACTGGGCGCCGCCGGTGTGCGTGCAGTTGGCAACCCGCTCAGCTTTGTCGCCTGGCTGGAGATACTCTCGGGGGCCGGAATTCTCCTCGCCGTGCTGTTAACCCAGCCTCTGCGCGGTTTTGCCTTTGCGCGGGCTAACCTGTTGCGCGGCTCAGCCTCGGGAGTGCTGGCCAGTGGTGGCTTTGCCATCGCGCTGTGGGCCACCTCGGTGATGCCGGTAGCGGCGGTGGCAGCGACGCGCGAGACCAGCATACTTTTCGCGTCGGTGATCTCTGTCTATGTTCTGAATGAACGCTTTTCCGTTCGGCGGTTGATTGCGGCGCTGATTATCTTTACCGGCGTCGGCGCACTGGCATTCGCTTGACGTCGTCGCCTATCATTGTGAGCTGACATCCCTTATCAGCTCCCGGCACAGCGATCTCTGTGTCCGAGTATTTTTGCCACATGGAAGGTCAAAATGAGCGACTTGCGCAAAAAGTGGATTACGGCGCCACTACTCAATCTGATCAAAAAAGTCCTGCCGCCGATCTCGGAAACGGAACGAGAGGCGATGGAAGCGGGTGAGGTCTGGTGGGATGCGCAGTTGCTGTCGGGTAAGCCAGACTGGGAGCAGTTGCTCAGTATGGGGCCGCCCAGCCTGAGTGAAGAGGAACAGGCGTTTCTGGATGGCCCGGTCGAGGAACTGTGCCAAATGGTGGACGACTGGCAGATCAGCTTTGAGGAGCACCGTATCCCCGACGAAGTCTGGGATTTCCTCAAGAAAGAGCGCTTCTTCGGCATCATCATCCCGAAGGAATACGGCGGTCTCGGCTTCTCGCCAACCGCGCACGCCGAGATTGTTACCAAGATCTCGACGCGCAGCACCAGTGTTGGCGTAACCGTCATGGTGCCCAACTCTCTCGGACCTGGCGAACTGCTGATGGCGCACGGTACCGATGAGCAGAAGGATTATTACCTGCCGCGCCTGGCGGACGGGCGGGAAATCCCCTGTTTCGGGCTGACCAGTCCCGAGGCCGGCTCCGATGCCGCGGCCATGGTCGACAATGGAGTCGTCTGCTACGGCGAATATAAAGGGGAGAAAACCCTGGGGATGCGGGTCAACTGGCACAAGCGCTATATCACGCTAGGGCCGGTGGCAACCATTCTCGGTCTCGCATTCAAACTCTACGATCCGGACCATATACTCGGTGACAAGGATGAACTGGGTATTACCGTTGCATTGGTTCCCACCGATACCGAGGGCGTGACTATCGGCCAGCGCCACCTGCCGGCCATGCAGGCATTCCAGAACGGACCCAACTGGGGCAAAGACGTTTTTATACCGATGGAGTGGATTATCGGCGGCCAGGAAAACGTCGGCCGCGGCTGGCACATGCTGATGAGTGCGCTGGCCGCGGGGCGGGGTATCTCACTGCCGTCATTGTCCACCGGCGGGGCGAAAATGGCGGCCCGCACCACCGGCGCCTATGCGCGTGTGCGCGAACAGTTCAGTATACCGATCGGCAAATTTGAGGGCGTGCAGCGGCGCCTGGCAGAAATCGCCTCTATCGCCTACGTCCTCGATAGCGCCCACAAGACAACGACGCGCGCCCTCGACGAGGGTCGTAAACCCGCCGTGGTCTCCGCCATCATGAAGGCGCACGCCACTACCGGGCTGCGCCAGGCCATCAACGATGCGATGGATATCCACGCCGGCAAGGCGATCATGGATGGCCCGCTGAATTACATCGGCAATGTTTACCGGGCCGTGCCGGTGGCGATCACCGTCGAGGGCGCCAATATCCTCACCCGCAGCCTGATGATTTTTGGCCAGGGCGCCATCCGCTGCCATCCCTACCTGCTCGATGAAATGATGGCGGCCGAGAATCCCGATACCGAAGAGGGGATCGAAGCGCTGGATGAGCTGCTGCCGAAGCATATGTGGTTCCAGCTCAAGACCTTCCTGCGCGGCGTTTTCCACGGGTGGACAATCGGGCTCTTCGCCAGCAGCCCCAAGGGCGTAGGCGCAGCCGCCAAATACTATCGACAGTTGAACCGCTATTCCGCGGTACTGACCCTGGTCACCGAGATCTCGCTGATGTCGCTTGGCGGTGAGCTGAAGCGCAAAGAGCTGATCTCTTCGCGCCTCGGCGATGTATTGAGTCAGCTGTACCTGTTGAGCTGTGCGCTGAAACGGTTCAAGGACGACGGCAGCCCCAAGGAGGATCGGCCCCTGCTGGAGTTTGCGATGCGTGCAGGGCTGCACGAAATCGAGGTCAGCCTGCTGGAGGTATTTCAGAACTTCCCGCGCCGCTTTCTCGGTCAGCTGATGCATTTCCTCACCATGCCCTGGGGACACAGTGTCCACACGGCCTCGGATCGTCAGGCACGGGCCTGCGCCGATCTGTTGATGACCCCTTCGGAGAGCCGCGACCGGCTTACCAAGGGGGTATTTCTCGGCAATCCCGGCGATGGCGTCGACCTGGTCGAACAGGCGTTCAACAAGGTCTGCGCCACTGAAGAGGCGAGGGATAAGCTCAAAAAAGGTGGTATTCGCACGCTGAACCATCAAACGATCGACGACGGCCTGGAGCGAGGCCTGATCAGTGAGGAGGAGGCGGAAAAGCTGCGCGATACCGCAGATGCGGTTGATTTGGCCATCCAGGTGGACCACTTCGACCAGCTCAGCCCGGAAGCTGCCGGTGCCCGCTAGGAGCCAGCCACACTCTATACGCACATGAAAGAAACCGGCGCCGACAATCCGCAGCGCTTCGACTGCGCCGAAAAATGCGTCGATGCGGTCCTCGACAGAGTCGGCAAACGCATCGTGCTCGGCTTACCACTGGGCATTGGCAAGGCCAACCACTTTGCCAACGCCCTCTATGCCCGCGCTGCCGCCGACCCATCCATTTCCCTGACGATTTTTACCGCGCTGACGCTGGAGCGCCCGATTGGCAAAGGCGAGATCGGCCGGCGCTTCGTACAGCCGCTGCTGGATCGCTTCTACAACCACTACCAGGATCTCGGCTATACACCGGCGCGGCGCAAAGGCCTGCTGCCTGACAACATCGAGGTGTGCGAATTTTTCATGCAGCCCGGTGCGTATCTGGGCAATGCGATCGCACAGCAGAATTATGTTAGCGCCAATTACACCCATGTGCCGCGCGATCTGCTGGATCGGGGGATCAACGTTCTCGCGCAGATGATCGCGCCAGGTACGTCGGGTAACAGTTACAGTCTCAGCAGCAACCCGGACCTGACGCTGCCGGTAATGCAACTGGCGCGCGAACGTGACGATTACCCGTTTTTCCTGGTCGGCGAGGTGAACCCGCAATTGCCGTATATGGTCGGCGACAGCGAGTTGGCCGCGGATGAGTTCGACTTCCTGCTCGAGGGCGACACCTTTGATACGCCACTGTTTGCCGCGCCGTCTCTGCCGGTTGGGCTGACCGAATACAGCCTTGCCTTTCACATCGCCAGCCTGGTTGTCGACGGCGGCACTTTGCAGGTCGGGATCGGCGCACTGGGGGATGCGATCTGCCACGCGCTGTGCCTGCGCCAAAGCGATAACGATGACTTTCGCCAGATAGTGCAGGATCTCTCCAGCGACGACTCGTTACAGCTGCGGGAAAGGCTGCCGCCGGCCGTTGATACCTTCGAACAGGGGCTCTACGGTGCCAGCGAAATGGTGCCGCCCGGATTCCTGCACTTGCGACGGGCGGGCGTGCTAAAGCGCGAGGTTTACCCGGATGCGGTAGTACAGCGCCTGCTCGACAGTGACGAGATATCCACGACGGTCAATGAGGAAATGTTGCTGGCGCTGAAGAACAGTGGTCGCATTAGCTGCCCCCTGACGCCGGCCGATACGGAGTTTTTGCAAAGGTTTGGAATTGTCGATCCCAGTTATAGCTGGCGCGGCCACAAACTTTTGAATCCGCAGGGCGAAGAGGAGGAGTGCGATCTACACAGCGAGCACGGTCGCCGCCGTCTGCTCGGCAATTGCCTGAATAAAAAGCTGCGCGGCGGGATCTGGCTGCACGGCGGCTTCTATCTGGGCCCCGAAGCCATGTACCGCGAACTGCGAGAATTGCCGGACGATGAGCGGTCTGGCATCAATATGACCGCGATCGACTTTATCAACGAGCTGCAACAGGGGCGGGCGCTGAAGATAGCGCAGCGCCCGCACGCACGCTTTATCAATTCGGCGATGATGGTGACACTGAATGGTGCAGTGGTATCCGATGGGCTGGCCAACAACCAGGTGGTCAGCGGGGTAGGGGGGCAATACAATTTTGTCGCCCAGGCTCATGAGCTACCAGGTGGGCGTTCGATTATTGCTCTGCCCAGCACCCGCATCAGTGACGGAAGCGTCAAGAGCAACATCGTCTGGCAGTATCCGCACACGACTATTCCGCGTCACCTGCGGGATATCATCGTGACCGAATATGGAGTCGCTGACCTGCGTGGCAAATCCGATCGCGATGTGATGGTGGCGCTTTTGTGTATCTGCGATTCCCGCTTTCAGGGGGAACTGTTGGAGAAGGCGAAAAGTGCCGGCAAGGTCGAAAAGGATTTCGCGATTCCGCTGCAGTTTACTGCCAACAGCCCGGAAAGAATCTGCGCGGTCTTCGATGATCCCCAGCGCCTGACCCTGCTGCCGTATTTTCCGTTGGGCACCGACTTTACCGAAGAAGAGGCGCAGCTTGCCATCGCCCTGAAGTCTCTCAACGTCTGTAGCAAGAAATGGTGGAAGATGTTGCCGCTGATGCTGCAGGGGCGGCGGGCGTGGAAAGACCACTCAGAATCCATGCAGTACATTCACCGCTGCCTGGCGCGTATGGAGTTCGAGCGCACCGACACTTACGAACACCGACTGGAAGCCTATGCGGTGGCGGGCGCACTGCAAAAATTCATCGATCAGCGACGGCCGCTGCGCGGCGAATAACCGACTACTGGCTGGCTTGAATGGCCGTCAGCGCAACTGTATAGACGATATCATCCACCAGCGCACCGCGAGACAGGTCATTCACCGGCTTGCGCAGGCCCTGCAGCATCGGCCCGATGCTGACCAGGTCGGCGCTGCGCTGTACCGCCTTGTAAGTGGTGTTGCCGGTGTTCAGGTCGGGAAAAATAAACACGGTGGCGCGCCCGGCCACCGGGCTGTCCGGGGCTTTTTGCCGGGCGACATTTTCCATTACCGCCGCATCGTATTGCAGCGGTCCATCGATCACCAGATCGGGCCGCTGCTCCCGCGCCAGACGGGTTGCCTCGCGCACTTTTTCCACATCCGAGCCGGAGCCTGAAGATCCGGTCGAGTAGCTGATCATCGCGACGCGGGGCTCTATGCCGAAGGATTGCGCCGAGTCTGCGGATTGAATGGCGATCTCCGCCAGTTCCTCCGCATTGGGATCCGGATTGATGGCGCAGTCGCCGTAGACCAGTACCTGTTCCGGCAGCAGCATGAAGAACACCGACGATACCAGTTGCGCGCCGGGAGCCGTCTTGATTAACTGCAGCGCCGGGCGAATCGTGTTAGCCGTGGTATGCACTGCACCGGAAACCAGCCCGTCCACTTCTTCCTGCGCCAGCATCATGGTGCCGAGTACGACATTGTCCTCCAGCTGCTCGCGGGCGACGACCTCAGTCAGCCCCTTGCCCTTGCGCAGGGCCACCATCGGCTCGACATATTTTTCGCGCACACTTTCCGGCTCGACGATCTCCACCTTGTCACCGAGGTGCAGCCCCTGCTGTTCCGCGGCCCGGTGGATCTCCCGCATCTTGCCCAGCAACACCGGCCGCGCGATACCGCGCTCGGCACAGATCAGTGCCGCACGGATAGTGCGGGGCTCTTCGCCTTCGGGCAGTACTATGCGTTTATTGGCCTTGCGCGCCAGTTCCGTCAGGTGGTAGCGGAAGGCCGGGGGCGACAGTCGCTTGGGTCGCGCCGATTCCACACTGAGGGACTCCAGCCACTGGTTGTCCAGGTGACCGGCGATAAAGTCCTGCACACGCTCAATACGTTCCGGATCATCGCTGGGGGTCTTGTTATTGAATGTCTGCAGCTGCATGGCCGTTTGCCAGGTATTGTTGTTGACCAGCAGCACCGGCAGTCCGGTTTCAAGTGCCGGTGCGCACAGCTTGCGCACCAGTGGTTCCAGGTGAAAGCCGCCGGTCAGCAGCAGGCAGCCGATCTTGACGCCATTCATCGCTGCCAGGGACGCCGCCACGATGACATCGGGTCTATCGCCGGAGGTGACCAGCATGGCGCCGGGCGTAAACCGATAGATCATGTTACTCAGTGAGCGTGAGCAGAAGGTGATGCTGTGCAGGCGGCGACTCTCGAGCTCTCCGTAATTCACGATCTCGGCATTGAAATGGTCCGCCAGGTCCCGAGCGCGCGGTGCGAGCAATTCGGCATCCCAGGGAATGCAGCCGACGATACGCAGTGGGCTCTTGCCGTACAGGGACAGGATATCCAGCTCGCTGCGGCGCCGGCGCGGCTTTTCGAAGACACCGGTGATATCCGCTCCCGGTGCATCCGGCAGCTCTGTCGGCGCGCCGACTTTGTTGATGATGCAACCCACAACCCGCTTGGATTCCCTGCCGCCAAATTCGGCGACGGCGTATTCCAGACGCTCCTTGAGCTGTTGCGTCGAGTCCCGGTAGGGCGTGGCCACCAACACTATTTCCGCATCCAGTGTTTTCGCGACCTGATAATTCAGTTGATTGGCGTACTGGTTTTCCGCGCTCGGCAGCAGCCCCTCAACGAGCGCCACATCCGCATCGGCGGCACCGGCGCGAAACCTTGCCAGTATATCCTCGAGCAGTTCTGCGATATGTCCGCCCGAGATCATCGACTCGGTATGCTGATTGCTGAATGAGTCGGGAATATCGATGGAGGAAACCTTGCGCAGAATTTCTGTGGAGCGTTCACTGGCTGCGCCGCTGGCCTCATTGACCGGCTTGAAAAAGCTGACACTGACACCGTTGCGCTCCAGCCCGCGGATAATACCGAGGCTGACAGAGGTAATGCCGACGCGGGCACTGAGGGGAATCAACATCAGGGTTCGCGACATTGCACTTACTCCCCGGGTCTCACCAGTGCCGCGGCATCCCGCGCGATTACCCACTCTTCATTGGTGGGAATCACCAGGGCCACCGCGCTGTCGGCTGCGGTGATACGGCCTTCGGCACCAAAGCGGATACTTTCATTGTGCTTGGCGTCGACGTGGAAACCGAGATGCCGTAACTGGTGCAGCACTTGTTCACGCACAAAAATAGAGTTCTCCCCGATGCCGCCGGTGAATACCACCGCGTCCACGCGCTGCAGCGGCACTGTGTAGGCGGCGATATATTTCGCCAGCCGGTAGCAGAAGATCTCCAGAGCCAGCTTTGCACCCTCATGCCCGTCAGCGGCGGCACTTTCCAGCTCCCGGCAGTCATTACTGAGTTGCGAGATGCCGAGCAGACCGCTCTCACGGTTGAGAAGGCTGCTGATCTTCTCCAGGGAAAAACCCAGAGCATCTCCCAGGTGCAGCAGCAGGCCCGGATCGATGTCACCGCAGCGGGTGCCCATAACGAGTCCTTCCATGGGCGTGAGCCCCATGCTGGTATCCACACTCTGTCCATTCCTGACCGCGGTCACCGATGCGCCGTTGCCCAGGTGCGCGGAAATGATGTTGAGTTCTCGCAGAGGCTTTCGCAGCAGCTCCGCCGCCCGCTCGCAGACAAACCGGTGGCTGCTGCCGTGCATGCCGTAGCGCCGGATGCGCTGGTCGCGGTACAGGGCATAGGGCAGGGCGTAGAGGTACGCGTGCCGCGGTAGCGTCTGGTGGAAGGCGGTATCGAATACCGCCACCTGGGGGATTTCGGGGAAAGCGTTGATGGCGGCGTGAATGCCGAGCAGGCCGGGAGGGTTGTGCAGTGGCGCCAGCGCCGCACACTCGGCGATAGCATCGATGACTTTCTGGTCAATCACTACCGAGTGGGCGAATTGCTCGCCGCCGTGCACGACACGGTGGCCAACGGCGATCAGGTTACCCGCTGCGGGCTGACTCCCCGCCAGCAGGTCGCGCACCAGCAGATCGATGACCACCCCGTGGGCGGCACCGCTGTCCAGCTGCCGGCTGTGTTTCTGCCCCGGCGACTTCCAGGTGAGCAACGGCTCAGGCCCGCCCAGGGCCTCGCCGATACCGCTCAGGTACTGTTCGCCACTGTGGGGATCCAGCAGCGCGAACTTGAGTGAGGAGCTGCCGGAATTCAGCACCAGAACTCGACTGGAATCGGCCATAGGATCCGCCAAATAGTCACTCTCACCCATTAAGGCTAGACGACTCTGGCACGGCTTCCCCTGTTTCCGGCGAGCATAAAAAGGGCCGCAGCTGCGGCCCTGACCTTCAGTGAGAATCTAGAAGTGATATTTACTTGAACTGCTCTTCTTCGGTAGAACCGGTCAGTGCGGTCACGGAAGACTGGCCGCCCTGAATTACATTGGTCATATCATCGAAGTAACCGGTGCCCACTTCCTGCTGGTGTGCGACGAAGGTGTATCCCTTTTCGGCATCGGCGAATTCTTTCTCCTGCAGGCGGACGTAAGCGGACATGTCTTCGCGGGCGTAGTCGTAGGCCAGGTTGAACATGCCGTTCCACATATTGTGGATACCCGCCAGGGTGATGAACTGGAACTTGTACCCCATCGCCGACAGCTCGCGCTGGAACTTGGCGATAGTGGCGTCGTCGAGGTTCTTCTTCCAGTTGAAGGATGGAGAGCAGTTGTAGGACAGCAGCTGATCCGGGTAATCCTTGCGGATGGCTTCGCTAAATTTCTTCGCTTCGTCGAGATCCGGGGTCGCGGTTTCACACCACAGCAGATCGGCGTAGGGCGCGTACGCAAGACCGCGGGCGATCGCCTGATCGATACCGGCTTTAACGCGATAGAAGCCTTCGGCAGTGCGCTCACCGGTCAGGAAGGGCGCGTCGTATTCGTCGTGGTCAGACGTCAACAGGTCGGCCGCGTTGGCGTCGGTACGGGCCAGCACGATGGTTGGCACGCCCTCGACGTCGGTAGCCAGGCGCGCGGCGATCAGCTTCTGCACGGCTTCCTGGGTCGGTACCAGTACCTTGCCGCCCATGTGCCCACATTTCTTGACCGAAGCCAGCTGGTCCTCGAAGTGTGCACCGGCAGCGCCGGCACGGATCATGTTCTTCATCAGTTCGTAGGCATTCAGCACGCCGCCGAAACCGGCCTCGGCGTCTGCCACGATCGGCGCATAGTAGTCGATGTAGCCTTCATCGCCCGGGTTCTTGCCGGCCTTCCACTGAATCTGGTCTGCACGCTCGAAGGCATTGTTGATGCGACGCACAACGGTCGGTACCGAGTCCACTGCGTACAGGGATTGATCCGGGTACATGGTTTCGGAGGTGTTGGCATCGGCCGCAACCTGCCAGCCGGACAGGTAGATGGCCTGTACGCCGGCTTTCACCTGCTGAACGGCCTGGCCACCGGTCAGGGCGCCCATGGCGTTGACAAAGTCTTTGTCCGGGCGGAAGGGCGGGCGACCGCCTTCGTTCACCAGCTGCCACAGTTTCTCTGCGCCGCGCTTGGCGAGGGTGTTTTCGCGCTTGATGGAGCCGCGCAGGCGTACCACGTCCTCAGCGCTGTAGGTGCGCTTTACACCTTTCCAGCGCGAGTTCTCTGCCCAGTCTTTGTCGATGGCCGCGATTTCGGCCTTGCGGTCATAGTTGCCGGTAGTCATCTCTTGCTTTCCCTCGAAATGGTGGCTGCGATTGGGTGTTGAGTATCTGGCGCCAGAACAGCACGAGCGGCTCAATCACTACGGTCTGTGCCGCGCCGTCGTCCGGCGGTGCCTCTGCCCCAGCACATCCGAGGGACAAAGGCCCGGGTTTCCCCCCTGTGCCTCGCCGCTACTGCTCGGTACTGTTCGCCACTGACGAGGTTGAGCAGCGCAAACTCGCGCGAGGAACAGCCAGAATTAAATACCAGAATGCGGCTAGACGCGGCCATAGAGTCCGCCAAATCGACGCCGTCATTCCCTAAGGCTAGTCGAATTTGGCGCGATATCCGCTGTTTCGGGTGGGCTAAATCGACGGGGCAGCACTGCGGCCCAAATGCGCAAACAACCCACGTCTTTCACCCGCCCATAAAAAAGGGGCCACAAAGTGGCCCCAAAAAGTGAGTGGCTGAAATACAGAGGTAGGCAGTATTTCGGTCTACTCGAACTCTTGTTTGCTGGCTGTGCTTAGCCGAACTGGTTCATGGTGTTGTCTTTACCGGCTGCCTTCAGTGCAGCTTCGCCGGCAAAGTATTCTTTGTGGTCGTCACCCATGTCGGATCCGGCCATGTTCTGGTGCTTCACGCAGGCGATACCCTGGCGGATTTCCTTGCGCTGCACGCCTTCCACGTAACCCAGCATGCCTTTGTCGCCGAAGTACTCTTTCGCCAGGTTGTCGGTAGACAGGGCGGCGGTGTGGTAAGTCGGCAGAGTGATCAGGTGGTGGAAGATACCGGCTTCGCGGGCAGCATCCGCCTGGAAGGTGCGGATCTTGTCATCGGCCGCCTTGGACAGCTCGGAATCGTCGTATTCCGCACTCATCAGGTTATCGCGGTTGTAAGCGGACACGTCTTTGCCTTCTTCCTGCCAGGCATCGAATACCTGCTGGCGGAAGTTCAGGGTCCAGTTGAAGGACGGGCTGTTGTTGTACACCAGCTTCGCGTTCGGAACCTGCCTGCGGATCTCGTCCATCATGGCACCGATCTGGCCGACATGGGGCTTCTCGGTTTCGATCCAGATCAGGTCGGCGCCGTTCTGCAGGGAGGTTACGCTGTCGAGTACACAGCGGGCTTCGCCGGTACCTTTGCGGAACTGGAACAGGTTGGAAGGCAGGCGCTTCGGACGCAGCAGCTTGCCGTCACGGTTGATGATCACATCGCCGTTGGCCAGGTCACCCGGAGCGACTTCTTCGCAATCCAGGAAGGAGTTGTACTGGTCACCCAGGTCGCCCGGCTCTTTGGTTACGGCGATCTGCTTGGTCAGGCCGGCGCCAAGGGAATCGGTACGGGCAACGATCACGCCGTTATCTACACCCAGCTCGAGGAACGCGTAGCGTACCGCACGGATCTTGGCCAGGAAGTCTTCGTGGGGAACGGTCACTTTGCCGTCCTGGTGGCCACACTGCTTCTCATCGGAAACCTGGTTTTCGATCTGGATACAGCAGGCACCGGCTTCGATCATCTTCTTGGCCAGCAGGTATGTCGCTTCCGCGTTACCGAAACCGGCATCGATGTCGGCAATGATCGGCACGACGTGGGTGACGTGATTGTCGATCTTGTCGATGATCGCTTTCTCGGCGTCTTTGTCGCCGGCTTCACGGGCCGCGTCCAGCTCGCGGAACAGGCCGCCCAGCTCACGGGCGTCAGCCTGGCGCAGGAAGGTATACAGCTCTTCGATCAGGGCAGCGACTGAAGTCTTTTCATGCATGGACTGGTCGGGCAGGGGGCCAAATTCACTGCGCAAGGCAGCAACCATCCAGCCGGACAGGTACAGGTAACGGCGGTCGGTGTTGCCTTCAAAATGCTTCTTGATGGAGATCATCTTCTGCTGGCCGATAAAGCCGTGCCAGCAACCCAGTGACTGGGTGTACTTGGTGCAGTCCTTGTCGTACGCCTCCATGTCCTTACGCATGATGTTGGCGGTGTATTTGGCGATTTCGATGCCGTTCTGGAATTTGTTCTGCAGGCGCATACGTGCCACAGATTCCGGGCTAATGGAATCCCAGGAGCCGCCATTGGCTTTGCAGAGCTTGGCTGCCGTTTCGATTTCTTGCGAGTAAGTGGACATGGCTGTATTTCCTCGAAAAGAGATGACTGCGAAATGTTGTTGCATATGCTAGGGGCCTTGGCATAATTTGCCTAATTTATTGATTTTATTTTCGCTATCAGCCTGACGAATATCGCATGAACCTTGAAAGAGCCGATCTGAACCTGCTTGTTTACCTCGATGTACTGCTGCGCGAGCGCAATGTGACCCGTGCCGCCAACTATCTGGGGTTGTCCCAGCCCGCGATGAGCAACGGCCTAAAGCGCCTGCGGGAACTGTTCGGTGACCCCCTGCTGGTGCGCACCCGCGACGGCATGATGCCGACCGAGCGCGCTCTCGAGCTGCAGCCGATGGTCCGGGAAGCGCTGGCCACCATCGACCGGGTGATACAGCCCAACCGGGATTTCGAGCCGGTCGACGCGCGGCGCACCTTTCGCATCATGGCCAGTGACTACGCGGAATCCACCCTGATTCCATCACTGCTGATTCAGCTGCGGGAGACGGCGCCGGGCATCAGCCTGGACATCATGACCCCCAGTGACGTCAGCTTCGTGGACGTGGAGCAGGGCAAGGTGGACATGGTCATCAACCGCTTCGACAGCATGCCGCAGAGCTTTCATCAGGCCACGGTCTGGCGCGACTCCTTCTCCTGTGTGATGCGCGCCGATAACCCGATTCTCGACGACTACAATCTGCAGAGCTATCTGGCGGCCCAGCATATCTGGGTCAGTAAAACCGGCATGGGCGTCGGCGTCGGCGTGAACCCCGAGGATGTGCAGCGGCTCGGCTGGGTGGACGAGGCCATCGGTCGCCACGGCGAAAAGCGGGAGATTTCCGTGTTCACCCGCCACTACCAGGTGGCGATGTTGCTGGCGGAGCAGAGTGACCTCATTGTCACGGTGCCGACGCGACTGGCGCAGCTGGCGAGCGACAACCCCCGTGTCGTACGGCGCGACCCGCCGCTGGAGATTCCGCCGCTGGAGTTGAAAATGGCCTGGAGCCCGCTGCTACAGCAGAGTGCTCCGCACCGCTGGCTGCGCCGTCTGATTCTGGATATCGGCAGGTCCCTCTAAACCGAGGAAATTCAGTCTGTGAATAGCGGAAATTGCGCCTATAAATTAGCGGTATGACTGAGCGGCTGTTTAGAATGCCGCAAATCAAACAATCAGCGAGAGGCCCAGGATATGACGGAACGAGTCCAAATCGGCGAACTGCAGATCGCGTCCGAGCTGCACAAAATGGTCACCGAAGAAGTGATTCCCGGTACCGGTGTCAGCGCCGACGTGTTCTGGGCCGAGTTCGAGAAGATCGTCCGCGACCTGGCGCCGCTGAACCGCACCCTGCTGGAAAAGCGCGATCGTATTCAGGAACAAATCGACAGCTGGTACCGCGATAATCCCGGCGCGTTCCGCGATCTGGACCGTTACAAGGCGTTTCTGCGCGAGATCGGCTATCTCGTCGATGAGCCGGAGGATTTCACCGCGACGACCGAAAACGTCGACCCGGAGATTGCCACCATGGCCGGCCCGCAACTGGTCGTGCCGGTCATGAATGCCCGCTATGCGCTCAACGCGGCCAACGCCCGCTGGGGCAGTCTCTACGACGCGCTGTACGGCACAGACGTGATCAGTGAAGACGGCGGGGCCGAAAAGGGCGATCAGTACAATCCGGCCCGCGGCGCCAAGGTTATCCAGTACGCGCGGGATTTTCTCGATCAGTCCGCGCCGCTGACCTGTGGCAGTCACAAGGATGCGGTCGAGTACCGGATCAATGGTTCGCTGCTGGAAGTCGTGCTTGCCAGTGGTGACATCGCCACATTGCAGAAGTCCAAGCAGTTCGCCGGCTACCGCGGCGACAGCGAATCCCCCAGCGCCATACTGCTGAAGCAGCACGGCCTGCGCTTCGAAATTCAGATCGATCCCGCCAGCCCGATCGGCAAGACCGATGCCGCCGGGATCAAAGATATCCTGGTGGAATCTGCCTTGACCACCATCATGGACTGTGAGGATTCCGTCGCCGCGGTGGACGCGGAAGACAAGGTGGTTGTGTACCGCAACTGGCTGGGCCTGATGAAAGGCGACCTGAAGGAATCGATCAGCAAGGGCGGCAAAACCTTTGAGCGCAAGCTGAACGCCGACCGCGAATACACCACACCGAATGGCAACTCGCTGACGCTGCCGGGCCGCAGCCTGATGTTCGTGCGCAATGTCGGGCACCTGATGACCAACGACGCGGTGCTGGACAAAGACGGCAACGAGGTGCCCGAGGGCATCCTCGACGGCATGATCACCAGCCTGATTGCGCTGCACGACCTGCGCGGCGACGGCCCGATCAAGAATTCCCGCACCGGCAGCATCTATATCGTGAAGCCGAAAATGCACGGCCCGGAAGAGGTGGCTTTTGCCAACACGCTGTTCGATCACATCGAGGACGCTCTCGGTCTCGAGCGCAATACCGTGAAGATGGGCATCATGGACGAAGAGCGGCGCACCACCGTCAACCTGAAGGCCTGTATCGCCGCGGCGAAAGAGCGCGTGGTATTTATCAATACCGGCTTCCTCGACCGCACCGGTGACGAGATACATACCTCGATGCTTGCCGGCCCGATGATTCGCAAGGGCGACATGAAACAGTCGAAGTGGATTTCCGCCTACGAGGACTGGAATGTCGACGTGGGTCTGGCCACCGGCCTCAAGGGCAGGGCACAGATTGGCAAAGGCATGTGGCCGATTCCGGACCAGATGGAGGCGATGATGCACGCCAAGCTGTCGCATCCGATGGCCGGCGCCAACACCGCCTGGGTACCGTCGCCCACCGCTGCAACGCTGCACGCGCTGCACTACCACAAGGTGGATGTGGCCAAGCGCCAGGAAGAGCTCGCCAGTCGTCCGCATGCCAGTCTCGACGATATCCTGACCGTTCCGGTTGCCGAAGAAGCCAACTGGAGCGCCGAGGAAATTCAGCGCGAGCTCGATAACAATGCCCAGGGTATCCTCGGCTACGTGGTGCGCTGGGTAGAGCAGGGCGTCGGCTGCTCCAAGGTGCCCGACATCAATGATGTCGGTCTGATGGAAGACCGCGCAACGCTGCGCATCTCCTCGCAGCACATTGCCAACTGGCTGAAGCAGGGCGTGGTAACCAAGGCGCAAGTCGAGGAAACCATGCAGCGCATGGCCGCAGTGGTCGACCGCCAGAATGCCGGCGATCCGAATTACCGGGACATGGCGCCCGACTTCGACAGCAGCATTGCCTTCCAGGCTGCCAGCGAACTGGTCTTCGAAGGCTGTGCGCAGCCAAACGGTTACACCGAGCCGGTTCTGCACCGCCGCCGTCGTGAGTTCAAGGCCAGCTGTAAAGCCGGCTGAGATCAGTAGCTTCCCTTCCTAGAACCCCGCCCCGTGCGGGGTTTTTCTTGTCTCGCCGGCGATGCGCCGTGCCCGTGATGTCTTTCTCTCCATCCACTCTCACAACGCCGTGAGTTAAATGGCGCCTGATTGATCCCCGCCCGCAACCGCCCCGGTATATTCTTGGCCCTGCAAACACTTTCCCAGCAGCCGCAACAAGGATGCGACTATGTCCGCTGTGCCTTCGCCATCGCTAGCCGCCCGCACCGCAGAGCCCGAGAGCCCGGAAACGGCTGCTCCGGCGCCGCTGCAATATTTGCACTGGACAGACCGGGGTGCTGGTGACTTGTCGATACCGGCGGATCAGCAGCTAGCCGAAGAAACGGCGGTGGCCATCAGTTACAACGGCGTCAACCACGCCGTGATGATGGCGACCCCGGAGGATCTCGAGGACTATGCGCTCGGATTCAGTGTCGGCAACGGCGTCGTCAGCGATCCGAAGCACATTCTGGATGTCGAGGTGCACCGCGACGGCGACACCGTCTGCCTGGACATCCGCCTCAACCAGCGCGCCTATCACGCACTGAAGCGCGCGAGGAGGGCGCTCGCCGGCAACAGCGGCTGTGGACTCTGTGGTGTCGAGGCAATTTCCCAGGCACTGGCGCCGCTGCGGCAGCATCGCGCCGCAACAGGTCACGGGGCACTTCCGGATCCCGCGCATCTGCACAGCCTGCGCGAACGTATCCGGCGCGCACAGCGCCACCTGCAGCGCAGCGGTGCCATGCACGCGGCTATCTATGTAGACGTGAATGGTAAGACCCTGTGGTGCCGGGAGGACATCGGTCGCCACAACGCCATGGACAAACTGCTGGGTGCTTGCCTGCAGCGCGGAGTCCAGTTGCAGCATGGCTTTGTGGCCATCACCAGCCGTTGCAGCCTGGAGCTGGTGCAGAAGGCGGTGCGGGCCGGTGTCGGTACGCTGGTCAGCCTCTCTGCGCCCACCGACATGTGCGTGCGCTGGGCACGGGAAAATCACCTCAACCTGTTGCACCAGCCCGCTCAGGCACCCGCGCGCCTGTACTCCCCCCGGGCGATTCGCGTAATGGAGCCCGTATGAAACCACCCGCCGACCGATTCCGCTTCCATCCGTACCAGCGCCCCGCGGCCGGCTGGGGGGCGCTGCGCAGCGTTGCGCACGCCTGGCGCGACAGCAAGCAGCCGTTCAAGAACCTGCGCGCAATGCTGCAGACGAATCAGCACGGGGGCTTTGACTGCCCGAGCTGCGCCTGGGGCGAGGCGCCGGGAGAAGGGCGCATCCGCTTCTGCGAGAACGGTGCCAAGGCGGTCAACTGGGAAGCGACCGGCCGCGCTGTGGATGCCGCCTTCTTTCGCCAAAACAGCATAAAGCAGTTGCTAAAGCATGACGATTACTGGCTCGAGTACCAGGGGCGGTTGACCGAGCCAATGTATTTTGACGGCAGTGGGGATCACTATCGACCCATCGGCTGGGATGAAGCCTTCGGCATTATTGCCGGGCACCTGAACGGACTTGCGTCACCACACCAAGCAGCTTTCTACACATCCGGGCGCGCCAGCAACGAGGCGGCCTTTCTCTACCAGTTGTTCGCGCGCCTGTACGGCACAAACAATCTGCCGGACTGCTCGAACATGTGCCATGAGGCGAGCGGTGTCGCGTTGCAGCAGAGTATCGGCACCGGCAAGGGCACCGTCACCTATGAAGACTTCGCCCATGCCGACGCCATCTTCGTGATCGGGCAGAACCCGGGCACCAATCACCCGCGTATGCTGGAACCCCTGCGCGAAGCGGTGGAGCGCGGCGCCCAGGTGGTGGTACTGAACCCACTGCGCGAAAGGGGTCTGGAGCGCTTCCAGTCTCCCCAGGATCCCCTGCAGATGCTGACGGACGGAGATTCTGCGATGAACACCGCCTTCTTCCGCCCGGCGCTCGGTGGCGACATGGCGGCAATCCGCGGCATCGCGAAATTTCTGTTTCAGTGGCAACGCGAAGCTGAGAGTGAAGGCGCAGCAGGACCGCTCGATCTGGCGTTCATCGCCGACCACAGCGCCGGATTCGAGGAGTATCGCGCGGCCGTGGATGCAACCAGCTGGGGGCACATCCTCGCGCAGAGCGGCCTGCAACGGCACGAGCTGGAGCGCGCGGCGCATATCTTCAGCCGCAGTGACCGGGTTATTTTCTGCTGGGCCATGGGCATCACCCAGCACCGGCACTCGGTGCCGACCATTCAGGAATTCGCCAACCTGCAACTGCTGCGGGGGCAGATCGGCAGGCCCGGCGCCGGTCTGTGTCCGGTGCGCGGTCACAGTAACGTGCAGGGCGACCGCACCATGGGCATCGCCGACCGGCCGCCGCCCGCATTGCTGGATGCCCTCGAGCAACGCTTCGGCTTCAGCTGCCCGCGGGAAGACGGCGTCAACGTGGTGCAGACCATCGAGGCGATGGAGCAGGGCAAAATTAAAGTGTTTGTCGGGCTGGGTGGCAACTTCGCGCAGGCCACGCCGGATAGCCCCCGTACCCACAGGGGCCTGCAATCCTGTCAGTTGACGGTACAGATCAGCACCAAGCTCAATCGCAGCCACCTGGTCACTGGATCGAAGGCACTGATTCTACCTTGCCTCGGGCGGACCGATATCGACCGGCAGGCGACGGGACCACAGGCAGTTACGGTGGAGGACTCCTTCAGCATGGTGCACGCGTCGTTCGGTCAGCTGCAGCCGCTCTCGTCACAGATGCGCTCGGAGCCGGCCATTATCGCGGGAATCGCGGCGGCAACACTCGGTAGCGACACCGTCGATTGGCTGTCACTGATAGAGGATTACGGCAAAATTCGCGATCTGATCGCCGATGTGATTCCCGGCTTTGGCGATTTCAATCGCAAGCTCGAGCAACCGGGCGGCTTCTACCTGCAGAATCCGGCCGCACAGCGGCGCTGGAACACGGATGTGGGAAAGGCAAAATTCATCAGCCATCGGCTGCCCGATTCGCTGCTCAATGAAGGCGTCCGCCACAGGGCGCGCAAGCCGGACCTGGTACTGCAGACGCTGCGCTCCCACGATCAGTTCAACACCACGGTTTACAGCCTGAACGACCGTTATCGGGGCGTACGGGGGGAACGGCACGTGTTGTTTGCGAACCTCGAGGACATACACCGGCTGGGATTCGAGGATCGCCAGAAAGTCGATGTCGTGTCGCTGTGGGACGATGAAATCGAGCGTCGGGTGCAGGGTTTTACCCTCATTGCGTTCGATATTCCCGAGGGGCAGGCCGCGGCCTACTACCCGGAGGCGAACCCATTGGTGCCGCTGGAGAGTTACGGCATAGGCAGTTTTACACCCACCTCGAAATTTATTGCCGTGCGACTGGAACAGAGTACGGCGCCTGAGAGGATTGTCTGACGGGTTTCTCAGTCGCGGCAAAATTCTGCACGAACACCGTTGACCTTAACCTTGGTTGAGGTCTTAAGCTGCACGCCTCAATCATTGGCACAGAGGAAGCAGCCAACTATGAACACGGTGACAATTGATCTCGATGCCTATCTGCAGCGCGTTGGCTACAGCGGAACGCCGGCTGCGGATCTGCACACCGTAAAGACTATCATCAAACTGCACACCCGGTTTATCCCGTTCGAAAACCTCAACCCATTTCTCGGCTGGCCGGTGGATATCGACCTGGCATCGGTGGAACGCAAACTGGTACGCGAAGGGCGCGGCGGCTATTGCTATGAGCAGAACGCACTGTTTCGCGCTGTTCTGCAGGCTATAGGCATACCAGTCACAGGTCTGGCTGCGCGGGTGCTGTGGCAGATGCCTGCGGGCCACCAGCCTGCACAGTCGCACATGATGCTCTGTGCGGAAATCGACGGCACCGTCTATTTGGTTGATGTCGGATTCGGGGGGCAGACACCTACGGCGCCCTTGCGCCTCGAGGACTCAGCGGCGCAGTCGACAGCGCACGGCGTGTATCGCATACGGAACAACGAGGGCGACTACCTCCTCGAGACAAAAATCTCCACTAACTGGTTGCCCGTGTATTCGTTCAATATGAAAAAGCAGTCTGCCGGTGACTACAAGGTATTTAACTGGTATTGCTCCACGCATCCGGAATCGCGTTTTGTCAACGAGCTGGTAGCGGCCCGCGCCTTTTCCGGTGGACGCCACACACTGCTCGGCCGCGAACTTACCTACTATCCTCTCACGGGACCGAAAACCGTGGTGCGGCTGGCAAGCCCTCAGGACCTGTGTCGTACACTCACCGACGTGTTCGATATCCAGATACCCACCGGGCCAGATGTGGACCTCGCCATCGCCAGGCTGTTTCCTGTCGCGGAGAGTCGCGTATGACGAAGTTTGCCGTTGTTTACTACTCGGCTACCGGCACCACCGAGATTCTTGCCCGGGCGGTTGCGGCCGGCATTCACACGAACGTTGGCGCCGAAGCCGCGTTATTAAAGATTGAGGGCGAGGATGTTAGAGAGGGACGCTACGAGAACCCGGAACTACTGCAGCAGTTGGATTCATGTCACGGCATCGTCTTCGGCTCGCCGACTTTTATGGGCTCCGTCGCCGCACAATTCAAGGCATTTATGGACGCTACCAGCGAGCGCTGGGGCAGGCGTGCCTGGACCGGTAAACTGGCCGCGGGATTTACTATTGGTGGCAGCCCGAGCGGCGATCAGCTGAATACGCTGCAGACACTACAGGTGTTTGCCAGTCAGCACGGCATGTTGTGGTCCGGTATCGATCTCCCGGCAGGATGGGATTCTAGCGGCCGCAACCGTCTCGGCTCCCAGTCCGGCCTGACTGCAGTACGGTGCGACTCGAATGGTGTACACCAGCTGGATCGCCTCACCGCGATGTATCTCGGCGAGAGGATCGCCGGCCTGCGCCGCTCCATCCTCACGGAAGGGGACTTATAAGCGGTAGATCCGCAGGTGGTCATTCCATGTATGGAAGGCTGTGGTGCCTTCGGGCAGGTGCTCGTGGCTGCCCAGTATCAGGGCGCCTCCCGGATACATCACCGTCCCTATATGGTCGAGAGTGGTGCGTTGTAGTTTCGCATCGAAATAGGTAAATGCCAGATTGCGGCAGAGCACCAGGTCGAAAGGCCCTTTGGGCACGCCTTTCCGCAGATCCTCGGTCCTGAACTCGACATCGCGGCGAAATCGCTGTTTGAGGCAATAGCGCCCGGCATTGAAGGTGAAGGCAGTATCCAGCCACTCGGCGGGTAGATCCTTGAGGCTGCCGCGGGGATAACAGGCCTCTTGGCCCCGGCGGCACTGGTTTGCATCGGCATCGGAGGCGATGATGTGCAGGTGCAGATCTGGAAACGAAGCTTGCAGCTGTAATTGCCAGATAATGGCCAGCGTATAGGGCTCTTCCCCGGCGCCAGCGCCAGCGCTCCAGACGTGTAGGCGCTCGGCTCCTCTAGCCCGCGCCCGTTGTGCCAGCGCTGGCAACACCGCTTCCGTTAAGTAGTGGAACACTTCCTTGTCGCGGTAAAAGCGTGAGATGGTTATCCGGGCCATCGCATCCAGGGTGTGCCATTCCTCCGGGTGCTGAGTCAGATAACGGCGATAGGCCGGCACGTCTTCGAGTCCAAGCTGTTTAATGCGCCGTTGAAGACGCTTGCAGACCTGGCCCCGGACCTTGCGAAAACCCGGCCAGCGCATATGCAGATGGGGCAGGGCCCATTGCAGAAACGCTACGCAGAGTTCGCCGCGCATGATTCCATGCCCGGCTGTGGCGCCGGGCCGCTCGATATGCAAGCTAACTTTTTGGTCTTGCTTCACCTTCTGGTGCTATCCCGTGGATAAAGTTTGTTGCCAACCAGTGCCGGCACGCCCGCGCTTGATCTCGGCCTGATCAACCCCGCTCTGGACCGGTATCCACGTCAGTGCCTTTCTGTGATCTCGATCAGTGGCGGGGCGATCCAGGTGCCTCGGCATTTGGGGCATTTGCCCGGTTTTGTCATGTGGCTGCGGCTGAAGTCGAATCCGCAGTGTTTGCACTTGGCCGGTGTAATCTCGAGATCATAGGGACTGTGGCGCAAGGATTTTTGCAGGTGTTGAAGATCATTCACCATGTCTTTGATGGGTTCTTCCATCAATGCCGACAGGTCATGCACGGACTGGGGATGATTAAGCAGAATATCGATGAGATCTTTACGGTACATGGCGCGGTTGCCGCTCCGCAGCCTGTTAACTCGGCTGTGGAAATAAGCTTAGCAGAAGATGCCCACGAAAATTAAAGCGCAGTAATCATAGCGACAGGCGCCGCAAGTTAGGGTCGGTCGCCGCCAACGGCCAATCCTGCTCGAACAGGTCCAGCAGCTGGCGCGCTCGGACTGGATTTGCACTGTAGAAGACCCCGAGCCACTGATCGCGGTCCTCGCACTGCAGTACCTGCTGGCCGTCGGCGATAACGAATTCCCAGTCGGGCGTATCGACGGTCGCCTCAACTTTGCGGATGTCGATACGTGTGCTGAGCCGCTGTGCCAACTCGTGGATGCGATGAAAACGCCCGATGATCGATGTGGTGTCGCGGACCAGAATTCGCACACGGGCAAAGTGGCTGCCGCGGGCAAATGCGGAAAGCGCCTCGGCAACGGCCTTCTCGTGGTAGAGGCCGCGCGCCAGCTGCTCCGAGAAAATGCAGACCTCCCGCCGCGCGCCGCTCAACAGTTCCACAAGTGCCGTGCGGAAGCCGGCCAGGTCTTCCAGTGACCGGTATTCCGCGCTGGTTTGCTCAGTCAAAATGACGCACCATTTTGATATGCGGAATGTCCGCCTCGATGAATTCATCGCCCTCGGCGACAAAGCCCGCCTTGCGGTAAAAATCTTCGGCGTGGCGCTGCGCGTGCAGGTAGACACTCTGCAGGCCGGCTTGGCGCGCATACGCGCAGATGGATTCGAGTAGCCGCAGGCCAATGCCGCTGCCGCGGGCGGACTGCAGCACCGCCATGCGGCCGATCTTCCCTGAGCCGGTAATGCGGCCGGTGCCGACGGGAGAATCACCTTCAAGCACGAGAAAATGCTGTGCTGACTCCTCCTGGTCATCCCATTCGATCGCGGGGTCGACCTTTTGCTCGCGTATGAATACTGCTTCCCTGACGGCGCGAATCGCCGCGCGATCCGTGTTCCAGTCGGCTGGGCGAATGGTTGTCGCCATATTCAGAAGTCCTCCGGCGGATAAATCAGGCTTCCCTGAGAGACCAGTTGATCAATCAGTCCGCCAGTGTGGCCCAGCTCCGGAAACGCTTCAATATCCTCCTGGACCAGGCGGTGGTTCGCACAGAATCGCTCGGCCAAGGGCAGGGACACCGGGAACGATTCACCGTCGACAAACAGGCTGGCCGGCTCGCGGCAGAATGCACAGCGGGAGGCCGGATTGAGCACCAGTTCCGCGCCCTCTTGTAGTTGCTCCCGCCAGTCGTCCGCCTCACCGGCATCCAGTGCGACGGTATCCGGATATTTGGCCTCGGTCATCACCGCACCGAACCACTGGGCGATATTCTGGGGTTGTTGCAGCCAGCTGCGGAGCTGCTGCTGCAGCCTGCCCACGGCAGCCGCATCGATTTCAGCCGGGTTACCGGCGGGCGCGATACCCGGGTCGGTATAGCGCAGGTGTTGCGGCAGGCCGTGCGCGAGTTCGGCGGCGAGATCCTCGAGGATGGTTGCTGCGGACGGGGCGCGGAAGCCGATCGAAATCGTGGTGCAGGCACCGTCGGCAATGCCCCAGTGGCTGTATTGTGGCGGCAGGTAGAGCATGTCACCGGGTTCGAGCAACCAGCTGTTTTCCGGCTCGAAATCGCGGAGGATATTGAGCGGCGTACCCTCCACGCGGGGATGGGAGTCATCCACTTTCGGTCCCTGGTGCCACAACCGCTTGCCTTCGGCCTGTAACAGGAACACATCGTAATAGTCGAAGTGCGGTCCCACGCTGCCCTTGTCGGCGGCGTAGCTGATCATCACATCATCGAGCCGCCAGTCGGGAAGGAAGCGGAAGTAGGCTTTCAAGTCCGCAATTTCCGACAGCCACTGATCCACCGCCTGCACCAGCAGTGTCCAGTGGGAGCGCGGCAGAGACAGGAAGTCCTCTTCGCTGAACGGCCCGGTGCGCAGCTGCCATGGCCCCTCGTCACTGTGCTCGAGCACGAGGCGGGACTCGACCGCCTCCTCCAGTGCCATGCCGGCCAGCTCCTCGCCGGAGATTGGCGAGCTGAAACCGGGAAAAGCATTGCGAATCAGCAGCGGTTTTTGTTGCCAGTAGTCGCGGAGGAAATCCGCTACGGGCATATCACCGAGGTGTGTAAGCGGGTTGGGCATGGTGGTTATCTGTGCTTGAAGCGCGGGGTGAAACCACGCGGCTTCGTTGGTTGTGATCCCCGGTGGCCTGCTGCCGCAGTGCCGCACGGGGACCAAGACTGGGCTGGTTAGATCTTCTGCGCCTGATCGATGGCGTTGCCGATGTAGCTGGCAGGCGTCATCTCGTGCAGGGACTTCTTCGCTTCGGCGGGAATATCCAGGTTGTCGATAAAGGTCTTCAGGGTTTCCTGGTTAATGCCCTGGCCGCGGGTCAACGCCTTCAGCTTCTCGTAAGGCTCTTCGATATTGTAGCGACGCATCACTGTCTGGATCGGCTCCGCCAGTACTTCCCAGGCGTTGTCCAGGTCTTCGGCCAGGCGCTCCCGGTTGATTTCCAGTTTGCTCAGGCCTTTCAGTGTGGCGGCATAGGCGATCACCGAGTAACCGGCGCCGACACCCATGTTGCGCAATACGGTGGAATCGGTCAGATCGCGCTGCCAGCGGGAGATCGGCAGCTTGGCCGCAAGGTGCTGGAAGACCGCGTTGGCGATGCCCAGGTTGCCTTCGGAGTTTTCGAAGTCGATCGGATTCACCTTGTGCGGCATGGTGGAGGAACCGACTTCGCCGGCTACGACTTTTTGCTTGAAATAACCCAGCGAGATATAGCCCCAGATATCGCGATCGAAATCAATCAGGATGGTGTTGAAGCGCGCGATGGCATCGAACAGCTCGGCGATATAGTCGTGCGGTTCGATCTGGGTGGTGTAGGGATTCCAGCTGAGCCCCAGGGAAGTGACAAACTCTTCCGCATTCTCTTCCCAGTCGATGTTGGGGTAGGCGGACAAGTGGGCATTGTAGTTGCCGACCGCGCCGTTAATTTTGCCGAGCAGCTCCACCTCGCGGATCTGCTGGACCTGACGGCGCAGGCGCGCGACGACATTCGCCAGCTCCTTGCCAACGGTCGTCGGGCTGGCGGTCTGGCCGTGAGTCCGGGACAGCATCGGCACATCGGCAAAATTCTTCGCCAGGTCGGCGATTTCGCTGATGATCTTGTTCATCGCCGGCAGCAACACCTGATCGCGCCCACCGCGCAGCATCAGCGCGTGGGAGAGGTTGTTGATGTCCTCGGAGGTGCAGGCGAAATGTACGAACTCGCTGACATTGGCCAGTGCTTCGTTACCGCTGATTTTTTCCTTCAGGAAGTACTCCACTGCCTTCACATCGTGATTCGTGGTGCGTTCGATTTCCTTGATGCGCTCCGCGTCCTGCAGGGAAAACTCTGCGACGATGGCGTCGAGCAGCTGGTTGGCGGAGTTGTCAAACAATTGCACTTCTTCGATCTGCGGGTGACGAGAGAGCTTCTGCAGCCAGCGGACTTCCACTTCCACCCGAGCGCGGATCAGGCCGTACTCGCTGAAAATATCGCGCAGCGGAGCGGTTTTACTTTCGTATCGTCCGTCAATGGGTGACACCGCGGTCAGGGCGGATAGCTCGACTGTCATGTTAAATCTCCGGATTTAGTGATTTGTAGATTCGATTTGCGCGATCAGAGCTTCGGTCGCGGCCAGAAGCTTCTTGCGCTGGAATAACAGGTGCAGCCGCCGGCCGCCCAGTTGGCGCCACAGGGTGGCAGCCCGCACGCCGGCAAACAGCATGGTGCGAATCTGGTTGGCGATCCGCTGCTGCTGCAGGTAATTGAAGTCGCCGAGTACCTGGATGCGGAAACGGAAGGTGCTCAGCGTGTCGCTGTAGATACTGGCCAGATTGGAAAACACATTTTCGTGCGTCAACGTGAAGTGGTCCGCCTGCGATTTGGCTTTTTCCAGCCTGCTGCCGATGATGGCGAGCAGGTCGCTCTTCTTGCTCAGCTGGCGTTGCAGATAGAGGATCGACAAGGCGTAGCGCAGGCAGTCGGTATATTCCGGGTGCTGCCGGGAGCGCAATAGCTGGCGCGACACCTGTAGCCCCGGGAGCAGGTTTTCGGAACCGGCAAAAATGTCATCGGCGCAGTCGGCATTGAGCTGAAACAGGCTGTAAACGCCCGTTTCCAGCTGTTCCTGGGGTGCGGTGCCGGTTTTCGCCAGGCGCTCCACCAGCGTGGCGGACTGAAAAATTGCCGCCAGCGCCAGTGCCTGATCCCGCCAGTTGCTCAAAGTCGCTCCTTAATTCTGCTGATACTTTTCCGGCACCGCCGTGCCGACACCGGTGGCCCGCTCGATCACGGCACCACCCAGACAGACCTCACCATCGTAGAGCACCAGTGACTGCCCCGGCGTGATCGCGCGTTGAGGGTCGTCGAACTCGACCACCAGTTTCCCATTTTCCTGCACGCGCACGATACAGTCCTGGTCCGGCTGGCGATAGCGCGTCTTGGCCCGGCAGCGCAGTCCCTCTCTGGTGTTGGCTGCCGCCGGTGCACTGCCGTTGATCCAGTGTGTTTGCGCCGCCTCCAGGCCGGTCGCATAGAGCAGCGGGTGATGAGCCCCCTGGGCGACGATCAGTACGTTGCGCTGCAGGTCCTTGCCCACCACATACCAGGGTTCCTCACCAGCCCCTTTGACGCCGCCGATACCCAGGCCCTGGCGCTGCCCGATCGTGTGGTACATCAACCCCGCATGCTGGCCCATGACCTCGCCCTCGGGTGTCTCCATATTACCGGGCTGTGCCGGCAGGTACTGCTCCAGGAAATCCTTGAAGCGGCGCTCGCCGATAAAGCAGATGCCGGTACTGTCCTTCTTGTCGTGAGTTATGAAGCCGTTTTCCTCGGCGATGCGGCGCACCTCCGGCTTCTCCAGTTCACCGAGGGGAAACAGTGACTTGGCAAACTCAGCCTCACCGACCGCGTGCAGGAAATAGCTCTGGTCCTTGTTCGCATCCAAACCCTTGAGTAAATAGGTGCGCCCGTCGATGTCCCTGCGCCGCGCATAGTGACCGGTGGCGATGGCATCGGCGCCGAGCACCTCGGCGTACTCCAGGAACACCTTGAACTTGATTTCACGGTTGCAGAGGATATCCGGGTTCGGCGTGCGGCCGGCCTTGTACTCGGCCAGGAAGTATTCGAACACATGATCCCAGTATTCGGCGGCAAAGTTTGCCGTATGCAGCTTGATCCCCAACCGCTTGCACACCGCCTGCGCATCCGCCAGGTCGGCCTTGGCGGTGCAGTACTCGGTGCCGTCGTCTTCGTCCCAGTTTTTCATGAATAGGCCCTCCACCTGGTAGCCCTGCCGCATCAGGAGCAGGGCGGCTACGGAGGAGTCCACACCGCCGGACATGCCGACAATGACACGCTGGGGATGGTCGCGCTGGGGCTGTTTAGAGGTGGATTCAGGCATAGATTGGGGCAATCAGCTACATCACGGCTATAAAAAGGGGGCGAATTTTACCCGCGAATGGGGCCTGTGACCAAGACCGCGTTGATCTGCCCCTATAGATTAGTGGTGATAAGGGCGTCTTACCGCCGGCGGCGGCTTCGCTGGTGCCGGCGGTCGGGGGCAGAATTCGCCTGCGGCGCGACAAATACCTCTTCCAGCCGCTGCTCTCCCGGAGCCAGTTGGCCCAGCTGCCAGTTACCGATTGCGGTGCGGATCAGGCGCAGGGTAGGGAAGCCGACCGCGGCGGTCATGCGGCGCACCTGCCGGTTGCGCCCCTCGCGAATCGTCAGCTCCAGCCAGCTTGTCGGTACCGTCTTGCGCTCCCGCACCGGCGGAATCCGTGGCCATACGTCCGGTTCGGCCAGGTGTCGCGCCCGCGCCGGTGCGGTCGGGCCGTCCTTGAGCTGTACGCCGCGGCGCAGGGCCGACAGGGCCTCTGCACCGATTTCACCCTCAACCTGCACCCAGTAGGTTTTCGGCAGTTTCTGTCGCGGGTGGCTGATCTGGTGCTGCAGGGTGCCGTCGTCCGTGAGCAGCAACAGCCCCTCCGAGTCGAAATCGAGCCTGCCGGCCGCGTAGAAGCCCTTGCGCTTGATGTAGTCGGCGAGGGTCGGGCGGTCGCGGTCGTCAGTGAACTGGCTGAGCACGCCATAGGGCTTATTAAAAAGGATGATCTTCGCCATGGTAAAAGTGGGCTATTGTAATCCAACTACAAAAATGAGCTGATGCTGATATAATCCCGCCGTTTTTTAATCCCGCCCAGCGGTCCAAAAGGGCAGGTCAAGCAACACCTGGCCTAAATAGTCACAGAGTTTTGGGAGTTTAAGCAATATGGGTCATATCCAAGTGCCGGCAGACGGCGAAAAAGTTACAGTCAATTCCGACGGTTCGCTGAATGTTCCGAATCGCCCGATTATTCCTTTCATCGAGGGTGATGGCATCGGTGTGGATATCACCCCGGTCATGCGCAAGGTGATCGACGCTTCCGTAGAGAAGGCTTACGGTGGCGACAAAGGTATCGCCTGGATGGAGATCTACTGCGGTGAGAAGGCAGCGGAAACCTACGCTGGGGACTGGTTCCCGGCTGAAACCCTCGAGGCCATCAAAGACTACGTCGTGAGCATCAAGGGCCCGCTGACTACTCCGGTCGGCGGCGGCTTCCGCTCTCTGAACGTTGCTCTGCGCCAGGAGCTGGACCTGTACGTATGTCAGCGCCCGGTGCGCTGGTTCAGTGGTGTTCCGTCTCCGGTCAAGGAGCCGAACAAGGTCGACATGGTGATCTTCCGCGAGAACTCCGAAGACATCTATGCCGGTATCGAGTGGAAAGCCAATACCGACGAAGCGAAGAAGGTTATCAAGTTCCTGCAGGAAGAGATGGGTGTTAAGAAGATCCGCTTCCCGGAAAACTGCGGTATCGGCGTCAAGCCGGTTTCCGAAGAGGGCACCAAGCGCCTGGTGCGCAAGGCGCTGCAGTACACCATCGACCAGGACCGCGATTCTCTGACGCTGGTGCACAAGGGCAACATCATGAAGTTCACCGAAGGTGCCTTCGCTGACTGGGGCTACGAAATTGCTCGTGAAGAGTTTGGCGCTCAGCCGCTGGATGGCGGCCCCTGGCACAGCTTCAAGAACCCGAAGACTGGCAAGGAGATCGTAGTCAAGGACGTGATTGCCGACGCCATGCTGCAGCAGATCCTGCTGCGTCCGGCCGAGTACGACGTGATCGCCACCCTGAACCTGAACGGCGACTACCTGTCCGACGCCCTGGCCGCCCAGGTCGGTGGTATCGGTATTGCTCCGGGTGCTAACCTGTCCGACGAGGTAGCCCTGTTCGAGGCGACTCACGGCACTGCGCCGAAGTATGCCGGTCAGGATAAGGTGAATCCGGGCTCCCTGATTCTGTCCGCCGAAATGATGCTGCGTCACCTGGGCTGGAACGAAGCTGCCGACCTGGTCATCAAGGGCATGGAAGGCGCGATCGAAGCCAAAACCGTGACCTACGATTTCGAGCGCCTGATGGACGGTGCGGAACTGAAGTCCTGCTCCGCGTTCGGCGACGAAGTCATCAAGCACATGGCCTAAGATGGCTCGAGGGTGGGCCGCTCAGTCGCTGCCCGCCCCCGAAAGCAAAAAGCCCCGTACCTCAGGGTGCGGGGCTTTTTTTAATGTTCAGCTTCTGTGTTCAAGTGAGCAGCTGCTTGGCAGCGCTAATCGAGGAGCTCAGCCTCTTTCTCGCGCTGGGCCTGACTCTTTTCCGGCTCTGAGTCAGAACCTTTCGAGTTTTGCTCCGCGCGGCCGGTATCTACCCCAGTCAGGGCCGATATATTTGCGGCGTGGTAGCCCTTGTCACCCTTGATAATGTCAAAAGTGACCTGTTGGCCCGCTTTCAATGTTCGGTATCCTTCCATCTGAATCGCGGAGTAGTGCGCGAACAGATCCTCTCCCCCTTCGTCCGCAAGAATAAACCCATATCCTTTGGCGTTATTGAACCACTTGACGGTACCGGTAGGCATGGCGAATTCCCTCTAATTGCCTCGGCGACTGCTGGCCGCCTTACAGAGTCTTTATATTTATCTGCGCTTGCTTGCACATCGATCGCGATTTCAAATCCCTGTCGCGATGGTGCCCTTGACAGGGCGGGCACTACCTCTTGTAGCTAACTGGTTTGGGAATGTCAAGGGCTGCTGGCGTCCGCTGTGCCCATCGGCAAATGAAGGTTACAATGGCACCCCTCTGACCATGTACGCCGGAAACAACATCTAAATCACTGCAGGAACTCATTGATAAGCGCTATGGGTATTTCACTGGCCATTAAACTACACTCCAACGACGCCGAAGACGACTTCCACTATCCGGGCGAATTGGACGGAGACCTGGCGCTGGAAGAAGCGCCACCACGACTGAAGCGTCCGCCCATGTATAAGGTCGTGATGCTGAATGATGACTACACGCCGATGGACTTTGTGGTCGAGGCACTGGAGCTGTTTTTCGGTGCGAACCGGGAGCGCGCTACTCAGCTGATGTTGCAGGTTCATACACAGGGAAAAGCGATCTGCGGTGTCTATACTCGAGATATAGCGGAGACAAAGGCCGCGCAGGTTAATCAATTCGCCAGGGACCACCAGCACCCCCTGCTGTGTGAGATCGAAGCGGACGAAAGCGAAGAAGATTGACGCTGTCGTGCAGTTGCTTTTGAAACAAGGGTCCCGTCGCCTGAAAGGATTCGGGCACACTCAAGTCGCCGGCTTCCGGCGCGCGCTTACCGGTGGAATCGGCGGGTGACATTGGCGTTAAGGGTTTGAGGTTTAGATGCTCAGCAAGGATTTAGAGGTAACGCTCAATCTGGCGTTTAAGGGTGCGCGCGCGAAACGGCACGAATTCATGACCGTGGAGCACCTGCTGCTAGCACTTCTGGACAATGAGTCCGCTGCCGATGTGCTGCATGCTTGCGGGGCTGACCTGAGCGCTCTTCGCCGCGAGCTGCTGGAGTTCGTAGATTCCACTACCCCGCTTATTCCCGAGGCCGACACCGACCGGGAAACCCAGCCAACCCTCGGCTTCCAGCGTGTGCTACAGCGTGCCGTGTTTCACGTCCAGTCTTCCGGCAAGAAAGAAGTGACCGGTGCGAATGTGCTGGTTGCCATCTTCTGCGAACAGGAGAGCCAGGCGGTCTACTACCTGAAGCAGCAGAGTGTCGCGCGCATTGATGTCGTCAATTACATCACCCACGGCATATCCCGTGTCGGTTCCAGTGGCCACCCTCATCACAATTCAGATCCGGCTCCGGAGCAGGTTGACGAGGATATCAGTACCGGCGCCGAACCTGGCGGCTCGGACCCGCTTGAAAGCTACGCTACCAACCTCAACCAGGAAGCCATCCTTGGCCGTATCGATCCCCTGGTGGGCCGAGGCCCCGAAGTAGAGCGCGTGACCCAGGTACTGGCCCGGCGCCGGAAGAACAATCCGCTGCTGGTGGGAGAGTCCGGTGTCGGCAAAACCGCGATTGCCGAGGGTTTGGCGCGGCGAATCGTCGATGAGGAAGTCCCGGAGCCACTGCTCAACGCGACCATTTATTCCCTCGATCTGGGTTCGCTGCTGGCGGGCACCAAATACCGCGGCGACTTCGAAAAGCGCTTCAAGGCGCTGCTGGCAGAGTTGAAAAAGCGCGAGCACGCGGTGCTGTTTATCGACGAGATTCACACGATCATCGGCGCCGGCGCGGCTTCCGGCGGCGTGATGGACGCCTCGAACCTACTGAAACCGCTGCTCTCCAGCGGCCAGCTGCGCTGTATCGGCTCCACTACGTTCACCGAATATCGGGGCATCTTCGAGAAAGATCGGGCCCTGTCGCGCCGCTTCCAGAAAATCGATGTCAATGAGCCCTCGGTTGAGGAGACGGTGCAGATCCTGCAGGGGCTGAAAAGCTGCTTCGAAGACCACCATAAGGTTCGCTTCACCGACCAGGCCCTGGAGGCTGCCGCGCAGCTGTCCAGCCGCCATATCACCGAGCGCTTTCTGCCGGACAAGGCCATCGATGTCATCGATGAGGCCGGCGCCTACCAGTCGCTGCTGCCGCTGGAGGAGCGCAAGGACGTGATAGGCGTAACTGAAATTGAAGTGGTGATCGCCAAGATGGCGCGCATTCCGGCCAAGAGTGTCTCCGCGTCCGACAAGGACCAGCTCGCCAAGCTCGATGACAACCTGAAAATGGTTGTGTTTGGTCAGGATAAGGCAATTGAGGCCCTCGGCACCGCGATCAAGTTGAGTCGCGCGGGCCTGGGCGCTGAAGAGAAGCCCATCGGCTCCTTCCTGTTTGCTGGTCCTACCGGTGTCGGTAAGACCGAACTATGCCGCCAGCTGGCGAAGGTGATGGGGATCGAGCTGATCCGCTTCGATATGTCCGAATATATGGAGCGCCACACCGTTTCCCGCCTGATCGGCGCACCTCCGGGCTATGTCGGCTTCGACCAGGGTGGTCTGTTGACCGACTCGGTCACCAAGCATCCGCACAGTGTGGTCCTGCTCGACGAGATCGAGAAGGCGCACCCGGAAGTGTTCAACCTGCTGCTGCAGGTCATGGACCACGGCACGCTGACCGACAACAACGGCCGCAAGGCGGATTTCCGCAATGTCATCCTGATCATGACCACCAACGCCGGTGCGGAACTGATGAGTCGCCGCTCCATTGGTTTCTCCAACCAGGACCATTCCAGCGATGGTATGGAAGAGATCAAGAAGATGTTTACCCCGGAATTCCGCAACCGCCTGGACAGCATTATCCAGTTCGGTTCGCTGAACCTCGAAGTGGTCAAGACGGTGGTGGACAAGTTTATTGTCGAGCTGCAGGCGCAGCTGGACGAGTCCCATGTGACACTGGAAGTTGACGACGAAGCGCGTGAATGGCTCGCCGTCAACGGCTACGACGAGAAGATGGGCGCGCGGCCCATGGCCCGCCTGATCCGCGACAAGCTGCGCAAACCGCTGGCGGAAGCGGTGTTGTTCGGCGATCTGGCGGAAGAGGGCGGCCGCGTGCAGGTCACCATAGAAAACGACGAGCTCGCCATCAAAACGGCGGTGCCCGCCTGACCGGGAGCGTGCCGCCGATCGGCAATTAGCCACAAGCAACAAAAAAAGCCACCGGTAGGTGGCTTTTTTGTTTCTGCAGTAAGCGCCTAAACAGGGGCGCCAGCTGCGCGCCTCAGGGTTAGCGGGCGCGGTAGGTGATACGACCCTTGGTCAGGTCGTAGGGAGTCAGCTCTACCTTGACCTTGTCGCCCGTGAGGATACGAATATAGTTCTTGCGCATTTTTCCAGAAATATGCGCGATCACCACGTGTCCGTTTTCCAGCTTTACGCGGAAAGTGGTATTGGGCAGGGTGTCGATCACCTCACCTTCCATCTCAATGTAATCGTCTTTTGCCATGCGGCAGTAACCTTCAAAATAACTTGATCTGAGCTTTACCCCGGTGGCACTCGGGCCTGGCCGCGGCGCGACGGGCGAGCATTTTGCACGAAAAGGCACAATAGAGCAAAGGCTGAATGCCCGGCCTTAACGGGCTTTCAGTGCCCAGCGGTTCTCGCGCAGCAGTTCGATGGGCTGGAACTGACTCTTGTAGGCCATTTTCTGACACTGTTCGATCCAGTAGCCGAGGTAGAGGCTGGGCAGTCCGAGGCGTCGGGCCCATTCGATCTGGTAGAGGATGCAGTAGCTACCCAGGCTGCGCTTGTCCTCTTCGGGATCGAAGAAAGTATAGATGGCCGATAATCCCGCGGTGAGCAGGTCGGTCACGGCAACCGCCACCAGGCGACCGCGGGCACGAAACTCGATATAGCGGGTCGCCCCCCAGGCCTGCAGCAGGAAGCTGCGGAACTGATCGCGACTGGGCGGGTACATCTCGCCGTCGGCGTGGCGCCGCTCGATGTAACGCGCGTAGAGTTCATAGTGCTCATCGGTGTCGATGGTCTCGACATGGAAAATATCCAGGTCGCGATTGCGTCGCCAGCAGCGCCGCTGCCTGCGGTCGGGAACAAACAGTCCCACCGGCACGCGCGCCGGTATGCAGGCCTGGCAGGCCGCGCACTGCGGCCGATAGAGGTAGCCGCCACTGCGGCGGAAGCCCAGTTCTGACAGGCGACTGTAAAGCCGCTGGTCGATGGGGGTCTGCGGATCCACGAACACGGTGGTTGCATCCTCGTCCGGCAAATAACCGCAGGGATGGGGCAAGGTGGCCAGCAGGCGCACGGAATCCAGTTGAGAATACTTACTCATAGCTCCAGGACATCTTCCAGGGCTGCGGGAACGGTGGCTGTCGAATACCGGCCTCCAGCAGACGCTCGAAATCCTCACGCGACACCTCTACCGCCCCCAGACTGGCCAGATGAGGATTACTAACCTGGCAGTCGATCAGCGGGCAGCCCCACAATTCTAATTGCCGCACCAGGTGGACAAAAGCGACTTTTGAGGCATCCGTCTCGCGGTGGAACATGGACTCGCCAAAAAAGACCCTTCCGAGGGCAATGCCGTAGAGGCCCCCGGCCAGGCGGCCATCCCGCCACACCTCAACAGAATGGGCGTGTCCAAGCCGATGCATCTCCTCGTAAGCCGCCTGCATTTCATCGGTGATCCAGGTGCCCTCGGCGTCGGCACGCGGGGCCCTGCAGGCTTCGATTACCTGGTCGAACGCCTGGTCAAAGGTGACCCGGAAATGCCCCCGGCGCAGCTCCTTGCGCAGGCTGCGACCGATACGGAAAAGCTCGGGAATGACCACACAGCGGGGTGAAGGACTCCACCACAGAATCGGTTGGTCGTCGGAATACCAGGGGAAGATACCGCGCCGATAGGCGGCCAGCAGCCATGCCGGTGTCAGCTTGCCACCGATCGCCAGCAAACCGTTGGGATCGCGCAACGCGCGGCGGGTGGGCGGGAACTCTATGCGGTTCTCGTCCAGCAGAGTCAGATAGCCGTCGTTGGATCCCGTCATGTTTCTGGCCTTCGCAATTCGGGCATTGCCCCTCTATCTGTCTGCATCATCCTACCGGCCGCAGAATGAAAAAGGGCGATCACAAGGATCGCCCCAATTCTTCCGTCGCCAACCGGCTATTGCCTTACTGGGCGTCCAGGAAGCGCTCGGCGTCCAGTGCCGCCATACAGCCGGTGCCGGCAGAAGTCACCGCCTGGCGATAGATATGATCGGACACATCGCCAGCGGCGAATACGCCGGGAATGGAGGTCTGGGTGGCGTTGCCGTCGAGACCGCTCTGCACCAGGATGTAGCCGCCGTTCATTTCCAGCTGGTCGGCAAAGATGTCGGTGTTCGGCTTGTGGCCGATAGCGATAAACACGCCAGACACCTCCAGCTCCTTGGTGGAGCCGTCCTGTGCACTGCGCAAGCGTACGCCAGTCACGCCGTTGTCGTCACCTAGGACCTCGTCCAGCGTGTGGTGCCAGCAGACATTGATATTGCCGTTCTCGACCTTGTCCATCAGGCGGTCCTGCAGGATCTTCTCGGCCCGTAGCTCGTCGCGGCGATGGATCAGGGTCACTTCACTGGCGATGTTCGACAGATATAGTGCTTCCTCTACCGCGGTGTTGCCGCCACCGACTACCGCAACTTTCTGGTCGCGGTAGAAGAATCCGTCGCAGGTAGCGCAGGCGCTGACACCGCGCCCCTGAAAGGCTTCCTCGGAAGGCAGGCCAAGATACTGGGCCGAGGCGCCGGTAGCGATAATCAGTGCGTCGCAGGTATAGGTTTCGTTGCCCTTCAGCGTGAAGGGGCGCTGCTTGAGGTCTACGGAATCAATGTGATCGAAGATGATCTGAGTCTCGAATCGCTCAGCATGCTGCTGCATCTGCACCATCAGGTCCGGACCCTGCAGATCCGCAACGCCACCCGGCCAGTTCTCCACTTCGGTGGTCGTGGTCAGCTGTCCGCCCTGTTGCATTCCGGTGATCACGACCGGATTCAGATTTGCGCGCGCGGCGTAGATAGCTGCGGTGTAGCCGGCGGGGCCCGAGCCGAGGATTATCAGTCGATGGTGGTTGTTACTCATGGAACGCTCTTACAAAGTCGGTTGAACACAGTGTACTCAGTGATGCTGGGACAGTCTCGATCGACCAATTTTTGATCGGTGGAGACTATCAATTTGGCCGCCATGATAGGCGATAGATACAGGACGGCGAAATAGTTTCACTTAATTTGCCCGATTGGGGGGCACTATTCTTTGGTCGCGAAGGCGGCGCGGAAACAGGTTTTGGAAAACTCCAAATTACTCACAGTTCGTGTGAAGAAAGTGCTCTATCTTTATGATTTGATTGAATTAAAAGATACTTAAAGCGAAGTCTTAAGAGGGCGATCGGTAGCATTTCGGCGGCGTCTGTAGTACACAGACGGCTTATCTGCCGCCGATCCAGATCTATTAAGCAGTAAGAACAGCCGAGGTAAGCCATTGAAGGCCGATAGCGCGACCGACCAGTCCAACGATGAACATGGAACCCTGCCGGATTCCCTGATCGCCCGCCTGCTGCGTGAAGGGGCGCTGATCGGACTCCTGGCGGGGGCGCTGCTGCTCGCGATCAGCCTGATGAGTTACAGCCCACAGGATCCGGGCTGGTCCCATACGGGCCACGGCGGGGAAATTCAGAACGCAATCGGGCCGACCGGTGCCTGGCTCGCAGATGTCTGCCTGTCGCTGCTGGGCTGGATGGCCTACCTGTTCCCAATACTGATCGGCTGGCGCGCTGTCGGAATTCTGCGCGATCGCAACGCGCGCTTTCACGGCCCGCTTTTCACGTTGCGCGTCTCCGGTCTCGGCCTGCTGCTGATCACCGGCGCCGGCATCGCCACCCTGTGTTTCGCCCAGGCCGAGGAGCCACTGCCATTCTCCAATGGCGGTATCATCGGCGCGGCCATCGCCGAGTCCGCGGAAGTGAGCCTCGGCTATGTGGGGGCGACCATCCTGCTGCTGGCGCTATTTGCCATTGGTATCACCGTATTTACCGGCCTCTCCTGGCTGAAGCTGGTGGATGCCATCGGCCGCAATGTTCTCGGCTTTATCGGCTGGCTCGGCAATCGCTATCAGCGCGCGCGCCAGCAGCGCGCGGAAGAGCGCGCTGCCCGACAGGCAATCGTGGTGCGCAAGGCCGCGGTGGAGGAGGAGAAACAGCGTACCGCCAAGCGGCTGCCACCCAAGATCGAGCCCACTGCTCCGAAACCGAAGCAGAGCCCACGCGCGGCCAAGGAGAAGCAGGGCGAGCTGTTCAAGAGCGGTCCTGTCACCGGCACCTTGCCGCCGCTATCGCTGCTTGATCCGCCGGATCAGAACAAGAAGGCCGGCTTCTCCCGCGAGTCGCTGGAAGCACTGTCGCGCCTGCTGGAACTGAAGCTGAAGGATTTCGGCGTGGTGGCGGAAGTGGTTTCGGTACTACCGGGTCCCGTAGTGACCCGTTTTGAGATCCAGCCTGCGCCAGGCGTTAAGGTCAGCAAGATCTCCAACCTGGCCAAGGACCTGGCGCGCTCACTGGCCGTGATCAGCGTGCGGGTAGTGGAAGTGATCCCGGGCAAATCGGTCGTGGGGATCGAAATACCGAATGAAAACCGGCAGATGGTGCGTCTCAGCGAGGTGCTGTCGGCGGATGTCTATGACAACGCCAAGTCCGCGCTGACTCTGGCCCTGGGTCACGATATTTCCGGGCAACCGGTGGTCGCGGATCTGGCCAAGATGCCCCACCTGCTGGTGGCGGGCACCACCGGTTCCGGTAAGTCCGTCGGCATCAACGTGATGCTGCTGAGCCTGCTGTACAAGTCGACCCCGGATGAGGTGCGCCTGATCCTGGTGGATCCCAAGATGCTGGAGCTGTCGGTCTACGAGGGCATCCCGCACCTGCTGACGCCGGTCATCACCGACATGAACGACGCCGCCAACGGTCTGCGCTGGTGTGTCGGCGAGATGGAGCGCCGCTACAAGCTGATGGCGGCGATGGGTGTGCGCAACCTGGCGGGCTTCAACCGCAAGGTTAAGGATGCCATTGCTGCCGGTGAGCCGCTGGAAGACCCCATCTGGCAGCCCGACCCGATGTCCAGCGTTCCGGAAGCGGAGCAGACACGCCCACACCTGAAGCCACTGCCAGCCATTGTCGTGGTGATCGACGAATTCGCCGACATGATGATGATCGTCGGCAAGAAGGTGGAACAGCTGATCGCGCGTATCGCGCAGAAGGCCCGTGCCGCGGGTATTCACCTGCTGCTGGCGACACAGCGCCCGTCGGTGGATGTAATCACCGGTCTGATCAAGGCCAACGTGCCGACGCGTATTGCCTTCCAGGTGTCCTCAAAGGTGGACTCCCGTACCATTCTCGATCAGGGCGGCGCCGAACAGCTGCTCGGACACGGCGACATGCTGTACCTGCCGCCGGGCAGCGGTGTGCCCGTACGGGTGCACGGTGCCTTCGTCGACGACCACGAGGTACACCAGGTGGTGGCGGACTGGAGCCGGCGCGGCGAGCCCGACTATATCGACGGTATCGTCGACGACAGCAACAACAGTATCCCGGTCCCCGGCCTGCAGACGGAGGGTGGGGAAGAGGATGATCCCGAGACCGACGCCTTATACGATGAAGCGGTGGCCTTCGTTACCAAATCCCGTAAGGCTTCGATTTCCTCTGTGCAGCGTCAGCTGCGCATTGGCTACAATCGGGCCGCCCGAATTATCGATGCCATGGAGGCCGCCGGCGTTGTGTCGCCGGCGGAACACAACGGCAACCGCACCGTCCTGGCGCCGCCGCCCGCCTGATTGGCCGGCGGTGGAACTCGAGGGAGCCAGCGGTTCAGCCGCTATTCACCCACCGGGATCTAATCTTTAAGGAAATCGTCCGACTGGAATCCTGATATGAAAAGTCTTATGCGCAACTCTCTGCTAGTCCTCGGCATGGTCGCCAGCGCGGCCTGGGCCGATGCCACCGACGATCTGAGCCGCCTGCTGCAGCCGCTCGGGGCGATTTCCGGCAAATTCCAGCAGACGCTGATCGATGAGCGCGGCAAAGTCCTGCAAAAAAGTCGCGGCAAATTTTCGGTCCAGCGCCCGGGCAAACTGCGCTGGGAAACCGGTGCTCCTTTCCCGCAATTGCTCGTCACCAACAACAAGAAGCTGTGGCTCTACGATCCTGACCTGGAGCAGGTCACCGTGCGCCCGGTCGACAAGCGCATGAAAGACACCCCGGCGTTGCTGCTCGGCGGCAAGGTCGAGGAGATTCGCGGCTCCTTCAATGTCAGCAGCAAGGAAGGTGCCTACCAGCTGACGCCTAAGAATGCGCAAGCGCCGTTTAAGACGATGGAAATCCGCTTCAGCAAGGCTGGGCTGCCATCTGCGATGACGGTGCGCGACAGCATGGGGCAGACTACCAAGATCAAGTTCAGCGGCATGACCGCGAATCCGAAACTGTCTTCCTCAATTTTCAATTTCAAGCCGCCGGCCGGTACCGACGTCATTCGTGATGAATAGAACGCGATGAGTGACCTGTTTCAGTCAACACCGAAACACCAGCCATTGGCCGCCCGCATGCGGCCGGAGTCCCTGGCCCAATATGTGGGCCAGGCGCATTTATTGGGACCGGGAAAACCGCTGCGCGAGGCCGTGGAGCGGGGGCAGCTGCACTCGATGGTGCTCTGGGGGCCGCCCGGGGTAGGCAAGACCACCTTTGCGCGACTGCTGGCAAAGGAGTGCGATGCCCGCTTCGCCACTCTGTCCGCCGTACTCGCCGGCGTGAAGGAAATACGTCAGGCGGTGGCCGAGGCCGAACAGCACCACGCCCAATTCGGCCGCGGCACCATCCTGTTTGTCGATGAGGTACACCGCTTCAACAAGGCGCAGCAGGATGCCTTCCTGCCCTATGTGGAAGAGGGCACGGTCACCTTTGTCGGCGCGACCACCGAGAACCCATCCTTCGAACTGAACAATGCGCTGCTGTCCCGGTGCCGCGTCTACCTGTTGCGCAGCATCGCCGAAGAGGACCTGCTGGCACTGATGAGTCGCGCCCTGCGCGAAGATGAAGAGCTGGCCCGGCGCGACATTGCCATCGACGAGGCAGTGCTGGCCAAGATCGCCAATGCCGCCGATGGCGACGCCCGCAGCGCCCTGAATCTGCTGGAGATCGCCTGCGATCTTGCGCGGGAAGAGGGCGGCCGCCTGGTGATTGACGAGGACGTGCTGGCGGAGGTGCTGAGCGCCGACGTACGCCGTTTCGACAAGGGCGGCGACTACTTTTACGACCAGATCTCCGCCATGCACAAATCCGTGCGGGGCTCCGATCCCGATGCGGCACTGTACTGGTTTGCGCGCATGCTGGACGGCGGCTGCGACCCACTATATATCGCTCGCCGCGTAGTGCGCATGGCCAGTGAGGATATCGGCAACGCGGACCCACGGGCTCTGCAGCTGGCACTGAACGCCTGGGATGTACAGGAGCGCCTCGGCAGCCCCGAGGGAGAGCTGGCGATCGCACAGGCGGTAGCCTATTTGGCTGTGGCGGCAAAGAGCAACGCCGTCTACACCGCCTACAAGCGCGTCATCGCGGATGTTCGCCGCGACCCGAGTTACGACGTGCCGATTCACCTGCGCAATGCCCCAACCAAGCTGGCCAAGAGCATGGCCCACGGTGCCGAGTATCGCTACGCGCACGATGAGCCCGATGCCTTCGCCGCCGGTGAGAACTACTTTCCCGAAGAAATCGCCAGCCGCAGCTATTACCAGCCGGTGCCGCGGGGCCTGGAGCTGAAGATCGGCGAAAAGCTGGAGCGGCTGCGCAGCCTCAATCGTGACAGTCCGCAACAGCGCTATAGCAAGATCGAAGACAGCTGAGGAAGGGGCCTGCCGGCGCGGGCAATTTTCGGTAAAATCGGCCCCTTGCGACAGGGGGCGGCCGAGCAGGGGCCATACCGAGTCAGGGAGTTCCCACGCGGCCATCCGGGCCGACACATCTAGGACAGTTCAATGCAGTGGTTGGCAATCGCCTTTGGCGGTGCGGTCGGCGCCCTGATGCGCCACCTGATCAGCTTGTGGAGCTACCCGGTCTTCGAGGGCCGGTTTCCGCTCGGCACTCTGATCGTCAACATCACCGGTGCGTTTCTTATTGGCATCGTCTACGTGTTGATTGTCGAGCGCGGCCTACTGGGCCAGGAGTGGCGCCTGCTGTTGATGACCGGCCTGTTCGGTGCACTGACTACCTTTTCGACATTCTCGCTGGAAACCCTGCTGTTATGGCACAATGGCCAGCCTCTGACGGCACTGGCCTATGTATTCATCAGCCTGGTGCTCTGCCTGGCGGCGACTGCAGCAGCCATGGCAATTACCATGAAGTACTTCTAACGCAGTAAGAAAACCAACATGCTCGACCCTAAACTTATTCGCACTCAGATGGACCAAGTGGCCGCGGCACTGAAAAAGCGCGGCGTGGAACTGGACACCGCCAAGCTGGAAAGCCTCGAAGAGCGCCGCAAGGAATTGCAGATGCGCACCGAGAGCCTGCAGAACGAGCGCAACAGCAAATCCAAGAACATTGGCCGCGCCAAGGCCGCCGGCGAGGACATCGCACCGCTGCTGAAAGAGGTGGAATCCCTGGGCGGCGAGCTGAATGAAGCCAAACACGCCCTGACCGAACTGCAGGCAGAGCTGGACGCGATCCTGTCGGCCATTCCCAACCTGCTGGACGATTCGGTGCCGGAAGGGGAGACCGAGGATGACAACGTCGAAGTTCGTCGCTGGGGCCAGCCGCGTGAATTCAACTTCGAGGTCAAGGATCACGTAGACCTGGGCGCGGAGCTCGGCGGTCTTGATTTCGAAATGGCGGTCAAACTGACCGGTTCGCGTTTCGCCGTACTGACCGGGCAGGTGGCCAAGCTGCATCGCGCGCTGGCGCAGTTCATGCTCGATACCCATATCGAGGAACACGGCTACCGCGAGGCCAATGTACCGGTAATCGTCAACGCCGACTCCCTGTACGGCACTTCACAGCTGCCGAAGTTTGAAGAGGATCTGTTCAAGCTCACCGACGAGCGCGGCTTTTACCTGATCCCGACGGCGGAAGTACCGGTGACCAACTTTTACCGCGACCAGATTGTCGAGGACGCCGAATCCCTGCCGCATAAGTATGTTGCGCACACGACCTGTTTCCGTTCTGAAGCCGGCTCTCACGGCCGCGACACCCGCGGTATGATTCGCCAGCACCAGTTTGAGAAGGTGGAGCTGGTCTGGGCCACCCGCCCGGATCAGTCCGAAGAGGCCTTGGAAACACTGACGCAAAATGCGGAAACCATCCTGCAGAAACTGAACCTGCCGTATCGCACCGTAGTGCTGTGCGGGGGCGATATCGGCTTTGCCGCGCGCAAGACCTACGATATCGAAGTTTGGATTCCATCTCAGGACAAATACCGGGAAATTTCCTCCTGCTCGCTGGTAGGTGACTTCCAGGCGCGCCGTATGAAGGCCCGCTGGCGCAACCCGGAAACCGGCAAGCCGGAGCTGCTGCACACCCTGAATGGCAGCGGCCTGGCGGTAGGGCGTACGCTCATCGCGGTGATGGAAAACTACCAGCGTGAGGATGGCAGCATCGAGGTACCGGAAGTGCTGCGGCCTTATATGCGCGGGCAGGAAGTTATCTCCGCGGAATCCGCTTAATCACAACCAGTAAGGGCGAACACGTGTTCGCCCTTTTTATTTTGGCGCCACCGCGGCTCAGCATTACCCACAATAACGGATTATCACCTTGCGTTACCTGCCTCTCGCTTTCGATGTCAAAGACTGCCCCTGCCTTATCGTGGGCGGTGGTGCCATTGCCACGCGCAAGGCGCGCTTACTGAACAAGGCCGGTGCCCGCCTGCTGGTGGTCGCGCCCGAGATTACCGATGAGTTGGCGCGGCTGGTGACGACCTCAGGTGGGCAACATTTCCGCGAAGTGTACCGGCCGGAATTTCTCCAGCAGGCGCAACTGGTAGTCGCCGCAACTGCCGATAGCGAGGTCAATCGCGCGGTATCCACCGATGCCCAGGCGCAGCGGCTGCCGGTCAATGTGGTCGACTCCCCCGAGCTTTGTACTTTCACCTTTCCGGCCATCGTTGAGCGCGGCCCCCTGTCCATCGGTATCAGCAGCGGCGGCGCGGCCCCCGTTCTGGCGCGCCAGATCCGGGCGCAACTGGAGGCGTTGCTCGCGCCCGGAATCGCCTCGCTGGCTGAATTGGCGGCCAGGATGCGCGATCAGGTCAAGGCGAGCCTGCCCGAAGCCAGCCGCAAGGATTTCTGGCAGTGGGTGTTTTCCGGTCCGGTGGCGGACAAGGTGGAAGCCGGCAATGTCGTTGACGGCGAAAACGAGTTCCTCGCGGCTCTGCAGCAGTGGCAGGGCAGTCCCGCACCCAGCGGCGAGGTCTACCTGGTAGGCGGGGGTCCCGGCGATCCGGATCTGCTGACCTTCCGCGCCCTGCGCCTGATGCAGCAGGCCGATGTGGTGCTGTACGATCGCCTGGTGTCGCCGGGCGTATTGGATCTGGTGCGTCGCGACGCCGAACGCATTTACGTGGGCAAGAAGAAGGAGTTTCACTCCGTGCCCCAGGAAGGGATCAATCAGCTGCTGGTGGATCTGGCCGCGCAGGGAAAGAAAGTGTTGCGCCTGAAAGGTGGCGATCCGTTTATTTTCGGCCGGGGCGGGGAGGAAATCGACAAGCTGGCCGCGGCCGGCATTCCATTCCAGGTCGTCCCCGGTATCACCGCCGCCTCCGGCTGTGCCAGTTATGCCGGTATCCCGCTGACGCATCGGGACCACGCCCAGTCGGTGCGCTTTATCACCGGCCACGTGAAGCAGGGAGAACTGGATCTGCCGTGGAATGAGCTGGCATCGCCGGGTCAGACGCTCGTTTTCTATATGGGCCTGACCGGGCTGCAGACTATCTGCCGCCAGCTGGAGGAACACGGCCTGCCGGCCGACACACCGGCGGCGCTGGTGGAGAAGGGCACCACCAGTGAGCAACGCGTTGTGGTCGGCGACCTGCGATCGCTGCCGCAGCTGGCAGTGACCGAAGCGGTGGAAGCGCCGGCGCTGACCATTATCGGCGGCGTTGTTAGCCTGCACGACAAATTGCGCTGGTATCACCCCAAATAAATCCCCAATCGCCAGCCCGCCGGGCCGCCTCATATCGAGCATCTATACTCCAAGGGATGTTGGCGAGGGGTGCTCGATATGCTGTTGGCGTTGATCCGGTTTCAATGCACTCTTTTAGTGCGATTCTTCCTGCCGCGGGAAAGCGAACTCTGTGTGCCGCGTCAGGAAGACAGTCACACGCGCCGCTATTCCCGGCGCTACCGCCTGAAAAGAAGCTGGGTTAAAAACCTATGGATTGGCACCTGTCTGCTGATGCTCTGCTTTCCGCTGCTGCCCTTTGTGCTGGCTATCGGTCTGCTCACTTCTTTCCTGTCATTCGCGATACTCGACGAAACCGCCTGACGGCGACAACGCCAGCGCTAACAACCGGTGCGGCGTTCGCGGCACCGGTCATCGATTGCGAACCCTTCAGATATCCCGACCCGGACGCTCTGCGCCCAGTTATTGCAGTCGCAGCGTGTAGCGAGTTTCCCCCTCGGTAAGCGGAGACGGATTGCCCTCTACCCAGTCTTTGTGCCCATTGCCAAAGAAGGGCGACAGCGGGTGGGCACTCTGGCCGGTGGCCATGTGGAAGATCGCGTTCTCTTCATATCCCGGCGCGACCACCATTCGCTCCGATGCGCCGTGTGTAGGGGACTGGAATCGCGGCATGTGGGTGTCACCCGACAACTGATCCGCCGGCATCTCGGTGAGCCAATTGACTGCGGCGACCGCGCGGCCGAGCGGGTGGCGAATACGGGCCGTATTCTCCGCGCCCCAGGTCTGCTCCGCCAGCGGGCGACCATCTGCGGCCATTTCTGCCAGCACCTGGTCCAGAGCAGTGAGCTTCACTGCCTGCCAGGACTCAAATTCCGGATTCAATAACTGCGCCGGCTCCTGCTGCACCATTTCCCAGAGTGCATATTCAAACTGGCGCTTCATCGGGCCGAACGAGAATTCCGGCTGATAGCGGCGCATATAAGTGAGAATGGGCGCAGTCGTGATCTTCATGAACTTGAGGCGGTAGTTGCGAACGATCCGGTAGCCGACAGAGTCGGCACTGGCGCGGCCACCCCAGTTGCGCACCTGCTCGCGCACTTCGCGGTAGCTGTCCCGTCCGTCCAGCAGGGCGAGCAGATGTTCCTGCCAGCGTTGCAGGAAAACGGCGCGATCATCCAGCTGAATGTCCAGCAGTGCCTGCTCATCGAAATGTTCCCGCGCGAACAGACCGTCGCGGATCTGCTGCTGGCGCGCGCCTAGTGCGTAGCCGTCGTTGCCCATGGTGCGCAGGAAATCACTGTCCATTGTGCGCGCATTGGCGGTCCAGATGCGGTGGGAGGGCGGATCGTAGACCCGTGGCTGCTCCTCGACGCTCAGGTAACCGTCCCAATAGGCGCTGCCGTCTGCCCAGGACACCGAGCGGCTACCGTCGAGCCCGACGCGGCGCGGAATGGGGCCGCCTACCGTCCAACCGATATGGCCGTCCTTGTCCCCGACCACCAGGTTCTGGTGTGGAATGCCCAGTTGCGGCCCCAGGTCCAGAGCCTCTTCTGCGGAAGTCACACCCTCGAGGCGCAGCAGGTTCAGGTTCGCGCCGCGGACATCGTGGGCAATCCAGCGATAGGCCAGCGGCACACCGCGGTGGTTCTCGGTAACCACTGGCCCCCAGATGGTCTTCCGGACTTCCAGGGTCTCTGCATCACCGCCTTTTACCGCGATGGATTCGCGCTCGATATCGAAAGTGCGCCAGCCGTCGGGTGTTCGGTACTGCTTGCCGTCTTGGCTGACCTCAAGGGGAATCAGATCGCCCCAGTCGCCGAAGGTATTGGTGAAGCCCCAGGCCACCAGCCCGTTGCTGCCGACGACCGCTATCGGGCCGCCGGGAAGGGTAGCGCCGCGCAGCGTCCTGTCGCTGCCGGGAATGTTCCAGCCAGCGCGATACCAGATATTGGGAACGTTAAGACCCAGGTGCATGTCGTCCGCCAGTATCGCACCGCCGTGCTCGGTCAGCGCTCCGCCGACAACCCAGTTGTTGCTGCCGTAGACCTTGTCGTCACTCTCCAGCTCTTGGTAGGCGATGACATCGCCCTGACTCAGCAGGGAGGCGATGGGTGTCTCGGGAATAGTGACGGGGCCGCGGGCCTCGCCGATCAGGGGCGCATCCCAGGTGCCCCCGGTGGGAAAATAGAACTCGTAGAGATCCTGCGGCAACAGCTCCGCGAGCGCGGTATCGCGCAGCTCGAACTTGCCGATGGGGCTCTGCAGTGTCAGGTACATGCTGAAGATAGTCAGCAGGCTGTCGGCGCTGGTCCACGGCTTGGGCTCTTTACCGAGCAGTGCGTATTCCCAGGGCTTCGCATCCAGTTGTTGCAGGCCGTAATTGACCCCTTTGACGTAGTGGTTGAGCAGCCGGCGCTGGGCCTCTGGCAGGGCAGCGATGTTGCGCTCGGCCCGCTTGCGGAACTGGTGCAGGCGCACAGACTTGTCATGCTTCAGTGCCGCCGCACCGACCAGCTCGGACAACTCTCCGGCGGAATTGCGCCGCAGCAGGTCCATCTGGAAGAAGCGTTCCTGGGCGTGCAGAAAACCCAGTGCAAATGCCGTGCTATTGCGATCCTCCGACTGGATCAACGGAATCCCCTGGGCATCCCGGTAAATGGTTGCCGGAGTATTCAGCGTGCCGGTGTCCAGTGTGCCCTCGAGGACGGGCAGGCTCTGTCGCAGCCACGTCCAGGCAATAAGCACTGTTGCGACGATAACTACACAGGCGCCGATCAGTATGCGCGGCAACAGGCGGACGATAGGGGATTTCTGGGCCATGGGGATTCCATCGGGCGTTATTTTAATTGCTGGAATGCGTGATTTTAGCAATCGCCGCGCGCGCCAAAATAGTTACTGGGGGACAAATGCCGGTCACAAAATCAGATTTTCTGAGGAATCAAATGCCAGTAAAGTCGCGATTCATATTTACACGCCATACAGAACTGACCAGTCACTAGAAAAAAGTCATAACGGGCTTTTAAATCCACCTTTTCGATCGTAAGATGGCGCCCAATAACAAAAACTAGACACATAAAACATCACGCTTTTATAACAACAAACGCGAGGACGCGATGATGCACGATGCCGATCAGACCGGTAAAAGCCGGCAATTCAGCCTGTCCATCCTCTCTGGAGCCATTGCCTTTGCCACTGCTATCAGCGGCACAGCCTACGCTGCGGAAATCGAGGAAGTAGTGGTAACCGCACAGAAACGTGCGGAAAACCTTCAGGACGTTCCTATTGCAATCTCTGCCTTTACCGGCGAGAGCATGAAAGAAATGGGTGTGGAAAATCTCACCGACCTGGGTAAATTCACCCCGGGCGTGGAGATGAATAACGACACCCCGCTGCAGCCCACTTACAGTATTCGCGGCATTCAAACCGGCGACTTTACCGTGGGCTCCGACCCGGCCGTAGCCGTCTATGTAGACGGTGTCTACACTGGCCGTGGCGCCGGCGCCGAAGTGCCTCTGGCCGATATCGAGCGCGTCGAAGTGCTGAAAGGCCCGCAGGGTACCCTGTTCGGCCGCAATGCCACCGGCGGTGCCATCCACATCATCACCAAGAAGCCGCAGGCTGACGATACCGCCGAGCTGAGCCTGACCGCCGGCAACTATGGCCGCCAGTCCTCTGACCTGCTGCTGAATCGCCAGCTGAGTGACAACCTGTACGGCCGCTTCACCGCGTCCAACAACCGTCGCGATGCCTTCGCCGACAACCTGGCGGGCGGCTTCTCAGCCGGCAACCAGGACACCCAGACTTACCGTGCCTCCCTGCTGTGGGAACCGAGCGCCAGCACCGAAGTGCTGTGGCGCGCCGACTACGGCGTGATGGACCAGGGCAGTGCACTGCGCTCCAGCATCGTGCCGAGCCTGCAGGCGCTGGACGGTGGTACCGACGTATTCGGCGACTACGCGCTGGACACCCCGACTATCGAAGACCGCGATTCGTTCGGCACCTCGCTGACCGTAACCAGCGACTTCGAAAACTTTACCCTGACTTCCATCACGGCGTTCCGCAAGTTCGATGCGCACCTGCAGCAGGATGAGGACGGCACCGCCAACCCGGATTACATGTTCGGTTCCGCGAACTTCGATGAGCAGGAACAGTTCTCACAGGAATTCCGCCTGAACGGCGCCACCGACACCCTGAAGTGGACCGTCGGCGCTTCCTACTCGCAGGAGAAACTGGAACACCTGACCGAAGCCTACTTCACCTCTGGCTCACTGGAATCCTTCGCGGTTTACGAAGGTACCAAAATGGCCTATGAGGCGCAGAAAGCTCAGGCAGAAGCGGCCGGAATCGACTTCCCCGAGCTGACCCAGACTGAACTGGAAGACTTGGCCGTTATGCAGCGCCAGTATTACAGGGATCTGGGCCTGGAAGGTATCGCCGCCGCGTCTTTCGTCTATGACCTGATGTTGCAGTCTGGCCAGGTTGATCAGCTGCTGGCCGCCTTCGGCGCGCCCGCCGGTATTACCGGCAACATGCTGAACTCCCAGGCGATGGCCATGCAGCTGCTGGCCGGCTTCCAGCCTTGGGTCGCTGGCGATGTGCCGTGGAACGAAAATGTCCTGAACACCGGTGATTATCGCTCCACCGCCGTCTACGGTGACTTTACCTGGAGCCTGACCGACAAGATGGACCTGACCGTCGGTGCCCGTTACACCTACGACGAGAAAGATTTCACCATCCAGACCGCCTACCAGAACGCGATCCCGATCGCACTGACCGGTGGCAACGTACCGCTGATGGACGCGAACGGCAACGTGATCGGCGTTCTGCCGCTGCCGGCCCTGCAACTGCCGGCGCAGCCGTTCGGTATGGCGTTCTACAACAACGGTCAGCCGATGCTGGATTCCAAGCTGAACGACAGCTGGAGCGATATCTCCGGCCGTATCGTGCTGGACTACCGCTGGAACGACGACGTCATGACCTTCGTGTCCCTGGCTGACGGCTTCAAGGCCGGTGGTTTCAACAGCCTGAACTTCGGCCCGGGCGTTGAGCCGTCCTTCGACCAGGAAGACGTGGTCAACCTGGAAATCGGTGTGAAGAGCAGCCTGTTCGACAACCGTGTGCGCCTGAATGCCTCTGTATTCAGCTACGAGTACAACAACCTGCAGGAGCTGGATCTGGTCGGCTCTCCGATTCCCAGCTACAACCTGCGTAACTCCGACGCCGAGGGTACCGGTGCGGAAGTCGAGGTGCAGTGGGCCGCTACCGATAACCTGTTTATCGCCGGTAACTACTCCTACCTCGATACCGAGTTCACCAAGTACGGCTACATCGAGGCGATCGGTGAAACCCCTGCAGACGCCGAAGAAAAGATCGGCCAACCGCGTGTTTCCACTCCGGAAAGCAAGTTCAATGTGATGGCCGAATACACCATCGACATGGCTTCCGGCGCGGATGTGCGCCTGCGTGCTGACTACAACTGGACTGACGAGCGCATCGGTTCTATCTCCGATCCGAGCCGTATCATCGACGACTACCAGTTGCTGAACCTGCGTGCCGGCTGGAACAGTGCCTCTGACCGCTACGCCGCGGCCCTGTGGGTACAGAATGCGACCGACGAGGAAATCGCCGGCGGTTACGGCGGTACCGGCGCAGCGATTGGTGCCAGCCCCGCCTGGCGCTACATGCCGCGTACTTACGGTGCGGATTTCACCGTCCGCTTCTAAGCGCGTCGCTGAATCAGCCTGATGAGAGTAGGGGCCGGCAATCGCCGGCCCCTTTTTTATTTGCGCCACCCTTATTTACGCCACCTTGGGTCACAGAAAGTGGCGCCGAATAGATCCTCTTTGCGGGCGATTTCATAGGATTCCCGCTAAAACTGCGTATGATCATTTCAAACAATTGAATTTAATCGCAGTTGGCAGTTGCCATGACAATACTGGCGGGTGAGGTAAATTCGGAAATTCAGCAACAACTCCTCTCACGTTACAGACGGGTTCGCGGAGAGACTGAGCAGTTAGCGGATCCGCTATCGGCGGAAGACATGCAATTGCAGTCTATGCCCGATGCCAGTCCGACCAAGTGGCACCTGGCCCACACCAGCTGGTTCTTCGAAACTTTTGTCCTGCGCCCACATCTTCCCGACTATCGCCAGTTCGACCCCGACTTTCACCAGCTCTTCAACTCGTACTACAACAGCCTCGGCACACCGTTTAGCCGCCCGCAGCGGGGTATGTTGTCGCGTCCCGATCTCGATAGTGTCTTTGCCTATCGCCACTCTGTGGACCAATTTATCGGGAAGTTACTGGACGAGCAGCCCCTGAGCCAGGGGCTCGAAACCCTGGTCACCCTTGGCCTCAATCACGAGCAACAGCATCAGGAGCTACTGCTAACGGATATCAAGCACGCCTTCTCGATCAATCCCACGTTTCCCAGCTACAGTGATTCCACGCAGGAAGAGGAAGATACCGGTCCGGCCGAAGAACTGCGCTGGCTGCGTGTAGCCGGTGGGGTTTACGGAATCGGCAGCGAGGGGGAACATTTTTATTTCGACAACGAAAGTCCGGCCCATCAACAGTTGCTGCAGGATTTTTCCATCGCCTCTCGACTGGTAACCAATGGCGAGTACCTGGAATTTATCGAGGACGGTGGCTATCGCGATCCGCGCCTGTGGCTGTCTGACGGCTGGGCGCATGTGCAGCAGAATGCCTGCAAACATCCGCTCTATTGGCAAAAGAGAGAAGAAGGCTGGTTTCAGTTTACTCTCCACGGCCTTCAGCCCATTACATACAGTGAGCCGGTTTGCCATATCAGTTTCTACGAGGCCGACGCCTACGCGAGCTGGGCAGGCAAACGCCTTCCCACCGAATTCGAGTGGGAAGCGGCAGCCTTCCAGTTACGCAGGCCGGATCAGCTGGCCACCGCAAACCTGCTAGAAAAACGGGCCCTGCGGCCCCTCGCTGCCGGGCGCGGACAGACACAGTTCCTCGGGGACCTATGGGAGTGGACTTCGAGCGCCTACCTGCCATACCCCGGATTCAGGGCGAGCAGCGATGCCGTGGGTGAATATAACGGCAAGTTTATGTGCAATCAGAAAGTCCTGAGGGGCGGATCCTGTATTACCCCGGCGGAGCATATCCGCATGAGTTACCGCAATTTCTTCTACCCGCACCAAGCGTGGCAATTTACCGGAATCCGTCTGGCAGGAGACTGAATGTGAATATGGCCGTGTCGCCCATTCCTGATGACAAGCTACAAAACAGCGATTTCTTGACAGATGTGTTGGCAGGGCTGAGTGAAGAGCAGAAAACACTGCCGTGCAAGTATCTATACGATGAAGCAGGTTCACGACTTTTCGAACAAATCTGTGAACTGGACGATTACTACCTGACTCGTACCGAAGCGGCCATTTTTCGCGAACATATCACTGCCATGGCGCAGCAGGTTGGCCCCGGTGCGCTGATCGTCGAGCCCGGCGCAGGCAACTGCGAGAAGGTGGAGTTACTGCTCGAGCATCTGCAGGCTCCGAGCGGTTATTACCCCATCGATATATCCCCGGAGATTCTGCTGGCGGCCAAGGCACGGATAACCGCCCGCCTGCCGAACATCGAAGTGACGGCTTCCATTGGGGATTTCACCCAGGCGGATGTATGGCAGGGCCTGAAAGACATAACCCCACGCAAGCGCGTGCTGTTTTTTCCCGGCTCCACCATCGGCAATTTCACTCCCGAACACGCCGAGGTGCTACTAGAGTTTTTTGCCTCGAAGCTCAGTCGCGGTGATGGTCTGTTGATAGGCACGGACCTGGTAAAAGACTCCATCGTACTCGAGCGGGCCTATTGCGACAGCGAGCATGTTACCGAGGAGTTCAACAAGAACATTCTTGCTCGTATCAATAGCGAGTTGAATGCCAATTTCGATCTTGCCCATTTTGCCCACCGCGCCTTTTACCACCCGCTGCGGCAGCGTGTGGAAATGCATCTTGTCAGCCTGAAAAGCCACACCGTGCAGATTGCGGGCAGAAAGTTCGAGTTTGCCGAAGGAGAAACCATTCACACGGAAAATAGCCACAAGTACTCAATTTCCGGCTTTAACCGGCTGCTGTCGAGCGCCGGATTCACACCGATACGCCACTGGTGTGACTCCGAGCAACGCTACGCTGTCCACTATGCCCAGATCAGCTAAATTCACGCTCTACATGCTTGCGCTGGCCGCCTCGCTCTGCGCATCCGTCAGTTACGCGGCAGAACCCGCAGCCACTACTGATAACAACACTTTCGTTGTTTACAAGCACCGGTTTTGTTTCTGCTGCAAGCATTGGATCGAGCATCTCAACACTAACGGGATACAGACCGAGGTGGCATATCGGGGCGATATGACTGAGGTGAAAGGGAGGTGGGGTGTACCAGAGGGCATGGGGGGTTGCCATACCGCGGTGTGGCGCGGCAAATATGTTTTCGAAGGCCACGTCCCGGCGCGATTGATCAACAAATTTCTCGCCGACCCGCCGGAGGGCAGTTTTGGCCTGGCCGTACCGGGCATGCCCGATGGTAGTCCGGGCATGTACAAAGGTGGCGAGTTCGAACCCTATAATGTCTACCTGCTTTTGGGCGGTGGCGACTACCGCTTTTATGCGCGTGTCGAGCAACCGGAAGAAGCCGAATAGAACCCCTCAAAATAACCGCCAAACTCCACTATTTCTGCGCCAGACTCCGCTCACCAGCCGGTGAGTAATCAGGGAATAGTTAAAATCGATAGGTGGCCTCCGACTGCTTAAGCCGCAAGGCCCCGTTCTTTGGTTCCACCGCAAAACGCGTTAAGGTGCGCACTGAGTAAGCTGGATCCGATGTATGACCGAGAAGTTCTCGCCCGCTAGAGGGTTGGCTAATTGTCACCTGCAGACGGTATTTGCCCGTTTTCACCGCTCCGAGCCCTGGATTCAGACGGATCGCCACTGGTACACGACGCCAGATGGCGACCGACTCGCCGTACATACTCCTCGACTGCTGCAGGACGATCCGGCCTCGCCACTGGTACTGGTATTGCACGGTCTTGAGGGCTCTGTCGCATCTCCCTATGCGCAGGGACTGATGGAAGAACTGCTGCGGCGTGGCTACCAGGTGGCGGTGATGCATTTCCGCGGCTGTGGCGGGATTCCGAACAAGCTGCCGCGCGCCTACCATAGCGGTGATAGCGATGATCCGCGCTGGCTGCTGGGTGAGTTCAGGACACAGTTCCCGAACACACCGCTGATCGCGGTCGGCTATTCACTGGGCGGCAACGTGCTGCTGAAGATGCTGGGGGAAGACGGGCAGGGCAGCCCGCTTACGGCTGCGGTTGCGGTGTCGGCGCCGCTCGACCTGCACGCCTGCAGCCGGCGCATCAACAGCGGCCTGTCGCGCGTTTACCAGCGTCACCTTCTGGCCTGCCTGAGACGAAGCCTGCGGCTGAAGGCCAGTGATCCGTACCTGGCTGCAGCATTGCCTAACCTGGATGACGGCGCGTATTTCGCAAACTTCCGCCACTTCGACAATGCCTTTACCGCCCCTTTGCATGGATTCCGCGATGTCGACGACTACTACACCCGCGCGTCCAGCAAGCCGCTGCTGAAGGATATCCGCGTGCCAACACTGATCATTAACGCGGTAGACGACCCGTTTATCTGCCCATCGGCTCTGCCGGCCAAGGCGGAAGTCAGCGCCGACGTGCAGTTACAGATCAGCGAGAAGGGTGGTCATGTCGGCTTTATCAGCGGTTCCCTGTGGCGCCCGACTTACTGGCTGGAAAGCCGTATCCCTGAATTCCTCGTCTCGGGAAGCTAATCGACGCCGTCCAGTACCGGCGCGGGCACATCAGCGCCTGCGAGTTTCCGCATTGCCAGTGCCAGATCCCCTCTGGTGAACTCAGCTAGTGGCAGCCGAAGCAGTGCATCGAGTCGCTGCTTCAGCGTCGCGAAGCAGTTGGCAAAAGCTGCCGGTTTCTCGTCGTCGCCCGCCGCGGCGGGATCCGGCAACCCCCAGTGCACATGCTCGTAGTCGCCCGCGAAAGCAGGACAAACCTCTGCCGCAGCGCTATCGCAAACCGTCAGCAGCACATCCAGCCGCGGAGCGGATTTGCCGGTGAACTCCTGCCAGCTCTTGCTGCGGTAGCCTACTGGCTCGATACCTTGCGCAGCAATTTCCCGCAACGCGAAAGGATTCACCTGGCCGGTCGGTTGGCTGCCGGCGCTGTTGCACTTAAACCAGCCAGCGGAACAATGATTGAACAGGGCCTCCGCCAAAATGCTGCGGGCCGAATTACCGGTACACAACACCAGAATATTCCAGCGTGGCACTGCGATTTTTTTCTCTGCCGTTTCTAGCAACACGGCGCGTCAGCCCCACCACCCGCTTCACCATCAAACGGCAGGCCGCCACCACAGCCTTCGAACAGGCCGTAGTGCGTGGAAAAGTCACCGATAAATTCGAAATGCTCGGCGAAGCGTGTGTCCGCCAGCATGCGCCAAGTATTGCCGCAAACCGGGAACACCCTGCCGGCCTCGATGACGTGGTGTTTGTCCAGCACAAATCGGTGCGGGCTGTTGACTACAGTGCCGCGGTAAACCACCGCCTGGCCGTAGTCTTCGCAATCGCTCTCCAGCTGTGCCAGCTTGAACAGGCGGTAACTGGCAGAGAAGAAACGCAGGTTGCCGCAGCGCTCCGCGAGCTCCGGATTGGTAATCTGCAGCGGGCGGTCCTCAATCAGGCGCGTATCAATAAAGCCGCTGGAGCGCGCCAGGCTTATGAAGTCATTCCAGTAAAGCGCGCCGCCCAGGCACTCACCATAGAGAACAGGATCTGTGCGCAATGCGTCGGGGACGCGACGATCGGCATAGACATCGGAGAAATAGAACTCACCGCCTTCTTTCAGCAGCCGGTGTATGCCGCGCAACACGGCTTCTTTGTCGGTGGACAGATTCACCACACAGTTGGACACAATCACGTCAAAACTGCCCGGCTCCAGATCCAGATCTTCCAGGCGTTCGATATAGCCGTGCAGGAAGCGCACATTGTCAAAACCGAATTGCTCGGCGTGGTAGTCGCGGTGCTGCTCAGCCACCGCCAACTGTTCAGCCGTCATATCGACGCCCACCACTGAGCCGGACGGACCGACCAGCTGGGCGAGAGCATAGACATCGCGCCCGGAGCCACAACCCAGATCCAGCACGCGGCAGCCCTCCAGCAGCGGCGGGCACACCAGGCCACAACCGTAATAGCGCGACAGGACTTGCGGGTGGATCCTGGCCAGCAGCGGCTTCAGCCATTCGGGCACGGCGCTGGCGTCGCAGCAGGCATCGGTTTTCAGGTCGGCCGAGCCCTGGAGCTGGCGTCCGTAGTAGTCCTGTACGACTTCATGCATCTGTAGCCTTCCTTCTGCAGGGGGGTTGTTCACTGTCGGCCGCGGGGTAGGGTGCGGCACAGGGTCTATTCAAGCGCAATTCAGGCTGTCTGTCGCAAGTAGCACGCAGATTGTTACAACACTTTTGCTCTTTGTGTAATAAATGCGCCGTGGTTGCCGACCAAGTATATAAGCGCTCCGTATTGGCAGTTCTGCCACGGGTAAGATTCTGGTTTGTGCGAGTGCGCGCCGATTTCGGGTAGTATTGCCTGACCCCAGTGTTTTATTCGAGGACAGGGCATTGAGCGAAAATGCGGCCCCGGATGCCGACCAGACCAGTGGATCGGAGGGATCCCCCCTCAGTGACGAGCAATTCCTGCAGGAATTGCGACAACAGATGCACCGCTTCGCCACCCTGCAGCTCGGCGATTCGCAGTTGGCGGAAGACGCGGTACAGGAAGCCTTGATCGGTGCGCTGAAGAACGTGCGCACCTTTGCCGGACGCGCGGCACTGAAGACCTGGGTCTTCGCGATTCTCAAGAACAAGATCGCAGACGTGTTGCGTCAGCGCCAGCGTTTCGTTGATGCCGATCAGCTCTTGCACGCTGACAGGGAAGGGCACGACCTCGATGAGTTATTCGATCGACGCGGACATTGGCTGAAAGACGAGCGACCGGCGCACTGGGAGGATACAGAAGCGGCGATTCACGACAAGCATTTCTGGCGAGTATTTGATGCCTGCCTGAATCATCTGCCTGTGCGCCAGGCCCAGGTGTTCATGATGCGAGAATTTATCGAACTGGAAAGCCACGAGATCTGCGCGGCGGCAGAAATCACGGTCAGCAATCTCAACGTGACGCTGCACCGAGCCCGCCTCAGGCTGCGGGAGTGCCTCGAAAACAACTGGTTTGTGCGGGAGGCTTGAGCCGTGATGAGAAACTGCCGGGAAACAACCCGCTTGCTATCCGAATCCCAGGAACGCGAACTAACTCTCAGCGAGCGCACGAGCCTTAAGTTTCACCTGGCAATGTGCTCGGCTTGCCGAAATTTTGGCAAACAGCTGGGAACGTTGCGACAGATTGCCCGCTCCTATGCACATGGCGCAGCCGATAGAGCTGAGGGCGGTGGTAAACGCGACAAGTGATCCCGCAATCCCGGCAGCCGGAGCTGCACAGGCGGCGCTGGATGCCGCTGAAAGCGTATGTCGGAAGGGGATTACGGCGCATTTTGATTTTGATGTAGCCACTTGGCAGCCTTAAATTGAGGGGCGGCTTGTCCCCCAGGCATCAGGAAATCGCAATGCTATTCGAGAGATTCACCGGCGAGAACGCCGCACTACTGCTGATCGACCACCAGATTGGCACCATGGGCTGGGTCAAATCCATATCCGTTGAAGAGATGCAACGCAATGTGCTGATGCTGGCGCAGACCGCAAGCACCCTGAACATACCGGTCGTGCTGACCTCAAATATGGAGGACCAAGGCCTGGGCACACTACTCAGCGAGCTTGAGCCGATCCTGCCGGAAGCCTTCGCTGCACGTATCAAGCGCGTCGGCGCTATCAACGCAATGGAGGACAAAACCTTTGTCGCAGCGGTCAAAGACACTGGCCGCAAGAAACTAATCCTTGCTGGCGTTACCAATGATGTCAGCACAGTGTATCCGGCACTTACCCTGGTAAGCGAGGGCTACGATGTGCAGGTAGTCGCTGACGCTGGCGGATCAACGAGCAACATGGCCGACGATATGGCACTGCGCCGCATGGAGCACGCCGGGGTCGTCCTGACTAGCACCAACCAGGTCATTGCAGAACTCGCGGGTGACTGGAGCACACCGGAAGGTAGCCAGATCATTCAGCAGGTCATCATGCCGGCGATGTTGGGGTGAAGATCTCTCAGGATACCGAGAGCGGTACGGTGGAGCGGCCGCGGGGAGCAACTGAATCAACGTCTTAGATAGCCCATATATAATTTAACATAATCTATATTATGCGCACTTAACATTGGGGAAGGGTGTGGTTACCAGTGCTCAGTGTGTGCCCAATGCGCACCTCTGCAGGCGCTTCTATCGACGAAGCCTGGAGCCGATGCAGATAGTACACATAGATATCATCAGTGCTTGCCCCGCCAGCCAGGCCGACATCAGGACTTCCAGCTTCGCTTATGCCTCCTCGATATCCATCTGGGCCTCCAGCCCCTGGACGCGACGAATCAGTGAGGGCTTAACGATACGGTGCAAGCAATGGTCGCGGACGATCGCGGTCAGCCCCTTGGTTGTGTGCAGCGTAGAAATGTACTGCCTAACCCAGCTCCGCGCGTCGGCTTCAGATTCAAAATCCGCAGAAACCAGTTTCCACAAAAACTCGTCCAAACTGATTGAGACTCGGGTAGAGTCCGCATTTTTGCCGTCGATAATTACTGATGCCACACCGTCCCCACATGATTAATTGCGTTCGGCACATATAAATACACGCGCACATTCTACATAAATAATTATGCTGCAGGTACACGACCACCCAAGCCGGGATCGCACATAATTATTTATGCCAAGGTCGCATAACTATTTATGTGTCGAATGCAGCTTGCCATCAACACCGCCGAACATAATTATTTATGCGTCCAGCATGGCGCCAGATCATTATGATCTAAACTTGGACCGACCTAAATTAGGACCAATGTCACCGGCGGAGAAGCGCTCGATGAAGTTCAGCATAGAGAACCGGGCAAGATTGGCATTTGCGATCACAGTGCTTCTCGGTGTCGTGGTGTGGTTAATCTGGCACAGCTTGGCATCCGCCCGATTCACGACTTATCAGATTCTCACGCAGGATTCCGTATCCGGCCTGATTCCCGGTGCCCCCGTCGAGTTCCATGGAGTGGATGTAGGAACGGTTACCGAAGTCCAACTCACCGGTCCCCGCTCCGTCCGCATTCTGCTGGAGGTCGAGAAAGGTGCGCCCATCACGAGGGCGACGGCCGCAACCATCACCGCCCGCGGGCTCGCCACCCGCGGGTTCACCGGCTATGTCTACGTCCTGCTGGAAGACGCTGGCACGGACCAGCGCCCACTTACAGCCGCCAAGGGCGAACGCTATCCGCGGATACCCAGCACAGCATCCCGCTACGTGAGCCTGGATACCGCGATCAGCCAGGTCAATCAGAATGTGCAAGTGCTGACAGAATTGGCGCGCGCGCTACTGGACGACGAGAGCATCGCATCGCTCAGGAGTGCAGTGGAAAATTTGCAGCAGGTCAGCCATATGCTAGCCGAGAACCAGGAGAGTCTCAGCGCGATCATTACGAACACGCAGCAGGCAAGCGACCGGCTCGGCCCGCTGCTGGATTCGAGCAACAACACCATGAAGGGGCTGGAGCGCGTCAGCCGCATGCTCGCCCAGAAACAAGAACACCTCAGCTCGATCATTGCGAACACCGAGCAAGCGAGCGGGCGACTCGGCCCTCTGCTGAAGTCGAGTAGCGACACCATCAACGCACTCCAGCTTCAGGTCCTGCCCGAAGCCTATCGGACGATGGCCAACCTGAATAAACTTACCAGCTCGATGGACCGCTTGACGGACAAGATCAATCGCGACCCATCAATCCTGGTCCGCGGCAGCACCCCTCCCCCCCTCGGCCCCGGCGAAACGAAATGAAAGGAGGCGGCTACGATACGTTGGCCAAGTCCCTTCTCGCCGCCCTCTGCGCGGCATTGATTTCCGGCTGCACGCTGCTCTCCCCTGTGGAAAACGAAATCCGGGTCGAAATGATAGACAAGCTGCCGCTCGCAATTCCCCAACGGGAAACGCATGCGGCGACACTGCTGGTACTACCGCCTGCAATCAATCCCGCTTATGACACCGTCCGAATGATCTACAGAGTCCGGCCGCACCAGATTGACTATTTCAGCAAGCACGAATGGGGCGCATCACCTGCAGAGATGCTGCTTCCGTTGCTGGCGCGAACACTGGAGCGCACCCACTACTTTGACGCAGTGATCACGCCGCCCTACTTCGGTCCATACAGTTATGCGTTGCGGACGGAGATTCTCGAGCTTACACAGGACTTCACCTCCGATCCGGCAACGCTGCACCTTTCCCTGCGGGTGCAGCTCACCGATGGCGCATCGAACCGTATCATCTCCACACGGGCGATATCGCTACGCGAGCCCATGTTACAGAATACGCCTTATGCCGGAGTCGTGGCGGCGAACGATGCCTCCGTGAAGGCCCTCCAACAGGTAGCCGGATTTGTGCTTGAGACAGTGCAGTGAGCGCGGCCTATCTACGTTTTCCGGGCAGGATCTTTTTCAGTGTGTCATCCCGGCAAAGGAAATGGTGCCTTAACGCCGCTCCCGCGTGCACCAGAATAAAGCCGATCAATGCATAGCTCAGCCACTTATGAACCTCGATGAACACCTGGAACAGGTGCTCATTGTGTCCAATTAAATCCGGCAGCCTGACACCAAAGACGTACACCGGGATACTCGCGGCGGAAGACATCAGCCACCCGGTAATCGGCAAGGCGAACATCAAGCCGTAAAAAGAGAGATGGACAAACCGCGCAGCCACCTTCTGCCAGTCAGGAATATTTTCAACCAGCACCGGCAGCACGTTGCCAATGCGCCAAGCCAGTCGAACCACGGCTAGCCCCAGCGCTAGCATGCCGTATTCTTTATGATAGAGAATAAGCAGGATTTTTTGCTTGTTGAACCCGACGTCGGGCAGGTCGCTCACGTAGAGACCCAGCACGATGAGCGCAACAAGCAATACCGCCATAAACCAATGAAGCGCAATGGCAACGGCACCGTATTGCTGATCCGTGTTCACGAGCATTGCTATCGATCGCACCGGCCGATCAGATACTGATCTCGCATATTTGCACGCCTCGTTTGTGCTCGCTTTAGCTGCAACTTCACTGGATCTGCGATGCCGGGCACGATATGAACCATTTACTATGCCGCTACACCCGGACCTCGGTAAAAGATTGGCTTGGTGTTCAACTGTTTAACGCAGTGGAGACATCACCGCCACCGCATAAGAAGCAGCCAGTGCCCGGGTAAACATATCACACTAGATACGGTACATAGCCCCCACCCTGATTCGGCGCCATGGAATTACGATGCCCGCACAGGTGCGGACACAGTTCTCTCGATTGGGAAGGCATTACGCCTTAGGGAAATCCGGGTCGAGCGGCAGATTGCCGAGATTGCGGGCGTACTCGAGGAAGCCCTGTGCCGCCGGCGATAAGGGTCGGGATTTGCGCCGGGCCAGATACCAGTGCGTAATGATGGGCAGTCGCTGTACATCGAGCACGGCCAAGCCGGCACTGCCACCGAAAGACAGGGTGTGCTCTGAAAGTATGGAGACACCGAGTCCGGACATGACCGCGTGTTTGATGGCCTCGTTGCTCTCAATGGTCATACGAACATTGAGTGTTGCCTTTTCGCGCGCGAGAAAGCGCTCGATGGCATGGCGAGTGCCCGACCCTTCCTCACGGCGCAGGAAGGGACTGCGGGCGAACTCTGTCAGGGGGATATTTTTCTGGTCGGCCAGAGGATGGTTTGCCGGCGCAATGGCCAGCAGGCGGTTTGGCAGAAACTCCACCAGCTCAAGATCGGGATTTTCCGGCGGGTGACTGAAGACATAGAAATCGTCCTCGTCTCGTTCGGTGCGGTCAATGATCTGCTGGCGATTGCCCACCTTGAAGCGAATATCGAGATTGGCATGCTTCTCGTAGTAGTCACCGATCAGGTGCGGAATAAAGTATTTGGCCGTGGTCACGACCGCCAACTGCAGGGTCCCTGCTTCCACCCCGCGCAAGCTGGCCAGTTTCAGGTCGAGATACTCGTAGCACTTGAGGATCTCGCGCGCACTCTCCACTAACGCCAAACCGGCCTCGGTAAAGCGCAATTGCTTGCCCATCGCGTAGTACAGCGGCAGGCCCACGGCGTCGGCGAGTTTTGCCAGCTGCATCGACACGCTGGGCTGGGTCAAATGCAGGGACCTGGCCGCGGCACTGATGCTGCGCTCCTCGTAAACGGTTAGCAAAATCTCCATCTGGCGGGCCGTGCCGATTCGGGTGTGCGCGCGGTGGCGGGCCATAGCATTCACCATATATAGATACGTATCTATGGATAGTATCTTGAATATCTATTTTTATCTATTATCGATGACGACCATAATGCGCCCCACTCGACGGTTGGGCAAAAGTGAGGCTTGCAGATGGTTAAAGCACAATTCTTGTTTGGCATGGCGGTCGGCGCCGTAGTATCGGCCATGGGAGTGGTGCTGACCAGTAGTGGCATCGCCGACGGCTCCCTGGCAGCAGTGGGGCTGCTGATCCTGCTGGCGAACGGCGCCTATTGGCTAGCGCAGCACCGCACGCCGCTAGCAGCCTTGCGGCTTGGAAACCTCCGCAACTCCCCGCCTGCCCGCCAACAGGGGCACTGAGCATGCAGCTGGATATAGTCGTCGGCTTCTTCATCCTGGGCGCCTTCGCCCAGCTCGTGCGCAGCGATCTCCGGCTGCCAGCCGGGCTTTATAAAAGCTGTGTGATCTTTCTGCTGATCGCAATCGGCCTGAAAGGCGGCGCTGCGCTCAGCTCTTACTCCGCCGCGACTCTGCTGCCCCAGTCTCTGGCCGTGGTGGTCTTCGGGGCCTTGCTGCCGCTAGTCGCATTTCCCATTCTGTACTGGATTGGCCGCTGGTCGCGTGTGGATGCCGCGGCCGCGGCGGCCCACTACGGCTCGGTCAGTGTGGCGACTTATGCCGTCGCAGTGGCCCTGCTGAGTTCACGCGGGATTGACTACGAAGGCTACTTCCCCCTGTTCGTTGCATTGCTGGAAGTTCCGGCGATCCTGGTGGGCATTCTCCTGGCACGTGGCGCCGTTGCCGACGCTAACTGGAAAAAGGTCGGCCATGAAATTGCGTTCAACCAGGGCGTGCTGTTGCTTTTGGGGGGGATCGCCATCGGTGCCTGGGCCGGGGAGCGCACCGCCTCGGTGATGCCATTTTTCGGTAACCTCTTCCACGGCGTACTGGCGCTGTTCCTGCTCGAAATGGGCCGGGTCGCAGCCGAAAAGCTGCCGGATGTTCGCGCCCAGGGTGCCTTTCTGTTGAGTTTTGGTATCCTGATGCCACTGATCGGCGCCGCCGGCGGTGCTGCACTCGCGGTGCTGCTGGGGCTGTCACCGGGTGGTATATTCCTGCTCGCCGTGCTCGGCAGCAGCGCTTCCTACATTGCGGTGCCGGCGGCTCTGGCCGTAGCTCTACCGCAGGCCAATGCCAGTGTGTCGATCACCCTGTCCCTGGCGATTACCTTTCCCTTTAATGTGCTGGTGGCCATTCCGGTCTATCTGGCGCTCGTTCAACACTGGAGTTAATGGACGTGAATCAATTGCCTTTCGAAAAAGTCACCATCGTAATGGGCTCACAGTCCGACTGGCCCACTTTGCGCAATGCCACCACGCCGCTAAAGGAACTCGAGGTGCCGTTTGCCACGGCCGTTGTCTCGGCTCACCGCACCCCCCAGCGTTTAGTCGAGTTCGCCACTCGCGCGCGTGAGGAAGGCACAGAAGTGATTATCGCCGGCGCCGGCGGCTCTGCGCACCTGCCGGGCATGATCGCCGCCATGACGCCGCTACCGGTGATCGGCGTGCCCGTGGAAAGCAAGTTCAATACAGGCCTCGACAGCCTGCTTTCCATCGTGCAGATGCCGAAGGGCGTAGCAGTGGCCACCCAGGCCGTTGGTGCCTCTGGTGCTTTCAACGCCGGCTTGATGGCGGCACAGATCCTGTCCCTGGCGGATCCGGAGCTGCAACAGCGTCTGATTGACTGGCGCGAACGCCAGAGTGCTCAGGTTCCTTTCGAGGTGGAATAATGGCGACAAGACGAGTGGCAATCGTCGGCTGCGGACAGCTGGCACAGATGATGGCCAGGGAAGGGCGACCACTGGGGATCGAATTCAGTTTTGTTGCCGAGCATGGCGAGAGCACGGGCTGTGTCGAAGGGCTGGGTGAGATAGTACACGCAGAGGCCTTTGACTCCGCGGAAGCCCTGTATCAGGCTCTCGGCAATCCCGAAGTCATTACTGCCGAGCGGGAGCAGGTACAGGTTCCCCTGCTACGAGAACTCGAACAGTTTTGCCCGGTATTCCCGCGGCCGGACGCCCTGGCAGATACCCAGCACCGCCTGCGCGAGAAACAGGCGCTGGTCGAGAGCGGCATACCGGTCGCCCCGTTCCTGCCCGCGAACAGCTATGAGGAAATCTGCCGGGCGATCGAATCCCTGGGCTACCCGGCATTTATCAAGAGCTGCGAAAACGGTTACGACGGCAAGAACCAGTGGCGCGTGGACAACCCGGAACAGCTGGGCAGCCTTTCTGAAGTCATCAAGCCGGATGCCTATGTCGTCGAGAAGGGAGTGAACTTTATTCGCGAGATCTCGCTGATCGGCGCGCGCTCCCGTAGCGGCGAAGTCAAGATTTACCCGTTGGCGGAAAATCATCACCAGGACGGTACACTGCTGCTGTCACTGGCGCCCGCGGCCGCAGCATCGGATGAGACAATGCGCGCGGCGGAATCCTATCTGACGAAACTGCTGAACGACTGGGATTATGTCGGCGCGCTGGCGATGGAGTGCTTTGCCACCGACGAGGGCTTGCTCGTCAACGAACTGGCACCGCGCGTTCACAATAGTGGCCACTGGACTCTGGGTGGCGCGGCCACCAGTCAGTTCGAAAATCACGTGCGCGCCATTCTCGATTTGCCCCTGGGCAGCACAAGCGCTGACCGCCCCACAGCGATGATCAACCTGCTCGGTGTCGATGTCGTGCCCGATGCGGTGAAGCAGAGCGCCACCAATATCACGCTTTACGGTAAGACCCTGAAGCCGCGGCGGAAAATGGGCCATATGTTGTTGCAGAGCGAGGATATGGCCAAGCTTAGAGATGCAGCACAAAAGGCCATTGACCTGATCTATCAAACGGCCTGAGGACAGAAGTCGGCCCGCCGGACTTAACGGGGATGGAAAGATCCCTCGATAGCTCGGGCTCATCGTCAGCATTAGCTGCCGCGGCGAGCGGGCCGGCTGTTCCACAACACACCACCGCTTGAATCTCAACCGGGCCAAGCTGCTCCCGTTGTCCGACTAGGGTCACAGCCGGCTGCTGCTGCGGCAGCAAGCCACCCTCCCCTCGATATCGGAGTGGCCGCCCGGTCGCCTTCCCGGGTTTGTCCGAATCCGCCACATCCTGTATAACCATACAGCCCCTGAGCGGCGCCCCGCTCCCGGAACAAACCGTCACGACAGCAACACCCACGCAGTACCCCATGGTTGAAGCCATTGAACTCGCACCGGATTACTACCTGAGCAACTTCCGCGCCCTGGTGGATTTTGTCGTGGCCCGGTATGAGCGGCTGCTGTCAGCGGCGGAGCTGGAGTTTTACACCAAGTTCGAGGCGCTGGAACTCGACAGCCAGCGGCTGTATGTGCGGCTGCTGTCGCGCAAGGGCGTGCCGTCCTCCCGGGGTGCACTGTTCCGGCTCGGCAAACTGAACTATGCCGAGATCGATGACCTGGCTCAGGCGGCGCACCAGCTGGTGGAGGGCGGCCTGCTGCAGCGTGATCCGGTCTTGGCGCTACACGAATACCTGCCACTGTTCAGCAAAGCCGAGTTGCTGGCCCTTAGCTCCACTCCCCTGCCCCAATCGCTGAAACGGCCGGCCGTGGAACAGGCCCTGCTGCAGCAGGAGTCGGAATCACCGGCACTGCAGGGTGCCCTGACCGCCGCGGACACCCTGCTGGCGGTTCAGGCGGCGGGGCATTTCGAGACCTTCAAGCTGTGCTTCTTCGGCAACCTGAACCAGGACCTGACCGACTATGTGTTGCGGGATCTGGGGCTCTACCGCTATGAGAAATATCCGTTGGACGGGGAAAACCTGCCGTTCCAGAGTCGCGCACAGATCGACCAGCACCTGCGCTATTACGACTGCCTGGAGCAGTTGGAAACTGCTCTTGAGGCCGGAGCCGAGGAGATACAGGCGCTGGCGGAGCAGCTACCCGACGGCATCGACAATGATGCCACCCTGCACCGGCGGCTGGACCGGCTACGGCTGACGCTGGCCCGGCAGCTGGAGCGACTGGAGGCCCTCGAGGCGGCAGATCAGCTGTACCAGTGCTGCGCTCGGCCACCCGCGCGGGAGCGCCGCGCACGGATCGCCGTCAAACGCGGCGATATCGATACGGGGCTGGTGCTGTGCCGGGAAATCCTCGCCGCGCCCCACAATGAAGCCGAGCGGGTATTTGCCGAGAGCTTCGGCTACCGAACGGCAAAAAAGGCACGGCGACTGGCTGGCTGGCAGCCACCGGCCAAATATCAGCCGCCGACGGAAACCGTTACGCTGCCACCGGCGCCGGAGCGGGTGGAACTGTTGGCCGCCGCATTCCTGGAACAAGCGTCACCCGACGTAGAAGCCGGCCAACTTGCCCACCGGTGTTTCTACGTGGAGAACACCCTGTTCAACGGCGTGCTCGGGCTCTATGTGTGGGACATCCTGTTCAGCCCGGTTCCTGGGGCATTCTTCAACCCATTCCAGGTGGCGCCCAGCGACTTCCGTACACCAGACTTTTATCCGCAACGGCGGGCGGTTTTCGAACAGCGTCTGGCCGAACTCGACAGCGAGAACTTGGCGCAACGGGTGTGGCGGAACTATCGCGAGAAATACGGTATCGCCAATCCGCTGGCAGCTTGGGAAGCCCTGCCAGAGCCCTTGCTGGCACTGGCACTCGCGCGCATTCCGGCCGAACACTGGCGGCGGATTTTCGAGCGCCTGCTCGGCGATATCGCCCACCACCGCAACGGTCTCCCGGATCTGATTCTGTTTCCGGCAGCCGGTGGTTACGAGCTGGTGGAGGTAAAAGGTCCCGGCGATCGCCTGCAGCAGAACCAGCAGCGCTGGCTGGCGTATTTCGCCCGGCACCAGATCCCCCACCGGGTGTTACATGTTGAGTGGCAACAGCCATGAGCGGGGTGGAAACAGCCGTGAGCGGAGCGACGGCACCCGAGCGAGACAGCACAACCTCCCTCTGCGACAGCGCAACCCTGCGGGTGTCGGTCGGCGAGCTGGTGGCGTTTGCGTGCCGTCGCGGCGACCTGGTCGGCGATGGTCCTTCTGGACCTACGGCTCAGGAAGGCATTCGCGCGCATCAGAAATTGCAGAAACAGCGCCCGCCGGGTAGCGAGGCCGAGTACCGGCTGGAGGTGCAATGGCAATGTGAGGGACAGACACTAACCCTCGGCGGCCGGGTGGATATCCTGCATCCGCAGACAGATTTGCACCGGCCGGTACAACTCGACGAAATCAAGACCACCTACTGCCCGCCCGATAAATTACCGGATTCGGTACGGCAGCTGCATTGGGCCCAGCTGAAAGTCTACGGCTTCTGTTACCTGCTGCAGCAACGGGCTGACGCCGACCAATCAGGCCCCGCTGACGACCGTGTCGCGCTGCAGATGTTGTGGCACAACCTCAAAGAGAAAAAGACATATCCGGAGTTACTCGAGTTCAACTGGGCGGAACTGGAAGCTTTTACCCGTGTGGCGTTGAGAGAATATATCCAGTGGCACCGAAGCTGGCAGCAGCATCGCCAGCGGGTGAAAGCTTCGGCCCGGGCGCTCGCGTTTCCGTTCAACGATTACCGTCCCGGCCAGCGGGAACTGGCGGTGGCGGCCTACCGCTGCCTGCGCGACGGCGGCGAGCTGGTGGTGGAAGCACCCACCGGTATCGGCAAGACCGTCAGCACGCTGTTCCCGGCCATCAAGGCCATCGGCGAGGCCCAGGTGGACCAGCTGGTATACCTGACCGCGAAGAACTCCGGTCGCCAGGTAGTGCGCGAAACAGCGGCGCGACTGCACGAAAAAGGGCTGTATCTGTCGGTGCTCGAAATCCAGGCGCGCGACAAGACCTGCGCCTGCCGCTTGGGCCTGTGCAGCCGCGATGCCGATGGTATCTGCCCGCGCACCCGGGGATTCTTCGATCGCCTGCCCGAAGCACGCCGCGAACTCCTTGGCGAGCCGCTGATAACGCCGGCGGTGGTGGCGCAGGTGGCGGACCGCCTGCAGCTGTGCCCGTTCGAGCTGTCGCTGCAGATGCTGCCCTGGGTCGACCTGGTCGTGTGCGATTTCAATTATGTATTCGATCCGCTGGTGCGCATGGCGGCCCTGCAGGACCAGCGCCAGCGGCGGGCACTGCTGATAGACGAAGCCCACAACCTCGGCGACCGCGCGCGGGCAATGTACAGCGCTGCGCTGCGACGCAGTGACAGCCGACGTGCCGCGGCAGCCTGTAAAGGTTCGCATCCGACGCTGCGCCGCAGCATTCAGTCTCTGGTAAAGGCTCTCGACAAATGGATTGCGGAATGCCGGCAAAACGACACAGCAACACAAGCGAACCGGGACACCGAGACTTGGGTTACACCGTTGTCAGACGCCGACCACCGCCCGACGGCGATCAGCCGTGCAGCCCATAAAGTGATGGCGATAGTCAGCCAGTTGTGGGAGCAGTCACAGTCGCCGCCTGAGGCGATCGCGGAATGGTTGAGCACGCTGTACCGCTACCTGACGATAGAGCAGTTGCTGGCGGATCAGCACCGCTGCCTGACCCGGGCGGAAACCCGGCAGCCGCCCTGGCAGGAGCACGAACTGAAACTGCTGTGCCTGAATGCGGCCGACTACCTGCAGCAGTGTTACCAACAGTTTCACGCGGTGATTGCCTTCTCCGCCACACTGCGGCCCGCCAGTTATATCACCGGCCAGCTGGGACTGGGGGCACAGTCGCCCTACCTCGCGCTGCCATCGCCATTCCGGCCCGAACAGCTGGGTGTTTACCTGTGCCCCTATGTGGATACCCGTTATCGGGCCAGGAACCGGGCCACCGATGCGCTGGTGGAAATGGTGTTCCGCGTGTATCAGAGTCGACCGGGCAATTACCTGGTGTTCTTCCCCTCCTATCGCTTCCTGCAACAGGTGGCAGCGCGCTTCAGCGAGCGTTTTCCGGATATTGCGCTGGTTCAGCAAGAGTCCGGCAGCAGTGACCGCGAGCGCGCCGCATTCCTGGAACGCTTTAGCGAAGGCCGCCAGAGCCTGGGCTTTGCGATTATGGGCGGCGTCTTCGGCGAAGGCGTCGACTATGTGGGGGAACGGCTGATCGGCACCATTGTGGTGGGCGTGGGCCTGCCACAGGTCAACGAGGAGCAGGAACTGTTGCGCCGGGCCTGCGATGCGGGCGACTCTCACGCGGCCACTAACGGCTTCGATATTGCCTATCGCTACCCGGGTATGACCCGGGTGCTGCAGACCGCCGGCAGGGTGATTCGCAGCGAGGCCGACCGCGGCGTGGTGATACTGGCGGATTACCGCTTCGCGGACCCTTTTTACCGGGCCCTGTACCCCGACCACTGGCAACTGCGGACCTGCGGAAGCGGCGAGGCGCTGTCTGACGCCCTACACCGGTTCTGGCAACCGGTACACAACGGCTAAATGGCGCCGTCGTTGCGCAACAAGGCTGTATTAATATACAGTTTCGAGCCTGATTTACACCCTCCAGCACGTCCAGACTTATGGTGTCATCCCGACAGTTTTACCGCCGCGGCCCCATTCAACGTGACCAGCAGCCGGTCACCTTTGCCGATGTCAGGAGAAAGTTTGGCTTCAGGTCAATCAGTATCGGTCGCTGGGTCACGCAAGCGGAGCGCGATCGTGCGGCCGGCCTGTTTTACGATGCGCTCGCCGACCTGATGTCGATACTGCGGGGGCCCGAAGTGCTGATCTCCCTGCGCGCGACACTGTCGTTTCAGTACGGTATTGGCGGCCGCCCGGGAATGCTGGCGTTCTATGAGCCCGCAACCAGAACATTCTCCCTGGCGAAAAATGCCGGGCCCGGCTCGATTGCGCACGAGTGGTTTCACGCACTCGACCACTATCTCGCCGACAAAGCCTTCAGCGACACATCCGGGACTATGTACGCCTCGGAGGCGTGGCTACGCGACGCCACCCCGGTGCCCCACCCTATCAATGATCGCCTGTTCGCCTGCTTCAGGAGCATTATGCTCGACGAGGACGGCGAGGAACCGAGCGAACTGTTCCGGATTTCCTGCCAGGCCGATAAAGCCAACGGCTGTGTGTATTACAGTGATCCGGCAGAGTTGTGCGCGCGGGCCTTCGAGGCATTCGTACAGGACGCCAGCATCAGCAACAATTTTCTTGTCTGCGGAACCAAGGCCACGGAAGAAGCACGTCTCGGTCTCTACCCGAGCGGTCGTCAGCGGCAGCGTATCAATGCGGCGTTCACAGAGTATTTCACTTGTCTGGGCAGGGCCCTGCAGGCGAATTTGCAGGGTTCGCACCGGCAGGCTTGAGGGCGGTCGCACAGGGTCATCGCGAGAGCTGCGGCGACCCTGTTTTCAGTGGTCAGCTCTTACAGTTTTCTCGATAGCTCGAGTATTTCCCGGTTCAGAATGCGCTCGTTATCGCTGTAATCCACCGGCACATCGATCAGGTGCACACCGCCTTCCGCGAAGCACTTTTCGATCAGCGGTTTCAGCTCGCCAGTGCCGTCAATCCGGTGACCGTGAGCGCCGTAGGCCTTCGCGTAGGCGACAAAGTCCGGGTTGCCGAAGTCGAGGCCGAAATCGTGGAAATCCATCTGTGACTGTTTCCACTTGATCATGCCGTAGCCGTCGTCGCGCAGCAGCAGGACTATCAGGTCCATCTGCAATCGCACGGCAGTTTCCATTTCCTGCGAGTTCATCATGAAGCCGCCGTCGCCGCAGATCGCCATCACCTTGCGTTCCGGATAGACCAGCTTGGCCGCCATCGCAGAGGGCAAACCGGCCCCCATCGTCGCCAGCGCATTATCGAGCAGTACCGTATTCGGGGCGTGTGCAGGATAGTTCCGTGCAAACCAGATCTTGTACATACCGTTGTCCAGCGCAATGATGCCGTCCTCCGGCATCACATCGCGAACCTCTTTGACCAGGCGCTGCGGACGAACCGGAAAGCCGTCGTCGTCGCAGCCTTCGGAAATATGCCGTTGCAGCGCGTCACGGATACGATGCGCGTCGGCAAAGCTCCAGTGCTCCTGCGGCTCCAGCTGCTCCTTCAATTGCCACAGGCTGTTGGCAATATCGCCGACCACCTCAATCTGCGGAAAATAGACCGGGTCCACCTGGGCGGAATTGAAATTGACATGCACCACCGCCGCGCCACCGGGGCGCATGAAAAAAGGCGGCTTTTCGACGACGTCGTGGCCGACATTGATAATCAGGTCGGCTTGGTCGATAGCGCGATGGACGAAGTCGCCATCGGACAGGGCCGTGTTACCGATAAAGTGCGGGCCGGCTTCGTCGATTACGCCCTTGCCCATCTGGGTGGTGACCGCGGGAATGCCCAGCTTCTCGACAAACTCACGCAGCATCTTGGCGGTCAGCTTGCGGTTGGCGCCGGCGCCGATCAGCAGCAGCGGCTGGCGCGCAGCGGCAATCGCTTCCGCCGCCTGGCGGATGGCTTTTTCCTCGGCGATGGGGCGCCGCGTGTAGCTCGGTTCGAGCACCGGCATGGTCGAGTGCTCATGGGCGATATCCTCCGGCAGTTCCAGATGGGTGGCGCCGGGGCGCTCCTCCTCCGCCTGGCGAAAGGCCTCACGGATATGGGCGGGGATATTGTCACCACTGACGATGGTTTTGGTGAACTTGGTCAGCGGCTGCATCATGTCGACGATATCGATGATCTGAAACTGTCCCTGCTTGGAGCTCTTGATCGGCTTCTGCCCCGTGACCATTACCATCGGCATGCCACCGAGTTGCGCGTAGGCGGCCGCCGTCACCAGGTTCGTCGCGCCGGGGCCCAGCGTCGATAGGCAGACGCCGGAATTGCCGGTGAGGCGGCCGTAAGTGGCCGCCATAAAACCGGCCGCCTGTTCGTGACGCGTCACGACGAGCTCAATCTTCGATCCGCGCAGGGACTCCAGCAAGTCGAGGTTCTCTTCACCGGGAATGGCAAACACGTACTCGACGCCTTCCGCTTCCAGAGCCCGAACGAACAGATCAGATGCTTTCATTAACAAGTCCTCAGTATTGGCTGCCCTATCGGCTGTCAAAAAGCCAGCGTACAGGCCACTAGTGCACAACCCACCAAGTTACCGCAATTACACGTTCGCCGCTGCGCAGTTATCAACTACTTCAACAACAGGTCCGGTAGCCGCCCTAGCGCCGCTACTCGCGCATCGTCCCACGGATGGGCAAAGCTGATGCGAAGGCAGTTTTTAAACTGCCCTGAAACACAGAATAGAGGCCCGGGCGTGATGACAATGCCCTGCTCCAACGCCTGCGGATAGACCGCCAGCGTATCCACTGTATCCGGCAGTTCGACCCAGGCCGCCAGCCCCCCTTGCGGCACACTTACGCGGACGTCGCCCGGCCAGGTGTGCAACAGTGCCAGCAAACGATCCCGCCGCCCCTGCAGGTCATTGCGCAGGCGGCGCAGGTGAGCAGCGAAGCCGCCGTCGGCGATGAACTCCGCCACGCCCTGCTGAAGATAGCGGCTGCTGGCCAATTGAGTCACCAGCTTGAGGTGCAGAATCCGGCCGTGCCAACGCGCGCCCGAAATCCATCCAAGGCGCAGGTCACGGGAAAGATTCTTCGAGAAGGAACTGCACAGGATCACCCGATTGTCGCTATCGAAGCTTTTCAGTGGATCCGGTACCGGGCCGAAAGCGGTGTCCGCGTAGATATCGTCCTCGATCACGGCCAGGTCATGCTTTTGTGCCAGTTCCAGTAAGTGTTGTTTGGCGGCGTCGGTCATCGAGGCGCCACTGGGTGTGGCGAATGCCGGTGAGACGACACAGGCCCTCACCTTCCAGCGTTGCAGTACCTCTGTCAGCGCATCGATATCCATGCCGCTTTCGCTGGAAGTGGGGATTTCGACTACCTGCAGGTCGAGCTGCTCGATTAACTGCATCACACCGTAAAATCCGGGCGATTCCACCGCGACCACATCGCCGCGCTCGCAGCAGGCCATCAGTGCCAGAAACAGCGCATGCTGACACCCGGAGGTGATGCAGAGTTGATCCGGCTCCAACCTGGCCCCCCGCCGGGACAGGTGCAGTGCCAGCTGCTCGCGGAGGCCGGTGTCACCGGCAGGGGTATCGTAATACTGGAAATCGTCACCGCTCTGGCGCCTGAGGGCCCGGCCGATCGAGCGATTCAACGCGACAATACCCGCTGGCAGGTCTCCGCCGTGATGGTCGGGCAGCAGGTCGAAGGCCGCACCCCTGCCCATGATATCCAGCAGCAGATCGCCGGCAGTAACCGGCCGTGGCGCCTCGATGCGCGCCCGGCTGAGAGGCTGTCTGGCCGCGACCCCTCGCGGTGACACGAAGTGGCCCGCTTTCGCGCGCGCCTCCACCAGCCCGCGCGCTTCCAGCCTTTGCAGTGCATGCTGCACCGTCGCCTTTGAAACCGCGTGCTCCCGGCATAGGGTCCGGATTGACGGCAGCCGCTCCCCCTCCCGCCAGCGCTGCTCCTCGATACCCCGCAGCAACCAGGCCTCCAGCTGCTGATAACGGAAATTCTGCGCCATCTACGCTTCTCCACCCCGCAAATCTGTACCTATTGTATTTGATTTTTTTGGGCCTGACCCTATCGAGCCGATAGTCGTAGTCTGCCGGCCATCAGACACCGAGCAAGATCGCCGCGATGGAACAAATCCCAGTAGTCCAAGATTTCACGCCCACCCGAGCCAAAGACGGCAAGTTTCATGTACGACTCACCAGTGGTCGTTTCCAGAATCTCCGGCGCCTGATCAGCTGGCCACTGCTCGCGCTGTTCTTCGGGCTGGTGTGGGTGCAGTTCGACGGCCAGCCCTGGCTGCTGTTCTCGTTTGAGCAGCGCCGCATCATCCTGTTTGGCAGCGCCCTGTCCTGGCGCGATCTGTCGTTGCTGGCCGGGCTGCTGATCGCCGCGGCCTGCCTGCTGTTCTTCCTCGCAGTTGCCTGGGGCCGTGTCTGGTGCGGCTTTGCCTGCCCGCAGAGCATCTGGACCTGGCTGTTTATCCGCATCGAGGACCTGACGGAAGGCAGGGCGAGCAAGAGAGCCCGACAGGAAGGCCAGCCGCTGACGGGAATACGGCTCCTGCGGCGAATTGCAAAACACCTGCTGTGGATACTGCTGGCACTCGCCACCGCGGCCACCTTCACCGGCTATTTCATTCCGATCCGCGAGATAGTGGCGGACAGCATGCAGCTGCAGCTGTCGGCATCGGTGACCGGCTGGCTGCTGCTGATGGCGGCGCTGACGTACGCCAATGCGGGCCTTGTCCGTGAACAGATCTGTCTGCACGCCTGCCCCTACTCGCGCTTCCAGAGCGTGATGTTTGACGGCGATACGCAGACCGTCAGTTACGACGCGCGCCGCGGCGAACCCCGTGCCAGCCTGCGTAGCGGCGCTGCCAACAGCGGTGACTGCGTCGACTGCGGCCTGTGTGTGCAGGTTTGCCCGGCTGGGATCGATATTCGCGATGGGCTGCAGGCCGCCTGTATCGATTGCGGGGCCTGTATCGACGCCTGTGACAGCGTAATGGACAAGGTCAGGCGGCCGAGGGGACTGATCCGTTTCGCCTCCGAATCCCAGTTGGCGGGCAAGGACGGCCGCTTCCTCCGCCCTCGCCTGGCTGGATATGGTGCCGTCATGGTCTGTGCCTTCGGCGCGGTACTGGCTGGCTTCGCCGACACCACCAAGCTGCTGGTAGAGATCAGGCGTGATCGAGGCACCTTGTTTACGCGGCTGGATGAGCGCACGGTTTGCAACAATTACCGCATCAAAGTCGAGGGATTCATCGAGGGCCAAAGCGCGGTCGAGGTTTCTATATCCGGCGCCGGAGACTATCAGCTGTTCGGCCCACGCCAGATCGACCTGGGCGAGAGCAGCGCCAACTGGCTGCCGTACCGGATCTGCGTCCGCGATCTAACAGCACCGATGGCGGAGCTGACCTTTAACTTTCACGGCGGTTCGGCGACCACAGCGAAGAAGACGACATTCCTGAACCGGGCCTTCTAGAATAAACGGTTAGCCCGGGCGAGGTCACGGCTTGCGCCCGCGCACTTTTGCCTTGATGGCATCGTGCGCGGCCTCCTGCTCCCGCAATAGTTCACGGCGCAATACCGCGGCCTCGAAACGCTCCCGTTGCACCGCCGTCTCCGGTTCAAATTTCGGTACCGGCGTCGGTTTGCCGTCATCGTCGATGGCGACCATCGTGAAATAGCAGCTATTGGTGTGACGCACGATTCTGTTGCGAATATCTTCGGTAATGACCTTGATGCCAATCTCCATCGAGGTATTGCCGGTGTAATTTACCGAAGCGAGAAAAGTGACCAGCTCGCCAACATTAATCGGTTGCCGAAAGATCACCCTGTCCACCGACAGCGTCACGACGTAGGTGCCGGCATAGCGGCTGCCGCACGCGTAGGCCACCTTGTCCAGGTAGGACAACAGTTCTCCCCCATGCACCTTGCCGGTGAAATTGACCATATCCGGCGTCATCAGCACACTCATGCTGAGCTGGTGTTCGCGAGCTTCCATAAGCACTCCTTCTGCCGCAAACGTGCAGTTTCCCTACCTGGTATTACAGCGACAGAAATAAAGCCGTAGTACAGGAATCCGATTCACGACAGCGCCACTGGCGCGAATAACGCTGCCTCCGAAAATATTGTCATCAATTTCATGCAGTTCACCGGCGAATCTATTTGGCCGTCTCTCCCCTTTCGGTAGTATGCGCGGCTCGACGTATTGGGGGAGAGATGACCATGACCACAGGACAAAAAATTTATCAGGCCATAGAACTTTTCAGCACCGAAGAACCGCACTTTGACCGCTTCAAAATCACATTCCGTGAAACGTTAATAGACAACGGCGCGCCGGCCGCGAACGCCGAACGGATGGCGGCCGTTGCCGCCGAGACGCTGCGTAGCCACGCCGACGGCGATTATCATTTGGGCATGGCGCATATAATCACGTTCCATCCGGAGTTCGAGCAGGCAATCGACGGCAATATCGAGGCCTTCCAGGCGATGCATAAGTACATGTCCTATTACCTGGATTTCGCCGAGTTACAGCAGACCTGCGCGGTCAACTGACGGCTGTCGCGTTTGCAGTATCGGCGCGCTCGACGCGATACCCAGAGTTCCGTAGCAGGCCTCCGCTGTGCCTATCTCTCCAGATAGGCCGCGGTGGCCATGCCGCCCGCCGCACAGACACCGATGATCGCCCGCTGCGCATTGCGTCGTTCGAGCTCTAGCAATGTCGAGCCGAGGTAGCGCACGCCGGACATACCGTAGGGGTGCCCCAGCGCGATGGCGCCACCGTTCACGTTGGTGGTCTCCCAGGGCGTGTCCAGTTCGCGCTGGTTGTACAACGTGGTTACTGCAAAGGCCTCGTGCAGCTCCCACAGATCAATTTGGCTGTCGCCGAGTCCGTGGTGCCGCATCAGTTTCGTTACCGCCGGTGCGATCGCGATACTCATATCCTCGGGAGGCACCGCCGCCAGCTGCATGCCGCGGAACAGTCCGAGCACCGGCAGGCCACGCTGGGAAGCGAGGTCGGCATCCATCATCAGCACCGCTGCCGCTCCGTCCGAGAGCTGGGACGCATTGCCGGCCGTAACCGTGCCGCCCGGATTCACCGGCTCGAGGCCGGCGAGCCCCTCCAGCGTGGTATCCGGCCGCGGGCCCTCGTCTTCGGCCAGCGCCACTCGCTGCTCGCTGGTGTCGCCGCTCTCTTTATCCTTCACCAACATGGTCGTTTCCAACGGCACGATTTCTTCGGCGAACTTGCCCGCCGCGCTGGCCTCGGCGACCCGCTGCTGGCTCTTCAACACATATTCATCCTGCGACTCGCGGCTGATGCCGTATTTTTTCGCCACATGATCGGCGGTCTGGATCATGGTCCACCAGACCGCGGGTATCTGCTGCTGTAGCGGCTCGTAGATGAAATGATTCAGGTTCATGTTGAACTGCACCAGGCTGATACTTTCCACGCCGCCGGCGATCGCGGCCTTTATCTCGCCGGTCGCGATACGGTTTGCCACCATCGAGGCGGCGGTCAGCCCCGAGCCGCAGTAGCGGTTGATCGTGACGCCGGGGATATCCATACCGAAGCCCGCATACAGGCCCGCATTGCGCGCGATGTTATGCCCGGTAGCGCCCTCCGGCAGGCCGCAGCCCAGTACCACATCCTCGACTTCGTCGGTCGCCACCCCGGCCCGGCGCACCACTTCTTTCAATACATGGGCTGCCATCGGGATGCCGTGGGTCTGGTTGAAAGCGCCGCGGCGGGCCTTGGCGATAGCAGTGCGACAATAAGCGACAACGGCGACATCCTTCATGGTTGGCTCCTGGTGGCATAACCGCTATATCAATAAACATAGGTCACTGGCGTGGCGCCGAACCGCTGCGATCGGCGAACAGCACAGAGCCCGGTCAACAGATCCGTGGTAACTGCTCGCCGGCAAGTCGGTCCAGCAGGCGTTCGCAACCGAGCGAATTCTGCAGAATCACCTGCGGGGTCCTGCCGTCAGCGACGGCCCCGATCACGCGGCTGTTTGCCGTAACCGAGAACTGAGCGAGAACCGCAAGCGCACGCTCGGCCTGTTGCGCTGGCACGAAAGCGACAAAGCGCCCTTCATTCGCGACATACAATGGATCGAGGCCGAGCATTTCACAGGCGCCCAGCACCGGCTCGCAAATGGCGATGTCGTCTTCACGCACGTAAAATTGCTGGCTACCAGTCTCGGCCAGTTCAACCAGCGCCGTTGCCAAGCCGCCGCGTGTCAGGTCACGCAGGCAGTGCACGCTGATTTCGGCATCCAGTAAGGCGAGTATTGGCTCGTGCAGCGGCGCACAATCACTGAGCAGCGGCCCTTCGAACTCCAGGCTTTCACGCTTCGCCATCACCGCCATGCCGTGGCGACCAATGTCGCCGGAAATCAGGATCAGGTCCCCGGGCAGGATGCTGTGCGCACCGATAGACAGGCCGTGCTCCACCGACCCTATGCCAGCGGTATTGATATAGAGCCCGTCGCCCTTGCCCTTTTCCACCACTTTGGTGTCGCCCGTCACCAGCTGTACCCCGCTTGCGGCCGCCGCCTTGCCCATCGAAGACATCACCCTGGCGAGGGTTTGCATCGACAGGCCCTCTTCCAGGATCAGGCTGCAGCTCAGGTAGCGGGGCCTGGCACCACTCATGGCCAGGTCGTTGACGGTGCCATAGATCGCGAGTTCGCCGATATCGCCCCCCGGGAAGAAAAGCGGCGTTATGACAAAGGAATCGGTGCTGAATACCAGTTGTTCGTTTGTCAGCGGCAGCGTTGCACTATCGTGGCCCTGGGCGATCCACGGATTGTCAAAATGCGGATAGATGTAATCCCGTAACAACCGCTGGGTCAGCTCGCCGCCACTACCGTGACCGAGGCGCACAGTTTCATCTTCGGCAACCGGTAGGGGACATTCAGTGTTCATTGGCAGTGCTCCGTTTGCGATAGCGATAATAGGCGGCGCAGGCGCCCTCGTTGGACACCATGGGCGCCCCCAGCGGCTGCTCCGGGCGACAGCGCCCACCGAAATGGGGGCAATCGCACGGCTTGCTCTGCCCCTGCATTATTCGGCCGCTGATACAGCCGCTGTCGCCGGCCAAAATCGGTGTCACCGGGGCGAACTTTCTCGCCGCATCGAAGCGACTGTATTCCGCGCGCAGGCGCAAACCGCTGGCGTCGATATGGCCGACACCGCGCCAGGTCTGGCCGGTAATATCGAATACCCTTTGGAGCATTTGCTGCGCGGCAATATTGCCCTTGCGCTCCACCGCACGGACATACTGGTTCTGCACCGCACAGCCGCCACGTTCCAGTTCTCGCACGCACAGCAGCACGCCTTCGAGAATATCCAGCGGCTCAAATCCGGTGACGATAATCGGCACGCGGTGTTGCCTGGCCAGTGCCAGGTACTGTTCGTAGCCCATAATCGCGCACACGTGGCCAGCAGCGAGAAAACCCTGCACCCGCGAATCGGCAGCCGAACAGATGGTTTCAATCGCCGGCGGCACCAGGAAATGGGAAACCAGTAGCGAAAAGTTGTGCAGGCCCTTTTTTGCGGCCATAAATGCCGTCATTGCATTAGCCGGCGCGGTAGTCTCGAAGCCGATGGCAAAGAAAACCACTTCCTTGTCTGGATTCTTCTCAGCCAACTGCAGCGCATGCAGAGGCGAGTAAACCGTACGCACATCCCCGCCGGCGCCTTTGACGGCCAGCAGATCCCGCTCGCTGCCGGGTACGCGCAGCATATCGCCGAAGGAACAGAAAATGACATCGGGTATGGATGCGATGGCGATCGCCTGATCGATAACCTCCAGCGAGGTCACGCACACCGGGCAGCCCGGTCCGTGCACCAATTCGATCTGTTCCGGCAGCAGTTGTTGCAGACCGAACTTGACGATCGCATGCGTCTGTCCGCCACACACTTCCATGATGGTCCATGGCCGCGTGACGAGCCTGGCGATCTCACCCGCGATCTTTTCGGCCGCGTCGCGTTGACGGTATTCGTGCAGGAACTTCATGTTGTTGTCCTATTCCAGGTCCCCGAGTTCACCGATTTGCTCCAGATACCGAAATATCCGGTCCGCCTCCTGCTCGTGCACGCGGCTGATCGCAAAGCCCACATGGACAATCACGTAGTCACCGACGCGGGCCTCGGGCACATAGGCGAGATTCACTTCCTTGCAGATACCGCCAAAGTTCACCAGCGCACTGCGCTCCAGTGGTGTCCTGTTCAGCATTGCTTGTACACGGCCGGGAATGCCTAAACACATTGTCTGCTACCCTCCTCTGCCGGCGTCCGCGCCGCGGCCATGCAGCGGGCGTAGTAAATCTGACCCAGCGCAATGCCCCCGTCGTTTGGTGGCACAACACAGTGGCAGTGCACGCGAAATCCCTCTTGCCGCAGCAATGTGGCCGCGCTTTCTGTCAGGACGCGGTTTTGGAAAACGCCACCGGATAAAAAAATGTTCTCCTCTCCGGCGCGCACGGCCATCGCGCACATCATCTGCGCCAGTGTGTTGTGAAATGCCCTGGCCCGATCCGGAACGGACACGCCCTGCTCTCCATCCTGCAGCAGTGCGGCGACCAGAGGTTCCCAGTCCAGTGTCCTGCAGCTGTCATGCTGGTTGATGGCGAAAGGATAGCTACGCGTCGTGGCGGATTGCTGCGCGGCGAACTCGACTGCCATCGCGGCCTGGCCCTCGAAAGTCACAGCGTTGGCCAGTCCCAACAGTGCCGCCACCCCGTCGAACAGGCGACCAGCGCTGCTGCACAGGGGCGAATTGATTTTGCGTTCGAACATGCGGGCGAGGTTGTGCCGCTCGCCGGCACTGAACTGCTCCAGTAAAAATTTGCCGGCGAAAGCACGCTCTCCCATTACGGCATACAGCAATCCGGCTGCCTGGCGGCGCGGCTCGCGGATCGCGCCCTCGCCACCCGGGAGCGGGAAGGTGCGCAGTCCGGCAATTCGCTGCACCTGTTCGCGCCCGTCCCAGCACAAGAATTCACCACCGCGGACTATGCCATCGGCGCCCCAGCCGGTGCCGTCCCAGCAGATACCCAGTGCGCGACCGCGGTAGCCATGTTCCGCCATACAGGAAAAGAAATGCGCAACATGGTGCTGCGCGCCGAGATATTGCGGATCTCGCTGGCGGGCCCAGCGGCTGGACACATAGGCGGGGTGCAGATCAGCGATCACGGCCGCGGGTTCACTCCGGTAGAAGCCGGCGAGATCGTCGACCGCCTGTTCAAATACTTCACGGGCGACACGGTTTTGCAGGTCGCCGATATGCTGGGTGACGTAGACCGCGCGACCGCGAGATATGGCCGCGGTATTCTTCAGGTCCGCACCCACCGCCAGCAGATCCCCGGCTGAAAAAGTGTCCGGCAACACCGGCAACTCGACTGGCAACGGCGCGTAGCCCCGCGCGCGGCGCAACACCACTGGGGATCCGTCCATTTCCCTCACCACCGAATCGTCCAGCGGCCGCGCGATTGACCGGTCGTGTAACAGAAACAGGTCCGCGATAGCTCCCAGTCGCTCGATGGCGCCACCGTTGTCGTAACAAATCGGCTCACCGGATAGATTGCCGCTGGTCGCCACCAGTGGCCGCTGCAGGCCCGCTATCAGCAGGTGATGCAGCGGTGAACTTGGCAACATCACACCCAGGTTGGGGTTGTCCGGTGCCACCGCCGCCGCGACATGGCGCCGCGCCTGACCGCGCGCGGCCAGCAATACGATTGGTCGCTCCTGCGCCTCTAGTAGCCCCTTTTCCAGATCCGAGACCGAGCAATCCTGCTCGACACTCTCGACATCCGGGTACAGCAGCGCGAACGGCTTGAGTGGACGGCGCTTGCGCGCACGGAGTCGCAGCACGGCATCGCTGTTGCTCGCGTCCACTAACAGCTGGAAACCGCCGATACTTTTCAGTGCGACTATCTGCCCCGCCTCTATGGCTTGCCGGGCCTGTTTTAGCGCGTCTTCGCGCACGGCCACTCCACGACCATTGGCGTCGCAGAGCTGCAGCTGCGGGCCGCATGTTGGGCAGGCATTGGGTTCGGCATGAAAGCGCCGATTCTGCGGATCCTCATATTCAATGCGGCAACTTTCGCACAGCGGAAAGTCGCGCATCGTCGTGTTGGCGCGATCGTAAGGCAGCCGCTCGGCGATGCTGAATCGCGGACCGCACTGGGTGCAGCTGGTAAACGGGTAGCGAAAGCGCCGGTTGTCCGGCGCGAACATTTCCCGCAGGCAGTCTGGGCAGGGCGCCAGGTCCGGCAGGATTGTCGCCGAAGGTGGCGTATCACCGTCGCTGTTTAGAATCCTGAAGTTGGTCTCTGGGCACGGCGGCCTGGATTCGGTCGTCAAGCTACTGATTCGAGCCAGCGGCGGCTTATCTTTGCGCAGCTTATGCAGAAAATTCCGCAACTGTTGCCGATCACCCTGCACTTCAATCTGCACGCCATGGCTGTCATTGAGTACCCAGCCGGAAAGGTTGCAGGTTTTCGCCAGGCGGTAGACGAACGGCCGAAAACCAACGCCCTGCACCAGTCCGCCGATCGCGATGTGCCACCGCTCAGAGGTCATGGCCGTATTCGAATTCAACGCTATCCAGCACTATCTCCTGTGCCTCGGCGTGATGAATGTCCGGCACTTCCTCAATATCCAGGCGGAGGCCCTCGAGGCTGGTGCCGGCAATCTCACGTTCGAAGTGCTCGCGCAGGTGATCGGCTGAAATATGGGCCAGTGCGCCGAGACGCAGATTTGCGGCCACCAGTCTCCCGTCCTCACCACTGGCAATGCGATGAATCTTCTCCACCAGATCCTTAATCAGGGATTGCTCGTGCAAAATGGACCTCCTGTCTGCGCATGCAGATGTTCGCCAATTTCCTTCGCCACGCGTCTCGCCGACGCCGCCACCTGCGGTGACAGGCCATCGCCGGTGGCAAAATTCTCGCCACAGATCGCGTAGATGTTCAGCCGCTCGGGCAGTGCCCCAACGGCGTGACCGAGTTCGAGCGCCTCGGCAAGGTTGAGACCGTGACTGGATGTCGTGCAGACGCTTTGCATCACCGACTCTGTCAGACCATCCAGGCGAAGGATTTCGCCGGCGCTCTTATCTTGTGCGACAACGGCATCCACGAGAAAAACCTGACGATCTCTCCAGTCTTCCAACAGCTGAGTCATGTCACCGCGATTTTCGACGCCTTCCAGATGCTCCCCGTACCGCCGGCGCAACTCATCAAGGACCAGCGGGCCGACGCCGTCGTCGCCCCGAAAGCGATCGCCCAGGCTAATCACCATCCAGCGCATCAGCCCAGCGCTCCGGCACCGCGCTGCAGATGCAATTGCAGAAAGTGGGTGGAGCAGGAAATACATGGATCGTAATTGCGGATCGCCTGTTCGCAGCGCGCGCGCAGTCGTGCTTCCGGCAGGTGCATAAACTGCGGCAGCATCAGGCGCAGGTCCTCTTCGATGGTCTTCTGATTTTGTGAAGTTGGAGGCACTATCCTGGCCGCCGTGATCTTGCCCGCGTCGTCCACGCTGTAGCGGTGATACAACAGTCCGCGCGGTGCCTCGGTGGCGGCACAGCCGGTAGCCGCCCGTATCGTTCCGCTAACAAAAGGTTCACTCGGCGGGCGATAGTCATCAATGATCCGCAGTGCCTCATCAAATGCGTGCAGCACCTCTAGACTGCGTACCACAATGCTTTGAAACGGATTGGCGCAGAACGGCGGAAAGCCGATTTCCTCGGCAAGCCGCTGGACCCGCGGGGCCAGCCGGTCAAAGTTCAGGTTGTAGCGCGCCATGGGCCCGACCATATAGGCGCCGCGCTGCTCCAGCACACTGTGCAGCGCGTTGCTGTATTCGACATGCTCCTCGCGGAAATATTGCTCGTATTCCTGCGCGTCGATATTCAGGCCCTGTGTCGAGACAATGCGGCCCTCATTCATCGGGTATTCGTCTGGATGCGACAAGGCGACAAACTCATATTGATCGCCATCCGCCCGTTCGAATTGCGGAAACGGCAGCGACGCCGTCCAGCGCACTGTATCCTCGGCCAGCGCGCGGGCTTGTTGCAGTTGCTCGCGCAGGGTTTCAAGCTCTGTCGTGCCGGGCACACGGTAGAAGCCTCCCACCCGCACATTGATCGGGTGCACTTCCCTGCCCCCCAGCAACCGCACCAGGGCATTGCCGGCTTTCTTGATCTGCAGGCCGTCCTGGACGATTTTCGGATGGTCCTTGGCCATGGCGACCGCACTGTCATAACCGAGGAAGTCCGGCGCATGCAGCATGTAGATATGCAGCACATGGCTCTCTATCCATTCACCGCAGTAAATCAGCCGGCGCAGCGCGCGCAGCTCCGGTGTGGGCACCAGGCCAAGCGCATGCTCCATCGCATGCAGTGCACTCATCTGATACGCCACCGGGCAGATGCCACAGATACGCGCGGTGATATCCGGCGCTTCAAGGTAATCGCGCCCGCGCATAAACGCCTCGAAGAAACGCGGTGGTTCGAAGATTTTCAGTTTTACGTCGTGGACACCGCTGTCGTCGTAGCGGATATGCAGTGCGCCCTCGCCCTCCACCCGCGCCAGGTAATCCACCTTGATGGTCTTACTCTTCGCCATCCCGTTGCTCCTGCCGGCGGCTCTCACGTTCGAATGGCGGCGCCGCGGCGTTGAAGTTGCGCAGGTTTTCGATGAGCGTGGCCTGATCCGCGCCCAGCTCCTCGCGCCACCAGTGGCACAGGGACGCAGTGTTCGGATTCTCCTTGGGGCCATAGCAGCCATAACAACCGCGGTTGTAACTCGGGCAAATAGCGCCGCAGCCGGCGTGCGTGACCGGACCCAGGCAGGGTGTGCCGTGGGCAACCCAGACGCACACGTTGCCTCTCAGTTTGCATTCGATGCACACCGAGTGCGGCGGCACCTGCGGTGGCCTGCGGTGCAGGAAAGCACTGATCACCTCGAGCAACTGCCTCTTGTTGACCGGGCAGCCCTGCAGTTCAAAATCCACCGGTACATGGGCACTGATCGCCGTCGAGGTTTTCAGTGTCGCGATATATTCCGGGTGCGCGTAGACGACCGCGGTAAACTCCTCGACATCGGCAAAGTTGCGCAGTGCCTGGATACCGCCGGCGGTCGCACAGGCGCCGATCGTAACCAGGGCTCGTGACTGATCGCGCACCGCACGGATGCGACGCTCGTCGTCTGCGGTAGTGATGGATCCCTCCACCAGTGACAGGTCGTAGGGACCTTCGACCTGGCGGCTGCTGGCTTCCATGAAATAGGCGATATCGATGGAGTCCGCCAGTTGCAGCAATTCGTCCTCACAGTCGAGCAGGCTGAGCTGGCAGCCGTCGCAGGACGCGAATTTCCAGACCGCCAGTTTCGGTTTGCCCTGCGTGTTACTCAATGCGGTGTCCTATGGAAGTTGCCTTTGCGTCCAGCATGGTTGTCACAGCGCGCGAATATCGAACCAGGCGCGGATATCGCCGTAACGGAAAACTGGGCCGTCTTTGCAGATGAAGTTCGGTCCCCACTGGCAGTGACCGCAGTGTCCTATGGCACACTTCATGTTGCGTTCCATCGACAGATAGATGGCGTCGGCCGAAACCCCCTTGCCAAGCAGCACCTGGATACAAAAGCGCATCATCACCTCGGGGCCACAGAGAAATACCACCGTATTCTCGGCGTCCAAAGTCGCTGCACCGAGCGGCTTGGTAATGACACCAATCTGCCCGGGCCACTCGGTCTCTGCGTGATCCACGGTGGTGACCACCTTCAGTGCCTGCTGCCAGCGTTGCAGTTCGCCGGTGTACAACATTTCCTGCGGGCGCCGGGCGCCGTAAAAAAGTTGCGCTGAGGAAGGTTGCGTTTTTCCCTCGAGCAGCGAATAGATCACCGGTCGCAGAGGCGCCATGCCCAGGCCGCCGGCAACGATCAGCAAGTGCCTGCCGGCCACCTGCTCCATTGGCCAGCCACTGCCGAAGGGGCCGCGGACACCGAGGAACTCGCCCTCTCGCAGGCGGTGCAGTGCCTGGGTCGCAAGCCCCTGGCTGCGGATCGTGTGGATATATGTGCCGTCCTGTGCCGAACCGCTCATCGAAATGGCCACTTCACCGGCGCCAAAGGCATACAGCATATTGAACTGGCCGGCGCTGAAGTTGCCCGCGCGGCCACCGGAATGCGGCGTGATCCCCAGCGTGCAGGTACCCGGAAACTCCTCCGTGCGGCTGGCAATCCGATAGATATCCGGGACCATTAGCGGACTTCGGCCGGCGGTGGACGCTCAGTGCTATAGACGTCCAGCAGTTGCAACCGCGTCGCCTGCAGCCGCTCGGCCACAATCTTGGCGAAGCGTTTCATCAGTTCGAAACCGAGCCGCGGATCCTCCTCGCATTTCTGGCGCAGGCACTTGCCGTCCAGGCGTATTGCGCGGACTTTTTCCAGCGCGCGCGCATCGAATGTCCAGCGGTAGGGAGGAAACAGCCAGGACCAGCCGAAGATATCGCCGTCGTGCAGTGTCTGCAGGCAAAGGGCACCGTGACTGGGCATATAGGTCTCCACCGCGACCCGCCCCTCGCGTATCACGAAGAAGAAATCGGCCGGGGTATTTTCTCGCGCAATATATTCGCCGGAGCTGTACACACAATTTTCGCCACAGCCGCTGATCAGTTGCCTATCTGTGGCGGGCAAGCCGTGAAAAAACGGGTGCTGTTGTAACAGCTGTTCGATACTTTTCACCTTTTTTCGGCCTCCCGAATACTCTGTACCTCCTCGGTGATATCGATCCCCACCGGACACCAGGCAATACAGCGCCCACAGCCGACACAGCCCGATGAGCCGAACTGGTCGTACCAGGTCGCCAATTTGTGCGTCATCCACTGGCGGTAGCGGGAGCGGGTATCCGCGCGCACGGCACCGCCGCTGATATAGCTGAAGTCACCGGTAAAACAGGAATCCCAGCGCTCCCAGCGCTCCGCATGGTCGCCGGAGAGATCGGTGGTGTCCTCCACGGTCGAACAGAAACAGGTCGGACAGGCCATGGTGCAATTGGCACAGGAGAGGCAGCGATCCGCCACCTGATCCCAGCTCACGCTGTCGTAATTGCGGTACAGCAGCGCTTGTAGATCGGAACTGTCAAAATTCCTCGGCCCCTGCTCCATTTGGCGAACTGCATTACTGACAGCACTCTGCGCCAGCACGTGATGTCGCTGTGCAGCCGCATGCAGCGGCAACTGCTGCAGGATTCTTTCTCCGCCCGCAGAACCACTGCGCAGCAGAAAGAAGTGCTCTGCGTCGTCAATCACCTCGGTCATTTCGAGATCACAGGGGAGTGTGACCTGGGGGCCGGTATGCATCGAGGTACAGAAGCAGGTCGCCGCCGCCGTGGTGCAGTTCACGGCCACGATAAACAGCTTTGCCCTTCGCTCGCTATAGCTGTCGTTGCGGTACTGGTCGCCAGTGAAGACGCGATCTTGCGTGGCAATGGCGTGCAATTCACAGCTGCGCACACCGAGAAACGCCATGGCTGGGACGGTCTCCACGGCGGCGACGATCTGCAGTGAATCTTCGCTCTTCTGCGCCCGCCATACCGGTCGGCGGGGGCGCTGTAAAAACTTTTTCCACGAGTGGGGGCCGGCCGCATAGCCAAAATAGGCGCCGTCCTCGCGCTGCTTCAGCCGGTAATGTGCCTTTTCCTGCTCGTCGCCCCAGCCCTTGGGAAGCTCTGCGACGCTGTGGATCTCGTCGTAAATAATCGCCTGATCGCGCAGTGTCGGTCCCATGACCTGGTACCCTTCCGCGCGTAGTGCCTGAATCAGCCGATCCAGATCCGTTGCCAGCAGAACAGAATATTGCATCTTGCAAGGCCCCATCCCGGTCAATGCAGCACTGAAATACTTTCATTTAAATGGCCGGGAACAAATTTAGAGATCTATTATTGAGACAGATTGTAGAGACCTGCGGAATGGCTTGAGAGGAGACAGATGACAATGTCCGGTGAGCAACCCCAGAAAGCGCTATCGACTGCCGTCACGGAAAAATTGCAAGGCGGCCAGGTAGTGACCATCCGCCCAATGAGCAGGGAGGATATAGAGCTCGAACGGGAATTTCTCAGCAACCTTTCGCCGGATTCCCGGCGCTTTCGCTTTCACGGCGGTATCGGCAAGCCGACACAGAAATTACTGGAACAGCTGACCGATATCGATCACGACCAGCGGGAGGCCTTTATCGCCGTCATTCAGGGGGATAACGGAGAACAGGAAATCGGCCAGTGTCGCTATGCCCAGGATGCGGATGGCAAGGCCGCGGAATGTGCGGTGGTGGTCGGCGATGACTGGCAGAAACATGGGCTCGGCATGCTTTTGGTGAGTCGACTTATAGAATCGGCGCGCGCCCGCGGTATCCAGCGACTCTACTCCACGGATGCGGCGGACAACCACAAGCTGAATGAGATTGCGCGGAAGTTCGGCTGGGAATGTCACAGCGATCCGAAAGACCCGACCCAGGTTATCTACAGCTTCGATCTGACTGCCGTATAGCGTCCTGTTCCATAGGCGGTAGATTTTGCTTTGACTCGCAGAATCGCAGTCGACGGCTCATTGCTCGGTGGTGGCCGAAACCGGAACAAAAATGACTCTAACGCGATGTTCTTCACCATCATCCGCGAGCGGGATACGCTCGCCAGTAGCGTGAACGCCATCTATGGTGATCTCCCTAACCTCCCTTGGACAACCGCCGCAGTTTTGCACGTCGATCTCGTAGCGACTGCTGCCAAAACACAATGACAGCTGGAACTGTTTCCAGTTAGTTGGCAGGCAGGGTTTTATCTCCAGGCTGGTACCGTCGCAGATACGCGCGCCGAGCAGCGCTTCCAGTGCACCGCGGTAAAGCCAGCCGGAGGCGCCCGAATACCAGGTCCAGCCGCCGCGCCCCACATGGGGCGGAACCCCGTAGACGTCGCCGGCGAGCACATAGGGCTCGGTGCGATAGCGCTGCACTCCGGCCGCATCGGACGTATGGGTGATCGGATTCAGCAGACTGAACAGGTGGTGGGCGCGCTCGCTGTGGCCGAGACCGGCCGCCGCCCAGACCGCCCAGGTGGCGGCGTGGGTATACTGGCCACCGTTTTCGCGAATACCCGGCGGGTAGCCCTTGATATAACCCGGGTCCTTCTTGGTGCGATCGAACGCCGGCGTTAGCAGCAATATCTGCCGTGCATCCTCTTGCACCAGGTAGCGGTAGGCGGAATCCATTGCTTCACTGGCGCGCGCCGCGGGTTCGGCTGGAGCCAGCACGGACCAGGCCTGCGCAATCAGATCGATTTTGCACTCGTCACTCTGTGCCGACCCCACCGGCGTACCGTCGTCATAGTAGGCCCGCCGATACCAGGCACCATCCCAGCCACTCTCCTCCACCTGCTGGTGCAGGTTATTGCCGAGCTGGCGGTAATGTTCGGCCAATGCGGTATCGCCGATGTATTCGCAGAGGGGCGCCATATCGCGGCAGACCCGCAGCAGAAACCAGCCCATCCATACACTCTCACCGCGGCCGGTGGTGCTGATGCGGTTGAAGCCGTCATTCCAGTCGCCATTGCCGATTACCGGCAGCCCATGGGGACCGACGGCACCGGCCCGCTCTATGGCACGACAGCAGTGTTCGTAGAGCGAGCCCGACTCATCGCTGGTTGCATACTCGGCGTAACGCTCATTCTCGTCCTTTTCCAGCGGTGGGCCCTGCAGATAGGAAATCGACTGGTGCAATATGTCGTAGTTGCCGGTGGTGCGGATGTACTGTGTGGTGACGAACGGCAGCCACAGCAGGTCGTCGGAACAGCGGGTGCGCACGCCACGCAGCGGCTTTTCATGCCACCAGTGCAGGACATCGCCGTCCTGAAACTGTCGCGACGCGGCGCGCAGGATATGTCCACGGGTCCACTCCGGGTGGGTCCACAACAACGCCTGCACATCCTGCAGCTGGTCGCGGAACCCGAACGCACCGCTCGACTGGTAATAGCCACTGCGCCCCCACAGTCGGCAGGCCAGGGTCTGGTATGGCAGCCAGCGATTGACCAGCAACTCGGTGGCGCGGTCGGGCACCCGAATCTGCACACTGCCGAGGAAGTCCTCCCAGAACTGTTCGAACTCAGTCCGCGCCCGCTCTGCCCTGTCCGGCTGTCGGAACTCCGACGCCAGTGACAGCGCTTCAGCGCGATCCGCGCCTTCGCCGAGCACGAAATAAACCTGCTGGGTGTCCCCGGGGGCGAGATCCACATGTACCTGGTAGGCGGCGCAGGGGTCGCCGCCGCACTGCACCCGCCCCGACAGACCGATACGGGACATGGCCTCGGGTGCCGCCAGATCTCCGCCGGTGCCCAGGAATTCGTGCCGGTCTGTCGTCAATCCGTGGGGCGGCAGGCTCGCGGTCAGGAATCCCACACCGGGTTCGGCATCGGGCACGAAGGCGTTGCGGGCCAGCAGCGCGTGACTGTCGGCGACAAATTCACTGACCAGATGCGGCCAGCTATTGGCGCGGGTCAGGCCCTGCACCCATTCCAGATAGTAGGTAACGGTCAGGCGCCGCGGCCGTCGCCAGCAGTTGGTCAGTGTCAGGCGCCCTATTTTGACCGGCGCCGTGCGGTCGACGAATATCCGCCAGGCCTGCTTCAGGCCGTGACTGTGGTGGCGGTATTCACTGAAGCCGGCGCCGTGACACACCTGGTAATCGGCGTTGGCGGGCCGCGGCGCCGGCGTTGGTGACCAGACTTCGGCGGTCTCCTCGTCGCGCAGGTACAGGGCCTCGCCGCTGGGATCGCGGACCGGATCGTTGTTCCATGGGGTCAGCCGGTGCTCGCCGCTGTTGCCACTCCAGGTACAGCAGGAGCCGCTCTCCGATACCAGGCAGCCGAAGTCCGGATTCGCAATCACATTGACCCAGGGTGCCGGCGGGCGCTGGCCCGCCTTGAGGTGCAGGACATACTCACGCCCGTCTGCGCTGAAGCCACCGATGCCATTGTCGAACTCCAGGTCGTCGGGACGCTCCAGCACCGGCGTTGGCTCGGGGGCGTAATCGGCTGAGTGCACGGGGACAAACGGCGGCAGCGGCTGCAGTTGTGCCTGCAATTTCACGCTGGCGGCCTCCAGCTGCGCGGCTACCGACCCGGCGCCCGAATCCAGCAGCGCCCTGGCGGCGGCCAGCAAGCGCACCCGCTCCGCGGCTGGCAGCTCCATTCCCGGCACTACCACCACCGAGCCGTTGAGTTTGCGCATTGTGCGTCCGCGGATATCGATAATTAATTGCTGCAACCGATCGCGCGTCTGCTGGGCGTAGCCAGCGGACTCCTCGTCGATGAGTACCAGGTCGACGCCGATACCGCGGCCACACCAATAGGTATGCGCCTGGATGATCGATTCGGCAAAGCCGATATCCTGCTCATTGCGGATCTGTACCAGCAGGATCGGGTTGTCACCGGATATACCGCGGCTCCACAGGCACGGCTGGATATGATCGCTGTGACTGAGCACCTGGGACGGTGCGCGCAGGCCGCCGCCCGGCGCCAGCACCGCCGACAGCAGGTCCATCATCCACGGCATCTCACTGGCGGCGATCTGCAGGTGGCGCAGCTCCTGTTCCGACTGCATACGCGCGAGATCAAAGATCCAGCGCGCTTTGGGTTGTGAGCGGTACGAATGCAATACCGACAGCAGTTCCCGCCGCGACTTGCTTACTCCGGTGAGGTATATCACCTCTATCTCCGCCTGCGCGGGTACCAGCACCTCCAGGCCTGCAGCGATCACGGCGTCCAGTACAGGGCCGGTGGTGCCGGTGAAGCCGTCGAGTCCGGCGACCACCGCTTGCGGGTGTGCGGCGGAACCACCGCGGCCGAGAAAACGCTGACGGTCCGTCTCCCACGCGAGCCGATGCTTGACGTTCGACGCCAGCAATACGCAGTGGGCCAGGTAGATCGGTTTCTCCGCACTGCTGCGCGGCCGGCGCCGGTAGAGCATCGTCCGCTCTTGCGGGAGATACTGGCTCTCGACAAACAGCTTGGCGAAGGCCGGGTGACGCTGGTCTTCTTTTTCCGGCGCCAGCACCACTTCGGCATAGTCCGCCAGCAACAAACGGCGAGCGCGATCGCTCTCGTTTTTAATGATCAGCCGGCGTACTTCGATGTCGTGCTGGGAGCTCAACGCCACCTGCAGGCGGCAAAAAAGCTCGGCCTCTCGACGCTGAAACTCGATGCGCTGCGGAGAAAAATGTGCAGAGCAGTCACCGTCATCATCGCCACAGGGGGCGAGGCCCACGGAAAAGAGATGACTGTTATCGAGATCGCGCACATAACACCACTGCCCCCACTGATGGCGGGTCGGGTCCGGCTGCCAGCGCGTAACGGCGATATTGTGCCAGTAGCTGCCGCCACCGCCATCCGCCGACTGGACCACCGTGAAGTGACCGTTGGAAAGCAGGTTGTACTGAGCATAGGGGCGTTGGGGTGATGCCCACCAACTCTCCAGTGGCACCTCCGGGTGAAAGCTGCGCATGACGCCGGGGCGCTTCCAGGGGCGCGGCGCCGGTGGTGCAGTGGGTATGCGCTCGTGCAACAGCGCGGTAAGCCCGGCGATGCGCACGTCTCCGTGGAAGCGGCGCAGCATGATGTCATCGTGAAAAAAGTTGTTCAGGGCCAGCATGATCATGCCCTGATGGTGACTCATGTAGGAGCGAACGACGCGTGCGCGTCGCGGCGCCGGCTTGGCGGTGCGGCCGAAGTCAATCGCTTCGTATAGGCCGTATTGTCCGCTGCCGCCGTGGGCCCGCAGTACACGCAGATTGTCCATCACCTCGTCGGCACCAAACGGCAACGCCATCATCGACGAATATGGCGATACCACGATGCGTTCGCCGAGGTCGCGGCGGAAACCGATGCCCGGCACACCGAAGGCGTGGTACTGGTAGTGCAGATGGCTGTCCAGTTCGTAGTAGCCCGACTCGGAAATACCCCAGGGCAATCCGAGGCGCCCGGTAAACTGGCGGTGCGCGTCAATCGCATTGCGGCACGCACGCCACAGTAGGCTCCTGTCCGGCGTTTCCATCAGCAGGCGCGGCATCAGGTATTCAAATAGGGTGGCACTCCAGGACATCAGCACCACCTTGCGATGCAGCCGCCGGAATGGCCGCTCCAGGTGCCGCCAGTGCCGCGCCGGCACGTCGCCTTTGGCAATGGCGACGAATCCGGTGAGGCGCGACTCCGAAGCCAGCAGGTCGTAGTAGTTCGCATCCAGCCTGGCATCGGTGACGTTGTAGCCGATGTGAAACAGGTGGCGCTCGCTATCGTAGAGAAAGGCAAAATCCATCTCCGCCACCCAGCCGCGCGCCCGGTCGACCAGGCTGTAAAGCTCGGCACAATAGATATTGGTGTTGTCCGCCGCCGTCTGCAGCACTGCACGCAGCCTTTTGTTCCACGCTGCGGCTTGCTCAGTTTTTTCTTCTGCGATATTGCCGAGCGCACTGTCGAGTGCATCGATAATCTTCAGTGCGTCGACGCGGACCGCCGGTAGACTGGCCATCGACACGGGGCCACTGAGCAAATCAGACAAGGCGCGGAATTTCGCCTGCAGCGACACGTCGCCCTGCGCTGCCCCCGGCTGGCTATACAGCTCTGGTGGCGATTCGACCAGCCGCTGCCAGGGTTCGAATGTCTCCTGATAACGTCGCGCACCGACCGCCTGGTGATGTAATTCGTCGAGCCACTGGCGCAGTCGCGACAACGCCTCGGCACTGAAATTTCGATCGTCACTCTCGATCACTGCGATCACGCGTTCTTGTAGTGCGGGCACCTCCCGCTCGTAGATGTCGTCGATGGTTCGCCACCAGTGTCGATCACCGGCCCGCTGTTCCAGGCCTTCGCGCAGCTCGCGAATGTCACCGATCACCGCCTGCACCGCGGCCGCGGTGTCGGCGCTCTCATCCGGCATGAGCGTCTCCTCGACGACGCCGAGCGTATCCGCAATGCCCAGTACGAGTTGGCGGCCGTCAAACGGCCGCAGCAGCAACTCCTCCAGTCCCTGGGCCACGGTCAGCAGGCTCGCCGCCAGGTTGCCGCTATCCACCGCGGACACGTAACGCGGTTGCAGGGGGCGCAGTTCCCGCGTTTCGTACCAGTTCAGGAAATGGCCGCGGTAGCGTTCGAGACCTCCCATGCGGTCAAAGCTGTTGCCCAGTCGCGCCAACAGCTGTGAGAGATCCAGATAGCCAAAGTCATAGGCACTCAGGACACTCAGCAGGCCGAGGCCGATATTGGTCGGCGAAGTCCGCCGCGCCAGTACCGCAAGCGGTTCCTCCTGGTAATTGTCCGGTGGCAACCAGTGATCGTCGGGGCCCATAAACTGCTCGAAGAAATGCCACGTGCGCCGGCTCACCAGGCGAAGTTCACGGCGGTCGGCGTCACTGATTAGCGGCTCTTTGACGCGGTGGGGCCGATCGATGCGGTAGATCAGCTGCGGCGCGAACAGCCAGGCCAGCAACAGGGGCGCGGCGGCGAGCAGATTGACGGGTGCCCACAAGAGCAACAGCACCACAACAGCCAGCGCGAAGGCGGCGCAAATCCACAGTTGTCGCCAAGTGGCGTTTGCTGTTGCACTGTTGCCCACCAGGCGATTCACATGGGCCGCCGAGGTCCACTCCAGCAGGCGCCGGCGGGAAATGCCGAGCCGGTAGAGCGTGCGCACTATTGCGTCCAGTGCATTGAACGCATAGCTGGGCAGCAGCGCCAGCGAGAGTCCCCAGTGCACAAGGCGCTGCTGAAGCAGGACGGGACTGCCAAGCAAATGTCGGTGAACATATAGCGGCTTGGCTATCGTCCGCCAAAGAAGCGATAACAGCTCCACCCAGATCGGTGTCGCAGCCAGCCCCAGCAGGCCAAGCGTCCACAGCCATGGGCTCCCCGGCAGCCAGCCACTCCACGCCAGCAGGAACAAAGCCAGCAGACTGGGGGTCTCGAGGCTGCGGCGCAGGTTGTCGATGATTTTCCAGCGGTGGATGGGCGGCAGCGGATTCGGCACCTTATCGCCCGAGGCCGTTGGCACTTCGCGGCGCAGCCAGGGCAGCAGCTGCCAGTCACCCCGTATCCAGCGGTGGGAGCGGCGCAGTAGCGCAAAGATGTTGGGCGGATACTCCTCGTAAAAAACACTGTCCGATATCAGCGCCGTGCCGCCAATAGCGCCTTCCAGTAGATCGTGGCTGAGCACGGCATTCTCCGGCAGGCTTCCCGCCAGCGTCTCGCTGAAAACCCTCGGATCGTAAATGCCCTTTCCGGTGAATATGGCTTCGCCGAATAGATCCTGGTAGGCATCGGAAACCGCATGGGTATAGATATCCACGGTTCGATCGCCGGAAAAGATATCGGTAAAGACCGTATCGGCGGAGCTGGTCGGATCGGTTTCCAGACGCGGCTGCAAGAATCCAAAGCCGGCCACCACTCTGCGCTGCCCACTGTCTACCAACGCCTGATTCAACGGGTGTGCCAGGGCTCCAACGAGACGCCGCGCACTCCCCGGCGGCATGTGCGTATCCGCATCCAGGGTAATCACATAGCGGATATCGTTCAGCTGTGCACGATCGCCGAAACAGGTGCGGAAGTTCGTCTCCTCTCCCCGCAGCAGACGGTTGAACTCGATCAACTTGCCGCGCTTGCGCTCCCAGCCCATCCAGCAGCGTTCTTTCGCATTCCAGCATCGCTTGCGGTGCAGCAAAAGAAACGGCGTCCGGCCCTCGCTGTCGAGGTAGCGCTGATTCAGAAGGCGCAGTTGCTCCTCGGCGGCCGCAAGAAGCTGCGCGTCACCTGTCTCGTCTTTCGTGGCAGTGTCGGCGAAATCACTCAGGATGGCGAACACCAGGTTGGGGTCGTCATTATTGAGGAAATTGATTTGCAGGCATTCGAGGTTGTGCTGCAGGTCATCGAAGTCCGTCAGCAGCACTGGCATCACCACCGCCGTGCGACAGTCATCCGGTACGCCGAGTTCGTAGTCCAGTTTGGCGAGTTTCCGCGGCGGCAGCGTGTGAGTGATCAGTCCGTTGACGAATGCCAGGGCCATACCGAGTAGCGGCACCGTGACCAGCATCAAGACCAACAGGGTCTGAAACAGCGGCATACCACTCGCCAGAAGGTAGATTCCGAGTGCGGCGACGAATGGAACGGAAAACAGTGCCAATACACAAAAATAGACGGTAGCCGCCCTATCAGATATGGCCCGGTACAGGCGACTCCTGAGCGTCGGCTCACACTCGAGCGCCGCTTCCAGTTGTTGACGGCCCTCCTCTACCAGGTAGTAACCGACATGTCGGCGCCGGTCTCCAGAGGTGTGCGCAGAGGCCAGTTCCACGGCTCGCCGGGCTACGTCGATTTCGGTTTTGCCGCTACTCCGCGCCACCTCCTCGATCACATCGCGATAGGTATTGCGGGAGTCAAAATCCATCTTGTCGTAAGCGTCCGCCGGATCTTGCCGCAGCGTGTCCTCGACGCGACTGAGCGCCTCAACAAAATCGCGCCAATCGTGGGAACGCAGTTCGCGCAGGCTGATAATGGCACTGGCGATTCCCACATCGCCGGCGTTGGACTCTTCGTCGCTGGCCGGCTCCTGTTCCGTCGCCAATATGTCCTTGGCGGAATCCACCAGTTGATCGAGCAGGCCAAGGCGTAAAAATGCCGGAAGCGCCCACAGTTCACCGGTGGTCAATACGACCTCACTTTGGTAACGGTCGACGAGTTCGGACACCAACCCTATATCCAGGGGTTGCGCCATGTCAGACACCAGCACTGTGGCCAGTGCACGCGCGCGCAGGTCAGACCGGTCTCCTTCAGCCTGGATTGTCGGTAGCTGCCTGAGAAAATGGCGTGGCAGGGACTCACGGACAAGCTCGAGGGCTTCCTGCACTATGTGGCGATTGTCCAGTAGCCACTCCTCTCCGCGGGACCCCCTATCGCCGGCCTCCACTCGCCTGGCGAGGTGACGATATATTTCCCGGAAGTGATTTTCGATACTGTGCAGGTGGGACCTGAGGGAATAGTCGCGCGTGCCACCATCTCGCTGCTGGTGATGCATGGCAAGCGCGACGATATCTTCTTCTAATTGACGATCCCTATCCCGCAGTCGTTTCGCCGCTGAAAGCACTGCAGCGCGCGGAGGTAGTATCGCCTTATGGGATAGTTTCAGTCCGGAAAAAAATTTACGCCCTGCGCGGGCACTCCAATTCAGTTTGCGACGCAATTTCATCTTCACTCGGCGCCGTTATCTGAGTCGAATTCCCGGTGAATTCGGCAGGAATCCTCATCCTCCTCACCCGGAAGACGGGTCTCGCTCCGGTCCTGCAATACCAGGACAGGAATAGGACTGTGGCACATCACCGTTTGACAGATATTGCCCATAACGCGCTGGCCACCACTCTGCCAGTCATGCGCACTCATCGCGATCAAGTCGACCCCTTCCTCGGCGGCCGTCTTGCAAATGGAATCCGCCATGTTCTCCGCTATCAGCAAGCGGAAACTTACCTTGATGCCGTTTTCCAGTTGCTGGGCCATTTCATCGAGGTAGGTCTGCGCCGCACGACGGTTGTTTTCGACAAACTTTTCGCGAGTGGCCTGCTCCTCTCGGGTAATAGGCATTCGCCGCGGCATTTCGGGCACAGCAATCACCTGTAGCAGTATCAGTTCTGCCGGCTGCCCGCGCATCATCGCAGCCACCTGGCAGGCCATCCATTCGGAATGCGGCGAGCCATCAACGGAGATCAGGATACGACGATAGGCAAATTGATCTGGGTCCGGCGGGGCTTCACCCGGACGCACGATCATAAATGAGCGGCCGGAACCACTGAACACCTTCTGGGCAGTACTGCCGAAATGGAATCGGCTGACACCGCCCTTGCCGTAGGCAGTGAAAACGATCAGGTCGATGTCCGCCTCTTCGCAGTATTCGACGATCTGCTCGGCGGGCCTACCTTCTCGAACGGAAACGGTTACGGCTATTTCTTTTCCGGAAATATAATCGGCAAGCCGATTCAGATAGCTTCGCAGTTCGGCCCTGCGTAAACGCCAGTGCACCGGGTCGATACTGTGCTCATCTGTGTGCGAAGTGGTGCGCTGTACATGCAGGAGATGGATTTCAGCTCCGCAGTTACGGGCAAGTTGCAGCGCATGGGTAATGGCTTCCTCGGCGACGGAAGAACCGTCAAGTGGCAATAGAATATGTTTGAACAGCATGCCAATTTCCTCTGCTCGGATTGGGCAGTGGGTCGTTTTCTGTGTTGATGGAGGTTTTCGAGAGTGCCGCGTGATGCCGCAGCAGCGCAATCTGGCGTCGCAATTTTCATTGTTCTCCGCGGGCCATCCACTGACGGGAGAATGCGCTTCCCGCAGGACATTGAGTTTAGCAGCTGTAACCTTCCCTGCTGGTTTTCTTTCCGGTTTCGCCTCGAATGCCCCGCACGAAGGGTGCAGACTTGTCTATGGTCAGGATTACTTAATACCTGTTCAGTACGTGGCTACACCTCAGTCACTGCAAGGGAATGTGCGATGCCCAAAGGTCACTTTGTCCGCTGGTTTGCAAACATTGGTCTCGAAGATATTGCCGACGTCGGGGGGAAAACGGCGTCGCTGGGAGAGATGTACCGAACATTGACGCCACAGGGAATCCGGGTGCCGAATGGGTTTGCGATCACGGCGGCCGCCTACCAGACGGTGCTGGACCAGGGAGACGCACGAGTGTCGCTGCAAAAGCTGTTGCAGAAGCGCGCCTCCGATGACAGCCAACAGTTGGCGCAGGTTGCCGCCCAGGCGCGGGAGATCGTCTACAACGCTGGCATGCCCGAGAGGCTCGCGCATGACATTACCGCTGCCTATGTGGATCTATGCGAACAGTACGGACCGCAGATACGCCTCGCCGTGCGCAGCTCCGCTACCGCAGAGGACTTGCCGACCGCCAGTTTTGCCGGGCAGCACGACAGTTTCCTGAATATTGGCGACAAGGACGGATTATTGGAGGCCTGCAGGCGCTGCTTTGCGTCCCTGTTTACCGAACGCGCAATCAGCTACCGGGAGCGCAACGGATTCGACCACTTCAAGGTATCGCTGGCTATCGCAGTGATGAAAATGGTGCGCGCGGACCTGGCTTCCAGTGGCGTGATGTTCACCCTCGATACCGATAGCGGCTTCCGCGATGTGGTGTTTATCAATTCGGCTTTCGGCCTCGGCGAAAACATCGTGCAGGGCGCGGTGGACCCGGATGAATTCTATGTGCACAAACCGACTTTTGAGCGCGGTTATCGCTGCGTGTTACGTCGGCAGCTTGGAGCCAAGCAGCTCACGCTGGTGTGCGACGAGGATATCAACAGCCAGGAACTGCACAATATAGAGACGCCTGATGCGCGGCGGCATCATTTGAGCCTTTCCGATGAGGAAGTCCTGACGCTCACCGATTACGCCATCAAGACGGAAAAGCACTACAGTGAGCGCCGCGGCGAGGAGTCCCCGATGGATATCGAGTGGGCCAAGGACGGCGACGACGGCCAGCTCTACCTGCTGCAGGCCCGGCCGGAGACCGTCGCCTCACAAAAGCCACGCAACCAGCTGCAGCGCTACAAATTTCGCGAAAAGCCGGACAAGGCACTGACGCTCGCCCGTGGTCGCGCAATCGGCACCGGAATAGCGAGCGGTAAACTGCACCGGGTTGAGCGTGCGGAGCAACTGGCCGACTTTAAGGATGGCGAAGTACTGTTTGCCGAGAGTACCAGCCCTGACTGGGGACCGGCGATGCGCCGTGCGGCGGCGCTAGTAACAGAACGCGGCGGCCGCACCTGCCACGCGGCCATTGTCGCGCGTGAATTCGGCATTCCGGCCGTGGTCGGCATCGGCGAGGAGGGCCACAACCTGGCTGCCGGAGACACCGTGACGCTGTCCTGCGCCGAGGGCGACGTGGGAAAACTATACCGCGGCGAAATCCCGTTCGATATGGAAACCATCGAGCTAGACAATGTCCCCAGGCCCGAGACCCGCATGATGATCAACCTGGGCAGCCCCGAACAGGCCTTTCGCCTGAGTGCCCTGCCCTGCGATGGTGTGGGCCTGGCGCGCATGGAATTTATCGTCAGCGAACACATCAAGGCGCACCCGATGGCGCTCGTCTGTCCGGAAAAGGTCGACAACGAAGCTGACAGAAAACAACTGGACGAGCTGACCGCCAATCACGACAGCGGTGCCGATTTCTTTATCGAAAAACTCTCTGAGGGTATCGGCACCATCGCCGCGGCTTTCTATCCCCGCCCGGTAATCGTGCGGACTTCGGATTTCAAGACGAATGAGTACGCGCGCCTGATCGGTGGCGCCGCCTTCGAGCCGCGGGAGGAAAACCCGATGCTGGGCTTTCGCGGCGCGGCGCGCTATGCGCACGCGGCCTACGCGGCCGGCTTCGCACTGGAATGCGCCGCGTTGAAGCGGGCGCGGGAGGATATGGGGCTCGACAATATCAAGGTGATGATCCCCTTCTGTCGACGTATCCCCGAAGGCGAACGGGTCCTGCAGGCCATGACCGAGCACGGCCTGGCGCCGGGCAGCAACGGCCTCGAGGTCTACGTGATGTGCGAGATCCCGAACAACGTCGTGCAGATAGATGCGTTCAGCCAACTGTTCGACGGTATTTCGATCGGCTCCAACGACCTGACCCAGCTGGTACTGGGCGTGGATCGCGACTCAGATATCGTCGCCTTCGATTTTGACGAGCGCGATCCCGGGGTACTGCAGATGATCCGCCTGGCGGTAGAGGGTGCCCAGCGCAACAAGATACCGGCAGGTATCTGCGGCGAGGCGCCGTCAAATTATCCTGAAGTCGCGCAATACCTGGTGGAGCTGGGTATCGACTCGATCAGCCTGAGTCCGGATGCGTTGCTGCGCACCATTGAGAAGGTGACGGAAATAGAGGCAAAGCGCTAAGGCACGCTCGAAGCGTCGCGGCCCTGCTTCCTATGCCGGCGCGGTGTATCGCTGTGAAACTCTCAGTAGCACTTCCATCGCCAGCAGCTGCAGCAGGGCCACTCCCAATAGCGTCGACCAGTGCGCCGCACTGACCGGAGTCACGCCCAGTACCTCCTGCATCAGCGGCGAGTACATCGCCAGTATATGTATGCCCTGGGCCGCCAGGGTACCCAGCAGCAGAATCGGGTTGCTGAAAAAAAGCTGCTGGAAAATCGAGTGGGTTTCCGAACGGCTGTTGAATACCTGCACATTCTCGAACAACACCATCAGTAACAAAAGGCTGTTGCGCGCCGCTTCCACTGCCAATCCCTGTTGTAGCAACACATAGAAACATGTGAAACCGAGAACGCCCATCACCAGCCCGGACGTGATAACGCGACGCAGCATCAGCGGATTGAACAGCGACTCCTTCGGCGGCCGCGGTGGCCTCTGCATCTCGTCGCCCTCTCCCGGTTCCAGTGCCAGGCCGATACTCTGCACGCTGTTGGTGACCAGGTTCAGCCACAGCAATTGCACCGGCGTAAGCGGCAGTGGCAGTCCGAGGGCAGTACTGAGCACGAACAGCACCACCTCGGCGGCACCGGTGGAGATCAGGAAGAAGATGACCTTGCGGATATTCTGATAGGCGATACGACCTTCCTCGACACCGGACACCACCGACGCAAAGTTGTCATCGGTCAGCAGCAGGTCGGCGGATTCCTTCGCCACCTCGGTGCCGCGCTGGCCCATGGCAACGCCCACATGCGCACTCAGCAGCGCCGGTGCATCGTTGACGCCGTCGCCGGTGACAGCCACGAACTGCCCCTGCCGCTGCAGCGACTGCACGATGGTCAGTTTCTGTTCCGGCGAGACACGGGCGTAAACCCGTGTCTTTGCGGTCAGTGCATCGACCGCCTCTGCTCCGGCTTTCTCGGCCTGCGCGAGTTCACCCCCCGTCACTGCCCCTTCGTCACCGTCGGTCAGGCCCAGCTCGCGCGCGATACTCAGCGCCGTGCGGGGGTGGTCCCCGGTCAGCATGCATACCCTGATACCCGCCTGCCGACATGCCCGCACGGCTGCGGCCGCTTCGGGACGCATCGGGTCTACCATCGCCACCAGTCCCAGCAGACACAGGTCGCTCAGGTGCGCGGCAAAGTTTTCCGCGCTGAATTTCTGATCGTCGCTCCAGCTACCCTCGGCCATCGCCAGCACGCGCGCGCCGGTCTCCGCCAATTCATGCATAGTGGCCAGGGCACGCTCGCGATCCAGCGCAGTATCACCCCGCGCCGTGGCCATCCGGGCGCACATCGGCAACAACTTCTCCAGTGCGCCCTTGACGCAGACCAGGCGGCGTTCTCCGTCAGCGTGCAGCGTGGCGGCGAAGCCGAGCACCGGCTCGTAGTGAATCTGCGCCAACAGCGGATGTACGGCGAGCAGCTGCTGCCGTGTCTGCCCGCTTCTGTAGGCCATCAACAGCAGCGCCTGATCCACCGCATCACCGCTACTGTGGCAGTCGCCATTCTCGAGCGTGTGCAGTTCTGCCTCGTTACACAGCGCCGCTACCCTGATGATCCGCGCCACCGCCTCGCTGCTTGTCGTCACAGGATCTGCCGCCGGTGGCTGGCTAGTGCCGTCGATACGAAAACGGTCACCGTCACAGGTCGCCACTTCCCGTGCGGTCAGTTGATTTTGTGTCAGGGTACCGGTCTTGTCGGCGCCTATGACGGTGCAGGAGCCGAGACTCTCCACCGCCACCAAATTGCGCACGATAACGTGCCTTTTCACCATGCGCCGGGTACCGATCGATAACACCACGGTAAGCGCCATCGGCAGCCCCTCGGGAATGGCCGATACCGCCAGTGCCACCGCCGTCATAAAAATCACCAGCGGTGGTGTGTCGCGCGCCAGCTCCAGCGACGCCAGCAGCGCCACCGTAATCAGCAGTCCGATGGTAAGCTTTTTACTGAAGCGCTCGATGCGCTGGAACAGTGGCGGTTTGACCTCTTCCGCCGTCTCCAGGCTCAGACTCAGCTTGCCCATCTCCGTGTGCAGGCCGGTGGCAATCACCAGGCCGCTTGCGCGTCCGGCTGCGACCAGGCTGCCGGCGAAGCACTGATTCAAGCGCTCCGCCACCGGCGTGTCGGCCTCGCACAGGGCGCCGCTGTCCTTGCGTACCGGCAGGGATTCCCCGGTGAGCACGGACTCGTCGATCTCGAGACCCGTGGCATCGAACAGGCGCAAGTCCGCCGGCACCCGGTCGCCGGAGGCGAGCAGCACCAGGTCGCCGGGCACCAATTGCGAGGTGGGTATTTCCTCTATCTGGCCATCGCGCAGCACGCGCGCCCGACTGACCATCAGGTTGCGCAGCGCCAGTGCACTGCGGTGGGCATGGTACTCCTGCAGCCCACCGATCAACGCGTTGAGCAACAGAATCAGGCCGATAAAAGTCGCGTCCGCCAGTTTGCCGACAATGAGAGAAACCAGCATCGCCGCCAGTAACACGTAGATCAACGGGCTGATGAACTGGCGCAGGAACAGGCGTGTAAACCCCGGCGGGCGCGGCTGTGGCAGCGCATTGCTGCCATACATAGTCAGGCGCCGACCGGCTTCAGCTGTTGTTAAACCCTCGTCACAACTATCGAGCTGCCGCTGCAGTTCCGGCAACGGCAGGCATTGCCACAGGCGCGAGCTGTCAGGATTGGTCATATCTTTCGGCTTACACGACCGATTGTCGTCAATGAATATGCAACATTAGTCGAAAAAAACTGCAGCCCGCCCAGCGGGAGAATTTCGGTGGACTCGAGGTGGTGTCCCACCACGAAAAAAACATAACAGCCGCCATTGATCCATACTTAAACTCGAATAGCCTCCGATCGGGAAGGTTGCGATGCGACTGCTAGACGGTGCGGTTTTACTTAACGAACTCGGCATCGACCATTTGAAAAATGCCGCGGTATTAGGCGCCATGTCCGACGACGCCATTGCTTATCTGTTAAAAAATGGCCGTATCCACGCATTTCACAAAGGCGAGACAGTCGTCAAAGCCGGGGATCCATCCGTTTCCTTCTTCATCGTTCTCAAAGGTTCGATTGCCTATTACCAGGCATCGAATGACCACAGCGAGCATATATTTGATTTTCACTTTGGGGAGGCGGTTGGCTTCGTCAGCATGATCGCGTTAACGCCATGGCCGGGAACAGCGATAGCGGCCAATAACAGTTACGTGTTGGAAGTAACGACGGATCTGTTTTATGCCCTGCATTGTGAAAAGCCGCTGGACTTTGGCGTGTTGCTGATCAACCTGTCTCGCGAGTTGGCGCGGAGAATCCTGACTCTCGCCAAGACGGTGGCGGAATTGAAAAAAGCCGACCAATGAAGTTGCAGGCCTCGCCACTGGCGCTGGTGGTCACTGCTGTTCATCGGGGCTGCCGGATTCAAGTTTCTCAGAAGTTCACGTTTCATCGCAGGGTAATTTGAAGTTAGCAGCCGGCCGCCACTGCACGTGCCATCAGCCGTCTATTTTCCCGCCGGCGCCAGGCTTGCGCTGTTCATGCTGAGAAGAATCACTTCAATCTCTTCGATAATCTCTTCCTGCCGCAACTGATTTTCCCGGTGCTGAAGTGTCTCCAGGTTGTTGTCCAGATGCCGCACTGCTCCCTCCAGGTGCTGCATGCGCCGGAGATTCTCCGCCGTCAGCGAAACGTAGAGAATTTCATGGAGCGCGGCGAACAGGTACTGATCCGCCAGTTCCAGTAGCAACTGCTGCGGTTGCAGATTGAGCTGCGGCGCAAAGGCGAATTTGCGTTCGGCGTCGCGCAGTACTTCAAACGGCGGCAGCAATTGCCGAACCTGCGGATTTTCCTGTTGTGGATCACAGTAAATCGCCGTCAGAGCCATGGAGCCACTGGTCACGTCTAGGTCGGTAACTCGCGCGATCAGGCGGCTCAGAGCGCCATCGACTTCGTCGAGTACGGCGGCCCCGTCCAGCGGTGCGAGCAGCCTGGGGTGTCCGGTCAAGCGTTCACAGAGTTTGCGTCCGCAGGCCACTACCCCGGTGTGTTCGCCGGTAGCTGCGGCGAGACAGCGTTCCAGCTCCTGTATCAGTACTTCGTTGAAGTTGCCGCAGAAACCGCGTTCCGAGCCGATCACCAGGAATAGATTCTGCAACGGCTGTGGTTCCGGTATCAGTTGCGCATGGAAACTGAGGAAGTCAGCGGCAATGTCAAAGATTCCGCGCACTACCTGTTGCTGAATTTCGAGTACGCGCCGCAGCCGCCGCACTTCGATAAACGCCAGTGACTGCATCGTACTGATAATCTGGCGTGCTTCGGCCAACTGCCGGCGGTGATGCTGCATTTCCCGGCGGTGGCTCACGTCGAGGCCCCGATCGTATCGGGCAGCCACTCTTGCACCAGGCCGTGCCACCGCGGCCGCTCATCATCCAGTGTCAGCCCACTCGCGTCGACCTTCACTTGCAATTCGTCCAGCAGGCCGGCCAGTGATTCCAATTCGATCTCGTCCAATAGACCGTCGTTGAATGCCACCATCCATGCTAACTGGAAGGTGATCGGCAGCGGCGAAAACCGCTCCTGCTTCAGAATTTCCCGCAACAGCCGCCCGCGGCGAATAGCCTTTTCCATACCGGCTTCGAGCTTGGCGCCGAAGCGGGTGAACATCTCCAGTTCGAGAAACTGCAGGTAGTCCAGCTTCATGCGCCCGGCTTCGCGTTTGATCGCCGCGTGCTGGGCGCGCCCGCCGATGCGGGACACCGACATGCCGATGTCGATGGCCGGGCGAAAGCCGCCGGCAAACAGGTCCCGATCCAGATAGACCTGGCCGTCGGTGATGGAGATTAGATTGGTGGGAATGTAGGCGGCAATTTCTCCCAGCTTGGTTTCGACGATCGGCAGTGCCGTCATACTGCCTCCACCGCCTGCGGCATTGAGACAGGTGGTGCGTTCTAGCAGACGCGCATGCACGGAGAAGATATCGCCGGGAAAAGCCTCGCGCCCGGGAGGCCGACGCAACAGTAGCGACAGTTCCCGGTAGGTCTTGGCGTGGGTGGAGAGGTCGTCGTAGACCACCAGCGTATGGCGTCCTCGACGCATCCAGTATTCGGCAATGGTACAGCCGGCGAAAGGTGCTAGGTGCTGCATGCCCGGCAGTGCACTGGCCTCGGCCACGACAACCACTGTGTAGTCCAGCGCGCCGGCATCGCGCAACAGCGCAATGGTGGAGACCACCGATGAGCGTTTCTGGCCGATGAGTACATAGACGCAGTACACATCCTGGTCACTCTGGTTGAGCACCGCATCCAGTGCCAGCGAACTGCGCCCGAGCCCCTCGTCGCCGATCAGCAACTGGCGCTGACCGCGGCCGATAGGGATCAGCGTGTCCAGTACCTTGCTGCCGGTGTAGAGCGGCTGCTGCACGAAGTCCCGCTCGACGATGGTCGGCGATGCCCTCTCCAGCTGTTGCCAGCCCGCACAGTCCGGCGTCTCGCCGCCGTCGAGGGGATTGCCGAGCGGATCCACAACCCGCCCGATCAGCGCATCGCCGACGGAGATACCCAGCGGCTTGGACGTCAGGCGCACACCGGTGCCAGCGGTCAGATTTTCGCTTTCCACCAGCAGCACTGCGCCGACCAGCGCTCCGGTGAGATCGAACACCAGGCCGCGGCTGCCATCGTCGAAATCCAGCACATCGTCCATCGCCGCAGTGGGCAGCCCGGCGACCCAGGCAATGCCGTCGCCGACGGAGACCACCCGTCCCCGCTCGCGAATATGTAGTTGCGGACGGTATTCGCTGAGCCATTGCGCACGGCGACGCAGCAGTTTTCCGCTCACGGCTCAGTCACCAGCGGGCTCACGAGCCAGCCGCGCGAAACCATGTAATTCATCTCGGACATTCGCATCCAGCTCCCAGCCCCCCACACCGATGCGCAGCCCGGCGACAAGCTCCGGGTCCTCCACATAGTGACAGTGCAGCTGTCGTTGCAGGACCTCCTGTAACAGCGCTTCGATTTTCTGCCGCTGTTCTGGAGCCAGCGGAAAGGCACTTGCCACTTCCGCCACTGTATCCCGCTCGGTAAGCTGCGCGCGCAGCTGTTGCAGTTGTGACGGTTCCAGCTCTTCAATAGCATCGGTCAGCATTTCCCCGAGCCGCTCTTCCAGCTCCGGACCCGCGGCCCGCTCCAGCAGGCGCGCAGCAAATTGGCTGCCCTGCTCCAGGGCCTGTAACTCCAACTTGCGGTGCTGATCGCGCTGCCGACGCTGCTCCATCGCCGCGGCTTTTTCACGCTGTTGCGCCAGCTCTTGCTGCAACGCCGCTTGCCGCTGCGCGCGCTCCGCCTTGAGCTCATTCTCAAGGACCTCGCGGGCCTGCTGGCGTTCGGCCTGCCACTGCTCGAGCCGGCCCTGGTATTTCTTCTGCAGTTCCTGTGCGGTGCGTTGCATTTCCTCGGCCTTGGCCAGCCGTTCCTCGATGCCGCGCTGGCGACGCGCTATCACGTCCTGCAATGGCCGATAGAAAAACCGTTTCAGTATCCACACGAGGACAAGAAAATTGATAATTTCCAGCAGGAATGTCGACCAGCTGAGTTCCACGTTGTTCTAGCTCTTCAGTAGGTATTCCAGCAGCGGATTGCGGAACAGGATGATCAACGCGATCACCAACACATAGATCGCGAGTGATTCGATCATTGCCAGCCCGATAAACAGGGTACGCATGATCGACCGCTCTGCTTCGGGCTGGCGGGCCAGGGCATCGAGTGCACTGCTGATGGCGCGTCCCATTGCGAAAGCCGGCCCGATAACGCCAATGCCGATGGCGAGGGCGGCAATCACCGTGGAACCGAGCGCAAACCAGCTTATGTCATTCATCGCTGCTCTCCTTCCGCATCAGAGTTCTCCTTCCGCTGCTGCCTCAGCATCTGTGACTGGAGGCCGCCAGCGACATAAATGAGCGCCAGCATGCCAAAAATATACGCCTGCACCAGGGCCTCGATGATGTGCAGCATCAGTATAGGAATCGGTGCCAGAAAACCGGCCACCAGCAAAATCAGCAGTGCCGCCATTTCCAGGCTCATGATATTGCCGAACAGCCGCACGGCCAGCGCGACAGTACGAGTAACCTCGGAGATCAGGTGGAATGGCAGTAGTAGCGGGGTCGGCGTCAGGTAGTGGTGCAAGTAACGCCGCAGTCCCTGGCTGCGAATGCCAAACCAGTGCACCGACAGAAATACCAGGATGGCCAGTGCTGCCGTCGCCGACAGATCGCGCGTCGGCGAGTGTACGCCGGGGATCAGTCCACACAGGTTGGCAATCACGAGGAAGATCCACAGGCTGGCGATAAATGGCAGCAGCATCTTTACGTGATCCGGCGCCACCGCACCGATGGCATCTTCGATCGCCGTCACCACACCTTCCGCAAGCGTCTGCACGGCGCCGGGTCGCGTTTGCAGCTGCCGCGACAGCAACCAGCACGTGAGTCCGATAACAGCGATGATTGCCCACGTAGTCACAACGGTGCTGGTGACCGTGAGCGGTCCGAGCCGAAACAACGCTGACGGAAAGAGTTCGCCGCCGTCCATGCCCTACTCCCGAATCAGCAGATAGACATTGACACCACCGACGATCACGCCGGCAAATATCAGGCTCAATGTCCAGCGGGTGGAGTAGCCCTCGACCAGACCATCCAGCCAGTGGCCCAGATAGGCGCCACCAACCACCGGCAGTACAAACACCAGTCCCAGGGTGCCGATATAGATCGTCTGCGCGATCAGCGTCGGTCGGTCCCGTTCGGCCTGTTTCATTCGCCGGGCCTGACGCTCGACCCGGTTACGCAGCTTTTTATCGCCGTTGTCGACCATCGCCAAACCTAATCCTGCACTCGGCGGCGCCCGACTTCCCACAGCCGGCGCAATATCGATTCCTCCATGCGACGCATACTTTCCCTCATCTGATGCAGACTCTGCTCTTCGGCCAGCAACTGCTGCCGCAACAAGGTCGAGATCCGTTCGTAGTCGCTGTCGAGCAGGTAACTGCGGGAATAAATCTGCAGGCGGTTGTCCAGAAAATAGAGCAGCCCGCCGGGCAGCGCCAGATATTGCCAGTCGTCACCCCCGCGGCGAAAACGCGCCAGCCCGAATACCAGCGACGTCACACAGCGCAGGTGCCCGGCGAGAATGCCGAAGCTGCCGGACGCGTCTTCACCGACAAAGGAGGTCACATCGGCGAACTCCTCGTGTTCGGTGGCCGAATACAGTTGCAGGGTAAAGGCCTTCATCATCCGCCGTCGCGCATGCCGCCGCGCATGTAGCAGTCCTCCTCCGTCAGCTCATCATATTCGCCACGCAAAAACGCCTCGCAGTCGGTCAGTGTTTGTTCCAGAGGCACCGAGACACCAGCGATACCAGTGTGTGAAGCGATAACCATAAATGGCTGTGTCAGGTAGCGCTGCAACTTGCGTGCGCGCATCACGATACGCCTGTCCCGCTCGGATAGTTCTTCAATACCGAGCATGGCAATAATGTCTTCCAGCTCGTGGTAGCGCGCCAGGTGTTCACGCACCCCTTCGGCGACGGCATAGTGGCGGTCGCCAAGCGTGTGCCGGTCCATCAGCCGACTGCTGGACAGCAGGGGTTCCACCGCCGGATAAATCCCCTTGCCCGCCTGCGCGCGGGAAAGCACTACCGAAGCATCCAGATGACTGAAGATGGCACTCACCGCCGGGTCGGTCATGTCATCTGCGGGCACATAAACGGCCTGCACGGACGTAATCGCGCCGGCGCGGGTAGACAGAATCCGCTCTTGCAGCTCGGCGACCTCACTGATCAGCGTGGGCTGGTAGCCAACAGTCGCCGGCATGCGCCCGAGCAGACTGGATATCTCACTACCCGCCTGCACAAAACGGAAGATATTGTCCATCACGAACAACACTTCTTTTTGCAGCGTGTCGCGCAGGTACTCGGCATATGTCAGTGCGGACAGGCCGACGCGGAAGCGCACACCGGGTGATTCATCCATCTGCCCGAAGGACATCAGCGTCTGCTCCATGACTCCAGCCTCGCGCATCTCTTGCCACAGTTCGTGGCCCTCACGGATACGTTCGCCGACACCGGCAAACACGGATACACCACTGTGCAGCGCCGCCACCGCGTGCATAAATTCCATCACCAGCACCGTCTTGCCGACGCCGGCACCACCGAACAGCCCGGTTTTGCCACCGCGCACAAACGGGCACAACAGGTCGATCACCTTGATACCTGTCTCCAGGATGGCGCCGGCACCGACGGCGTCCCACAGTGCCGCCGGCGGCGTGTGAATATTGCGGTATTCACGCGCCTCCAGCGGCTCCCCGCCATCCAGCGGCTCGCCGAATATATTCAACAGCCGCCCGACGCAATCCGCCGTAACCGGCACATGGAGCGGCGCGCCGGTGTCGTACACCGGCATACCGCGGCGCAGGCCGGCCGTGCGGTGCAGCGTGATGGCGCGCACCTGGCGCTGGTCGAGATGCTGGTGCACCTCAAACAGGTAGGCTTCACCGTCGAGCAGGGTCTTCAGCGCCTGGCGCAATGGCGGCAGCTTCTCGCAGCGAATCACCACCACAGGGCCGTGGACCTCCGCGATAGTGCCGATCGGTGCCGCGGTGGGTTTGGCAGTCTGTTCGCCTGCTACTGAACTGGTCATCGGCACCGGTGCCATACTTGACGACACTGGCGGGCGCTACCACCGCAATGGCGGCTTTTAGTCGCAACATGTTCCATTCTGGTTGCTTATTGCTGTAAGAAGTTGCTGAAGGATAGAAACAACCCGTGCGGTCTATCGATTCAGGGTAAGTGCCCTATTCCGAAACCGGATACGGCATCTCAGTTACTAAAATAGTTGGATTGCGCACTGGCGGGCCACGGAAAGCCTATCGATCCATGGAAAAAAACGAGCATCCGGCATTTCGCGCCGAGGGCCTGACCAAACTCTACGGCAGCGGTGAATCCCGCGTATATGCCTTGCGCGGTGTGGACCTCGAGGTTCCCCGTGGCGAGATGGTGGTCCTGCTCGGCCCTTCCGGCAGCGGCAAGTCGACGTTGCTGAATATCCTCGGCGGGCTGGATTCCCCGACCGAGGGGCGCGTGTATTTCGACAGCTGGGAGCTCACCGCCTTCGACGACGAGCACCTGACCAGATTCCGGCGTGAATATGTTGGCTTTGTCTTCCAGTTTTACAACCTGATCCCCAGTCTGACCGCGCGGGAGAATGTGGCACTGGTGACCGAAATCGCCGAGGAGCCGATGACGCCGGAGCGGGCGCTGGAACTGGTAGGGCTCGGCAAACGCATGGATCACTTTCCTGCGCAGTTGTCCGGCGGTGAACAGCAGCGCGTCGCCATCGCCCGCGCCATCGCCAAGCAACCGCGCGTACTCTTCTGCGACGAACCCACCGGCGCACTCGACAGCAAGACCGGCATCGTGGTACTGGAGGCCATAGCGCGTGTCAATCACGAACTCGGTACGACCGCGATGGTAATCACCCACAATGCGGCCATCGCCGCCATGGCGGACCGGGTACTGCATATGGCCGACGGGCAGATCCAGCAGACCGAACTGAACAGCCACCCCTGTGATCCACACGAGCTGAGTTGGTAGGCGATGCTGATCGAACTGCTAAAACCACTCGATCGCAAACTGCTGCGGGACCTTTGGGCCATCAAGGGTCAGGCGCTCGCCATTGCCGTGGTAATCGGCTGCGGCGTGGGCATGTATATCATGTCCAAGGGCATGCTGATCTCGCTGGCCGAAACCCGTGCCGCCTACTACGAACGCTACCGGTTTGCCGATGTCTGGGCGCCGGTGAAACGCGCACCCAATGCGCTACTGGAGCAGATCACCGAGCTTCCCGACGTGCGCCGTGCCGAGACGCGTATCCGCGCCGGCGTCATTCTGGATGTGGAGGGCGCAGCGGCGCCAATCACCGGTGAGATCCAGTCGCTGCCGAAAATCGCAAGGCCCCATATCAATGACATAGTGCTGCGACGGGGCCGTTACCCTGATCCGATTCACGAGGAAGAGGTGCTCGCGCTGGATGCCTTTGCAGAAGCGCACGGCCTCGAGCCGGGCAACCACCTGTATGGAATTCTGAACGGCACCAAGAAAAAACTGACGATCACCGGGATAGTGCAGTCACCGGAATATGTGTACGCCATTTCACCGGGAGAAATCGTTCCGGACAAAAAACGCTTCGGCGTCCTTTGGATGAACCGCGAGGCGCTGGCAAACGCATTCGACCTGGACGGCGCCTTTAACGAGGCGGTGATCCTCACCTCTGCCGGCTCCAGCGAAGAAGCCCTGCTCGAGCGGCTTGACCAGTTACTGAAACGCTACGGCGCCACCGGTGCCTATGGGCGATCACAGCAGATTTCGGACCAGTTTCTGACCAACGAAATCAAGCAGCTGGAGACCATAGGCAGGCTGCTGCCGCCGATATTTCTGCTGGTGGCCACCTTCCTGCTCAATGTCGTGGTTGGCCGCCTGATCGATACCGAGCGCGAGCAGATCGGCCTGCTGAAGGCTTTCGGCTATCGTGACAGGGCGGTCGCGCTGCACTACCTGAAGATGATCGGCGCCATCACCCTGATAGGAATCGTTATCGGTATCATCCTCGGCCTTTGGCTCGGCCAGGGCTTGGCACGTATGTACCAGGACTATTTCAAATTTCCGTTTCTGCTTTTTCGCGCGCCGGCGGACGTCTATCTGCTGTCGATCGGTTTCAGCCTGATCGTGGCCGCCGTCGGTACCTCGTCGTCGGTAGTGAAAGTCATGCGCCTGGAACCGGCGGTGGCGATGGTGCCGCCGCCTCCACCGGATTACAGTCGCTCGGCCCGCTGGCTCGAAATGCTCGCGCCCTGGATCGATCAGCCATCGCGCATGATCCTGCGCCACCTGTACCGCTGGCCTAAGCGGGCGGCCATGACCTGTATCGGTATCGCCATGTCCATGGGACTGTTGATCGGCTCGAGTTTTTCGATGGATGCGATGCTCTATATGGTCGATATATCGTTTAATGTGATCGATCGTCAGGATGTAACGGTCAATTTTGTCGAGCCGCGCAACCTGCGGGCGGTGCAGGATGTTCTTCATGCCCCGGGTGTGCTCGCCGCCGAACCGTTTCGCGCAGTGCCGGTGGTGCTGCGCAACGGTCAGCGCACCCGGCGTGAAGCCATCATTGGCCTGGTTCCGGGCGCCGATCTCGGGCGACTGGTCGATACTGACTTGCAGCCAGTACCGCTTCCCAGACACGGTATAGTGTTGTCAGACAAGCTGGCCGAATTACTGGCCATTCGCGCCGGGGAACCGCTGCGCGTCGAAATTCGCACCGGGCGGCGTCCGGAACTGGACGTTACCGTCGCCGGTATCGTCAAAACCTTTATGGGCACCCAGGCCTACATGGACCTGAGAAGCCTCAACCGCCTGCTCAAGGAGGACATTGCCATCTCCGGCACCTACTTGTTGGTGGACCCGGACCTGACCGACGCGCTCTACACAGAACTGAAAGGCACCCCGGTGGTGGCCGGCGTCAGCCTGCAGGAGCAGGCACAGAATGCCTTTTACGAGACCCTGCAGGAGAGCCTCGGTACCTTTGTATTTTTCAACACCCTGTTTGCCGGCCTGATCGCCGTGGGCGTGGTGTACAACAGCGCGCGAATCTCCCTGTCCGAGCGCGGCCGCGAGCTGGCGAGCCTCCGCGTGCTGGGACTCACCCGCGGCGAGGTGTCGTATATTCTGCTGGGCGAACTCGCGTTACTGACGCTAGCGGCGCTGCCACTTGGCGCCCTGCTCGGTTATCTGCTCGCCTGGACGCTGGTGCAGTCCTTCGATACCGAACTGTTTCGCATTCCACTGGTGGTCTCGTCGAGCACCTATGGCTACGCGGCGCTGGTGGTGGTGCTGGCGGCGGTGGCGTCCGGCCTGCTGGTGCGGCGCCGTATCGACCGCCTGGATCTGATCGCCGTACTGAAGACCCGGGAGTGATATGCCCAGGAAGCTGATCAAGCGCATCGTTGGACTGGTACTACTTGCCGGGCTGCTGCTCTTTTTTGTCTACGCCTTCCTGCCGGAGCCGGTGCCGGTTGATATGGATGAAGTGCGCCGGGGCCCGATGCAGGTATCGGTCAGTGATGAGGGCTACACCCGGGTCCACGATGTGTATGTGGTGTCGGCGCCCGTGACCGGTTACCTGCTGCGCATCGAAAGTGAGGTCGGCGATGTCGTGGTCGCCAACAAGACGCGCCTCGCCGACCTGCTGCCCCTGCAACCGCAATTTCTCGACGAACGCAGCCGCAGCCAGGCCGAGGCTGATATCCGCAGCGCCGAGGCGGCTCTCAAGTTTGCGGCTGCCGAACGCCGCGACGCCGAGGCCAAGCTGGCATTCGCCAGGGCCGATGCCAAGCGCGCGCGGATTCTGGCGAAAAAGGGGCATATCTCGACGGTTGAGCTGGAGCGCTTCGAGCTGGCCCTGGACAGCGCTGAAGCCTCGCTGGATACCGCCCGCGCCGCCGAGCGCATGCGCATGGGGGAACTGGAAAACGCCCGCGCCGCGCTGATAGAGCCCGGCGAGGTGGAAATCAAGAAAGACGATCTGGTCCGTGTTACCTCTCCGGTCAGCGGCAGTGTGCTGCGTATTTCGCAGGAGAGTGAAAGGGTTGTTCCCGCCGGTACACCACTGCTGGAAATCGGCGATCCGGAACAACTGGAAATCGTTGTCGACCTGTTGTCCCGCGATGCGGTCAAGGTCGATAAAAGTGCGCCCGTTCAGATCACCAGCTGGGGCGGCGACAGTCCCCTCCACGGCCGGGTGCGCCTGGTGGAGCCCTTTGGCTTTACCAAGATCTCCGCCCTCGGTATCGAGGAACAGCGGGTCAACGTAATTATCGATTTTACCGACCCCCAGGAGGTCTGGTCGCGGCTCGGCCACGGCTATCGCGTCGATGCCGCGATTGAGATCTGGCGGGGAGACGACGTGGTACAGGTGCCCACTGGTGCTCTGTTTCGTCACAAGCGGGAGTGGGCCGTATTTAAAGTGGTGGATGGTCGTGCCGTGCGCGCCGCAGTGAAAGTTGGGCACAACAACGGACAGACGGCCGAAATTCTCGACGGCCTGGTACCCGGCGAAAAAGTGGTCCTGCACCCCAGTGAGCGGATAGAGAACGGAACCGCGCTGACAGAGCGAAAGATCTAGTCAGCGCACTCTAGAAAACGCGCACTTTCATGACAAAAACACAGGATTTCTGGTTATTGCTAACGGAGTCACCCACTATCTGAAACATCCCCGCTCAACATGATCCAGTCACTATGAAACTCATATTGCTGTCGGCTTTTATGCTCTTAACGTATTCGGTCCACGCCGACGAAGAGCAAGAATTGGCGGTCTTTACCCAGAACTTCTTCGAGGACTTTTCCGATCAATCCAAGAGCGCATCGGATGTCGCGGAGATCCACTTTGCCGCCACTCCGGTTTTCTACATCGGGGAAATGCCCGGATTCAGTACGAGTCCAGAGCTGGCCGCGAAAATGGTGCAAGGATATCGCGAAACATTTCACGTTGACTCCCATCCATTTACCACTTTCGACATCGAGAATCAGGCAATCGGGGCCGATGGTTCCGCAGCGGTACTGGTTGCGTTCCGGAGGAAATCTGCAGCGGATCCCAGACTGAAAGATTTCTGCAACATACTCTCCCTCGCCAAGCTAAATGGCGACTGGAAAATCATGACCTGGTTTATCTACGGGCTGAGCGCCCGTGACTGTTCCAGGCAACACTAGTAGTAACTTGGCTCGATGCCCTTGGCACTGTTATTAGCCTCATTGTTGCCAATTGTGACTACGACCGGCATCATTGCGGAAGGGAAAAGCTCCCTGACACCGAATGTACGGGCAAATTAGATCTCAGCACCTGGGACTACTTATCCGGGAATGGAATAAACTCCGTCTCGTCGCCGGGCACCCGCGGGAAACCGCCCTCCTTCCACTGCCGCACCGCCTCATCAATGCGCTCCGCCCGACTGGAGACGAAATTCCAGACGATGCACCGCTTCGCAAATGGCTCGCCGCCAATGATGGCGATGCGACTTTCCTCGGTCGCCTCCAGCACCACACCGGGTTGGTTGGCAAATATTGCCAGTGAGAACTCCGGAATCTCGGCGTCTCGCGCTTTCAGGTTACCGCCGGCCACGTAGACAGCCCTCTCCTGGGCTTCCGGTAGCGTTATTTTCTGTCCGGCCCGAAGGTGTGCCTCAACGTAAAGGGTTTCGGCAAAAGTCTTGACGGGAGACGTGACACCGTAGGCGGTGCCCATAATGACGCGGATTGGGGCGCCATCCACGTTCAGTGCCGGAATGTCTGCCGATGGGTAATGGTGGAATTCAGGCGCCATTTCCTCGTCAGCTTCCGGCAGTGCCAGCCACAGCTGCAGCCCGTGCAGGCAGTGGTCGATATCGCGGACTTCCGGGCGTTCCCGCTCAGAGTGGACGATGCCACTACCCGCCACCATCAGATTGATATCCCCGGGACGGATCGGCTGCAGGCTTCCCAGTGAATCTCGGTGCAGGATCTCGCCATCGAACAGATAGGTCACTGTGGCAATACCGATATGCGGGTGCGGGCGCACGTCTATACCTTCGCCCGAAGGAAATTCGGCAGGGCCCATATGGTCGAAGAAGATCCAGGGCCCAACCATCTGCCGTTCGCGGCTCGGCAGACAACGTCTGACGGAAAAACCGCCGAGCTCCTTTTCCTTGGGCCTCACTATCTCCTCCAGGGCTCCACAGCCCTCGAGAACGAAGCATTCCTGTTCAACCTCTTTGGTCACGTTGCTCATTATTGCCCCCAGGAACCTTCCGTGCGTTGACTGTTAGGGGTTAACTATAGCGCTACTATTTTTTGGCCACTAGCGCGCCCACCTCTTACATTCGGCGGCGGGAAAAGCTACAGTTGCGGCCCCGACAGCGGACCGTTAATTCATCCGCTGTTGACCGCAAATCCACGGCGTGCGGTCAGCTAAGCTTTTATACGCGAGGCCGACAAGGTGAAGCCGTTTATCACCACAACCCTCATTCCTTCGCACGAGATCAGTGATGTTGCAGCAGCTTCTCGATAACAAACTCATCATAACCCTGTCGTTCGTCGCCGTTATCCTGTTGCTGCGCTGGCTAATTTCCTTCGCTATTTCCCGCAGCAGCTGGGCCAAACCGGATAAGCGGCGCCGTATCAACACCGTGCACAACTTCGGCAACCTGCTGTTGGTGATTGGGCTGATCTCCATCTGGATAGCAGAGCTGCGCGAGTTTGCGCTGTCTATCGCCGCCTTCTCGGTAGCCATAGTGATCGCCTTACGCGAATTCGTGCAGTGTTTTGTCGGCGGTGTCTTCCAGGCGGGCATGCGCTCCTTTACCGTCGGCGACTGGGTCAAGATCGGCGACGAATTCGGCGAGGTGATCGACAGCGACTGGCTGAGCACCACGCTGCTGGAGATAGACCCGCACGGCCTCGGCAACGGCTATACCGGCACGACGCTGTACATCCCCAACAGCGCGTTTTTTACCAAGCCGATAAAAAACCTGAATTTCATGCGTCGCTATATCGAGCACACCTTTTCCATTGTGCGCGAGAGCAAGGGGATCAATCCGTTCGAGGCAAAGAAATTTGTCGCGGAGCGCCTGCGCGAGCACTGCGAATTCTTTCGCGAAGTAGCCGAACGCTACTGCAGCCTGATCGAGCACCGTATGGGCGTGGAACTGTCAGGACCCGATGCCAAGGTCAGCATCACCACCAACGAACTTGGCCATGATGTGCTGACGGTGACCGTGTTCTGCCCCCGGGAGGAAGCCACCAATATCGAGCAGCTGGTAACCGAGGACTTCTACAACTTCTGGTACGAGAAGACCGCTCCGGGCAGTGATGCCGACGCAGACAAATAGTCCCTGATCAATCGGTTTCCGAGCACATCGACTGCATCTGCAGGCGGACAATTTCGGCCAGGCGCGCCGCCCCGGGCCCGGGGCTCTCGCGGTCGGCGAAAATCAGGTACATGGGAATGGTGCGCTCGCTGCCACCCCGCAGCGACAGCGGCTTAAGAATACCCTCGTCCAACTCCGCGCGTATTTTTTCCTCCGGCAACCAGGCAAAACCGTAGCCGCGGCAGGCTGCACCGATGGATGTGGCCATATTGGTCACAGTCCAGCGCTGCGCCACTTCCACCGTGGTGGTGCGACTGGTGCGCTGGGAGCCGGTATCGCGCACCACCAGGTGGCGGTGCTGGCGCAGGTCGCGCAGCGTCAATTCCCGCCCCAACTGGTGCAGCGGGTGCTCCGGATGCGCCACCGGAATGACCCGCGCCGGACGCGGCAGCGGCTCACCATTGAACCCCTTGGGAATGTGCGGTGTGATTGCCAGATCGACCCGCCCCTGTTCCAGCGCTTCCGGTCCGCCACCGATCACGGTTTCGTAGAGTTCTATGCGCGTCTGCGGGCTCTCCTCGCCAAACTGGTTCAGGCAGTCCAGCAGCAACCAGGTCGGGAACAGCACCTCGACCGCAATGCCGATCTCCGCTTCCCAGCCCGCCGAGGCCCTGTGCGCGGCGAGTTCCAACCCTGCGGCGTCCTCCAGCAACAGCTTGGCGCGGCGGTACAGCATCTCGCCCGCCGGCGTCAGCACCGCCCGGCGACCCTCAATGGCGAAGGCCTTCAGATCCAGTACCGATTCCAGCTTCTGCACCGCGTAGCTGACCGACGACTGGCTCTTGTGCAGCCGTTCCGCCGCCTGGGCGTAGCCGCCCTGCTCCACCACCGCAATCAGGCAGCGCCACTGTTCCAGGCTGATACGGGGTGTCAGGGACGACTTCGAGGTCATTTTTTCCGTCATATGATCGATTCATTCGATAGATAGAAGCGTATTTTTATGATTTTTTATCGAATCATTCAATGCTTCAATGCGCCCCATGTTGGAATTAACCCCTGTTGGAGGTAACGACGCATGGCAAAGCTACTCAAGATTCAGACCAGTATTTTCCAGAACGATGGCCAGTCATCACAGTTGGCGGAGCAGTTCGTTAAGAACTGGCAGGCCCGCAACCCGGACGGTAAGGTAATCAGCCGCGACCTCGCCGCCGAACCGGTGCCGCACCTGGACCTGGCCCGCTTCCAGTCCTTCATCACCCCGGCGGAAGAGCGCACGGCCGAACAGAAAGCCGTCGTCAGCTACTCCGACGCCCTGATCGAGGAAATTGCCAGCTCCGACGTACTGGTGCTCGGTATTCCTATGTACAACTTCAGCGTGCCCTCCACCCTGCGCGCCTACTTCGATCATATCGCGCGTGCCGGTGTGACCTTCCAGTACACCCCGGAAGGCCCCGAAGGCCTGATGAAAGGCAAGAAGGCCGTCGTGTTTATCACCCGCGGCGGCCAGTACGGCGAGGATCACTCCCAGACCGCATTCGTGCGCCAGTTCCTCGCCTTTATCGGCATCACCGATGTGGATTTTGTGCACGCCGAAGGTCTGGCAGTTGGCGACGAAGCCAAGGAGCAGGCACTGAATGCGGCGCAGGCGCGTATCGCCGAGCTCGCCTGAATCCCGTAATCCCCCTGTAGACGCGCTTACTTTTGGGCGGCGGTTTTCCGCCGCCTTTTTTATTTGCTACACAGCAAAGTTAGTAAGCTAGTCAGAATGGATCAACGCGTGAATAGCGCAGCTTTTACCGACGGGAAAGATCGAATGAGTCAGCAACCGATGCCCACACTGTTTATCGGACATGGCAGTCCAATGAATGCACTGGAAGACAACGCCCACACGCGCGCCTGGTGCCGCTTGGGCGAGCAATTGCCGAAACCCCGTGCGATTCTCGCGATCTCCGCGCACTGGTATACCCGCGGCACCGAAATCGCAGCTGCCGAAAAACCCGCCACACTGCACGATTTTCACGGCTTTCCGCCGGCGCTGTACGAATGCGATTACCCCGCGCCCGGCGCACCGGACCTCGCCCGAGAAATCCAGGAGCTGTTACAGCCCTTAAACGTTGAACTCGACGATAACTGGGGGCTCGACCACGGCATCTGGTCGGTATTGATGCATATGTACCCGCAGGCCGGGATCCCGACACTGCAACTGAGTATCGATGCGACCAAGCCGGCGGAATTTCACTACGAGCTGGGACGCCAGTTGCGACCGTTGCGCGATCGCGGCGTACTGATCCTCGCCAGCGGCAATGTGGTACACAACCTTGCGCAGGTGACGTGGGGCGAGCGGGTTGCAGTACCGGCGTGGGCGGAGAATTTCAACGCATTGATTCGGGACGCACTGGCGCGTGGCGACCACCGGAGCCTGATCCACTACCAGCTCGCCGGCCACGACGCGCGGCTCGCGGTACCGACGCCGGAGCACTTTCTGCCGCTGCTATACGTCGCCGGCGCCAGCAGTGAAAAAGACAACGTGACTTTTCCCACCGATGGCATAGAGCTGGGGACTATCAGCATGCTGTCGGTAATGTTCGCTCGACAGACTGCGACTCAATGATGCACCGAGCGCGGCAATGCGCTGCTTGCGTTATTTCTATGAACTGATTACCAGCCTGTCGAAACCGCGAGATAAAGCGAGCGCCGGCCACCGGGAAAATAGCGGTCGCCGGAAAAATTGCTGAAGTCGGCGCGCTCCGCGTAGGCTTCGTCGGTCAGATTTAACGCCCTGACGGCCAGTTCCCAGCCCTCCTGCCATTCCCAGCGTGCGCGCAGATTAAGCAGCTCGTGACCGGGATAACTGTGACGATTTTCCGGATCGGTGTAATAGCGCCCCTGGTGCACCCATTCCAACTCCCAGCTGAGCGCTGCTTCCGGTTGCCACAGTAATCGGCTGCTGCCGAAATGCCGGGGCGCCGAGTCGACCAGATTGTTCTGTATTGAGTCACCGCCCAGCAGGCGTTCATCGCGGTAGCGGTGTTCGGCGTAGCTCGCGGATATTTGCACGCGCCAGTCGCTGGCCAGTGTGTAGTCGAGTTCGAGTTCCAGTCCGCTGTGCGCCGTCTCACCGTTCGACTGGTTGAAGTAATCTGCATCGCGGAAAATTACATTGTCCTTGCCCATGGCGTAGGCCACCAGCTCATAGCTTATGTGGTCCTCCTCGCCTCTGACTCCCAGCTCCAGGCTGCGGATCTCCTCCGCATCCAGCTCTGCCACTGTCTGCTCCCGCTGCAGGCGGTACAATTCCGTTGCCTGGGGCACGCGAAATCCCTGGGCCAGGTTTGCAAACAGCTGTAAACCGGGATTCAGCCGGTAAACCGCACCGAAACTCGGTGACAGACTGCGAAAATCGTCCGACTGATCTGCCGGCCGATTAAAACGGCAGCCGCCAAATCCGCAGGCAGTGCCATCGGCTCTCGTGCGGCCGGCGAGCATTTGGTTGTCATAGTCATAGCCCATGTATTCGTAGCGCAGGCCGGCCTGCAGGGTCAGTCTGTCTGCAGCCTGCCAGCTGGCGTGAACGAAGGGGGCCAGCATCGTCGCATCCACGCGATAATCGTAGTGGCTGCCAACGGGAATGGTTTCGCGAAGAAACTCCGAGCCCGACGTGGCGGCGTCCTGAAATTCACGCAGATAGCCGCGGCTGTACTCCGCATCCACACCCGCACTGAATCGCGCCGCCCGCGCCAGTTCGGCATGGTAGATGGTGCGCAGTCCAACGCCCCGCTGGCCGTTCTCCTCCAGTGCCTGCCCCGGCAGGTAGTGTTGCCGGAATACCATGTCGGTTGTGCGCAGGTACGGTGTAACCCGCAGCTGCCCGCCGCCGACAGCGCCGAAATCCAGTTCGGAAGACAAGCGCAACGCGCGCGCGTCGCGGAAGGCCTCGGGATTCGGGTTGCTGCGGCTCAGTTGCCGATCCTTGTAGGCGCTCTCGCCTTCGATATAGCCCGCCGTTTCCTGATTCAGGTTGGTTGCCGCCAGACGGGTGCGCACTGCGACAGCACCGACCGCAGCCTCGTGCACGAGACTGAGCTTTTGCTGGGCATAGCCGGAATCAGCCCTGTAGCCACCGTCGTGACTCAAGGACAGATCAGCGCGTACGCCGCTGTCGGCGCGCTTGCCGGAATCGACGGAGACTGTCGTGCGGACAAACTGGTTCGGCCCGGCCTCCACGCCGATAGAGCCACCGGACTCCTCGGCCACGCTCGCACCGATGATATTGACCACGCCGTGCATCGCATTGGAACCATACAGGCTGCCCGCAGGCCCGCGCACAACCTCGATGCGCCGGGCCTGCTCGGAATGGGACTCGAAAAGCTCATTGACGTTGCAGAAACCCGCCGCCCGCAGCGGGATACCGTCTTCCATGACCAGCAAACTGCCGCACGCCCCGGCCCCGGTCAGCACCGGTGAGCGCAGTGATGGCAAATATTCCTGCCCTTCTCCGCGAGCGAAATTCGCCCCGGGAATACGCACCAGGCTCTGCTGAATATGGTTGTGGCCGACCATTTGCAGCGACTCGCCGTCGAGCGAGGAGAGACTGCCGGCGTGATCCGCGAGAGGTTGTTCCAAGCGGCTGGCGGTAACCACCAGCGTTTCGAGACGCGTCTGCTCGGCACTGGCCGAGCCGCAAATTACAAACAGTGGGATCAGTGCGAAGCGCATTCCCTTGCCCTCTTTATTGAACTTCGATAGCGCACATTGTACGGGAATATGAGCCCAATAGCGGGAGGAGCGGCCCGCTCTACGTGATCTGATACCGCACGCGATGCTCTAACGTGCCGCAAGGGACAAGAAGGCCCAGCCGGGTTGTATTCGCAGGCTCTCGACAATTCCGCTAGCACCGTGACCGATTACCCCAAACGGGGCATCAACCGAACTTTACAGCTCCTGTAAGTTTGGCGTACGCTGATGTGAACTTTGAAAACAGCGGAACTTACCGCCCGACTGCGGCCAGTCAGCTCGCCCGCTGGGCCCGGCAATCTTGGTAACACTGAAGCCAGACTATGAGTAAAAATCCCCCCATCGATCGCAATCTGCCGAAAATTGAACTCAATCAAGTTAAGGACTTAGTAAAAGATCTCTATGGCCTGGACGGCGATTACCGGGCGCTCAATAGCGAACGAGACCTCACGTGGCTCATCAGCAATGAGTCTGGCCCACTGGGGGTGGTTAAGATCTCCAATGCCCTGGAACCTGAAGGGGTCGTTGACCTGCAGGTCAAAGCGGTGGAACACATCCTGGAGCAGGACCCGGAACTCAAGGTCCCGCCGATTATCCCGACCAAGAACGGCAAACCCTATGAGTGGGTAACCTCCTACTTCAGCGGTGCTCGTCACATGATTCGCATGATCAGCTTCATGGAAGGCCGCACCGTTGAAGATACCCCCGAGGCCTACTGCGACGAATATTATTTCAATGTCGGGACAATGCTGGGCCGTGTGGACAACGCGCTGCAAAGTTTTTTCCACCCCTATGCCGGTAGCAACGAACACCTGTGGGATATCGGTCGCTGCCTGCAGTTGCGCGCCATGCTGCCCGACCTGCCCGCCGGCGAGCTGCGCGATCTGCTGACCAGCATCATCGATGAAGCCGAACAAAGCACGCTCGGCCGCCTGAAGAAAACCCGCTGCCAGATCGTGCATCAGGATGGCCACGACGGCAATGTGATGGTGCGCCACGACGACCATACCCGGGTGGCGGCCCTGCTCGACTTTGGCGACATGGGCCACAACAGCATTCTCACGGAAATTGTCGTTGCTGCCGAAGCCTACGGTGACGATGAGCAAGACCCGATCCGCCCGCTGATCAAAGTGGCCCAGGGTTACGACACCACCAACCCCCTTACCGAACAGGAAGTGGATCTGCTGTTCGACACCCTGCGCCTGCGCCTGGCGGTGGCCTCGATCATCTGCAACTACCGCGCCCTGCACGACGCGGAAGACGAGATGCACGTGGCGGACCGCAACTACTCGCGCATGCTGCTGAAACTGGTGGAGATGGGCCGCGAAACCGTCACCCGTCGACTACGCGAGGCTCTGCGCTTCCCGGTCTACAGCCCCATCGATACCGATGGCCCTGTGTTTGCCGACCACCAGGATGAGCTGGAGGAACGTCGGGAAAAATATCTCGGTAAGATCTGGCACTTCTACGACCGCCCCCTGAACATCACCCGCGCGCAAGGCGGCTGGATGTATACCGCCGACGGCACCGCTTACCTCGATGCCTACAACAACGTGCCGCAAATGGGCCACAGCCATCCGCACATCGTTAAGGCCATTGCCCGCCAGGCCAAGGCGCTGAACACCAACACGCGCTACATGTGCGATATCGTCGCGGACTACGCCGAACGCCTGACCAAAGACCTGCCCGATCACCTGGATACCTGCATCTTCGTGAATTCCGGTTCCGAAGCCAATGACCTGGCAGTACAGATCGCCCAGTCGCTGAGTGGCAACCAGGGTGGATTGGTCATTGAAAACGCCTACCACGGCTGTACCGAACTCACGACCAGGTACTCACCCGAATCCTGGCAGCACCTGCCTGCGGAGCAGCACCCGGAGCAGATCGAGCGCCTGATCGAGCCCGACACCTACAACGGTCCTTATGCCGGCGATCCTGAAGCCGCCGCCAAGTACGCCGCCGACGCCGACCGCGCGATTGCCGCACTGGCCGAGCGCGGCTACAAGCCGGCCAGCTTTATGGTCGACACCGCCATGTGCGCACACGGGCTGATCACTCCACCCGGTGAGTATTTCAACCTGGTAGCAGAGAAGACCCGCACTGCCGGCGGATTCGTGATCGCCGACGAAGTACAACCCGGGCTCGGCCGCATGGGTACCTTCTGGGGCTTTATGGCCACAGGCATGAAAGCCGAGAACGTGGACTTCATCACCATGGGCAAACCCGTGGCGAATGGCCATCCGCTGGGGGTGATCATTTTATCCAGCAAGATCATGAAAGACTTCCTCGGCGGCACCTACCCGTTACTGTTCAGTACTTTCGGCGGCAACACTGTCGCCTGTGCTGCCGGTATGGCAGTTCTCGACGTGATTGAGCGGGAAAACCTGCTGCAGAAGTCGAATGAAATCGGCGACTACTTCCGCGCCGAGCTGCGCCGCCTGGCCGGCCATCACCCGCTGATCGGCGATGTACGCGGACGCGGCATGCTCGTTGGTCTGGAGTTTGTCACCGATCGCGGGGCGCGCACGCCGGCGGTAGAAGAAACCGAACAGGTCATCCGCGAGATGCTGAATCGCAGAGTAATGATCGGCAAAGGCGCGCCCGGTATTCTCAAGCTGCGCCCGTCGTTGGCCTGGGATAAAGAGGAAGTAGACTTCTTCATCCGTGTACTGGATGAGAGTCTGACGGCAATACGGTAACAAGACAGGCGAATCGCGGCTTTTTTCCGGCGATAGCGAGGATGTAATCGGCACTCTGCGTCAATTCTGTCGTTTATCGCCGGCTTTCGAAATACGAAGGCAGTAGTTGCTGTCAGGCCGCGGCGCCAGACTGGCGGCATGGCTGGAGGAATTTTCCGTGCAACCGGAAATGACACAACCTAATCCGGGAGAGGTTAACTTAACCCCACAGAGTATCTAAAAGTACAGACAATAATTTTGCACCGTTCGCTTGTGCTGTTGGTTTGCCAGCACCGATAAAACATCGGTATTTGCCCACTTCCAGCATAATTTACACAAGCCCTTTTCGGGGGATATAAAAAAATGACAAACAATAAAAAAGACAGTCTACCTAAGACACTCGGCATGCGGGATCTTGTACTGTTCACCGTATCGGCCATCGTGTTACTGGAGACACTTGGTTCGGCAGCCTCCATGGGGCCATCCGCCATTTTCTTCTGGGTGTTTTTCGGAATTACCTTCCTGGTCCCTATCGCCCTGATCACCGCCGAGGTGGGCACCGCCCTGCCGGAAGAAGGGGGGATCTATGTATGGATACGTCGAGTGTTTGGCAACCGCTGGGCAGCGAGAGCTGTCTGGGCTTACTGGGTGAATACTGCCATCTGGCTGCCGTCCCTTTATGTCATGCTCAACGCCTTTGTCGCGCGCCTGTTTAATATCGAACTGAGTATCGGCCAACAGATAACGATCGGCCTCACGCTTTGCTGGCTGACGGTTTTACTGGATGTCATTGGCCTTAAAATCGGCAAGTGGGTACCGAATGTCGGGGCCATCCTTAAGATGGTGTTGTTCACCATATTGATTTTTGGCGGTCTGCAATATGGGATGAATCACGAGCTCGCCAACGAGTTCACGCTGGAACAGATGAAGCCTTCCTGGGACGAGGGGCTCAAATATCTGCCGGTAGTGATGTACGGCATGCTCGGTTTCGAATTGGTATCCGGCGCCGGTGGCGAAATTCGTAATCCCCAGCGCAATATACCCCGCGCGGTGTTCCTGTCCGCCTTCTGCGTATTGTTTATGTATATTCTTGCCACCGCCGGCATCCTGGTTGTCATTCCGGCCGGCGAGGTGGATATCGTTGAGGGCCTGATCGATACCCTCACGCTGTTCCTGGCCGATATTCCCGGTGGCGAAACGATTGTTATGGCCCTGGGCCTCGCAGCGATCTTCACCTTTTTCTCCAATGGCGCCACCTGGACAATGGGCTGCAACCGCACTGCGGGCCAGGCTGGCAAAGAGGGCGAGCTACCCAGTCTGTTTGGCTGGACCCACCCCAAGCATGGCGGCCCGGTAGGCGCCGCCGTGGCGATGGGAATAGTGTGTTCCACGGCTCTCTTGCTCTACGGTCAAGTGGCTGAAAGCAGCGCGGATCTGTTCTGGTCGCTGATGTCATTCAGCGCGGTAATCTTTATGCTGCCCTATATTGGTCTGGCCCTTGCATTTTTGAAAATGCGTCGCGTTGAAACACACCTGAAGCGTCCCTTCAAGATCCCCGGTGGCCAGCCTGTGGCCTATCTGCTGACCTTTATCACCATTACCATCTTAACCTTGACCGCATTCCTGTTTTCCTACGTTCCCGGTGAGGGGCCACAGTGGTCGGTCATCATCGGCGTGGTAGTCGCTCTCGCCATTGGAGAGGTGGTTATTCTGATCAGCGAGGCCGAGAAACGCATAAAACGCGCGCGTTTGCAGCAGAATCTCGATGTAGTGGCAGAAAAATAGAACCGTCTTTTCAATCAACAGGTGCGCCAGGGACAGGCCAACCGGGACCATTTCCGCGATGCCCTATGACGCATCCGCCAGACTGAAAATGAAGCGTCGGCAGTACCGAGGTACTGTTCGAGGCTTCTAAAGTGCAAGACATGGCCACTCCTCACTGTACGAGTTTTTTACTCGCTATTTTTTAACTGCAACCGAAACGATTGCCATCGCACCACCACATCGACGACAGGCTGAGAATTGGCTCGCACTGCGGCTAGTCCCTTGATCGCCTTACGGCCTCAGAAAGGTTTTGCAACATAGTTGGAAAAAAGAGTGGAAGAATCTAGTCGGCGAATGACAGTCACGCCCCATGATCAGGGCGTGATTGTCGGCCTCCTCGGCTCACACAAAAGCGGCCGAACGGCATCTTTAAGCTTATGCGGGTAATGCTTCCTGTGCATGGTCCCTGTCAATCAGGCCTTCGGCCGTCAGTTCAGCGAAAGACTTATCCAAGGCATCGCCGAATTTATCGATGATGTCATCGATCTGTTCATCGGTAATGATCATCGGCGGACAGAAGGCCAGTGCAGAGCCACCGGTGTTGCGCAGCAACAGACCGTTATCCTGCGCATGCTTCAGTACCCTGTTGGCACCGTCGCCGCCTGCGAACTCTGCGCGGGTCTCCTTGTTCGCCACCACCTCGACGGCAGCGATCAGGCCCTTGCCGCGCACTTCACCCACCATGGGGTGATCGGCAAACTTGGCCAGTTCCGCCTGCAACTTCACACCGCGCTCGGCAGCGTTTTGATAGATTCCGTCGCGCTGGTAAATTTCCAGCGTTTTCAGGCCAACGGCACAGGCGGTGGAGTGACCGGAGTAGGTGTAACCATGGCCGAAGATACCGACCTGACCACACTGCTCCAGCATCGCTGCGTGGATATCACCACGTACCGCAACGGCCGACAGCGGGAAGTAGGCGGAAGTGAGCTGCTTGGCAGTGGTCATCAGGTCGGGCTCCGGGGCGCCCATGGTGGTACAGCCGAACACGTTACCGGTGCGACCAAACCCGGTGATCACTTCGTCAGACCAGAACCAGATACCGTATTTCTTCAGTAGCGCAGTCAGTTTTGGGTAGTAGCTTTCCGGGGCTACGATCACGCCGGAAGCGCCGGTGATGGGTTCGGCGATAAAGGCCGCAATCGTTTCCGGTCCCTCCGACAGGATCTGTGCTTCCAGGTCGGCCAGAATACGATCGACAAACTGGTCTTCGCTTTCACTACCCTGCTGCCCACGGTAGTAGTGAGGCGCATGGGTGCGCAGGATTCCCAGTGCATCAACGGGCAAACCGAAATGTTTCTGGTTGGCGGGCAAGCCGGTCAGCGAGGCTGCGGCGACGGTGATTCCGTGGTAGGAGCGCTCGCGGGCGATGATCTTGCGACGCTGAGGCTGACCGGTGGCATCAGCATAGTAGTTGATCAGCTTGACCAGCGTGTCGTTACCATCGGAGCCGGAGTTGCCGAAGAAGACACTGGCATTGTTCACCGGCATCAGTTCGTGCAGTTTTTCTGCCAGCTCGACCGCCGGGCGGTGGAACTTACCGGCGAACAGGTGGCTGAAGGAGGCCTGCTTCATCGCGCGCGCCGCGGTTTCCACCAGCTCCTCATTGCCGTAACCGAGCCCGGTACACCACAGGCCGGACAGGCCCTCGATGTACTGCTTGCCATTGCTGTCAACTACGTAGATACCTTCACCACCAACGATTTCCAACTGCTCAATGGCGTTGAGGTTGGTGGAGGGATAAATCAGATGTGAGGTCATAATCAAAATCTCAGAATTTGCCTGCCATCCGCGGATCGCAGGCGGACTTCAAGCCAGGCAGGATTACTGATCCAAGCCGCCCATACAGATGAATTTCATTTCGGTGAATTCTTCCAGGCCGTACCTGGAACCTTCCCGCCCTATCCCGCTCTGCTTCATGCCGCCGAAGGGAATGATATCTGCGGTGATCACGGTTTCGTTGACGCCCACCATGCCGAAATCGAGCGCCTCGGATACGCGCCAGGCGCGCCCCAGGTCACGGGTGTAGAAGTAAGCAGCCAGACCGTATTCGGTGTCGTTACCGCGCTGGATCGCTTCCTCTTCGGTCTTGAACTTATAGATGGCAGCCACCGGGCCAAAGATTTCCTCTTTGAACACGCGCATGGAGTCGTCCACATTGGTCAGGATCGTCGGTTCGTAGAAGTTGGGGCCCTGCTCGCCGCGCTTGCCGCCGAGCACCACCTGGCCCCCCTTGGCAATCGCGTCCTGGACTTTCTCTTCGATGCTCAGCACAGAGCGCTCGTGAATTTGCGGGCCGTGGGTATTGGATTCATCCATACAGTCACCCACCCTGTAGTCCTGCACGATTTCCTTCAGGCGGGCAACGAACCGATCGTAGATTCCTTCCTGCACGAAGATGCGCTGGGCACAGACACAAACCTGGCCGGCGTTGCGGAATTTGGACAGCGCCGCGTTTTGCGCCGCGGCTTCCAGGTCGGCGTCGTCAAATACGATAAAGGGTGCATTGCCACCCAATTCCAGGGTCAGCTTCTTGACGGTGCCGGCACACTGGGCGGCCAGCATTTTGCCTACAGCGGTGGAGCCGGTGAAGGTCAGTTTCTTCACGGTTTCGCTGGCCGTCAGCACATCGCCGATGTCGGCGGGGTTGTCGGCGACCACCACGCTTACCAGACCGGCCGGAATACCCGCGCGGCGGCCCAGCTCAATCATGGCCAAAGCAGACAGCGGCGTTTCCTCCGACGGTTTCAGCACCACACCACAGCCAGCGGCCAGGGCCGGGCAGATCTTGCGGGTAATCAGGCTGGGGAAGTTCCACGGGATCATGGCCGCCACAACGCCCACGGGCTGGCGCACGACCAGGCCGCGCCGGTCAGTCTGCGGCATGGCGATGGTATCGCCGTAATTGCGACGAGCCTCTTCCGAGAACCACTCGGCATAGGAGGCGGAGTAAGCGATTTCGCCGCGGGACTCGGCCAGGGACTTGCCTTGCTCCGCAGTCAGTATGGTAGCCAGGTCTTCCTGGTTCTCCATAATAAGGTCGTACCAGTTGCGCAGCAGTACAGCACGCTCTTTGGCCGAAGTTTTCTGCCACGCCTTCATGGCTTTGTCGGCCGCCTCAATCGCCTGCTCAGTTTCTGACGAACCAACAGTTTCAACGGTGGCCAGCAGTTTGCCGGTGGCGGGATTGAATACCTCCAGCTTACCACTGCCGCTAACCCATTCGCCGCCGACAAAGCACTGGGTTTTCAGCAGCGTGGGATCTTTCAAATTCAACGTCATTAGAGTTCACCTCCATAATTGGCCGCTTTCAGCATGGCATTCGCAAGTACCGTCGCACCGGCAGCCAGGTCTTCAGCTTTCGCATCTTCGGCCGGGTTGTGACTGATGCCGTCTTTGCAGGGCACAAAGATCATCGTCGCCGGATAGCGCTGGGCGATGTTGACACAGTCGTGACCGGCACCGGTGTACATCTCCCGCCAGGGCAAACCGGTGTCGATGGTCGCTTCGCGCACCCAGTTCACCAGGGTTTCATTGAAAGGCACATAGTCGATAGTCGTGTGCAGCTCAATATCCAGTTCAACGCGCATTTCATCGGCGATCTTCGCCAGCGAATCGCGCATTTCGATATCCATTTTTTCCAGTACGGCGGGATCGGGATTGCGCAGATCACCGGTGAAACAGACTTCTCCGGGCACCGTGTTGCGCGAGTTGGGATACACCTCGAAGTGGCCGCAGGTGGAGCGGGCGTTGTCATAGGCGCGACCGATACGATCGAATTCCAGTACCATACGGCTGACGGCCACCATGGCGTCTTTGCGGCTCGCCATCGGCGTCGGGCCGGCGTGGGCTTCCTGGCCGACGACTTTCAGGTTGTACCAGTACTGTTTCTGGGCGCAGTTCACTACACCCAGAACTTCACCATTTTCTTCCAATACCGGCCCCTGCTCGATATGGGCTTCGAAGTAGCATTTCACCGGGTAGGAGTTCACTTCCATGTCGCCCAGGTAGCCCATGTTTTGCAGCCCCTGGCGAATGGTAAGGCCATCGGACTCCTGCAGCTCCAGGGTTTCTTCCAGATCGTTCATACCCAGCCAGACCGCCGAGCCGATCATCGGCAGGAATAGCTCGCCCTCTTCGTTGGTCCACACGGCAATTTCGATAGGGTTTTCCGTCTCGATGTTGTTGTCGTTCAGCGTGCGCACCACTTCCAGGCCGGCCAGTACGCCGTAGATGCCGTCAAAGCGGCCGCCAGAGGTCTGTGTGTCCAAGTGCGAGCCGGTAATCACGGCAGCACCGTCCGGATTCTTGCCGGGACGGCGGGCAAAGATATTGCCGAACTTGTCCACGCGCACGGTACAGCCGGCTTCCTCACACCAGCGCACGAACAGATCGCGGGCCTGCTTGTTTTCCGGCGAAAACTCCAGGCGACAGACACCACCTTCCGCGGTCGCGCCGAACTGATTGATGTCTTCGATACTTTGCCAAAGGCGTTCTTGATTGACTTGTAACAGCATTTTCTTTTTCCGATATGACATTGTGGCCCGCCGGCTCACCACGGTGACCCGACCGTCGGTTCAATGAATTACAGCCTGCTGTGCTTCCGCAGCCGGGCCGGAACGCTGACCAGCGCGATAATTCACCGCCAGATCAAACGGCACACCACATAGGCCGATATCGACTTCCTCGGTCGCTTCCAGCCGCTTGGTGCGCAACAGGGTAGCGATGTCGGAAAAGCGGGGAACGATTGCGGGATCTGTAGGATCGTACTTGGGATTTTTAGCCACGACTCAACCTCATTCAAAAGCAGCGGCTTTTCGCCACACGCGGACCTAATCTCAATTTTCACAAATTGGCGATTTCTGTTATCCAGTTCTCTACCTGACCGCAATCTAAATACACAGTAGTTTCAGTGCAATATTAACTCCGGGAAACACCTTTCTATCCGGCCACGACTTCCGATATTCGAGAATGGCATCACCAGTAAGCGGTGGCACCCTACCCGGCCGTGAACCATTGTGGGCCCGGCAAGCACCCGCGAACTGAAATATGCCGCAACCCATTTCAAGGCCGCAGAAAAAGGCCTGCGTAGCCGTCGGAAAAAGCAGCGGAAGGAAATGAGAAGTAACGAGACGAGGGCGAAAACCGTCGTGTCAGTCTGTTTTTTAACTATTTGCCAGCTCGACCAGGACATCAAAGACATTCACGGTCGCGCGCCATCAATAGCGGCCGTTCGCAGATACGAGATAACCTGCCCTGTTATGAGAACGATGTACGGTGGTCGCGGAAGGCCCATACCGGTATCGGCATGTGGGCAGGAATTCCGGCCAGGTCGAAGAAACCGACAACATTTATGCCGACAAATTGATTGCCTGCACGATTTTTGTCGGGCGATTAACGCGGAAATAGTAGACGGCGATCATAAAACACAACACTTCTGTAATCGGCAGCGCCAGGAATATCCCCTTGTCACCGAGCCACAACGGCAGCGATAGCACCAAAACCACCGGGAACAGCAAGGTTCTGACAAAGGAAATGACGAACGACTCCAGCGGTCGATGCATCGCCGTTTGATAGGCAGTAGCAACCACATTAATGCCCAGAAACAGAAAGGCCGGCCAAAGAAAACCGATGAACTCCTGTGTCAATTGCACCAGCGTGTGCTCATCGGCGGCCACGAACAGCGTGATGATGGCGCGCGGAAACAGGAACAGACTCAGAATAATCAGCAAACCAATTGCCAAGGCCGAAGCAACACTCAGCTTGGCGAACTGGTAGATACGCTCGGGCTGCCGCGCCCCCAGGTTTTTGCTCAAGACCGGCCGGATGGAATCGCTGATGCCAAAGGCCGCCATCAGCCCCAGCAGCAATACGTAATTGATGATGGTAAAAGCCGTGACCCCCTGAGCGCCGATGACCGACATGATCGCCCAGTTAAATATCACCGTGGTCACCGAATAGGACGCTTCGCTGCCCAGCTCGGAAACACCGTTGATACTCGCCTTCTTGCAGTGCGGCCAGATCTGCCGGGGCCACCTGAAGGTCAAACTGCGACCGGGCGAGTATACATACACCAGCAGCGCCAGCCACATAGGCAGCGCGGCGAGCCCGGTTGCCATTGCCGCGCCGGTCATTCCCATATCGAGTCTGTCCACCAGCAGCCAGTTCAGGGCCACGTTGCTCGCAGCCGTCAAAACCATGGCTGCGGCTGCCAAGCGGGGGTGATTATCCGTCTGCAACAGCATCATGAAGGCGGGGCCCATGCAGATGAGCGGTACAAACAACAGGAATGTACTGAGATACTCACTCGCCAGAGCGGTGATGAGTGGGTGCCCCTGGATACCGAGGACAAAAAGCAACTCGGGCATGAACACCAGTGACGGCACCACGACAAGCAGGGTCAGCAGCACAATGCCTACCAACGCCGCCGCGTAAGATTCACTGGCGAGCTGCAGCTTACCCTCGCCGATATACTTCCCTGCAATCACCGAAGCCCCGGTGTCCAACATGAAAATCAGGCCATAGACCAGCAACATGATGGGACTGACAAAGTTGATTGCCGCCAGCGCTTCGGCACCCACATAGTTGCCAACGAACAAACCGTCGATAAGCGTCGCGGAAGTGGTGCACAACATCCCCATGGTGACCGGGATGCTGTAGTGAAAAAACACCTTATTGACGGGACCTGTAATGGGATCCCGGTTTTTTTCCGTAACCATTGGGTTATTCTCTTGCTGAGCGACGGGCTATCAGCACCTCTGTTTCTTCGTTATCCGGGTCATGCGCTCGCTGGTTATCGCAGAAGAATCCAGTCGCTCCCCGCCAGCTGTTGCAATAGCGTGAGATCCTGCCCGGCAACCGCCCCATCCAATAAAATGCCTAAATCTGCACCTGCCGCATATCGACTGGTTGGACTGCCAAGGTCACATTTATTCAGCACCCGTTGGTGTTTCGAACGGCTCGATTCGCTTGCAGCGGCTCCAGCTGCCGCCTGTTATCAATCCGTCAGCGCACACAATTACAGCTACCATATCTTTAGGTCAAATGCACTTGATGATCACCGGCCACAATTTGGGACAAGGGCGCCAGGAGTCATGACTGCAAGCCGGCGAAGGCTGCATCGAAAAGTCGGCACTCGGAGCCGGATTGCGGCCATGAGCCGCGATCGGCGCCCGGAAGGAAAGCGAGGGAGTGCCAGCGACGGACCAGACCGCGGCGGCCAGCCGCTAAAACCTGCGCGGCGGGCGCCCGATGACTAACAGAGGGCCCTGCCCCCTGCTCTTCTACGGCTTCCAGCAAACCGCAGCGCATGTAGTCCAAGCGCAAATCAACGCCTGAACAGGGCCGCCGTTTACGCTCGGCCACGATCAAGAGCGGGGACATTCCGCCGGTCACTGACCGCCCAAATGCGCCGCGGCCGCAGCTTCGAAATCGCCGAGCACAGCATCCAGTCTGTCGATAAGGTCGTCGCACTCGGCTTCGGTGATGGTCAGCGGAGGTGCGACCATAAACCAGTCGCCGTACTTGCCGTTGGCGGTGCGACGCGAGTAGATAATCAGGCCGTGCTGCAGACCGATGATGCGGATGTGCTCGGTGGGTGGAAAGCTGGCCGGGTAGCTTTGCTTGGTTTTGCGATCGGCGACCAGCTCGACCGCCATCAGCAGCCCCTTGCCGCGAATATCGCCGATGCAGGCGTATTTCTCGGCCAGCAGTTCCAGCTTGCCGCGCAGATAGTCACCGCGGAGTGCGGCTTTGGCGACCAATTGCTGCTCCTCCAGCACCTCCAGCACTGCGACACCGGTCGCGCAGGTTATCGGATTCGCGTTGTAGGTGTGGGAAAAGTTGAACCCTGTCAGACTCGCCAGCTCATCGACCATGCTACCGGGCATCAGTACCGCACCCAGCGGCGCATAACCGGCGGCCAGACCTTTGGCCAGGACCACCAAATCGCCCTTGGCCTTCGGCCAGTGACTGGAAGCCAGGAACTTGCCGGAACGGCCGGCACCGCACAGGATCTCATCGTAAATCAGATAGATGCCGTGCCTGTCGCAGATTTCGCGCACACGGTTGGCGTAGTCCTCACGCAACATTTGCGCACCGGTGGCCAGCCCGCCGATGGGCTCAACGACAAAGGCGAGCACGTTGTCGGCACCCAGCTGCTGAATTTTTGCCTCCAACGCATCGGCGCATTCCATGCGGTAGCTTTCGCGGCTGTGGCCTTCGGGCACACGGTACTGGAAAGGCGCCGGGATGCGCTCGGACTTCATGGCGAAGCCTTCGATAAACGGGTCCAGAGCCTCGTCCCCGGTGATGGCCAGGGTGGCGATGGTCCCGCCATGATAGGACGGCGACAGCGTAATAATCTTGCGCTTCTGCAATTGCCCTCTGGCTACCACATATTGACGCAGGAACTTCAGCGCGATTTCCATTGCCTCGGAACCGCCGGAGGCCAATGCAACACGCTGGTAGCCGCCACCGGCTAGCTCAGCGATTTTTCTGGTCACATCGATATTTGGCTGGTGGCGGGAAACCCTTGAATAGGCGAAATCCATCGTCACTGCCTGATCGTACATGGCCCTGGCCACTTTCTCGTTGCCGTGGCCGATATTGCTCACCACCGGACCGGAGGACACGTCGATATAACGATTACCCTGATCGTCTACCATCCAGATACCTTCGGTCTTGACGATCAAAGGCAGGGGTACGATGTTGCTCTTTGAGTAAAAGAGATCCTGCGGACCACCCAAGTTAATTTCGCTCATGCTGGCTTACCTCACAAAAATTCAACAACCAGAGCCGTCAGCCTGGCCGGTGCCGACGTATTTACAAAATTACCAACGCTCGCCCAGACCCGGACCTGAGCGCAAAAATGAAAGTCAGGGCGTAAAGTTCGGCGCGTTGACCGTCAGGTGGTTGCCGCCATCGATACCCAATAACTCACCGGTAATCGGTGCACGAGTGGTCAGCAGGAAGTGCGCGGTCTCAGCCACCTCTTCCGCTTCGGTCATGCGCCCCAACGGCGTCATTTCGTTGATGTGCTTCTGGAAACGCTTGTAGGTCGCATCATCCATGCTGCCTTTGACCCAGCGTGTATTCACAAAACCCGGGCACAGCGCATTGACGCGAATCTCCGGTGCCAGCGCGCGCGCCAGGGCCAGTGTCATATTGTTTATCGCGGCCTTGGACGCGGCGTAGGCGATCGAGCTGCCAAGCCCACTGAAGCCCGCCTGAGAGGAAATATTCAGCACCGAACCACAATCGGATTTTTTCAGAGCCGGCACACAGGCGCGGGTCATCTGATAGGTGCCGACGACATTGACGCCCATGACTCGCTGGAAGTCGTCCGCCTCGAGGCCGTCCAATTCAGCAGCGGGGCAGAACCTGGTAACACCGGCATTGTTGACCAACCCATCGATACGACCCCATTTGGCCTCGGCCTCTGTCGCCAACTTGCGACAGTCGGCATCCACGGCAATATCCGCCTGTACCAGCAGCACCTCGGCGCCCTTGCCCTGCAACTCTTCGGCGGTATGCCGAGCCGCTTCGCTAGAGCGTGTGTAGTTGACGACCAGGTTCCAGCCGCTCTCGGCCAGCTTGTGCGCAATGGCGCAACCGACTCCGGTGCCTGACCCAGTCACGATAGCAACGGGGCGAAGATGATTCATGCCGCCTCCCCTTCCAATACATTTCAAAAAGGAGCCGGAAATCCCGCCCCTAGCCAGACGAGCGTTAAATGCGCCCCTTCTTGCGCGCGATGTTTTCTGCGGCCAGACAGGTGATTTCAAAAATCAGATTGGCTGCGTTCAATTGGGTCATCCCGGTTGGGTCGCGGTGCGGCATCACTTCACATACATCGCCACCGATGACATCCAGCTGGCGGATATTGCGAAGGATCATCTGCATATCGCGCATCATGATGCCGCCGGGCTCTGGTGCGCCGGTGCCAGGGCAGCAGATTGGATCCAGGCCGTCCACGTCAATGGTGATGTAGCAGGGATTGTTGCCGATCGCCTGCTTGATCCGATCGATCACCGCGGCGCGCCCCATCTCTTCATACTCGTCCATGGTGATGACGTTGTAGCCGAGGTCGTATGAGCCCTGAATATCGTCCTCAGCAAAGCGAGTGCCGCGAAGGCCGACCTGGATACTCTTGCTCGGGTCGATCAGTCCTTCCTCTACGGCGCGGCGGAAAGGCGTGGCGTTACAGATTTTTTCATCACCGAGCGTGTCCAGGGTGTCCGCGTGGGCGTCGATGTGCAGCACGGAAATGCCGCCGTCGATGTAGCCACCCTTTTTCATGCCACGCAGGATCGGCAGGGGTATGGTGTGGTCGCCGCCGGCACAGATGGGCGCAATGTCCTTGCCGGTAAACTCGGCGACGAACTTCTCGATATCCTCCAGCGCCTGAGACTGGATCATCATATTCATTTCCGGATCGCCGATGTCGGCGATGTTGGCCAGCTTGTACGGATTGATCGCGGTGGTCGGGTTTACCTTGCGGATGTAGCGGGATGCCTCGCGAATGGCGGCCGGCCCCATGCGGACACCGTTACGGGCACCCAGACCCAGATCAAACGGGCAGCCCCACAAGCCGATTTCCAGCTCATCGTACTGCTCCGGGCCGGCCAGTACGTTGCGCATCATGGTGGCCACTTGCGATTCGCGGCTAAAACGCGACGAATCGATGGGCTGGTTAAACTCTGACATCAGCTCATCCTCAACTAATTCTTGAATATTGATAATGCTATAAACGTGCAATAGACTGCAGATATGGCCAGTAAAGATATAGATTTAGCTATTGCAGACAATCCTTATCCCTCTTTCTGCGGACACAACTTCCATTTATTGAGAGTATGGAATGACCAATAGTGACAAGCCCTTCAGCCGCATGCTGCGGATTATGGATGTGGTTTCCGCCCACCCGTCCGGCGCCACCATGGCGGAAATGGTGGAACAGCTGGATATCCCCATCTCTTCGATATACAGACTCGTAAAAAATCTGGTGGATGAGGAATACCTGCAGGGCGGCGGTCGCCACGGGCGCTATCGTTTGGGGCGCCGCTTCCTGCGCCAGTACCACAGCTCAGTTGCCACCAGGAATCTGGTCGAACTGGTCAGGCCCACGCTGCGCCACCTGTGTGATCAGTTTGATGAAGTGGTCTATTTCAACTCGCTGACGGGTTTGACGATCCGTCCCGTCTGCGCCGAGTTTCCCCACTCGGAAAAGGCGCGCACCGTTATCATGCCCGGCGATTTTTTCCCGGTGCACGCCTCTGCGTCGGGCAAAGTTCTTTGCGCCTACCAGGAACCAGCCGTACAAAAGGAAATGCTCGGTTCCAATGAGCTGGAGCAATTTCGTCCCAATACTATTACCGACAGAAAGGCGCTAGAGGAAGAATTCGACAAGGTTAAAAAACAGGGCTACGCGCTGATCGACGATGAACTCGATGAGAATGTGTTCGCCATGAGCGTACCGATTCACTCCGACAACGCCGGCGTCATCTACAGCCTTGCCGTGGTATGCGTTAAAGAGCGTTTGCTATCCCGCATGAAAATCCCGGAGGTCGCGCGCCTGTTGCGCCAGGGTGCCAATGAAATCAGTCAGACACTGACGAGCAATCCGTTGAGTTATCGTTTCGAATGAGTTTCTGCGCTATATTCTCGCAGCGGACACAACGGACTGGTTGACGCATAACCGGTTAACCGAGGGAAAGCACCGGTTAAAATGCGACAGGAAAATTCATCAGTTAGTTTTTCTAAATGTTAATAGCAAAAAAACTAACCGACTTGACGAACCCCTCAGATAGAACCTGTGGGATTTAGTCACGAAACAACCACGATATCGTTGCGAAAGCAGGCGAAATCAAAAGCTATAAATTCCCGGGAGGATAAAATCGATGAACGAAATATTGCAAGCAACGCTGGACAGGTATCAGGTCACTCAAAAGACCCGGGAATTTATTGAGACCGGCCACCAGAAGATGTTTGTAAACGGCGAGTTTATAGATGCAGAGGACGGCGCTGTTTCAACGGTTGAGGATCCCTCCACCGGCGCGCCGGTAATTACCGTCCCTTCGGCGACAACCGCTGATGTTGACCGCGCCGTGGACGCGGCCAAGCTTGCTTTCCGCGGCGGCCCCTGGGCAGAGATGAAACCCATTGAGCGCCAGCACCTGCTGATGAAGCTGGCTGACGCCATGGAAGAACACGCCCAGACACTGGCCGAACTGGAATCTATCGATGCCGGCAAAGCCATCAGCGGCTGTATGCCCGTGGATATTCAGGGATCCATCGATTTCCTGCGCTATATGGCTGGTTGGGCGACCAAGATTGAAGGCAATACCCGCGACATCTCCTGGCCCGGGGACAGCTTCGGCTTTACGCTGAAAGAGCCCGTCGGCGTTGTCGGCGCTATTGTGCCTTGGAACTGGCCGCTAAATATGTCCATGTGGAAGCTTGCCGCACCATTGACCGTCGGCTGTACCGTGGTGCTGAAGCCGGCCGAAATCACACCGATGAGCATGCTCTACCTGATGAAGATCTGGAAGGAGGCGGGGCTGCCGGACGGTGTGGTGAATATCGTCACCGGCAAGGGTTCCGTCATCGGCAATCATCTGGCGGGCCACCCCGGTATCAACAAAATCAGCTTCACCGGTTCTACACCGGTGGGCAAGCTCGTCGGCAAGGCCGCACTGGAAAACATGACGCACCTGACCCTGGAGCTGGGCGGCAAATCACCGATGGTGGCATTTGAAGATGCCAATATTGACGACATCGTCGCCGGCACCCAGCAATCGGTATTCTTCAATTCCGGCCAGGTATGCTCGGCTGGTTCCCGTCTCTATGTCCATAAGGATATTTACGAGGACACCCTGAACGCCCTGACGGCGGCCCTGCAACAAACGGTAATCGGCGACCCGCTGGATCCGGCCACCACCCAGGGGCCACAGATTTCCAAAGGCCAGCTGGATTCCGTTCTGAATTACATCCAGATAGGTCAGGACGAAGGCGCCCGCCTGGTTTACGGCGGCAAGCCGGTGGATCGCGAAGGCTACTTCGTGCAGCCGACGCTGTTTGCCGACTGCACCAACACCATGCGTATCGTACAGGAAGAAATCTTCGGTCCGGTGCTGGTGGTGATACCGTTCGAGACCGAAGAGGAAGCGATTCGCCTGGCCAACGACAACATCTATGGCCTGGCAGGCTCGGTATTCACCCAGGATCTGAGCCGCGCCATGCGAGTGGTCAGGGCGCTGGAAAGCGGGTCAATATCCGTCAACACCCACGACGCCATCGATGTGGCCCTGCCCTTCGGCGGCTACAAACAGTCGGGTGTCGGCAAGGATATGGGCAAGGAGCAGCTGGAACACTTCCTCGAAACCAAATCGGTGATTATGCAACTCTAAACCCGCAGCGATCCGGACAGTGCCGGGAAACCGGGCCTGTCCACCGGGCTCGAGATTGACGCACGCCCTGCCCACCCGAAATGGTCAGGGCCACAGTTGTGGCTTGGGTCCGTTGCCATAACGGAAAACGCCGGCATTTGCCGGCGTTTTGTTTTTGCGTTGGTTACAGCGCTTCCGCTGTTTCCGCTTCTCGTCGAGCGTCTCCGGGTTCGCTGGTAATAGTCGCGGTGGCAGCCGCTCTTTTGCCTCCAAACAGCTTCTGTACTACGACAAAGAACAGCGGAATAAAGAAAATCCCCAGCAGCGTTCCCACCAGCATGCCGCCGAGCACCCCGGTACCGATGGCCCGCTGGGCCCCGGAGCCGGCGCCGGAGGCAATCGCCAGCGGCAGCACGCCGAGACCGAATGCCAGCGACGTCATCAGGATCGGGCGCAGCCGGTCGCGCACGGCGCGCATGGTGGCCTCGATCAGCTCCATGCCGCTCTCCAGATTCTGCTTGGCGAACTCGACAATCAGAATCGCGTTTTTACTGGTCAGCCCCACGGTGGTCAGCATGGCCACCTGGAAGTAAATATCCCGCTCCATGCCGCGCATGGTGTTCGCCAGTACCGCACCGAGAATCCCCAGCGGCGCCATCAGCAGTACCGCGGTCGGTACCGTCCAGCTCTCGTAGAGTGCCGCCAGGCACAGGAACACAATCAGCAGTGACAGCGTATACAGCAGTGGCGTCTGTGCACCGGCGGCGCGCTCCTGATAGGACAGGCCGCTCCACTCCATGCCGATTCCGGCCGGCAGCTGTGCCACCAGGTTTTCCACTTCCGCCATGGCTTCGCCTGAGCTGACGCCCGCCGCCGCTTCGCCGTTGACCTGCATCGCCGGCACGCCGTTGTAGCGCTCCAGGCGCGGCGAGCCGTACTCCCAACCGAAGCTGGCGAAGGAAGACAGCGGCACCATTTCGCCCTTGCTGTTGCGCACCGACCAGCGCTGGAAGTCCTCCGGCACCATGCGGAAAGGTGCATCGGACTGCATGTACACACGCTTGACGCGGCCGCGATCGATAAAGTCATCGATATAGGAACCGCCCCAGGCCGCGCTCAGGGTCGCATTGATATCGGCAATGGACAGTCCCAGTGCGGCCGCCTTGGCGGTGTCGATGTTCACGCGGAACTGCGGTGTGTCCTCCTGGCCGTTGGGGCGCACGTTAGCCAGCAACTTGCTCTGCCCGGCCATGCCGAGAAACTGGTTGCGGGCCGCGGTCAACGCTTCGTGACCGAGGTTGGCATTGTCCTTCAGGTAGAAGTTGAAACCACCCGAGGTACCCAGCTCCGGCAGTGCCGGCGGCGAGAAGGCATAGGCGATCGCATCCTTGATCCGCATCAGTGCCCCCATGCCGCGCATCGCCACGGGACCGGCGCCCTCGGATGCCTCTTCGCGTTCGTCCCAGTCTTTCAGCTTGATAAACGCGATGCCGTTGTTCTGGCCGCTACCGGCAAAACTGAAGCCCTGTACCGAGAACACCGACTCCACGGTATCCGGTTCGTTGTTCAGGAAATGGTCCTCGACCTTGTAGATCGATTCCATCGTGCGCTCCTGGGTTGCACCTACCGGAGCCTGAATCATCGAGAACAATACGCCCTGGTCTTCCTGCGGCAGGAAGGAACTGGGCAGGCGCACAAACAGCACCGCCATCACCAGCGACAGGCCGACGAAGATCGCCATAAAGCGGCCACCGCGTGCGAGAATGCCGCGCACGCCGCCCTGGTACTTGTTGCTGCCGCGCTCGAAATTGCGGTTGAACCAGCCGAAGAAACCCTTCTGGCCGTGATGCTCGCCTTTCTTCAGCGGCTTCAGAACCGTCGCGCACAGCGCCGGAGTCAGCACAATCGCCACCAGTACCGACAGCGCCATCGCGGCGACAATCGTGGCGGAGAATTGCCGGTAGATCACCCCGGTAGCACCACTCATAAACGCCATCGGCACGAATACCGCCGACAACACCACACCGATACCGACCAGCGCGCCGGTAATCTGCTTCATGGATTTCTTCGTGGCTTCCTTCGGCGATAGTCCCTCTTCGCTCATGACCCGCTCGACGTTCTCCACCACGACGATGGCGTCATCCACCAGCAGGCCGATCGCGAGCACCATCGCAAACATCGTCAGCATATTGATGGAGAAACCGAGTGCGGCCAGCACGCCGAAGGTACCGAGCAGCACCACCGGCACGGCAATCGTGGGGATCAGCGTGGCGCGGAAGTTCTGCAGGAACAGGTACATCACCAGGAATACCAGGATCACCGCCTCGACCAGGGTCTGAATCACCCCCTTGATCGAAACCTCGACAAACGGTGTGGTATCGAAGGGTACAACCGCCTTCAGGCCCGGCGGGAAAAAGGCTTCCAGCTCCTTCAGCCTCGCCTTTACCGCGGCCGCGGTTTCCAGCGCGTTGGCACCGGTGGCCAGGCTGATGGCGATACCGGTGGCCGGCTGGCGATTGTAGCGGGAAATAAATTCGTAGTTCTCCGCACCGAGCTCGACACGGGCGATGTCACCGAGACGCAGCACCGAACCGTCCTCGTTGGCGCGGATGACGATATCGCGGAACTGCTCCGGCGTCTGCAGGCGCTCCTGGGATGTGATGGCCGCGTTCAACTGCTGACCCGGCACCGCCGGCGCCCCGCCGAGACTGCCCACCGCCACCTGCGCGTTTTGCGCGCGCACAGCCGCAGTCACGTCGCCGGGCGTCAGCTTGTAGGTTTCCAGCTTGTTCGGATCGAGCCAGATACGCATCGCGTATTTGGAGCCGAACACCTGCAGACTGCCGACACCGGGCACGCGGCTGATCGGGTCCACCAGGCTCGAGTTGATGTAGTCGGCAATGTCGTTGCGGCTCATGCTGCCGTCTTCAGACACGAAGCCGGCCACCATCAGGAAGCCACTGCGGGACTTACTGACATTCACGCCCTGTCGCTGCACCTCCTGCGGCAGCAGCGGCATCGCCAGTTGCAGCTTGTTCTGCACCTGTACCTGCGCGGTATCCGGATCGGTGCCGTTTTCGAAAGTCAGCGAAATGGATGCGCCGCCGTTCGACTGGCTGGTGGCGGACATGTACAGCAGGCCGTCCAGGCCTTTCATGCTCTGCTCGATGATCTGCGTCACCGAGTCCTCGACCACTTTCGCGGATGCGCCCGGATAGTTTGCGGAAATGTTCACCGAGGGCGGTGCAATATTCGGGTAACGCTCCACCGCCAGCTGGGTGATCGCCAGGCCGCCACCGAGCATGGTGATGATCGCCAATACCCAGGCGAAAATCGGGCGATTGATAAAGAAACTTGCCATTGCCGGACTCCCTTACGACTCGTGCGCGGCAGGCGCTTTCACTTCTGCGGCTTTTTCTTTGCTGGCAGTGGTGGCCTCACCAGCCGCCGGTACCTGCTCGGCTTCTGCTTCGCTGGCCTGTACCGGCGCACCCGGGCGTATCTTCTGCAGGCCGGCAATCACGACTTTGTCGCCCGCGTGAAGTCCCTCCTCCACCAGCCACTTGCTGCCGATGGTACGGCTGACCTGCACCGAGCGCCGGGCTACAACCCCCTCATCGGTCACGACCATTGCCGAGGTATTGCCTTTGGGATCGCGCGCAATGCCCTGCTGCGGTACCAGAATCGCATTGGCACGGATGCCGCGACCGATCTCCGCACGCACATACATGCCCGGCAACAGCATATTGTCCGGGTTAGGTACGACCACGCGCAGCAGCACGCTGCCGGTGGTCGGGTCGACGCTGGCTTCGGCAAATTCCAGCTTGCCCTGATGCTCATAGGGCGTGCCGTCTTCCAGCAGAATGGTTACCGGCAGGTCGGCGGTCTGCTCGAGGGTGCCGGCATCCAGCGCCTTGCGCAGGCGCAGGATTTCGGCGGTAGATTGCGTCAGATCGACATAGATCGGATCCAGTTGCTGCACCGTGGCCAGGGCGGAAGACTGATTCGCGGTCACCAGCGCACCCTGGGTCACGGTAGATTTGCCGATACGGCCGCCGATCGGCGCGGTGATCCGAGCGTAATCCAGCTGAATCTGCGCGCGCTGCAGCGCTGCCCTGGCCGCGGCCACATCCGCCCTGGCCTGCTGCAGGCTCGCCTGGGCGCTGTCATTGTCCTGCTTGCTGACGGCGCCGGTCTTGACCAGATCCTTGGTGCGAGCGGCGTTCAGCCGCGCGATATTGGCGGCCGCCTCGGCTCGCTGCAGGCTGGCTTTGGCGCTGTCGACATCGGCCCGGTAAGTGGCGTCATCCAGCTGGTACAGCGGCTGGTTGGCATCGACCAGGCCGCCCTCACGGAACAGCTGCTGCTTGACGATACCGTTCACCTGCGGACGAACCTCCGCCACCTTGTAGGGGGCGGTGCGGCCCGGCAGTTCCCGGGTCAGGGTCACCGGTTCCGCCTTGAGCGTAACCACGGTCACCTGGGCGGCCGAGGGTTGCGGCGCCGCAGACTTCTCGCCACAGGCGGTGAGCAGTGCAGATGCGATTAGCAGACTGACGAACGCTTTCTTGTTCAGCATTACTACCTCGATAACGGCGCGCCATCCGGGCGCAGCCGCAGAAACAGGATCAAATGTACGATCAGACAGGTAAGTCCGGTCAAAGGCTGGCATTTTATGTTCATGCGCGAATCCATATCAAGTATTCATTCATGCATGAATATGAACTAAACTGCCCACCCGGCCCGGACACCACGGCGGCACTGCGCAGACAGGCCGCCAATCATTGGTCGCCATTAACGGTGGCAATTCGACACAGTTCAATCGAACTGCGGTAAAAAGCACGCCACATGGGCCCAAATGCAATTTGTGACTTACTGACAGCAGCACCCAAAGCCATGGCCAAACGCAGAAAAGAGGAAGCCCAGGAAACCCGCGAGCGCATCCTCGACGCGGCCATCACCGTATTCCATAAAAACGGTGTCGCCCGCCCCTCCCTCACCGAAGTTGCCGAACTCGCCGGCGTCACCCGCGGCGCCGTCTACGGGCACTTCCGCAACAAGGCGGACCTGCTCAACGCGCTCGCGGAACGGGTGCAATTGCCCGGGGAAAAACTGTGTGAATCCGCCAGCCCAGAACAAAAGAAAGACCCACTGGGGGTGCTGCGCACCCGCTGGCTGTGGCTGTTCCAGGAAGTGGCCTGCAACCGCGAGTGGCAGCTGATCCTGGAGATCATCTTTCACCGCTGCGAACTGGTTACCGAGAGTGGCGAGATTCAGCAACGCCTGATGCAGGGGCGCGCGGAGGGTATTGAGCGTATGCGCCAGCTGGTCAGCGCCGCTGTCGCGCAGGGGCAACTGCCCACGGATCTGAATATCGGCGTGACAGTGCCGATGCTGCACGGCTCACTGATCGGTCTGCTGCAGGAGTGGCTGCTGGATCCGCAGGTGGGTGATCTGGCCGACCTGGGAGAGCGCTACATCGATTCACTGATCGATATGGTGCGCTTCTCGCCGACGTTGCGCCACGAACACAAGGCGGTAGCGCTCCATTGATGCCGGGCTGTCCGGGACTACCGGCTGAAACCGAGCAGTAGGTAAACGCCCAGCACCAACACGACACCTGCCACCATACTGCCGGTCAGCCAGCTTCGCGCCATGATCCCGTCGGGCTTATAGTGACTGGTCATCGCCGTTAACAGCCGCTCGATAATCCTCAATGCACCCCTTCGCGCCCTCTCGTCCAGGCGGAATACGCCCGCGACAAAGTTGCGCGCGGCTGTCGGCAGCAAGCGCCGGTAGAGCCACTCGACATCCAGGTTCACCGACGGCAGCTCCGGCGGATACAGCCGCCGCAGGTTCAGCCACACGAACGCCAGCGCCGAGAAGAACAACAGCTGCAGCTGCGTCAGTACGTGAGTTAGGTCGTAGGGTGAATACGCCATCTCGAACGGCAGCAGGCTATATAGTGCCTGCGGATAGATTCCCACGGCCAGACACAGCGCCGCGGCGATACTCATGGCCACCAGCATATTGGTCGGCGGCTCCTGAGCGCGAATGCCCGAGTCGTGGGCGAAGAAGGCGAAGTATGGAATCTTGATGCCCGCGTGATGGAATACGCCCGCCGAGGCAAACAACAGGATCAGCCACACCCAATCGTAGCCGTTCTTGATCGCCGCGCTCATGATCATCGACTTGCTGACAAAACCGCTGAACAGCGGGAAGGCGGAAATCGAGGCGGCGCCGATAATGCACAGCACGGTGGTCTTCGGCATTGTCTTGTAGAGGCCGCCCAGCTCAGAGCCGTTGATGCGCCCGGTCATCTGCAGCACGGCACCCATGGACATAAACAGCAGCCCCTTGAAGATCACATCGTTGAACGCGTGCGCCACCGCACCGTTGATTGCCAGTGAGGTGCCGATACCGATACCCACCACCATAAATCCGAGCTGGTTGATCAGGCTGTAGGCCAACACGCGACGCAGGTCGTTTTCGATCACCGCATAGAAGATCGGGAAACACGCCATGGTCGCGCCGATATAGACCAGCAACTCGGTACCCGGATAGGCGCGCGCCAGCGCGTAAACGGCGACCTTGGTGGTAAACGCACTCAGGAAGACAGTGCCGGTAGGCGTCGATTCCGGGTAGGCGTCGGTCAGCCAGTTGTGGAAGAACGGGAAGGCACACTTGATGCCGAAGGCGAGGAAGATCATCCACTGGCCCATCGAACCCTGAGCGCCGTCCTCCAGCCCGATATTTCCGAATTCCAGCGAGCTGTGCGCCTGCGCGTAAAAAATAATACCGCCCAGCAACAGCAATCCGGACAGGATCTGCAGCGTGAAATAGCGCAGCCCTGCCAGGTAAGCGCGGCCGGTGCGACGCGCCCACACCAACATTACAGAAGTCAGCGCCAGCAGTTCCCAGAAGATGAATAGCGTCAGCAGGTCGCCGGCAAACACAGCGCCCAGCGCGCTGCCGGCATACAACAGACTCGCGACCTGCTGCATCGTATCGCGCAGGTGCAGCGAATAGACGATGGCAATCAGTGCGGCGATATGAAACAGATAGCCGAACAGCAGGCTCAGCCGGTCAGCGCGGAACAGCAGCAGATCAAAGTCCAGCACCGAATAGGCGCCGAAACTTCCGGGACCAAGCAGCCAGAGGTTCGCGAGTCCCAGCACAGGCACGGCGACCATCAACAGTGCGCGCGGCCAGCCGCGAACAAAGAGGGCGATTGCCGCCGCGACAAAAAACGGAATAAACGGAGCCACTTCAAACATCGCCGCGCCCTCGCTGCGAGTCACTCTCTACGAGCTCGACCCGGTCGTAGTAGTCCTCGGGGCGCATCAGGAATTTGCGCATCCACTTGGCGACGACAACCAGCAAGACACAGCCGACGAAGCCGTACAGCGGATAGAACGCCGGCAGCCCCTCCCAGCGGAACTCGGTATGACGGTGCACGACAAAATCCAGCGCCACCAGCAGTGCACAGATGCCGTAGAAAACCCGCAACATCAGGCGGATATTGGCCGGCTTATCAAAAAAATCCGATTTATCGCCACTCATACGCGCTCTAGATTCCAGCTTTGATCAGCAGATAGAAAACATCCGGATACAGCAACAGATAGATACAGCCGATGGCAGTGATGCCCAGTGCAATCAGCGACGGTAGCGGCGCCTCCCGTATCGCCACCGCTTCGCCCTGCTCCGCCAGCAACGATGGCTCGCTGTCGAATCCGTTAGCTGAGTTGCCGCCAAAAAAGGCGCGCAGCGGAATTGGCAGCAGGTAGGCGATACTGAGCAGCGAACTGGCCATCAACAGTGCCATCAAAATCCACTGCTGCGCCTCGAAAGTGCCCAGCATCAGGTACCATTTGCTCCAGGTACCGCCCGTCGGCGGAATGCCGATAATGCACAGACTGGCCACCAGGAAGGCGGTCATGGTGACCGGCATCTGCCGGCCGATACCGCGCAGCTCGCCGATCTCGGTCTTGTGTGCGGCTACCAGGATCGCGCCCGCGCAGAAGAACAGCGTAATCTTGCCGAAGGCGTGCATCACGATATGCAGTGCACTGCCCGTCGCGCCGGCGCTGGTCGCGAGTAATGCACCCAGGGTGATATACCCGAGCTGGCTAACCGTGGAATAGGCAAGGCGCTTCTTCAGGTTCTGCTGGCGCAGCGCGATAATGGACGCGAGCAGAATCGAAACCCCCGCCAGGTACAGCAGCCATTCGGTTGCAGGAATGCTGCGCAGTGTCTCCAGCCCGAAAATCATCAGGCAGACCTTCAGCAGCACAAAGACTCCGGCCTTGACCACCGCCACCGCATGCAACAGCGCACTGACCGGAGTGGGCGCCACCATCGCCGCCGGCAGCCAGCGGTGAAACGGCATGATGGCCGCCTTGCCGACACCGAAGACATAGAGCACCAGCAACACCGAAAGCAGTGCCGCGGAAGTGCCGGGCGCAAACACCCCGCCGGGTTTGAACGACAGGGTGCCGGCGAGCAGCCAGGTGGCGATAATTGCCAGCAGGAAAAAGCCGATGGAGGTACCGAGCAGCACGCTCAGGTACACCCTGCCCCCGCGGCGCGCCTTGTCGGTACCGGCATGCGTTACCAGCGGATAGGTGCAGAGGGTCAGAAGCTCGTAGAAGACAAATAAGGTAAACAGGTTTTCCGCAAACGCGATGCCCATTACCGAAGCGATCGACAGCGCAAAAAGACTGAAAAAGCGCGTCTGGTTTTCCTCGCCGTGGCCGCGCATATAGCCGATCGCGTACAGGGTGGTAACGATCCACAGGAAGCTAGCCACCAGTGCGAACAGCAGCCCCAGCGGCTCGATGCGAAACGCCAGCGCCATGCCGGGCAGCACGTCGAGCCAGTGCACCGCGATTTCCTTTCCTTCGATGACCGGGCCGTACATCGACGCCACTACGGCAAACAGCGCTGTGCCGGCGATTATCGATACGGCCTCACGCAGGTTCGCATGCCGGGCGGTCAACTGGATACCGACCAGCGCCAGTAACGGAATCAACAGCCCCAGTTGCACAAGAGTCGAATCGTTCACGGTGCAGCGCCTCCGAGCAGGAATTGCGAAGCCGCAGCCGTCACCGCCACCGGCAGGCGGGTATCAACGCCGAAATAAAGGTTGGCAGCGATCAACAACCAAGTGGGCAATAGCAGTCCGAGGGGGGCCTCGCGGCGGATCATCGCCAGGGCCTCCGGTGGAGACTGCAGGTAGCCGGCTTCCACCAGCCGCCAGACATAGAGCACCGCCAGCAGCGACCCCAACACTACCAGGATCGCCACCCACCAGAGACCGGCGTCGATAGCCGCCGCAACCAGGTACCACTTGCTGACAAAGCCGACGGTCAGCGGCATGCCGATCAGGCTGATGCCGCCGATCGCGATGGCCGCCATGGTCCAGGGCATGGTGCGGCCGAGCCCGCGAAAGCTATCGATGCGGCAGCCGCCTACCTGATAGACCAGCCCCGCCAGCGCCAGGAAAAGCCCGCCCTTCATCAACGCGTGGTTGAACAGGTGCAGCAGAGTCGCCTGCAGCGCCGTCGCAGTGCCGATACCGATACCCACCACCATGTAACCGACCTGCGCGACACTCGAATAGGCGAACATGCGCTTGATATCCACCTGGTAGATGGCCACTGCGGACGCAGCGAACACGCCCGCGAGTCCGAGACCGATCAACAGCAGCTCCAGCGGCAGACTGGCGAGGGCGAAATCCACCCCGAATACGGTGACGGTAAAACGCAGCAGCAGGTAGAGCGCCACCTTGGTGGCAGTTGCGGCGAGAAATGCGGTGACGATCGACGGCGCATAACTGTAGGCATTCGGCAGCCACAGATGCATTGGAAACAGTGCAAGCTTCAGACAGATGCCGACGAAAATAAACGCGAAAGCTGCGAGTACGGTTGTGGTACCGCTCACCGCCGGCAGGCGCGCGGCCAGATCGGCCATATTCAGGGTGCCGGTCATCATGTACAGAAAACCGATCCCGATCAGGATAAAGGTCGCGCCGATGGTGCCCATGATCAGGTACTGGAAAGACGCCCACAGTGCGCGGCGGTCGCGGCCCAGGGCGAGCAGTGCATAGCTGGACAGCGACGAGATCTCCAGAAACACAAACACATTGAAAACATCGCCGGTGGCGACGATTCCCAGCAGCCCCGCGAAGCACAGCAGGTAGAGTGTGTAGAAGAGCATCTGCCGGCCGGCAGCCAGTTCCCGCGCGATGCTGCTGTGTGCTGCGGCGATGACTGCGCTGCTGAGACCGGACACGATCAGCAACACCCAGGCATTCAGCAGGTCGATACGGTACTCGATGCCCCAGGGCGCATCCCAGCCGCCGAGAGCGTAACTGATCGGACCCGTGGTGTAGACCTGCTGTAACAGCAATGCACTGACAGCGAGCGCCGCCAGACAGACACCCAGCGTAAACAGCCACACGAGCGTGGCCCTGCGAATGATCAGGCAAGATGGTGCTGCCACCAGCGGCAGAATGACCTGCAGTATCGGAAGATGGCTCAGCACGGCTTTTCTTCTCCCGCAACTCGCCCCGCAGCCTGAAAATCTTCGGCGGCCTGAATATCCCGCTCCTCAACACTGCCATAGGCGCGTTTGATGCGGATCACCAGCGCCAGCGCCAGCGCCGTGGTGGCAATGCCGACGACGATGGCGGTGAGTATCAGTACGTGGGGCAATGGATTTGAATAGAGGTTTTCGCCCTGCTCCAGAATCGGCGCGCCACCGCCGTCGACCTTGCCGACGCTGATATAGAAGATGAACACCGAGGTCTGGAAGATATTCAGCCCGATAACTTTCTTGATCAGGTTGCCCTGGGCGATGACCATGTAGAGTCCGATCATCATCAGGGCAATCACCACCCAGTAGTTGTAAAGCGATGTCAGCAACACGTTATCCCGCCCTCCCCTCGACTGTCTCCACTTCCGGCTCCGGCAGCCGCCCGTGGCGCCGTAACTGCGCGGAGAAGGCGTAGAAAATCAATATCATCACCGCCGCCACGGTAATGCCGACTCCCAGTTCGATGGCGATGATGCCGACATGCTGCCCGCTGACCGGAGTGCCGGCGAGCGCGCTGTAGTCGAGAAAGTTCCTGCCGGTAGCCAGCCCCAGCAGGCCGACGGACCCATAGATCATTACACCGACAGCGGCGAGCAGCTGCACCAGGCCATGGCCGGCGACCCGGTGCACCGCGTCGAGCCCGAACACCAGTCCGTACAGAATAAAGCCCACCGCAAAAATTACCCCGGCCTGAAAACCACCACCGGGGCCATACTCGCCATGAAACTGCACATAGAGGGCAAACAGCATGATCGGCGCGATCAGAATCTTGGCCACCACGCGCAGCACCAGGTCGTGGGACTGCTCAGCCGCACGCGGTGTCGAATTCTGCACGGGGGAGCGGCTGTCGCTGCCACCGAGCAGAAGCGCCAGTACACCGAGCCCTGCGGTGAATATCACTACCACTTCACCCAGGGTATCGAGGGCCCTGTAACTAGCCAGTACCGACGTAACGATATTGGGAATGCCAATCTCCGCCATAGACTCACCGATGTAACGCGGCGCCACATGCTCGTGTGCCGGCGCGTCGGCAGCGCCGAACGCCGGCATGTCGAAGGTGGCAGCCAGCAGCAGCGCCCCGACGGCAGCAACCAGTGATAAGGCCAGGACCGCCCGGGTTTTGTCTGACCGCTGGCGGCGGCCGCACAGCGCCAGCGTCAACAGGATCAACAGCGGCGCGATGCCGGCACCGACCGCCGCCTCGGTAAAGGCCACGTCCACCGCCCCCATCGTCATAAAGAAACTCGCAGAAAGCAGCCCATAAATGCCGGCGAGCATCGCCGCAGCGAACAGGTCTCTGGTCCAGGCGATCGCCACGGCGGTCGTCAGCAGCATCGCGAGTAATGAAATATCCAGTAACAGTTCCATCAGCTTTGTATCTCCACCGCCGCCTAGACCCGATCCGTATTGAGCGCGTCCGCTTCGGCAACCTCTGCCGGAGCGCTCACAGGCTCTGCCGGCCCACGTTTTCCGCCGCGGCTTCCGCTACCGGACAATTTCCACTCGCTGTGCTGGGCGGCCCTGGCCAGTGCGTGACTCGCAACGGGACCGGTAAAGAAAAGGAACAGCAGAATCAGGCCGAGCTTGAACAGCGCCAGGCTCCAGCCGGCGAGCAACATCAAGCCGCCGAGAATCAGAAAGGTCGCCAGGGTGTCAGTGACACCGGCAGCATGCATGCGGGTATAGAAATCGGGAAAGCGCAGCAGGCCGACGGCACCGGACAGCATAAAGAAGCAGCCCAGGGCGAGCGCACAACCGCTGAGCAGCAAAACAATTTGCTCAATCATCCATCACCTCGCCGCCGTTGCTGGAGCGGAACTCAAAATAGCGCAGCACACCGATCACGCTGACAAAATTGATCAGCGCGTACACCAGCGCAATATCGAGAAATTCCGGCTTGCCGAGCGTGAAGCAGATCACCGCGATCAGCAGCACCGTCTTGGTACCGAAGACATTCACGGCGAGAATGCGGTCGTAGATAGTCGGCCCCAGCAACGCCCTTGTCAGCGCCATCGCCATGACCACCAGCAGTGCAATAATCGTTGTGGCCAGCATTATTCTTCCAGCACCCTTACCCGCCGTTCCATATCACCGCGGCGCAGCTCCTCTATTCCGTCAGCGTCCAGCGCGTGTACCAGGACTTCATCGCCTTCGATTGCCACTGCCACGGTGCCCGGTGTCAGCGTGATCGAATTCGCGTAGAGCACTTTGCCCAAATCAGTCCGCAGGCTGGTTCTCAGCCGCGCATGGGTGGGAGAGATGACGGATTCACTCGGACTGAAGACGCTGCGCCACACGCAGGCGACCACCTGCAGGTTGCTCTGCACAATCTTGCACAACAGCCACCAGTAGTAGCCCGGCAACGCCGCGGCCAGGTGCAGTGGCTGGGACTCGCGATCCACCAGTTGCATCCGCCGGGCCAGCAGTATCACCAGGGCGATCGACAGCAGGCCGAACGTCAGCAGCAGCGGCGTGTAGAGGCCGGAATTGGCCAGCCAGATAAAGGCCAGCACCGCGATCAGGGAGAGGGTGTAACGCATACTCAACTCGCACAGACTCAGCCGTTAATGCCGGCAACACAGCAACATCAGCTCTGGATCACCGCGTCGCACAGATAGTGGGCGTCAAACACCCGACGCATCACGACCGCCGCTTCCGCATCCGGTGCAAACTGCTTATCTTCGGCGGCGACCTTGGCGATCAGCTGTTCCAGGGTCTCCCCCTCGGGCAGACAGTAGCGGCTGTTGAGGCGCTGTTCCGCGGCATCGGACAGACGGCTGGCGCGGGTACGTATGGCCCGGGCGACAAACTCAGATGGGAGATCCGCTACGGCGACAATCTCATTACTTGCTGACAGGTAACCCTGTATGAACGCCCTGCAGCTGGATGTGGCCGCCGATTGACTGTCGCTCTGGTAGGACTTGCACGCGGACACCAGCGCGGTCGCAGTCATCGGCTCCAGTGCGGCCAGCGACTGGCTGAAAATCAGCGCCAGTGGCGCTCCGATAGATATCCCTATTCGCATTGTTCTCGCCATAAATGCCTACGGTTTATCGATCTTCTTGTTGCGATCACTTTGGCATTTTTGCTGTACCGAATATTGTCAGGGTTGTGAAAAAGTGTGGCAGAGTTTGTCGGCGCACCTCACCGGCCTACCCTGCCCGATGCCAGGTGCCGTGAGTTGGCGCGCTGCGGGGGCTCTGTTACAGTCCGGCATAGTGTGCCGCACGGCGCAACATTACACCTACTGTAACAATTGACAACAATTCGAAGTGGTTCCGATGGCAGCGCCGAAAGCCTGTGTACTGGTGGTCGATGATGACTGCGATATCCGCGACCTGATCGCCCGGCTGCTGACAACAGAGGGCTACAGCGTCGTGACGGCGGCGGACGGCGAGGAGATGTCTCGGCTGATGGCGCAGCGGCCGGTGGACTTGATCCTGCTCGACGTGATGCTGCCGGGCCAGGATGGCTTCGAGCTGTGCCGACAGCTGCGCAGTGACACGGAGATGCCGCCGGTGATCATGGTCACCGCCAAGGATGACGAGATCGATCGCGTTGTGGGGCTGGAACTGGGCGCCGATGACTACATCGTCAAGCCGTTCAGCGGCCGCGAACTGCTCGCGCGAATCAAGGCGGTGCTGCGCCGCGCGCGGCAACCGGCGGTCAGCGGCAAGCGCGGTGCCTATCGCTTCTCCGGCTGGCGCTTCTACCCGGCGCAGATGGAACTGTACGACGTCGACGCCACCGCGATTCCGCTCTCCACCAGCGAGACCGAATTGCTGCTCGCCTTCGTGCAGAATCCCCAGGTGCCACTGTCCCGCGACCGCCTGCTGGATCTGACCAAGGGCCGGGACAGTTTCCCCTTCGACCGCAGTATCGACTCCCACGTCAGCCGGCTGCGACGCAAGCTTGGCGACGATGCGAAGAAGCCGGAAATCATCAAGACCGCCTGGGGTACCGGTTATATGTTCACCTATGCGGTCGAGGCGGAGTGAACGCAGGGTGAAGTTCCGGCTGCCACACACGATCCGGTCGCGCACGATTCTGGTGCTGTTCTGTGCCTTCCTGCTCTCGCACACGATCAGTCTGGCGATTTACGAATTCAACCGAGACAAGACGATCCTGCTGACCGAGGCCACAGACATGGCAGATCGCATTATTGGCGTGGTTGAGTTGGCGCGTAGCTTTCCGGAACGAGACCGCCAGCGCATTCTCGCCGCGGCGGAAACCCAGTTCCTGACCATGTTTCCCGAGCCCGGGAATCTCGACGACGAGCGCTGCCGTGACAACGAATTTTCGCATCGTCTGGCAGAATCTCTCGACGCCGCCTTCGCCGATGTACCCGACTTCCATGCGCAGGTCTGTTTGCGTCGGCTGAAGCCCGCCCCCCTGCTCGCCAGAAACGAGCCATTGCACGGCTTCGACGTGTTGGTCGCGGTCAATTTTCCCGATAACGAGCGCGCCGTGTTTCACGCGATACTGCCGGAAGGCGAATCCCTGATCCACGATGCCGTGCTGGTGTACCTGTTGTTCTCCGGGCTCATCGCGCTGCTGCTGGCCGGTTACCTGATTCGCAAAACCGTGGCGCCGCTCGGCCAGCTGGCCAAGGCCGCGGACAGCATTGGCACCAATATTGACACACCACCGCTGCCGGAAAATGGGCCAACCGAAGTCGCCGCCGCCGCCCGCGCCTTTAATCGCATGCAGCAGCGCCTCGCCCGAATGGTACACGGCCAGACAGAAATGCTCGCCGCGATCTCTCACGATCTGCGCTCCGCGGTCACACGTCTGCAGTTGCGTGCGGAATTACTGCAGGATCACCAGGAGCGGGAGGGGCTGCAGCGGGTGGTCGATGACATGAAAACCATGATCCAGTCAGTACTGGATTTTGTCCGCGGCCTTGATCCTAGCGAGACGCCCCGTAGAACCGATCTCAGCGCACTGGCGGAGAGCCTTTGCGACGACCTGAAAGAGGAAGGCTACCCGGTGCAGTTTTGCGGCGGCGGTACAGACTGCGTGACCGAATGCCGGCCGGTTGTGCTGCGGCGCAGCCTGCACAACCTTATCGACAACGCAATCAAGTACGGTAGCGAGGCGAAAGTCAGCGTCGAAAGCCGTGCAGATAGCATCCATATCGCGGTGGAAGATTGCGGACCGGGTATCCCCGCGCACGAACTGGAGGCGGTGCTGCAGCCTTTCTATCGCCTGGAAAAATCCCGCAACAGCAAGACCGGCGGCGTCGGTCTCGGTCTGTCCATCACTGGCAACACCGTCCAGGCCCACGGCGGCGAACTCTTGCTGGAAAATATGGATGGCGGTGGTCTGCGGGTACAAATGAAGCTGTCCAAGTGCTGACATCAGATCAGACAGCGTTGGTAAGGGGCTGCGGACTCTGCTAAATCGGCGGACAATACGAAAGCCAGCAACGCGCACAGCGGCGACTGATGTTGGTGGTTCCGCTGTCACTCGTACTGATCGCCCTACTGCTCGACTTCGCCTCCAACACCATTGGCCAGACCCCGCTGATCTTGCGGCCCGGGGCTAATCCGGCTGAAGCCAGATTTGGACTTGTGACCGACCGGTACCAATAGTGTTGTCCCAACTCTGCCGAAATAGCTTCGACCGGAACGGCAAATTCAGCCATATCAGAGGCTTAGCAATGTTAATTAATGTAAAAACTGCTACTTTTTTGACCAGTTTCAGCGAGCCAACATCTCCGAAACTGGCACGTAATGGCAAAATCACCGCCTCTCAGCGCAATCATTTCCCCCTTTGACCCCGCCGAAGGCACCAACTGTCTCGCATTAGAAGCATTTCATGCCCTTTGGAGCTTTCAGCCTTTATACTTGTCCTAAGCTATAGGTCGCCGTCGCCCACGGGACGCCGGCAGCCTGTGAAGTAGGACGTATAAAGAGACTCCCTATGCTTACGAATCGGATCGCCGTTCTGTTTTCCGGCTTCTTGCTCCTCACCCTGCTGTCCGCGACCACACAGGCCGAAACCAGCGCCCTGCAGGCCGAACAGGACCATGGCAGTACAGCCCGTGAGATTGTCGGCAAGCTGGAGATGCTGCACTACAACAAGCTGAAGGTTGGAGACGAGATGTCCGAGGGCCTCTGGGACGAATATGTCGAAGCCCTGGATCCGACCAAGAGCTACTTCCTCGCCTCCGATATCGCCGAGTTCCGCGAGTGGCGTACCAAGCTGGATGACCAGCTCCGCGCCGGTGATGTCAAGGCGGGCTTCGAGATCTACAACCGCTATCGCCTGCGGGTCACCGACCGCCTGAACAACATCGTGTCGCAACTGGACAAGGGCCTGCCCGCGTTCGACTTCACCCGCGACGAGTCACTGGCGTTGGACCGCGAGGAAAGCCAGTGGCCGGCCTCCATCAGTGCCGCCGATGAGCTGTGGCGCAAGCGCCTGAAAAGCAGCGTGCTCAACCTGCGCCTGACCGGCAAGGAAGATGAAGAGATCCGCGATCTGCTGTCACGCCGCTACAAGGGTCAGCTGAAGCGCGTCGAGCAACAGAACAGCGACGACGTGTTCGAGCTGTACATGAACTCGCTGACGCGCCTGTACGATCCGCACAGCAACTACCTGTCGCCGCGCTCGCTGGAAAACTTCAACATGAGCATGTCACTGTCCCTCGAGGGCATTGGCGCTGTGCTACAGGCGGAAGAGGAATACACCAAAGTCGCGCGGCTGGTAGCCGGCGGCCCGGCTGACCGCACCGGCAAGATCAAACCGAACGACAAGATTGTTGCGGTTGGTCAGGACAAAGAAGGTGAGATGGTCGACGTGGTCGGCTGGCGCCTGGACGATGTGGTCGACCTGATCCGCGGCGCTGCCGGAACCTTCGTGCGCCTCGAAACCATTCCCACCGGCGGCGACGGCAGCCACAAGACCATCCTGATTCAGCGCAGCAAGGTCAAGCTCGAGGACCAGGCGGCCAAGAAAGCCACTTTCGAGTTCTCCGACGGTGAGAAGTCATACAAGATCGGCGTAATCAACCTGCCGACCTTCTATATCGATTTCGAGGCCTATCGCCGCCGCGACCCGAACTACAAGAGCACCACCCGCGATGTGGCCAGGCTGCTCGCCGAGCTGAAAGAGGAGAAAGTCGACGGCATTATCCTCGATCTGCGCAACAATGGCGGCGGTTCCCTGCAGGAAGCCACCATGCTCACCGACCTGTTTATCGACCAGGGTCCGGTGGTACAGATTCGCCACGCCAACGAGCAGATCTCGCGGCACAACCGCTCGCGCTCGCGCGCCATGTATCGCGGCCCGCTGATGGTACTGATCAACCGCCTGTCCGCGTCCGCTTCGGAAATTTTTGCCGGTGCCATCCAGGACTACAACCGCGGCCTGGTGGTGGGTAACCAGTCTTTCGGCAAGGGCACCGTACAGACCATGGCGCCGCTGAAAGAGGGGCAGCTGAAGATCACCCAGTCAAAGTTCTACCGCGTGTCCGGTGACAGCACCCAGCACGCCGGCGTCACCCCGGACATTCCGATGCCGCAGCTGATCGATGCCGAGAGTGTGGGCGAAAGCGCGTATGACACCGCCCTGCCCTGGGATAAGATTCACGCAGTGCCACACGCCAAGTACTTCAATCTGAAGGACCTGCTGCCGGATCTGATCAGCAAGCACAACCAGCGCACGTCCGCGGATCCGGACTTCATCTTCCTGCGCGAGCAGTTCCAGTACGAGAGCGAGCGCGCCGATCGGAAATTCGTTTCCCTGAACGAGTTCGCCCGCGAAGAGGAGCGCAAAAACCTCAACGAGCGCCTGCTGACAATGGAGAACCGCCGCCGCACCGCCAAGGGACTCGAGCCCTACGCGAGTTTCGAGGCCTATGAAGAAAGCGAGTCTGAAGATGTCGCGACCATCGGCGGTCCGGTGGAAATCAAACTGGAGAAAGATCCGATCCTGAACGAGGCCGGCTACATCATGGCGGACTTTATCGGCCTAGGTGAAAAAATGAGCAAGACTCCGCCCCAGGTGGCGGACTTCAATTCGCGTTAAATGCGCCCAAGTAATTAATCAATATGAGGGTGCGCCTTGCGCACCCTTTAACCATAAGAAATTCAGGTTGGGTGCGCCCGACCTTTTTATTTTCCGGGGGGAAAAATGAAAGTCGTTTCCTTTAACGTCAACAGTATCCGCGCGCGCCTGCACCAGCTGGCCGCCCTGGTAGAGGGACACCAGCCCGACATCATCGGCCTGCAGGAAACCAAGGTGACCGATGAGGACTTCCCGGTGGACGAGGTCCGCGAACTCGGTTACGAGCTGATCTATTTCGGCCAGAAGACCCACTACGGTGTCGCCCTGCTCTCGCGACTGCCGTTCATCGACCGCGAATACGGCTTCCCGAAAGAAGACAAGAATGCCCAGCGGCGCATGGTAGCCGGCAAGTTCGATATCGGCGGCAAGGAGCCGCTGACTGTGATCAACGGCTACTTCCCCCAGGGGGAAAACCGCGAGCATCCGGTTAAATTCCCGGCCAAGCGCAAATACTACGCGGACCTCGACGATTACCTGCAGACCACCTGCAAACCGGAGGCACCGGTGCTGGTAATCGGCGATATGAATGTCTCCCCGACCGATCTGGATATCGGTATCGGTGAACCCAACCGCAAGCGCTGGCTGCGCGATGGCAAGTGCAGCTTCCTGCCGGAAGAGCGCGAGTGGCTGCAGAAAATCGAGGATTGGGGCCTGGTGGATACGTTCCGCGCCCAGAATCCGGACACCAACGATATCTTCAGCTGGTTCGATTACCGCAGCCGCGGTTTCGACCGCGAGCCGAAGCGCGGCCTGCGCATCGACCTGATCCTGGCGAGCAAGCCCCTGGCCGACGCCTGTGTGAATACCGGTGTCGACTACGACATCCGCGCAATGGAGCGCCCGTCAGACCACGCGCCGGTCTGGGCGGAGTTTAAGCTCTAAACCCGACGCGAAAGCGGCCGGCACACTCGCCGGCCTTTTTTTGCCCTTTTCATATATGGTTTTCCATATATACTTCCAGCCAGTAAACAGCCCTCACAAATGCTGCTCTATTTCACTGTGAGGCAACCCGGCGCACACAGTGGTGGCCGAAAGCGGAGACCAGTGGATGAACCCCGTACAGTTTTACAAATGCCTCGCCGATGAAACCCGACTGCGCAGTTTGCTGTTGATCGTCCACGAGGGGGAACTGTGCGTGTGCGAACTGACCGAGGCCCTGGGGGAAAGCCAGCCAAAGATATCCCGACATCTGGCGCAACTGCGCAACTGCGATCTGCTGCAGGATCGGCGACAGGGACAGTGGGTCTTCTACCGTCTCAATCCCGCCCTGCCCACCTGGGCCACATCGGTATTGCAGGAAACCCTGGAAGCCAACCGTCCGTTCGTGGCCGACAACCTGCGCAAATTGCACCGGATGGGGGCCAGGCCGGAGCGAGAGCACCTCTGTTGCTGAGGGAAATTGAGCTCTAGATATATGTCTTGTCATATAACTAGTATTAGTAACAACAGACAAACGGATTTTTCGGAGATCAACGATGGCGATTAGAGTGGGTATCAACGGTTTCGGCAGAATTGGCCGGCTGGCTCTGCGCGCGGCCTGGAACTGGCCGGAACTGGAGTTTGTGCAGATCAATGATCCGGCCGCCGACGCGGAGACATTGGCACACCTGCTCAATTTCGATTCGGTTCACGGGCGCTGGCAGCACTCGGCAAGCGCCGCGGGTAATACGATAACCATTGACGGACAGCGGCTGACCTGTACCGGCAACAAGTCCATCGCCGATACCGACTGGTCCAACTGCGACCTGGTCATCGAGGCTTCCGGCAAGATGCGCTCCACAGAACTGCTGCAGGCCTACCTGGATCAGGGCGTGAAACGTGTCGTCGTTACCGCACCGGTCAAGGAAGAGAGTGTGCTCAATGTGGTGATGGGTGTTAACGACCATCTTTACGACAGCAACAGGCACCGCATTGTCACCGCCGCGTCCTGCACGACCAACTGCCTGGCGCCGGTTGTAAAAGTGCTTCATGAGAACCTGGGTATCAAACACGGTTCCATGACCACCATTCATGACGTGACCAACACCCAGACAATTCTCGATGCGCCGCACAAGGATCTGCGCCGTGCCCGCGCCTGTGGCATGAGCCTGATTCCGACCACTACCGGCTCCGCAACGGCGATCACGGCCATTTTTCCCGAGCTTACCGGCAAACTGAACGGCCACGCGGTACGCGTGCCGCTGGCCAACGCCTCGCTAACCGATTGCGTTTTCGAGGTCGAGCGGCCCACCGATGCCGAAGAGGTCAACCGTCTGTTCAAGGCTGCGGCGCAAAGTGAACTGAAAGATATTCTCGGCTACGAGGAACGCCCGCTGGTATCCATCGACTACAAGACGGATCCACGCTCCAGCATCATCGACGCACTGTCGACGATGGTCGTCAACGACACGCAGGTCAAAATCTATGCCTGGTATGACAACGAATGGGGTTATGCCAACCGCACCGCGGAGCTGGCACGGATGGTAGGCGCTGCAGACCAGAACGCTTAGAAAACAATTTCTTCGGTGCTCGCGGGCGTATGTGCACTGGCGCTGCACTTTGTCGTCCGCGAGCTCACATCCATTTTGATCACGCTTTCCAGATGCAATTGATTTCCGCCCTGCCCCCCCAAGTACGCCAGTATCTGCTGGTCACCGGTAATTACTGGGCGTTCACGCTGACCGACGGCGCCCTGCGCATGCTGGTGGTGCTCTATTTCCACGAGCTCGGCTACAGCCCGCTGCAGATAGCGATGCTGTTTCTGTTCTACGAGATATTCGGTGTGGTGACCAACCTTGTCGGTGGATGGCTCGGTGCACGCCTCGGCCTCAACCGCACGATGAATATCGGACTGGCGCTGCAGGTAATGGCACTGTCTATGCTGCTGGTGCCAACCACCCTGCTGACCGTGCCCTGGGTAATGGCCGCCCAGGCCCTGTCAGGTATCGCCAAGGATCTGAACAAAATGAGCGCCAAGAGCGCGATCAAGTTACTGCTGCCCGCGGAGGCGCAGGGTGCGTTGTACAAGTGGATCGCGCTGCTGACCGGCTCAAAAAACGCGCTGAAGGGCGTTGGCTTCTTCCTCGGTGGCGCGCTGTTGGCGCTGTTAGGATTCAAGGGGGCAGTGCTATTGATGGCCATCGCTCTGGCGCTCGTCTGGCTGCTGAGCACTGTGCTGCTGAAAAAAGACCTGGGCAAGGCCAGCGCAAAAAGCCGCTTTCGCGATATCTTTTCCAACAGCCGAGCGGTCAATGTGCTGGCTGCGGCGCGGTTGTTTTTATTCGCCTCGAGGGATGTCTGGTTCGTGGTGGCACTGCCTGTGTTCCTCGCCAGCCAGTTCGGCTGGGACTATTGGCAAGTGGGCGGATTCCTCGCACTGTGGATTATCGGCTACGGCGCCGTCCAGTCCGCGGCCCCACGGATTACCGGAAGTCAATCCGGAAAACTGCCAGACGGTCGCACCGCCTTGCAATGGGCCACTGCACTGGCTGCACTCCCTGCGCTGATCGCCATTGCACTCAACGGAGGAATCCATCCCGCCGCGAGTCTGCTTGGCGGGCTGCTGCTGTTTGGAATAGTTTTCGCGATCAATTCCGCCCTGCACAGCTATCTGATTGTCAGCTACGCGCGCGAGGACGGGGTCTCGATGGATGTCGGCTTCTACTATATGGCCAATGCGCTCGGCCGCCTGCTCGGCACCCTGCTGTCGGGCTGGGTTTACCAGCACGCAGGGCTGGAGGCGTGCCTGTGGATTTCCAGCGCATTCCTGACTCTGGCCGCCGCAACATCCCTACTGCTACCCAAGCATCGCACCGGCAAGTATTCCACCTGAGCGCTTTTTCGCCCAGCACCCGGTTGAGCATAACCGCCAGGCGCACAGCGCCCTGCCTCAGACGCTGTTCGACAGCGCTGCGACTGCTTAGGTAATAACCTTCTCACAGATTGGAATTCGCTGTTTAAGCGTGGCTGTGCACCAGGCGCTGGGAGTCGGCAGCCCATTCCGACGCATTACTGCCGGACCACAGCTGGCGTTGATGCTCATCAATATTTCCGAGTTGCGCATCTGCGTATGCCTGCCAATCCCGAATAAAGCCCGCGGGGAGATAGACATCCCAGAGTGCATGCAGGTTAGTCGTATAACCGAAGAAACGTACTTCTACGTCATTCCCGCCCCGGTCGGCGGCCAGCCCGGTATGCGGCGGCTGGTGTAGATCGCCGACGAGGCAGAAGAGGTCAACCCGATGACCAGCTTCATGGCTTTCTCCAACTACAGTGGTGTCGCGACCGCCGATGCCGATGATCTGGGTACCGCCACATCGAACTATGCGATTCCGTACCGCTTCACGCTGACGCTGGATTACGGTCGCGAATTCTTCGATGGCTACGAAACCCGGGGGACGCTGTTCGGCTCACTGCTGGCGCTGGTCGAGCCCGGGGGCAAAAGGCACATCCTGCACCTATTGCGGCGGCACCGGGTGGTTTCATCCCCGTAATTACTCCGCCATCTGCCACCACACTAGTATGTGTGAGAGCGACCACAGCAACTCACGGCCTGGCTCTTCATAGGATATAGGATCTGATAGCGGTATGAGCAGACCTAAAAACCCGAAATTCAGCGCTTACTATATTGTAGGCAAGGCCTTTTCCCTGCTGTTCCTCTCCATGTGCGTAGCCATCCTGATCTCCACCGTCTTCACATTCGGCGAATTTATATTCTCAACTGCTTTCTTCTACAGGGAGCATGAAATTCCGCAACTAGTCATCAACGCCATTAGTAACCTGATCATTGCGCTCGCCATGTTCGAGCTCTTCCTGGTAATCGATGTCGACGAACACCCGCGGTCAAGACACCAGACCATGCACGTGCTACTCAACTCTGCCCCGCGGTTTATTATTGTGGTATGCGTCGCCCTGGCCCTGGAAGGCTTGGTGCTTGTCATCAAATTCAGCCAGGATGCAAACAAAGAAGAGCTGATCTACCCCATGGTCGTGGTAGTGAGTTCCGCGATCCTCCTCATCGGCCTCGGAATCTTCCTCAAGATCTGCCCCCGGCCTCCCCAGGACGAAAGCTTGGCACCACCCACCGACCAATTTCCCGAAAGTTCTGACTGAACGCTCACGCGAAAAACTCTGCGGCTGACTCGATGGAGTTTCACTGCTTGTCTTGGGGGCGCTCACGGATACCCGTGAAGGCTCTGGCAATGCCTTTCTATGTAGCTCGATTTCGAGCCGTTGCGGCGGTGCATGGGCGCTTGTTTCAGCGGATGGCGGAAGCAGCAACATTGCGCCATGGAGAAGGCTGGCAGCGAGTAACGCCAGGACGATTGCCCGGTGAATGCGTGGAGTAATCCGGCGCGCCGGGGAGGATATGAAGTAGGCAGGAGGGCGAGGGTCGAGACCGATCGCTTCGGACATCATTTATCTTCCCTGATTCATTGTGCTGGCGGCTAGAGTGGCGGCGGCAGCGATCGTTCCTGAAGCGGTTTTTGTAGGCACACTTTTTTATTCTCACTACCAGGGGTGCCGTTTTTGTCATGGCGCTCGCGCTGGCCGCCGTGTGGCTACTGAGCCTGGCTTTGCTGAAAAAGGATCTAGGCAAGACCAAAGGGAAAAGCAGGTTCCGCGATGTTTTTTCCAAAAGCCGCGCAGTCAACGTGCCGGTCGCAGCGCGGTTGTTTTTGTTCGCGTCGCGGGATGTCTGGTTCGTGGTGGCGCTGCCAGTATTCCTGGCCAGCCAGTTCGGCTGGGATCATTGGCTGGTGGGCGGGTTCCTGGCACTGTGGATCATAGGCTACGGCATCGTCCAGGCGGCCGCGCCGCGGATTACCGGCATGCAATCCGGGGGGTTACCAGATGGCCGCTCCGCCTTTCGATGGGCCATCGTGCTGGCAGTGATCCCGGCCCTGATCGCGACGGCGCTTATCGGAGGAATTCATCCGGCTGCCAGCCTGCTTGGCGGCCTGTTGCTTTTCGGCATAGTGTTCGCGGTCAGCTCGTCGCTGCACAGTTACCTTATAGTCAGCTATGCGCGCGAAGACGGTGTCTCGATGGATGTCGGCTTTTACTATATGGCCAATGCGCTCGGGCGCCTGCTCGGCACCCTGCTGTCGGGCTGGGTTTACCAGCACGCAGGGCTGGAGGCGTGCCTGTGGATCTCGAGTGGATTCCTGCTGTTAACCGCTGCCATATCCGTGCTGCTGCCAAAGCACCGCGGGGCGCAGACTACGCTTAAGGAGAACGAAAAGGCATGGCCGCCGGCCGCATTCGGAAGGGGTGTGGGCGAGCCTGCGGCCCGCCTGACCATTTAATAGCGAAACCTTCCCGCGGGAAGTGATTTCTTATACCAGTTTCTGGCCGCGTTAGAGCCCTCGTGCGTCAGGCGTTAACGAGCCAGCGCTCAAGAGTCTCCCGCAGTGCATCCTTGCTCAGGGGTTTGGTCAGGAAGTCGTCCATACCCGCCGCCAGGCAACGGCCCTCGAACTGCTCTTCCGTGGTACTGGTCAATGCAATGATCGGCAGGCGATCTTCCGGTCTGTTATCCGCCTCCCAGTGGCGCAGTGTCTCGATAATCTGCGCGCTATGATCGGTATTCTGCTGGCAGTCAACCAACACCAGGTCGTATTGAACTTCAGGTAGCTGTTCCAGGGCGTCCATTACGGATGCGGCGACATCCACGCGATAGCCCAGTGCCTGCAACATCTCCTCGGTGACGCCCTGATGCTGGCGCGACTCCTCGATCAGTAATAGCGAGTGCTGGCGCGGCAGGTCGCCGCCGGTGGTGACTATTCGACGGCTAGTCTTCTTGACCCCGCCGAACAGACGCGTAATCAGCGCATCGTGCAGCTCCTTGCGTGTGGCGGGTCGCCCCAGGTATTGAGCACCAGGCAGAACCTGCAGCACCTGCGTGAAATCCGATTTGTGCCCATAGCCGCCCAGGCAGAGTAGCGGGAATTCACTGGTATCCGCATCCAGCTGCTTAAAGAAATCGGCTACTGCAGTCAGCAGTCCGCTGTCGCCCATGGCCGGCGCCAGCAGTACCAGCTGCTTTCTGTCTACCGCCAGTCGCAGTGACTCCTGCACCTGCTCCCGGGTATCCGCTTTCCATTTGATCGTGCCGACCTCCATTCCGAAGGAACGCAGCACCTGTGCCAGACCGGCTACAAACAGCCCTTTCTGGTGCACCAGCAATACTTCAAAATCCTGCAGTCGACGATCGGGCGTCAGATAAACCCGCTGATTGGGTTCCATCGTGAATTTAATCACCGCCTGATAGCGGTTGCCGTCCGGCGTCGAGTGAAGCTGCAGGTAGCCGCCCATGGCTTCCGCCAAGCCCTTGGCGATCGACAGGCCGAGTCCGGTGGTGACCTGCGTCGTATCCAGGCGCGCGAAGGCGCCGAACAGTTCACTCTCGTCCGGCAGGATTTCGCCGCGACCGTCGTCGATCAGGCTGATCGTCAGCTGACCTTCGGCGCTGGTGATCGGCGTAAAGCTCACCTGCCCCCAGAGTTCACCAACCTGGGCGATTACGGTGGCCGAGTCGACCAGGTTACGGATCAACTGTGCGGTTTTGCGGTTGTCGCCGGTCACCATCACCGGCAGGTTGTCATCGATCTGGAAATTGAATTCGAGTCGCTGGCGGTGCGCCGCACGGGCAGCGAACTTGAACGACTTCTCGATCGTCTTGACCAGATTGAAGCTACCCTGGCGCAGGCGAATATCCTTGCGCGCAACGCGGGTAAACAGCCCCACATTGTCCACCAGCTTCAACTGCTGGCTGCTGGCAGTTTTCGCCAGACGCACCCATTCGCGCTGCCGCTCCGACAGCGGCTCCGCTTCGAGTAGTGCCAGCGCACCCAGGGAATCCGACAGCTGGCTGCGGAATTCCTGACCGATGTTGGCCACGAATTCATTGGTGAGTTCCACCGCGGCCTCGGAGTGTTTGCGCGCTGCGGCCAGACTACTGGCGCGCTGCTGCAATTCCTGCATGGCGGCGAGTCGGTCCCAGTAATTCTCCGACTCGCGGCGCGCCTGGTGCGCAGTCAGCCAGACAAATGCCAGCGTCAGCGCACCGTAGATGGTGCCAAGGATCTCCCCGGACATAATGGCCATGGCCGCCGCCGGCAGCAGGGGCCAGGCGATAAACCAGGTCAGAAAGCGATGATAAGGGGCAAACACTGTCGTCACGCTGGAACAGAAGACGACCGTGTAGAGCCACAGGAATTGTGTTTCCGGCGCAAACCCCAGCAGCCAGATATGGCAAAACAGAATCAGCCCCCACCAGGCAGCGCCTGCGGTAGAAGCGAGGAAATAGCGCCGGCGCCAGCGGTGCGGCCCGGTGGAATAGAGATAGCCGAAGCGGAAAACGTAATAGCCGCGCAGCATCGTTACCAACACCAGGCCGATGCCCAGTGCCAGCAGCAGCTGCGGCGCCTCGACACGGAGGTCGCCAATGGCGGCCGCGATCAGGAATGCCGCCACCGACAACAGCATGCCGCGCCGACTGTATTTCGCAATGCGCGTATCGGTGACGCGGCAGACGCGGCGGTCCTTTTGGACTTTCAGTTCCGGGCGGTCAAATATCGGCATGGAGATCTTCCCTGGACGGCCGGGTTTGCGCTTGCATCTGCGGTTCCTAGCCTATTCCCAGTACTTCAACCAGCACTGTTTTTATTAGAAAGCCGAGCAAACCGAGGCCCAGCGCGATAAATAGAATAAAGGTGCCAAACCGACCGGCCCTGGACTCTTTCGCCAGGTTCCAGACGATAAAAACCATAAATAAGATGAGTCCGCCGACTCCCAGTAACAGTGAGTACTCTTCAAACTGCTCGAACGACATGTACTGGCCCGCTTAAAAATTGGCGCGCATTGTACAGCGGTTCGCCACGGCTGATAAGTAATGCGCCCGGCGCCCTACTTCCGCCCGGTATCGCCCGAATATTCCAACCGTTCAGGCGCCCTGGTAATAGTCCCCGTCTTCCGCGGCTTTGGTACCACAGCGCAGTCGTCGCACCTCGCGATCCCGATAGCGGCTGTCGTGCCAGCAGCGCGGCAACGCCTCGCCAGACAGGAAGCAGAGCTGCGTCTTGTCAAAAACCTCGGGATCCTGCATTTCCTCGCCCCAAAGGTAGCGGCCGACCACCGTCAACTCGTACGGATTTGACAGTGTGACTATATCGGCCACTTCTACCAGATGATTGGTGGATGTATCTTTGAACAGCATCTTGGCACCCATTTCGTCTTGCTAACCACAGTATAGGGCTTTTAGCGACCTATCCCTGCGACTAGCGCGAAAAAGATGCCGGGCTACACTGCCCCAATACTTACTAATAAATCGAAACGTATCGGCCTTGAAAAACCAATAACCTCCAAATAAATAGAAGCCAGGCTCGATAGAAGCTTCTATTTATCGAGCAGGTACCAGAATCGCCGCTCGGACAGGTTGCCGCACGCGGTGATCACCCCTCGAGCGTGAGTCGCGCCGATACCATCCCTTCCTCGGCCAGCGCGTCGAGATTTACCGTGTGAATGGTGAACTGCTGCTGCATCAGGCTGTTCAGCCAGGGCTGCAGGTCCTGGTAGCGGGCCTCTTCGATCCACAGGCGAATACGGTTGTCGCCTTCCGGCTCGAAGCGCTTGATGGTGATACGGTGTCTGTCGGCCGCTGCGGTCACCCGCTGCAGCAGCGTGCCTGACGCCTGTCCGCTGGTTACAGTGGGCTCGAGCCGCTCCAACACCGGACGCTGCGTCTCTATCCATTGCACCAGTTCGCGGGACTCTTCCGCGCGAAGATGCGCGCTGTCGAAGAAGTTTTTGGCCGGCATGAACAAGCCATAGACCAGGAACAGGCCGCCGAGAAACAGGATCAGTATGCCGAGCGCGCGCTGGTCATTGGCGGGCAGCGCCTGCCACTTCTGTTGCCACTGTTCGATTTGTTCTTTCATCGCTATCTACTGTCGCTTCGTTAACCCGCCAACAGGTGGGTATCTGGGCTCAAAACCCTTAATGATTCACCGGCCATCACCGCAGGCGTATACGCCCGGACACACCCTTCTCCAGTTCATTGGCCCCCAGCAGTTCCGCACGGAACTCACCTGCCGACAGGCGACCGACAAAGGCATCCAGGTCGGCGAGGTTTGGCGCCTGCAACTGCAGCACCATCTCACCGCGATTGCCGTCATAGCGCAGTGACTGGAGTTTCAGCGCCCCGCCGCTGTGCTGCCCCCAGACCCGGCCCAGCAGTTGCATCTGGCCGCCAAAATTGCCACCGCTGCTGCCGGCCCGCTTCAAGTAACCCTCGATCTGGCGCCGGATATCCGCGCCGGGCCTGTCCTGGGGGAAGAGTTCGCTGAACAGGGTACGCGCCTGTTCCTCGGCGCTGCTCGCGCGCCACTGGAAGTAGCCACCGGCGGCGCCAAACAGCAGCAGCTGGGCCACGAAACAGGCTGCGGCAACCTTGAGTGGCTTGCGCCACCAGTCGCGCTCTTCACTGCCATCGGCCAGCTGGTAGTCGCCACTCAGCAAATTGGCCAGGCGCCCCGGTTTGTACTCGACCAGCAACACCTCTTCCGCAGTCCCTTCGATACACTGCAAGTCATCCGCGAACAGCGACTGCAGCTCGGCAACGGTCATCGCGTCCTCTTCACCAGCGCCGAGCAACTCGAGCTTTTGCGCTCCGGCAGCGTCGTCATCGCCGGCTGACAGTGTTGCCAGCAGCGGTTGCAGATGCTGACGGCGGACAGACAGGCCGTATCCGGCCTGCTGCCATATGTGCGCCTGATCGCCATCGAGCCACAGCGCTATATCCCCATGTAGCAGGTCGAGCAGCTGATATTCCGGTATCGCTGCAACCAGCGGCCAGTTCAGGCGCTGCACCTGGCTGATCAATGCATCCATCTTTTCCAGCGCGATGGCGTAGACGCTGCAGAGATCACCGGTCCGCGGCTGGCAGACGAAGTGCAGATCCTCTACGTCTTCCGCCAGGCGCTCCTCCACCATGTAGCCGATGGCATTGGCCTGACGGCGCGCGGCCTTCGGAATCGATTCCAGCCCGCTCCAGACCCAGTTGCCCGGCAGCAACAACAGCACCCGTGCCCCTTCGGGAAAGCTGAGCCGCATCGCTCCTTCCGGGCTGTCCGCGGCTGCGCAGTCCGGATTGAAGGCTTGCACAAAGTCGTCGTCGAGTGCGACCCGCTGCCAACTCCCATCACTCCAGCAGTGCAGCTGCAGCGGCGCACTGCGGCCACTGCCCTCACGCAGGCGCAGCAGCATCAGCTGCTGCGTGGCTGTCGGCGCCCTTCTGTCGGCACTTGAATTATTCATCGTAACCATATGATTTCATTGATCTAATTGTTCGCTTCGGCGACATCGTAATCCAGCAGTTCCTGCATTATCGCACCGGAAAAGGTGCGGCGCTGCCGCTGGACCACCTTCGCCTGGCCGCTGGTTTCATCCACCTGTACCGTGGATTCCCAGTACTGTCGAAAATCGCCATCCGCCCCCAACTGCACAGCGATACGTACCAGATAGTACTGGCTGTGAAAGACCAGCCCACCGGCATTGGCTACGCCGTACTCGGCCAGCTGCGCGCGGTCACTGAACACGCCGTCTGCCTCCCGGAAACCCACGATCTCGGCCGCATTCGCCTGCGGATCCAGCGCCTCCAGCAGCTCCAGCGGGGCAAAATTGATATTGATCGCCGTACCTGTCTCCGGCAGCGCACACAGGAAAGGCTGCAGCTTCTGCCAGTCCTCCGCTTCCATACCCTGCACCGCCGACAGCTCGGAAATGTCGCTGATCAGCGTGTCCGGCGTGCGGTGGGCCAGCTCGCGACCGAGGTAGCCGTCGTCCTCGGTGCCGGGGGCCAGCGGCGTGTCGCCCGCATCGACCCAGTCCTGAATCGACTTGGCCAGTTCCGTCTTGCCGCTCACATTGCGCACCAGACGCTCGAATATCTGCCGCTGCTGCGACTTGCTGTCGCCGGCGTCGACAAGATTGTTTACATTAAAACATGAGTTTAAGTCTTTGATATTAATGCGAATCTTGCCGTTATCCGGATTGAAGGCCAGGGCCTTCTGCGCCCAGGCCTCCACGGCGGAATCCGCCGACGGATTCTGTTCGCGGTCGGCTTCATAATCCCTCTCCAGCGCGACCCGCGCCCAGGCTTCAGCCCCGCCGACAAATTCTGCCAGCTGGGTATTCGCCAGCAGTGCCCCGGTGCGCGACACCGCGATGCGGTTGCGGGTAATCGCATGGGTGACGGCGGCAATGGCGATCACCATCACCAGCAGCACCGTAATCAGGGCGACGCCGCGCTGGCGACCGATGCTATTCACTGTCGCGTCCCCCGCGCTCTTCACTGCCATCAGAGTCTTCCGTCTCGTCGCGGCTTTCATGCTGCCCGTCGTCGCCTTCCTGTTCGTCGCCCCCGGCGGAATTCCCATTGCCGCCGCCGGCGGTCACCGATACGCGCGGCAGCGGGAAGACGCGACGCAACTCTCCACCAGAGCGGGTAACCAGAACCAGCTCCAGCGCCTGCGGCAGTCTGGTTTCCGCCGCCGCAGTCCCGGTGCGCGAGGTGACCGGTGGCCACTGTGACAGCCAGGCTTCGGTGTCCGGGTCGTAATAGCGCAGGCTCAGGCTGTCGACGCCGGGCAACAACGGTTCGGCCACCGGCTCTGAATCCGGTGCCCGGTCCAGCACGCGCCAGCGACTGCGTATCAGCAGGCCGCCGCTGTCCTCTTCCGCCCCGCCGCTTTGTGCCTCGTCGGCAAAGCCAATGCTGTAGCTCAACCGCTGCAATTCACCCCGCGGCTCTCCGGTCAGATTCGCGGCTCCGAGGCGGGTGAATTCCACTTCGTCCGCATCGCCCCGCAAGGCAGGCTCGTAGCCGTTGTAGCCATTCTTGACGGCGCGCGCGGTCAGCTGACGCAGGTCGTCATCGATTCGATACATGGCCATGGAGAAGCGGCGCAGCTCCTCGGCCCGCACTTCCAGCTCGCGGTCTGTGCTGTTGAACGTATCCAGCAGCGCGAAGGAACCGATACTGATAATCGCCACCAGCATCAGCACGACGAGAATTTCAATCAGGGTAAAACCGGACTGGCGACGGCAAAGAGAAAAACGCATAGCCGTCACTCCTGCGCCGCCCAGGCATCGAGGGTGAGGGTCGGGTTTTCGGCGTCGGGGCGCGCCACCTCAATGATGATGTGGCGCATACGCTCTTCGCGGGTCGCCTCCACCCGTGCGGTGACCTGCCACTCGCGCTCGGCGAAAGGCACGCGCTCGGACTTTTCTCCCAGCGGCGGCCACGGCGTGCGCATACGCACCTCGGCGAGCACCTGTTGTGCGACCCAGTTGGCCGCCAGCCGCTCTTCCATTGCCGCCTGCTGGCGCACGCTGCCCTGCATCGTCTTCAGCACACTGGCCGCGACAACGCCGAAAATCACCAGTGCCACCAGCACTTCGACCAGGGTGAAACCGCGCTCGGATTTGGACCGCAGGGATCTAGAACTCATCTGCCTGCCACTCGAGCTGCAGGCCGTGCAGGCTGTTGTAGGAAATGCTCGCGCCGCGGCTTATATCGGCGTCCTGCAGCAGGAACAGGGCCAGTTCCACTGGCAAAATCTCGCCACTCGAGAGCGCGACAAATTGCGGCAATGATTGCTCGGCATCTTCCTGATCGGCGGCAAATTCGGCCGGCGCGGCAGCCGGCAGCTCCGCCTCGGCAATCACCTCCAGGCGCATATTGCCCGGCAGTTCGTGGGTGGCAAAACGCGCCGCCAAAGACTTGGCCGCCCCCGTTTCCAGCGATTGCCACTGCATCGCCGCAGGATCAAAGCGCACCACACTGTAACGGTCCTGCTCCAGCACGACGCCGTAGTGGGCCTTGTCGATCAACGCCCGATCGGCGACCAACTGCAACAGCGCGGCGAGACGCTGCACCTCGCCGCTCCAGGCGCGGGCGTCAGAATTGCCCAGCGACAGCACCGCCATGCCCGCCAGCGTGGCGATGATCACGATCACCACCAACACCTCGATCAGCGTAAAGCCTCGGCTGTGGCGGGGGCAGGCGCGCATCGGGATCAACCGGAAGACTGCTTAGAGTTCGGCCGCAAAGATATCGGCCGCATCACCCTCGCCGCCCGGCTTGCCGTCGGCGCCCAGGCTGAACAGATCGAAGGGGCCAGCGCTACCCGGGCTGATGTACTGGTACTCATTACCCCAGGGATCCTTGGGAGTCTGCTTACTCTTAAGATAAGGCTGGGTCCAGTTCTTCGCTTCCGGGAAGCCGGAGGGTTTCGCCACCAGCGCCTCTAGGCCCTGATCCGAACTCGGGTAGGCAAAGTTGTCCATTTTGTAAAACTCAAGCGCATTTTCAATTGCACGAATATCCGACTTGGCTGCGGTTACTCTAGCCTGCTCCGTCTTACCACCTACCGCATTCACGACCAACCCCGCCAATACCCCGAGAATCACGATCACCACCATGATCTCAATCAGCGTAAAGCCGCCGCTCTTGCGTAAATTTTTCATTGCTCTTCTCCCAATCGCCTGTACACAGGCTCTATACCACGAGTTGGTTCATGCTCATGATCGGCATCATAATCGCCATCACGATAAACAATACGATACTGGCCATCAGCAGCAGCATGACCGGCTCGAACAGGCTAATAAATGCCGTCACCGCACCCTGCATATCCTGCTCCTGCGACTCGGCCGCGCGACCGAGCATCTCGTCCAGCGTCCCGGAGGATTCCCCGCTGGCAATCATGTAGATCATCATTGGAGGAAAATATTCCACGTCCTCCAGAGCGCGGCGCAGGCTGCCCCCTTCCCGCACCGATTTCTGTGCCGCCTGCAGGCGTTCCTTGAGGAATTCGTTGCTCATGACGCCACTGGCGATACCCATCGCCTGTACCAGCGGCAGGCTGCTGCCGGTCAATATCGCCAGAGTACCGACATAGCGGGCGCTCTGGCTACCGCGCACCAGCCAGCCGATTAGCGGCAGCTCCAGCAGGCGGTGGTGGAAGCGGTAGCGAATCGCCGGGCGGCGCAACATGAAAATGGCGACGGCGATCAGTGCGGCCAGCGCTGGCGGCACCAGCCAACCCCACGCGGAGATAAAGTCACTCAGCGCCACCAGGATGCGCGTCGGCAATGGCAGCACCTGGCCGGTACCGGTAAATACCTCGATCACATCGGGCACTACATAAACCATCAAGCCGGTGACGACCAGAATGCAGATGAATACCAACACCATCGGATAGATCAGCGCCAGCTGCACCTTCTGGCGGAATTTCTGCTGATTCTCGGTGTAGTCGCCGAGGCGCTCCAGCACCGCGTCCAGGTGACCGGAGTGCTCGCCGGCCTCCACCGTCGCGCGGTAGAGTTTCGGGAAGGCACGCGGGAAACTGCCCAGAGCCTGGGCGAAACTGTGCCCTTCGAGCACCTTGCCCCGCACCGCCAGCACGATGCGGCGGATCTTGTGGTTGCGGGTCTGATTGGCGATGGCGCCGAGAGTTTCCTCGAGTGGAATGCCGGCGCGCAGCAGAGTCGCGATCTGGCGGGTCAGCAGGGCCAGGTGTTTGATACTGAGGCCGGGACTGCCGCCGAACAGCTGCGCACCACCCTCGGCGGCAGTCTCGGTGGCCGGGGCCACCTCCAGCGGCACCATACCCTTGGCGCGCAACTGCTGCCGCGCGGCGCGGGCACTGTCGGCCTCCAAGGTACCGCGGTTCTTGCGGCCGGCGTGGTTGAGGGCTGTGTACTCGAAGGCCGCCACGGTCAGGACTCCTGCGTGACGCGCAGCACTTCTTCCAGTGAAGTCGTTCCGGCCAGCACCTTGGCCACACCGTCATCGCGGATGCTGGACGCCACCTTGCGCGCCTCCGCCACCAGCTTGCTCTCCGACGCGCGGTCGTGAATCAGCTGGCGCATGGTCTCGTTGACCGGCACCAGTTCATAGATACCCACGCGACCGACATAGCCGCTGTGATTGCAGTGTTCGCAGCCGTTGGGACGGTAGATGATCGTGTCGCCGTCTCCGTCGATACCGAGCATGCGGCGCTCACCGGCGTCGGCCGTATGGGGCTGTTTGCACTCGGGGCACAGAACCCGCACCAGGCGCTGGGCCAGCACGCCGATCAGGCTCGAGGACAGCAGGAAAGGTTCGATGCCCATATCCACCAGGCGCGTCACGGCGCCGAGTGCCGTGTTGGTGTGCAGTGTCGACAGCACCAGGTGGCCGGTCAGGCTGGCCTGAATCGCGATCTGCATCGTCTCCAGGTCACGGATCTCGCCCACCATCACCACATCCGGATCCTGGCGCAGGATGGCGCGCAGGCCGCGGGCGAAGGTCATGTCCGCCTTGGTGTTGACCTGGGTCTGGCCGATACCCTCGAGGTTGTATTCGACCGGATCCTCGACGGTGAGGATGTTCTTTTCGCGGCTGTTGATACTGCCCAGACCGGCATACAGCGTCGTGGTCTTACCGGAGCCGGTGGGACCGGTCACCAGCAGGATGCCGTGTGGCCGGGACAGCAGGTCGCTCATGACACGCAGATCGCGATCCGCCATGCCGAGCCTGCCCAGATCCATCTTGCCGGCCTGCTTGTCCAGCAGGCGCATCACGACCCGCTCGCCGGCCGAGGACGGCATGGTGGAAACACGCACGTCCACCTCGCGCCCGGCCATCAACAGCGAGATGCGACCATCCTGGGGCACGCGCTTTTCGGCGATATCCAACTTCGCCATCACCTTGATGCGGGACACCAGCAGCGGTGCCAGCGCGCGGCGCGGTTGCAGCACTTCGCGTAACACGCCGTCGACCCGGAAGCGTACCACCAGGCGCTTTTCGAAGGTTTCGATATGGATATCCGAGGCGCCCTGCTTCAGCGATTCGGCAAAGATGGCGTTGATCAGTTTGACGATGGGGGCATCGTCTTCCTGCTCCAGAAGATCCTCGGTTTCCGGCAGGGAGTCGACGATGGCAGCAAGATCCAGCTCTTCGCCGAGGCCCTCGACCTCGGACAGGTTGCCACCCTCACGGTTTTCGTAGAGACGCTGCAGCGCGGCCTGAAAGGCCTCGTCTCCCACTGCCTCGATATCCACGGCAATGCCGCTGAGTCGCTGTACCTCGGCCAGGACAGTGGGGCTCAGTGGCGCTACATACTGGCAGCGGGGCTGGCCGTCCAGATCGATCAGCAATACACGGTGGCGCTTGGCGAACGCATAGGGGAGGCGCCGTGTCATCGGAGGTGTCTCTACCGCATCAACCGTCATTTTGTTATTTCTGCCTCCAGTACTTCGACTGGTGCGCCCGCGGGGCCCTCGCCCCCCTCGTCGTAGCTGCCGGTGGGCGGCAGCAGGTCCGGCAGTATATCGCCGCGATGCCAGTCCCAGATCAGGCTGGTCCTGTCCTTAAGATAAATCTGCTTTTGCTGCAGGTCGAGGTAGCGTTTACGTGTCTCCTCGTAACCGGCCACCTGGGTGCTGAGGATCTTCGGGCGCAGAAACACCATCAGGTTGGTCTTGTCGACATCCTTGTTGGTGTTACGGAACAGACGGCCGATACCCGGAATGTCGCCGAGCAGCGGGACCTTTGACACCGACTCGGTCACCTTGTCCTCGATCAGCCCACCGAGCACCAGTATGGCGCCGTCGTCGATCAGCACCTTGGTGCGGATCTCGCGCTTGCTGGTCACAATATCCGAGGCGCCGGTTGCGGTTTCGGCAAACGGCAGCACATTCTCAACCTTCTGCTCTATCTCCAGCGTGACTGAATTGTTGTTGTTCACGCGCGGCGTGACCTTCAGGGTGGTACCCACATCCTCGCGCTGGATGGTCGTAAACGGATCGCGGTTGCTGCCCGACAACAGCTGCTCGCCGGTGATGAAGGGCACGTTCTGGCCGACGAGGATCTCCGCCTCCTCATTGTCCAGTGCCATGATGGTCGGCGTGGAGAGGATATTGGCGTTACTCTCAGATGCCACCGCATTGATCGCCGCGCGGATATCCGTACCACTCAGGTAGCCCAGATGCAGGGCGCCGGGGCCGGTCAGGCTTGTCAACGGTAGCGAGAAAGGATTCAGGGTATCAATGATGTTGCCGTCATCGTCGACATCGGTGGTGGCCGGCAGGTTATCCCAGGCCGCGACCACTTCTTCATTGGCTCCGGCGATCCAGCTGATGCCCAGCTCGTTGCCGGTTCCCTCGGTAACCTCGACGATAATCGCCTCGATCAGCACCTGGGCGCGGCGCACGTCCAGCTTGGCGATCACCCCTTTCATGGTTTCCAGCAGCGACGGCGGCGCGGTCAGCACCAGCGAGTTGAGCGCCTCATTGACCTGGATGCTCACTTCCACGTCGGCGACCTGCTGGTCTTTTTCCGTCTTCTGGATACTGCCGCTCATCCCCTCCAGGATGGGTTTCAAATCCGCGGCGTTGGCGTACTGCACGTAGACTACTGCGGTGTTGCCCTCACCCGACAGCGGCTGGTCGAGACGGCGAATGACATTCTTGAGTTGCTGGCGGGTCACCGGGTCGCCGGTCAGCAGCACACTATTGGAACGCTCGTCCACGGCGATGCGTAACGGCTGCACCTCGCTGCCAGCGGCGCCCTTGTTGCCAGCGGACTGCAGCAGCTCGTTCAGCACCTGCTTGACGTCCTTGGCAGAAGCAAACTGTAACGGCACCAGCTCGATCTCAATAGCACCGGCACGGTCCAGCTGCTTCACCAGCCGGACAATCTGGTCAATATTGGCCGCGCGGTCGGCGATGATCAGGGTATTGGTATCGGCGTAAGCTGCCAGGTGGCCGGTTTGCGGAATCAGTGGGCGCAGCATGGCGATCAGCTGCGCCGCCGAGATGTTCTCCACTCGCACGGTGCGCACCACCAGCGATTCCGCCGGGGCGCGAGTTTGATCGCCCACCACCGGAATCGCCTGCTGCTTCGCCAGTGCATCCGGCACTACTTTCCAGGTGCCACCCTGCTCCACCAGGCTGAAGCCGTTGACCTGCAACACCGACATAAAGACGTCGAAGGCTTCTTCGTGGGTCATCGGATCGCCGGCGACCACGGTGACCTTCCCCTTTACGTTCGGGTGCACAATGATGTTCTTGCCAGTGAAGTCCGCGGCCCAGTTGATTAGATCGCGGATATCCGCATTGTCCAGAGACAGAGTGACTCGTTCCGGAGTCTGAGCCAGCACTGCAGTTGATAACAGCAATCCCAGCCCGGCGGCCAAAAACCGCCGATAAAACATCCTCATCATTATTTGTCTGGCTCTTATGTCTTTGTAAAAAGAATAATGGTCTTGAAAAAATATCTGTTAACGGCGCTCGGCCCGGCGCTCCCGCGCCAATTTACGCAGCTCCTCCAGCCGCTCACGTATGGATTGCTGCTTCTCCCCCTGACTGGCCCCACTCGCCGCACTGACGTCTGCTGCCCGGGAGGAGAGATTCGTGTAGTTTCGCAACGGCACACTGGGCCGGCCATCCTCGTCCGGATAGGTCAGCTTTTCCATCCGGCCATTGCGGCGCAGGATCACGTGATCCACCGCCACCGAGTAGAGTTCGGCTCCTCCGGGCAGGGTATCGCCCACATACAGACGCTGGGCCGGCTTGCCTTTTTCCGCCACCAGGGCGCTGGCCTTATCTTTGGCGCTGCTATCCAGCACGCCAGATAGCACCAGATTGAGCTGGGTGATCGGGATATTGGCCAGATCGACTTCCGGTTGTTTTTCCGTTTTGACCGGCGCGCGACCGAAGAAGGGGGTGCTGGGAAGGGAGGCCACGCGACCGGCGGTGGGGGCATTGCTGCTGCGCTTTGCCAGCAGTGAGTCCTCCTCACCAGCGGGGATCAGCAGCGCTCCATAGGCGAAAAGGTTAAAAAACGACCACCCCGCAACGACCGCGATCGAAGCCATAGCGCCGCGCGACAGCGACCTGGGCGCCTCGCGCTGTGCGAATCTGGCTCCGATGGATCCAACGGCTCGCTTTACTGGGGACATGTATAACCTGCGTATCAGTTCAAAAATCGACTGAATTTATCAATTATTGACGCCTATTCTCTTTCGTCAGCCCGGGAAAGGCAATGTTCCTGGCTTGGCGTACTGCCGCACATAGTTTGTCCTCATATACGCGACAGCCAAAAATGAGTCTTTCTGATACAAGAAAGGGCGACTCAATGCCGCCCTTCCTATTTTTATTAGTATATTAATCGAAAATTACAACTTTGTTTCAAGCTCCGGTACCGCCTCGAAGAGATCCGCTACCAGGCCGTAGTCGGCGACGGAGAAGATCGGCGCCTCTTCATCCTTGTTGATCGCCACGATCACCTTGGAATCCTTCATACCGGCCAGGTGCTGGATCGCGCCGGAGATACCCACGGCGATATACAGATCCGGCGCAACGATCTTGCCGGTCTGACCAACCTGCATGTCATTGGGCACGAAGCCAGCGTCAACCGCAGCTCGGGATGCACCCACGGCGGCGCCCAGTTTGTCGGCCAGCTTGTAGAGCATCTCGAAGTTGTCGCCGTTCTGCATACCGCGGCCACCGGAAATCACCACGCGGGCGGAGGTCAGCTCCGGACGGTCGGATACAGCCAGCTCTTCGCCAACAAAAGAGGAAACACCGGCGTCGTCCGCGATATCCACGGATTCCACCGCCGCGCTGCCACCCTCTGCGGGTACGGCGTCGAACGCGGTGGTGCGAACGGTGATCACCTTGATCGCATCGCTGCTCTGTACGGTGGCAATCACGTTACCGGCGTAAATCGGGCGCTTGAAGGTGTCAGCGCTCTCTACCGCGATGATGTCGGAAATCGGCTGCACGTCCAGCAGTGCTGCGACGCGCGGCAGCATGTTCTTGCCTGTGGTAGTGGCGGGGGCCAGGATATGGCTATAGTCCTTACCCAGGTCCGCTACCAGCTTGGCCACATTCTCGGCGAGCTGGTGCTCATATGCGGCGTTGTCCGCTACCAGCACCTTATTCACACCTTCGATTTTTGCGGCAGCTTCGCCCACCGCACCACAACCTGCGCCGGCTACCAGCACATCGATATCGCCACCCATGGCCTTGGCCGCGGCGATGGTGTTGAGCGTGGCGCCTTTCAGTTCGGCGTTGTCGTGTTCAGCAATAACCAGAATGCTCATCAGATTACCTTCGCCTCATTCTTCAGTTTCTCTACCAGTTCCGCCACATCGGCAACCTTGACGCCGGCCTGGCGCTCGGCCGGCGGCTCAACTTTCAGGGTCTTGGTGCGAGGAGTGATGTCCACACCCAGTTCTTCCGGGTTAGTGGTGTCGAGCGGCTTCTTCTTCGCCTTCATGATGTTCGGCAGGGAGGCGTAGCGCGGCTCGTTCAGACGCAGGTCGGTGGTCACGATCGCCGGCAGTTTCAGCTCTACGGTCTGCAGGCCGCCGTCGATCTCGCGGGTCACTTTGACGGATTCACCTTCAACAGTCACTTCCGAGGCGAAGGTGCCCTGCCCCATGCCGGTCAGTGCGCCCAGCATCTGGCCGGTTTGGTTGTTATCGCCGTCGATGGACTGCTTGCCCATGATCACCATCTGCGGTTCTTCTTTGTCGACGAGCGCCTTCAGGCATTTAGCTACCGCCAGCGGCTGCAGCTCGGCATCGGTCTCTACCAGGATGCCGCGATCGGCGCCCAGCGCCAGCGCGGTGCGGATCTGCTCCTGGCACTGCTTGGGACCCATGGAAACGGCGACTATCTCGCTGACAACGCCTTTTTCCTTCAAGCGTACCGCCTCTTCCACCGCAATTTCGCAGAAGGGGTTGATAGACATTTTTACGTTGGCAGTATCGACGTCAGAACCGTCCGCCTTGGGGCGAACCTTGACGTTGTAATCCACAACGCGCTTCACAGCTACAAGAACTTTCATGGAAATCCCGTCTTAAATAAGCCATTTGGGAGCCGCGACTGATAGTTCATATCGCGAACTAATACGCTATTCTGGTCAAACAAGTGTTTGAACGGCGTGTATGGTGGCCCTTCTATATCGCAAAATCAATAGGCAAATGGACGAGCCAACTGCCATTCAGCAAATCTATTTCCGGAAATAGAACCTAGCAATACCGGTAGCCTAAGTGCTTGAAATACAGCACTTTTGCCATGACAAATGAATAGTCCTGCAATTGGTAGGGACACCCAAACGCCTATATAATCCGCGACCAGTATAAATGTATAAGGCCGATTGCGGCCGACGATAATCGATTGCAACCAGCTGAGGAGAGCGCCGTGGAACGCGAATCAATGGAATACGATGTAGTGATCGTGGGTGCCGGCCCCGCAGGTCTGGCAGCGGCCTGCCGTATTCGCCAGCTCAACGAAGATGTCTCCGTTTGTGTAGTGGAGAAAGGCTCCGAAGTCGGCGCTCATATCCTCTCCGGCGCGGTATTTGAGCCCACCGCCCTGAACGAGCTCTTCCCCGACTGGAAAGACCGCGGCGCCCCCCTCAATACCGAGGTGAAAGGCGATGACATCTATGTGATGGGTAGCGCCGAAAAGGCCACCAAGGTACCCAACATGTTCGTGCCCAGCACCATGCACAATGAGGGTAACTACATTATCAGCCTCGGCAACCTGTGCCGCTGGCTGGGGGAACAGGCCGAAAACCTCGGCGTAGAGATTTTCCCCGGCTTCGCCGCTGCGGAAGTGCTGTACAACGAAGACGGCTCCGTGAAGGGCATTGCCACCGGCGATATGGGGGTGGGCGCCAATGGCGAGCACAAGGATTCCTACATGCCCGGCATGGAGCTGCACGCCAAGTACACCCTGTTTGCTGAAGGCTGCCGCGGCCACCTGGGCAAGCAGCTGATCGAGCGCTTCAAGCTCGATGAAGGTGCCGATCCGCAGCACTACGGTATTGGCATCAAGGAAATCTGGAAGGTCGCCGACGACAAGCACCAGCAGGGCCTGGTGGTACATACCGCCGGCTGGCCGCTGGACGAGAGCGGCTCTCACGGCGGCGGCTTCCTGTACCATCTGGAAGACAATCAGGTGGTTGTCGGTCTGATCACCGACCTGGCCTACAGCAATCCGCATGTAAGCCCGTTCGACGAGTTCCAGCGCTACAAGCACCACCCGGTGATCAAGCAGTACCTGGAAGGTGGCCAGCGCGTGGCCTATGGCGCCCGCGCCATCACCAAAGGCGGCCTGCAGTCCCAGCCGAAGATGACCTTCCCCGGCGGCCTGCTGATCGGCGACAACGCCGGCACGCTGAACTTCGCCAAGATCAAGGGCAACCACACCGCGATGAAGTCCGGCATGATCGCCGCGGAAACAGTGGTCGAAGCACTGGCGGCCGAGCGCGCCAGCGACGAGCTGACCGAATACTCCGCCAAGTACCGCGACAGCTGGGCCTGGAAAGAGCTGCACAAGCAGCGCAACTTCGGCCCGGCGCAGCACAAGTGGGGCAACATCATCGGCTCTGCCTACGCGTTTATCGACATCAACATTTTCCAGGGCAAACTGCCGTGGACCCTGCGCGACACCAAGGCCGATCACGCCCAGCTGAAACCCGCGGCGGACTGCAAGAAGATCGATTATCCGAAGCCCGACGGCGTGCTCAGCTTTGACAAGCTGTCCTCGGTGTTTATCTCCAACACCAACCACGAGGAAGACCAGCCCTGTCACCTGACTCTGAAGGACGACGAGATCCCTCTGAACCACAACCTGCCGATTTACGACGAGCCGGCGCAGCGCTACTGCCCCGCCGCCGTTTACGAGGTGGTCGAGGATGCGAATGGCAAGCGCTTCCAGATCAATGCGCAGAACTGCGTGCACTGTAAGACTTGCGACATCAAGGATCCGACCCAGAATATCGTCTGGGTGGCGCCGGAAGGTGGCGGCGGCCCGAACTATCCAAACATGTAATAAGCGGTTTATTTGTATGGGCGCCTCCGGGCGCCCTTTTTTTTGGTCCGCACCCTGGCCGGACGTCGCGGCATTGGCCGCCAGCGGCTTACCGGGCTAAGCTTCCTCCGGTCAGCGCATTGGAAACTCGGTCATGAAACCCGCCCTACTCTGCATCGATCTCCAGCACCTGTTCGCCTCCCGCGACGGTGACTTCTTCACAGCAAGCAGCCAGAGCCCATTCGGTGAATCTGAACAGACCTACTACTTCACCACGCTCGAACAGACAGTACTGCCAAACATTCAAAGCCTGCAGGCGGTATTCCGCGACAAGGGCATCGAAGTCATCCACATACGCACGCGTAGTAAAACCCATGACGGCCGCGACCGCACCTATTGGCACAAGAAGCGCAACCTGCGCTCGACACCAGGTTCGCAAGCTGCGGAATTTGTCGATTCGGTGGGCCCACGCGGCGATGAAGTGATCGTCAACAAGACCGGCTCGGGCCCTTTCGGCAACAGTGTCCTGCAGGCACACCTGCATCAGCTGGGCATCTCCCAGCTGTATTGTTGCGGGGTATTTACCGATGAATCGGTGGAGTCCACCATTCGCGCCGCTGCGGACTTCGGCTACTGCCCGCTGCTGATCGCGGATGCGACTGCGACCGCCAGCAAGCAGCTGCAATCGGAATGCATCGAGCGTCTGCAGGATCGGTTTTGCGAAGTAACGAAGACCGAGGATCTCATAGAAGATTTGAAGCAGCACCTGCGCTCTGTCGGCTGACCGAAGCCAAAAAAACGGGCACTGTAACCAGTGCCCGGCTGACATAGATTCCTGTTATTTAATTCGTAATAATATTGATCGATTGTAATTAGAATTTATATTGCGTGCTCAGTGCGAAGGTTTGTCCTGGCTTCTCTTCGAATACGGTGACACCCGCGCGCTCGATCTCAATGGCCTCGTCCAGCAGGTTCTGAATCTTGGCCTTGAGAGTGACTTCTGCGGTCGGATACCAGGAGTAAGTAAGGTCCAGGGAGTGGAACGGCTGCTCGTAGCCATCCGGTGCGCCATTGCGACCGGCGATGTAAAGACGCTCCCCGAACACGTTGTAACCCAGGGTTGCCGAGTGGTTACCTTCAGGCGAATCGAAACCGACCAGCATATTTACAACATACTCAGAAGCTTCCGTCATTTCCCGCTCCATATTGGTCGGCGCATCGGCTTCGTCACCGGCAACGAGCTCAGAATCCTGCAGGGTAACGTTGCCCTGTACAAAGAAAGCATCCATGGGCTCACCCATGAAGCCCAATGACTTCATCCCTTCAAATTCAACACCTCTAACCACACCGGATTCGGCATTGACAATTTCACGGGAAATGTTGGTATCACTGGAAGCTCTCTCGAAGAACTCGATAGGATCCCGGACATCCTTGTTAAACAGGGAAACGGTCAGGTTGTCTCCGCTGTCGAAGAACCACTCCGCGCGCACATCCAGGTTGGTAATTTCCGACGGACGAGTATTCGGATTACCACTGATACGCTCACCGGTAATCGGATCAATGTAAATTGCATCGGTAATTTCCCGCAGGTCCGGCCGCACGGCGGTCTTGCTGGCACCAAAACGCAACTGGAACGTCTCCGCCCATAGGTCGCCCATGTACGTCAGCGACAGTGACGGGTAAACCTTATCCTCGTTAAACGAGCGGATTGCATCGGGATCGGCTAGGTCTACCTGAGGATTGTCAACGGTGTTTCCGTAGGGATTCCACTTGATGGCAGCCTGGCTATAGTCCTCCCAGCGGGCACCCGCGGAGACACGCCAGGTTTCATTCAGCGTCCAGTCCACTTTGGCGAAAACTGCGTCGGTCAGGGTGGCCGCGATATAGCTACGGTTATTGCCGGCAACACCGAGTACAAAATCGTTGTCAGCATCGCCGATGTTGCCGTCCGAAAACACCATATCCAGCGGGCCTTGCAGAACGGAACTGTCGGCGTCCTGCTCCAGGACGAGGTTGGTTTCCTTGTAGGTACGCCCCTTGTCAGTGCGAGCCGCGCCACCGCTCAGCTCCAGGGTGGAAGAGGAAAACTCGAGCGGGAGGGTGGCGGACCATCCGTAGTTGATCACCTCATCTTCCAGCTTGGTAAAGCGGTAGCTGGCAGACGGCCCCGCTGCACCGGATACTTGCGAGTCAAGTACTTCGCCAGTAACCGGATCGAAATCGGTTATTGCCGAAACACTTACCTCGTTCGGAATATCGGTTGCCGCTCGTGCATCGGTATAGAACCAATCGACACGTAGATCTTCAGGCATCCAGCCAACTAACGGCAGCAGATGCTTGCTCTGCGGACCAATTGAGTGGCTTCCTTTGACCTGGTTGACCACCATATCGCGCTCTTCATATTTGAGCGAGTACTCCCGGAAGCCATGACCACTCGACACTTCGCCATTTTCGTTGAAGTAATCGCGGATGGCTGTAGAGTCGTCGGTATTGCGGAGATACAGACTGGTTGCAGAAATATCGTGCTCATCGGCGAAATTTACGCCTAGGTTCAGGTTTCCGCTCAAGTCCACGGAATAAATGGACTTATTCTCAGTGTCAATTCGCTCGTCCGGGAAGCCATAGCTGCGCTTCAGCTTGCTTTCTTCACGCAGTTGATTCTTGTAGGAACCGCCAGCGAGGAAGCCAACCTGCCAGCTATCTCCGACATAAAACTGATTGCCAACACTGCCTTTGACGTCATAGTCCGGCTTGCTCGAATCTTCTTCAATCGCGATTTCGCGATTGAGGTTCAGGGCCAGCTCACGGTTTAAGGCAGCTGCCGCGGCGGTAGCTTCCTGTGCATCGGCGTAGACATTGCCTTCTTTAACCAGCGTAGAGCGGATATTCTGCACACCGAAACTGCCGTTGAAGCGCTCCAGCGCTCGATCGATTTCACGTGGCAATGCACGAGTGCCATCGTCGGTACCCAAGTCATCGTCCGAACCGCCGCTGTAACTCAGTACATCCCCTTTGGTTTCGCTGTTAAAGCCACTGCCGATTTCCAGAGAGTAAGTCAGCTGGCCCGGAATGCCCTTTGTGCGGATATCGACATTGCCGCCACCGAAAGTTGCCGCCTGATCGGCAGAATAGCTTTTCTGCACCGCCAGAGACTCGACTACCGAGGTGGGGAAAATATCCAGTGGGATTACGTTACGGGTCAGATCCGGTGACGGCACTGTCGCGCCATTTAGGGTAGTGCTGGAATAGCGCTCACCCAGGCCGCGCACGTAGATGAACTTCTCATTGACCAGCGTCAAGCCGGACACACGGCGTAGCGCAGCAGCCACTGTGGAATCACCAACCCGGCCGATCATTTCTGAACCGAGAATATCGGTAACCACTTCTTCATCCAGGCGCTCTTTGATCAGCATCTCGGCGGAGTCGCGCAGACGCCCCTGGACCATCACTTCTTCGAGTGCGGGAGCGCTCACCTGAGGTGCAGGACCGGCAGAGTTTTCTATCAGTTCAGCATCCTGCGCAAAAGCGCCAGTCCCGAGGGTAGAGGCCGCGGCCACAGCCAATACCAACGGCGCTCTTTGAAATTTTTCGTTCTTAACCATAACCATGGCCTCTTATCGTTTCTGTTCGACACGGTGGAATCGAAGAGGGCGCCGACTCCCGTTGCGAAAGCGGCGCCCCCAGGTCGGGATTCATTCCCTGCAACTAAGCGCTGGGCTTAGTTTTCGAACCACAGCGCCTGACCACGAGCACCGTCATGCAGGCCGTAAGTCCAGCCTTGAGTCCAGTCAGTACCACCCTGGCTCAGCGCACCGATGTAAGCGCGAGCCGCCGCATCCGGAACGATAGTTGTAGCGGCACCGTCTACCATCATGCTGGCAACGTCGATGGAGAAGATGGAGGGGACACCTTCCAACACCTGCAGACCTGTATTGGCAGTTGCAGTCGGGTTGGTTGCACCAGTGATGGTGGCGAACTGGTTACCATTGGCTTCAGCCCACTGCCGAATGGTCTGGCCGCCGGGCAGGTTGCTGCCCTTAACCAGCTCTTCACAGATGAAGAGGTTGGATTTCAGCACCATGTCACCGTCTTCGGCGCCCTGCAGGGTTTCGTCATCGTCGATACGCAGGCAGTAGTTGTTACCGTCACCAACAGTGGCATCGGCGCTGTAGGAAGCCACGACCATGGAGTTGGTCACCTGCGGCATGATGCCCTCGCGGAAACGCCAGCCGGCACCGAAGTCGTGAGTCGCAGCAGCCTTATCGGTCGGAGAAATGATGCAGGTCAGGCCGTCGATTTTCGGGCGGCTGTTGATACCCTGAGCAATCACGGCAGAGTAATCCTGGGCACCATCGTAACTGCCGATACCGTCAGACTCGATACAGTTGGCACCATCGGTCGCACTCTGAATCACCAGAGCATTGGTGATGCTGCCGGAGAAACCCTCGTCCATATCGATGGAATCATCGCGTACGTAAACGGCGAGGAAGTTCTCAACATTTACGGCACCACCGAAGAACTCTATTCCATCATCGTAAGTGGAGTAGGTTTCTATGTTCTTGACGATGGTGCCACTGCCTACAGCCCCCCAGGAAATACCGTTCAGTTCGTCGCCGTTGGCCACAGCTGCACCGGTGTGCTTCACAACTACGTACTGCAATTCACCGGAGTTATCCGCATTGTTGGCGCCGCCGTAGTTTGACTGGTCGGCACCCTCGGAACCTTCCGCATCAACGTGACACTCGGAAGTAGCCAGGTCACCAACTGCAACAGAGCCGGTGTAGTCACACTTGTTGGTTACCCCGAAGCCGTTGATAACCAGGCCGCCCCACTGGGAAACGTCTTCCGGATCAACGGTTCCTTCCACGTCAGACAGAGAGGTAAAGGTGATAGGGGCAGTCTGGCTGCCGCGGGCGATCAACTGGGAGCCCCGGTTGATAACCATGAATTTGGTTTTGTCAGGGAATGCGATGGTTGCCCCGGCCTCGACGGTCAGCTTAGCGCCGTCGCCGCCTTTGACGATGCCGGCAGCAGCCATGTCGGCGTCGTTGTCGAAGTTCTCTCCGACAAACAAACTGCCTTCGAATACGTGCGCACCGCCCTCTTCCAGTGCGGGGATGTACAGATCAACAGTCAGGTTGTTGCCGGAATCCACGAAGCTTGGAGCGTAGAGACAATTCGGAGCAACGAACTCGCCCTGGACAGTCTTGCCAGCTTTCTCGTAGAAAGCACAGGGATTTTCAGTCTCAGCAGGAGCAGGCGTGCTGGTGGAGTTATCGACAGAATTGTCGACGGTTTCCGGCTCAATGTTGATACCACCACTGTCGCAACCGGCCAGCAGAGCGGAGATCGCAGCTGCCAGCAGCAGCTCGTTGTTTACGCGCTTCATAGTTCCCCCTAACGGAAATTTTTGAAAGATCTGGCAGCTAGAAATCTGTTTTTTATGCTTCAGCTATGAGCCCTGAAGTTTTTTAAAAACTGATTTCCAGTTGCCCTGAAACCGTGATTTTTTATTCGCCTTGGCGATTCGGACGCGAGGGAGTGTAGGAAGGGAGTATTGCGAAAATGTTACTTTTGAAGTTCTTTTCGAGAGAATTTGAAATAATTTTCCTTCGAAGCCACCAAAATTACATTTTTATTGCAAACAGGTTTCAACCGAAGATTGAATTGCAATCGACCAGAGCAGAGAACATAGAAATAAAGAAATGAAACGCCCTGACTGAGAGATTGTCAGGGCACCAGCAGGGAATTGAATCAATAGGTACCGAGCAAAAATTCTTTGCCGTCGCTGTGGAGCCAGAGTTTTCCATGGGCCTCGGGCTGCTCACTGCCCTCTTCCGCCCAATTTACCAATTGGTAAAAGACTTCGCGGGAAACACGCGCCTGCAGGCCGTCGCGGACTTCGATATAGGGAACCGGCTGGGGGGGATCGCCGAACGGCTTGAGCTGCCAGTCACTTTTGCGCTTCAGGGGTACCACGTCACCGGTATTGGTGGTGAACAACAGACACTCTGTTCCACCCTCGGACCCCCTCGCCACCTGGGTGGCGACAAAGGGAACGTCCTCCACCAGGATACGCATCTTCTCTACCGGCGTAACCAGAAAGTACTCGTCCCCTTCTCGCTTGAGGATACTGGCAAACAACTTCACCAGTGGCTGGCGGCGTATCTCGGTACCCTCATGAACCCAGCGACCGTCCCGGCGGATCACCATATCCATATCGCCGCACAAATCCGGGTTCCATTTGTGTACCGGCGGGTGCCCGCGAAACTCCCGCTGCAACTGTTGCAGCTGCTGAAATAACGGTTCAGCCAAAGGAGGAGTCCGTCGCCTCGCCGCCGGGGCGCCCTTCTTCCTGATGGCGACGACCGGAGATATCGCCAATATGAACGCCTACGTCCATGATGAACTCCATCAGGCCTTCGCGATCTTCGATCACATCGGCGAAGGACTTGGAGTGATACAGCTCTACTGCACCTTGTACCAGGGCCCAGTAGGTCGAGTAGTAGTAGTAGGGAGGTACCTTTTTCAGCACCCCCTGCTCCATGCGCCGCTCGAATACCCGATTCAGGGCCGAGGCATTGGAATTGCGGATGGCGTGCAGCTCCGCAATCATTTCCGGCGCCAGGTTCAGGGCGATAATTTTTTCTTCCAGGCGCTGAAACAGGCGATCTTTAGACGGATCGGCCATACGCGACTCGAAATAGGCCCGCGCCGGCGCAGTGATATCGCCCTGCTCGGCCGCGGCCAATGCCGTCTTTAATCGCTCGGTCAGGGACTTCTCGTAATCCATCAACAAGCGCATGTAGATCTCTGTCTTGGAGATGAAATGCTTGTAGATGGTGCCCTTACCGATATCCACGCGTTCGGCAATCTGCTCCACGGTGACCTTTTCTTCACCGTGTTCGAGCAGAAGCTCCAGGGCAGCATCCAGAATGCGCTGCTCGCGCGCGCGGAACCGCTGAACCTTCTCTTTTGCCTTGTCCATACTTCCGACCTTACCCGTCCGTAAATTTGGAGACTGAAATTGACTATCCATTCATGAATGATAGGCAATTCACGCCGCTTGGAAAAGCAGATAGAGGAATTAGCTTCTGCCTAAACCGATTCCCCAGCCATAATTGGCTCAATTTTCCGCCAAATTGTGTTAATTGATGCCAGACTAGCACCTGCCACAGACGCGCACTGCTAGCCAGTCTGGTTGCCGCCGGACCCTCAATCCCAGGATAGACATCCTGAAACAGGTAGCGCTAGCCCAACCTAGCCATTTGCTTTCCGTGTGGAGTCGCCCACATCTCTTTCACTGGGCGCCGCCGATGATCGGATTTCAAACCAGATAACCGCGACTGGAGAAAAGCGTGGCTTTTCTGAGAGACGTCACTTTGCTCGCCTGACATCGTTAGCGCTGGCGTCAGGCAACATACCCAGGCTTCGGCTCACCACCGCTATCGGGCCCTCTGGCTGGCCGGGAGAATGAACGCAGAGTTACTTGGACATCCCGAATGACAACTTCGGCAATGGCCAAAGGAGCGACAATTGCTATTATCCGCGCGTCCGAATGGATCCCGAGGGAGCCCAAACAGGCTTCCGCCCACACACTTTTATTTGACAGGCAGTTCACCCATGTTGGAAAAGCTGAGCAAGCTACTTGATGTCGAGGAGTTGGACCGCAACCTGTTCCGCAGCCGTCATCACGTGGAGAATTACCGCAAGATACTCTTCGGTGGTCAGGTTCTGGGGCAGGCGCTGATGGCCGCCACGCGCACCGTCGAAGACCGCATGCCGCACTCGCTGCACGCCTATTTTCTGCGTCCGGGCAGCAGTGAACTGCCGGTGATCTATGATGTGGATCCGATTCGCGACGGTGGCAGCTTCACCACCCGCCGGGTTGTGGCCAAGCAGAAAGGACGCGCCATCTTCAATATGTCCGCGTCTTTTCAAATTCAGGAATCGGGCTTTGACCATCAGGCCGATATGCCAACCGATGGGGTTCCCGCACCAGAAAGCCTGAAGAACACGCAGCAATTGGCGCAGGAGGCGGGGCTAGTCAGTCCACAGCACGACCAACGCCGTTACATGATCGATTTCCGCCCAGTGGACCCACAGGTTTACTTCGGTGCCGAAGTACGCGAAGCCCGCTGCATGCACTGGCTGCGTGTGGAAGGCGAGATGTCCGACGACCCGCTGGAGCACCGCTGCGCGCTGTGTTACGCCTCGGACCTGGCCCTGCTCGGGACCGCCCTGCAGCCGCACCCCATTTCCCTGTTTGACCCGCACCTGATGCCGGCCAGCCTCGATCACGCCATGTGGTTTCACCGCGACTTCCGGGCCGACGACTGGCTGCTGTACGTGACCGACAGCCCCTCTGCCAGCGGCGCGCGTGGCTTCTGTCGCGGCCAGATCTTCACCCGCGAGGGCGTCCTCGTGGCCTCCACCGCCCAGGAGGGGCTGATCAGACAAATTAAAAGTTAAATCAATGGTTTACAGCGGGGAATTGGCTGTTATAATGCGCCCCGCTTCGTTGATGAAGCACCTCAAAAAGTCGGTGAGTAGCGCAGCCTGGTAGCGCACTTCGTTCGGGACGAAGGGGTCGGAGGTTCGAATCCTCTCTCACCGACCATTTTCTTACCCCCCCCCTTTAGCTAGTATCCAAGCACTCCGATCTCAACGAGGCTCGAGGCGTAGCCAGCAGAGACCAGTGAGCCCGCAGGGTGAAGCTAATCCTCTCTCACCGACCTTTTTCGCCAACCCTTTGGCACTTGAAGAGTATTGGCGCCCAGCCAACATCAAACAAACCGATCATACTGACCCAAAGCCAGCACAATCAGTCGATTGGTTAGATCGCATTCAGCGTTTTCAGCCAGAGCTCCTGCTGTCTACAAACAGACAGCAAGACAGCGCTCGATTAAGGTCCCTGCTGAATCCGTAACTACCGATCTGCAGACGGAACATACCTCTCAGAGGTGGCTGCATATCCAACACAATGTCGCCAAACCAATCTGGATTGACGGTGTTCCAGCACCGGGAGACGTGCCCCCCCACTTTTCTCCCAACCCGGTATCAATCGGCGCAGATTGACACTGCTCCACGTGGAACAGGAGCTTACAAGCGACATGTTCCACCGATGCCGTTCCAGGCTCTGAATCCGCACCTATTCGGATCTAGTTCACCGCCCTCAGTCGACGCCCGGCAATTTTTATCCAACAACTCATTAGGTTTTTGTGCACGTTTTTGCACGTCTAGACGTCGAAAAGGCGGTGAAATCTGGATGGCTTATAGACCAAGGCAGCACCGCCAGACCACCCGAAGCGGAAGCCTACCTACCCCCTAAGGAATAACTCCACCCCCTAGCTAAAGTTGGAGCCTTACCGATTGCAGACGGAGGCGACTCACACATGCTTCTCCGTCCCACTGTCATTTTCGCGGCTGATTGCGCCTCTTTACCCACCAGAACACACGACAAATCGCTGATCAAAATTTAGCCACAGCGTTCAACCTTACTCAGCCGACACTCCCCTACGCTAAAACTGCTCACTTTTTAATCGCCCTGAGCATTGTTCGACCCGCTCGGTCGATCTTTACGACAAGACGGCCGCTGCTGGAGACAGGAACTTGAAGTACACGGAGTTAAGAACATGAACAAAACCCTTGTGGATGATCAGGATACGGAATGCCGGTCTCGACGCAAAAGACGAAGAAAGTTTGGTGTCAAACTGAGAACCATCTGTGGAGCTGTGGGGCTTGCGCTGATCAGTTCTGTCGGAATGTCACCCCTGGCCGAAGCACAACCTTTCCCATTCGAGCTGGAAGGCGATATCGAGAACGACAACGATGCTACTTTCCCCGGCATAGACTGGGCGGACGTGTTGGATAATTTAGGCCCCGGCTCCGTATTTGTTGTGGATACAAACCCCGATGGAACGCAATTTACTCAAGGGGGATCCAAGGATGAGCAAGAGATTGCCAATTGGCGATGGAAAGAGGGAACTCCACTGGACAAAAACAATATAACCGCGGGTGCCGCCACTCTTGTTGAGTACGATGGTGACAAGCACATTGCATTTGGTGGCACCAGGTTTTCCACTGACGGCAATGCCCAGATTGGCCTCTGGTTCCTTCAGGATGACGTCACCAATATCGCTGGAGGGACCTTTACCGGTGATCACCGTGAAAATGACCTTCTTTTACTGATCAATTTCATTCAGGGTGGTACCGACCCGACAATTGAGGCATTCCTTTGGAAAGATGATGCGGATGATGGTCAAGCAGGTGACCAGCCCGGCTTGGTGCCGCTCCCATTGGACTTCGGCACTTGTGACACAAGTACAGCCTGGTTAGCGGCAGGGGATGAGGCTTGTGCGATTGCCAACGCAGTCTTGGAGGAGGCCTCTGACCATGACTGGGAACACCTAGATAAGGATGGCAATGTTGATTTGGTGCCCAATATTTTCGCGGAAGGCATCATCAATCTCAGCGCATTCGAGATCGATGGAAATGGCACGACCCTTGCTGATTTGTGTTTTAGTACTTTTCTAATCGAAACACGCAGTTCGCAATCAATCACCGCACGCTTATTCGACTTCATCCTGGGAGAGCTCGAGAGCTGCGGTCTCGAGGTAACCAAGCAGTGCGAAGCTGCCAACGGTGGCGCCGTCACGAATGGCCAGGTTAGCTACACGATATTCGGAACGGTAACGGCGAATGGCGGTACCATCTTCGATATCAATCTCGACGATACACCGCCGGGCGATGGAGTGCTGGACGGCGATTTCGACTGGTTCGCGTGTGACGGCGACGATCTGCCCACCGGTCCGGTACTCGATACCGGAGAGCTCGACTCCCTCAATGGCAAGGTCTGTTACCTGAATTCGATGACCGGCTCTGCCGTCAATGGATTCAACGGCGGCACCAATGTGATCTCGGTTACCGGGGCGATAACCGACGGCGGCACTGATACGCTTTCGGCCGGCCCCGCAATGGCTGACTGCCCTACAATTCCCGTCAATGTCGTGGTGGTTCCGGACAAATCCTGTACCGCAGCCGTGAAAGTCGACGCCAATCAGGTAGTCGCAGAGGTTACGGCCACCGGTCAGGTGTGCAATACCGGCGACGTCCCCGTCACGCAAGTCAAAATCTTTAACAATCCCGCGGGTAACGGGGATACGGATGTGGTGCTGGTGGCCGAATTCGCTACGCTGGATCCCGGCGCTGAGAACTGTGTCGAATACTCTACAACCTACACACCGGCGGTAGCGAACGACGCAGAGGACAATCCCACCACCTGTGCCAATGAGGTGTTTTTCAAGGATGTGGTCACGGTTGAGTTCTTCAATCCTGTAACAGACGAGACCGAGGAAGTGGAAACCAGCGCGATGTGTCCTTTCTGCTTCGAGAACTGCGAGAACGAGGCCAATGGTAACGGCTCTCCCTAGCCAAACTTGCCAACCAGCCGGTTGAGGCTGGTGAGATCCAGGCATATCGCCAGAGCGCGGGGGGCTGAGCCCCCCATTTCTCGACACCCTTCCCCCCCCGAGTCTTTCAGCGACTGCACTTGAAACTGGCACGAGGGCACGAGTACCCTCTTTTGCTGTCAAAACTCACCCGTGCAGCAACCCTAGCAGGACACCATGCTGAAGCAGATGCCCGCTCTCGTCCTCCCAACCCTCATTTGCCTGTGCCTGGCCATCGCCTCACCGGCAGCGCTCAGCGATACCTATAAGCTCCTCTATACGGCGCATATCGACCCGAAATCCGGTACTGCGCACGTGGAGATCGAGCTGGATGGGAAAACCCTGCCCAAGAAACTGTCACTGAACCTGAGCTCCGGTCGCTATTCAGATGTCACCAGCGATCGAGGGCTTGAACTGAGCGATGACAGGGCCATCTGGCGCCCCGAGGGGACACGAGCGAGCCTCAGTTACCGGTTTGCGATAAACAACAAGAAAGGCAGCGGCAGCTACGACTCCCGCATTACCGAGGACTGGGCCATCCTACGCAGCGACAAGCTGATTCCGCCGATGTCGGTCACCGGCAAAGGCCGCTCCAAGGCCGAACTCCAGCTGGAGATGCCGGAGGGCTGGTCGTCGGCACTTCCCTATCCTGAGATCGGCGAGCACCACTACCGTCTAAAGGATGCCGGACGCCGCTTCGTGCGCCCGAAGGGCTGGATGATTGTCGGCAACATCGGCAGTCGCCAGGACATCATCGCCGGCGTGGACACCAAGGTGGCGGCGCCGCTCGGTGAGGACATTCACCGTCAGGACACCCTGGCCTTCCTCAACTGGAACCTGCCGGAAATCAAAGAGGTATTCCCCAAATTCCCCAAATACCTGCTGGTTGTCAGTGCCGGAGACCCTATGTGGCGCGGCGGTTTGTCCGGCACCCGCTCGCTATACATGCACGCCGACCGACCGATGATCAGCGGCAACCGTACCAGCAGTATGATCCACGAGCTGGTGCATGTCGCCACCGGCATTCGCGGCGACAAGAAGAGCGACTGGATTGTCGAGGGGCTGGCAGAGTACTACTCCCTCGAGATACTGCGCCGCTCCGGCGGCATCAGCCAGCGCCGCTACGATGAGGCGATGGACAAGCTGGCCGACTGGGGAAAGAAGGCACCCAGCCTGTTGGTGAGACGCTCCTCTGGCCCGGTCACCGCCCGCGCAGTGGGGGTAATGCGCGAATTGGACAGAGAGATCCGTGCTGCCAGTGATGGTAAGGCCAGCATCGACGATGTCGCACGGGGCCTGGCGGAAAAGCGCGGCGAGGTGACGCTGGACAGATTCAGGCAACTGGCAGAAAAGGCTGCCGGGAGGCCGGTCAAAGCCCTCGACAGAGACAATTTGCGCGACAAGAGCCCCTGAACAGCCAAATCGCGGACAAAAAAAAGCCCTGACGACGGGGGGGGGGGAGAGCGTCAGGGCCAAGACCATTAGGAGTGAAACTTGGAGGATTTCATCCTTACTACACAGCGGGCGAGTACCTAGTGGGACGCCCTACCGGCATTACTAAACACATTTGGGGGAGTTGTGTTAGCCAGTTAAAGGAAGTATTGAACACCGCCGGGAGATTGCCAGCCGGGCTCCGGAGAAATTTAGATCAAATAGAAATATTTTCCTTAGAAGTAGTGCTAAAAGTTATTAAGCGCCCTGCCCCACTGTGCAAAACGGACTTTCCCACTTTTTAATCGCCGCCCCCGAGGCGGTGACTACAGTGCTTGACTAATCCGGAGCAGTCCCTAGAATAGCGCCTTCTTACACGCCCCGCTGCGCGTAAGTATAAGAAAATGCTGGGATTTTTCGTTTCAATCCGATAGAATCCGCGGCGTTTTCATTTCCGCCAAGCGCGGGAATATCTGGCCAGGTAGCATAGAGATCATGCAGCAGACTGCAGCTCCAGCGCCCGTGGCCAATAGAGAGTGCCGGTGACATCGAACCGGCGGAGCGAAAGCTCTGAATTTGATGTTAAGGCTAGGTGGCAGAGTGGTCATGCAGCGGACTGCAACTCCGTGTACGCCGGTTCGATTCCGACCCTAGCCTCCATTTTCTCCATCGCCGGCTTCTCCCTGTGAAGCACTGCGACTAGCGAGGCCCCGATCCAAACTTCGGGCACCACTGTGAGATCCTCGCACACCTCCCGCCCGGGTGGTGAAATTGGTAGACACAAGGGATTTAAAATCCCTCGGCTTCTGGCCGTGCGGGTTCAAGTCCCGCCCCGGGCACCAATACATATCTCAGCCCCGTACCCTCTCCACCTCCGACATTCATACACAGCATTTAAGCGCGGGGCCGCAAGACCGGCGATTCTATGCTGCTCGGACGGGTTCAGAGCCACAGCACGGCACCTTCACGTCAAAAGAGAAAGTTAAGGGTCTTCGGAAGCTCGAGAACACGGATCAGATTGGCGCCGCCGGGCTTCGCGCCAAACGGCTCGATTGTAGAAAGCAGGTGCAACTATCCAGAATTCTCAGCTGGCTTCCGCTGGCCACCGACACGGCCGGATAGAATGCTGATTCCTCGACAGCTCCGGGGCTACAAGCCCCCGCTATTCTCATCGCTGGTCAAGGTCGGCCAGGCTGCGCGCAGATACAGGACCATACTCCACAGCGTCAGCGCCGCGGCAACATATAGCAGCACATAGCCAATCGCCTCCATAACCGGATACTCGCGCACATCAAAAGCGAGCAGCACAATAATTGCGGCTATCTGCGCCGTAGTTTTTATCTTGCCGATATAAGAAACGGCCACACTACTGCGCTTACCGAGTTCCGCCATCCACTCGCGCAGGCCGGATACGGCGATTTCGCGACCAATGATCACAGCTGCGGCGATAGTGAACCAGGGACTTTTATGCAGGCCAACCAACAGCACCAGCGCGGTGGCGACCATCAGCTTGTCGGCAACGGGATCCAGGAAGGCGCCGAACGGCGTGCTCTGGTTGAGTTTGCGAGCGATGTAGCCGTCCAGCCAATCGGTAGCGGCGGCCGCGGCAAAAATCACCGCGGAAGCGATATAGCTCCACTTGTAGGGCAGATAGAAGACCACGACAAAAACGGGTATCAGTGCGACGCGTAGCAGTGTTAATTGGTTGGCGAGAGTCATGCTATTCCCTGTACTTGCGGTGGGCGTAACTTATCAGGCCGTCGCAAAAATTGAAACGCCCACCGGGGCACCAGCGCATAATCATTGCCAGACGCCCCGAGCAGACTATTCATTGTGTAATGCCGAGTATATATCCTGAGCGAGCTTGCGACTGACTCCCTCTACCCCGGCAATCTCGTCCACCGATGCACGGCGAATCTCCTGCAGTCCGCCGAAATGGCGCAGTAGCGCCCGGCGGCGCGCCGGACCGACGCCGGGAATCCCCTCCAGTGGTGATTCACGCCGTTTCTTGTCGCGCCGCTGGCGGTGGCCGGTAATGGCAAAGCGGTGGGCCTCGTCGCGCACCTGCTGGATCAAGTGCAGCGCCGGTGAATCAGCGGACATTACCAGCTCTTTGTTACTGGCAACCACGTGCAGGGTTTCGAAGCCCGCTTTCCGCGTTGTGCCCTTGGCGACACCGACAATCTGAACGCCGACCACGCCGAGCTCATTGAGGGCCTCTACCGCCTGGCGCACCTGCCCCTTGCCGCCGTCAATCAGGAGAATATTGGGGAATTTGCCCTCCCCGCTCGACAGGCGCGTGTAGCGCCGCTTCAGGGCCTGCGCCATGGCCGCGTAATCGTCACCGGGCTGGATGTTTTCGATATTGAAGCGCCGGTAGTCCGACTTGACCGGGCCACCGGTATCGAAGACCACGCATGAAGCGACGGTGGCCTCGCCAGCGGAGTGACTGATATCGAAACACTCGAGACGTTCCGGCAACTGCTCCAGCTCCAAGGCTTCCTGCAGGGCCTCAAAACGATTTTGTAGCTTCTGTTGCGCCGCGGTACGGCTATTGAGGTTCTGCTCTGCCGCCTGCTGCGCCATGGTTACCCAGGTGGCCCGATTACCCCGCAGCCGGTGGACAATGGAAACATCCCGGCCACTTTGCTCGGTCAGCGCTTGCTGCAGGGGCTCCAGGTCTTCCACAGGCTCAGAAATCAAGATCTCCCGCGGTACTTCGCGCTGGCTGCCGAGGTAGAACTGGGGAATAAATGCCGACAGCAGCTCCGCGCTGGACAGCCCCAGGCGCTCGTCCGGGAAATAGCTGCGACTGCCGAGTATGCGGCCCTGACGGATAAACAGAATGTGGACACAGCAGCTGCCTCCCTGGCTCGCCACGCCAAGCACATCCACATCACCGTGGGAGCGCTCCGCCACTTGGTCGGCCTGCAGCCGCCGCAATGCGGAGATCTGGTCGCGGAGTCGCGCCGCTCTCTCGAACTCCAACGCCCGCGAAGCGCGATCCATCTCGTCGGCGAGTTCACGGATAATCTTGTCGCTCTTGCCGGTCAGGAACATCTCTGCGTGACGGACATCTTGGCGATAGTCCTCTTCGCTGATGAAGTCTACGCAGGGCGCCGTACAACGCTGTATCTGGTATTGCAGGCACGGACGTGAGCGGTTGCGGAACACGCTGTCCTCGCAAGAGCGGATGCGAAAGGTTTTCTGCAGAAAATTCAAACTGTCGCGCACGGAGGATGCATTGGGAAAAGGGCCGAAATACTGCCCTTTCTTGCGTTTGCTGCCGCGATGGAATGCTATCCGTGGAAAGGTGTCTTTACTCGACAGAAAAATATACGGGTAGCCCTTATCGTCTTTCAGCATGACGTTGTAGGGCGGCCGCTGGGATTTTATCAGGCTCTGCTCCAGTACCAGCGCCTCCGTTTCGCTGCGGGCAACGGTGACTTCGATACTGTTGATACGCTGCACCAACGCCATGGTCTTGGCGGTGAGGCCGGATGCGCGAAAGTAGCTGGAGAGACGATTGCGCAGGTTCTTAGCCTTACCCACATAGAGGATTTTGCCATCGGCGTCGAACATCTGATAGACGCCGGGCTTGCGGGTGACGGTAGAAAGGAAGCGTTTGCTGTCGAACATCTGGCAGTCAATTAGAAAGGGAAGGTACGGCCAATTACGCGGCCGCGGACCCGGTTACGCCGTGAGAACAAGCTCCACGATTAGAGCGCAGCTTCCGGATCCAGTATATGGTACTTAACCGCCAGCAGCGTCAGCTCCACATCGCTGTGAATGCCCAGCTTTTCGAAAATGCGGTAGCGGTAACTGTTGACCGTCTTGGGGCTGACCGACAACGTCTCGGCAATATCCGCGACCTTGGTGCCGTTGACGATCATATCGGCGATTTGCAGCTCGCGCTTGGACAGGTCATCAAACGGCGAGTTTTTATCCGATTTGCCACTGACATTGCGCAGGGCCATCTTGGTGGCCATGGAGCTGCTGATAAATACATCGCCGCGAACGACGGCGCGGATGGCCTTTACCATCTCTTCCAGATCGGCGCCCTTGGTGACATAGCCCATGGCGCCGGCCTGCATCAATCGACCCGGGAACAGGTCATCGTCCAGCGCGCTGACGGCGACCACCTTGGCTTCGGGGCAACGGGAAAGCAGCTTGCGGGTCGCCTCAAGCCCCCCCATGCCGGGCATCTTGACGTCCATCAGGATGACATCCACATCGGCCTCACGCACGAAAGCGAGCGCCTCTTCGCCGCTGTTCGCCTCGCCGACGACCTGTATACCACTGACGTCACCCAACATGCGCGATATACCCATGCGCACCAAGTCGTGATCGTCCACCACTAAGACTTTGATCAATTTAGCCCCAACTACGGATATATGCAGTGGCTGCGTTGCGCGAATTCCCCGGCCGCACGCGCCCTTATGACTGCGTTCTTGTTTTTGCCCACGAGGTTTCCTACCTCGCATAGATCCATCCACAGAGCCTTATCGCAACATACCAGACAAATACCCTGCTGGAAAGCGAGACAAGCGCTTCAAATGCTGCCAAATAGACAATTACCGGCCAGTTCTAGCCAACCATATAGCGAGCGTTTATATGGCGAAAAGTCAGGCTGATTCTGCCCCCCAGTTTGCGTGCGCTTTTGGCGACACCATGCAGCCAATAGCGCTGCACTGCTCCCGACGTCAACAGCAGAGATCCATCGGGCAGATCCAGTGACAGGCGCCCGGTGCCATCGCGCCGTTTAAAACCCAACCGTCGCTGCTGGCCAAGGCTGACAGTGGCCACTACCGGCCACTCTCCCAGCTCCTTTTCATTGTCCGCATGCCAACCCATGCTGTCCTTGCCATCGCGGTAATGGTTGACCAGCACCGAGTTAAATCGGAAGCCGGCGTCATTCAATTTTGACCGAATTATATCCAGCGGTTCTACCCACGACTGCGGCCGCTGCTCCAAGCCAGACCAGCGGTAGATCACATCCGGATCGCCGACAAAAGCATGGCGACGCGGGATCGGATGGGATTTGCCGAACAGCCGCACCAGTGGCTGTTCCCATTGCAAAAGCCGCAGGCATGCTTCGTACATAGCGGCGGATTCTGCCGGCGACAGCCAGCCGCGGATCAGCAATGCCTTACCTGGGGACAGATCGGGCCACTCACTGTCGAGGCTCGATCTTGCGAGTGCTGCAGCACAGGAAGTGAAACTCTGCTCGTCCAAAGGGAAAATCGCGTTGTGTTTGAAGATTTCCGCTCTATGAAGCCACCGCGCGACCCAGGGAACAGCGATGCCGGCAGCGCGGCACTTCCGTCGGTTATGGGTAATAGCGCGGTTCCGGTTCCAGGTCGACGCCGAACTTGCTGCGAATATCCGCCGCGATCTCTGCCGCCAGGCCGGTAACCTCGGCACCGCTGCCGCGACCGGGGTTGACCAGCACCAGGGCCTGGCGGTCGTGTACACCGACCGCATGGCGCCGCGCGCCGCGCCAGCCGGCCCGGTCTATCAGCCAGCCCGCCGCCAGCTTCCACTGATCGCCCGCGGCGAAGGCCACCAGGTCGGGGTGGGCCTCCTTCAGGCTGCGGTAAAGAGCCGCATCCACCAGGGGGTTCTTGAAGAAACTGCCGGCATTCGGAATGTCGTCAGGTGACGGCAGCTTGCTGTTGCGGATATCGATCACCGCCCGCGCCACTTCCGCGGGGCGCAAACCCGCAGTGCCCTGCCCGCGCTCCGTAAAATATTCTCGCAGCGCCGGATAATCCAAGCGTGCCCGCCAGTCCGTCGGCAGCTGCAGGCTGACCCGGGTAATGATGTACTGATCGCGCGCGGTACCCTTGAAGACACTGTCCCGGTACCCGAACTGACAATCAGCATTGGAAAAAACGTGCAGTTCACCGGTCGGAATATGCAGCGCCTGCAGTTCGGTGAAAGTGTCCCGCAGCTCCACTCCGTAGGCACCGATATTCTGGATTGGCGCTGCGCCAATCTTACCGGGGATCAGCGCCAGATTTTCCAGGCCACCCAGCCCTTGCTCCACCGTCTGCATCACCAGCTGGTGCCAGTTTTCCCCCGCAGCCGCGCTCACGCTGGTACCGAGGGCATTTTTTGCCAGCGATAAACCGCGGAGTTCGATCAGAATGACCAAACCGGGAAAGTCACCAGTCAGTACTATGTTGCTACCGCCACCGAGAGGAAGTATCGGAAGCTTTTTCTCACGGGCGTACGCCAGTGCTTCACGCAATTCCTCAACATTCTCGACCCTGGCAAAGTGCGCTGCGCGCGCGGCAATGGCCAGGGTGTTCAGCGGCTGTAGATCTACATCGGTCTCAATCATCAGGGAACGGCTCTAGCCCAACAACTTCCGCATACGTTCTAGGTCCTGCTCAGTGTCTACTCCGCCGGGCACATCTTCGCAGGCGTCCGCCACGTGAATATTTTCGTCGTGGTACAGGAAGCGCAGCTGCTCGAGTGCCTCAAAGTGCTCGATAGGCGCCACCGGCCAGGAGACAAAACGGTTCAGCAACGCCACCCGGTAAGCATAGATTCCGATGTGCCGGCGCGGTTGCAGCCCGGCCGGTAACTCCGCGGTATCGACCGCGAAGGCGTCTCGTGGCCAGGGAACCGGGGCGCGGGAAAAATAGCGCGCCAGACCGGATTCCGCCGCGACCACCTTGACGATATTCGGATTGCGAAAATCGTCAAGGCTGTGGATCGGCTCTGCCAGGGTCGCGACACCGGCACTGGTGTTCGCCGCCAGGTTGGCTGCCACCTGGTCGATGACCTTCGGAGGTATCAGCGGCTCGTCGCCCTGGACATTCACCAGTATCCGGTCGCCGGCAAGCCCAAGATTGGAGGCAACCTCCTGTAGGCGATCAGTTCCCGAGGCGTGATCGGCGGACGTCATGCATACCTCACCGCCGAAAGCGCGCACCGCTTCGGCCACCCGCATATCGTCGGTGGCGACGATCACCCGCTCCGCACCGCTTTCCAGTGCACGCTGGTATACGTGCTGCACCATCGGCTTGCCCCCGATATCTGCCAGCGGTTTGCCGGGCAGGCGGCTCGAGGCAAAGCGGGCCGGAATGATCACATCGAAAGAAAGGCTGTTACTCATGGTCGGAAAACTGTTGTAGATGCTGGTGAATTTTCTGGTAGAAGACATCCGGCAGACTGGCTCGCACTTCCAGTGCCCACCAGTGGGCCTGCCAGAAATCACGGCACTTGACCGCGTCTTTCATCGTCATGATTACCGGTGTTTCACCGTCAAACTGGAGCTCCTGCTCAGTGAACTGGTGATGATCGGCGAAAGCCTGCGCGGTCACCCGAAAACCCAACTGCCGCAATTCACGGAAAAAGCGCTCCGGATTGCCGATCGCCGCAACGCCATGGCAGAGACCGGGCTCCGGTCCCGAGGCCAAGCTCTGCGTGGAGGTCTTGTCCAGGTTGAACTGGTGCCAGCTGGCCGGCTCCAGCTTCATCGGGAATTCCAGCAAGTCGCCACACTGCTGCTTCACCCGTTCTTCGGGCTCGCCGTTGACCACCACCAGATCCACACTGCGCAGTCGCTCCGCAGGCTCTCGCAATGGCCCGCGCGGTAACAGGTGGCCGTTGCCGAGTCCGCGGTGGCCGTCGACCACACAGATCTCCATGCTGCGCCACAGCTTATAGTGCTGCAGGCCGTCGTCCGACAGAATCACATCGCACTGGTGGTAATCTACCAGGGCCCGTGCCGCTTCATCGCGGTTCGGCGATACCATGACCGGCAGACCGGTAACCAGGTGCAGCATCAACGGCTCATCACCGGACTCAAGCGGATGCGATTGCGCGGTGACCTGGTACGGATACTGCCTGGCCCTGCCACCGTAGCCGCGACTGACGATACCCGGGTTGCGGCCCCGTTCGCGAAGCCAGCGCGCCAGCTCCGCGACCAACGGTGTCTTGCCCGCACCGCCCACGGTGATATTACCGATCACAATGACCGGTACCGGCAGCGGCTCCGGCGGACTCTTTAGGTTTGTGTCGCGGCGACTTTTACTGACGAATCCGTACAGGGACTCCAGCGGAGCCAACAGCGGCAGCGTGCTGCCCTGCCCCTTATCCGGATACCAGCGCTTGTTGAACCAGTCTTCCAGTGACATTGTGTGAAGCCTTATCCGGCGGTTTGCTGTTGTAACAGGGTCGCGTAGCGACCGCCCTGAGCGAGCAGCTCAGCGTGATTACCACTCTCGACAATCCGCCCCTGCTCCATCACCAGGATGCGATCCGCATTTTCAATGGTACTCAGCCGGTGGGCGATAACAAAAGTCGTGCGGTTTTTCATCACCTCAGCCAGCGCCATTTGAATGGCGCGCTCCGATTCATTGTCCAGCGCCGAAGTCGCCTCATCGAGAATCAATATCGGCGCATCCTTCAGCAGCGCGCGGGCGATAGCCAGACGCTGGCGCTGGCCGCCGGACAGCATCTGCGCATTGTCGCCCAATACTGTCTGCAATCCCTGGGGCAGCTCATCGACAAACTCACTGGCATGGGCCAATTCGACTGCGCGCCGAACCTGCTCCGCATTAACATTCTGCAGTTCGCCATAGGCGATATTGCGATAGACGGTATCGTTAAACAGTACGATGTTTTGCGACACCATGCTTATCTGGTGCCGCAGATCAGTCAGAGGTACCGAATTGATATCCACACCATCGATCAGGATACGCCCACTGCTGGGCTCATAAAAACGCGCCAGCAGACTCACCAGCGTGCTCTTACCCGATCCTGAGGCACCGACCAGAGCCACCGTCTGCCCCGGTTCCACCGCAAAGCTGATATCGGTCAGTACCGCCGGCACCGATGCGTCGTAGCTAAAACCCAACTTCTCAAAGGTGACGGCACCGCGTACAGGCTCCGGCAACCGAGCCGTACCGCCCTGCGGCTCTTTCGGTGCATCGATGACTTCGAAGATACTTTCCGCTGCCGCGATGCCTTTCTGGATATCCGCGAACACTTCCGACAAGCTGCGCACGGGCTTGGCCAGAGAAGCGGCGGCACCGATATAGGCCGCAAATACGCCGGCGGTCATCGACTCCACCATGCCCGGCGCCAGCGCCAGCCAGACAATGGTGGCGGTGGAAAGGCCGACCAGAATCTGAATCACAGAAACGCTAGCGTTATCTGCCACCACCAGCTTCATAAACTGCTGGCGATTATTGTCGCTGGCCGATGCAAAACGCTGGTTTTCATAAGTCTGGCCACCGTACATACGCACGACGTGATAGCCGTTGATCGCCTCCTGGGTCACATGGGTCACATCGCCCATGGTGTTCTGGATGCGGTGGCTCAGCTTGCGGAAACGCTTGCCGACGCTGCGGACAATAAAGGCGATAAACGGTGCGAACAGGAAAAAGGTCAGTGTCAGTTTCCAGTTCACCATCAGCAGGTAAATCAACAGCCCAATGGTCGTGAACGACTCGCGCAGCAGTACCTTGACCGCCTTGGTGATGGAGTTCGTCACCTGCTCGACGTTGTAGGAAACCTTGGAAATCAGAAAGGCACCGGTATAGCGATCGAAATAGGCACTGGGCAGCTGGCCGATTTTCTCAAACAGCTGGGTGCGCAACCGGTGGATCACCGAGCGCGCAACATAGGCGAGGCCATAGCTGCCGATAAAGTTGCCGCAGGCGCGCAACACGATAATCATCAACATGCCCAGCGGTATCAGCCAGCGCGCCGTCTCCTGCGGCATGACACCGCCGGGGAAATGGGCAGCTACAATCTTGGCAAGAAAGCCACGGCTCTCCTGAATGCCGGCACCGACCGCGTCGAGTAGTAACTCGGTGACTGCAATCAGGCTGACACCCATGGTGGAAAACAGCAGGAATCCCACCACCGCAAGGGCGAAGATCGGCCAGTGAGGCAGTGCGTAGGAAAGCAGACGGCGGTAGGTTTCCGCCCCGCGTTTCGGTTTGCTCGGGGGCGTTTTGGCTCTATCCATACAAACTTTTGACTGGGCCCCTCGCTGGCGCGGCACTCACTGAGGCGTGAGCGGAAATCGACGAACCGATAGCGGCCGACAGAAGCGCCATGGGGCGGTCTTCCGTCGGCACCAGTCCGCTGCGGACATTAAAGGCGCGAAGCGCAGCGCGAGGAGCTAGTTTTCTTCCGGCTGCCGCGTGGTAATACTGAGGTTGACAAACCCCAGCTGTCCGGCGGCATCCATGGCCCGCACCACAGCCTGGTGCTGGGCGGTGGCGTCGGCGGTTATCACGAGGGGGCGATTGTACTCGCCCGCGGAAACTTCCGACAGCGCCGATTTCAGGGTAGTCAGTTTTTTGTTGATCAGGGGGCGACCATCCACCGAATAAGAGCCATCCGCGTTGATCAGCACTTCCACGGCACTGGGCGGATTCTCAGCCTTGGGCCCCGCGGCCTCGGGCAGGTTCAGCTTCAGGTGGCTCTCCTTGGTAAATGTGGTCGACACCATAAAGAAGATCAGTAGCAGGAATACTACGTCGATCAGCGGCGTGAGATTGACCCCATCCTGCTCTTTGGCCTGGCGGCGAAATTGCATATATCGCTACCTCGCTCAGGCCGCTTCGATACGGCGGTCGCTGTGCAGTGCATCCACCAGTTTCACCGCCTCCTGCTCCATGGTGACGACAATCGTGTCCACCCGGCGTTGGAAGTAACGGTGAGCCATCAGAGCGGGAATGGCCACCGTCAGACCCGCCGCAGTGGTTATCAGCGCCTGGCTGATACCGCCCGCCAGCACACCCGCATTGCCTGTGCCTTCCAGCATAATGGCGGTGAACACCTGGATCATCCCCAGTACCGTCCCCAGCAGGCCGATCAACGGCGCGACCGCCGCGATAGTCCCCAGGGCGCCAAGGAAACGCTCCAGTTCGTGGACCACCTGACTGGCGGTCTCTTCAATACTGTCCTTCATCACCTCGCGGCCGTGGCGGGAGTTGGACAGGCCGGAGGCAAAGATGCGTCCCAGGGGACTGGAATCACGCAGCTCTTTCAGTTTCCGGGCGTCAATCTGGTTATTTTTTAACCAACTCCAGACTTCCCCCAACAGGGTACGCGGAGCGAGACGGCGCGGGTTCAGCGTCCAGAGGCGCTCGACACAGATGGCGATAACGGCGACGGAACAAAGCAGAATTGGCAGCATCAACCAGCCGCCGGATTTTATTATTTCTAACACTCTTCTGGTTCCCAGACTGCGGAAAATCGGCTTGTGACTCTACCACAGCTGGCGACGCCAGCTAAGACCAACAGAGGCGTCTTTTTCACCAGTGTGAAGCAGATTACAAATTGCCGGCTTGCGCCGCGGCTGCGTAAGGCGGCGGCCATGGCACCAAATAAAAAAGCCGCCGCACGGTTGTGCGGCGGCTTTCAACATCCTCCCCTAAAGACCTGGGGAGCGACTAGGCCTCCAGGCCTTAGCGGCCGGGACGCTCAGCGCGCTCCGGCTTTGCCGGGCGCTCCGGCTTCTCGGCGCGCTCTGGCTTGACCGGTCGTTCCGGGCGCTCCAGCTTGGCTACACGCTCGGCCTTCTCGACCTTTTGCGCCTTTTCGGCACGCATGTCTTTACCAGCCGCTCTTTCAGCCTTGGCGGTTTCGACTTTCTCCGGGCGGTTGGAGCGGATACTGCTGATGACCTCACCCAGGTTGAAGCCTTTCGCTTTGGCGATACTGCCCCAGCCCATACCCTCTACCTGGCGCATGTAGAGGATTTCGTTCAGTGATTCCTCTGCCGTCATGCCGGTCTCACCCTCCAGCGCCTCGGCAGCGGAGGACATAGCCAGCTGCTCTGCGAGCGCCAGCGTGATGAAGACATTGCCGTAGCCCATGCCGGCGGTGGCTTCGCCGCCCTCGCCTTCGACTTCGGTATCTTGACCAGATTCAACGACATCCTCGGCGGCGTCACCCTCGCCATCGGCAGTTTCCTCCGGCGGCTGGTATTGGATAGTGCCATCGCGGAGACCAGCTACCGTGGCTTCGGCATCTTCACCGAGGAAGTCGCTGAAGAAGCCGGCGATGTTGCCGGAGGAAACGTCTTCTACCGACTCGACCACGGCGGTATCCGACGCGTCGTTATCCGGAAGCTCGTCGGCCCAGGCCAGCGTGCCGGCCAGCACACCGGCGAGCATTGCCGGCAGCAGACTCTTTTTAAAAGGAATATTCATCGCTATTGTCTCCTGTGAAGTTTACCGCGACTTAATTATTGCCAGGCCGATAGCTGACCTGAAAACCAAAACCCTGGTCCGGGCTGCCATCGGCGAGCCCCAGGTAGGCGTATACCATGCCACTCCACTGGGCATTCAGCTTGTGGTTGAAATAGCCGAAGAGCTCGGTGGAAGGATCACTGGTGTCGGTCGTCGCCTGCTGATAATCCAGCGAAGCGCCGACGCTGCTCTGCTCGTTGAGACGATAGCCGCTGCCAACAGAGGTGTACCAGACATCCTTGATTTCCGTTTCCGGCAGGTCGCCCTTGAACTTGCGTGCCACGGTGGCGAAGGGTGTGAAATCGCCGGCCACAGTGAACACTTCGGCCTGCAGGGTGTAATCCGGTTCGCCGGTACCCAGGCCCTTGTCTTCGTCTGCCGTCGGAATCTTGTACTTGCCGGTCAGGTCAAAAAACCAGCGATCGGCCACCGGCTGCAGGCTGTAGGTGCCCGACAGCCACAGATCACCTATGCCGGATTCCTGAAACGTCGCCGTTTCGGTGCCGCCGTTGCCGCCAAGGCCGTTACCGCCACCGTTTCCCCGCCCAACAATAACGCCGCCATCACCGCCGGGGACAACGCCACCGGGCCCCTCGATCTGGGTCCACGGCAGCGAAGCCTTGAAAGTCCAGCTGGCTGAGGGAGAATAGCTCACGGTGAAAGGGCTGCTGACGATATCGGTATCGGCACTGTCACCGTAATCGCCACTGCTGATATCCGTCCCCAGAGTGTATTTCCACTCCGATGCGCTCGACATCGGACTGGCGACCACCCCCGCTACTGTCAGCATCACGCTGCAAAGCACTTTTTTATTCATGCAGAAAATACCTAGTACTTCTTGTATTTCGATTTCTCCGAGACCTTAGCACAGGTCTCTCCCCACATTGCGACAGGCTTCGCAATCGATGGTTCCGGTAACTGACAATATTTGCGAAGTTTGAACGGTTACTCAGTACCGATTTGGCGTACTGCAAATTCAAACCGACCAATAGCGATCAAAATTTAACCAGCCCTGTGTCGCGATACCAAAATGGCCCCGAGGCGCGCGCCTCCTCAACAGAGAGACTGCCCCTGCCCTGCCAGACCAGCGTAATAGCGCCGCTGGTCGCGGTGTTCCAGAGCTTCGCGTCAGCGCTCTGGTAGCGTTGGACCACCTGCGGGTGCGGATGGCCGAAGTGATGGCGAAAACCGGCACTGAAGACCACGCTGGCCGGCTGCGCCCAGCGGATAAAGTCAGCCGAAGATGAAGTGCGGGAGCCGTGATGCGGCGCGATCAGCAGATCCACCGGTGCGAAGTTTGGATAGCGCTGCCGGAGCTGCCGCTCCACACTGCGGGAAATATCCCCGGCCAACAGCACTCTGACGCCACGCCACTGCACCAGCGCCACGCAACTGTGGTCGTTTTCCTCCCCGGATAAATCCTGGTCCTGCGGCCAAAGCCACTGCAGCTGGAGGTCACCGAGATCTTCCTGTGCGCCGGCCCGGCAACTGGAAACGCTTTGTTGCGGACCACTGCGGAGTCTGTCGGCCAGCCGCCCCGGCGCGTAGACTCGCGCCGGCGGTACCATTTCCGCCAGGCCGTTAAAACCGCCGGCATGGTCCCTGTCGCCATGGCTGACCACCAACGTATCCAGCCCCGGCATTCCTTCGCCAAGCAGATACGGCGCGACTATCTGGCTGCCGGCGCTCCAACCGCTTCCGGACATGGGACCGGTGTCGTAGACCAGCCTCTGTTGCGGTGTCCGCAATACCACGGCCAGCCCCTGGCCGACGTCAAGCACCGTGACACGCAGGTGTGGCTCTGTTTCGGTTGCCGCAGGCAACATTGGCAGCAATGGCGGCAACAGGAACAGCCAGCCCAATCGCCGCCCGGGTAAACCCGCCGGCAGCAAAAGCAGCAGAACGCCCGCGCCGGCCAGCGCCAGGCCCACCCAGCCGAATGGCGCCCCCAGCACCTGCCAGGCGGGCAGTATTTCCCGACCTAGCTCCAGGAAGCGGATCAACAGATCCAGCTGCCAGGCGGCAAACCCGATACACCAGCTCCCAACTGTAGTGGCAACCAGCAATGCGCCGAGTAGCAGCGGCGGCAACACCAGGATCCCCAGCCACGGAATCGCCACCAGGTTCAGGAGCATACCCGCCGGGCTGAAACCGGAGAAATACAGCAGCGAAGGCAGCAACAGTGCCAGGGCCACGAGCCACTGACTGCGGAGCAATCCCGCCCCGCTGTTGCGCAGGCGTTGCGTGAGATCTGCGCGTCCCTCGTCACTCGGCAGTCCAAGGCGCTGGCGACCGCTGAAGCCCAGTAACAGCGCCCCAACGGCGCCGAATGACAACCAGAAGCCCGCCGCGAAAAAAGCCAGTGGCTGCAACGACAGCACCAGCGCCAGCGACAGGCTGAAAGCGAAACCCGGTTGAACGCGGTGCCGCCACTGCCAAGCGAACAACACCACCCAGGTCATCACCAGCGCCCGCCGGGCGGACAGCGGCGCGCCGGCCAGCAGCGTGTAAGCCAGGGTCGCGACCAGGGCGATGACAACCCCCAGCAACCTGGGAGTAACACCGCGGTAAAGGCCGATCACCCGCCCACAGAAGCCTCCCAACAACAGAAACAGCCCCGCAACCAGCCCCACATGCAGGCCGGAGATGGCCAGCAGGTGCGCCGTACCCGTCTGCCGCAGCAGGCGACGCTCTTCATCGGTCAAGCCGCCCCGATCCCCGAGCAACAGCGCGGACAACAGCGCTCCCCGGCGCGGTGCCAGCTCCAGCAGCCGATCGCGCAGCCAGTGGCGTAATTTAACCAGGCCCGGTTTATCGCCCAGCCATTGCGGCTGCCGATCCTGCGGCCGTACGTAGCCGGTGGCATAAACGCCCCGCTGCAATAGCCAGCCCTCATAGTCAAAACCATGGGGGTTCACGCTGCCCCGCGGGTGTTTCAGCCGCACCGGCAGCATCCAGCGGCTGCCGCCTCGTAACCGCCTGCGTACCTCGTCGTCGACCCGGTACCAGGTCAGATCCAAAAGCTGCCCGGCCGGGATCTGCTCGGCGTCAACCGCCGCGACGGTTCTGATGACCCGCGCGCTGAAGTGCACGCTGGCAGTGTTGAGAGAGTGGCCGAAGCCGGACTGATGGCGGCGGAGGTCGGGCAGCGAGTCCACCTGCACTTCGAGTACAAAGTCGGCGCCGTGGTCGTTTAGCGACAGGCGTTCGGACAGCGCCTGCTGGTTGTGCCAGAGGCTCCAGCCGGCCCCGGCCAGCGACGCGAACAGTAGCGGCAGCAGCTGCACTCGCCCTGGCAGTATCAGGATGCCGCCGAGCAGCGCCGCTGCGAGCAGGGCCAGCGACGTAAGTGTCGGCAGACTTGGCAGACTGCCGGTGGCGACAATGGCCAGAGAATATGCCCACATCAACGCCGTCAGAGATATGCGTCCTGTCCGAGTTCCAGCCGTGGATCCCATAGCCCCCGCCCCACTTCCTGTGTTCAGGGCAACGTTTTGCCAGATTTATCAGCAGGCTGCAAAGCGGAAGGACCGCCAGCCGCGAACCTAAAACTGTCTCTCCAGAATGAAATGGCACCAGGCGGTCATAAAAATTTAAGAAAAACGCCATCTTTAACACGTTTGTCATATTCGGATCGCAGAATCCGCACCAACTCGAGAGACGGCCAGTATTCGCAACAACAAAAGCCGCCTCTCAGCCCAAAAACCATAAACTGTGCGAGACGACCATGAACAAGACCGCTATCTCCCTGGCCATCACTGCGATGATTCCGGCACTGGCTAACGCCCAAGACGAGTCACAGGTAATCGACTTCTACGGCAAGGCCAACGTCGCTTTCCAGTCCGCCGACGAAGGCGATGGTGCGAACACCGATATCAAGAGCAACGCTTCCCGCCTCGGCGTTAAGGGTGAGCTGCCGTTCGACAACGGCCTCAAGGGTATCTACAAGATGGAATATCAGGTGGATATCGACGGCGAAGCCGAAGATACCTTTGAGCAGCGCAATATCTACGCCGGCCTGGAAGGCGGTTTTGGTCAGGTGATTGGCGGTAAGTTCGATACCCCGCTGAAAGTCGCCCAGAAGAAAGTCGACCTGTTTAACGATCTGGAAGGCGATATCAAGAGCATCATCACCAAGAGCGACAACCGCGAATCCAACAACCTGCAGTACACGACTCCGTCTTTCGGTGGCTTCCAGGTATCCGCGGCGTACATCAGCCACAAGGACGAAGAGATCCTCGACGTTGACGGCAACCTGATCGACACCCGCGACAACGGTACCTCTGTATCACTGGCGTACGACAATAACGGTTTCTACCTGGCTTACGCCTACGATCAGGACGTAGAGGCCAATGACTGGAACGTGAACCGCGTGGTAGCCCAGTACAACATCGGCCCGGTACAGGTCGGCGGCCTGTATGAAGAGCAGGAAAAAGCCGACGGCAGCACCCAGGATGGCTGGCTGACTTCCGTTGCCTACAAGATCAACCAGTGGACCCTGAAGGGCCAGTACGGCGAGTCCGATATCGTCAAGACCGACGGTGAGACCTACAGCCTGGGCCTGGACTACAAACTGTCCAGCGCCGCCAAGGTATTCGGTTTCTACACCGACGAAACTGCCGCGGATGACTATGACCGCAGCTACTTCGGTATCGGCACCGAGTACAAGTTCTGATCGAACGCGATCCCGCTTGAAGGAAAGCCCCGGCGTAACAGCCGGGGCTTTTTTGTTGTAGACAGATCAATCGCGGCCGCCGGCCACTGCTAGGTTGCAATGTCGTCGTTCCGGCGCAGGCCGGAAACCAGAAGCCACGAAACTGGATGCCGGCCTGCGCCGGCATGACGAGATCACCATTGTAGGAGCCGCCGTTGGCCGCGATCGCAATCAGATAACAAACAGATTCATAAACTCATTCACCGGCGCCTGCTCAAGCCGCTCCCGATCGCTGCACAGCGAGAAGATTTCTTCACAGCGCGATTCGGGAAAACGCGTGGCGAGATTGCGCTTAAACTTTTCCTCCAGTAACGGGATGCCCTCTTTCCGACGCCGGCGATGGCCAATCGGGTATTCGACCTCAACTTTATTCGTAGCACTGCCATCTTTAAAAAAAACCTGCACGGCATTGGCAATCGAGCGCTTGTCCGGATCCAGGTACTCACCTGAATAACGCTTGTCCTCGACCACTTCCATCTTCTCGCGCAGCCTGTCGATTTCCGGGTGCGCCGCGTGAAAACCATCCTCGTAGTGCTCCGCCACCAGGTCGCCAAACAGTAGCGGCACTGCCGTCATGTACTGCAGGCAGTGGTCGCGATCGGCGGCATTCGCCAGCGGCCCCTGTTTGGAAATGATCCGGATCGCGGATTCGTGCGTGGTGATCTCGACCTTGTCGATATCGTCGACACGGTCCTTTACCTGTGGATGCAGGGTGACGGCGGCCTCGCACGCGGTCTGGCAGTGAAACTCCGCCGGAAATGAAATCTTGAACAGCACATTTTCCATCACGTAACTGCCGTAGTCGGCTGAGCTACCGCCCGGGAATTTAAACTGCCGGTCTTCCTCGGCTTTCACTTTCTGATCGGCGTTGGTCTTGCTGAAGGATACATCGTAAAACCCCCACTGCGGCGCGGTCAGCACGCCGGGTATCCCCATCTCACCGCGCATCGCGATATCCGCCAGCCGCACGCCCCGTGAGGTCGCATCGCCGGCGGCCCAGGATTTGCGCGAGCCGGCGTTGGGCGCGTGGCGGTAAGTGCGCAGCGCGCTACCATCCACCCAGGCCTGCGACAGCGCGGCCATGACCTGCTCGCGGCTGCCGCCTTTCAGCATGGTGGCCACCGCAGTGGAGGCCACCCGCACCAGCAGCACATGATCCAGTCCCACCCGGTTGAAACTGTTCTCCAGCGCCAGCACACCCTGGATTTCGTGCGCCCGTATCATGGCATCCAGCACGTCCCTCATAGTGAACGGCTCTTTTCCGACGTACAGATACTTCTGTGACAGGTAGTCGGTCACTGCGAGGATGGCGCCCAGGTTGTCAGACGGATGCCCCCACTCCGCCGCCAGCCAGGTATCGTTGTAATCCAGCCAGCGCACGATACAACCGATATCCCAGGCAGCCTTGACCGGATCCAGGCGCAACTGGGTTCCCGGCACCCGCGCGCCGTTCGGTACTACAGTTCCCTCGACGACCGGCCCGAGGAGCTTGGTGCATTCGGGAAAGCGCAGCGCCAGCAGGCCACAGCCAAGTGTGTCCATCAGGCAGTAGCGCGCGGTCTCCCATGCCTCGTCGGAGTCGATCTGGTAGTTCAGGACGTAGTCAGCAATATCCTGGATGACTCGGTCGTAGTCCGGGCGGATGTTCAGGTCGACATTGGCGCTCATACGCCTACCCCTTTGACATTTGACGAACACAATACAAAGCGCCTGGCCACTGTGGTCGGCGCCATGCCATACAGCGATTATCCAGCGCGACCGGAAAGAGCCTACTGCTGTAACGACAAGCGGGTTTGAATACTGTGAGCATAGATAAATGCGAGAGGTCGCGGTCGCTTCCGCCTGAGAGGAAGCGCGCCAATGCACTGCGAGGAAACATCGATATCTGTGCCCGATTCTAACCTTCGCTCGCTGCCCCGATCTGTTCCGGTTTATTTTTTCGAACACGAAAATCGCAGGTGGGAATATTGTTGGCGACTGGATGGTTTCCTGCGACCGCGGAATCGACAACCGAAGTGCGGAGACTGATGACAATCCGGCATCGACAAGATCGATCGTTCACGCCAACCATTGACAACCGCTGACGATGGAAATCCGCGCCGTGAATCACCACCTGCCGAAAGGCGCGTCACGTACAGTTCGGTCATTACTAAAATGTCATGCATTCACCCCCGCCTGCTTTATTTTTGATCTAAAACTCTGCGGAAGTTAAAAACCACGAGGCGGTTCTCCAGCTCTTGTGTAAATAATAAATTTATCCCTATTACGATCGACACAGGACATGAACATCCCGGGGCGGGGAGTTACCGGGCCGTCGAAGAGACGGCTATTTAAGTGCGATGAGATATCGGAGATTCTCTTGCTCACTCTGTGCATTTCAATGACACAGTGAGTACGTGATCGCACATAGAGCTAAGGAGTAGCCATGAAAGCTGTCATTCTTGCCGGCGGCCTGGGAACCAGGCTCAGCGAGGAAACCACCGTAAAACCCAAGCCGATGGTCGAAATCGGCGGTATGCCAATCCTCTGGCATATCATGAAAATTTATTCCCAACATGGAATCGATGATTTCATTATCTGCTGTGGCTACAAGGGTCACATCATCAAGGAGTTTTTTGCCAACTATCTCGTGAAGACTGCCAGCATTACCGTGGATATGGTGAATAACACGCTGGAAGTACACAACCGACCATCGGAAACCTGGCGGGTCACTCTGGCCGATACCGGGGAGAGCACCCTCACTGGCGGTCGGCTGAAAAGGGTACGTGATTTTATCGGTGACGAGACATTCTGCTTCACCTATGGCGATGGCGTCAGCGATGTGAACATTTCCGAGCTGGTGTCATTCCATCGGCAAGAGGGACTCATGGCAACCCTCACCGCGGTTCAGCCGCCGGGCCGGTTTGGTGCCATAGCCCTGGGCGAGTGCGAGACCAGGATCAATTCTTTCCACGAGAAGCCGAACGGCGACGGGGCCTGGATCAATGGCGGCTACTTTGTCCTCGAACCGACAGTGTTTGACCTGATTGAGGACGACCACACTACCTGGGAGGCCGAACCGCTGCAGACACTTGCTCGCGAAAGGCAGCTCAACGCCTATAAACACCGTGGTTTCTGGCATCCTATGGATACACTGCGAGACAAGCATTACCTGGAAAGCCTGGTTAATTCCGGCGAGGCTCCCTGGGTCAAGTGGTGAACAATTAGCACACCGCACTCACCGGGGAGCAGCGCAAGCGCGGCGCGAGCTACCCCCTCCATGCAGGGACTGACAGCTTTCGTCTGAATATGGATTTTGATGCGATCATTCTGGGGGCCGGCGTCATCGGTCTCGCCACGGCACGGCAGCTTGCCCTAACCGGGCGTTCGGTATTGGTGCTCGAGCAACACGCTCGACCGGGAACCGAGACCAGCGCCCGCAACAGCGAGGTAATTCACGCCGGCATCTATTACCCAGCGAACAGCCTGAAGGCAAAACTGTGTGTCACGGGGCGCAAGCTGCTCTACCAGTACTGTGACGCACACAGGGTAAGTTATAGGAAAACCGGCAAGCTGATTGTCGCCACCGCGCCGGAACAGCGCCCGGCTCTGGCCCGCCTCCTTGCACAAGGACAGGCAAACGGCGTTACTGACCTGCAGATCCTGAACCGGCAAAGCCTGTCTGAAATGGAACCGGATCTGGCAGCCATCGAAGCCGTTTACTCACCCTCCACCGGCATTATCGACAGTCATGGCCTGATGCTGGCGCTGCAGGGAGACCTGGAAGCACACGGCGGCCTGGTCTGCTGCAACAGCCCGGTGACGGAGCTCACACAGCTTGATGATGGCGGCTTCCGGGTAGAAGTGGGCGGCGCGGAGCCGACCGCAGTCAGCAGCCGTGTACTCGTGAATTGCGCCGGTCACAGCGCACAGTACCTGAGCAGGATTTTGCAGGGGCCCGGCGCGGCGGGAATCCCCCCCGCTTACCTTTCCAAGGGCTGCTACTTCACGGTTTCCCGCCGGCTGCCTTTCAGCCACCTGATCTATCCCCTGCCCTCGGACGGGGGCCTCGGCATTCACCTCACTCTCGACCTGGCTGGGAACGCCCGTTTTGGCCCCGATACTGAGTGGGTTACCAGCCTCGACTACCGCGTGGACCCGACCCGATGCGAGTCTTTTTACCGGGCAATCCGCACCTACTACCCGGACCTGCGCGACGGTGAGCTGGTACCTGACTACGCGGGGATCCGACCGAAGGTCACAGGACCAGGGGAAGCTTCCGGCGATTTTATCATCGTGGATCAACGCACCCACGGGATTCCGGACTACATTGCTCTTTACGGGATCGAGTCCCCCGGACTGACATCATGCCTGGCCATTGCCGAGGAAGTCTGCGCCCGGCTTCGCTGTCACGACAGAGAAAATTCACGACCTAACTCGCACATAACAAAGCAACAGGCGGACTATGAAAATTCTGATCACCGGTAACCTTGGATATATCGGCCCCACCCTGACTCGCCACCTACGCAAAGTAAAACCCGACGCCACCCTGGTCGGCCTGGACCAGGGCTTCTTTGCCCACTGCCTCAGCGGCCCACAGAAATTGCCCGAGACCCGGCTCGACCAGCAGTGGTTTGCTGACGTGCGGCGGATACAGCCGCACCATCTTCAGGGCTTTGACGCCGTCGTTCACCTGGCCGCAATCAGCAATGACCCGATGGGGCACACCTTCGAAAGAGTCACGCATGAGATCAATTGCAGGTCGAGTATCGAGATTGCCCGGATGGCCAAGGAAGCGGGTGTCCGGCACTACGTGTTTGCCTCCAGCTGCAGCGTCTACGGCGCCGCTGACGGGGCGCCGCGACAGGAGGAAGATCCGCTCAATCCTTTAACGGCCTATGCGAAGTCCAAGATCGGCACCGAGGAAGGTATCCGGGGGTTGGCTGACGCGGAGTTTGTCATTACCTGCCTGCGCTTTGCGACTGCCTGTGGCTTTAGCGACCGCACGCGCCTCGACCTGGTACTGAATGACTTTGTCGCGGGTGCCGTTGCCTGCGGCGAAATCAATATCCTGAGTGACGGTTCTCCCTGGCGACCATTGATTCACATCGAGGATATGGCGCGCGCGATCGAATGGGCGATCGACCGCCCTGCCGCCAATGGCGGTGACTTCCTGGCTATCAATGCCGGCAGCGACCAATGGAACTACCAGGTCAAAGACCTGGCTGAAGCCGTCGCCAAAGTCGTGCCCGGGACCCGCATAACCATCAACAGCGATGCGGCACCGGATAAGCGCTCCTACCGGGTGGACTTCAACCGCTTTCGCGAACTGGCACCGCACCACCAGCCACAGGTGTCGCTGGCGGAGGCAGTCGAAGGCCTGAAAGATGGACTGGAACAGATCGGTTTCAGCGACAGGGATTTCCGCAACTCAGATTTTATCCGCCTGAAAGTCCTCAACGAGCACATGGCCCAAAAGCGTGTCGACGTCGACTTGAACTGGCTGAACTGACAGGAAGCAAAGATGCATTTTACCGAAACGGCGCTACAGGGCGCGTTTGTCATCGACATAGACCCGATCGTTGACGATCGCGGCTTTTTCTCCCGGGTGTTCTGTGCCGATGAGTTCGGCGAGCTGGGTCTAGAGCGCGACGTATTGCAAGCCAACCTGTCGTGGAACCCTAGCCGCGGCACACTGCGTGGCATGCACTACCAAGTTGAACCCTACCGGGAAACCAAATTCGTCCGCTGTATTCGGGGCGCGCTCTACGACGTCATCATCGACCTGCGCCCGGATTCGGCCACGTATCGGCAGTCGTTCGGCATCGAACTGACCGCGGACAATCGCCGGGCGCTGTTCGTGCCCCGGGGTTTCGCCCACGGCTTCATCACCCTCAGCAACAATACCGAGGCATTTTATATGGTGAGCCAACGCTACCGGCCCGGCTCGGAGCGCGGTATTCGCTGGAACGACCCCTTTTTCTCCATCCAGTGGCCCCTGGAACCGAGTGTGATTTCGGACAAGGACGCCGGCTGGCCGGAATACACGGAGCTGCCGCAATGCTGATTATTGACACGGCGCTGCAGCAGCGCGCGCAACGTGGACGGCCAATACGCCTGGGCATGATCGGCGCGGGCTTCATGGGGCGCGGGGTCGCCCTGAATATCGTCAAATCAACGCCCGGAATCGACCTGGTCGCCATTGCAAACAGGCATATCGACGGCGCGAAGCAAGCGTATCAGGAGGCCGGTGTCCGGGAATGCACTTATGCTGACACCCGTGCAGAAATTGAGTCTGCCATCGCCGCGGGTAAGCCGGCAATCACCGAAGACGGTCTGGCCCTGTGTCAGGCTGACAATGTAGACGTGATCCTCGAGGTTACCGGAGCCATCGAATACGGCGCGGCCATTGCGCAGGAAGCGATCCGCCACGGCAAGCACCTGCTGCTGATGAATGCAGAACTCGACAGCACTATTGGCCCCCTGCTGAAATCAGAAGCGGATCGGGCAGGCGTCGTCTACACCAATGTTGACGGAGACCAGCCCGGTGTCATTCTCAATCTTTACCGCTTTGTCCGCGGGTTGGGCATACGGCCCGTCCTGTGCGGGAATGTCAAGGGACTCCAGGATCCTTACCGCAACCCGACCACTCAACGTTCATTCGCCGAGAAGTGGGGACAGAAACCCCACATGGTGACGTCATTTGCCGACGGGACCAAGATTTCCTTTGAGCAGGCTATTGTCGCCAATGCAACCGGGATGCGGGTGGCGCAGCGCGGCATGCTGGGCCCGTCACTCCCACCGGGTACGCCGCTGGAAAAGACCACAGAGATCTATCCGCTCGAATACCTGCAGGACGGCCCCGGTATTGTCGACTATGTCGTCGGGCCGACACCGAACGGAGGCGTGTTTGTGCTCGGCATGCACGACGACCCTCGCCAACAGCACTACCTGAACCTATACAAAGTCGGCCCCGGGCCGCTGTACTGCTTCTACAACCCCTACCACCTGTGCCATTTCGAAGTGGCCAATACCGTAGCGCGGGCTGCCCTGTTCCAGGACGCCGCGGTGGCGCCGCTGGCAGGACCGGTGGTTGATGTAGTCGCGACCGCCAAGGTCGACCTGAAAGCCGGGCAGAGACTTGACGGCATTGGCTGGTACATGACCTATGGGCAGGCGGAAAACGCAGACCGTGTCTTTGCCGACAAGCTCCTGCCCATGGGGCTGGCTGAAGACTGCGTGCTCAAGCGTGACATCCCCAAGGACACGGTCCTTACCTACGACGACGTAATTCTGCCTCCGGGCAGGCTGGTAGACAGACTCAGGTCCCGGCAGGACTCAATGTATTTCGAGCATGCACAGGCGACGCAGGAGGCCGATAACAGCAGAGTCATAAACTAGCCCGGACCGATCACTTTTACCGCTTCCCGCAACCATTACTGGCCGCCGGCCAGGTAGGGAGAACAGATGCCCCCGGAACAGAAATTGGTAGTCCTGTCGGAATATCCGCTCCAGCAGAATCACGTCGGTTTCTCGCTACTCTATGACCTCCATGAATTGATTCTTAGCTGGAATGTCCCCATCCTCGATGTTGCATACCGGTTTCCGGCGCAGGATATCCGCAAGCTGCACTATCGCTTCCGCAACCCCTATCGCGTTACCGGCGTTTCATCCAAAACCTTGCCAGGCAACCAGCTGCTGGTCATTTGCAGCACCCCGCATTTCCTATTAACCCTGGCAAGTCTCGGCCGTGACCTCCAACGCTTTTCGCGTATTGCGGTCTATTTTACCGATAGCTTTGACTCCATGACTCTGGACGGCTTTGGACCACGCATATTGCAGTCCGTCGACCTGGTATTCACGGGCATCGAAGAAATAGCCGCGGAACTGCGGAGCTGCCATGGTTTCGAGCGAGCCTACTTCCTGCCATTTGGAATCGACGCCCTGTTACACGCGCGGATTCCAAACAAAAACGGCATAGACATTTTCGGCTACGGTCGCATCAACCGGGAATACCACAGGGCACTGCAAACCGCATTCGGCACCCCCGGCAGCCCCTACACCTATGTGCACTCTACTTTTGAGACACCCACGATCCAGAGCATGCGGGAACATCGACAGTTGCAGTGGAAACTTATGTCGTCGAGCAGCGTTAACCTCTGTTTCGAACCCAGCGACAACCCGCGATTCCTCAATCGCTCACCGGTGCTCTACCGGTGGTTTGAGGCCTGGGCGGCGGGCAACGTGGTTGTGGGCACCAGGCCTAGATGCGCTTCGGCGCCCAACCTGATGGATTGGCAAGACAGTATGGTATCCGTACCTGCCGATCCGGCCGACGGACCGGACGCAATCGTCCGTTTGCTTCGCGACCGAGAGCGTCTGCACGCAATCCAGCGACGAAACCAGATCCACGCCCTGCACCGGCACGACTGGCGCTATCGGTTTGCCAGGATTCTGAAAACGATGGGGCTTCCCTTCCCAGAGCCGCTGCAGATCCAGCTCGATACTCTGCAAACGCTCTGCGAAGTCGACAAGCCGCCGTCCACAGCTCCGGTTTCGGCATTCTGACATCGCAGGAATGGACGCCCTTATCGAAACACAAGCCCCCTAACGGAGACAGCACTCGCGGACCTGAGAATTACAATGACCAAATATAGAAGTGATATCGATGGACTGCGCGCCCTTGCCGTCATTCCCGTGATACTTTTCCATGCCGACCTGTCAGCGTTCAGTGGCGGATTCGTTGGGGTCGATGTATTTTTTGTCGTATCCGGCTACCTGATCACTTCGATTCTGCTCGCCGAGCACAAAGCAGGAACCTTCAGTAGTATCCGCTTCTACAACCGCCGCGTGCGGCGGCTGCTCCCCGCACTGTTTGGCGTTTTGGTGGCCTCTACGATCGCGGCCTATTTTCTGCTGCTGCCGGCGGAACTGAAATCATTCGCCAAGAGTCTCGGCGCCACTTTCGCTTTCAGTTCAAATTTTGTTTTCTGGATGGAAAGCGGCTACTTCGACGTGGCGGCGGAAACCAAGCCACTCCTGCACACCTGGTCACTCGCTGTGGAGGAGCAGTTTTACCTGCTCTACCCGCTGCTGTTCCTGTTCTTCCCGAAAATGTCCACGGTAAAACTGCGCAATATCCTGCTCTTCCTGATCCTGTTGTCTTTCTTATTCAGCGTGTATCAGACAAGGAATTCAGCCTCTGCCGCCTATTACCTGCTCGGCAGCCGTGCATGGGAACTGCTGGCAGGGGCAGTCCTGGCGTGCGGGTTCCGGCTGCGGCTGTCACACGGACCGGTTAACGATCTACTGGGCATGGCGGGGCTCGCCGCGATCATCGGCGCCGCGATTTATTATGATGATTCAACTCGATTTCCCGGCGTCGCAGCACTTTTGCCGGTACTCGGCAGTATGCTGGTGATCAATGCCGGTCTCAATGGCCCCAGCATCGCAACCCGCATGCTTTCGCACAGAAGCCTGGTAACACTAGGTAAAGCGTCTTACTCCCTTTACCTCTGGCACTGGCCGCTAATCGTATTCACAGGCATGTACATGGGGCGGTCACTCGGCAGCGGCGAAACTGCACTCATGCTGACCGTGACCCTGGCCATTGCGTTGCTTTCACAAAGGTATATAGAGCAGCCATTCCTGCGCAAAAAAAGCGCTGTACCCGCTTCCGGCAGAGTGCAGGGCCGCCCAAGCGCAGGCTTCTTGCCCAGCCTCGGCTCGGCAAAGCCAATTTTGACCGCAGCGACTGTCAGCACTGTGGGCGTTACGCTGGCGCTGGCACTGTTCCTCAGTGATGGGCTTGCCGGCCGGCTGCCAAAACAGGCTCAAGCCATAAACCACACTATCGAACAGTACCGCTCCATTCGGAACCTCTGTTTTCAACGCGGGAAGGAAGCACTCGAACTTTCACTCGACAAATGCAGGATCCACAAAGGGCAAGGAGAATCCACCCACGAAAACGGGATATTGCTGTGGGGCGACTCACACGCACGCGCACTGACCCCGGCATTCAGTTCACTGCTGGCGGCGTCAGGGAGCGACCGGGACATGTATTTCTTTGGTGCAGTCGACTGCCCACCCCTGCTCGGCGTGGCCAAGAATGCCACACCAGAACGACCCCGAGCGGAAAACGCCTGCCGTCGCTTCAACAGCTCGGTACTGATGTTCATACGCGAACACCCGGAGATACAGCATGTCATATTGAATGCGAGGTGGGTCGTAAACTATGAGGGCAGGCGCCTGCCCACGGACTACCTGCCCGACGACCTCGTGTACCTGTTCGATGAAGAAACAGAGAACATAGACGTTGCCAACAATCCAGCCGTGTTTTCCCGTGGGCTGCAACGCACGCTTGCCGCACTCAAGTCGATGGACCGCGAGGTGACGGTAATCATATCGCCGCCCGAATTCCCCCTACTCGTCGCGCCCACGGCCATGCGGCTGGCAATGACTGACCGAGCGATAGATATTTCCATGCCCTACCTGGACGCAGTCGCCCGCGCCAATGACACGATAAAAACCATCACCGAAGTCGCGGAGAATAACGGCGCCGTACTTTTCAATAGCTATCAGGTTCTGTGCGACGAGACCATTTGCCGGGGAGTGATCAACCAGTTGCCGGTTCTGTACGACGACAATCACGTGACGTCTTTCGGTGCCGACCTCTTGATCGAGGCGCTCTGGGCTGCGCTGAAGGAAAGGGAGGCCACCGGCGACCGCCGTACGATGTAAGCCCTATACACCTGCTAAACCGTGGGGCGGAACCAGCGCCGCGACATTGTCTGTTCGTGATACTGGGGCTTCGGGGTACATTTCGGTGGTGGTTTTGTCGGGGGCGTTGGTGATGCCCGGGCAAATATCGAGCTGCTTGAGCGCGAACTCGGTGACGCCCCCAGATCACCGGTGAGCCGATGATCTCGCCGTTGTCATCGGCCGGGTGGAAGGCGCCCGGAATCCCGCTTGGCATCAACGGCGTGCCATCGCCGGCCGTCAGCGCGTTGATCGACCCCGTTAATTCTTTACAGCCAAGTCTACGGGAACAGTTTTGCGGCCGCCTGAGTGACAGGCTTAGATCCGCGGCAACCACATACCCATGGTCGCGGCGAAAATACCAATGGCCATAAAGACGGTCAGTGGCACCAGAGTACTTACAAAGGCGAGCTTTGCACGATGCCCGGCTTCACGCTTTTGGCAATGGAAGTACCACTCCAGCATGGCCAGAGGGAGCAAGTACTGGCCGACACCCAGGGCGTACACGAAGGGGCCGGTGAAGGACTCCCAGTCGATGCCCCAGCCACCGGTCAGTGTCGCCCAGCCCATCAGCGCCACACGAAAGAACCATACCGCGCTGGCAACCATGAACAGGCGCAGTGCCCAGCGCCGGTGCTCGGCAATCCGGCCGGCCATGACGTTGCGCAGCGCCAGGAATGCAAACACGAGAATCAGTACCCCGTCGATGGAGATGGTGATCTGATTCACCAGGTTGCCAATGCTGTGACGGGTCCAGATCATGTACAGCCCGCCCACACTGCTAATGACGGCAGCCAGCAGATAGCTGCGGCCCAGCCAACGGTGGAAGCTTGGGGCGTGTCGGCGCACGGCGGGCACCAGCTGTAGGGGGCCGCCACCGATCACAATCGCGGCCAGCAGCACGTGCGCTACCGCTGCCAGGTTGCCCAGTGTATCGCCCTCGCGAAAGCCAGCCGGCAGGTGCTCGAGGCCCTGCAGGCCGTGCAGTCCCGACTGCGCAATGGGTGGGTAGAATACGGCAAGAATGTAGGCAAGGAATATCCCGTGGCCGATCGCCGCAATGCCAAACCAGGTGGTTACCGCCAGCCTGACGGCGCGGGATGTATCGAATGGGCGGAGCAGTGTTGGGCCAAGAACAGCGTCGTTCATCGTTTTTCTCCAGGTGTTTAGATGGCGGGATGCACGCGAATCACGGAACTCACACGACTCACGCGGTGTTGGCTCACCTTGTTTTTCGCGGCATGGTTCTCGCGGGCTTGGGCTGAATTTGCTTGGCGAGCATGGTCGGCGCTTTCAGACATCAGAACATCCGCCACAGGCAGGAATCTGGCCTCCCCCAAAAGGCGGAGACGGTGCTGCTGTCACCTCCCCCGGAAGTCTCATGACAGCTGGCCGCGCCTGGTTTAGCATGCGGAAATGAAATCGCCGTCCCCCACGACGCCGGCGTCGAATCCGCACAACGCCAGCACAGAATTACCCAAGCTCCCGGTATGGCAGCCATTCCGTGGCCCATTCGTGCGCTGGCCGCAGATGACCGACCTGCTCATCGCCACCCTCGCCTTTTTGCTGACGCTGCTGATGTGGTCGCGCCAAGACGCAAGCGATGTCCTGGCCCTGCAAAGCCTGTGGGACGTCGCCGCTTTTCAATGCGCCTTCGTCGGCTGCTTCGCCCTGTTGTGGCGTCGCACCCACCCCTGGCAGGTACACGCCGTTGTTCTCGGAGCCACGCTGATACTGGAGCTGGGTTTGCCGGCGGAAGGAATCGTTGCCCTGGCGTTTTCGCTCTACAGCCTCGGCCGCTATGAGGCCAACACCCGAGTCAGCTTGATCGCGGTCCTGGCGACGCTGGCGTTTGTGGTGCAAGACGAGAGGTTACTGGTTCAGCCCACGGCCGGAGGTACCGTGTCAGTGATGCTGGCGTGGGCACTGTGGTACAGCGGTCGCCGGCTGCGCTTTCGCGGTGAATACCTGCGTTTGCTGGAAGAGAGAGCCGAGTATCTGGAGCGCGAGCGCAATGCCGAGTCCGAGCGCGCTGTGGCGGCGGAGCGCACCCGCATCGCGCGTGAGATGCACGATGTGGTGGCGCATCAGGTGAGCCTGATGACGGTACAGGCCGGCGCCGCCAGAACCATCAGCCGCAATAACCCGGAGGCGGCCAGCGAAGCCATGACTGCGGTGGAGGCCGCCGGCCGCCACGCCCTGTCGGAGATGCGTCATTTGCTGGGCGTGCTGCGCCCGGCCAGTGACGAGACGACCCTCACACCGCAGCCGGGCCTGGGTGATCTCCCTGCCCTGATCGAAAAGGTCCGGCATGTCGTTGCCCGGGTCGACTATAAAGCCCACGGCGAGTACGACGGCGTGCCGGCCCGAGTCGCCCTTGCCGCCTACCGCATCATTCAGGAGTCATTGACCAACGTCATCAAACACGTTGGTGCCGAAGCCAGCGTGCGCGTGAGTGTGAGCGTTGCGCCTGATCATATTGCTATCTGTGTTCAGGATGACGGTGCCGGTGAGCAGCCTCTTGGTGAACAACGAAGCGATGAACAACAAAGCGGTGGCCATGGCATCGCGGGCATGCGCGAGCGGGCGGAACTACTCGGCGGCCACCTGCGCGCCGGTGTGATCGATGGCGGTGGCTTTGAGGTGACTGCACAACTGCCCACTACGGAAGGGGGAACCTGATGTTACGAGTCATGGTGGTGGATGATCAGGCGCTGGTGCGGCGCGGCTTTGCCCTGGTGCTGGATAACGAGCCCGACATTCAGGTGGTGGCCGAAGCCGGCACCGGCGTTGAGGCAATAGAGGCAGCACGCGAGCACCAGCCAGACATCATCCTTATGGACATACGCATGCCGGAGATGGACGGGCTGGAAGCCACAGCGCGCCTATTACAAACAGAGGAAAGAGCGGAGGCCGGCGACACAACCTGCCGGGTCATCATCCTCACCACCTTCGATCCCGACGAATACGTGTTTCGCGCCCTGCAGGCGGGAGCCAGTGGGTTTGTGCTTAAGGATATTCCACCCGAGGCGCTGGTGGAGGCGGTGCGCACAGTTGCGGATGGTGGTGCCATGCTCGCACCCGGTATCACCCAGCGCCTGATCAGCCAGTTCGCGCAAAAGTTGGGGGCGGGCCGCAACCTGGCCGAGCGTCTGGAGCGCCTGACCACGCGGGAGCGCGAAGTGCTGGCGGCGATTGCCGACGGCAAGAGCAATGCCGAAATTGCCGAGGCCCTGTTTATTGGCGCGGCCACCGTAAAAACCCACGTTTCCAGTGTGCTGTCCAAGCTGGGATTGCGCGATCGCGCCCAGGCCGTTGTTTTTGCCTACGAATGTGGCCTGGCCACCGCCGGAGGGCGCGATGTCGGCTTCTAGTTCATCACCGGGTTTGCAGCAGAATGCCCTGTATAAGGTTGCCGCGGCTGGCGCTGTACTCCTGAGCGTTCTGCTCACCCTGGGCGCCAACGGTCATTTTGTCGCTATCTGGGCGCAGGTGATGAGCGAGGATACTGCCCTGCCCCGTCGTCTGTTGCTTATGCTGCCCGGGGCCATGCTCGCCGGCACCGCCGCGTTGAATATCCTGCTCAGCAAGCCGCTATGGCAAGCGCGAGGCTATGCGCTCAGCATTACCCTGGCCGGCAACCTGCTCGCCACGCTCTATTTGATTTATCTGATGATACAAGGTGTGCCCGACCACCCCATCGGTGTCTTCCTTGCACTGGAAATGTCGTTTGTCATTCTGCTGGTGGTGATACGCGCGGGCCTGGTGTGGCCCGCCGCGGCTGAAACCCCGGCTGCTACCAATACGAAGTAGCGCCGAGAAAATAATTCAGCCCTTTCCGCTACTACTCTCCCGTCTCAACGATGCGCCAGCACGTGGCCCTACTCTTCCCAGGCCGGTGCCATGCGCTCGGCCTGTTCTTCGCGAACATCATCGATGACGGCCATCAGGTCCGCGACGTCGACACTTTTCGCCTCATGTTCGAAAACCCCGGTAAGGGTAGTTTCCGGGTGCAAGTCACCCGCCTCATACAGCGCCCAGATTTCCCTGCCGTAATCGGTGGTCAATAGTTCCGGGGCGAAGCGGCCGAAATAGTTGCGCATATTGTCGACATCGCGCTGCAGCATCATGGCAGCGTTGTTGTTGCCGGCCGCATCCACCGCCTGGGGCAAATCGATGATCACGGGGCCGTGGCGGTCCACCAGCACGTTGAACTCGGAAAGGTCGCCGTGTACCAGGCCCGCACACAACATGCGCACGACGTCGGCCATCACCTGGCCGTGATAATCGCGGGCCTGCTCCGCAGTCAGCGTGACGTCATCCAGCCGCGGGGCCGCGTAGCCCTCCTCATCGGCCACCAGTTCCATCAGCAATACACCGTCGACGAAGCCATAGGGCTCGGGGACGCGCACGCCGGCTGCCGCCAGCCGATACAGCGCATCGACCTCGGCACTCAGCCAGGCCTGCTCCTGCTCTTTCTGTCCGTAGCGGGTCTTCTTCGACATCGCCCGCGCGCGGCGGCTGTTGCGCATCTTGCGGCCTTCCTGGTACTGCACCGCCTGCTTGAAGCTGCGCTGCCTGGCCTCCTTAAAGACCTTGGCACAGCGCAAGCTGTCGCCGCAGCGCACCACATACACCTGTGCTTCCTTGCCGCTCATCAACTGGGCCATGACCTCGTCGATCATGCCGTCATCGACCAGCGGTTGTAATCTCTTGGGTACTTTCATAGATCTTCTTTTGATCGTCGGCGGAGGCGACCTGCTGGCCGCGCAGCCGCCGATTTCTTGCCCCTGTTAGCGGTGCGCCAGTGCGTAGTCGATCGCCGCACACACCGCCACGGCCTGCGCTTCATTGCACTGCTCGGGCGTTGCGCGGGGGCTGTCGGGGTAGACCTCGGTGGTGGTCTTGTAGGGGGCGTTGGTGATGCTGGCACACAGGCCCAGCTGCTTGAGCGGGTACTGGATCACGCCCCGCGCGACCACCGGCGAGCCGATGATCTCGTTGTTGTCGTCCGCCGGGGCAATATGGGTGACCTTCTCCACCGCCGCGATCACCGCCTGCAGGAATTCGGGCTGCGGGTTCTCGCTGTCGTCCACCAGATAGAAGCCATCGGGAATCCCGCCCGGCGTGAACGGCTTGCCATCGCGAGCAGCCAGCGCAGGGCGGAACTCGGTTTCGTCGGTATCGGTGGTCTCATGCAGGTCGATATGCATCAGTACACGATCGCGGACGGGTGCTACCAGACGCAGAAGCGCCGCCGATTCCTCGGCCGGGCTGTCTTCGCGGAACGAGCGGTTCGGGTCTATCGCATTCGGGTTCCAGCGGTGGATGCGCTCGTAGCCCCAGGGGCTGACACAGGGCGCGACCAGCAGGTTGACGCGGCCGGCGTAATCCGCGGCATGCTGATCGACGAACTGCAGCGCACCGTGTACGCCACTGGTTTCGTAGCCGTGCACGCCGCCCGTCACCAGCACCACCGGCAGGTCGTCCCGCCAGTCGCGGCTGCGGATCGCCAGTAGCGGAAAGCGCTCATCACCGTATTCCAGACGGCCATACTCTTCCACATCGAAGCGCGGGCGCAGGCCCTCGATTGCACTCAGTACTTCGGACTCATAACTGCGCTGGCGGGCCTGACGGGACAACCACTCGGCGCGTTCCGCCTCGCCCCAGGGCGTGCCGGGGGTACCGATTGGATAGAATGCGGGGGCCGTGTTCATGTCGCTTGTTCTCCGGTGATGAGCGAGGGAGGTATTCTACACCCCGACCAAAACATTGCGGAGTTTCTAACTAAATGGGCGCAGACCGCCATATTGGCATCAAATAGGGTCAATCAAATGAATGCCATAAAGTTGATCTGACCCCATTTATTAGACAGGATCAATCGATCCGACGGCGTGCTTCATTGGACAGGCGGGTACGCGGCTCATGCACCAGGCGTACCTGATCGCGCTTATCCGTTTTCTTCTTGGACTTCTTTTTCTTTTCCTTTGGTTGCTCGTTCTTTGGTTGCTCACGCTCCTGGTGCGAAGTTGGCTTCGCGGCAGTATTGCGCCGATCATTTGGCGCATTTCGCTGGCGCTGGGGCTGGGGCTGGGGCTGGCCACGCTTGTTTTGTGGCTTGGGCCTGTCGCGCACCGCGCGGCGATCGGTTGCCGGACGCTCTAATGCAGGAACAACTCGTGGGTCGCGAATGCCGATGGGTTTGTCCGCCAGTTTCACTGCCCGCTCGTTCGGACGAGGGTTCCGGCGTTCATTACGGCGATCCCCGCTCCGGTTATCCATCTGAGAAGGCCGCGGCTTTGGCTCGGCTATGCCAGCAAACCCATGTTCACCGCCTCGGCCACGATTCTGGCCCTTCTCACGACGATCATCTCGATGCCCGCTCCGGTTATCCGTCTGAGACGCCCGCCGCTTCGGCTCGGCTACGCCAGCAAACCCATGTTCTCCGCCTCGGCCACGATTCTGGCCCTGCCCACGACGATCCTGGCCCTCCTCACGACGATCACGTCGATGCCCGTTGCTTTCATGCCGGTCCCGCCGGTTGTAACCGTCGTCATGAACGTGCCGGCGCGGCGGTCTGTAGTCGTGTCCTCCGGCATAGCGATGGCCGTGGCGGCGCAAGCGCGAATGCCAGCGATCATTGAAGTTTCCCGAGATATACAGATTCGGGGCCGGATACCAGGGGCCACGCCAGTGACTGGCACTGATCCAATGGTCATGGTGCCAACGATAGTAATGCCCCTGTCGATAGAAAACGTCGCTGCGGTCATAGAATACGTAAACGCCGAGGGTATCGTCGTAGTAGCGATAGCCGGGATCAGTGATCACTGAATAGGAGTAAACCGGAGGAGCCTTCCGGACATAGGTGTTCCCGACGATCACCGGCGTAGCTGGGTAGGTGACACAGCCACCGAGCGTCAAACTGATGGTGAGAGCGGCGAGTAATCGGTATGGGATCTGGCGCATGGTGCGTATTCCTTGGATTCACACCTGCTTTTTAACCCGGCGCAACTGAATCGCCGCTGAATTTGCTCGCAAAAGAACAAAGAAGAACTATGTTCACGGCAAAGTGATGCGCGGCCAGCCCAGTCCCCTGCCACAGAGTTCCCGACGTCGATACTCGCGGTTGAAGAAACGCACATAAATACGCCCGAGGGCCTGCATCATCTTACTAACACCCTGATCAGACTGCGGGGTTACCAGCAGGTGGACGTGATTGGTCATCAACACTCAGGCATGTACCTGAATATCGAACTCCTTTGCATACTGTTTTAGCCAATCGGCGTAGGCGATCATGTCCTGCACGGAACAGAAGCAAACCTGCCGGTTGTTACCCCGCTGTATAACATGCTGCGGAATCCCTGCAGGTCCGAGGCGCGGCAATCTGGCCATCGAGCTTTCCCTTCCCTTTTTGCTATAACCATAGACTAATGGATGGAAAACTCAGTGGGTGCTAATGGGTATCATAATGTTGATCTGACCCCCATTTATTAGGTTGCAGCGATGAATGCCTACACATTCTCCAATCCGCGCGACCTGTTTACTAATTTGAAGCATCCCTAAAAATTATTCTTGGGTCTGGGCAGTTCACAGAAAGTGATCCGGTGCGACAGAGATCCTTTACACATGCATAGAGTGACTTAACAGTGTGTGTCGTATTTATAACACCCCATAACAACAACTGGTGAGCCGCGTCATCATGAAGTACTGCTAGCCACTCGAGACGTTCTTTCTCTTGCTCCTCTCTTCCAGCATGAAAGAACTCTGTGTTAAACCACAAATCTACCAAGCGAGCCACGGATAGTTCTCTTCCATTAGCCGTAATACCAAAGCTCGCCTCTCGAAGAAAGTTTCGCTTGAGTTCAGAAAGGAAAGTTTGCAGCGGGTTCGACCTATCTATATTTTTACTAAGGATATTGACAGTTCTCTGAAACTTCGAGGGCTCTTTGTCTGCAATAAAATGCCGAAAATCTAGATAAAGTGACTTTACACGGTGGCGCCCAGGAAATGCGTTTGATTCCACGGTTACTTTTTGACCACCATGATCGATAGAAAGTGAAAAGAACCCAGGCAACTTTAGATCTTCTACATTAAGTAGAAATTCGCGCGCGCGTATTTGAAAGTACTCGATACAGCGCCACTCATCTTGCGACAAGTTGGCGTTGAGTAGGACCGAATGCCAATGCATAGGGTAGCAAGGACCGCCTTCCAAGAATCCCTTTAGATTTACATGCCGGTCCAGCATGATCATTTTTGACGGCCTGGAGAATTTCTATTCACCTTCAAATTTTGATCCTCCAACTAAAAGAAAACCGTTAAACGAGGTAGGTCAAAGCTTTTCACACCGATTAAATTCGACCAAATTAACTCCATAAAATTGATCTCACGCTAATTACTTATTTTAGATGAATAACGATTACCATAAACCGCGCGGGGAGCGAGCGTCGGATTTCACGGTGCTGTAGTGTGACAATTCTCAATTGCCATCCGTAAACTTAAGTTGATTCCACGCTATCAATTTCAGGACATAAATGGTTAGCTACTCCATGCAGCAGCACGCTAAGTCTAGATTGATCGACACGTGCCATTGCCATGTCTATATCGCCATGACCATACCCGGGACGATATTTGTCTGCTTGTTCATGTAGGTCAGAGGCGGCTCGTAATCTAGTATCAAAATCAGGAGCACCTTCCTTAGAAAGGAATGTATCGATATCAGTGAATAGTTTATCATCTGGCAGGTTAAGAATAAGATTTAAGCATGCTAAGCCACAACAAGCTTTTTCTAGGGAAGCCCACCCAGTCTCATATTTACCCACCTTGCGTGTCCAACTAAGAAGCAGCTTTCGAATTTCTAACGCCTCCGCTTCGCAACCTCGTTTATGTGCATCTACTGCGGATTCGAATATGTTATCTGCGATACGAAACGTTTCTACATACTTGATCGTTTCTTCATTATCAGGAATCCATGAAAGTACATAAATCAACCAATGTGCTGATCTTCTTAGTTTATCTCTAAAATGATCATCGCAAACATCCGCACAAGAAACAGCGAGTAGTAATTTTGTGACATGTACTATCCAGTGGATTAGGTCAAATGTGAGATGAGATCTTTTCTCAATCGCCAGCAATAATAATTCTTTCTCTGTTTGATATAATTCCTCTGCCCATTCCACTAAATGGCGTATAACTCGCTGCGCCAATTCATCACCGGGCTCTGCGTTTAATATGGCATTGGTCAAGTCTGTCAGACTCGACATTAATGAATCATTGCTTGTTCCGGAATAGTATGGCGCTAAACTCGAGCTATGAATACTTATTAGTGGTTTATCAGGTATTTTGAGGTACATTTCTGCAATTAGCTTTACATCATCTCGCACTTCTTTGATTGCATAACGCACCTGCCGTGACTTGCTCCGCAGTAATTCGAAAGTGAGAATTGCGAGCTGTTTTACTGCAACTTGGGATACCGGCTGGTAGTTTTGATTAACAGCACCAGCGCAAGCTATAAACGCGATCTTCTCCGAGATCGTGGCTATGTACTCAGGCCTGTCATATTCAACGATAAGTCGAGCCGCACTTCCAAGTAGCGATACACCTTCAATTAACACATCAGGCATATCATGGGGAATAATGCTTTCTACTGCACTTGCCAAATAGCCTGATACCAGTTGCGCATGAGACTTTATGGCATGCGAATCTCCATATTCTATTGAAAGGTAAAGTCGCGTGAGCTGAAGTAGACCCTGTAGATTTTGCTCAATGAATTGCTCATCTTTTCGTGAAACGCCTACTTGTACATTCTGCCGCAAATGCTCAAGTGTATTTATTAGAAAACTGTCAGATGCCAGCGGATTATTGACAATGTAGTTGTTTGAAAAAAACGTTTTACCTTTTGCTTTAATATACAATGCATTGATTGCGACTACCCCATTAAGCGCAGCTCGCGAAACCTCGTGGTCGCCTTGTTCTGCGTACCGCCTTGAAAAGGTAATGCAATAGTAAATCGCTTGCTCGCCCGATTCTGTCCACCTCGGATGCAATTTAAAATAGGCTACACGATCCATATCGTATTTATTTCTTATTTCCTCATTTTCTTTTTCAGAATTTGAATTTGCTCGAAATATCGGCACTAATCGTTTTACAGCTCTATCCCATGTTTTAAAATTTCTCTTCGTATCCGCGACCACCAATCCCAATTGCATAGTAGGGCTAATCAAAGCAAGCGCTCTGCGATACGCAAGCACAAATAGCAACATAATTAACAATGAACACCAGAGTGTTGCCACAGTAGCCCCAGCCACCCAAGATCCATCTGGTATCAGTGACAACCCTGCTATGATCGCCGCCAATGAGAATGTCAAAACAAATGCTCCAAGCAGCTTTACGTCTGAGCTAAATTTCCTGAATAAGCCATGCGGCATTCGCTCAACATTAACCTGCATTGCAAACATGATGAGTGAAAATGCGATCGCGGTAGCACCGATCAAGGCGCCACCAAGAGTAAGAAAAAGAGCCCTAATTGAGTTGAATCGCCCTGACTCGGAGAAATATGGTTCGAAATAACCTTTAAGCGCCGGGACAAATATTGCACTTGCCACTATTAGCGCTGCTAGGAATATCAATCCTAGCCGTCCGCCATAGTTCGAACTAACATTAAAAAGCCTGTTCTTTAGGAAATAGATATACTGCCAACCCTTAGCATACCAGAGAAGAAACATCTCTTTTGCTTTTATTTTAATAGTGATTGATTTTCGTTTTATTTTTTCCCATCGCACTACAGCTTTGTCGATCACAGTTTGGCGAGCCTTCTATTTAATAAATAGTTTTTTAAATAACTTCGTGCAGTAGACATTTTCTATGGACGCTTATATTAACGCTTACTGAGCCACACAGCAGTTCCTCAATAAGACCCACCCATACAGCTCGGTTTTCTTCAACTCGACGAAGCCTAACAACCAGCCCTAGAAAAACACCAAAAAATCAGCAAGTTAAGATCTACCTGCAGATATCTTGTCAAAATTAGGCAGCAGAGCGTCTCTATAACTCGGAATAGACCTACAACCGATAGTATTTTAATTGTCTTTTAAGTCAATGGCTTAACCTCCGCGCGATGATTTTCACGCCATACGCCACACTACCAAATGGTTGCAAGTTGCACACCGGTTAAATATCAAACAAAAAATAGCTGACATAAAAAAAGCGAGCCCCAATTGAGACTCGCTTTTTCAACTTCCAAAATCCGCTTAAACGCCACTCAGCGCTATTCGCAGATCTTACTGCAAGGCGAACTAGAAGCAGTCTCCGGGCACCCGCACCCAACCTTCCATCAGAATCCGCGCACTGCGGCTCATAATGGCCTTGGTGGCCGTCCACTGTCCGTTGACGATTTCCGCTTCCGCACCGACCCGCAGGGTGCCGGACGGATGGCCAAAAGTCACCGCATTGCGCTCCCCTCCCCCCGCTGCCAGATTAACCAGGGTGCCGGGAATGGCGGCGGCGGTGCCGATGGCAACGGCGGCAGTGCCCATCATGGCGTGGTGCAGTTTGCCCATGGACAGGGCGCGCACCAGCAGGTCGATATCACCCGCTGCCACTTCCTTGCCACTGGAGGCCGCATAGCCCTTGGGTGCCGCGACGAATGCGACCTTGGGGGTATGCTGGCGAGCGGCTGCCTCTTCCACCTTTTCGATCAGGCCCATGGCCTTCGCACCATAAGCACGAATAGTCTCGAACATGGCCAGCGCCTTGTCGTCACCGTTGATGGCTTCCTGCAGTTCGGTGCCGGTGTAACCGATATCCGCAGCGTTGACGAAGATGGTCGGGATACCGGCGTTGATCATGGTGGCTTTCAGGGTGCCGACGCCCGGCACCTCTAAATCGTCCACCAGGTTGCCGGTGGGGAACATGGCCCCTTCTCCATCCGCCGGGTCCATGAATTCGATCTGCACTTCGGCCGCGGGAAAGGTGACGCCGTCCAGTTCGAAATCACCGGTCTCCTGCACTTCCCCATTGGTGATGGGTACGTGGGCGATGATGGTTTTCTTGATGTTGGCCTGCCAGATGCGCACGGTGCAGATACCGTTCTCTGGCACGCGCGCTGCATCCACAAAACCGCTGTTGATGGCGAAGGCACCGACGGCGGCAGTGAGGTTGCCGCAGTTGCCGGACCAGTCCACGAACGGCTTGTCGATGGAGACCTGGCCGAACAGGTAATCCACGTCGTGCTCCGGCTGCTCGCTCTTCGACAGGATCACGGTCTTGCTGGTGCTGGAGGTGGCCCCGCCCATGCCGTCGGTCTGCTTGCCGTAGGGATCGGGGCTGCCGATCACCCGCAGCAGCAGCTTGTCGCGGGCCTCGCCGGGTACCTGCGCGGATTCCGGGAGGTCCTGCAGGCGGAAGAACACGCCCTTGCTGGTGCCGCCACGCATGTAGGTGGCGGGCACTTTTATTTGCGGAGCAAAAGCGGTCATTGCGCAGCACCCTCCGCTTCGAGGAAGTCGTTGGCGAAGCGCTGCAGTACACCGCCGGCGTCGTAGATGGAGACTTCTTCCGCGGTATCCAGGCGGCATTTCACCGGTACTTCTACGGTCTCGCCGTCTTTGCGGTGGATCAGCAGGGTCAGGGTTGCGCCCGGGGTGCGGTCGCCGAGTACGTCGAAGGTTTCAGTACCGTCGATACCCAGGGTCTCGCGGGTGGTGCCGGGCTGGAATTCCAGCGGCAGTACGCCCATGCCGATCAGGTTGGTGCGGTGAATTCGCTCGAAGCCTTCCGCCACAATCGCTTCCACACCGGCCAGGCGCACGCCCTTGGCAGCCCAGTCGCGGGAGGAACCCTGACCGTAGTCGGCGCCGGCGATAATGATCAGCGGCTGCTTGCGGTCCATGTAGGTTTCAATAGCTTCCCACATGCGGGTGACCTTGCCTTCCGGCTCGATACGAGCCAGAGAGCCCTGCTTCACTGCACCGTTTTCGTCGCGCACCATTTCGTTCAACAGCTTCGGGTTGGCGAAGGTGGCGCGCTGGGCGGTGAGGTGATCGCCGCGGTGGGTGGCGTACGAGTTGAAGTCCTCTTCCGGCAGGCCCATCTTCGCCAGGTATTCACCGGCGGCACTGCTGGCCAGGATCGCGTTGGACGGCGACAGGTGGTCGGTGGTGATGTTGTCACCCAGCACCGCCAGCGGGCGCATGCCTTTCAGCGCACGCTCGCCCGCTAAAGCGCCTTCCCAATATGGCGGGCGGCGGATGTAGGTGCTCTGCGGGCGCCAGTTGTACAGCGGCTCGCCCTTCTCTGCTTCCGCCTTGTTCAGGTCGAACATCGGGATGTAGACCTCGCGGAACTGCTCGGGCTTCACGCTCTGCTTGACGATCGCGTCGATCTCTTCGTCGCTCGGCCAGATATCTTTCAGGGTGACCGGGTTGCCGTCTTTGTCGTGGCCCAGTACGTCTTTCTCGATATCGAAGCGGATGGTGCCGGCAATGGCGTAGGCGACTACCAGGGGCGGCGAAGCCAGGAAGGCCTGCTTGGCGTAGGGATGGATACGGCCGTCGAAGTTGCGGTTGCCGGACAGTACGGCAGTGGCGTACAGGTCGCGGTCGATGACTTCTTTCTGGATTTTCGGATCCAGTGCGCCGCTCATGCCGTTACAGGTGGTGCAGGCAAAGGCGACCACGTCGAAGCCCTGCTGCTGCAGTTCCGGCAGCAGGTCGGCCTCTTCCAGATACATTTTTACGGTCTTGGAACCCGGTGCCAGGGAGGTTTTTACCCAGGGCTTGCGGGTCAGGCCGAGCTTGTTGGCGTTGCGCGCAATCAGGCCCGCGGCAATCATGTTGCGCGGGTTGCTGGTGTTGGTGCAGCTGGTGATCGCGGCAATGATCACCGCGCCGTCCGGCATCTCGCCTTCTTTCTCTTCCCATTCCTTCGCAATGCCACGATTAGCCAGTTCGGAGACCGGCAGCAGTGCGTGCGGGTTGGACGGACCGGCCAGGTTGCGGCCAACGGAGGAGAGGTCGAACTTGAGTACGCGCTCGTATTCGGCATCTTTCAGGCTATCTGCCCAGAGGCCGGTTTCTTTCGCGAATCTCTCCACCAAAGCTACCTGCTCGTCGTCGCGGCCGGTGAGTTTCAGGTAGTCGATGGTCTGCTCGTCGATGGCGAACATGCCGGCGGTGGCGCCGTATTCGGGCGTCATGTTGGCGATGGTGGCGCGGTCGCCCAGGCTCAGGCTGGAGGCGCCCTCGCCGAAGAATTCCAGGTAGGCGCCGACCACGCGCTCGCGGCGCAGGAATTCGGTCAGGGCCAGAACCATGTCGGTTCCGGTGATGCCGGGCTGCAGTTTGCCGATCAGCTCGACGCCGACGATATCGGGCAGGCGCATGTAGGATGCGCGGCCGAGCATGACGCTCTCGGCTTCGAGGCCACCCACGCCGACGGAGATGACGCCGAGCGCATCCACCATCGGGGTGTGGCTGTCGGTGCCGACGCAGGTATCCGGGAAGGCGACGCCGTCTTTTTGCTGCACCACCGGAGACATTTTCTCCAGGTTGATCTGGTGCATGATGCCGTTGCCGGGCGGGATCACGTCGACGTTTTCGAACGCGGTCTTGGTCCAGTTGATGAAGTGGAAGCGGTCTTCGTTGCGGCGCTCTTCCACTGCGCGGTTCTTTTCGAACGCATCTTTTTCAAAACCGGGGTGTTCGACGGCCAGGGAATGATCGACGATCAGCTGCGTGGGCACGACCGGGTTTACTTTGGCCGGGTCACCGCCCTTCTCTGCGATGGCATCGCGCAGGCCGGCGAGGTCCACCAGTGCGGTCTGGCCGAGAATATCGTGGCAGACGACACGCGCGGGGAACCAGGGGAAATCCAGGTCGCGCTTGCGCTCGATGATCTGCTTCAGCGCGTCGGTGAGCTGCTCCGGCTCACAGCGGCGCACCAGGTTCTCCGCGAGAATACGCGAGGTGTACGGCAGCTTGGCGTAGGCGCCGGGCTGGATGGTGTCGACGGCAGCGCGGGTGTCGAAATAATCGAGATCCGTGCCGGGGAGGTTTTTGCGGTATTCGGTATTCATTCGGGGCCTTTGGGCGGGCAATAAGATAACTCAGTGGCGCCCCTGATGCCGGTGGTCCTTTGCGGGACACGCCGTGAATACATCCCTGTAGGCTTGTCGGCCGGGTCCCTCCGGCCGACAGTCCCGCAAAGGACCACCGGCATCAGGGGCTATGCATCGCGTTCAGTGTTCTTTTCGAACTTACATAGCTCTTCGTCGTCATTCCGGCGCAGGCCGGAATCCAGCTCCTCGGATTCTCCGACCACACTGGATCCCGGCCTGCGCCGGGATGACGGCAGTGGGGATTAACCGCGCTCGGCAATCGGCTCAACCTTGCGCAGTTCCGGACCGACATATTCCGCGCTCGGGCGGATGATGCGGTTGTCGGCGCGCTGCTCAAACACGTGGGCTGCCCAGCCGGTTACGCGGGACATTACGAAGATCGGTGTGAACAGCTTGGTCGGGATGCCCATGAAGTGGTACGCGGAAGCGTGGAAGAAGTCCGCGTTACAGAACAGCTTCTTCTCGCGCCACATAACTTCTTCGCAGCGCACGGAAACCGGGTACAGCACGTCGTCGCCGACGTCTGCGGCCAGCTTTTCGGACCACTGCTTGATGATGGCGTTGCGCGGATCGGATTCGGTGTAGACCGCGTGGCCGAAGCCCATGATCTTTTCCTTGCGCTCCAGCATGCCGAGCAGTTCTTTCTCTGCCTCGTCCGGCGAAGAGAAACGCTCGATCAGTTCCATCGCCGCCTCGTTGGCGCCGCCGTGCAGCGGGCCGCGCAGGGAGCCGATAGCACCGGTGATGCAGCTGAACAGGTCGGACAAAGTGGAGGCACAGACGCGCGCGGTAAAGGTAGATGCGTTGAACTCGTGCTCGGCATACAGGATCAGGGAAACATTCATGACCTGCTCGTGCAGGTCGTTCGGCTTCTCGTCGCGCAGCATGTGCAGGAAGTGGCCGCCAATGGAATCGTCATCGGTCTCGGTCTCGATGCGCACACCGTCGTGGCTGAAGCGGTACCAGTAGCAGATGATGGACGGGAAAGCGGCCAGCAGGCGGTTGGCGCGATCCTGCTGCTCGTCGAAGGACTCCTCGCCCTCCAGGTTGCCCAGCATGGAGCAGCCGGTGCGCATTACGTCCATCGGGTGGGCGTCGGCAGGGATGCGCTCGAGAACTTCCTTCAGCGCCTGCGGCAGGCCGCGCATGCCTTTCAGTACGCCTTTGTAGTCGGCCAGCTGTGCCTTGGTGGGCAACTCGCCGTAGAAAATCAGATAGGCTACTTCTTCGAACTCACAGTTTTCCGCCAGGTCTTTGACGTCGTAGCCGCGGTAAGTCAGGCCGGAGCCGGATTTGCCGACGGTGGACAGTGCGGTTTTACCGGCGACTTGACCACGCAGGCCTGCACCACCAACTTTTTTCTCTGCCATCGTTAATTCCCCTATCAATTTAAGTTTTTACTTCGCCATGCCGGACTCGATCCAACATCCAGCAATGCGCCTTGCGGCAACTTCTACTGGATCCCGGCCTACGCCGGGATGGCGGTGGGTACAAAGTTGAATTCGTGTTACTTCTTGATCACTTACTTTTTAAACAAGGCGTCGAGCTTGTCTTCAAACTCGTGGTAATTCAGGTAGTCATACAGTTCCGCGCGGGTCTGCATGGTGTCGACCACCGCCTGCTGGTCACCGTTTTCCAGAATGCTGGTGTACACATTCTCAGCGGCCTTGTTCATGGCACGGAAGGCAGACAGCGGGTACAGCACCATATCGGCACCAGACTCTGCCAGTTCCGCCTTGTTGTATAGCTTGGTTTTTCCGAACTCGGTGATATTGGCAAGGATCGGCACATTCAGCGCGTCCTTGAATGCGCGGTAGTGCTCCAGCTCGGTAACCGCTTCGGCAAAGATACCGTCGGCGCCGGCTTCAATGCAGGCCTGGGCGCGATCGATGGCAGCTTCCAGTCCTTCCTGAGCAAAAGAATCGGTGCGGGCCATGATGAAGAAGTCGTCGTCAGTGCGCGCGTCGACCGCGGCCTTGATGCGGTCAACCATCTCCTCTTTGGAGACAATCTCCTTGTTCGGGCGATGACCGCAGCGCTTCTGCGCCACCTGGTCTTCGATATGTACTGCCGCAGCACCGGCACGGATCATTTCCTTGATGGTGCGGGCGATATTGAAGGCACCGCCCCAGCCAGTGTCGATATCCACCAGCAGTGGCAGTTCGCTGGCTGCGGTGATACGGCGCACATCTTCCAGTACATTCTCGAGGCTGGTCATGCCCAGGTCGGGCAGACCATAGGACGCATTCGCAACGCCGGCACCAGACAGGTAGATCGCCTTGTGGCCGATGCGCTCGGCCATCATGGCCGTGTAGGCATTGATGGTACCGACCACCTGCAGGGGTTGGTTTTCGGCGAGGGCGCGGCGGAAACGCGCGCCGGCGGAAAGCTTCTGGCTCATAGACGACCTCAGTGATCTCTCGTTAGTTTCTTTTCAATGTTGTTTCGCGAAGCGCGGATATGCCGGCGCATCAACAGCTCCGCCAGCTCACCATCCCCTGCTTCGATGGCTTCAATAATGTGACTGTGTTCCCGGAAGGCACGCTTTGCGCGCGGACTCGCCATACCCAGCTGGTAGCGGTACATGCGCACCCGGTAATAGAGACGATTGCACAGCGTGTCGATCAGCAGATCGTTTTTGGAAGCCTGCACAATACGGAAATGGAAATCGAAATCGCCTTCTGGCTGGAAATAGGCCTGGCCCGCCTGCAATCCTTCCTGCTTCTCGTGGTGGGCGAGCATCTGGCGCAGTTCAGTCAGGTCTTCGTCGGTGTGGTACTGGGCTGCGAGACGGCAGGCCATACCCTCGAGTGCTTCGCGCACTTCATAAAGGTCGAGCAGACCGCGCTCACTCAACTCGACCACGCGGGCGCCGACATTCACACGGCGCTCCAACAGCCCCAAAGACTCGAGCCGCATCAGGGCCTCGCGCAGGCTGCCGCGGCTCGCGTTGAAGCGCCGCGCCAGCTCCGGTTCGCTGATTTTGGTGCCGGCGGCGATCTGTCCTTCGACGATTTCGCCGCGCAGGGTCACGAACAGGCGCTCGGCCAGGCTCTGGCTTGTCTCTATTGCCTGCAGTTGTTCGCCTTCCAACGTCAACTTCTCCCGCACCGCTTACAGATTGTCGACAATATTGTTGAGAAGCGACCTTAAACGAGTCCAATTAGCCAGTCAACTAGACCTTAGCCGCACAAGTGTTGACAATCCGTCGAAAAAGCTGACTTCTTGTGGAGCGGTAGTCTTGTGCCCGCTAAGTGGGCATAATAGCGCCGGCGCCGGTACGTCCGTGCTCCGACTGCTCGAGCACTCTATGCTTATTCGAGGGCAGCGCGGAAAGTCCCGTCGCCGAAATTTCTTCCCAGTTTCACGAGCGACACTGTCCAAGGCTTGCCGGTACCCGGGTAAACAGAGTTATGCCGAAGAGTATTATCAGGCGATGGCTGCCAACACCCGAGCAGGTTCGCGCCAAAGGCGGCCTGAAGTTCCTCGGTACTCTGCTGCACGACCCCAACCTATTCCACCTCAACCGGCATTCGGTATCCGTGGCATTCGCCGTCGGCGTCTTCACCAGTTTCCTGCCGCTGCCCGGCCAGATGATCATCGCCGCCCTGCTGGCCCTCTGGTTCCGCTGCAACCTGCCGCTGTCGATGATTCTGGTGTGGATCAGCAACCCGGTCACGATGCCGGCGATCTTCTACAGCACCTACAAGCTGGGTGCCTGGATCCTGGGCACGCCGCCTCTGGATTTCCGTATTGAGCTGTCGTGGGAATGGCTGACTGAAGAGGTTGGGAAAATCTGGCTGCCGCTGTTCTTCGGCTCACTGCTGGCCGGCATCTTCTTTGCCGCCGTGTCGTACTTTTCGATGCAGGCGCTGTGGCGCTGGCATGTGGTGAAGCGCTGGAAGCTGCGCCTGCAGCGCCGCTCGATCACCAGTTAAACGAATTCACGTCACCGGCCACACGTCGGAAGCGCCAGCGCGGCCGGTATCGGCCGCAGTTTCACCAATAGCCTTTTAGATCGATCACTGTTCGTTGCGCAGGGCCGCCGCCGGCTGTACGCGGCTCGCCTGTAGCGCCGGGTACAGGGTCGCCAGCAGGCTCAGCAGGAAACCCGCTCCCACCACCAGCGCCACATCGGGCCACTGCAATTCGGACGGCAGGTAATCCACCGGGTAGACATCGGATTTCAGGAACTGGATGCCGAATGCCGATTCCAGCCCCGCGACCAGGTCGGTGACCGTCAGCGAGCCGAGCACGCCCAACAGCCCGCCGACCACGGCGCCGACAAGCCCCACCAGCGCACCCTGGCTGACAAACGTCAGCAGAATCTCACGGGTACTGGCCCCCATGGTGCGCAGGATGGCGATATCGCTGTGCTTGTCGATCACCACCATTACCAGGGTCGACACCACGTTGAAGGCGGCGATGGCGATAATCAGCAACACCAGCAGCCCCACCAGATTGCGCGACATCTGGATCGCCTGATAGAGGTTGCCGTGGGTGCTGCTCCAGTCGCTGCCATAGAAGTCCTGTGCCGGCAGATCGCCAAGCAGACGGCGCATGATCCAGTTGGCCTGCAGCATTTCCTGCAGCCGCAGTTGTATGCCCGCGCCGCCACTGCCGCCGGCCAGGGCCTGGGCCTGGGACCAGGACACCAGTGCCAGGGAGTGATCCAGTGCGGTACCCGAGTGGAAGATGTCGGTGACCTTGAAGCCCGCCAGGCGCGCCGCGCGGCGGCCGCCGTCATCGCTGTCGCTGTTCGGCACTATCAGGGAGAGGTGCTCGCCCTCCTCGATACCGAGCTTCTCCGCGATACCGCGGCCGAGGATGACGCCGGCTTCGGTCGAGTCAGCGAGCGCGGCGAATGCCTCGGGATCGAGAAATTCGCCAATGTTCGACACCTCGACGATGGTGCCCGGATTGACCCCCTGCACCAGCAGCGGCGTCACTTCCCTGCCCTTGCGTGCCAGCGCGTTGACCTGCCACACCTCTGCCGCTGCCACCACCTCCGGATCTGCCGCCAGCTGGTCGCGCAGCGCGGGCCAGTCGATGTCGGGGGCAGAGTTGTAGATGGTCGCGTGGGGCATTATGCCGAGGATGCGCTCGCGCAATTCGCGGTCGAATCCGTTCATGACCGACATCACGACGATCATCAGCGCCACGCCGAGAATCAGCCCCACCATCGACAGACCAGAGATAAACGACACCAGACCAGCGGAATCTTCGCTGTGGCGCTGGGCCCCCGCGTAACGCAGGCCGATAAACGCGGGCAGTGGCCTAAACACGATCGCCCTCGTGCCAGTCGCGTTCCAGCTTGCCGTCGATCAGGTGCAGACACCGATCCAGCGCCGCGGCCAGATCCGGATCGTGGGTGACGATCACGAAGCTGATGCCCATCTCCTGATTCAGTTTGTCCATCAGCTTGTGAATTTCTCTGGCAGTAGCGCGGTCCAGGTTACCGGTGGGTTCATCCATCAGCACGCAGGCCGGCCGGGTCACCAGGGCCCGCGCAATCGCGACCCGCTGGCGCTCGCCGCCGGAGAGTTGCGAGGGCTTGTGCGTGAGGCGCTCACCGAGGCCGACGGCCTGCAGCATTGCCCTGGCTTCCTCGCGTGCACTGGCGACCGATTGCTTGCCGATCAGCAGCGGCATGGCCACGTTTTCCAGCGCGGAAAATTCGCCCAGCAGGTGGTGAAACTGATACACGAAGCCGAGACTGCTGTTGCGCAGCCAGCCGCGCTCGTTGGCGTTCAGGCTGGCCAGATTCTCCCCGGCCACCCAGACTTCGCCAGACGTGGGCGTATCCAGACCGCCGAGGAGATTCAGCAGTGTCGATTTGCCGGAACCGGAAGCACCGACAATCGCCAGCTTCTCGCCGCGTTTTACTTCCAGCTCTACGCCGCGCAGCACTTCGAGTTCGTTGTTGCCCTGGCGATAACTCTTGCGTAGCTGACGGCAAGCCAGCACTGCGCCATTGGCGCCGGACTCCGCAGGTGTTGCCTGATCGGTATTTATTTCCACTTGGCTGTTCATCAATCTATCTGGCCTATTGTTTCTTCGCGGTGCGCAACTTCCACTGACAGTTTTCCATCATTGCTATTCATAGCGCAGCGCCTCGGCCGGCTCTATCTGCGCCGCGCGCCAGGCCGGGAACAGCGTCGCCAGCAGGCTCATCAGCACGGCGGCCGTGAGTACTATGACCGCATCGCCGGGGCGGAATTCAGACGGCAGGAAACTGACAAAAAACACCCGCGGATCGAAAATCTTCGCGCCCAGCAGATTCTCCATCCAGCTGACCATTTCGGTCAGGTTGAGCGCGATCAGAATGCCCAGTACCGCGCCGATAAACGCCCCGAGAATACCGATGGCACTGCCCTGCACGACAAACACCGACATGATCTGCCGGGAAGTCAGGCCCAGGGTGCGCAGCACGGCGATATCCGAGCGTTTGTCCGCCACCATCAGCACCAGTGCGGAGACAATATTGAAGGCGGCCACGGCGACGATAATCAGCAGCATCAGGGTGACGACGGTTTTCTCCATCTTCACCGCCTGGAACAGACTGCCCTGGGAATGGCTCCAGTCTTCGCCGCTGAATCCTTCACCCAGGTTTTCCGCATAATCACCTACGCGGCCGAGCGCGTTGTTCATATCGTCGAAACGCAGCTGCAGTCCCTGCACCCGGCCCGGCATGCGCAGCAGGCGCGCGGCATCGTCGATATGCATCAGCGCCATGCTCTGGTCCACCTGCGCGCCGACGGAGAAAACGCCGGCCACGGTAAAGCGCTTGGTACGCGGGAAAATTCCGGCGGGCGTCACCACCACTTCCGGCAGAGTCAGGACGACGCGATCACCCGGGATGACGTTCAACTGGCGGGCCAGAATGCGGCCCAATACGATCTGGTAGCTGCGCGACTGCAGGGTGTCCAGGCTGCCCATCAGCATATGTTCACCGACCGTGGAAACATCGCGCAGCGCCTGCGGGTCGACGCCCTGAAATTGGACGCCGTGACTGCCGCCCCCGGCACTCAGCAGCGCGAAGCCACGTACGAACGGGCTGACCGCCTCAACATGGGGCTGTTGCCCCAGCTGTGCTGCCACACCGTGCCAGTCTTCCAGGCCGCCCTCCTTCTCGACAAAGCCGTGCGGCACGACGCTCAGAATGCGGGTCTTCAGCTCGCGATCGAAGCCGTTCATCACCGAAGTCACAACGATGAGCGCAAACACACCAAGCGCCATGCCCAGCAGCGAGAAGCCGTTGATAAAGGAAATGAACTGCTGACGGCGACGTGCGGCTACGTAGCGCAGGCCGATAAAAAGAGGGACAGGTTTCAACATAGGGACGATTTAAGCGGAAAAACGTCCAGAAATCCAAGGGTTTAGAGTTTTACCTCGCATTAAACGTGGCGAGCTTCTCCCGCAGCCACTCGAGATCCTGCTCGCTCCAGCCCGCCGGTTCCGTCAGTGCCAGCCAGGCACGCACATAGTCGGCCGGCGCGTAGCTGTGGCCATAGCCCATCGGCGCTATACCCGCGTGCATATCCGCCGCCAGCTGGAACATGGTCACGATCGGATACCACTGCAGGTCCGGGGACACATCCGGCCCCCGCGGCACCTCCATCCACGCCGGTCTGCGGAACAGGGCCTCGGGTTCGAAGAACACGATCGGATCGCTGGCGTGCTGCAGGTAGGCGATTCGGAAATTGCCCCATGGCACCCTGCCCGCCTCGTAGCCGCCGAAATGATTGCCAAACCGCACCACGGCGCCACCGCCGAATTGCGGCAGCCACGCCGGCGAACCGGCATCCCGGTGCGCCGTCACGTCCCGCCAGGTATCACTGCGAAACGGCGGCCCGGTCCACAGCGCACCGTGAAAGGGATCATCGATGATGTCGTAAAAATCGAAGGAACGATCGGAATTCAGTGCTCCCAGGCTCAGACCAAACAGGTACAGCTTCGGTCGCGATTCCGGCGGCAGTTCGCGCCAGTAGCCGTAAATCGATTGAAACAGCGCTTCGGCGGTCTCCCGGCCGTAGGCGTCTTCGGTCATCAGCGCAATGGGGCTCGGCAAATAGGAATACTGGGCGGCGACACTGGCGATATCGCCCCGGTGGAGGAACTCGACCGAGTTGATGCCGCCGGGATCCACCCAGCCAGTACCCGTGGGCGTGATCAGCACCAACGTCGAGCGTGAGAAGCCGCCCACCCGCTTCAATTCTTCGAGGGCCAGGCGGGCGCGCTCAGCCGGCGTCTCTGCGGCATTCAGCCCTACGTAAACGCGAATCGGCGCCATCGCCTGACCAGTCACGGCGCCGATATCGGTTGCGGTGGGTCCGAGCGCCAGGTAGCGGCGCCCCTGGTGCCCCATATCCTGCCAGCGCACCAGTGATTTCGCGCCGCCCGGTTTATCCGGATCGGTGGGTGCCTGCATGTCCGGCTGGATACCCGCGTCCAGCTTCTGATAGATGGAATCCACCGTGCGCAGCGCCGCAGACAGGAGCACGTCGTTGACCACGGCCCAGAACAGCCAGAACGCCGCCAGCAACCCAAACAACACAGAGACGCGCCGCGGTATCACGTGTTCGAGCTTGCGCGACAAAAAGAAAAAGGTACGCCGGAACAGCCGACCGATCGCGAGTAACAGCAGAAAGAGCGCCAGCGCCACCAGCGTTACGGTCAAGGGGCGCCCGCCGGACACCTCTTCCAGCCCCATCAACGCCCTGACCGAGTTCTGCCAGTGACTGGCTCGCCACAGAAATGCCACCACCAGCAGGCCACAGACCGCGACGGCGATCCACAGCAACAGCCGGCGCGCCCTGTCCGCCGGTGTCGGCAAGCCCAGATAGCGCCACAGCCACGAGCAGAGCGCGCCCACCGCATAACCGGCTGTAAACGACACGCCGGAGATAGCGCCCTGCATCAGGTCGCTACGGGGAATCAGCGACGGAGTCAGCGACAGCGCGAAGAAGACTGTGCCGAGCAGTAATCCGGGGATTGAAAAGCGGTGTCCGAGTCGCATCCATGCCTGCCCGCGGGGCCAAGTTTGACCTTCAGACTAGCATATGGCGTCTCGCGCCCCCGTTGGAGTATCCCAATGGCAGGCACAGGCTAGCGCCGCGCCATCAGGGCGATTGCGGCGTAAAAACGTGAAGAAATCCAAATGTTTAGGCACAATATCTGCTTTAATTGGCCAGCAACACAGAACAAGAACCGGAGAAGGTCACATGTTCAGCAGACTCCGCAGCCGCGCCCCCCTGTTAGCCGGCGCAGCCACGCTGCTCTTCGCACTGGGCGTCCAGGCTGAAACCATCGAAGTCCCCGTCGGCGCCCAGGGCAGCGACGCCTATGTCGCGCAGGTGCGCGGCCTGAAGAAAGACGAGGTGTCTTCGAGACTCGGCGACCCCATCGGCATCCAGGGCCCGGTTGGCGACCCCGCCATCACCCGCTGGGAATACGCCGATTTCTATGTGTACTTCGAGCGGGATACGGTACTGCATACGGTACGCAAGCACCGCAGTTGATACCGGCCGGGTCAAGTTTCGCAGCAAGCAGCGCAGAGAGTTTTGAGACCAGAGGAGTGGTGATCCACCCCTCTAGTAGAGATAGGTTCTAGTAGAGATAGGTTGCCGTGCCTGTGGCGATCAACTCCCCTGCATCGTTGACCAGTTCCATCCGCGTCACCACCAGTTTGTTACCGGTGCGCAGTATCGAGCCGTGACAGGTAAAGTGCTCGCCCCTGCCCGGCTTCAGGTAGTCCACACGCATATCCACGGTGCCGAGTTTCGACAGGCGCTCGGCTTTTTCCTTCCAGTCGATATCCCCCATGCGCTGATAGGCGGCCACCATGGCAGTGAGGCCGCCGATAGTGTCCAGCGCAGTCGCGATCACGCCACCGTGGAGTATTTTCTTCCAGATATTCCCGATCAGTTCCGGGCGCAGCTCGAAAGACGCCGACAGGGTCAGCGCCTCCAGATCCAGCTCGCCCATCTCCAGGCCAATTTGACGGTTGAAGGGAATCTGTTCGAAAAACCCTCTCACCAGCTCGCGGAATTCGCTTGGGGAAGGTTCCGTCACAGTCGTGCCACCCTATTCAGTCCGTCCAGTGCCGCGCTGCGGTAGGCTTCCGCCATGGTCGGATAGTTGAAGGTGGTGTTGACGAAGTAGTCGATGCTGTTATTCGGCGCCGGCTGTTTCATGATGGCCTGGCCGATATGCACGATCTCCGCTGCCTCGGCGCCAAAACAGTGGATACCGAGTATTTCGCGGGTTTCGATGTGGAACAGGATTTTCAGCATGCCCACACGCTCGCCGGAGATCTGCGCCCGCGCGGTGTGCTTGAACAGCGCGCGCCCCACTTCATAGGGCACTTTCGCGGCGGTCAATTCCGATTCCGTTTTACCGACGGAGGAGATTTCCGGCAGCGTGTAGATACCGGTGGGCGCGTCCTCGATAATACGGTGGCCGCGGCCGGCAATCGCGGCCGCAACGGCACGGCCCTGGTCGTAGGAAGCACTGGCGAGACTCGGCCAGCCGATCACATCACCTACGGCGTAGACACTTTCCACTTCGGTGCAGTAGTGCTCGTCGACACTCAGCTGACCGCGGTGGTTGGCCTCCAGACCGATACTGTCGAGTCCCAGAGAACTGGTATTGCCGGTACGGCCGTTACACCACAGCAGCGCGTCGGCGTGAATGCGCTTGCCCGACTGCATTTCCATGATCACGCCCCTCTCGGTGGGCTCCACCTTGGCATACTCCTCGCGGTGGCGGACGGTGACGCCCATATCGCGCAGGTGGTAGCTGAGCGCATCGGAGATCTCATCATCGAGAAACTCCAGCAGGCTGCCGCGGGTATTGATCAAGTCCACCTTGATGCCGAGCCCGGCAAAAATCGACGCGTACTCACAGCCAATCACACCGGCACCGTAGATCATGATTGAGTGCGGCGTGTGCTGCATATCCAGGATGGTATCGCTGTCGTAGACGCGCGGGTGTGCGAAGTCCACGTCAGCTGGGCGATACGGACGCGAACCCGTTGCAATGATAATCTTTTCAGCGCTGACTATTTCCACCGCGCCATCCGGCAGCTGCACTTCCACTTTGTTGGCATCGCGGAAGCGGGCCTCACCGACAATCAGCTCAACGCGATTGCGCGCGTAGCAGGCCGTGTGCATTTCCACCTGGTAGGAGATCACTTTGTTGACCGTCCGCATGACCTGCGGGAATGTCAGGCGGCGCGGCTCGCCGAGGGCACGGAATACGCTCTGGGTGTTGTAGCGCATCAACTGTTTCACTGAGTGACGCAGGGCCTTGGAGGGGATGGTGCCCTTGTGGGTACAGTTACCCCCCACCACATGGCGCTTCTCAATCACTGCCGCGCGCATACCTTTCTTGGCGGCGCTCATCGCCGCCGCCTCACCGGCCGGGCCGGAGCCGATTACTACCAGATCGAATTTTTGCTCTGCCATCTACTAGCTCTGTTTTTAATTATTCAGAAAAAAACTACGCAGGCGGGAGTGGCGGCCACCACTCCCGCACAATCAGATCACTTGCGCTTGGTTGCGTCGTAAGCGAGATCCGGCTCTTCGGCCAGGCGCTGCTGGCGCTCCTGCTCTTTTTTGCAGGCATCATCATCACCGCCGCAAATCTCACAGCCGTCTTTCAGGCCAAGGGTGTTCAGACCGCCACAGGAGCCTTTCAGCGGCTTGTTCTGCAGAATTGCACCCAGCGCCATGCCGGTAACGATCAGCAACATGGCAACGAAGGCAAAAACAAATACTGTCATTTTTCAGACCTCTCTAAATAAGGCTCGAAAGAGCTGCTGTACCGCTCCTCGAATCCCGCGTCGGTTTTCACCAACATAAAGACGGCGAGATGCTCCCTCTCTGCCAATTTTAATCCGGCGTCGGCCCCGAGCACATTCAGCGCTGTCGCCAGGCCATCGGCCTCTGCGCAGGTTTCGGCGATCACGGTGACCGATGCCAGACGGTGCTGCAGGGGTCGACCGGTGCGCGGATCGATGCTGTGCGCATAGCGCACGCCATCACGCTCATAGTAATTGCGGTAATCGCCACTGGTGGCGACCGATTTACCGCTCACCGAAATCGGCTTCTGGACGATTCTGCCAGAAGGATCGGGACTCTCGATGCCAATGCGCCACTCCCGCCCCTTCGGGTTCCTGCCCAGCGTGCGCAGCTCGCCACCGATCTCCACCAGGTAATTGGCAATACCCTTGGTTTCCAGCAGCTGTGCCACGCGATCGACGCCGTGGCCCTTGGCGATGGCCGACAGGTCGATCTGTACCGGACGGCTGCGGGTGATGCGGTCCGGCCCACGGTCTATCGTCAGTGCATCCGAACCCAGTTGTTGCTGCAGCGAAGCGATAGCCGCATCGTCCGGCACCTGCTCCGGCTCCGGCTGCGGGCCAAAGCCCCACAGGTTGACCAGCGGACCGACGGTAACATCGAAGGCACCGTCACTGCGCCGGTAAATATCCTTGGACAGCTCGACCACCTGCGCCAGATGCTCGCTGACCGGCACCGCCTCACCGACCGGACCGCGGTTGAACCGCATCAATTCCGAGTCGTTGATATAGGTCGACATCTCCTGATTGACCTGCTGCAGTTCGCTGTCAATCAGCTGCTGCAGCTCGGCACGCGTCAAGCCAGCGGGCACGTCCACCACGGTGATGTGGTAGCTGGTGCCCATGGTCGGGCCACTCAGCTGCCAACTCTTCGGGGATGGCGTGCAGGCGGAAAAAATTGCCGCTATACAAAGCAAAAACAGGGCCGGTAATACGGGCCCTGTTTTTATTTTTATCGGCACTCGGATTGCTTCTCGCAAGTTAAGCTCTCCGATTAACCACCGAAGTCATCCAGCAGGATGTTGTCATCCTCTACGCCCAGATCCTTGAGCATATTGATGACGGCTGCGTTCATCATGGGCGGTCCGCACATGTAGTACTCGCAGTCTTCCGGCGCCGGGTGGTCCTTGAGGTAGTTCTCGTAGACCACGTTGTGAATGAAGCCGGTGTAACCGGTCCAGTTGTCTTCCGGCTGCGGGTCAGACAGGGCCACGTGCCACTGGAAGTTGTCGAACTCTTCCGCCAGGCCGTTGTAGTCGTCTTCGTAGAACATCTCGCGCAGAGAGCGAGCACCGTACCAGAAGCTGATCTTGCGCTTGCTGTTCAGGCGCTTCAGCTGGTCGAAGATGTGCGAACGCATCGGCGCCATACCGGCACCACCGCCGATGAAGACCATCTCATTGTCGGTATCCTTGGCGAAGAACTCACCGAAGGGACCGTACACCTTGATCTTGTCACCCGGCTTCAGGCTGAACACGTAGGAAGACATCTGCCCCGGCGGTACACCTTCGGTGCGCGGCGGCGGAGTGGCGATACGGATGTTGAATTTAACAACACCCTTCTCTTCCGGGTAGTTGGCCATGGAGTAGGCGCGCACTACCGGCTCGGTTACCTTGGACTCCAGGTTGAAGAAGCCGAAGTGCTCCCAGTCACCGCGATACTGTTCCTCGATATCGAAATCGGAGAATTTCACATGGTGGGGCGGCGCCTCCAGCTGCACGTAACCGCCAGCGCGGAAGTCGACGTTCTCGCCTTCCGGCAGTTTCAGCGTCAGCTCTTTAATGAAGGTGGCCACGTTCGGGTTGGATTCCACAGTGCACTCCCACTGCTTCACACCGAATACCTCTTCCGGCACCTCGATTTCCATATCCTGCTTCACCGCAACCTGACAGGACAGGCGCTTGCCTTCCTTCGCATCGCGCGGCGTGAAGTGTGCAGCTTCGGTCGGCAGCATGTCGCCGCCGCCGGAGATCACTTTACACACGCACTGGGCGCAGCTGCCGCCACCACCACAGGCAGAGGCCAGGAACAGGTTGTTGGCCGCCAGGGTTTGCAGCAGCTTGCCGCCGGCGGGTACGGTGAGGGTTTTCTCACCGTTGACCAGAATGTTGACGTTGCCGGTGTTTACCAGGCGCGAGCGGGCGACGAGGATCACCGCCACCAGCGCCAGCACGATGACGGTAAACATGGCTACGCCGAGGATGATTTCAATATTCATGCTATTGCGTTCCCCCGCTTAGATGTCGATGCCGCCGAAAGACATGAAGCCCAGGGACATCAGACCTACGGTAATGAAGGTGATGCCCAGTCCTTTCAGGCCGTTCGGAACGTCGCTGTATTTCAGCTTCTCGCGAATACCCGCCAGCGCGGTAATCGCCAGTGCCCAGCCGAGGCCGGCACCGAAACCATAGGCGACACTCTCACCGAAGTTGTACTCGCGCTCCACCATGAACAGGGACGCACCCATGATGGCGCAGTTCACGGTAATCAGCGGCAGGAACACACCCAGTGCGTTGTACAGCGCCGGCACATACTTATCCAGGAACATCTCCAGGATCTGCACCAGTGCAGCGATCACGCCGATGTAGGACAGCAGGCCGAGGAAGCTGAGGTCCACGTCCGGGTAACCGGCCCAGGCCAGCGCGCCATCTTTCAGCAGGTAGGTGTAGATCAGGTTGTTGACCGGCACTGTCAGCGTCAGCACCACGATCACCGCCACACCCAGGCCGATGGCCGCTTCGATCTTCTTCGATACGGCGAGGAAAGTACACATACCGAGGAAGAAGGCCAGCGCCATGTTTTCAACGAAAACGGCGCGGATAATCAAAGAAATAAAGTGCTCCACGGATCAGGCCTCCTGCGCTTGGGTATTGGGCGCAATCTTGAACTCGTCCTCTTCCACCTGAGCCGGTTTCCAGCTGCGAAGTGCCCAGATGAACAGGCCGATCAGGAAGAAGGCGCTCGGCGGCAGCAGCAGTATGCCGTTGGGTACATACCAGCCACCGTTGCTGACGGTTTCCAGCAGTTCGATACCGAACAGCTTGCCCGCACCAAAGAGTTCGCGAATGAAGGCCAGGGCGATCAGGATAACGCTGTAGCCAAGGCCGTTACCGATGCCGTCGAGGAAGCTGGGCAGCGGAGGATTTTTCATCGCGAAAGCTTCCGCGCGGCCCATCACGATACAGTTGGTGATGATCAGGCCGACGAATACCGACAGCTGCTTGGAGATGTCGTAGGCCACCGCCTTGATCACCTGATCCACCAGGATTACCAGCGATGCGATCACGGTCATCTGCACGATGATCCGGATGCTGTTGGGAATCTGCTTGCGGATCAGCGACACCGCGACGTTGGAGAACGCCACAACGGTAGTCAGTGCGATACACATCACCAGGGTTACCTGCAGCGAGCTGGTAACCGCCAGCGCGGAACAGATGCCGAGGATCTGCAGCGCAATCGGGTTGTTGTTAAAAATCGGCTCTAGCAGAGTTTCTTTAACTTTCATGCTTACGCCTCCCCTGCTTTGAGGTTTTTCAGGAAGGGACCGTAGCCCTCACTGCCCAACCAGAAGTTGATCAGGTTATCCACGCCGTTGCTGGTCAGGGTCGCACCGGACAGACCGTCTACCTGGTGCTCCGCCTGCGGGCTGTTGGGATCGACACTGCCTTTGATCACGTCAATTTTGACATTGCCGTTCTCGTCATAGACTTCCTTGCCGACCCATTGAGCCTTCCAGTTCGGATTGTCTACTTCGCCACCCAGTCCCGGAGTCTCCTTGTGCTCGTAGAAGCCGAGACCAGCGACGGTCTTCAGGTCGCTCTCAAGCGCGAGGAAGCCATACAGCTGGCCCCAGAGGCCGTAGCCACGCACCGGCAGAATGATGCGCTGCAGCTCGCCGTCTTTCTCCACCAGATATACCTCTTTGGTATTTTCACGGCGGATGATCTTGGCCTTGTCCTGCTCGGGCGGCAGCTTCTCGCTGGCGGAAGCAATCTTGGAAGCCGCGCGGCCACTGCCGCCGGCCGGCGCCTCATCGGTGAACTTGCCGGTTTCCAGATCAACGTACTTGATGGTCACAGACGCAAAAGCCTGTTCGACCTCTGCCGCGCTCGCCTTGGAGTCCTCCAGCAGGCCGCCAGCCATCAGCACGTTGCGCTTCATGTCCAGTGCCGCGTTGGCCTGCTGCGCCGGCTTCAGCATTACGGCAGCGGTGGACACCACTACCGAACACACCAGACACATCACCAGTGCTACCAGCAGTGTGCCTTTTACGGAATCTTTATTAGCCACGTGCCAACCTCCGTTTGATATGGGACTGCACCACAAAGTGGTCAAACAGCGGTGCGAACAGGTTGGCGAACAGAATCGCCAGCATCATGCCTTCCGGGAAGGCCGGGTTCACCACGCGAATCAATACACACATCACGCCGATCAGGATGCCGTACCACCAGCGGCCGGTATCGGTCATGGACGCCGACACCGGGTCGGTGGTCATGAAGATCAGGCCGAAGGCGAAACCACCGACTACCAGGTGCCAGTACCAGGGCACACCGAACATCGGGTTGCTGTCGGAGCCGATCATGTTGAACAGGAAGGCTGTCGCCATCATGCCGAGCATGGTGCCGGCGACGATGCGCCAGCTGGCGATCTTCATGAACAGCAGGATGGCACCAGCAATCAGCATAGCCAGCGTCGAGGTCTCGCCGATGGAGCCGTGCATGTTGCCGAGGAAGGCATCAAACCAGGTCAGCTGGCCGGTCGGTACGCCGACGGCACCGTTCTGGATACCTTCACTGGCCATTACGGACAGCGCAGTCGCGCCGGTGTAGCCGTCTACGGCGGTCCACACGGCATCACCGGACATGGCCGCCGGATAGGCGAAGAACAGGAAGGCGCGGCCGGTCAGGGCCGGGTTCAGGAAGTTCTTGCCGGTACCACCGAACACTTCCTTGCCGATCACGACACCGAAGCTGATACCCATCGCCACCATCCACAGCGGCAGATCCGGCGGGCAGGTCAGCGCGAACAGGATGGAGGTAACGAAGAAGCCCTCGTTCACCTCGTGGCCGCGCACTGCGGCGAACAGTACTTCCCAGATACCGCCAACGATGAAGGTCACCGCATAGATCGGCAGGAAGTACATGGCACCGTGTACGAAGTTGTCCCACAGGCTGCTGGGATCATAGCCGGACAGTGCGCCGATCAGCGCATGGCGCCAGCCGGTCAGCTCTGCATCGGCCATGCCGGCGATGATGGTGTTTGCCTGGAAGCCGACGTTCCACATGCCGTAGAACATCGGGATCATGGCACAGGCCCACACGGTGATCATGATGCGCTTCAGGTCGATGCCGTCGCGCACGTGTGCCGTGGTTTTGGTGGTCTCTGCGGGCTGGAACAGGCCGGTATCGACGGCCTCGTACAGCGCGTAGAACTTCTCGTATTTGCCGCCCTTGTGGAAATGCGGCTCAATGGAATCGAGGAATTTGCGCAACATCCTTAACCCTCCTTCTCAATACGGGTCAGGTTGTCCCGCAAAATGGGGCCGTATTCATACTTGCCCGGGCACACGAAAGTGCACAGCGCCAGATCTTCTTCATCCAGCTCCAGCACGCCCAGTTTCTGCGCGGTCGCGGTATCGCCAACGATCATCGCGCGCAGCAGCTGAGTCGGCAGGATATCCAGTGGCATCACCGCCTCGTAGGTACCGATCGGCATCAGCGCTCGCTCGGAGCCGTTGGTGCTGGTGGTGAAGTTGAACAGCCTGTTCTTGAACAGACGCGACAGGTAGATCGGGAAGACCGAGAAACGCTTGTTACCGGCACGCATGTAGTGCAGGAACGGACGCTCGCGCCCCTCTTCCAGCACGGTTACCTGGTTGTGGTAACGCCCCAGGTAAGCCAGCGCGTCCTCTGCGGTGCGGCCACCGAATACGGAACCGGATACGACGCGGTTGTCGTCGCCCTGCAGCTCACCGGCGGTCAGCTCGTCCAGGCTGGCGCCCAGGCGGGTGCGCAACACGCGCGGCTTGCTCACGCGCGGACCAGCCAGGGAAATCACTCGGTCGGTGAACAGCTTGCCGGTCGCAAACAACTTACCTACCGCGATTACATCCTGGTAATTGATCGTGAATACGCTGCGACCGGCCTTGACCGGGCTCAGGAAGTGGATATGGGTACCGGACAGCCCCGCCGGATGCGGCCCGGCGAAGGCCTCGCGGCGAATGTTGTTGGCGGTCGGAACCGGGATATCGGCGTCCGGCGCGGTACACACGAAAGTGGTATCCGCCAGCCTGGACAGGATCTCTACCCCCTGGGCGAACGCATCGCGGTGCTCGGCGATAACCAGCTCCGGGTTCACTGCCAGCGGGTTGGTGTCCATGGCGTTGATAAAGATCGCCGCCGGCTGGGCGTCGATCGCCGGGACCTTGCTGTACGGGCGGGTGCGCAGTGCGGCCCACAGACCGGACTCGACCAGGTTCTCCACCACCTGCTCACGACTGAGGCTGGCCAGCTGGTCAGCGCCGTAGGTCGCGAACTGCTCAGCGTCGTCGCCATCGATCTCGATGACCACAGACTGCAGCACGCGGCGGGCACCGCGGTTGATCGCGACGACGCGACCCGCAGCCGGCGCCGTGTAACGCACACCTTCGGTCTTCTTATCGGTAAACAGCAGCTGTCCGAGTTTGACGCTATCCCCCTCTGCCACCGCCATGGTCGGCTTCATCCCGTGATAATCGGGGCCGAGCACAGCGACGGTCTTGAGTGCAGGGCCATCGTGGATGACCTGCTCGGGCGCGCCGGATATGGGTAAATCCAATCCCCGACGGATCTTTCTCATACGCCTATGCCTAAGTTTCTAGTTTAAAAAGTATGCAAACTGGCCTTGCAACCCAGCGCACGGAATCGCGCCCGGGTCGCAAAGCCAGATATAGGAATTCCTACTTACGAGGACTTAAACCGCTTTACCCGGAGGTCGGGCATCAGGAAGCTAACTTCTCGGCGCACGGCGGCCCCGCCAAAATCGCGCGCATTATAAAGATCGGCCAGTTTGTTTACCAGTGCAGAAGCGGCCGAATTGGCGCTGCGATAGGAAATTTTTGCTGAAAAAACAGGGATTTGGGGGTAGTGATCGGGGCGAACACTAATGTCACCCCGAGCGTCCCGGGCGGCCACAGAAACCGCCCGGGCGACGCCAGCTGTGGCGCCTAGTCCCTTTTCGGGAACAGCTTGTAGCGAACGCCGGCCATGTCCTCCAGGCAGCGCACCACCTGGCAGCTGTAGCCGAATTCGTTGTCGTACCAGCAGTACAGCACCGCGTTCTTGCCATCGACAATGGTGGCGATGGAGTCGAACACGCAGGCGCGACGGGAGCCGACGAAATCACTGGACACCACTTCCGGGGAATTGGTGTAGTCGATCTGCTGGCGCAGCGGTGAGTGCAGCGCCACTTCTCGCATGTACTCGTTCAACTCGTCCTTGGTGGTCTCCTGGCCCAGATTCAGGTTCAGGATGGCCATGGACACGTTCGGGGTCGGAACGCGGATCGCATTACCGGTCAGCTTGCCTTTCAGCTCCGGCAGCGCCTTGGCCACCGCCTTGGCCGCACCGGTTTCGGTCAATACCATGTTTAGCGCAGCAGCGCGGCCGCGACGCTCACCCTTGTGGTAGTTGTCGATCAGGTTCTGGTCGTTGGTGTAAGCGTGTACGGTTTCAACGTGGCCGTGCTCGACACCGTACTTGTCCATCATCGCCTTCAGCACCGGCACAATCGCATTGGTGGTACAGGAAGCGGCGGACAGGATCTTGTCTTCCGCCGTGATGTCGCCGTTGTTGATGCCGTAAACGATATTCTTGATATCACCCTTGCCCGGCGCAGTCAGCAGCACCTTGGCGGCACCCTTGCTCTCGAGATGCTGGCTCAGGCCAGCCTCATCGCGCCACACGCCGGTACTGTCGACGATGAGCGCATCGTGAATGCCGTGCGCGGTATAGTCGACCTCCTGCGGAGAGTTGGCGTAGATGACCTTGATCTCGTTGCCGTTGCAGATCAGGGTGTTGGTCTCTTCGTCGACACGGATGGTGCCCTTGAACGCGCCGTGTACGGAGTCGCGGCGCAGCAGAGAGGCGCGCTTGACCAGGTCGTTGTCGGCCTTGCCCTTGCGCAGCACGATCGCGCGCAGGCGCAGCACGTCGCCACTGCCAGCCTTGTCGATCAGCAGGCGCGCCACCAGGCGGCCGATGCGACCGAAACCGTAGATAACCACATCTTTCGGCTCGGGCAGCGGCGTGCCGGCACCCTCGGCTTCCGCCAGCTCTTCGCGCACGAACTCGTCCACGGACAGGCCGCGATCGTCGCGCATATATTTGTTGGTCAGGGTACCCAGGTCGATATGTACCGGACCCAGATCCAGCTTGGTGATCGCCTCCAGCACCGGGAAGCTTTCAAATTCGGAGAGCTCGTTCTCCTCGACCTGCCGCACAAAGCGGTGTGCCTTCATGATGCTCAGAACTGAGCGGTTAACCAGGTTGCGGCCATACATGTAAATACCGACGTTGCGCTCGCGATTGAGCTTACCAATCATCGGAATCATGGATTCGGCCAGTGCTTCACGCTCTTTCCAGTCCTTGAAAAAGTCCGCGGGCTTCGGTCGCTTCTGAGTCACTGTCAGACACCTCTGCAATGTGTTTGATAGGCGGGAAATCCAGGCCCGGGAACAGGTCCCGGACCGTGTGGCTGCGCATTATCAGCATTCACCTGTGGGTGCGCAACCGAGCAAAAAAAAGCCCCAAAATTGTAGTAAAACTACCAACTTGTGCCCCTCCTCAGGAGCTTTGCGCAACCCGAAAAACAGGGTGTTCCCGCCGGAAGAAATACAGTTCCCGGCGCAGATACTCTGCACCGGCGGGAGTTCACCGTTACAATAGCGCCCCCCTGAGCCAGTCCCGACTGAAAGTGCGGATATATAAGGAAAGATGACCGATTCACAGCCCCTGTCCCCGCCCCCGTTCCGTTCACCCAGTGACCGGCAATTCTGGGGTCAACTGCACGGTGCAGCAGCCGCACTCGCAATCCTGAATGCCGCGCGCAACAACCCGGCGCCAACCCTGCTGGTCGCCCGCGACAGTCTCGAAGCCCATCGACTCGAGGTGCAGCTGAAATTTTTTAACAAGTCGGGGCGAGATGGCGGAGAAACCGAGGCACTGGAAATCTTCCACTTTCCGGACTGGGAGATCCTGCCCTACGATACCTTCTCCCCCCACCAGGACATCATCTCCGACAGGCTCGCCACCCTCTACCGGTTGCCGCAAATGGGGCGCGGCATCGTTATCGTGCCGGTCAGCACCCTGATGCACCGCCTGCCGCCGCGGGACTATGTAGCCGGCAACGCACTGATCCTGAGCGAGGGACAGCGGTTCGACATCGACACACAGCGCCGCCTGCTGGAGCAGGCCGGCTACCACTGCGTCGACACCGTCTACGAACACGGCGAATTCGCAGTGCGCGGCGCACTGATGGATATCTACCCGATGGGCAGCCGCCTGCCCTATCGCGTCGACCTGTTCGACGAAGAGATCGAATCCCTGCGCACCTTCGATCCCGAGAGCCAGCGCACGGTCGACAAGGTCGACAGCGTGCACCTGCTGCCCGCACGAGAGTTCCCGCTGCACAAGGCCGCACTGGCAGAATTCCTGCAAAACTGGCACGAACAGTTCGACTGCGATCCGAGCCTGGTGCCGATTTACCAGGACATCAGCTCCGGTATCGCCCCCGCGGGCATCGAGTACTACCTGCCGCTGTTCTTCGGCGGCAACTGCGCCAGCCTGTTCGACTATCTGCCGGAGGGCAGCCAGGCCTTCCTGGAGGGCGATATCCAGCAGCCGCTGGAGAGCTTCTGGCGGGAAGTCAGCAACCGCTACGAAAGTCGCTGCGGCGACCTGACCCGACCGATCCTGCGCCCGCGGCAGATACTGCTCGACCCCACCGAGTTCAATGCGGCCGTAAAAGCCATGCCGCGCGCGATCTTTTCTGCAGATACCCTGCCGGCAGCCCAGGGCAACCACAACTTCGCCAGCGAGGCTCCACCGAAACTGCCGGTCGATGGCAAGTCGGAACAGCCGCTGGCGGCGCTGGAGAGCTACCTGATGGAGTACTCCGGCAGGGTGCTCTTCTGCGCAGAGAGCGGCGGACGTCGCGAAGCCCTGCTGGAACTGCTGCAGGGCATCCGCGTGCAGCCGAAGAATTTTGCCAGCTGGGCAGAGTTCCTCGACAGCGACGAGACCTTCGGCATCACCGTGGCGCCGCTGGACCAGGGCCTGAAGCTGGCGGAACCCGCCATCAACCTGATCGCCGAGCCACAGCTGTTCGGCGAGCGCGTACTGCAGCAGCGGCGGCGCAAGAAAGCCAAGGACGATGCCGACAATGCGGTCAAGAACCTGGCGGAGCTGCGCATCGGCGCACCGGTGGTCCATATCGATCACGGCGTCGGCCGCTACCGCGGCCTGCAGAGTCTCGACATCGACGGCCAACCGGCGGAATTCCTGACCCTCGAATACGCGGACGAAGCCAAGCTCTATGTGCCGGTCGCCAGCCTGCACCTGATCAGCCGCTACTCCGGCGCCGATGAGGCGCTGGCACCGCAACACAAGCTGGGCAGCGAGCAGTGGCAGAAGGCCAAGCGCAAGGCGGCGGAGAAGGTCCGCGACGCCGCCGCCGAGCTGCTCGATATCTACGCCCGGCGCGAGGCTCGCGTCGGTCACGCGTTTGCGGATCCCGGGCTCGCCTATCGCGAGTTCGCCGCCGGCTTCCCGTTCGAGGAAACGCCGGACCAGCAACAGACGATCGAAGCGGTCGTCGCCGACATGCTTTCGAAAAAGCCGATGGATCGCCTGGTCTGCGGCGATGTTGGCTTCGGGAAAACCGAAGTCGCGATGCGCGCGGCGTTCGTCGCCGCCCACGCCGGCAAGCAGGTGGCGATGCTGGTGCCCACCACCCTGCTGGCACAGCAGCACTTCCAGTCCTTCCAGGATCGCTTCGCCGACTGGCCGGTGAACGTGGAGGTGATTTCGCGCTTCCGCAGCGGCAAAGAAGTGGACAGCGTGAAAGAGAAGGTCGCCAGCGGCAAAGTCGACATACTCGTCGGCACCCACAAGCTGCTGCAGAGCGACCTCGACTTTAAGAACCTGGGCCTGCTGATTATCGACGAGGAGCACCGCTTCGGCGTGCGGCAAAAAGAGCGGCTCAAGAGCCTGCGTGCCGAGGTGGACATCCTGACACTGACCGCCACACCCATCCCACGCACCCTGAACATGGCCATGGCCGGTATCCGCGACCTGTCCGTCATCGCCACGCCACCGGCGCGGCGCCTGTCGGTGAAGACCTTCGTGCGTGAGCGGGATGACGCCCTGATCAAGGAGGCGGTGCTGCGGGAGATCCTGCGCGGCGGCCAGGTGTACTTCCTGCACAACGAGGTCAAGAGCATCGAGCGCATGGCGCGGGAGCTGCAGGAACTGATTCCCGAGGCGCGTATCGGCATCGGCCACGGCCAGATGCGCGAGCGCGAGCTGGAACAGGTGATGAGCGACTTCTATCACAAGCGCTTCAATGTGCTCGTCTGCACCACCATTATCGAGACCGGTATCGATGTGCCGACCGCCAACACGATATTGATCGAGCGCGCCGACAAGTTTGGCCTGGCGCAGCTGCACCAGCTGCGCGGCCGGGTCGGCCGCTCGCACCACCAGGCTTACGCCTACCTGCTGACCCCGAACAAGCGCGCGATGACCGCCGACGCGATCAAGCGACTGGAGGCGATCAGCGAAGCCCAGGACCTGGGTGCGGGCTTCACCCTGGCGACGCATGACCTGGAGATCCGCGGCGCCGGCGAGCTGCTCGGTGAGGAGCAGAGCGGTCAGATCCAGAGCGTCGGCTTCAATCTCTACATGGAGATGCTCGACCGGGCGGTAAAAGCCATTCGCGCGGGCAAGACACCGAATATCGACGAGCCACTGGAATCCCCGGCAGTAGACGTGAACCTGCGCGTGCCGGCGCTGATACCAGAGGACTATCTGCCGGATGTCCACGGGCGCCTGATCATGTACAAGCGCATCGCCAACGCCGGCGATGCCCACGAACTCAGGGAGCTGCAGGTGGAGATGATCGACCGCTTCGGCCTGCTGCCGGAGCCGGTCAAGCACCTGTTCCGCACCACCGAGATCAAACTCAAGGCCGATGCGATGGGAATTCGCAAGCTGGAAGCCTCGGCAGCCAAGGGACGTATCGAATTTGCGGAAAATACCCGGGTGGATCCGCTCACATTGGTTAAGATGGTGCAGACTGAGCCCGGGCGCTACCAGCTGGCCGGCGCCAACCAGCTGAACTTCAGCCTGGACGAAGATGGCCCCGACCAGCGGCTGCAACAGGTCGCAGGAGTGTTGGAGCGGCTGGCGCAATGATACCATCTGGCCATTGGCCAACTGTCCGGGACGGCAACCCCGCGCCGCCCCGGACAGACACGCAACTGACAGTATTACGAATAAAGCGGTAACACCATGACAAGAATCCTAAAGATCTGCTCCGCCCTGCTCCTGGCCCTGACGGCGGCAGGCGCACAGGCAGCCAACTATGCCGGCACCACGTTCGAAATCGAGATGATCGTATTCGAACGCCCGCAGGGCATGGCACAGGCGCGCGAGACCTGGCCGGCGGCGCCGCGCATGCAATACCCGAACCGCTGGGTGGACTTCGACACCGCCAAGGGCGAGGCGCTGTTCCTGTCCCCGGTGGCCACCAAACTGGACAACAAAGTGGCCGCACTGCGCCGCGGCGGCGACCGCGTGCTGTTCCACAAGGCCTGGCAACAGGTGCTACAGCAAAAACGCAATTCCCCGGCAATATTGATCTCCGGCGGCGACAGCTTCAGCGGACACCAGCGCCTGGAGGGCAGCGTCACGGTAAGCGTTTCCCGTTACCTGCACCTGAGCACGGATCTGTGGCTGAGTGAATTCGGGCCGCAGCAGGTAAACAACGGCATACTGCTGCCCCGGCGCCCCGAGGCTCCCCGTGAAGAGCCACTGGCACTGGCGGGCACCGCTGCTCAGTTCGGCCCGGCCGCGAACGCTTTTGCCACACGGCCCCCGCAACCAGTCTACGCCCAGCGCGTGGCGCAGCTGCAGCAGGAACGCCGCATGCGCAGCGGCGAACTGCACTACCTCGACCATCCCGCATTCGGCATCCTGATCGAAATCCGCACTGTAGCGCCGGAAGAAGAACAGCAAAGCGCGGGCGAATAAGCCCGCGCCTCTATAACAACTACAACAACAACCCCCGACTCGACTCACAATTATCTGATGATTACCAACGACGCCATTATTCTCGGCATGCTTGCCGCTATCCTCGGTTTTGTCTTTTACACCGCCGGCAGTGAGCATCGCTTCTGGAAACGCTTCTATCGCTTTGTCCCGGCACTGCTGCTCTGTTACTTCCTGCCATCACTGCTGACCACCTTCGGTATTATCGACGCCGAGGGCTCACAGCTTTACTACGTCGCCTCGCGTTATCTGCTGCCGGCGAGCCTGGTGCTGCTAACGCTGAGCATCGACCTGAAGGGCATCGTCAATCTCGGGCCGAAAGCCCTGATACTGTTTTTGACCGGCACACTGGGTATCGTGATCGGCGGCCCGATCGCGCTGCTGATCATGTCCACCTTCGATCCGGAACTGATCGGCGTGACCGGTCCCGAGGCGGTCTGGCGCGGCATGACCACCGTGGCCGGCAGCTGGATCGGTGGCGGCGCCAACCAGGCGGCCATGAAGGAAATCTTCGATGTAGGCGGCCAGGTATTCTCGGCCATGGTCGCCGTAGACGTGATCATCGCCAATATCTGGATGGCGGTACTGCTGATTATGGCCGGCAACGCCAAACAACTGGACGCGCGTCGCGGCGCGGACACCACCGCCATCACCGAACTGCGCGAGAAGGTCGAAGCACTGCAGAAGAAGCACGCGCGCATTCCGAGCCTGCCCGACCTGATGCTGATTGCCGCCGTGGGCTTCGGTGTGACCGCCATCGCGCACGCCTTTGCCGACCAGCTGGCCCCCTGGTTCCAGGTCAACGCGCCGCAGCTGGCACGCTTCAGCTTCACCAGTCAGTTCTTCTGGCTGATCGTCATTGCCACCACCCTCGGCATCGTCATGGCCTTCTCGCCGGCCAAGAAGCTCGAGGGAGCCGGCGCGTCCAAAGTGGGCTCGGTCTTTATCTACTTCCTGGTCGCCACCATCGGCACCCACATGGATATCACCGCCCTGAGAGACAGCCCCGAGCTGTTTGTGCTCGGCGCCATCTGGATGGCCGTACACGCGGGCCTGATACTACTGGTCGCCAAGCTGATTAAGGCTCCGACCTTCTTTATGGCAGTCGGCAGCCAGGCCAATGTCGGTGGCGCGGCCTCTGCACCGGTAGTCGCGGCGGCCTTCCACCCCTCCCTGGCGCCGGTGGGTGTGCTGCTGGCAGTGATGGGTTATGCGTTGGGCACCTACGCAGCCTGGTTCTGCGGCCAGCTGCTGCGGGTAGTCGGCGGGGGCTGATACACATCGAACAGGCACCCCTGCGGCCTTTTCCGCGGGAGTGCCACTAACAGCGCCCAATAAAAAAGCGGACCACCAGGCCCGCTTTTCAGGAAACGCCAATCGGGATCCGGGACTGATACGCCACTCCGGATCCTACTTGCAGAAAAGTTATTTCAACGAGTAATTCGGCGGGAATCACTCACAGGGAACAACATCTTCCGCCAGCAATCCCTTGTCACCCTGTTGCATTTCAAATTCAACCGCCTGACCTTCGTTCAGAGTCTTATATCCTTCACCACGAATACTGCGGTAATGAACGAAAATGTCTTCAGTTCCTTCTCCACAGGTGATGAAGCCATAACCCCGGGCGTTATTAAACCACTTCACGGTACCTGTAACGCGATCACTCATTGAGACAACCTCATTATTGTTATTGCGTTCACCTCTATTACCCCAACTGGCAAGAGGGGAAAACGCCACCCCAATATCAGTCACCAACTCGCTGCCGATAACTGTCTTGCACTGTCCACCGAGTCATACTCAATGGACGTAATCTGATTCTTAGATAAAACGGCGCCAGTGTCTAGGTTTCTATGTGAAATAAATACTACCGTTTTTTATCTATGCGCAATTAATCGCCAAAAGACAAAATAAATTGCCCCATAACTGACCAATTGTGCTTTTGCGTACTACTGTTCTTCAGCTGTCTAACGCGGCTTCCCTAGCCAATGCGGGGATTTCGGCAATATGCAGCGTGGATGTCGGGAAGGCACAAGAGGCCCCGTGTCCCTCGATTATCTTCAGGATCGTCAGCAGGATATCCTGCTTGATCTCGTGATATCGCACCCATTCGGTGGTTTTCGTAAAGGTATAAATAAAGAAATCCAGCGAAGACGGCGCAAAACTATTGAAATTGACGATAAGCGTTTGATTGGCATCGATTTCGGGGTGCCGCTGCAACATCGCCTTTACATCGGCAACAATTGCCGGCATTAGCGGGGCGTCCTCGTAGCGTATCCCGATCGTTTCGTATATACGCCGATTTAACATACGCGACGGGTTTTCCACCGCTATTTGGGTAAATATACCGTTTGGAATGTAGAGTGGACGCTTGTCGAAAGTGCGGATACGCGTGAGGCGCCAGCCAATATCCTCTACCGTGCCCTCGATTTCTTTGTCCGGGGAACGCACCCAGTCGCCCACCGAAAACGGCCGATCCAGATAGATCATCAGACCACCGAAGAAGTTGCCCAGCAGGTCTTTGGCCGCAAAACCGATTGCCAGGCCGCCGATACCACCAAATGCCAGTATGCCGCTGATGCTGTACTGGAAGTACTGCATGATCACCATCGCGGCGGTGATCAGGATTGATGCCCGCACCAGCTTGCCCATAGCGCGAACAGTAGTCGCGTCCATTGGCTTACCCATATAGCGCGGGTCGCGCAGATTCCTTTCGATATTGTGGGAAAAGCGCCAGGCGAACCAGGTAATTGCGAGTATCACGCCCACATCCCGGACCGGTGTGGCGAGATCGAATATCTCGGCTCCGGTCGCTTTACCCGCACGCCCCGCCGCCACCGTCAGCCCCAGCAGCCAGATTAGCACCGGGCCAGGCGGCGTCAGCGCTCCTACCAAGGCATCGTCCCAGGCGTTCGCCGTCTTCTCGGCACGCAACTGCAAGCGCTGCACGAAGCGCCCAAACAGCCAGGCCGCCACTGCCGTCGCCAGTACGATCAGAAAGATCGCCAGAATCCAGTACTGGTTACTATTTACCCAGGACAACACCATCCCCTTCACGGACTCCACTGAAAACCTCTCCTGTAATACGGTTATGTCTATTGTGTCGGATTGTCAGGCCGTCAGTGAGGACAGCCAATCGCGGGTACGCTGCCAGCGCGCATTGCCTTCGAGCTCTGACCAGGACTCTATCGCCGGCCTACCGCGCATACGTTGCAGCCTGTCACTGGACGCGTGCCGTGGCGAAAAATCATGCAGGGCGTCCAGTATCTCAAGGGCCCCTGCGCGATTGTTGCAAACCACACCCATATCGCAACCGGCATCCATGGCGGCCCTGATCCGGTCTCCATAGCCGCCGGCAGCGCCGGCCCCCCCCATAGACAGGTCATCACTGAAAATGACTCCGTCGAAACCCAGGTGGCCGCGCAGAACTTCCTGCAGCCAGTAGCGAGAAAAGCCTACCGGCTGTTTATCGACCTGCACGAAGCGAATATGAGCGGGCATGACGGCATCCAACTCGCCCGCCTCGATGCACTCGATAAAAGGCAGCGCATCCGAGGTCATGACCTGCTCAAGGGAGCGCTCGTCCTCGGGTAGCTCTTCGTGACTGTCCTCGAGCACATGACCATGGCCCGGAAAGTGCTTGCCGGTCGTCGCCATACCGGCCTCATGCATACCCCGCATGAAGGGCCGCACCCGAGCGGCCACGCGCGCCGGATCGGCACAGAAACTACGGTCGCCAACGATTCGGCAATGCTGGTCATCCGCATCGAGTACCGGGGCAAAACTGAAATCGATGCCCACGGCGAGCAATTCGGCAGCCAGCAACCAGCCGACATCCTGCAACCGCTCGCTGTCAGCCCGGGCGCAGAGCGCCTGCATGGACGGCAGGCGGGTGAATTCGTCGCGAAAGCGCTGTACCCTGCCCCCCTCCTGATCAACTGCCAGCAATATTTCCGGGCGCACCTCGCGAATTGCCGCAACCAGTTGATGTAACTGGCTGCGATCGCGATAGTTGCGCGCAAAAAAAATCAGCCCACCCACGAGCGGATGTTGCAGCAACTCCCGATCTTCCGCAGTCAGTTCAAGTCCATCGATATCGATCATTACCGGGCCGAGCGGTGCAGACATAGGGCTTTCCTCAATAATTTGGCGTGCTCATCAGGTTACAGCAGCCGACTTCACTGCGAATCGACTTTGAGCATGGCTGCCGCAGCGGGTACCAGCCGCTCCAGTGTTTCCGGCAGACTGCTCTGTGCACCAAAATCTTCCCTCAGGATAGCCTCGATGGCGTCGTAGCTCGACAAGGTAAATATGGTGGCCCCAAGCATAAAATACAGGCGCCAGTAGAAAGTCACTGGATCCAGCCCCGGCAATGCCTGCGCCAGCAAGCCGGCGAAACGGCGGTAGCTGTCGCCGTAGCGGGATACGATGAAGCGGCGCAGGTGCCCCTGGTATTGCGTATAGGCCAACCCGAGCAACCGCATGAAGCGCTGGGGATCGCGCCCCTGCTCTGCGAGACTGCCCATCCCCACGCGGTACAGGCTTTCCAGCAGCCCCTCCACCGTCAGCGGCTCTCCGGCGGCGACACGCCTGTCCAGCTCGGCGGCCAACGCTCCGGTAAAAGGCGTCAAAAACCGCTCGAATACTGCCTGGATCAATTCTTTTTTTGACCCGAAATGATAATTTACCGCAGCCAGGTTGACGCCCGCGGTAGTGGTTATGGTGCGCAGAGACGTCTCGGTGAAGCCGCGCTCGGCAAACAGCACTTCCGCTGCGTCCAGAATTCGACTGACGGTATCCGTCTGGCTCATAGGTTTCAAACCAACATTTAAAACGGTTGTTTAGTATGGCCAGATTAGCACATTCCGCGCCAACTGAGACCGTTACCGGGGCGGGCGGACGCACATTAGATTGAGAGGAAAGCAACAGGGAGCAAACGGCCATGACACATTTGCAACCGGAAATCGGCAACTGGTTTGAGGATCTAGAAAGCGGTCAGCTATTCGAGGTGGTGGCCATCGATGAACTGCAGCAGACAGTGGAGGTGCAATACCTGGATGGAACCCTGGACGAATTTGAATTGAGCCACTGGCAGGCTCTGCCGGTCATCGGCGCCGCCCCGCCCGAAGACTCCAATGTCGCCTACGGCATGACTGCAGCGGAGCAGGATCCGAACACCAGCGAAACAGAATTCTCCAAGGGCCTGAGCCCGCTGGATACAATGGAGGGAGAGAGCTTTTCCGGTACCGACGAATCTCTCTTTTGACAGAGAGCGGTTCCCATTACTGGCGCTCCTTGATGTATTCGATGATAACTTCGGCGGCCTCGTCCACGGTATCGACAATCCGAAACAGATCGAGATCGGAAGCGTCAATACAGCTGCGCTCCAGCACCGTATCTACCAGCCAATCGTACAGCCCGGACCAATAGCGCTTGCCCACCAGCACAATCGGAAAGCCGCGTACTTTTTGTGTCTGCACCAAGGTCAAGGCCTCGAACAATTCGTCGAGCGTACCGTAGCCCCCGGGCAATCCTACAAAGCCGACTGCGTGCTTTACGAACATAAATTTGCGGACAAAAAAGTAACGAAAATGCAGACTGATATCCTGATACGGATTTGCGGCCTGCTCGAACGGCAACTCGATATTGAGCCCGATTGATGCACCGGGCTGCGGATAAGCACCGCGATTGCAGGCTTCCATCAGGCCCGGTCCGCCCCCGGTAATCACCGGAATTCCCTCCGCGGCCAGTAATTCTCCCAGCCTCACCCCCTGCTTGTACTCCGCACTGTTCGCCGTAAATCGCGCACTGCCGAATACAGTGACCGCACCACTGAGTGCGATCAGCCGCTCTATGCCGTCCACTAGTTCCGATTGAATACGCAGCACGCGCCAGGCTTCGGGCATTTTTGCATCTAGCATTATTCTATTCCCTCATGTCGCGTCTTTCGACGTTCTAGTTATTCGCCTTATTCCTTCCTCTTCAATGTAGCAGTTTTGCACGACAACACCGCCAAGATTGCGCCGTAAGCAAATCTGTATATAATCACAGCAACTGTATATAAATACAGAAACCGACAAGGTGATCCTATGACCAATCTCACTGCACGCCAGGCTCAGGTACTGGAACTGATCAAAGTCTACCTGGACGAAACCGGTTACCCACCTACGCGCGCCGAGATCGCCCAGGAACTCGGCTTTCGCTCGCCAAATGCAGCCGAGGAGCACCTGAAGGCATTGGCACGCAAGGGGGCTATCGAGATGGTTGCCGGCGCCTCGCGCGGCATTCGCATACCGGATCATCATACGGGTCTGCCGATCGTCGGCCGCGTGGCGGCGGGCAATCCGGTGCTGGCCGAAGAGAATATTGAAGACTACTGCGACCTGCCCGCGGACTTCTTCCATCCGCCTGCCGACTACCTGTTGCGGGTGCACGGCATGAGTATGCGCGATGCCGGCATTCTGGATGGCGATCTGCTGGCAGTGCAGAAGACCGATCAGGTACGCAACGGCCAGATCGTTGTCGCCCGTATCGAGGACGAGGTAACGGTCAAACGCTTCCGCCGCAAAGGCAATCAGGCCACGGTGCAATTACTGCCCGAAAATGAAGATTTCGAAGTGATTCAGGTGGACATGCGGGACAAGACTTTCGCGATCGAAGGGCTGGCGGTAGGAGTGATTCGCCAAAGCCCGTAATTACCGAGGGCTTTCGTTCATTCTGACAAAACGCAAAACGGCCCATGGCCGCGATCAACCCGCGCCTGCGGGGATACTGATCGCGGCCATGGGCCGTTTCTTTAATGGGCTTTCTGTCTATTTTTCGATCAGTGCACCGTGTGGTTGATCGGCATCAACTCATCTTCTTCGTCCAGATAACCCGGCTCGAGACCATCGAGATCCTGCACCGCTTCGATGCCCGCTTCGAGCATAGCCCGGGCAATGGCGACCTTGTGTTCGCGCAGGAACTCCAGGCTCTCCGCTGAAAAGTGGATGCGCACCAGCGGGTCCTCCTTGTGGCCGGCGCGACGCAGTGCCACATCACCGTTGGCCAGCTCGATTATTTCAAAAGTCTCGGAGGACATTCGCTTCTCCCTTCACTGCACATCAATTTATGCCCAGTGTACCACAGGCAAATTGGCAGTTTCAGCGCGGCGCGCCTGGGCTAACGGACGGGTTTGATGGGGCCGGGAGCTACCACTCTTCCAACTGTGCGCGCTGGCGCCGCACCAGTTCGCTCAGCGCAGAGTGCCAATCGCGCAATAGATCATCCGTCAGCTCGGCCGGCCTCGGCGCCGAAAGATTTTGCACCGGAATGAGATTTGCGGCTTTGCGCTTCTGATCCTTGTCGGCGGAAAAGCTCCACAACTGTACCCAGGCAGCCTGCAATTGGGCCAGCCAGCTGTCCGGATTCGTGGCCAGCTCATGCAATTCTGCTGCCTCGCCACTGGCCTTGCCGAAGGCGTGAACACGCTCGATCAGTGCCTGAGCGGACTCAGGCTCGGTATCCAGCTGCAACTGATAGGCCAGCTCGGCGAGAAACGCGCGATAGGCCCGCCACAGTTGCAACACGGCGGCTTCCTGGATCGCGCTGCGGTGCAGCGGCGCCTCGGCGCCGGTCTCCAGCAGAAGCTGGGTTTTGCGCAGCGCCGCGGCAACCGATCCAGTGTAGGGATTACTCATTTTTTCTTCACCGCCGCTTTCTTGCGGGCCGGCTTGCGCTTGGCAGAGGCCTTGCTGCTAGCCTCGATCTGCCACTTGCCGTCGCGGTAAAAGGCGCGCCAACCGGTGGCCTTACCCTCTTCCTCGGACTGCACGTATTGCTCCTGGGTCTTGCGGCTGAAGCGCACTACCGTATCCCGGCCCTGGTCATCCTCCGTGGGCGCCGAGAACAGGAAGCTGTACTTGGGATCGATCTCGTCTTTGTGCGGCAGCAGCTCCTTCACCAGTGGTGCACGCGTCTCACGGTTTTTCGGGAACTGGCTGGCGGCGAGGAACAGCCCCGAGGCACCGTCCCGCAGGATATAGTGATCGTCCACCTTCTGACACGGCAGCTCGGGCATCGGCACCGGATCCATTTTCGGCGGCGCGGGCTGACCGTTCTTGAGCAGCTTGCGGGTATTCTTGCACTCTTCGTTGGTACAGCCGAAGTACTTGCCAAAGCGGCCCGACTTCAGCTGCATATCGCTGCCACACTTATCGCATTCTATTACCGGACCATCGTAGCCCTTGATCTTGAAGGTGCCCTTCTCGACCTCGTAACCACTGCAATCCGGGTTGTTGCCGCAGATATGCAGTTTGCGGTGCTCGTCCAGCAGATAGCTGTCCATGGCGGTACCGCACTTGGGGCAGCGGCGCTTTTCACGCAGCTGGCGGGACTCCGCCTCTTCATCCTTATCGGCATCCACGGCCTCGTCGCCGGACACCAGGTTCATGGTGTTGGTACAGCGCTCTTTCGGCGGCAGCGCATAGCCGGAACAGCCAAGGAACACACCGGTGGAACCGGTACGGATCTGCATATGGCGGCCACACTTGCTGCACTCGATATCCGTGTCGGTGGGCGTATTGCGGCGCATTCCGCCATCGGCGGCCTGGGCCTTTTCCAGGCGGCCGGAGAAGTCCTCGTAAAACTCGTCGAGCAGCTGCTTCCAGCCCTTCTCACCTTCGGCAACCGAGTCCAGGGACTCTTCAAGATTGGCGGTAAAGCCATAGTCCATCAGGTTCTTGAAACTCTCACTGAGCCGATCGGTGACGATATCCCCCATTTTTTCTGCATAAAAACGGCGGTTCTCCAGACGCACATAGCCGCGATCCTGGATCGTGGAAATGATCGACGCGTAAGTGGACGGGCGGCCGATACCGCGTTTTTCCAGCTCTTTGACCAGTGCCGCCTCGCTGTAGCGCGCCGGCGGTTTGGTGAAGTGCTGCTTCGGATCCAGCTTTTTCAGTGACAGCTTTTCGCCGACTTTCACATCCGGTAACACCAGGTCCTCGTCCTTCTTGCTGACAGGCGGTGCCACTTTCAGGAAGCCGTCGAAACGGATCACGCGCCCACGTGCGCGCAGCTCGAAATCACCGGCACTCACCACTACGGAGGTGGAAGTAAACTGCGCCGGCGTCATCTGGCAGGCGACAAACTGTTGCCAGATCAGGTTGTACAGACGCTCCGCATCCCGCTCGACCCCGGTGAGCATATTCGGCTGTACCCGCACGTCCGACGGACGGATCGCCTCGTGCGCCTCCTGGGCGCCCTCTTTGCTGCTGTAGCTGTTGGGGGTCTCCGGCAGGTATTTCTCGCCGTAATTTTCGCCGATAAATTCGCGCGCAGACTCCACCGCCTCCTTACTCAGGTTGGTGGAGTCGGTTCGCATGTAGGTGATATGCCCGGCCTCGTACAGGCGCTGCGCCAGCATCATGGTTTTCTTGACACTGAAGCCGAGACGATTGCTCGCCGCCTGCTGCAGCGTGGAAGTAATAAAAGGTGCAGACGGCTTGGAGCTGGTCGGCTTGTCATCCCGCGCGCTGACAACGAATTCACTGCCCTGCAGCGCCTGGGTGGCGGCGCTCGCCTGCGCCTCGTTGGTCGGACGGAACGCCTCGCCGCCCTGCTTCTTCACTTCCAGCCGCAGGGCATCCGCCTTGGCTGTCGCCGTATCGGCAAACAGCGTCCAGTACTCTTCGGGAATAAAGGCACGGATTTCGCGCTCCCGTTCCACGACAAGGCGCACGGCCACCGACTGCACACGCCCGGCAGACAGACCGCGGGCGACTTTCTCCCACAACAGCGGCGAAACCATGTAGCCGACAATACGGTCGAGGAAACGGCGTGCCTGCTGTGCATTGACGCGGTTGATATTCAGCCGCCCCGGATCCTTGAACGCCTCCTGAATCGCGGATTTGGTGATTTCGTTAAACACCACCCGCCGGTAGCGCTGGTCATCGCCACCGATGGCTTCGCGCAGGTGCCAGGCGATGGCTTCCCCCTCGCGATCCAAGTCCGTCGCCAGGTAAATGTTGTCGGCTTCGGCAGCGAGTTTACGCAGCTCACTGACAACCTTTTCCTTGCCCGGCAGGATTTCGTAGTGCGCGGCCCAGTCGTGATCCGGGTCGATACCCATGCGTTTGATCAATTGCTCACGGCTTTTCTTGCGCTTGTAGACCTCCTTCGCCTCCGGCGACAGCTTGCGTGTCTCGGCGGCTCGGCGGGCGCGCTCCTTGGGATCGACCGGCTGCTTATTGCCGCCACCGGTGGGCAAATCGCGAATATGGCCGACGCTGGACTTCACGACGAAGTCCTTGCCGAGATATTTATTGATCGTTTTCGCTTTGGCCGGTGACTCGACTATGACCAGTGATTTACCCATAAGCCCTTGATTTCAAATAAAAAATTTACTGCTTTCGCATTCCCGGCAGCCTCGAGGCTGAGACTTGCGCTGCGCGAATATATAAGCTCCGCCCCCGGTGCGGTCAAGCAAGTGACGCAAATTCCCGAAGTTGGTCACAGGAATTATGGGGGCGTCCAACGTCGAACTACCCCGATCATATCCACGTCCGCAGGCACTATTCCCGCTCAGGTTCCGCGGGTTTCGGCCGCCTGATTGCTTCCTCTATTCGGGGGCGAAACTCGTCAAGAACGGCTTGCAGCGCACTGAAAGCGCCGTCGCCGCCAGACTCCTGCCACTGGATGCCGAGCCCGCTCTGGTTGGCCACAATTGCACAGGCATCCCTGGGTAGTTGGTCCAGCATTTGCCGCAGCGGTTCCCACGCCGGCTTCGGCGCGGCGCGGCTATTGCGCCAGTCCCAACGGCCGGAGAAGTGCATATCGTGCTCGACTCGTTGTAACTCCAGCACCCAGCCCAGCTGTAATCGGCGAGCATCCTCCCAGCGGCTGTAATAGACTGCAGCGGTTCCCTCTCCCTCCGCCGCAGGCAACGGTAGCATCTGGACGGGCATGCCGGCCTTGGCAGCACTGCCGCGCAATTTGGCCAGGCGGCGGTCACGCTGATTGGGTTTTAGCCACATCACCGGGCCCAGCACGAGCGCGACGGCGAAGATAATAATGATCAGCGGCAGCCAACCAGACATAACAACCCCTTATCAGTTAAAAAAACGGCGCCTATTGTGCGGTGGGCTGCGCCATTCATGTCAACCGGTTTTTTTTACAGTAGACTTTCGGAGACGAATCCGCGCAACGAAAGCGCTCGCATCAAATAAAAGGAAAGGAGCTGAGCGATTTATGGGCAGTTACAAACGCATTCTCGTCGGTTTGGATCTATCGGAAGAATCTTCCCAAGTGCTGGAAAAGGCCGGTGAACTCGGCAAGGCCTACGGTGGCGACCTGAGCCTCGCCCACGTGATAGAACCCCTGACTTTTGCCTATGGTGGCGATATTCCGATGGACCTGTCGGAGGTTCAGGAACAGCTGCAAACCCAGGCCAAGGAGCAACTACGCAAGGCGGCAGAGCAGCTGAATGTGCCCGCGGAGCGCCAACATGTAGTCCTCGGTCAGCCGGCAACGGAGATTCATCGCCTCGCCGAAGAGCTCGAAGCGGACCTGATCGTTATCGGCAGCCACGGGCGCCACGGGCTTGCACTGCTGCTCGGCTCTACCGCCAACGGCGTACTGCACGGCGCCAGCTGCGATGTATTGGCCGTCAGGGTGAACGTGGAAACAAAATAGTGCACGGCGAGTGATGAGGGTCCTCCATTCAGCCCTCACCGCTTTCCAGTTCCGACCAGCGATCAAACGCGGCCTCCAGCTGTGACTGCTTGTCGGCGAGCTGGCGCAGCCTGGCTTCGACCGTCGCCTGCTCCTGCTGATAGAATTCGGGCTGCGCAACCTCCTGCTCAAGCCCGTCAATTTCCGTTTCAAGCTGTTCGATCAAGGCCGGCAGACTGTCCAGCTCACGCTGCAATTTGTAGCTGAGCTTTTTCTTCTGGGCCAGCGGCTTATCGGCAGTCGCCGGCTTTGCTTCTGAGACCTTTTCCGCCTTGGCGTCCGGCGCCTTTCCGCCCTGATCAAGCGCGGCGAATGTGCCGCCCTGGCGCAGGAAATCGCCGTAACCACCGACGTACTCCCGCACACGACCATTGCCCTCAAACGCGAGACAGGAGTCCACCACGTTATCGAGAAAAGCGCGGTCGTGGCTGACCAGCAATACCGTACCCGAGAAGTCCAGCAACAGCTGTTCGAGCAGTTCCAGGGTTTCCACGTCGAGGTCGTTGGTCGGCTCGTCCAGCACCAGGATATTGGCCGGCTGACTGAACAACTTGGCCAGCAGCGCGCGGTTGCGCTCACCACCACTCAGTGCCTCAACCCTGGTGCGCGCCTTTACGCCGCTGAACAGGAAATCTGCCAGATACGACATAACGTGGCGGCTCTTGCCACCGATGGTGACGGAATCCCGCCCTTCGGCGATATTGTCCAGCACAGTCAGCTCGGGATTCAGCTGATTCCGTCGCTGATCGAAATACGCGACCTGCTGCTTCGTGCCCAGTCGGATCCGACCCGAGCTTGGCTGCAGCTCGCCCAGCAACAGGCGGATCAGGGTACTCTTGCCCACGCCATTGGGGCCGATAAGGCCGACCTTGTCGCCACGCATCAGCGTAAAGGACAGGTCCCGGATCAGCGGTTCTTCGCCGGGATAGGCGAAAGATACATCCGTCAGCTCCGCCACAAGCTTGCCGGACATCTCACCGGCATCCAGCGCCATTTTGGCAGTACCCTGGCGGTTGCGGCGCGCCTCGCGCTGTCGCCGCAGCGACTGCAGCGCCCTCACCCTGCCCTCGTTACGCGTGCGGCGCGCCTTGATGCCCTGCCGTATCCATGCCTCCTCCTGAGCGAGTTTCTTGTCGAACAGGGCCTCATTGCGCGCCTCTTCCTCGAGCAGCTTCTCCTTTTCCTGCTGGTACCGGTCGAAACTGCACTGGAATACCCGCAGGTGGCCGCGGTCCAAATCCCAAACTGTCTGTGCCAGCCGCTGTGCAAGCGCGCGGTCGTGGCTGACGAACAGTAGTGCGCCGCGATAGCTGGCGAGAAAGTTTTCCAGCCACTCCACCGCAGAGATATCCAGGTGGTTGGTGGGCTCGTCGAGAATCAGCAGATCCGGCTCGGTCACCAGCGCCCGCGCCAGCGCGGCGCGCCGCTGCCAGCCGCCGGACAAGTCCGCTACCGTGTCTTCACCGTTCAGACCGAGCCGGTCGAGTACGCTGTCAATGCGCGGCAGCAGGTCCCAGCCGTGGGCGGCTTCGATTCGCGACTGCAAGTCGGCACAGGGCTCAGCGCGGTAATCTGCCAGCCACAGCCCCACATCGCCCAGGCCGCCGGCGACAAAGCGGTATACGCTATCGCTACAGTCCGACGGCAGCTCCTGCTCCAGCGTGGCCAGCACCAAACCGCTTGCGCGTATAACTTCGCCGCCATCTGCGTCAATCTGGCCGGCAATCAGGCGCAACAGGCTGGATTTACCCTCGCCATTGCGCCCCACCAGACAGATGCGGTCGCCGCGCTCGATCTTGGCGCTGACATGATCCGCGAGCACCTGGGTCCCGTAGCGAAGGCTGACCCCGTCCAACTGAAGTAACATAAATAAGCACTACAATTAATTAAGCCGGCTCGAAACCAAACAGCCCTGAAAACTGTCGAGATAAGTGAGTCCGGCCATGTGAAAAACGGATATTTTACGCATTTTTTTCGCGCCGTTCTGGTAAATTAACGGTGCGAATTTCCAATCGGGTGAATGTGATGTCGATTGACGCAAAGGGAATCGCGCTTCTCTTTTCTCTTCTGACCACCTCCATATCGGCACTGACGCCGGCGCTGGCGGCCGAAAGCGACGCCGAGGCGGCCGTTGCCCAGCGCGAAAAGCTGCAGGCGGCACGCGCGGCCATAGCGCACAATGACCAGCGCACCCTGAAGAAACTGAAGCAGGAATTAAGAGACTATCCACTGCGGTCCTATATCGACTACTGGGCCATCAGCAAGAAGCTCTCGCGCCTGCCCTATGACGAGATAGATCAGTTCCTCGTTGACAACCAGGACACCGCCATCGGCGACTGGATGCGTGTGCGCGTATTGCGTGAACTCGGCGGCCGCGAGCGCTTTCGCGCCTACCTCAAGTACTACCGGCCGGACAAAATCACCCGCGACTCCCTGCGCTGCTACTATGCGGACGCCCTCTCCCGCCACGGCGACAAGGGCGACGCCTACCGCCTGGTAGAGGAGCTATGGCTGGTGGGCAGCTCCCAGGCCGAAGAATGTGACCCGGTCTTCGCACGCTGGATGAAGGACGGCGGTCTCACACAGGAACTGGCGTGGCGACGCCACCAGCTGGCCGTGCAGAGCGGCCACCTAGATTTGGCCACCTATATCGCGGGCAAGATGGATGCTTCGCACGCTCAGATGGCCATGTTGCTGCGCTCTGTGCACAAGAATCCCGAGCAGCTACAGGACTATTCCCGCTTTATCAGCGACAAGACGGAGTACCGCGACATTGTCGTGCACGGCCTCCATCGCCTGGCGCGCAAAGATGCCGCCGGAGCCGAAAAAGCCTGGCGTCGCTACCAGGCCAGCTACCTGTTCAGTGACCAGGAGCGGGAAGAGATTCTGCGCGACCTGGCCCTGCAGTTTGCCCGGCAGGATAATCTGGCCGCAGTGAAGAAGCTCGTGAAGGAGCAGGAGTTGGCCGACGGCCGTACGATCGAATGGCTGGCGCGGCAGTCTTTGCGAGAAATGGACTGGGAACAGGTCGCCTTCTGGATCGACCGGCTGCCGGAAGATGAGCAACAGCGCGACCGCTGGCTTTACTGGAAGGCCCGCTCGCTGGAGGAACTCTATGGCAAGGGCCGCGCCGATGCAGCGGTGCTCCTGTATAGCAAGGCTGCAGAGGAACGCAGCTACTACGGCTTCCTGGCCGCCGACATACTGGGGCAGAATTACAGCTTCGTCGACCGCCCGGCACCGGTGACGCCCAACCAGGTAGAGCAAATGGCCGAACGCCCGGCCATGCAGCGGGCGCGGGAGCTACAGGCCATCGGCGAGCTATATCACGCACGCAGGGAATGGGATTACGCCACGGCCGGTATGTCCCACGAAGAGCTGCTGACCGCGGGCAAATTGGCCAGCTCCTGGGGCTGGTATCACAAATCGATCCAGTCGGTGCTGGCGGCGGATTACCTGGATGATCTGGAGCTGCGCTTTCCGCTGGCCTTCGCCGACATCGTCGATGACGTCAGCAGGCGGATGGGCAAGAAGACTGCACTGGACCCCTACCTGATCTTCGCGGTGGCACGCCAGGAGAGTCATTTCAGTCACGACGCCAAATCCCATGCCGGCGCCCTGGGGCTGATGCAACTGCTGCCATCAACGGCCCGCGCCACTGCGCGCCGGGCCGGCGTGCGCTATCGGCGCAGCTGGGACCTGCTCAGCCCCAGCACAAATATCACCCTGGGCAGCTTTTATCTCAGCACACTGCTCAACCGCTTCGATAACAACCGCTTTCTCGCCGCCGCAGCGTATAACGCCGGCCCTACACGAGTTGCCAGTTGGTTGAAGGAAACGAAAAGACAGCTGCCTTACGACGTGTGGATAGAGACGATTCCGTACAGAGAAACACGTAAATATGTGCAGAATGTATTGGCCTACACGGTTATTTACGCCTACCGCAGCGGCACCAAACTGCCGCTGCTGAGAGAGAATGAGGCTGCCACTAAGCTGTAATCGTCATAAACGCTGACGGAGCCAGTCATGCAACTGCGCCTGGTCGAAAGGCCAGGCGCAGACATCTTCGGGATCACCCAGCCCCACCACGGGGATCCGCACCGCAAAGCGTTCGAGCAACAGCGGATCATCGGCGATATCCACCTCCCGCAGCCGCAACCGGAAACGTTCCAGTTGCGGCCAGATCTCGAGCTTGGCTTTTTCGCACAGACTGCAGCCGAGGGTGGTGTAGAGCAGTAACTCGCGCGACATAGGGGTCAGAGCAACCCCTGGTTGCGCGCCCAGAAGTAGCCGAGCGCGGCCGCGGTGAGCAACAACCCGGTCACCCAGATCCAGCCACTGCTACCCCCCTCTTCGGCGATCGCCGAGCTGCCTTCAAACTTCTGCCGCTCCTGTGTGGACCCACCTTCGGAAGCGGGGCTCGGCCGGTCCACGGCCTCCCTGGCTTCCTGGACCACTGCCTTGATCTGGGGCATGGAGATCGCCGGGCGCACCGTGGTCTTGTCCAGGTCGTCCGCAGGACCTACTACGCTGAAACTCAAGGTGTCGAATCGCAGCTCGTCCCCGCGGCGTACGCGGGTTTCGACGATGCGCTTGTTATTCAGGTAGGTGCCGTTTGCCGAGCCGAGATCGGTAACGAACAGCAGCCCCTCGCGCACCTCCAGGCGGGCGTGGCGGCGGGACAGATGCGACAGCGAAAAGGTGATATCGCACTCATCCGAGCGCCCCACCACGGTGGTCTCTTTTACCGGAAAGACCTTGCCGGCAATCGCCGGATGGTTTGCTCTAAGCGCCCAGGCAACGCTGCTGGCGGGAGCCGCCGATCTCAGCTTGGTCACTTTGGGATCCACCACCTTCAGCACGCGACCACCGATCTGCAACTGATCGTTGAGCCGGATCTCACTGCGGGTCTTTACCGGCTTGCCGTTGAGCAAAATCTGGCCGGACCCAGATAAGTTGTGCAGCGTCAGGCTGTCGCCTTCAACAGCGATCTCCGCATGCAACTTGGCAACCGAATCATCGGCAATCGTCAAATCACAACTGGCCGCACGCCCGATGGTGACTTTGGGCGCAACCAACCAGACGCTTGAACTGGCGTCCTTCAGATCACAAAGCTTGAACATGTGAATAATTCCCCTACCAGACCCGCTGCGGCAGTGCATACCGCGCTCACCGGGTGGTGATGATGGCAATTTTGCGGCGGTTCACAGCCACAATATTGATTCTTATTGATGCCCTGAAGTTTACCACGAGGTTTTTCGTTAGCGTGTGATTCGGTTTGCAGCTTACAATGGCCAAAGCGTCTAGCATCTGCAATGCGCCAAAAACAACATCGACTGCTTTGCCTTGCAGTTCCACAGGGACGAGGCCAGCGGTTATCACGGATAGCCATTGGATCGCCGGAAAACCAGAATAACGACAGGTAGTTGCACGCCAGTGAGTGAAGCCAAAGTACGCGAAGTATCGCGGCACAGCGGGACAGTCCAGCGCACCAGTGGCGCCACGCGCAGCGCCGGCGCCACCCACCCCGGCTATAAACGCGAACAGAACGAAGACGCCCACTGGGCCGACGAGCAACGGGGTGTCTGGGTCGTGGCGGATGGCCTCGGCGGCCATCAGGCGGGCGAGATCGCCAGCCAGACGGTGGTGGAGGAAATTCAGCGCTCCGCGGCTACCGATCGCCATTACGAGCGGGCCCTGCAGCGTGCTCATGCGCTGTTATTGGGGGACGAGCAGAACGCCGCCAATATGGGCTCCACAGCAGTGGTGGTCGCCGAAGATGGCGCCTATTTCCACATCTACTGGGTTGGCGACAGTCGCGCCTACCTCTGGTCGCCCGGTGAAAATGACGGCACATTGAAACAGCTCACCAGCGATCACTCCTATGTGCAAATGCTCGTTGATTCTGGCGCCATCGATTCGGCGGAAGCCGCCCATCACCCCAATCGCCACGTAATCACCCGCTGCATCGGCGGCAGCACCAATCCCAAACTGGAGATTGATCGGGTGTCATCACCCTGGGCGCCAGGGCAGAGACTGTTACTGTGCAGCGACGGCCTCAGCGCCGAAGTGGAACAGGAACAGATCGCCCGCATACTGGCGGAAAACAGCGACAATCGCCGTGCCGCCGACCTGTTGATTGCCGCCGCCCTGGATGCCGGCGGCAAGGACAATATCACCGTTCAGGTCATCGACGCGCCGAGTCCGGCGCCAGCAAATACCAAAAAGTGGACGTCGCGCACAGCTGCGGCGCTACGTGCATTCACCCAGCGATTTAAACTGGGCGCTAAAATGCTGCTGGCGATTGTCGCACTCGGCCTTATTGCCGTCCTCGCTGCCGACCTGCTCGGCCAACTCTAATCCCGGGGAAAGCGCTCCATGGAAGTCGTCAGTACCAGTAATACCTCACTGGAAATTCCCGGCTACCGGATTCTGAAGAAAATTAATCAGGGCGGTATGTCCACCGTCTACCTGGCGGTACAACGCAGCGTCGGACGCCAGGTGGCTCTCAAAGTGATGTCACCGGTACTCAATGCCGATCCGATTTTCAGCGAACGTTTCCAGCGCGAGGCCAATATTGTCGGCCAGTTATCGCACCCCAATATCGTCGCGATTCACGATATTGGCCGGTACCGCAGCCTGAACTACATCGCCATGGACTATATGCCCGGCGGCTCGGTGTCCGATCGACTGGCCAAGGGCGTCATGGAACCGCTGGAGGCCCTGAACGTCACTCGGCAGATCGCCTTGGCCCTGGACCACGCCCACGGCAAGGGCTATGTACACCGGGATCTCAAACCGGAAAACATCCTGTTCCGCGAGGACGGCTCGGCAGTGCTGACGGACTTCGGCGTGGCGCGCGCAGTCGCTCGCACTACGCGCATGACAAGTACCGGCATGGTCGTGGGCACACCCCATTACATGAGCCCGGAACAGGCCCGCGGCGCAGCAATCGACGGCCGCGCCGATCTCTACAGCCTCGGCGTGGTGTTCTATGAAATGATCACCAGCGCCGTGCCCTACCAGGCGGATGAAGCGGTAGCCATTGCTATCAAGCATCTGACGGATCCGATTCCGCGATTGCCCGCTCGCCACTCCCTGTACCAGAACCTGGTGGACCGCTTCCTTGCCAAGGATCCGGAGCACCGCTTCCAGCGCGGCCTGGACGTCGTGGATGCCATTGATCAGCTGATCGCCACTCTGGCGGGCAAACCGGCGGCACAGACCACCCAGCTCAACAATACCTCAGTAGGCGTCTCGAGCCTGATGCGCGCCCTGCTGTTGACACTGTGGGGCACCCTGAGCGATAAGCTCGCCAGCGCCTGGGCCCGCTGGCGTGATAAACCGATAGACGAGAATCACCCGCGCGCAGAGCAGGCGACGATCATGCGCATTCAACAGGTGATTCAGCAGGCGCCCCAGTACAAGCGGCGGCAGTGGCTGTTTGGCAGCCTGATCAGCATATCCACCGCTTTCGCCTGGATACTGTTCAGCCTGATCAGCTTCAAGCTCCAGTGGCATGCGGACTCCCCGCTACTGAACAGCACCACCCGATTTACCGCACAGCTGTTACTGCCGGAGAGCGCAACGGATGGAAATTCGGCTACCCCGCAACCTGAAGCGAGCGCGCAAACACCACTAACGGCCGCAGCGGAACGAGCGAAACTCAGCGCCGCTGCGCCAGCCGCCGGTACCTCCACCGATAATGAACTGACCGAGATAACGTCGGCGGCCGCGCAGCAGACCACTGCAGCGGCAGCGACGGAACTTGCGGTGGCAGAGGCGGAAGAAAAGGCGGCTGCCGACACGGAAAGTGCACTTTCCGCGGCACAGCAAGAGGCCGCCGACGAGGCTTCGCCTGAAGTGTTCAGCCTCAATGTCCGTCCGGAGCCGCGCGATGCGCGGGTGCGGATCATGAATATCAATCCGCGCTACCGACCCGGTATGGAGCTGGAGCCCGGCAAATACGACCTGGAGGTTAGCAAACGCGGCTACACCACGGTTCGTCGCTGGGTGGTTATCGACGATCGCGACATTTCCATACCCGTGAAACTTAAGCGCGCCTACTATCACGGTAAAACCATCCGCTCGCCGCTCGCGTCCGGGGGGAGTGGCCCGCAGATGATCGTGGTCAAGGCCGGCAGTTTCAGAATGGGTAACAGCAATCGCGCTTTCGCCAGTCCGGCACATCGGGTGCGTATCGACAGGCCTTTTGCCATTTCCGTTCACGAGATCACGTTCGAAGAATACGACCGTTTTGCGGACGCGACCGGCGCTGCCCTGCCCGGTGATGGCGGCTGGGGTCGCGGCGAGCGGCCGGTGATCAACGTCAGCTGGCACGACGCCCAGGACTATGTGCGTTGGCTGTCGCGGGAAACTGGCAAGCGCTACCGTCTCGCCAGTGAGGCGGAGTGGGAATACGCTGCCCGCGGGGGCGTTCGACATCCATTCTGGTGGGGTGACAACGACGGGCGCGGCAAAGCAAATTGTCGGCGTGGCTGTAACAGTGAATTCAACAGTATTTTCAGCGCCACCAGTGCCCCGGTGGGCCATTACGAGGCGAACCGGTTCGGATTGTTTGACACCGCCGGCAACGTCGCCGAATGGGTTCAGGACTGCTATCTCGGCGATTACAGTAATAGTCGCAGCGACGCTCGTCCCGTGGTTACCAGCAACTGCAACCTACGCGCGGTGCGCGGCGGCTCCATGCGCGATCCGCTGGCCAATATCAGTTCGGACTACCGCAAAGGGCTGAGCGCGAACACCATGTCTACCGAGGTGGGCTTCCGGGTGGTGATGGAACTGGACTGATCGAATACAAATTCTCGCCGCCGCATTGCTGGTGGCGCCGATAAGCCGCAAGGTTGCGGCTTATCGGCGCATCGTAACGGAGCCACATCCCCACTCTATTTCGACTGTACTTTCCATACGTTGTGAATTTTTGGATTGCGCTGAAAGTCCTTATCGAGCAGTGGTAAATTCTCGACCGAAAACTCCGTTTTCACGCTTTCATCCATCTGGAAGCTGCGCAAATTATTGGAAAATACCAGTGTCCCGCCGGGCGCTAACAGAGCCATACACTGGCGGATCAGTGTTGCGTGATCACGCTGAATATCCAGCACGCCACGCATTTTGGCAGAGTTGGAAAAACTGGGCGGATCCAGGAAAATCAGATCGTAGTGAGCACGGCGATTCTGTTGCGCCGATGTCAACCACTGCAGACAGTCCGCCTCCACCAGCTGGTGCTGGTAAGGATCCATATTGTTGCGGCGGAAATTTCGCGCACTCCAGGCCTGATAGGTCTTCGACATATCCACACTGGTACTCTGCACACAGCCCCCCAGAGCCGCTTGAACCGTGGCGCTGGCGGTATAGCAGAACAGATTCAAAAACTTCTTGCCCCGCGCTTGCTCCCGCAGATAGCGGCGCACCGGGCGGTGATCCAGGAAGAGACCGGTATCCAGATAAGTCCAGAGATCGATCTCCAGCTCGGCCCCGTACTCGGAAACCCAGAAGGCCGCAGCCCCTGTCTGCTTCTGCAGCTGTGCCTGCTTCTGATACTGGCTGCCGCCCTTCTGCCCGCCCTTGTGGCTGTGGCGCCGCCGCTCCTTGATACTGACACTGCGCTGCGGAATCTCCAGCACCTGTTGCACCGCTCGCACCAGGTCGCGCAACCGCCCACGGGCCTTGCTCTCATCGATACTCGCGGGTGCCCGATACTCCTGCACATGGGCGAAAAGCTGCCCGTCAACGGATCTGTATAGATCGATCGCTGCGGCGTATTCAGGCAAGTCGGCGTCGTACAGGCGATAGCAGTCGATGCCGTTTTTCTGCGCCCATTTGCCGACAGTGCGCAGGTTCTTGCGCAGCCGGTTGGCCACCATCTCCGCTTCCGCAGAGAGCTTGCGGGCCCCCTCTTCCGCCGCCTTGTCCGCGGACTGCTCGAGAATATGGAACAGCAACAGCTGGCTGGGGATACTGCCGTTATACAGCTGGTACTGCTTGTGCGAGCGCAGCCCTGTCTCATAGCCGAGTTCGGGGTTACCGGTAAAGATACCAGCCAGCCATCCACCGAACTCGCTCTTCAGCTGGCGCCCTAGTTCCGCATAGGTTTCGCGCAGCGCCTCCTGCTCCCCGAGGCGCTCGCCGTAGGGAGGGTTGGTCAGCACCAAGCCGGGTTTGATCTCACGGTGACTCGGCACCTTGAGCGCCGCGACGGGACGACAGCTGACCCGCACCTGCCGCTCCAGGCCGGCACGGGCAATATTGGCTTCCGCCGCAAACAACACCTTGGCGTCGGCATCGTAGCCACGGATCTCCGGCAATTCACGCTCCAGCCCGCGACGGCGACGCTCCAGCGCCTCCTCACGTATCTGGTTCCAGATATCACTCTGATGATTGAGCCAGCGCTCGAAGCCGAAGCTCTCCCGCAGCAGGCCCGGGGCTATATCCGCGGCCATCATCGCACCTTCGATCAGGATGGTGCCGGATCCGCACATCGGATCCAGCAGGGCGCCGCCCGCTTCGGCAATCTTCGGCCAGCCGGCGCGCAGCAGGAGCGCCGCGGCCAGATTCTCCTTCAATGGTGCGGCGCCGATATGGGTACGGTAGCCCCGTCGGTGCAGGCTGTCGCCGCTGAGGTCGATGGCGATATCCAGCTTATCGCGGTGCAGTCGCAGCGCCACGGTCAAGTCCGGGCTCTGCTTGTCCACAACAGGCCGCGCACCGCTCTGGCGTCGCAAGCGGTCGACTATCGCATCCTTGGCCTTCTGCGCGCCAAACTGACTGTTACGGATCTCGCGGTTGGTGCCGGAAAACTGCAGCCACAGCTTGCCGGACGGACTGATATGCTGCTCCCAGGGCTGGGCCGCGACCGCACGGTACAGATCTTCCGCATCGCCGATACGCACCTGCTGCAGACGCAGCATGATGCGGTTGGCCAACCGGCTCCACAGACAGCAGCGGTACGCCAACACCAGCGGGCCGCTAAAGTACACCGCCGCGGGCTGCTCGCGGATATCGGCGGCCCCGAGTTCACGCAACTCCTCGGCCAGCAGCCCCTCGAGGCCCTTCGGACAGGTGGCGGTAAACGCCAGGTTTTCGGTCGACTGTTCAATCAAAATTATTTACTCATATTCAGGGCCAGGCAGGGAAAGATGCCTCCGGAACTATCGGGGCGCAGAATATTGCATGTTGGCGCCAGAATAGCGGCTCTGCAGCCTTCCCTATACAGTTTTTTTCTATGCGGAGCCGCTTTAAGACTAAAGTATTCGTTCACACCTTGATCACGTTTTGCTCTACTGGGATCTGCACTCATTACTCTTAGCTTTGAGGAGCCAACCGGTCGAGCAACTCGAACCCAGGCGGCTCAGCGAATGAAACAGCGCGTCACGGTGAGCGCTTTCTTTGATTCGCCAGGCACGACAATACTCTTGCAGTAAAGCGGACTTAAAAGGAGGGCGGCGTGACAATCTGACTAAATCATTCACTAAGCTTAGAAATACAGATGCAATAAAACGGCAATAACTAATGATCGTGCGGCGGAGCCGCCTGTGCATAAACAAGAGCAGAGGTACTGCATACGATGAAACGCCAAAAACGCAACCCGGCCGATAGAGCATTCTACAAGGGCTACCTCGCAGCCCTGCACAACAAATCCATGGATAGCTGCCCGTTCATCAATGGCGACTCACACCAAGAATGGGTAAACGGCTGGCGTGAAGGGCGCGAAGACTACTGGAACGGCTTCGACAAGACCACCAAGGCGCAAAAACTGGAGATCTACAGCGCCGTCTCCACCGATATCCAATTTCCCGACGGGTGGAGCACTATTTAGTTACGAGTGACGTCCAGCTCGAACTATGAATAGGCTTTAGACCGACCGCGCCGCGGGGCTTTTTCCAGGCTTCATCTCGCTATGAGCGAGTGACAGGATTTCAGCTCGCGGCGCCACTACGGCGTACGAGCGCTATCGCGTCCGCGGCTTCACGGATCACTTCCGGACCGCGATAGATGAAGCCGGTGTAAATCTGCACTGCAGTTGCGCCCGCGCGGATTTTTTCCGCAGCACTTTCGCCATCAAAAATCCCACCAACACCGATAATCGGAATACGGCCACTCAGCTCTTTGGCCAGCTGGGCAATGACCTTGGTGGATTTCTGCTGCAACGGCCGGCCGCTCAAGCCGCCCTCTTCATTGCCGTGCGGCAAATGTTTTACTGCCGATTTATCAATGGTGGTGTTGGTCGCGATGACACCGTCTAGCTCAAACTCGCACAACGCCTCGGCAATCTGCGCGATCGCATCGCCCTCGATATCCGGCGCAATCTTGACCGCCACCGGTACATAGCGATCACTCTGCTGCGCGAGCTGTGCCTGCTTGTCCTTGATTGCGCCGAGCAGCCGGTTCAGGCTCTCGCCGAATTGCAGGTCCCGCAGCCCTTTGGTGTTCGGAGAGGAAACATTGGCCGTGATGTAATCCGCATACGGATAGACCTTGTCCATACACAGGCAATAGTCGTCAGCCGCACGTTCCACCGGAGTATCGAAGTTCTTGCCGACATTGATACCCAGCACACCGCCGAAGCGGCGCCGCTTGACCCGCTGCACCAGGTAGTCCACACCCTCGTTGTTGAAGCCCATGCGGTTGATAATCGCGTCGGCCTCCTCCAGGCGGAATAGGCGCGGCTGCGGATTACCCGGCTGCGGACGCGGCGTCACGGTACCGACTTCGACAAAGCCAAAGCCCAGCGCACCGAGCCCGTTGAACGCCTGCGCATTTTTGTCGAGCCCCGCCGCCAACCCGACCGGATTCGGCAGGGTCAATCCCATCAATTCCACCGGGTCGTCCGCGATGGGCTTGCTGAACAGGGACATCAGGCCGAGCCGCTCCGCCGCGCCGATGGCATCCAGTGACAGGTGGTGGGCCCGCTCCGGGTCGAGCGCAAACAGGGCCTTGCGCAATTGTGAATACATGCCTTTCCTTTCTTTGTCTCTTCGCCAGGCAGGACGCTTTCGAACGCCCTCCTCGTGTTTGCGCGGCCGCGCCAATGCGGGCCGCGCGACGCTAGTCCGCCAGCGACTCCTGGTCAGCGGTCGCGTTGGCCAGGTACATCAGCTCGCGCAGCGCGACCGTGAACATCGCGAAATCGCTCACCGGGGCGGCTTTCAACTCCGCGATCATGCCGTTCCAGCGCTGGATCGTGGGCGCCATGATAGCGCTCCAGCGGGACATTGCACCATCCAGATCCACTTCTGCCTCACCGGCAAGTCTCAGGATGTTGACTGCCAGGCTGGACAGCTGGCTATCCAGGTCGTCCATGCTGGTCTCGCGGGCCTGGGCCTGCCAGAAACTTTCCACCGGCAGATCGATAATCAGGTTACCGAACCAGTGCAGATTCAGCACGTCGGCGAGGCGGAAGTAGACACTCGCCACCTCTTCCACCGGGCGCTCACTGGCACGGGCGGATTCGGATATCCCCAGCGCCGAGTAGAGGTAGGTCGGGGAGGCAGCCAGCAAGGCCACCTGTTCCGGCACATTGGCCTCAAGCAACTTCTGGTAGCGGGATTCCCAGTCACGGCGCGGCGCACCACTCAGCACTTCGGGCAACGCCTTGATCACCCTCTGTACTGACTCCTGGAACAGTTCCCGATTCAGCGCCGGCTCCAGCTCGTTGCGGCGATTGCGGATAAACCAGCGGGTGGCGCGGCGCACGCGGCCGATCATGGAGCTCAGCAGCTTTTTCTGCAGCTCGGACGGTACCTGATAGTCCAGCAACGCCACCTGATCCTGGAACTGGGGCATCAGGTAGACATCGCGGGCGCTGATATAGGCCGCGGCAACGGTATCGATATCCGCGCCGGTCGCGCTGCTGATACGGTGATAGAAGGTGATCCCCATGCTGTTGACCATTTCGTTGGCCACCTGGGTGGACACTATCTGGCGGCGCAGCGGGTGGTCATAGACCAGCTCGCCGTAGCGCGCTACCAGCTCCTCGGGGAAGGCCGACTCAACCGCCTCCTGCACCCGTGCATTGTCGATGATACCTGCACTGAGCAGCTCTTCTTTCAGCTTCACCTTCACGTACGAAATGAGCACCGACAGTTCCGGGCGGGTCAGGAACTGGCCCTTGTTCTGGCGCTCGGTGATCTGCTCATTGTCGGGAATGAATTCCAGCGCACGCTTCAGCCGGCCCTCGCTCTCCAGCGCATTGATGGTGCGACGGTACTCGTCCAGGCGTTCCGGCACCTGGTATTCCGCCAGGCTCAGCGCGCGGGTCTGGTCGTAGTTGTTTTGCAGCACCAGATCGGCCACCGATTCGGTCATATCCTCCAGCAGCTGGTTGCGCTGCTTGTTGGTGAGATCGCCATTGGTGACGACCTTGTTCAGCAGGATCTTGATGTTGACCTCGTGATCCGAGCAGTCCACACCGGCCGCATTGTCGATAAAGTCGGTATTACAGCGCCCGCCATTCAGGGCGAACTCGATACGGCCCCGCTGGGTCATGCCCAGGTTGCCGCCCTCGCCGAATACCTTGGCACGCAGCTCGCGTCCGTCGACCCGCAGGTGGTCGTTGGACTTGTCACCGACCTCCGCGTGGGACTCGGTGCTGGCCTTCACATAGGTACCGATGCCGCCGTTCCAGATCAGGTCCACCGGCGCGCGCAACAGCGCGCTGATCAGCTCGTTCGGATTCAGCTGGTCCGCCTCGATGCCGAATGCGGCCTTCATCTCCGGAGTGATGCTGATCGACTTGGCGCGGCGCTCGAAGATGCCGCCGCCCTTGGAGATCAGTTTCTGGTTGTAATCAGTCCAGCTGGAGCGCGGCATTTCGAACAGGCGCTTGCGCTCAGCGAAGCTGGTGGCCACATCCGGGTTCGGATCGATGAAGATGTGCAGGTGGTTGAAAGCCGCCTTCAGGCAGATGTGCTCGGACAACAGCATGCCGTTGCCGAACACGTCGCCGGCCATATCTCCGATGCCGATGACGGAGAAATCCTCATCCTGCACATTGACGCCCATCTCGCGGAAGTGGCGCTGCACCGATACCCAGGCACCACGCGCGGTGATACCCATCTTCTTGTGGTCGTAGCCCTGACTGCCGCCGGAGGCGAAGGCGTCGCCGAGCCAGAAATCGTACTCGGCAGCAATGCCGTTGGCGATATCGGAGAAGGTCGCGGTGCCCTTGTCCGCCGCCACCACCAGGTAGGGGTCGTCACCATCGCGGCGCACTACCTGCTCCGGCGGCACTATCTCGCCGTCCTTGAGGTTGTCGGTGATATCGAGCAGGCCCCGGATAAATGTCTGATAGCAGGCGATTCCCGCCTCCATCATCGCCTCGCGGCTGCTGTCCGCCGGCGGCTGACGCACGACGAAGCCACCTTTGGCGCCACTGGGGACGATGACGGCATTCTTCACCGCCTGCGCTTTTACCAGCCCCAGTACCTCGGTGCGGAAATCCTCCAACCGGTCGGACCAGCGCAGGCCGCCGCGCGCCACCTTGCCGCCGCGCAGGTGCACACCCTCCACCCGCGGCGAGTAGACGAAGATCTCGAATTCCGGCCGCGGCTCGGGAATACCCGGGATATTGCGCGGACTGAACTTGATGGAAATGTAATCTTTCAGCAGACCCTCATCGTCGAATTGGAAGGCGTTGGTGCGCAGCGTTCCGAGGATCAGCTCTAGATAGCGGCGGATCACCTGGTCTTCATTCAGATTGTCGACGGCGTCGAGCCCCTGGTGGATCTTCTTGATCAGCCGCTCTGTGCGAGTCTGGTCTTGTTTGCCGCTGCTTACGCGCGGATCAAACAACGCGCGAAACAGCGCCACCAGGTTGCGGGTGATCTCCACATGGTTCGCCAGGGTCGCGGCGATATATTCCTGGCTGGCACTGAACTTGGTCTGTTTCAGGTAGCGGGCGTAGGCGCGCAGCATGGCTACTTCACGCCAGTTCAGGCGCGCCGCCAGTACCAGGCGGTTGAAGGAGTCGCTCTCCGCTACATTGTTCCAGATCGCGGCAAAGGCATCCTGGAACAGGTTGCGCGAGGCCTGAGCATCCACCCGAGTCGGCAGGCCAAATTCAAGATGGAACTCGTGCATCCACACATCGGTTCTGCCGTGGGGGCGAATGGTGTAAGGGAATTCCCCCATTACCCGCAGGCCCAAATTTTCCAGCACGGGAATCACGTCGGACAGGGTCAGGCCGCTGCCCCAGTTGAACACCTTGAAGCGCAGGCTGCCGGGCGCCGCGCCGACCGGCTGATAAAAGCTCATCGCCACCCGGTCCGCTTCGCTCAGGTCTTCGATTGCGGCGATGTCCTGCACTGCGATACGCGGCTCAAAATCCTCGCGATAGCCGGCGGGGAAAGCCCGGCCATAGACGCTGTAGAGGCGATTGCCCTCCTCCTCTCCGTGGCTTTCGATCAGGGATTTTTGGAATACATCTTCCCAGGAACGGGTAATGTCCACGATTTGCGCCTCCAGTCGCGCGACATCGATATCCAGCGGCTCGCTCGGGGAAACACGGAACACGAAGTGCACTCGCGCGAGGATGGATTCGGAAAAATAAGTAGTGAAGTCGGAATCTATGGCCTTGATGGCCTTGGCGATATGCGCACAGATCAGCTCGCGCACGCTACTGTTGAACTGCTCGCGTGGCACGTAGACGGTGGCGGTGACGAACTTGCCGAAAGGATCGCGGCGCATAAACAGGCGGATGTGCGCCCGCTCATTCATGCTCAGCACACCCATCACCGTTTCGAACAGACCCTGGGTGCTGCTCTGGAACAGTTCGTCGCGCGGGAAGGTATCGAGGATGCGACGCAGCGCCTTGCCATCGTGACTGTGGGGCGAGAGGCCGCTGGACTCGATAATCGATGCCATCTTGCGGCGGATAATCGGAATCTTGGCCGGGCTCTCGGTATATACCGGTGACGTGTAGAGCCCCATGAAGGCCGACTCGCCAATCACCTCGCCGGAGGCAGAGTAGCGCTTGATGGTTACATAGTCCGAATAGGCGGCGCGGTGCACCCGCGACTTCACCGACGACTTGGCAAAGGTGAGATAGTTCGGCCCCTGGTAAAAACGCTGCTTGCCTTCGTTAAAAGCGGCTTCCGGTGTCGGCTCCGCCGTCTCCTCCAGCTTCTTGAAGATACCCAGGCGCCGCTGCTCCACCTCGCAGAGAATTTTCTTGTCTCCCTGCTGGCAGAATTCGTACTCGCGATAACCGAGGAAGGTAAAGTTGCCGTCGCGCATCCACTGCATGAAGGCGCAGGCCTCCTGCAGGTTGGCGTCGTCCTCGGCGATACCGGTGTGCAGCTGGTCCTCCATCGCACTGCAGGTGTCGAGCATCGGCACATAGTCGTCTACGACCAGTTCGACATCGCCGAGCACGTCCGTTAACCCCGCGGCCAGATCGGATGCGAAGCTCGTTGACGTGTCTAGGTTGATTTCGACATAGATCAGCGCTTCATTCGATGCGCTCGCCTGCTGCGGCTCGTCCGGCGCTTCACAGGGCGAAGGCAGCAGTTTCTGCAGCTTGCCGCCCTTGCTGCGCTTCAGCTGCATCACGGTGCTCTTGATCGAATGAATCACCGTGTCGCGGCGGTTGATCTCGATACGCACCGAATCCACCAGGAATGGCATGTCCCGCTGCAGAACGCCGACCACCGTGTGCGAACACTCCCAGCCGTCATCCTCCAGGCGCGGATTGAAGACCCGCACCTTGGGCTTGTCGCTCGGGCGCTGCTGGACAAAGTTCCACCAGGTATAGATGCAGCCGTAGACATCCATCAGGCGCCGCCCGGCCAGATCCTCCAGTGGATACTGGTGCAGGAACTGCTCTGCAAAAGCCACTACCGGCTCTGCCTGATCCGCCAGTTTTTCCCGAATTAAAGCGCCGATCTGCGCCATCAATTCTTCGCGGCTGTCGGTGATCACCGTCGCCATATTCACGGAGAACCTCCCAAGTTCATTCTCTTTGCCATCGGTTCCGGCTTCCCCAGATCCGAAAATACTGTCGTCTTATCCCCACACGGGTGCAGGAACACGTTCATAAAATTAAAATTTTGCTGGGTTACAACCCTGCAACAATCCCGGCCGAACTTTGTACAACCGGCGGGGTCTACCGGCTGCCCGGCGGTTGCCTCTCCGCCGGGTGCCACTAAAATCAACAGGCCCCGCCTGTGTGGCGGCGACTATATATAAAGAGGATAGATAGCCCCCCGAGCGGGCGGGGGCAGGATCATTCACAGAAGAATCGACACTATGGAAGCAAACCGGAATATCAGGGAACGCATCATCACGCTGGGCGACTGGCTGGGCCAACAGATCATCGGCCAGGAGACCCTGGTCAACCGCATACTGATCGCCCTGTTGGCGGACGGCCACCTGCTGGTAGAGGGAGCGCCGGGGCTGGCCAAAACCAAGGCGATCAAAACGCTGGGCGAGGCTATTGAGGGTGATTTCCATCGCGTCCAATTTACGCCGGACCTGTTGCCGGCCGATATTACCGGCACCGATATCTACCGACCGGAAACCGGAGAGTTCCATTTTCAACCCGGGCCTGTGTTCCACAACCTGGTATTGGCGGATGAGATCAACCGCGCGCCGGCAAAAGTACAGTCGGCGCTGCTGGAGGCTATGGCGGAACGCCAGATCAGCGTCGGCCGCAAAACTTATCCGCTACCAGAATTATTCCTGGTGATGGCGACACAAAACCCTATAGAACAAGAAGGGACTTATCCGCTGCCAGAGGCACAATTGGATAGGTTCCTCATGCAGGTGAATCTTGCCTATCCGGGTGCCGACGCGGAAGCGAAAATTTTGCGCCTGGCCAGATCCGAGGCAAGCCTTGGCGAAAATCGCCCTTCCGATGTGATCAGCCAGGAAACCATTTTCCGCGCCCGCAGCCAGATTCTGGAGATGCAGATGGTGGAGGCGGTAGAGACCTATGCTGTCCAACTTGTCATTGCTACACGAGAGCCGGCGAAGTATGACAGCGAGCTAGCATCCTGGCTAGATTTTGGTGCAAGCCCGCGGGCCACAATTGCACTGGATCGGTGCGCCCGCGCCCGCGCCTGGCTCGCCGGCCGCGACTTCGTCACCCCTGACGATGTCATGGACGTGGCTCCGGACATTCTGCGCCACCGCCTACTACTCAGTTTCGAGGCCGAAGCCGCCGGCGTCACCGCTGATCAAGTGATCGCGCGACTGCTGCAACAGGTACCGGCGATCTGATGCCTCAGGCCGCCCCCCATTCCGAGCTGGTACTGCGCGGCGCCTACCCCAAGGTGGGCCCACTGGTGCAGATGCGCTATATCGCGCGCCAGCTGCAGCTGTTCAAGCCGCGCCTGGCGCGCAGCGACCAGGCCGGTAACCTGCTCACCCGCTACCGCGGTCGCGGTATGAACTTCGAAGAGGTGCGGGACTACCAGGCCGGAGACGATGTGCGCACGATCGACTGGCGCGTGACGGCACGCACAGGCAGCACCCACACCAAGCTGTATCAGGAAGAGCGCGAGCGCCCGGTCGTGATTCTGCTCGACCTGCGCTCACCTATGTTCTTCGGCAGCCACCTGGCGTTCAAATCCGTCGCCGCCAGTGGCATCGCCGCCGCCCTCGGCTGGGCGGGCCTGCAGCACAGCGACCGCATCGGCGCCCTGCTGTTTGCCGATCGGGAAATCGATACCGTGCGCCCGCGCCGCAGCCACCACGCGGTACTGGCGATGATTCACGGTATGGTTGCCCGCGCCGGCGAGCTGCACAGCCCGATCGCCGAACAGGACTGTCAGCCGCTCAAGCAATTGCTCGAAGAGGCCCGCCGCATTGCGCGCCCCGGCAGCGCCCTGTTCCTGATCAGCGATTGTCACGATCTGGACGAGAGCTGCTCGCAACCTCTATACCTGCTGAGCCGCCACGCCGATCTGCAGGTGATCCGTATTACCGATCCGCTGGAACGGCAACTGCCGGCGCACTCCCTGACGATTTCCGATGGCCGCCAGCGCACTTTTCTGAACGCCGGCAGCCGCCCGCTGCGCGAACACTTCGCCGAAAAGCAGGCTCAGGCCCGCGCCGATGTGGAACAGCTCTGCCGCAAGCACCGCCTGCCGCTGCTGGACTTTGACAACACCCAGCCGCTGGTGCCCAGCCTGCTCTCCTATTACGGCTCGCGCCAACAGGCGTTGAGGGGGCGGCGAGCATGAACGCGACTGTGCTGAAGCAGGCCCAGGCGGCGCCTCCGCCATCCCCGGAAGCCCAGAAGCTACTCGAGCAGCTGCGCGATATTCACGAACCGGCGCCGATCAGCTGGTGGCCGCCGGCACCGGGCTGGTGGCTGCTGGCGCTACTGCTGCTAGCCTGCGCCGCCGGTGTCTATTTGTGGTTACGACACAAGCGCCAACAGCGGCTGCACAATCGCTACCGCGTGGAGGCGGTCGAACTACTGCGGTCAGTGGATGCCGGGGCCCGAATGGCCCCCCAGGAAATCAACGAGATCCTGAAACGGGTCGCGGTTACCACCTATGGCCGCACCGCCTGCGGCAACCTGACCGGCCGCCCCTGGCTCGACTTCCTGCAGGACAGCGCCGAAATCGAATGCCCGGACGCAGTGAAAAAAGTTGTGCTGCAACACATCTACCGGGCCGACAACACGGACAAGGCCGGAAACGAAGCCTTCCGAAACTACGCGATAGAATGGGTGCAGCGTCACAGACAGAGTCGCCCCGCCATAGCCCAAGCGGAAACAGCGGAGGCCGGCAGTGTTTGAGTTTGCCTGGCCATGGACTTTCCTGCTCTTGCCGCTACCCCTGGTGGCCCGCTTTTTTATGCCGCGCTCGCGGCCGCTCAGTAGTGCACTCAAAGTACCCTTTTATGCCGAGCTGTCCCAGCGCGGCAGCAGTGACCAGAGTAACCTGCTCAACCTGCTGTTGCTGACGCTGCTGTGGCTGTTACTCATAGGCGCTGCCGCGCGGCCACAGTGGTACGGCGAGCCGATCACCCAGACCAGCAGCGCTAGGGATCTGCTCGTCGCGGTGGATATTTCCGGCAGTATGGAAACCCCGGACATGCTGCTCGGCGGCCGGCCGGCAATGCGAATCGACGCGGTAAAACAGGTCGTCGGCGATTTCGTCGAACGCCGCGAAGGCGACCGCCTGGGCCTGGTCCTCTTCGGTACCCGCGCCTATTTGCAGGCACCGCTGACCTATGACCGCGAAACCGTGGGTACCCTGCTGCGCGAGGCACAGATCGGCTTTGCCGGCCAGGGCACTGCCATCGGCGATGCGATAGGACTGTCGGTAAAGCGCCTGACGCAGCGGCCGGCGGAACAGCGCGTGCTGATCCTGCTGACCGACGGTGCCAATACCGCGGGTGAAGTTTCGCCACTGAAGGCCGCCGAGCTGGCGCAACAGGCGGGAGTCACCGTCTATACCATCGGCGTCGGCGCCGAGGAAATGGTACAGCCGGGGTTGCTTGGCAGCCGCTTCGGCAGCCGCCGCATCAATCCGTCCCGCGACCTGGACAGCGAAACCCTACAGGCCATCGCCGACAAAACCGGCGGGCGCTATTTCCGCGCCCACAACCCACAGGAGCTGGCAGAGATTTACGCAGAGCTGGATCGGCTGGAACCGGTGGAGCAGGAAGCCGAGAGCTACCGGCCACTGAAGTCACTGTACATCTGGCCGCTCAGTGCCGCGCTGGTGCTGGCACTGCTGTGGGCCGCGGTGCCGCTGCTGCTCAATATCCGCAACAGGGAGAGCAGCGCCATTGAGCGGAATATCGGGGAGGGCCGGGTCTCGTGAGCACGCTTGCCGACCTCCAACAGTTCCACTTTCTGCGACCGCATTTCCTGTGGCTGCTGTTGCCCGCCGCCCTCACCTGCTGGGGCCTGGCCCGCACGGTGCTGAGCAGTGGCCAGCTACAGAAAATCATCGATGCCGACCTGCTGCCACACCTGCTGCTACGCGGCGGTGCCCGGCGCCCGTGGCTCTTCGCGCTGATCTTCACCCTGTTCGCCGGCATGATCGTCGCCCTGGCCGGCCCAACCTGGCGCAAGCTGCCCACGCCCGTATACAGCAGCCAGGATGCGCTGGTGATCCTGCTGGACCTGTCGCCCTCGATGATGGCCACCGACCTGTCGCCGGACCGGCTCACCCGCGCACGGCTGAAAGTTCTCGACATATTGCGGCAGCGCAAGGACGGCCTTACCGCGCTGGTAGCCTATGGCGGCGAAGCCCATGTGGTAACGCCACTGACCGAGGACACCGCCACTATCGCCAACCTCGTACCGGCTCTGTCGCCGGCAATCATGCCGGTGCCCGGCAGCAATATCGAAATGGCAGTGGAAACCGGCATCCGCCTGCTGAAAGACGGCGCGGCGGGGCGCGGCCAGCTGCTGGCGGTTACCGACGGCATCGACGAAATGGCCGTGGACACAGTGGCCAAGCTGGTCGCCGGTGCCAGGGTGGAGCTGAGCATTCTGGCCGTCGGCAGCGGCGAAGGCAGCCCCATCCCCCGCGGCAATGGCAGCGGTTTTATCACCGACAGCAACGGCTCAATCATCATCGCCAACTTCGACGCCCGGGAGCTGGCGCGGCTGGCGCGCGGTAGCGGCGGCCGCTTTGCCAGAATCAGCGTCGACGACAGCGACATAGTCCGGCTGCTTCCGGATACCGAAGCACCGGAACAGGCCCAGCTCACGGAACGAGAGTTTGACCAGTGGCGCGAGGAGGGTCCGTGGCTGGTGCTGCTGTTATTACCACTCGCCGCGCTGCTATTCCGCCGCGGCGCTCTGGCCTGCACTCTGCCATTTGCGCTATTGCTCCTGCCTGCCAAGCAGGCCCAGGCATTTGAATGGCGCGACCTGTGGCAGCGAGAGGATCAACAGGCCCGCGAACTACTCGAGGAAGGCCAGCCCGAACAAGCCGCAGAAACCTTCGAGAGCCCCCAGTGGCGCGGCACCGCCAATTACCGCGCCGGCAATTATCCCGCAGCCGAACAGGATTTTGCCCGGAGTAGCGATGCCGAGGGGCTCTACAATCTCGGCAACAGCCTGACGCAACAGGGGCTCTACAATGAGGCCATCGCCGCCTACGACGAAGCCCTGAAAGAACAACCACAGTTTGCCGACGCCAGGCACAACCGCGCAATCGCCGAGAAACTGAAGAAACTGCAGGAAAAGCAGCAACAGCAGTCCCAGCAAGACCAGCAGCAGTCCGGCGAACAGCAGCAACAGCAATCCGGTGACAAGCAGCAGCAACAGAATCAGGATCAGCAACAACAGCAAAGCCAGCAGAACGCCGGTTCCCAGTCGGAACCATCCGGCTCCGAGAGCGAGGACTCTTCCGCGCAGCAGCCGCAAAACGGTGAGCAGCAGGAACAGGAACAGCAAAAACCCGGGGAAAAGCAGCAAGGAGAAGACCAGCAGCAGGGAGAACAGCAGCGCGCCGGTGCCGAGGAGAGCCCGCTGGATCCGGAGACCCAGCAGGCCCTGGATCAGTGGCTGCGCCAGATACCGGATGACCCCGCCGGCCTGATGCGGGAGAAATTCAAATACGAAAGCCTGCAGCGCCGGCGCGCCTACCGCAGTGGCGAGTGGCGCCCGCCGGAAAATGGCGCCACGCAGCGATGGTAGTGAAGAGAATGATGAAAGATCTTTTCGAAGTGACGTCAACCAGCCGAACCGCGGCCGGCTATGCCCCAGCGGTATCCGCGCTATGCAATCGAGTCTCTCCTCGCCACTGGGCATCCAGGCTGATTCAGATCTTCCTGTTATTGGCCTTGGCCAGCGCGGTGCAGGCGTCAGACCTCAGCGCCACCGTCGACCGCAACCAAATCGGTATCGATGAAACCCTGAACCTGCGCCTGCGCTACTCCGGTGATGAAAGCGGTGGCCAGCCGGACTTTGAACTGCTGGAACAGGACTTCGACATACTCTCCCGCCAGCAGTCCAACCAATACCGCGTCATCAATGGTCGCGCCGAGAGCTTCGTCGAATGGATGCTGACTCTTGCGCCCAAACGCGAGGGCAAGCTGTTCGTCCCCTCCCTCCACTACAAGGGACAGGTTTCAGATGCGATACCGATTACCGTGACCGAAGCCGGAAGCAGCCCCAATGCCGGTGACCGCCAAGCGTTCCTGGAAGTGGAGCTGGACAAGGAAGAGATCTACGTGCAGGAGCAGCTACTGGTCAAGGTGCGCCTTTACACAACCGTCGGCCTGCACGACATCGCCACGGAGCCGCTGCAGATTCCCGGCGCCCACGTGGAGAAAGTCGATGAACAGCGCTACGAACGGCGCATCAACGGCGTTGGCCACGCCGTCTACGAACTCACCTACGCGGTTTTCCCGGAAAGCTCCGGCGAGCTGACCATTCCGCAACTGAACTACGTCGCCGTCGCCGGCCGACGCGACCCCTTCTCGCTGTTCAACCGTAACAGCCAGCGCCTGCGCCTGCGCTCGGAGGCCAAGACCATCGAGGTGCAGTCCAAGCCCGACCAGTACAGCGGCAGCCACTGGCTGCCCGCCAGCAGTCTCGGCATAGTGCAGAGCTGGAGCCAGGACCCGGAAAACTTCCGAGTCGGCGAGCCCATCACCCGCATCATCGCCCTGCGCGCCGAAGGCCTTCGCGCCGCCCAACTGCCGCCGCTGCCGAAACTCGGTGTCGACGGCCTGAAAACCTACCCCGACCAGCCACAACAGGATGACCAGGTAGACCAGAGCGGCGTCACCGGCAGCCGCATAGAAACTACCGCCATCGTCGCCACCAAGCCCGGCGACTATCAGCTGCCGCCCATCACCATCACCTGGTGGGACACCAAAACCGGCCGCCAGCGCGCCACCCAGCTGCCCGCTTTCCGCTTCACCGTAAGCGGCGCGGCCGCAGCCGCACCTTCGCAGCAACCCGGCGAGCGGTTACCGGAGCTGAAGCCCGGCACCGAGCCAGTGGCAGAGCAGAGCCAGTTCTGGCGCAACCTGGCCATAGCTGCCCTCGCCTCCCACCTGCTGTGGCTGCTGTATTTCTTTTACCTGCGCAATCGCGGCAGTATCACTAGCTCAGTAGAGGAAAAACGGCAACCCAACGCCGAGCAACAGGCCCGCGCGCTGGAGAAAGCCGTGCAGAGCGGTGATCCGCAGAAGATACAACAAGCCATATTAAACTGGCTGCGCACCCGCTGGCCCCATATCAGCGGCAAAACTTTGAGCGAAGCCAATCGCGAACTGCGATTCGAAGAGCTGCAAAAACTCCAGCGACTTCTCGATGCAGCTCTGTACCTCACGCCGCCAAGGCCGCTGAATCAGCAGCAGATGCAGATTTTGGTGAGCCGGCTGCTTAAACGTGAGCTGGTAGAAAGTGATGCGGAGGAAGCCAAACCGTTGCCAGATTTATTTGCCTAAACAAAGCCCGAGCTTCGGTTTTTAACGGGTTTTTGCACGACTGAATATGGCGATCGACGGCACGAATACCAAGAAGGAACTCGCCATATCAATCACCACACGCTAACAAGGACTCCATAAGCTCCAGCGTCTCCCTCGCCGCCTTGTCCCAAGAAAAATGCTGAGCTCGCTGGTGTGCCGCCCTTTGCAGTGCGCGAAGCGCAGATGAATCCACTGTTAACTGTGTTAATGCACGCGAAATCTCTACCTGACATTCTGGGTCCACCAGAAGTGCAGCTTCGCCAGCAACCTCGCGCATCGCACCACGATCCGAAGTAATCACTGGCGTGTTTTGACTGTATGCCTCAACGATTGGCAACCCAAACCCTTCATATAAAGAAGGCATCAACAGCGCCCGCGCATTACGATAAAGATCAGGCAACTCGGCATCTGATACATAGCCCATAAGCATGACTTTATCCTGCAAGTTCAGCTCGGAGATAAGCTGCTGCAGAGCCGGCAAGCCCCAACCCTTGCCACCACAAATTTTCAGGGGAAGAGCACCACCACATGAATCAGCATAAAGGCGATATGCTTTCAAAAGTGTCGACAGATTTTTTCGTGGTTCCAAAGTCCCAACAAAGAGAAAGTAGTTCCCGTCTTGAATTTCGTCTGCCAACTCAAGGAAAGGTGCCTCGTAAATCGTGGCAACAGTTGCACAGGAACTGACGGAAAGAATTTCACTTGTTGTCGAATCAGAGACGCTAATGACCCTATCTGCCTTACGGATAGACGGCGGCATCAAACCGGCATCCAGCAAGCGGCCAAAGCGGGACATGGTCCCAGGGAAGTGCTTCCAGACCAAGTCATGGACTGTAACCACTGAACGAACATCGCCCCCGAGCATTAACGGCAAGTGATGCCGAGGGGACCAGAACAGGTCGACCTTGTCACGCCAGCACCAGATCGGGTATGCGATCTGAGAAAAGACTGAACCCGCTGCCGGCGGCATGAAGGCCGGATGGCGGATTTTGACATTCGACGGCGGCAGCTCCGGCCATAACAATGGCCTATCGCTATACAGATACCAATCCCATTCCCGCTCAATCAGACGAGATATGATCGCTCGAGTGTAACGACCTATTCCCGTGGTGGGAAAAGAAAGCGGCCTCGCATCAATGGCAATACGATACATCAACCACGCGCCCCGTGGTCAGTGCGCTCACCCAGTACCCTCCGATACAAGTCCTGGTAAGCCTCCGCCATTTTCTGACCGGTAAACATCTCTTCGTATCTTGCACGTGCCGCATGCCCCCAGGACTCCGCCTTTTTGCGATCATCCCAGAGATCCATCATTGCGCTTCGGAGCGCTTGCACATCCGCTGGGGCAATGACATGCCCCGTTACCCCATCAAGATTCACAAAACTAGTTCCTGTGCCGATATCACAAGAAATCAACGGTTTTGCAGCCATCATGCCTTCGAGTAGGGTCACCCCGAACGCTTCAGAACGCAGGTGGGAAGGGAAAACAACTGCTCGACAAAGGTCTAGCAGTGCCATCTTCTCTTCATCATCGACGTGACCGAGAAAGTGGACATTCTCCGCCCCCAGAGTCACCGCAAGTGCTTTGAGCATTTTTTCTTCCGGCCCCTTTCCCGCAATCAATATGGGGAAAGGCAAGCCTTTTGCGGCATGCAGCAGATACTCCAGGCCTTTGTAATAGCGAAGAGCTCCAATAAATAGCATGAAGTCCTGCCCAAAGCGTTCGCGCAGATGCCCGATAGTATTATTGCTCGGCCGCGGATAACCACTTTCGGAAATGCCGAGGGGAATCACCTCAACTTTCTTTGCGTACTCAGTCAATACCGGGCTCGATGCCAAATAATTCGGAGAAGTGGCAACAATCCTGTCCGCCTTATTCAGAAACAGCCGCATCAGCGGCCCATAAACCGCACCCAATGCCCGCTGTCGGACAATATCGGAATGATAAGTCACAATGAGCGGCCTACGTCGGCCACCCAACAGATAGGACAAATCCCCAAACGGCCAGGGAAAGTGCAAATGCAAAATATCAGCCTGTGATTTGTACAGAGTTGACACCAGGCCCGGCCCCATACAACAGGAAGCCACAGATAACCAACGGCGATCCGCTTTCACCGGGATGTCGCTCACTGAGACCTCTCCGGGTGAGGACGAAAGAGTCAGTACCTCGGAACCCGCCTCGTGGCGTGCCATCTCCAAAATCGCCTGTTCAAGCCCCCCCTGGGTTTCCGGGTAGAAGGTACGGTAACAGTGGAGAACTCTCATATAGGGCTGTACATTTTTTGATCGTTTTTGGCGGTAGCGCATCGTTTCGAGGCTACAGCACCATCGTTAACCTGTTGTTTTTAAGGGGGTTACTGTATATTAAGCGCCTGATTGGCGCCATGGAGAATGTAGATTTTCGACCAACTTGCGCCCACAAGCGCCCCTCTCAATTCTCAGGGCGGGACTTAATGCGAACATCCGCCTCAGGCTGTTAGATATATATGCGGAAATACCTGGATCTTATCTGGCTGCGGGGAATCGGCGCACTCAAAGCCGACACCAAGCAGTCTTACCTCGGCATGCTCTGGTGGATTCTCGAGCCGCTTCTTATGGCCGCACTCTTCTATCTCGCTTTCGCGAGTGGAGTCAGGGGTGGCGGTCAATCGGGCAGCAGCTTTGTTTACTTTTTGCTCACCGGACTATTCCCGTTCAAATGGACCGCCTCCGCTCTCACAGCCAGCTCCAACTCACTGATCAACAGTAAAGGCATCCTCGGGCAGACTTACCTACCCAAGTGGATATTTCCCTCAGTTGCCAACCTGACAGCACTGATCAGGTTCGCGTTTGTATTTCCCCTCATGCTTTTACTGGTAATCATGGGCGGCTACGAACCCACCAGCGACTGGCTGTCAATCGTGAACGTTATCTTGTGCCAGATTCTATTTAACCTGAGCATCAGCTTTTTCCTCGCTGCAACTGTACCCCTCATACCCGACCTGACTCATGTGGTTCCACTGATCGTTATGGCCATGATGTTCACCTCGGGAATTTTCTTCGATATCAGCGAAAGGCCAGAAGAGATCCAGGCAATACTGCGCCTCAATCCTTTTGTTACCATTCTGGAAGGCTATCGGGATGTGCTGCTGCACGGGAGGACAGCCAACCTCTCAGCACTTGTTTACCCTTTCATAGCCAGTATCAGTGCTTTCGCAGCAGGAATTGCGCTGCTTATCCGTTTTGACCGCTACTACCCGAGAGCCTTGCCATGAATCGAGAGATCATGTCATTCGACAATGTCGGGCTCGCCTATCGTCGCAGCCTGAACCCCTTCTCCCAAAAGAACTGGGTCCTGAAGGAGATAAACTTCCAGCTATTCCGCGGAGAAGTGCTGGGCGTAATAGGCCACAACGGAGCCGGGAAAAGTACCCTGCTGCGGTTGCTTGCGGGAATTATTGCTCCAAACCAGGGAAAGATTTTCAAAGAGAAAGGCGTCCGCTCTCAGCTACTCACGCTGAATCTAGGCTTTATTCATAAGCTCAGCGGCTTCGACAACGCAATCATGTCCCTTGTCACACAAGGCAAGACCATAAAAGAGGCCAATCAACTGCTTGACGGTGTAATTGAATTCTCTGGCATCGGACATTTGATGGACCACTCTGTAAGCACCTATTCTGCGGGCGAACGCGCTCGACTCGGCTTTGCCATCGCGATGCAGGCGACGCCAGATATTCTACTTCTCGATGAAATGCTGGGCGTCGGCGACAAGGAATTCAAGCGGAAGTCCGGCAAAGCTCTCCAAGAACGGGTGCAATCCGACCAGACTGCGGTGCTCGTTTCACACTCTGCCGGAACCATCCGAAAGTTTTGTGAGCGCGCCCTATGGATTGAAGATGGATTGGTCAAGGCGCTAGGCCCAACTGATGAAGTGCTCGATCGCTACGAACAGTCTGCACCAGACCGCGATAAAGACCATAGTAAAAAAGCAGCAGTGAAAGCAGCATAAAATCTGGAATTGCGGGCGCATCACCGCCCGCCATCTTCAGGCTCTTCTCTCCCCTCAGCAATTCCCGCTTCATGTTACCTTTGCTCGACCGAAGGAATCCATCTACTCATATTCAATCTGTCACTCACTTGTATTAACACTGAAGCAGTCCCGGGCCTCGCCGCTACCATCCAAGCCGAAACCAAGTCTGTAACATCATGGTAAATCCGTCGCACCAGAGAACATCGCCAACACCCTCCATGCATCAGCGCGCGGAGAGAATTCGAACTCACAACCCTAAAAATTACAGATCAGACTAAACATATCCCAGTTTTTCAGCTAGCGGTCGGACTTTTTGATTATACAAATTCCAGGTATCTTCATCCCAGTCAGATCCATACTTCGTATTCGAATCTGACTGAACGTGCGATTGGTCTTCACTCGACAGCTCACCAAAGAGCGAGTTCACGTATACCGCTTCAAGCGCCTCCAACACTTCCCTACCCTCCAGGCCGAGGTGCGCCATAATGCCAGCAAATTTTACAAGCGACCTATCATTGATTACGTCTTCATACTTAACCGTAAGAAAGTAAGGCTCTCTATCAAATTCCGCCATCGCCGTTATTACATTCATTGCAGACATTTTCATCTCAAAACGATACCTGGCGTTATCATCCGGCAATGATTTTATATATTCCTGATAAGGGATGCCGTTCACGCCCTTCCTTGGAGTATGCAGCCACTTTTCCTTTGACCAACAGTGATATTTCGCCGCGGAAGAAATAACGGAAACAGGCGACCGCACCATGCGAAAGCCACGAAAGCGCTCAGCCAGACCATCATCGATAGTACCGAAATAACTATGGTCATCAAAGAAAATCGTGTATTCGGAGGACAGCCCTACCTCCGCGAGTAAAGCGTTAACACCTTCTTGGCTACCGATATTTTCTCGATAATACTTAGAGTGCGCAGACAAATTGATAAATGGCACTTTTAGTCTGCTCGCGATATTGCGAAAAACCTTCAACATCCACACGGAGCCAGTTTTGTGATGTGTTCCGACCAATATATGATTCTTCATATCAACTCAACAACAAGAAACTTGAATGCACCAACTTCTATGAAGCTAGAATTTCAAAGGCATTTTGTCGCCACTATGATTTGCAAAGCCTTCTCAACTCTCCAGACCAGAATTCCGCAATTAGCCTTGTCAATGCTGCCACCTCCATTTTATCGCAGTCCCTTGGTATTCCGAGCTTCTCCGCGAGAGCTATCAGAACATCCCGCTTAGAGCCATCGGTCAATTCTTTTGCTGACGAAAATTCCCGCTCCGAAAAACCCTCCCCGGACAAATAGCGACGAGAAATCCTCAGATTGTCTCGACGGTAGTACTCCATAAGTTCATCGTATTCGCCACAGGAGGGGAAATAGCTACTTGCGTTGTGATCAAAACAAGGGAACTCGTTCCGTATCAGCTTATCGAGCGTAAAAGCCAGTTTGCAAGCCAAGCCATAATGCTCGGCATGATCAATGGAATAATCCATGTGAGAGTTAATATCCCGAAGAAGGTGTATAGCGGCAGCGGATATCGAAGGATTGGCCGAGGAATCAGGAATATTTATATCCCGAACATCCATTCCAATCGTCACGCACATATCTTCTATGACATTCCCACCGCGCAATCTCTCTCGATCATAGACACGCACACGAATATTATTTCTTCCGAACTCCTTCTCCCACTGCTTAAGCATCTTTCCGTATAACAGCAACCCCTTCCTAGGGGTTTCCCGCACGTGCTCGGAAAAGGAAGTGGCGCAGGCATGCTTTTTTACCAGCTCGTTATACATAGAAGATAGAGCTTGGTCTTGGTATCGAAGATATACAACCAATATTAGAGTATACCCTTCAAAATCACGCTTTAGCTGCTTTATCTGAGAAGGCCCAAGGTATTCAAACATCTCGCTTGAGATAATAAAGCTATGACTGTCCGATTGTGCCATTTCATCGCGAAGGGCTAAAACATCTTCGCGGCGCGCATTTCCGCTCTTATAGAGCCTTGCCAGGTGATGGTGGCACGCGCCACCTTCTGCGCGTCCGCCTCGGACATAATGAAACCCCTTCGAAGCCAGCATTTCCGAATTTTTGTGAAAAAACTTTTGGATTGCCGTGGTTCCTGTCTTCGAAATACCGATGTGGATATAGATATTTCTATTGACAGAACAGTCTCCAGCCTTTTTTATTTTCCCTATCAAGCGAGATAACATAAACAATTACACTGATTGCGAAAGTGAACGGACGATCTCCAATGCCGAATGAAGTGATTTCTCCAATCCCTCTATATCCGTTGACTTGATTCCGGCAAGAGACTTCTTGATATCAGTAGTCGATATATCCTCAGTGCGATCAAGATAGACAACCTCACAAATGTTTGACAAGTCGTCAAATTTTCCGCGCCAATCGCCTCCCATTCCAAAGACGGCAGCGCCCGTGCGTTTTATATCTGTACGCTTCTGATCCCAGCCGTTCTCCGGAAAGACCTCATCCACATACCCCGATGAAAGCAGAATCTCTCTCCGTTCATCGTAGGAATAGAAGGACTTCTTACCCTTTGCAGCATTGAACTCATCAGTAGAAAGCCCTACCACCAACCTATCACCCAGCGCGCGCAATCGTTTCAAGATTCGGACATGGCCCACATGGAATAGATCAAAAGTCCCATAGGTGATAACAGTCTTCGCCCCACCCTCAGCGTAATAATTCAGAGGATGACTGACAGTCGCCTCAGGAATTTCGTGGCGGTAACCAAGAATCTCCGGGTCTCGAATTGGGTAATCACCTTGCTCCTCAAGGGCTTCTATTTCCGGCTTAAAATGGTCGAAATTGTTATGTCTGGCGACTATAGCTTCGTCCAGGCCAAAACCGCTCTGGGAAAAATAGTGACGATAATCCCCGATCCCTTTGATTTTCAAAGATCCAAATTCATAGTCTCTCAAGGGGTAGAGATCACAGACACGGATATAGCGTTTCTTGAACCACTTGCGGAATTCCGGTGTTTTATAATGTAGACAGAGTTCTCCATCGATCTCTTCGCGCTTACCAATAAAGACGTCGATCTGCAGGTACGCGCCTGAGGGGCAGATCTTCTTATTGGTACACTTAAACTGATAGAGGTGTTCGCAAAGTTTCTCCTTCAGTGTGACACCATATTTCTCCAGTTCCGGAATCAGCTTGCAGAACTCTTCCTCAAAGACCTCCTCCACCATTACGTCCAGATCATCATCCCAGGGGATCATTCCCTTATGGCGCACAGCACCGAGCATGGTTCCTGAGTGCGCAAAGAACTCCACACCGCTGCGCTCCATGACTTGGCGAAATACATCGTAGAAACGGTAATAGCTGGCGATGATGCCATCAGACAGAATTACACGCTTAAAGAAATCGTGGAGTTCGACCTTTTGTTCGGTTACATCCATAAGAATCTCGTCTCTAATCAGCCTCTCGAAAGAAGGCCTCAGGAAAACTTGCTGAGCACAGACTGATAAGTGTCAGCTATATCATTTGCGCGCATTTTAAACTCCCTGGACAGATGCCCGGTCACAGACAGAGTTTTCTCGTGCAAGTGCGTCACATCCGAGCGGCTAAAACCAAAGTTCTGCTGCAGCCAGATATCATCCGCGATATAGCGGGAAAGAAATGCACGAATCTGCTCATTTGAACGGAAAAAGCTGGCAGGCGAATTATTCGGGGCAAAGTCTTTGTCAAGCCTCAGAGAAAAATGCATGGCAATTGGATAATGCAGGTCGTGAATACCCTGGCGCCGGAAGTGCATCCGCGCAAACTCCACAGCCTGAACTGAAGGGCTAGGATTCAGGCGCTTCTCTTCGCTCTCTTCAACCACTGGCTTGCTTATGCCGCATTCATGAGATAACAGTTCCCAGAATTTTGCAGCCTCTGCACTTGCAAAAATTAACTTCTCTCTTGGCAGGAGGTCCAGCCAGAAACTCAAGCTTGCACGATCACTGAGCAGCTTGTGCACATGCCTGATAATCTGATTCTCCCGCCGAGACAACCCAACCTTCCAGTTCAAAATTCGATCGAACTGTGGGTGTACTTTTCGATATCCAATAAACTGTGAGAAGCTGCCGCTAAACCATGCCTTTTTCACGTACTCCGCATACATCGACTGGATCCAGTCCAAGCGATTGCGCAGAGTACAAACAATGGAAACATCCATGTCCGAGAAATCACCAAGGAATTCCTCTGCCTGGTCGCGATTCAAATCCTCGAATGACTCGCAAGAGAGCAACACCCTTTCACAGTCACTGGCCGCGATCTCCTGTTTCAGCTTCTTAACGAGGGCATCGTCGCGTTTTTCGCCTTTGTAGTGCAAGGCCAGATGTCTATGGTGGGTAAAAAGCAGTCCTGCTTCCGGGTACAGTGTGCCTTCCGCCAACAGTTTCTTGCGGTGCTTAAAGCAAAAGCTCTGGAATGACGTGGTTCCTGTCTTCGACTGCCCGATATGCAGGATCAGCTTTTTACGGTTGAGCCATCTTTCATCGGTAAAGGTAGCGGCTTCGTTAACCCAGTCGCGATTATTGCGGTAGATATCCAGATAGCGATCCACCACTTGATCCCGCCGCAAGTCTTCACCTTGGATGCGGTAATACTCACCGTCATCGCTGAATTGCAAGTCGAGGTATTTTCTCACCGCAGGAGCGATGGGGAAGTAATCATAGCGTAGTAATTCCTGCTCTACCTTGGGTACAGGGACATCACCACAACCCAGTTTGCGCAGTAACTGACGGACAACTTCATAAAGCACCGCATTGGCAGGGTGATTGTATGTATAGAAGAGGCGCTCTTTGGTGAAATTCCTTTCAACAAAGTCTGCCACAGCGATATCGAGTTCCTGCTCCTGCTCCCTTCTACGAAGTTCAGCAAGAGTGTCGTTGAGAACGGCTTCGACGTCTTCACGCACCGGTTGCAATCGGTGAAAACTGTGTTTGATTTCGTTATCAGACCTACCCTCAAGAAACAGCTTCACAACCCTCTTATCGTGGTAGTCCACGAAACCGGCATTGAGGTGTTGGTTCTTTTTATTGCGGAGGTAGGTCAGTTCCGGATTGTAGCCGGCAAAGTAAAGTGACGGAAAGCTGATTGCGTGCGTGGCCGATGTCGTGGAGACCCAGAAATCACTAGTACGCCATTCCGGCGTGAACCTGTGCTTAATGTGGGGCTGGTACAGGAGAATATCACACTGGCCACACAGCTCCTCGAGCAACGGCTGCTGCTCATGGGTAAGCTCATACACGGGCTTAAGGTTGAGCACCTCGAAAAGGCGATTCCCCTGCCGATCGACAACCTTCTCCAGGATCTTAGCCAGCGCGGGGCCCTGACAATTGGCCAAAATAAGTACTTTTTGCATATATATTATTCACCACTTATGCAAAGCCAAGCCGAGATTCGCCCGAAAATTGTCCAATTATACCGGATCTAAACATAAACTCCGATCCCCCGGCAGCTCAATAAACATTAATGGAGCACAAATTGTACGAATAACAAACAGTATCTATCTGAAGTGGCATACCAACGTGTATGTTACTCTGCGCGAGCAACAGCGCATTACAAACGTCCGGCATATCCAGTGTCTGCCACCGCAACCATATATTTCTGCCTGCACATGCCATAAACAAAATTCCAACGTCGCTAATCCAGTCAGCTCCATAACACCAAAAAATCCCTGACCTCCAGCTTTACTCACCGAAGGCCAGGGACTTCGTTAACGACAAAATTAAGCGTAATCGGTTTCAAATTTTTCCGGAGAGAGAACCGAATATAGATTGTCTATTTGACCCCGCAAATCGATATGATGATTACCCACGAAAAGGCCATTTGCGTCGATATACTCCGAATTATCTAATGTGCCATAAACTTCGTAATCAAAGTACTTCAGAACGCTTTCATTCTTTACAAAATTTCCTGTAACGATAGGCCGGCATTCAATACCGGCTTCACGCAAATGCTCAACAAGCTCCTGCCGAGAGATTGGGCTACTATTCTTTAAAACGAGTGAAAAGCCGAACCAACTACTATCCCCAATTTCCCGTTGTATCTGTATAAATGGGTGAGACTTAAACAATTCAACGAAATATTCAGCATTCTCACGCCGAACGTTGATAAAACCTGGCAGTTTTTTTAGCTGTTCGATACCGATAGCACCGCTCATCTCCAACGGACGAACGTTATAACCTGGGAGCACAAACTTAAAAGATTCTTCAAATGGGTCTGGACTCTTTGTACCGGAAACGTGATTCTCATCCGGCAGGTTTCTGGTCCAGCCGTGTGCACGGAGTGCCAGCAGGATGTGGTACAGCTCTTCATCATCTGTAATTACACAACCGCCTTCCATCGTAGCTATATGATGGGAAAAGAAGGAGCTGAATGTGCCCATCAAACCGTAGCTTCCAGCTTGCCTATTCTCGTAGGTAGCCCCCATAGACTCACAATTATCTTCGAGAAGGAGAATATTTTTTCCTTCGATCATTGAGTCAATACGATTGAAATCATTAGGGTTTCCCAAAAGATTTACGCAGAGAATCGCTCGTGTCCTCTCTGTAATAGCACCTTCGAGCGCATTCAAATCTATATTGAGGGTTTCCTGATCGATATCAACAAATTTAACTTTCAATCCGTACTGCTGCAAAGGAAAGTAAGTAGTTGACCAGGAGACAGCGGGAACAATAACCTCATCCCCCCTCTTAAGCCTCCTACTTTCATCCTTGGTAAAGAAAAGCGCTGCTATCATGAGGAGATTTGCAGCTGAACCAGAACTAACCATCACAGCATAGTTAGCCCCAAAGAAGTCAGAAAACTGCTTTTCATATTCGGCAACATACTTACCCATAGTATATTGATCAGATGAAATAACGCTCTGAATTGCAGCGATTTCTTTCTCATCCCACGTACTGCTTGCTAACGGGTAATTAGACATCTTCAAATTCTTCCAGGAAATATTGATAAGTCAGGCGCAGACCTTCAACCAGCGAAGTATTGTGTCTCCACCCAAATTCATTGAGATTTGTATCATCGATCAGTTTTTGACGCATTCCTACCGGCTTTGAAAGGTCGTGGACAAAATCTCCGCTGTACCCGACCACTTCCGCTATAGCTCGGTAGTATTCATTTATTGAGTAGTCTTCACCCAGACCAACGTTGATATTTTGCGGCATACTCTCCAGATTCCGGATAGCATAGAAAATAAAATCCGCGAGGTCCGCAGCATACATGAACTCCCTTCTCGCGAGTCCATCTCCCCAAATATCAATTGATTCAACATCGTCCCGTGCAGCCTCAGAAAGCTTACGAATTACCGCGGGAATCATATGGGAATGCCTAGGATCAAATTTATCGTAGCGCCCATACAGGTTACATGGAATTACAGTTTTATATACGAACCTGTCGTCTTCTCTATTAATATACTCACATAGCCGAGCACATGCAGATTTCGCCAATGCATAACCTTCATTCGTCGGTTCTAGCTCTCCTGTTAATATCAACTCTTCGGAGAGCGGGTTATCGGCCTTTCTCGGATACATACACGAACTGCCAAGATTAATGAGCCGCTCAACACCGGCTTCTCTTGCAGCATCCAGGAGGTTTAAACCCATACGCATATTGTCAACCAAGAATTTAACAGGCTGAGCAATATTCGCCTGGATACCACCGACTACACCTGCAGCGTGGATAATCAGGTCTGGCCGACTTTCGGAAATATAAGATCGCGTTGCACCAAGATCCAGCAGATTCAATTCTTTGCTGCTCGGCGCAAAAATATCGAAATTGCTGGCGGAAGGGTGTTCGAGGATGTTCCGGCCTACCATTCCGCCGGCACCGGTCATCAAGAGTTTCATAGGTTTAGCTCACTCCACAGAAACCGGTATTTCATGGCCGTGCTCTTTCAACAATGCATGGCGCTTCGCAACCTTCAAGTCTTCCTCGACCATTTCCGCGCACATTTCATCAACGGAAATCTCCGGCTCCCATCCGAGCTTTAATTTTGCCTTTGTCGCATCACCGAGTAAAGTCTCTACCTCTGCGGGTCTAAAATAACGAGGATCAACTCTGACTATAATATCCCCCTCGCTCAATGCGGGCGCTTTGTCACCTTGTACGGAATCAACAATTGCTATTTCATCGACACCGGTACCTTGAAATTTGAGCTTAATACCTAACTCACCGGCAGACATCTTAATAAACTCACGGACCGAAATTTGACGCCCTGTAGCAATGACGAAATCCTCTGCACGTTCCTGCTGAAGCATCATCCACTGCATACGAACGTAATCTTTAGCATGCCCCCAATCCCGCAGTGCATCCATATTTCCCATATATAGGCATGACTCCAATCCCTGACTTATATTTGCTAACCCCCTGGTGATTTTCCGTGTGACAAACGTCTCACCTCTTCGCGGAGACTCATGATTGAACAAAATTCCGTTACAAGCGTACATACCGTAAGATTCACGATAATTGACCGTAATCCAGTAAGAATACAACTTAGCAACCGCATACGGTGAGCGAGGGTAGAATGGAGTCGTTTCTTTTTGTGGAACTTCCTGTACCAATCCATATAGCTCTGAAGTCGAAGCCTGATAAAAGCGGGTCTTCTTTTCAAGACCAAGGATCCGAATAGCTTCCAGTAACCGGAGAGTCCCCATTGCATCCACATCTGCCGTATACTCAGGAGATTCGAAACTGACCGCTACGTGGGATTGCGCACCCAAGTTATAGACTTCGTCGGGTTGAACCTCTTGCAGAATACGGATTAAATTCGAGGTGTCGGAAAGATCACCATAATGAAGGGAAAAATTATTATTCGAGGTGTGAGGATCCTCGAATATATGGTCCACCCGTTGAGTATTAAACTGAGAGGCACGTCTCTTAATGCCATGAACCTCATACCCCTTATCTAGCAAAAACTCAGCTAAATATGAACCATCTTGTCCCGTAACACCAGTAATTAGAGCTCTTTTCATCGTTTAAATCTCAAAATATTATCGTTTATGATTACTAATCAGAACAAAAAAGGTCCCTAGAATAAACCTTATTCTTTATATCTAAAATCTCTTCTGAAATTCTATTTGCGACAACAACATCACTCATCGACTTGAATCGGTCTAAATCGTTAACAACGTCCGAATTAAAAAATTTACCAGCATCAAGTTCAGGTTCATATACTATAACCTCAACTCCTTTGGCCTTCAGGCGCTTCATTACCCCCTGAATCGAAGACGCACGGAAATTATCAGAACCGAATTTCATGACTAACCGGTAAATTCCAACTATCCTTGGCTGCCTCTTGAGGATGGATTCTGCGATAAAATCCTTTCGAGTTGAGTTAGCTTCAACAATAGCTCTTATTAAGTTATTAGGCACATCAGCGTAATTTGCCAATAGCTGCTTTGTATCCTTCGGCAAACAATAACCACCATAGCCGAAAGAAGGGTTGTTATAATGTTCACCAATCCTACTGTCCAAACAAACACCACTGATAATATCGCGTGTATTCAAGCCATGGCTTTCAGCATACGTATCAAGCTCATTAAAATACGCAACACGCATTGCAAGGTACGTATTTGAAAATAACTTAATAGCCTCCGCCTCCGTAGAGTTCGTAAATAGCATGCGAACATTCTCAGCTTTCGCTCCCTCTAAAAGCAAATGTCCGAATTTCTTTGCCGCACTAGAATTTGAACCTATAATAATTCTTGACGGATATAAATTGTCATACAGCGCCTTCCCTTCTCGCAGAAACTCTGGCGAAAATACAATTCTATCAGTTCCAAATCTATCTCTAACCCGATTAGTAAAACCAACAGGTACTGTTGACTTAATAACAATAAAAGCTGATGAATTAAACGTCAGGACATCATCTATTACACTCTCGACAGTTGATGTATCAAAGTAATTGGTAACAGGATCGTAATCAGTTGGAGTCGCGATAACCACATAATCAGCATCTTTATATGCATACTGTTTATCAGTCGTCGCACTAAAATTTAATGACCTGAGCTTAAGGAAACTTCTTATTTCGTGATCATCAATCGGCGATAGCCTGTCATTTAGCAAATCAATTTTATGTTGGTCAATGTCAAGGGCCACCACCTCATTATGCTGAGCCAAAAGCAATGAGTTGGAGATGCCGACGTAACCCGTCCCTACTACAGCAATTTTCATCAAATAACTCACAAAATATTCATATCACCAGCCATCGAGGCTGGACGAACCAAGCCTGAATTTAACTAACTTTCATCACATTTGTGTAACCCGACCTTCAATAGCCGAGATATCATCTATATTGAAGACATCAATGCCTCGACACTTCGCGGCATAGGCCGCGAACGCCCCAGCCGTTCGAATCACAAAAGAGGCATCCCCGATATCAACCCACTCACGAAGCGTAGCCGCGAGCTCAGCAGCATGAAACCCCTGGCTTCGCTCTAAATGTACCGGCTCACAATTCGATTCGTGAACTTCAAAGCTATTACTCCGCAAGATATTCACCGCACGTTCTCTTACTTGCGTATTATCAGAAAAAACCTTAAAACGAATCTTACCGCGGGCTTTTGCTAGGCTACTGCATAATCGACCCAAGTCATTAGGAAGCCTTTCTTCGTTATAGAGCGCCGGGTCTGTCCATCTGAGATTCTCACCACCCACACGAAAATGAAGTGAAACAGTATCCTTCTTTGTCTCGAAATTAATTTTTTCAGGGCGAATTCTATCGGATACTGAAATATATCCCTGCCCGAAAATATCCCATCCATTTTGAGGGAGCAGCTTCAGAGCCTCTTCACCACAACATTTCGAAAAATATCTAAACAACTCCCCACACTCTCTATTTGAGAAGAATACAACTGGTGATGATTGTAAAATATCTTTGAGCGATTGATAAAACTCTAACGGGTTACGATTACTGATCTGAGCCTGAAAATTCTTATGTAAGAAATTGATCTTGGGGCACTCTACAAGATTGTCCACATGCCCTTCAAAGAACTCTATCTCGTCCGAAAAATTGAAATAATTATTAATCGGGAAAGGCTCGCGCCAAAGGACTACGAGCTTCACCCCAAATAATCGAGACAATAAAATCGCGGATGACAAACCCTTTAACCGGTCGACGAAACCACCTGTTAAACCTTCATAAACCTTTGGAATCTCATGAGCACAAAAAACAATATATTTCATATATATAAGTAACCAAAAATAAAAACTGATAGAGATAAGTCAAAATTACTTTTTATCGTAATAAAAATACAACCTCATCACCGATCTAAAGACTAGCCCGTCATTCCGACAGCACTCGCTGCCGAACAATTGGTTTCATTTCCAGGAGAATTTTTTTCTTCATAACTATTATTCATTGAAAGCCAATGCTTCGCCAGCAAGTACCAAGCCATTGGTGGTTTGCGACTACTAAACTCTTTCTGCGTCCCCTGCTGCAGCATGTAGTTATAACCGTAAAGTTTAGAGAAGGAACGCTCCACTCTTTGTAGCTTTAAGCGTTTGTATAAAACGCTAAAGAAAGAGACATCTGAACAATACTGAACGGGGACGGGCCCAACCTGAAACTCATGAGACTGCAACTGTAGATTATCATGGACCCAGCAAGCTCTGGCGTGCCCCAAATTAAACGGCATTGAGAATACCGATTCAGCATCGATTGCTTCTCGCTCTATATTTGGCGAAGGCCATGGTGCTTTAGTCGTATTGGAAAAATACCACCCACCACAATAAAATGTGTCTTTAGAATTACTTTCCGCCATTAATTGAAAATAACGCCCCATCGACGTTGTTACGACATCGTCCAAGTCCAAGAAAATAACGAACTTATCTCCAGGAACTCTATTTAATACCCTTAATCCCTCATAACGACTTATCGCCGGCCCGTACCTTTCGGCGTTTAACTTAATTTGATAACGCCATCTCGAAAGTAGTTTTTTACATTCTTCTGTAACAACATTGAAGGTCTTTTGACACGCGCCGTCTATCACAAACACCAATTCAAAATTATCATTTTCGACGGTTTTTAATGTTTCGAAAATTGATTGAACGTTCCTCTTTGCTTCTGTTGGACAATTATAGCCAGAAATTACAAAAGCCTGCCTGGGATTATGATTAACATTAGAGCCACTGAACGAAATCGAAAGGCCGGAGTAAAGTTGAGATAGAGGACTCCCACCTACTTCATTTCTTTTGAAACTTCTTCTGTTAACACCTTCATATTTCTTAGAGAGATAGACAGCGAAAGCCTGAGCAGGATTCGAGCCTGACTTTGCTTCGGAATAAAGAGATTCAGCATACCTTAACTCTTTTATCCAGTTTCTATCCCGCGCAACTGATACAACGGGAATGTCTTTTTCCAGCGCATAATCAGCCACTTTAAGGTCAATGAACCCAAAGGGAGGATCTGGAAAGTCAGTGTCAATCAGTTCGGCGGGGGTGAAGAGTGTTCCAGTGCCGGGAATATCAACTAATGCATCACTCGACAAGCTCTCAGAGAAGTGGAAATAGCGTGACCGCCTAGCACTATCTTCTGTGAAATTAACCAGATTATCCCACATTTCGTAGCCGTGAACGCAAAGTATTGCCGAATCTGAATAGCATTGGCTTCTAAAATATAGACGATCTACGTAATTGCTTGGGTAAATCAAATCGTCGTCAAAACAAGCATAATATGTGTCGCTTCCATACGAACATACTTCGTAGAATTTTATATGATCTCTTCGGTCGCCTATCTCTGAACACGTTCGGACCAAAAGCTTGGATCTTAATTCGTGACACAGCGGTACAGCACTTTCAAAGTCGAAGTCTTTTTCAAAATTATTCAAAAAGAGAAAGAGCTCATCTACCTGAGGTAATATGGACTCCAAAACTTCTTTTAAACCGGAAATTCTAGAGGGTATAGTGGCCATATTACCTATGACCCGACGAGTAGGAGTTGGAAGAAAGTGTGGCCGCAAACCCACGTCAGAATTCATCAGGCGCCTTGCGGTCATCCTTTCCTTGATTCGTTTTCTCTCCTCAGTTTCGTTGAAAGTATACGATAGAACCGAATCACCGAATGAAAATATATCTCCTGTTAGGTTATGCCGACGCTCTGGATCAAACTCAATGATAGTAAACATAGTATTTGATCGGCTACTCTCAATAGCCCCGTCGAGTGTGGAAACGCGCTCAATCCAATCGCTATCGGCCCCCTTCCGCTCTGAAGCATAGTATCCCAACATGTTATGGAGCTCACGCCGATAAAGGATCGACATGACCCCCGGCCTACGGTACTTATATCTACGTTGTGTGGAGTCACGTTGCTCCATTCCAAGTGGGAAGCCGGCAGAACTAAAACGATAGTGCTGGGGCAGGACTAAGCTAGCACCAGTCCTTGCAATATCACCAAGCTGCAACTTAAATCGATTTCTCGATGAGAAGTCATCTGAATCGTTAATAGCTATCAAGTCACAATTTGTTTCCAAAATCATTTTGTTTCGAGAAACATAAGTGCCATAGTTTTTAAGATTAGATAAAATTCTTATATTTAAACCAGGGTAGAGCTGCGCTAATTGCTCAATTTCCACCAAAGAGTCGTCAGATGAATTGTCGTCACACACCAAAATTTCGTCTGGCCTATGACTTTGGTTCGCCAAACTAAATATAGAGTACCAGAGACTTCTTTTCGAATTATAAGAACTCATCAATACAGAAATACTCATCCCTAAAGAGGAACCAGCTGAAGTGGCGTCATTCTCAAATGATGATTCTTTCGAGAAACACAGTGAAGTAATTGGTATTGGCGGAATGCCCACCTTTAAACCATTTTTTGCAGTTTTTTGAGTGCGCAGATTTACTGGTATTGTCTCCAGAAGATACCCCGAGCTCGCTCCAACTTTTTCAAGATCGTTAATGGAGAAAAATTTACTTTTTCGATCTCTTCGTTTCAGCTCACTCAACTGCAATCCCGACGCGGCAAGAAACTCATCTGAAATGAATTGAATAGTATCGTGAAGCCCAGATGAGGAATTTTCGGCCGAGATCTCTCCGGTGGAAATCAAACCCAATTCGTAAAGATTCTCAGGGTCAAGAACACCGACCATACCATAGCAAATTGATTGCTCAGTTGTGATTAGAGATCGACCTAAGTAACTATCGGAAAGTAGGAGTCTATAAAACTCCTTACGAGACTCATCTAAATCAGTTGCACTAAGGACTTCAAGTAATATCTTTGAAAACGGACAGTGATTTGGGCTCCCAATATGGTCGGCGGAATTACCTCGCATATGCCACTCTATAAAGAGTAGAAGTAATTCGGAATTGTTGACAGCGCTAAGAGGAAGTAGCGCCCCCAACTCAAGAAATTCGTTACGAGACATCGCAACTCTAATTTTATAGGCTCCGTTCTCCTCGGTTATCGTGGCGTCAAAATGTGGAAGGTAAGCTAGAAACTTCCCAACTGCTGTTATAAAGTTCGGAGTAAACTGGCCTAATACGAAAACAATCTCATCATATTTAGAAAATAAAAATAAACTTGTATTTATCGAGCTCCCACCCGCCTTTTCAAATGGAGAGACAATTAGCTCATCAAAAATTTTCCGCTTTAAGGCGTCCCCAACCTCAAAGTCTGAGGAACCCAAAAACAAACAGCCTTGATCATAAATAGAAGGGGGAAACGCCTCGCGGCTCTCGCTAACTGTGTCGACAGCAAAAGAATCTTGGAATATAAAGCTCTGCATTTCCAACGCCTTAATATCTTCTGGATGAGCTTGAAATCCAATAACTTGTCCTTTGAGTCTTTCCTCACAAACATCAATTAAATATTGAATTGAATTCTCAAACACAGGATTCAAAACAACTTGATCGCTTAATAACTTACGGTATAGCTTAACGGATTTTTGGTAATCCCCTTTAGCGAAGGCAGAATTTGCTAACTTTATCATGGTGCGCCTTAAATACAGAGATACTTTATTGATAATAATAGATACTTGAACACCTGAAACAACCAATAGTGGATTTCAGTTTCCGGTTAAGGTCTCGCAAAATAGGTTCTGTAGTGCTATCGAATTGAGAGCTTTCTGCTTTTTCTCAATGTATTCTGCGTCCTGCGAAAGGTCTCGCAAATACGCAGGCAAATTACGGACCGCAGAAATACTCTCCTCAATCTTGATAACGAGATTCTCCATGCTAGGAATACCTTCTAGACAAAGGCTATCACTCAACAACACCGGTACACTACCAAATAATGGAGCCTCCCAAAGTCTTATGGAGTTAGGGCCACTCCCAGATGGGCAAAGGCAAAAAACTGAGTCTTCTAGCACAGAAGTATATTCATGCTCCCAGAGTTGCTTCTTTATCCGCTCCCTTTCGTCTAAAGTAAGGCCAGAAATCTGTTTGCGATATACATCACTCTCAAAGTGCCACTCTTCGCGCTGCAATATGAACTCATCCGGCCGAGCTTTTAGGCTAAATATCCAATTTCGCACCGGCGTCAGATATAGAAGCGGCTGATATGATCCAATAAAACTATAAAGATACTTCCTCTCTTTCAGGGGCTTATTTCTTCTATGTTTTTTTCGTTTTGAACTCATAACCGGAAATAAAGGGAATGGATGAATATTAATCCCATCTATCACAGATACGCTTTTGGTTTTGTGTGACCAATATATGTCTGTAATCCCCAATCTTTTAAAAAATGGAAGTAAGTCCATTGCGTAAATATGCTGACAAAAGGTAGCGCGTCGGAGTCTACTCTTTGGAGGCGCTGAATCGATACAGGCTTGAAGCCTCCGCGCACGCTTTAACTCCCCCTGCCTCAAGAGATCTATTAACGTTGCCCAAGGGAAGCACAAGAACTGGGTGTAAGGATCATCCGGAGAGTGTTTCACCAAGCTTTCATAAGCCCATAGCTCAGTTTTTACTGGCATTAGCCATTCGTGAGGGTAGACGACAACATTTCTATACCTTTCCCATCCAGTTGGGTAGGAAATCACGTCACTCATTGCGGTCCAACCCGACAAAAATAGACACCCTTTTCACAGCGGAATACCTCATCGAAGAAATCTATACCCTTGCGCTCAAAGAAATCCTTCCACTTTTCCACGACCTCTTTCTCTTCCGGGCGTGCGTAATCATCTAGAACAAAATCGATCTGATGCATACCTAGGTATTCTAAAACTAACGGCACTGCGGGGAATCGCGCACAATGACCTGTATTCCCAGGAGGTCCATCCACGAGCACCAATATCTTCTTAGAAGGGACGGAATAATCTTTTGATATTTCCGCTAAGGATGTTCCGCAGTCATAATAAAGGTACTCCTCTCCATCAATGACTTGATTGATTAAGGGAGCATGCACTAAATTTACGCAGCCACCAACCCCCAGCTTATCCAGCTGTCTTGCAGTTTTATCAAGGTAGTGTTCGTGATGTTCAAATGCCACAACCTCTTTTATCGAACTTCGCCCATTTGCAGCATTGGCTTTCTCTTTTGGTAGGCTTTTCGCTCTAGAAGCTGTCCTAGCAAATAGCGCTGTTGAAGAACCGCTACCAAATTCAATTATCAAATCATAGTTATTTTCTTCTATTTTACCAATCAGGTATGCTGCGACGTCACTACTTATCGCCCAGCCTTGAAACGAAGTTGTGAAGTCGGTCGATGAAAAGTAATTTTGCAACGCAATCGAAGATTCCAGCCTCAGGGCTGTATTAAATAGTTTACGATCTAAACGCTTATCCAAGCGGGCCACCACGCCCTCAATTTTCTCAGATAGGAATTGCTCAAGTTTGTCTAAGCGCTTTTCAAAAAATAGCGTTTTCTCTAGAACTTCTGCCCTTTCCAGCGAGCGCAACTCCTGCGCAAGAGATTCATTTTCTTCTTTAAGAGCTCTATTTTCTTCAACCAAAGCGTTAATCTGGATCAACTCGTCCCTACGGACATAAACTCTAAAAGCAAAGGGGAAATCCGTTCTATCGTCTAACAGAAGTTTATAACCGCGCCTCACCAACAGTGAATCTAGGCTCCCCTGCTTTTTAGCAGCCTCAGAATCAGATTGATTAAGTTTAATTCCTACTATCGAATATTCGCTTAACCTTTCCTTCGACACCGACCCAAGCACAACCGTGGCTCTTCCAATAGATTCCAATATCAATACATTGAATTTCTTTCTATCGGCATCAACCTTAGCAAGTAGAGTAGAAATAGAAACCGTTTCCCTCTCTTCAACTCCAATAACTTTTAAATTCTTAAAAACACCACAAAGATCAGAGGGGTCCGTTGTTGAGTCAAATCTTTCATTATTCGTTAGGTAGAATTTTTTGCAACCATCAACCTCACTCACCACCTCCTGGAGGATTTTAGTGTTCTCACCTAAAGATGCTTCTTCATGAAGGTGACGACAAACTTCTGGATTTCCGTCAATTAAAAATACATCTTTGAATTTTAGATCACGGAAAAAAGAAGATTTAACATCTCTACCACAGGCCACATGCACAAATGATCCTGGCTGAGAATCTGACAAATAAAGTTGTTCTTGGACTAATTCAAGAACCTGGTTTCCGATCATAGTTGACGGCCCTTATCCAAACTTAAGTAAACACCAAGATTTCAAATTTTATGCGCTCTGACAGACTTCCTTTATCCAGTCCCAGAAATCTCGGTATAAAGAATCAAAGTAAAAACGGCTACTTGGCGCTCCAAATATTCTATATTTCCGACTTTCTCTAATGGCCGCCCAAAACTGTTTTCGATCTCTACTCTGCCCCAACACAGGCGCGCTCAATCTACGCGCTTCACGACTTAGCCATGAATGGCCAAAGAAATAAACGGGAGTTTGATGCCAAACAACAAACCACAAAAATCCCGAACTCTTATTTTGATAGTGTTCATTACAGTAATTAAAAACAAACAGTGAAGCATTTGACAGACGCCTTTCCACCTCGTGCTGAGAGATAAACCCTTCATGAAGGATTAGTTGCTCATTTACGGAGGCACAATACCTGAGCTTCTCTGCAACCATCTCTAGTTCAGGGTCGGGCCATGGAATATTGAACTGAATATAAAGTTTTTGATGCGAATCAACGTTCTTCAGGCTCTCACATACTAAGTCCGGCAAATCACAGAACCCTTTCTCGGACTTGGCATCACCCATATAGAGAATTATCTCTGAACCGTCATCGATGAAATCGCAATTCGGATCGCCTGATTCTTCCTTAGCAGAACGCATCCAGGTTGAAAGATAGCAGGGATGTACTGGAACATCGCTACCGAGGTTCAATAATTTTTTATATATCGATGAAAGCTCAATATCGCTAGCGAAGAGCTTTACTCGCGTCGACGAAGACACCGCTCTAAAAGCAATTTCGAAATTCAACTTCCGCTGAGGATCGAAAACAGTACCGTCTGGGCCAAGCCCAGGGTTAAACATGGCGCACACTATATGGCACATGTCCATGCTGTAATCGATTGTTTTCAGTGCTAGTGACAGTGCATACGCGTGCTCCCAGCTCATGCTAGGATGAAAGAAGACTAGCTTGCCACTCCCCCCCTGTTCACATTGTCCTTGAATTACTTTCGCATACTCTTTAGCAGCATTTAAAACATAAGCGTTTGCTGCATTCAGCTCTATTTGCTTCTCAAATATCTCATAGAAATTCAAAAGGAACTCAGGCTTCACAATGCAACCATTGTTCTCTAGCTGCTGCTTAAGGGAGTCAGAAATATACTGATGAGAAATAAAAGTCACATCAACATCATCCTCCTTTGAAGCGGCGACGAGTAGCGAGAGTGCGGTATGATGCCCGCCCTCCTTTATGAGCGCAGGATCTAGCACAACGAACCTGACAGAATCTTTATTGCCCATCAAATAAGCTCTCACAACCTAAGAGGAAAATTAACGAATAATTCTCGTCCTTGCTCGGTGGACTAGATTTCGTTGCCTGCTTTTAAATACTATAGGTTTATCTCGCAGCTCATTGACAGCCTTCTCCCATGAAGCCCATCCTCTTTTTGATGTATACCCACCTGCACTCAGCTGGCCAACTACACTTGGCAGCTTTTTGATAAGAGCGGTCAGCATATCTTTATCTTCTGAGCCTAGCTTATCGCTCAAAGAAATTTTTATTGAATTCGAGCTAGGTGTAATGTTCACCAACAATTTCGGCCCGAATTGGTCACAGTTTCTGGGAGGCCAAGCGCCAAATGGAGGTCGCGCACTTTCAAGGTCGCGAAATTCTAATAGTATTCGCTGACTTTTCGATTCCTCTATTACAGCAAATTTGAATTCGTAATTGCTAAAGATGGCTTTTCGATATTGTAGAGAATAAAATTTAAGCCAGAGGTGGCTATAGCTTTCAGTCACCATCTCTTCTTTCAGCTCAACGTCTTCCATCGATATAAATGAATCCATTTCTTGGCACTGCTTTGCCAGCTCCGTTGCAGCAGACCTCCAAAGTGTTGCGTCCTCAATTGACAGAGCGCCCAACCCTCTTACACTAGAGGAAACAAAATGATCAAATAGAATGTTCACCAGGCCAAAAATCAGTTGCCGATCTGACGTGCATAAGCTACTGATCAAATTAGCAAAATTTAGGCTGGAATTTTTTTCCATCGACGGGCTCAACAAAATAAAATGCCCATATGCATCCTTCATAACGCTCGGCCAATATTTAATGGCCTCCTTTAAGCTCTTGTCAGATTGGCGAAGCTCTATAGCGACTGCGCCTCCATGTTTTGCCAATTTGCAAGTAAGTTCTCCGAATTGCCTTTCATCTGCAAGTATCACATTCGAGATCTTCAAGTGGAGATCTTTGTAACCTTCCTCTGAATAACCTCCTGTGATACTAACAGTAGAAGCTCTCGCAAAATCAACCGAGCGTGAAAGTGCCGCGGGCGAACCTGCAGAAATAGATTGAATACCTTCATACTTGAAATAGTACCGCTCTAGCTCCTCTTGCAACTGGTGTATTTGAAACAGAGCGAGCTCATTTTCCTTGCGGATACTCGTAATGTCGGACTCCAGCTCTGTAATTCGGCTATTATTTTCCTCAGCAGAGTCTATATACTCGACAGCTTTCTTTGCGAGAAACTGAGCTTTTTCAAGTTTACTTTTTCCTGCAAAGAAATCTTCGCCAGGCAGTGATGCACTCAACTGAAGCTTTTCATACATCTTTTGGTATGCTGAAAAGTCGCTCACCAAAGCTGCAGCTTGCGCTTCGATCGCGGGATTTCCCACGACCGGAAAATCTAGCTCTACATCAACAGGTTCTTCTGCCAAAGATGAAAGAATACCCGTGAAATCCTTGACGTAAGCTCTTGGAGAAGAAATATGAACTAAAGCACATCGATCGCTGTTTTCATTGAAGAATTTGAGTATTTTCTCACTCGCCATCAACCAAGCTTCTAACGCAAAGTTTGCTCTGGTTAAGTCGTGGTCAGCCGCTTTGTATGCATTAAAGAATACATTTTCCGGGGAGGAGTAAATAAACAGATAACGTTGGCTCTCAGCACGTCGATCCAACTCCTCGATATTCAACGCATTTATGTCTGCCGCAACTGCAACCTTATCCTTTGGTAGCATTTCAAAAGCTTCTATGAGTTTATCTGGGCCTGATTCTAAAGGTACCCAACTAACCCTGTCACCGAATGCAGGCAAGAAGTGTTGAAACAAAATCGACGAAAGCCCAGATTGATTCGATAGCGTTTCTTTTTCTGGATTAACGCCACCATCAAAACCAGTGATAATAAACTTATGCCTCATGTATCTAGCCCTGAGATTCTAAATTGGATTCTTTCTTTATAAACATCTCTGACCGGCTAATGCTCTTTTTCTCGGCAGTAGCTGGAAGAACCGTCTTCCATCCCTCCATATATCTGGCCCAACTATAGACACCGGTCAGCCTATTAATCCCCTCGCGCTGCGCTTTCCAAATCGAAGTGTCGCGCAAGAGCGCGGTCAATTTGCGAGCAAAACACGCGGGTGTATCCGCAGACAATACTCCATTAGTTCTTAGTTCATCCCCGCTAAAAGCGCGAAGTGCATGACTGGTGGCGACAAATGGCACCCCGAGCGCTAAGACCTCATTAGTTTTGATCGGGATGCCTTCGCCGGCAATATCAGGAAGAACCATGACTTTTGTAAAATCATAGATATTTGCTAGATTTTCCACATACCCGAAAACAAATATCCTTCCCTTAGACTCTCTTGGCAGCTTTATGTGTTTGCCAATAGTACCGACTAGGCCGAGCGTAATTCCCTGCTGTAATTCCGGGAATACATCATTCAGGAATCCTTCAACGGACTTTATATTTGCTGGATGCCCATCGGCAATAATTAACAAATCAAGCCTATCAGGGAGACTCAAAAAATCGGTAAATTGAGATTCATTTTCTAGCAGGGCTTGAATACTCCTATACCGCCTCTTCATAGGACGAGACTTAATCGGTGGAGGAATAAAATGGGCTTTTTCACCAACCACCTGCTGAATCATTTTGTGCTCAATACGATTTAGGTTTACTACCGCATCGTATGATTTCAGGAGCTGCAACTCGTAATCCAATTCGGAGTCGTAACGATCCTTAAGCTCCGGCCGACGCAACAGAAGTTGGTTTATTTGTACATCGTGGGTTTCACAGATAAATTTTTGTGCAGGAATATTCTTTCGCGCGAAACCATCGTTGAAAATATGGTTAACTAAAGCCAGTTCAATACGATTCTTCTTGAAATAATCAACGAGCTCCACATCTGGATCGCACCAGGTACTGTGGATATTCTCCCTCTCAAAGAATGCTCTAATGCGCTTTCGAGCCAATCTGTACATATATGATAAAAGGCGAGCCAAAGTTACGTTCTTAAGTAATACGCGCACGGCCATGCCACCACTGAATTCGCGCCCAGCGCGCATTACCTGATAGCAGTTGTCTACCTGGTCCTGACGTAGCAGCCAAGGCTCTGTCTTCAAATATATTTCGATGACAAAATAGCCCTGCTCGACGAGGCAATCCATCTGTGTATCCAGCACAACGGATGTGCCACACCGGGTCCAGGCGGGCTTTACTTGTACGGCTATTGGCTTTTCCCGGCCCTCTACCCAGCCTGTTTTATCCAGCAATACTTCATCGATTGCCGGCGCACGTTCTGGCTTGAAAGCGGTGCCATTGGTGGCCTGGCTGGCAGCAATCTGGATGGCTTCCGCGATCCTCTCGCCATCGTTGCCATAGGTGCAGCGCTCGTCTGCCAGCAGGCTGGCATCGGCGATGCCGGAGTGGCATACCACAGGAATATTCAGCAGGCGTGCTTCGTGCACTATCCCAGAGATACGGTGACGGTACTCCTGCCCGTAGGGAATAAGAATCAAGTGGAACTGGCTCAAAAACTCCAGCCAGGCATAGGCACCGTTCACGCTGGAATACGCCGCATAGGTACAGCCACCTTGTGAAGGCAACTGGACCCGGGCCATTACCGACTCGTGTATGCAAAATTCCACATCACTTTCTTCGGCGGTGACCTTGGCGATCAATTGTTCCAGGCTTTCGAAATTTTTGTCTCCCCGATAGACGCCGGGTATCAGCACTTTTCTCTTGCCGTTATCGTCAATATTTCTATGCGGCAGACCCTCGGCTAACGGGAAGCTGATCTCGTTGACTACTTGAGGATAGTAACCACACCACTCCTGGCAGTAATCGCTCAGGGGCTTGTTAGTTGAGACAATTTTCGCCCGCCGGAACGGCAGCGATTCCAGCACTCGCTTTTCCAGCTTAGCCGGGGAAAAGCGCGCATACATGGTGTTGTAGATAGTCCAGTCTTCATGGACTATAAACAACGCATCGCAGCCGTAATTTTTGTTGGCCTGGATCTTCAGCTCAAGCAGAGATTCGAACGTAGGCCAGAGCATGGTTTGCATTACCAGCAGGTCGCCTTGCCGCAGGCCTACACGTTCGAATGCCGCCTGGAGCTCCATCGCCGCCAGATCGGTGTGCGCGGACGTGCCGCGGCCGAAAGTGAGCAGGTACAGCTGATGGAAAAGCGCGGGGAAAAACCACAGGAAGTTGCCGACGGCGACGGCTATATTGACCAGAGTACCCAGCGGGGACTTCTTTTCCCAAATGCCGTTGTCCTGCTTCAGGCGGGTAAAAACATGGTCTTTAAAACGTGTGAGCTTTTCAAAGAAGCTTGGGCGATAGCCATCCTTGAAAGCACTGTTATTGTACTGATCAAAGGATAGACAAGGGCGCACATCGATGTCGTTATCGCCCTCGCCATCGAAATTCCGATGGGAGAGCACGACGGCAGGAAGGCCCAGCTCTTCGGCGATACCTTTGGCATAACGGTAATTGTGCCCCTTGCAGTCCTTTAACTGGGGATCGACGATAACTATTCTGCCGTATCTTTCTTTAACGCCCTGACTCATTAAGAAAACTCGAATTTTTTATAAAACCGTAATTAATTCTTCTCTGGAGATCTCGTTTTTTTCCAACCGGAAACGACACCCCAATATTTATCGGTGCAAGAGCACCGTACGGCCATCCTTGGCGTTAAATTGGCTAATTTATGCTGGCTCGGCTTGTCGCCCATAGATATCGTCAAATCGGACAATGTCGTCTTCGCCGAGGTAGCTGCCGCTCTGAACTTCAATAAGCTCGATCGGAAGGATTCCCGGATTTTTCAATCGGTGTTTGGCTCCAATTGGGATGTAGACACTCTCGTTTTCTGAGAGCATGATTTCCTCACCATCCCGCTCAACGATCGCGGTGCCGGACACGACTACCCAATGCTCCGCGCGGTGATGGTGCATCTGCAGGGAAAGGCTTGCTCCCGGATTCACGGTTATACGCTTCACCTGAAAACGCGGCCCACTTCCAATGGAGTCATATTTGCCCCATGGACGTACCACCTCACGATGGAGCTCATGCTCATCACGGCCAGCTACTTTTAGCTTGCTAACAATAGCTTTAACTTCCTGGGCGCGATCTTTCGGCGCCACCAGTGTGGCGTTCTTGGTATCCACAACAATCAGGTTGTCGATACCAATTGCCGCCACCAAATGATCTTCGCCGAATACCAGCGAATCAGTACAGTCTTCGAGGATGACATCGCCCAGGGCCACGTTGCCCTGCTCGTCTTTATCAAGGGCCTCCCACAAAGATGACCAGGAACCCACGTCAGACCAACCGCACTCCAGCGGAATCACATACCCCGCCTTAGTCTTTTCCATTACGGCGTAGTCAATACTGTCTTCCGGGATACTTTCCACATCGGCCTTTTGCAGACGGACGAAGTCGCTTTCCACTATCGCATTTTTAACGGCTTTTTCTGAGGCTGCAGCGATGGAGGGTGCATGATTCGCGAGCTCATCGAGGAGGGTTTTGGCTCCAAACAGGAACATCCCTGCATTCCAGTAGTAGTTTCCATCCGCCAGATAGGCCTGCGCGGTTCCGAGGTCCGGCTTTTCCACGAACTGAGCGATCGGCTTCACGCTCTCGGGGCTCTCCCCGGCCATCTGGATGTAGCCATAGCCTGTTTCCGGCGCGGTAGGCACAATACCGAAAGTAACCAAGCCCTTGTCGGCACTGGTCTGCAAGCCACTATCAACAGCAGCGTGAAACTGGTCGACGTCGTCCAGCAGGTGATCCGCAGGCAATACCAACAGGTTAGTATCTTCACCATTTTTTAGTGCTGTAAGAGCTGCAAAGGCTATCGCGGGCGCAGTGTTACGGCCTACCGGCTCGATAATGATTGTCAGATCATCGAAGCCAATTTCTCGCGCCTGTTGCGCCACCATAAAACGGTGATCTTCGTTACAGACCACAATCGGCTGGGAGTAGCAACGCACCCTTTCCAACGTCTGCTGCAGCATTGTCTGCTCTCCAGTAAGGCTCAGCAGCTGCTTGGGCAGCATACGTCGGGACTTAGGCCACAGACGGGTGCCCGAACCACCACATAAAATTACAGGTGTTATGGTTCGCTTTTCCATTTACTTCCTCGTTCTTAATTATTTTGCCAGTTCAGCTTCGATCGACAGGTTTCGTAAAAGTTGTGATCGATGGGGTGAATGAGTGTCAATCGATGCGGCTTTTTATGGATCCGGATTACATCTCCTGGTTCGGTAATCACCTGGTCGTGCCCGTCGCAGGTCACATGTGGATTGGCAGTATTGTGCTCACCCACAATGATCTTGAACTCACTACTACCCTCGACAACAATCGGGCGGCTGCTCAACGTGTGCGGGTTTAGTGGCACCAGCACGATCGCATCCAATTTCGGATGCATAATCGGGCCTCCGCCGGAAAGCGCGTAAGCAGTGGAACCTGTCGGTGTGGAAATGATCAGTCCGTCTGATCGCTGGGTGTACACGAATTGACCATCGATATAGAGGTCGAATTCGATCATGCGGATAAATTCGCCTGGGTGGAGCACGACATCATTCAGCGCCGATCCCTTACCGATCGGCTTGCCAGCGCGAGTCACGGACATATCCAGCAGGAAGCGACTCTCGGCCATATATTTGCCGGCCAGCACCTCGCCTACTTTTTGTTCGATTTCGTCAGGGGTGATATCGGTCAGGAAGCCAAGACGGCCGCGGTTGATACCGAGGAGGGGCACGCTGAATTTAGCCAGCGCGCGCGCGGCGGCAAGTAGACTGCCATCACCGCCGACGACGATGACCAGATCGCAGAGCTCGCCCAGTTTTTCCTTTGAGGATACACGCGCGCTGTGGGAGGTCACCGCTGTGGCGGTCTCCTTCTCCAGCACGACGGCGTAGCCCTCCCGCTCGAGAAACGCCATCAGGCGCTTAAGCGAGAGGACAGCACTATCACTTTCGGTGCGGCCGATCAGGCCGATATTCTGAAATTCCGACACCGCTCCCCCAAGGTGCCCGAATCTGGGCCCAGCGATTGACACTTTTCCTACCGGCACCTGGTTGTTTTTTGTGCACCGAAGGGAAAAGCTTCCCCAAAATTTTGACAGGCGATTATGCCTTAGCTTGGTGGTGGAGTCGAACGAGGACGGGGAGTCAGCGGCAAGTCATCGACACAAGCTGTATGTTTTTCAACCTATTTAATAAGCTGAAATCCGCGCCTCCCCTGCAAGCCGCCGGAATGCAGTGTCAGCATGCGGGTACCAGGGGAAATACGACCGGCAGCAACCTCCTTGGAAACTGCGAACATGAGTTTTGCGGTATAGACGGGATCCAGTGGGATACCCGATTGTCGCTCGAAACTTCGCTGAAATTCCCGTAGATAGGTCGGATATTTGGCATAGCCCCCGCAATGGTATTCATTCACGAGTTTTATACCTGTTGCAGCTGAGGGCGCCTCATCAGTGTCAGAGCTTGTCCTTTGCCACTCCTGCCCTAAATCGGGTGGCCGGGGAAACTTTTTCAGTGCGGCGTGCCAGTGCCGAGCATCACGGCGAATGGATTCACCCGCTTTTAGCACCTCCACACCACACACAGGGAAGCTGTGTATGGAAGAACTCAATCCTCCCATGGTGAGGCCGGTGCCACAGGCCACCCAAAGCTGATCAAAACTAATTGGAAGCGTCGATTCAATTAACTCCCCCAATAGACGAACGCCCTTGGCCCCGGCAAAGTTGGCCCCGCCTTCCGGGATAAAAATACTATTCGCCGCTTCGAGACCGACCAGATCCAGAAACGCTGGCTGGCTGCGTTCCCGATACAAGTCGCGGCTGACGAATTTGAGCTGCATGCCAAAGCGCTCCGCATCCTGCAGCGTGGCACTCAGTACCTGAGGGCGCTCACCGCGCACAATACCGATGGTTCGAAAGCCGAAACGGGCGCCAGCAGCTGCAGTGGCATGCAGGTGATTTGACCAGGCGCCGCCACAGGTAATCAGCGTATCGGCACCCTGCTCTCTCGCCTCGAGAAGGTTGAAAAGTAGCTTGTAGGCTTTGTTGCCGGAGATCAGTGGGTCCAGCAGATCGTCACGGCGAATCCAGACCTCTACTCCGGGGAACAGATCACTGTTGATTCGCTGATAGGGAACCGTGCGAGCGACTTCGATGAAGCTGTCGAGATCGAGACTGGTTAAATAACGGATTGTCACGCACTTCACTGGCTATTATCTAGAGCCTGGATGTTCCCACTGGTCACGGCCGTTCACTTGTTTCTATGCGGGCCGGGGCAGAAGACCGTCGACTTGGAAAACTTCACGCGCGAAGGTTTGTGTCGCAGTACCGTCACCGGACTTCACCAGGAAAACAACTTCCCCGTCACTGGTTTCCGCCGTCACGTCTGCCTCCTGTGTGGGCGGACGCTTGAGTAAAGCCTGCGGTTCGAACAGGGCGACATTGATACCCTCGGAATTGCCCGGCGGTAGCTGTGTTTTGCCGGCCTGCAGCGCCCGCGATGACGGCACTTCCAGACCGACGATAGCGAGTTCACGTAGCTGTCGCCCGAGGCTTTGACAATAGCGGTAATTCGCCGGATGCGTCAGGGCCGGCCACTCCTGCTCCCAGGAAGGGGCCTGCAGCCGAATACCCGGATCGGCACAGTACTTGGCAGAAAATATATTGTGGTAGCTGGTCACCGGCTTCGGTGGCAGCGGATCCATATCGTGAAAGAACAGCAGGCGGTAATAGGCGGCCTCGGCCAGTACAGTGGGAATCGTCTTACTGCCGTAAAAAATGCCGGATTCCGCGGTACTGCCAAAGCGGGAACCCCATGGCAACGGGGGATAGCGAAAGGGGGTTGCGAGCAGATAATGCAGCTGCTCGCTGCCGGGGAGCCGCGCCGGCTTATTCTCTTCGAGCAGGTCTTCGAGCACCTGTTGTTTTTGCAGGCTGTCGACCAGACTGCGGGTCGCGACCTCCTCCTGGGATTCGACAATGCGATAGAGGCGCCCTAGAAGACGTACTTTGCCTGCCTCTATGCGCCGGGCAATATCAGCACTCAAACCTTGCCCCGCATGGCATCCAGATAGGTGACGACACGCACCAGACCATCAATACGGCTGGCGAGCTCCCGGGGCGTACCATTGAGAGCGCGGTTGGGGGTTGCGAACCAATACCGGGCCCCTTCTGCACCCCCCATCAGCACAAAAGCGGCGCGGTAGGCGCGCACCAATAAGAGTGCCAGCTGCCCGGGGGCACTCTGGGGATCCAGGCCGGATCTGCGCCGCAATGTGCGGTCATCCAGGTGAATGATTTCGCCGAGCTCTTTCTTTTTCAGCCCCAGGTGGTCAGCGGTGTTCAGCAGTGCTTCGAGCAATACCGCATCGCCGCTGGGTTGAGGCTGATGATTGGGGATTGATGTCATTGCGCGGCCCGCCTCCATTGGAAATGGTCACTTGTCCGAATCATAGAGGCAAAACGGACAATTAACAACATTTGGAGCGGCGCAGACAGCGTGTTTTGCGCCGCCGAGCACCCAATTCTCCTGGAGGCTTCGCGTCGAGCGCTTTGTAATATTGAAAAAGCCCGCATTAGCGGGCTTTGCTCTATACCTGACCGGACGGGACTGACTCGGGCCGTCCTGGCCCTCGCCCTTCGGGCGATGCCGCTGTGCGGCATCGTCCAAATCGGCTTTCCTGCCGATTTGTCGAACGGGGGGTCTCATCCGCGATCCGCCATATACGAAAAAGGCCCCCTCTTTCGAGGGGGCCTTTTTCGTATATGGCGGACCGGACGGGACTCGAACCCGCGACCTCCGGCGTGACAGGCCGGCATTCTAACCAACTGAACTACCGGTCCGCGGTAGACTCACCTCTTTTGAGAGGTGGTGGGTGGTACAGGGGTCGAACCTGTGACCTACGGCTTGTAAGGCCGTCGCTCTCCCAACTGAGCTAACCACCCGAAGCTCTTTTTACCAGGGGCCTTGCCCCCTCGAGCGACGCGCATCATACCGGATTGCGCAGACCTGTCAACAAAAAACGCGCCAATAATTCCCGGTTGCTAATTAGTCCTCTGTCCCGCCGGCAGGGAAACGGACACGGGCTGGGGTTCCGCCTCATCCACATCGTCTGCGAGTTGATCGGTCGGCTGTCGGTAATCCGGTTCGATCATATGGCCGGCAATCCTGACCGGATTCTCTCCCGGTATCAGATCCCCTTCCGGCCTCGCCAGATCCGGCTGACTGTAGTTACAAACCCCCGTCGGAAATATCCGCTGCATGTCGTTGATATGCTCAGCAATCTGCTCGGTGTAGGGGCCATATATTCCCTTGGCCACTGCCCTCTCGACCGGCTGCAAAGCGCACTTAAACACATCATCCGTTATCGGGGCTCCAGCAACCTGACGGGAGGTGCTGTAGATCGGATATTCCTGCATACAGACACCGGTCGGCTGGTGATTCCACTCGCCATTCCAGACATTGGAGCCGACCGCCATCACATTGCCCTCACTGTCGAAGCACTGATCGCCGGCATCGACTGGCCGATTGGCGGCAACGCCGCGATCCGGCTGTTCGATAATGTTCTGCATCCAGCGATCCATGGTATCCAGTGCCTCGTCTAGTGGTGTGTAGCGCTTGTGACTCACCCAGATCAACTGGTTGTCCGCGTGGCCTCGAGCTCGTCGGATACGCTCGCGCGCCGAGAAGGATGCGGAGCTGTGATGCATATCCAAGTCACCGTCGAGGTAGTGGCGCAGGTCGATGATCGGTATCTCGACATCGCCGAGGAACACATGCCCGGAGCGGTAAATGCCCTCGATCGCCGCGCGGCTGGCGCGACTGCGCTGAGCCGGCCTGTCCAGGCTACCCAACTGCATGTTCTGTTCACTCCACATCGAAAAATCGACCGGAAAGAGTGAGCCATTCATGAACCACAGTTTTTCATCCGCAATGTCCTGTTGCGGCTTCCATCCACCGATCGTCGCATTCAGCCGCAGGAAGGTATCGACGGAAATTTCCCCGCTGACCAGGGCCTGCAGCCCATACTGCACCCCCTCGTTATCCCATGCGCTGTTGGCATAACCGGTCTGGTCGGCGCCGTAAAACTGGCGCAGATCCTCCCAGTGGGTCCAGTGAGTCTTTTCTGCCACCTCGTCCGCATAGCTCTTGATGAAATGGACGAAGTTGGGGTTGTTCACCAGCGGCACCAGTCCGCGCCAGCCCTGGGTACATTCGGTCGCACCTTCGGTACCGTCGCGATAGCGGCCGTCAAATAGCGCCACTGCTTTTTTCAATGAGCGGAAGCGGCTCTTCACATCGCGGCTGGCTGCAAGCCCCTGGATCACGGTTCGCTCGGATGCATCGCGCCAGCGCGGGTTGTCTGCGTCAACGACATCGAAAAAGTATTCCAGCGGCTCGCAGTCGAAAACATAAATGGTCTGGCTGACCATGTCGGGATAGGAATAGAGAGGAATGGCCGCATCCAGAAGCCCCGGTGCATTTTGCGCAAACAGGTATTGCTGAATTGCGCCGCCGGAACCACCGACCCCGACGGTATACAGCGGCTCACCATAGAGCGCCGCAAACTGTTTTTTCAAACGCCGGGCGGTGTCTTCGGCGAGCCAGATATTGTAGTGATTGCTGGTCTGGTTGGCGGTGGAGAACACAATGGCATAACCGCGCGCCAACTGGTCGGCCCGTCGGGTAACGATGTCTCCCTTACTGATATCCCCCTGGCGCCGGCCGACGCCGACACCGCCACGGAGCTGATAAATAAGCCGGCGGTTCCAGTTGCTGGCACTGGGCTTGCCCGCCGACTCGCCCTCGCCTTTCAATACCGCAATGGCGTAGAAGAAGCGGTTTATCGTGCCGGTTTCGAGGCGCACGATGAAGTCGGTGACCTCACCGTTGACTGTTACCTGATCGATATCGCCGTTTGCCTTTTCCAGCGGATAGAAGTCACCGTCGTTGGTACTGCGATAGAAATAATTCACCTGGGTCGCGTGACTGCAATCGCGGCTGTAACCGATCACCTCATCGGTTTTTTGCCCCATTTCGTCCAGTGCAAAAACGGGCACACCCTCGCGCCGATGGTTATCCACCAACGGCTGGCGATGCGTGACTTCATTTTCGCCGCAGTAGAAGGGATAAGTGGATGGGCCGGCAAACAGGGTTTCCACCGGGCCTATCTCGCCGATGGTTATTGGGAAGGGGAAATACTCGGGCGGACGCTCCATCACGCGAGGGTGAGGCCCTGCATAAGCAGGCACGGGCAGGTGCTCAAGCGCGCCTTCGGGGACGCCGACCACCGGCGCCTCAGGCACCCCCGGCAGTCTCGGCAGTTTTCCATATCCGTACCAGACGCCCCACCCCATCATTGCCGCAATCGCAAACACGACCCCAGAGAGAATCCATGCTCTCCGAACCAACATACTCGCCTCCACAGCTGTCAATTTCTTTATCTGGTACAGCTTGAGTATATGTAGGGATGGACGAGCCGACCGGCAGTTGGCGTCTGATTAAACTAAAAGGGGAAACGAATCGCGGACCGCCATTCACGGCGGTCCGGGGGAATTTGACGATATTCGAGGAAGCCCTGGCGCGGGCTTCCTGCGGGGGAAGTCTGCTTAGGCGATAATGCCGCGGGTCTGCAGGTTGGAAATAATCATTTCAACCTCTTCCTCGAGCGACATCTGATCCGTACGCAGGTGCAGTTCAGGGGCAGACGGCGCCTCATAGGGGTCGTCAATACCGGTAAAGCCGCGGATCTCACCGGCGCGGGCTTTCTTGTACAGACCCTTCGGATCGCGGGATTCCGCTTCCTCCAGCGGGCAATCGACAAACACTTCCAGGTACGGCAGGTCGCCTTCAACGTGCATGCGGCGCACCATCTCGCGGTCTTCGCGGTAGGGGCTGATAAAGCTGCTCAGCACGACAACACCGGTATCGGCGAACAGCTTGGAAATCTCACCCACCCGACGGATGTTCTCTTGACGGTCTTCGGCGGAGAAACCGAGGTTGGAGTTGATGCCGAGGCGAATATTGTCGCCGTCCAGGCGATAGGTCAGCACACCTCGGGCAGCCAGGGCTTTTTCCACGGCGACAGCGACGGTGCTCTTACCGGAGCCAGACAGGCCGGTGAACCAGAGGGTCACACCTTTATGGCCAAGAATGCTCGCCCGGTCATTACGGGTAACATCACCATCATGCCAATGCACGTTTGTCGCCTTGCGCTCAACAGTTGTAACCGCCACCGATCTCTCCAAACTTGTAAATGCCATTTCAACGCTCCTCCCAACAGCCGTTATAACCAACAGCTATCAAAAGAATGAGGCGCCTATTATCAGGCAAAGCTACAGGCACCGTAAAGAAGCTGCTTATAGCATCTGCGCACCAAAACAAAAAAACCCGGCATAAGCCGGGTTTTTCTGCTGCCCGTCGAACGGGCCGGAAAATGGGGTGGCCGACGGGGATCGAACCCGCGACCTCAGGAGCCACAATCCTGTGCTCTACCAACTGAGCTACGGCCACCATAGAAAGTGACATCTCAGCACTTTGTGGCAGTGCTGAATGACCCGCCTCGAGCACAAAGCCCGGCAGGGTCGAAACGGTCGTCTGCAAAGCACCGCTTTGCGGCCGTTTCGGCGCCCATCAGCTGTGCTGATGGGCCGGATTAGTCCTGCGACTATAAGCCAGCAGCGGACTATATCGAATCCGCCAGACTCAAAGCCACCATATAAGGTTGGCACGCCCGGCAGGACTCGAACCTGCGACCATCCGCTTAGAAGGCGGATGCTCTATCCAGCTGAGCTACGGGCGCAAGGTAAACCCGGTAAACATCTGGTCGGGGCAGAGGGATTCGAACCCCCGACATCCTGCTCCCAAAGCAGGCGCGCTACCAGACTGCGCTATGCCCCGTACACTTCTTCCATCGCTGGGGTCGCGTCTCGCGAACAACTGCAGTCATGCAGTTTCGAAGGCCGCCTCCCTTGCGAAGAGCGCGCATAATACTGACAGCCCCCATGGGAGTCAACGGCGCTAAGCTATTCTTTTTGCAGAAGTTTAGCCCCCCCCAGTAAGCCTGTGACCAACTAGGGAAATTATTCGCCGCCTGTGCGAAAATAGCGCCCTTCACAACCCGGGCCGGGCAGCAATTTACCGGTTCTTCCGTAGCCGCGGCGAACGGCCGGCGTCGCCTGCGATCGCGCTGCTACTGGGGATCCTTCCCGGCCAGTTGGTCCACGATTCTTATTTGTTTGAGATTGCACCTATGTCTGCACTGGTTCTGGACGGCAAAGCCCTGGCACATAAAACGGAAGAGGAACTGTCGGCCCGCGTGGCCGCGCTGAAAGAGAAGAGCGGTGGCCAAACCCCGATCCTGGCCACCATCCTCGTGGGCGACGATCCCGCCTCTGCCACCTATGTAAAGATGAAGGGCAACGCCTGTCGCCGTATCGGTATGGACTCCCTGCAAGTCGAACTGCCCTCTTCGACCACCACCGAGCAGCTGCTGGCCAAGATCGAAGAGCTAAATGCCAACCCGAACGTACACGGCATTCTGCTGCAACATCCGGTACCGGCACAGATCGATGAGCGCGCCTGCTTCGACGCCATCAGCCTGGAAAAGGATGTAGACGGCGTCACCTGCCTCGGCTTCGGCCGCATGGCCATGGGTGAGGAGGCCTACGGCTGCGCGACCCCCAAGGGCATCATGCGCCTGCTGGAAGCCTACAATATCGAACTCGCCGGCAAACACGCCGTCGTCGTTGGCCGCAGCCCGATCCTGGGCAAGCCGATGGCCGCAATGCTGCTGAACGCCAATGCCACGGTAACCACCTGCCACTCGCGCACCCAGGACCTGGCCGATCATATCCGTCGCGCCGACATCATTGTTGGAGCGGTCGGCAAACCGGAGTTCATCAAGGCAGAGTGGATCAAGGACGGGGCCGTCGTCGTCGATGCCGGCTATCACCCCGGCGGCGTCGGCGATATCGAGCTGGGCCCGCTGGTGGACCGCGTCGCCGCCTACACCCCGGTTCCCGGCGGTGTCGGCCCGATGACGATCAACACCCTGATCTACCAATCCGTGGATTCCGGCGAGCGCAAGATTGGCTAAGGCAATCCGTCTCGACAAGGCAATCAGCCAGGTCACCGATCTCTCCCGTGCGGAAGTAAAGCGCGCCGCCCGGGCGGAGCGCATTACCGTCAATGACGAGGTGGTGACCGATCCGGCCACCAAGATCGCCGCCACGGATACCCTGTGCCTCGACGGGGAGCCGCTAATGGAACCCGGTCCGCGCTACCTGATGCTGCACAAGCCGCTGGGCTATGTCTGCGCGACCAAGGACAGCGAGCACCCCACGGTGCTCGACCTGATCGACGAGCCCAATAAGCACAAGCTGCATATCGCCGGACGCCTGGATATCGACACCACCGGCCTGGTGCTGCTGACGGACGATGGCCAGTGGTCCCATATGGTCACCTCTCCGCGCCACCACTGCGACAAGACTTACTACGCGCACCTGGCCGACAGAATCGGCGAGGAGGCGGTGGAAAAGTTTGCCAAGGGTATCTGGCTCGACAACGAAAAGAAGCGAACCAAACCGGCCAAGCTGGAAATACTCTTTGCCAACGAAGTGCGCATCACCATCAGTGAAGGGCGCTACCACCAGGTAAAGCGCATGTTCGCCGCACTCGGCAACAAGGTGCTCGAACTTCATCGGGAACGGATTGGTGACATCCTGCTGGATGAAGACCTTCAGGAAGGCGATTACCGCGACCTGACTCCGGAAGAAATTGCGTCGGTACAATAACAACCATGTCCGCCCTACTCTGCCATGAGCTGCAGAATGCCCCCCGCGAAACCCTGTGGATTGCCGATGAGAACAGCAAGGCGCTGCTGCAGCAGGGCTTTACCTTTACCGGTGACCTGCTGAGCAACCGCTGGGATATCGCCAGGCTAGGCGAAGGCAAGGCCGGGCGCAGTTTCTTCAGCGATTTTCACTTCGAGGAACTGGGGCGCAATTATCGCCGTATCGTCTTTCCCGTCTCCAAAGAAAAGGCCATCGTGCACCATGTCATCAACCGGGCAGCAGAATTTCTCGGCGAAGGTGGCGAACTGGTGCTCATTGGCGGCAAACAGAGCGGCATCAAAACCTATGCGGCCAAAGCAGCGCAGCGCCTCGGCTGCGCCAAGCAGCTGCAAAAGCACGGCGCCGAGTATTGCAGCATCAATCCGCTGCAGACCCGCAGCGGTGAAGCGATCGAAGACCAGGACTACACGGCGCTGCGTCCGCTCGCCGAGTTGAACGGGCTCTACAGCAAACCCGGCCTGTTCGGCTGGAATAAGATAGACCGCGGCAGCGCGCTGCTCGCCAAGCTGTTTGCTGATCATCTGCCGAATAGCGGCGACCATGTCGTCGATCTCGGCTGCGGTTACGGCTACCTGAGCACCCGACTGGCCACCCACGGCGACTATTACTTCACCGCAACCGACAACAATGCCGCGGCTCTGATTGCGTGCCGGAAAAATTTTGAAGTACAGGGGCTGGAGGGTGCCGTCGTCCCGTCTGACGCCGGCGTGGAACTAGAAGCCAATATCGCGGACCTGTTGATTTGCAATCCGCCATTCCACCAGGGGTTCCAGGTAGAGGGAGATCTCACCGAGCGCTTCCTGAGACAGAGTGCACGCCTGCTGAAGAGCTCCGGCAGCGCGCTGTTCGTCGTGAATGAATTTATTCCGCTGGCGCGGAAAGCACGCGAACACTTCTCCACAGTGACACTGCTGGAGAAATCCGGGGGGTTTTGCACTTACCGACTCAGCCGCTAGGACCCCATCGGGTCCCTGGTGCCACTGCTAATAGTCGCGCAAGTTGCACAGGTTCATCGACAGCGTGTGCTCTTCCAGCTCCTCCAGCTGTCGCAGCCGCTCGAATGCATCCCGCGCGGACGGCGTTTCCGCCCCCTGCGCCAGATCGCGGTACTGGTCCGCCAGATATATCTCGATATCCAGCGCCAGCTTGGCGATATCGTCGAGATTGTCGATATCGATATTGCGCAACCGCTGCAGGAATTCTTTCTCGCGCCCCTCGGGGGCAAACTGTACCCAGGTGTGCAAGGCCCCGGGACTGAGATCGGCGTGAAAGTTCTCCAGTGAATGCTTCATGGAGTCCTCGCGCCGCTTTAACTGGTCCAACAACAACTCTATACGTCTGTTGGTGGCCAGCTGCTCATATTCGCCGTACTGCTGCGCCAGTTTGGCATGAAAATCCCGCCCATCCTGGATTACTTCCTCCACAGTTTTGTAGCGCATCGACCGATCCCGGGAAAATAATTGCCTTTTTTCAGTATAGACACGCAGTGTCAAAGGGCGCCAACCGACAATGGCGCAACAGGATGCTTGTATTTGCGGCAGGATCAGGAAAGCCGGCGCAACCGGCTGTGCAGTCGGCGAGCTGGATTGTGCGGATTGATCTTATCTGGAGCATTTTTGGTCAGATCGGCCAGAGACAACGGCTCTCTGCTGACCGCCAGGATGGCGTTTTCATAGGAGGGCAGCTCGGCGGTCCAGCCGCCATGCAGCTGGCTGCGCACGCCCTGGTCACGCCAGCCACTGTCCAGCAACTCCCGCCGGCTGCCGAAGTTGCTGACCAGCACGCCATTTTGGTTCAACAAGTGCAACAGGCTGCGGCACCATGCAGGGTCGGCGGCAACCGCGCGCTGCGCTTCGCCGGAGCCGTGACCAAACAGATCATCAATGACCAGATCGAAGGTCTGCGGCTCCGTCGCCGACTGCAGCTCACCGACAAACTCCCTGGCATCGGCACACACCAGTTCTGCGTCGCGCACGCCAAAATACCGGCGGGCGATATCGAGATGCGTCGCATCCAGATCCACGCCGACGATCCTGGCCGGGTCAAAAAATTGCTGCAGCAAGCGGATAAGGGCACCGCCACCCACACCCAACAGCAGTACCGATTTCACCTGTGAAATGTCACGGAAAAAAGCCGGCAGTAACAACAACTCCCACAGGGAACCTTTCAGCGGGTCCCGCGGATTCCACTGGGAGTGGAAAACCCCATTGCTGTACAGGCGAACACTGGCACCGTGACTGCGCACCTGGTATTCGCAGTCCCCTACCCGCTTCTGCCACAGCAGCGCCATCAGGCGGCGGAGAGATCTGACGCGTCCAGCAGCACCCGGGCGAATTGCTGCAGTCCGGCGAGATCCTCGGCAGAGAAACGGGCCACGCTCGGGCTGTCGATATCCAGCACGCCGAGGCAGCGCTCGCCGTCGTAGAGAGGGATTACCACTTCGGATGCGGACACCGCGTCGCAGGCGATATGTCCCGGGAACTGATGTACATCTTCCACCAGCTGGGATTCACCGGTGGCCACCGCCGTGCCGCAGACACCCGCGCCGACCGGGATTCGGGTGCAGGCCGGCTTGCCCTGGAAGGGTCCAAGTCGCAACTCCTCTCCGTGCAGGAAATAGAATCCGGCCCAGTTGATGTCCTCGAGCTCCATATACAGCAGCGCGCTGGCATTGGCGGCGTTGGCCAGCCAGTCAGTTTCCCCGGACAGCAGCCCGGCAAGTTGTTCGTTCAGTGAAGCGTAAAACTGGCTCGATGACATGGACGGATCCACTCCTTAGCAACTATTGAACCGGGATTTTGCCGGCTCGAAACGACAAAACCCCCAAATTGTCCGCGGCGCCTCACGCCTGGATGCGGACAATTTGGGGGCTTTGTAATTTAGATTCAATGGCAGAATGGCGCGGTTTACTGGTAGGGGTCCGCGGCCGGCTGTTCGCTGCCGCCTTCGCCGGTACTCTGGCCTTGATACTGTTCCGCGTCCACTGTAGGGCGATTCCATTCGCTGTCGTCGGCCGTTTCCTCGTCATCGCGACCATGTATGGCCGGCGGCGCACTGGTCACATCAGACGCGATCAGCTGGCGCGACTTGCCGCCGTCAGTACTACGCACGGGAGCAGCACTGGTCGAGGCCGGACGATCCTGTGTGCGAACCCGGGTGGCAATGTTCTTCAGATTGGGGCGACGACGCTCCGCCAGCTTGACCGCCTCCAGCTCGCCGTCGAGGCGATTGACCTCGGCCTGCAGGTCCCCCAGCTGCGCCTGCAGCTCGGTGATTTGGGTAAGCACCCCTTTGACTTTGCGGCTCTCCTTCTCATACATCACCGCGGCGCCGCCAAAGGCCAAAACGAAAATGACCAGTATGGAAAACTGACGCATAGCAATCTCCAGAAATTCCCTTTATGTGACGAAAGGTGATTTTTACAGCAAACTGGCTGCATCTTCCGAGAAGTTGCGCACTATTTGCAATAGTCAAAACTGACTAGTAAATCCCGGTCACCCCTCCACCAACTCCATGAAGTCCAGCGACGCCTGTTGCCGAATCGTGCGGCGGTGGTTGGCCCAGAGCTCCGCGATCTTCTCCCGGTTACAGACCTTGCGGTCCACATAGACGCGGGTATTGAGCTGGCCGACGGGCTTGGCGCTCGGGCATTTACTGAACACGAACTGGTTGGAGATCAGGTCCATGAATGGCCCCGACTTGCTGCTCGGCATGATAAACAGCAGTTGCAGGCCGAGGGTCTCTGTCAGGTAGCGGATTACCTCCCGCGAGCGGGATTCATCCATCTTCGAGAAGGCTTCGTCCACCAGTACCATCTGCAGGTGGCTGCTGCCCTCATTGAAGCGGAACGCCGACGTCACCGCCGCCGAACGGATGATATAGGCTGGCGTTTCCAGCTGGCCGCCGGAGCCGGTACCGTACTGGCTCAGCGCGATCGGCTCCTTGCCCTCGGGCTCCTTGAAAATCTCGTAGTTGCGGTAGTTGCGATAATCGCTGATGCGATCCAGCTCCCGCCGCGCCACCTGCTCGTCTTCGCTCAGTAGCATATTCAGCAGCTTGTCGCGTACCTTCATATGGGCCTGAGATAGCTGGGCGTCGAACAGGTTTTCTTCCTCGCCAAGATTTGGAAGCTCGATCACCGCCTTGAAAAAATTCCAGTACTCCTTGAATTCCGGCACCCAGCTGTAGGCGAAACGGAAGCGCTCACGATCCGCGCCGAAGCGGTGATGCTCCAGTTCCTTGTTCAGGTCGTCCAGCACGCGCTTGCCGTCGTTGATCGACTGGTAGATCGCGTGGCACAGGTGCGTGACAAAGGTGGTGTTGAAGGACTTCTTCAGCCCCAGCAGCTGCTCGTGCCGGTCTACCAGCAGGTTGTTCTTCAGGCGGTTGCGCAGCTTCTCCACCTGGCTGTACAGGCCGCACACCAGCTTGAACAGCGCCTCATTGTGACCGTTCCCCAGGTCCGGCTCGAACACCAGCGTATCGCCGGCGGCGCAGTTGGCGTTGTAGTCCATTACCGCCCGGTCCAGCTGACGGCAGTATTTCTCCAGTAATCCCTGCCACTCTTCGATATCGGCACCAAAATCAAAGCTGTCGCCGGCGCGCTCGGCCTGCTCATCCGCCTGCTCGAGAATTTGTTCGGCGTCGTAGTCGGGCGTGATCTGGGAGATGCGCCGCACCGCGGCTTCGCAATCGCTGAGTGCATCGTCGAGGGTATCCAGCTCGGCGGACAGCGCCTTCAACTGCTTGCCGGTGTTTTCCAGGTCCCGCTCCAGCTTGCCGGCCTGGTTCTGCAGGCCGGACTGAGTCTTCTGCTGTGCTTGCAGCTGCGCCTTCAGCTCCGCCACTTGCTGCTCGAGCTGTTCGCAGTCCTGCAGATCCAGGTTTTCCAGCGCCTGTTCGGCACTGCGCCATTCGCGCTGGGCCGCCAGGGCGGCATCCACCACCGGTAACAACTGCAGGCCGCTCAGTTCGCGCACGGCCGCAGCGACACGGCGATACAGCTGGTACTGTTCGTTGACCTGAGTCGCCTCGGCCAGCAGTTGCTCCATGGCCTGCTGCTGCGCCGCCAGCGCTCGCGCGCGGGCCCCCTGACCGAATACCAGTTCCGCATCGTCGATATCACAGCGCCACATACTGTAGTTGCCGCTGGCCAGGCCGTCCGCGGTCAGGCCGCGACGGGTACCGCGCAGTTCGCCCTCATCGCGAACCTGCAGCACCGAGCCGTAGGACGCACGCAAGTAGTACTCGGCCGTCTTGTGGCTGAATTCCATCAACTCGACAATGGAGTCTTTGGCCACCGATGCTCGCTCCGCATCGCGGCGCGCCTTGTCCCCCTGGATCACCCGCGCGCGATTGCTGCGGCCGGGCATATTGCGCACAATGCGAATCGCCGCGGCCTCGTGCTCCGGCTCCACGATAATCGAGAAGCGCGCACCGCCGAGGTAGCCCTCGACCGCCATCTGCCAACGCTCGTCCAATACTTCCACATAGTCACACAGCACCCGCGGCTCCGCCGCCGGACACTGTTCGCGAATCGCCGCCAGCGCCTGCTCAACCGATTGCGGATAGCGCACCCGGTTGGCCTGCAGATGCTGAATACGGTTCTCCTGCGCGTGCAGCTGTTTCTGCAGTTGCTGCACTTTCAGCTCCCAGCGGGATACCTGCTGATTGATCTGTTCGCGCAGACTCTGGTTGTCACTCACGGCGTTATCAGCGGAATCGGTGCCGACCAGCAAACCGTAGAGTTTATTGTGCAGGGCCTCACTGCTCGCCGCCCGCTCGCGCAGTGGCTCCAGTGCGGCCAGGTCGATCCAGTCCTTGCCCAGCAACTTGTGCAGGTCCGGCAACTCCTCTTCGCGGGCAATCTGCTTGATGCACTGCACCAGCGTCTTGTTGCCCAGCGCGGGAATCTCCAGCTCCGCGGCAGTGCCGTTCAACAGGCTCAGCAGTTCCTCCGCGGCGGCGCGGTTGCGCTGCCATTGCCGCTCCTGGGCAGCCAGCGGAGCGCCCTGCTCCGACAGTTGCCGGTGGGCGCCGTTGATACGCTGCTCGAGCTGGTCCTTGCTGCGCAGGGCGTCGATACCAAGGCGCTGTGCCTGCAACTCAACCAACTGCTGGTTGAGCTGCTCGATGCGCTCGAGCGCGACGCGTGTCTCGCGCTCGTTGCTCTGCAGATCGGCGCGCAACTGTTGCTGATTACTCTTGCCGGCAAGGTAGGTTTTCTGCACCCGCAGCTGGCGGTGGCGCGCCTGCAGATATTCCTGCAGCCGCAACTGCAGCCACTGCTCCCGATAAAGGTCGGCGGAGTGGGCAATCTGCTCCAGAGACGACACCCGCTCGACAATCTGGCGCGCCTCCAGCTCCATTGCGTGGATGGTTTTCATCAGTTCGGACACCGAGCGGATGGCATCCCCCAGGTCGCGCTTCTCCAGCACTTCCTGGGCCACGAAATCGTTGATGCTTTTGACCGGCTTGTACGCCATGAAATTGGCGAAGGTGCGCGCCGCGTGCATCGCCTCGCGGTCGGGCACCGCGTCGCGGCGACCGCGCAACGCGCCGTAGAGGCGGCGCAGGTAGGCCTTTTTCTTGTCGTACTGCTCTACTTTTTCGAACTGCTTGCCGAGCACTCCGTAAAACTTATCCAGCGGCAACAGGTGTTTGCCATCCTTGTACTCGCGAATAAAGTCACCAATGGAAAGCTGCTCACCGGGGAAAATAAAGAAGCGCAGGTCGTCCTGGCGCGCCTGTGCGGGCTTGCTGCTGCTATCCAGGTGCGCGCGGATCGCCATCACCGAAGTAAAGGGGTCGCCGTCCTCACCTGCGGTCGGGTAGAAAACGCCGGCGATATAGCAGTCGGTGGGCTGCAGGCGGGCGTAACTGCCGTCGTCACAGCCGAGCACATAGGAGGCGAGTGTACGCACCTGCTTGCCGCCGCGGCCGCGCTGGGTCGTCTCGTCCTGCCCCGGATTAAAGGTGAACAGCGTGTCGTGCGCTGCGGTCATCAGGGTCTGGATCGCATCGGCAGCCGTCGTCTTGCCGGAGCCGTTGCCGCCGGAAAACAGGTTGATCGGGCCGAACTCGTATTCCAGCTGGGGAATGTTGCCCCAGTTGATCAGAATCAGTTTTTTAAGAAACACTCTCGCGCTCCTCGTCTGTCACTGCACTGTCTGCAAAGAGGCTGTGATCTTCGCTGTCAGGAGTGATGCGCTCTGTCGTTTCAGTGGATTTTTCTTCTTTCTCTTCGCCGGCCTCGGCGGCCGGCTGTCCGTCGAACAGCTGCTGCAGTGTTTCTTCGCTGACGAAGTGCGCAATGGTTGGACGCACACGCAGCCAGATCTCCGCGACAGATTCCGTCTCCTCACCGGCAAACTGCACCAGGCGCAGCTGGCGGAGCTTCTTCAGCAGGTTCTTGCGCTCCGCCAGTTTGTCTGGGAGTGACATTTTCAGCAGGTTGCGCAGCCCGAGCTCCAGCGCCTCCAGGGACAGCGCGGCACAGCCATTTTCATCCACCTGTCCCTCCCGCAGCGCCTTGTCGTATTCGACGCGCAGCACGAGAATCGCGGCGACTTCCTGCTGGGTCAGGCGGGCGCGGAAACCGCCGTGATGGGGTTCTTCCTGGTCCGGCATGCCGGGCACCTCGGCACCGGGCGGGTAGACGCGGATAAACTGAAAGCGGCTGTCGTGCTGCAGGCGCAGCCCCAGCGGTGCCAGCCACTCGCGAATCAACTGCTCGCAGCGCTGGAAGCGGTCGTACAGAACCGTTTCCACCTGGCTCTCATCGCGACAGATGACCCCGTAATCCAGCAGCCGCACCAATAACTCGGAAAACTCCCCGCGCGTCAGGCGACACTGGGCCAGCGCTTCTTCCAAAGCCTGTTCAATCACTTTCTTTCGGCTCCAGGTTCTTTACTTCCAAGAAGTATTCGTCGAATTGGGCAAAATAGTCGTTGCTGGCGGTTGCACCGGTAAATTCCACCTGTACCGCGGCCGCGCCGGCCTGGTTTACGGCCGCTGCCTCCAGCATATGGCTCATCGCCAGCAGGTCACGCGCATCTTGCAACGGCAGGTCTCGACTGCTGATACGGCGACCGTCGCCCAGCGCCTTGTGCAGATAATCGCGCAGGTGGCTGCTGTTGAAGTTGAATGCCTGATCCAGCAACTGCTGCAGCACAATGTCGCGGCGGCTTTCTTCCGCCAGCGGCGATTCATCCTCGACCCGGGTATTGACCGGCTGCCGCCGGCTGCGCTGCCACAACTGCGTCTGTTTCGGATCGAATAAGCGCAACTGAAATCCGCCCAGCTCGCCGCCGAGACGCTCGAGTAATGCAGATTTCTCTGTATTGTCGCCAAGGCGCTGGCACAGATCGGCGAACTCACCTTCAGACTGGCTGTGCAGATAACTCAGCTGGCGGATAATGATGTCGGCGCGCTTGGTAAACCCCTGCAGCGCGCGGCGCAATGCCGGCAGCTTGACCTCACAGGCGCGGCGCATGCGGTCTTCGATGGTATCGAGCATCAGCCACAGCAACGAACGCCCCTCTTCCACCAGCTCCGGCAGCAACTGCCGCAGACGCTTCTCCCACTCGGCCTTTACTGCCTTTTCTTTGCGGCGAATGCGCGCTATGACCCGGCCTATGGCATCGCGGTGTTTCTCCACGCTGTCGGCGGACAGACGGATCGCCAGATCCGGCTGGAAGCGGCTCTCCATAAAGGAAAAGAATTCGTCGGTGGCCTGCTGTACCAGCAGCTGCGCCTCGACTTCCCGCACCATTTCGCGCTTGCGCTCTTCGAGCTCGGCGATCATGTCGGTGAAGTCGGCGACGATGCGCTCTGAATACTCCCAGGCATCGATCAGGTCGTGGACCTCTCCCCGGGCCGCAAAGGCTTCCAGCGCATTGAGGGTATTGCGGGTATTGCGGTGGCGGGTGCGGACGCGGGTACTGTTCACCTCCACCAACGGTTGGGTGAACAGGCGCCCGCGGCGGCTGAATGGATAGGTGGCGGAAAGCGTTGCGCTGTCCACCTGTTTTTCCAGCCAGCCGAATTCCACCAGGCTATTCAGCACCCATACCGCCTGCTCGCGCAGGTTTCGGAAGCGGTGCTCCCTGTCGGCGGAGGGCCCAGACTCGGAGCCGTTGTCATCGCTGTCCAGCTGCGGCGCCCGGGTCAGTGCCTCGCTGAATATCTCCAGGATCTGCTCGCGCGCCAGGGATTCGCCGTAATCCGCCTTGGCGGTATACAGACGCTCATACAGCAGGCGCAGGCACTCCACCACCTGTTCACGGTATTTTCCGGTAAGCGGGCGAAAGAAGTGCTGATAGGAATCGACGAAGAACAACGGCGTCGATTCCGCTTACTCTTGTTCAGGCTTTTGCTTGAATACGCAGTACTTGGTGTAGTCGCCGGCGTCGTTGAGGGACCACTCGCCCTTGGGGATTTCGTCCATTTTCTTACACCAGGCCTCGGAACCGCGCTTGGGTCCACAGGCGGTCAGAGTAATCAGGGCGATGGCAGAAACGAGCAGGATAAAGATTTTTTTCATTTTGCTTTCCATTGATTCTTATTAAATTGCTTTTGCTTCACTTCGTCATACCGGCGCAGGCCGATATCCAGTCCCCGGGGGCCGGGGAATCTGGATTCCGGCATACGCCGGAATGACACAATCAATTAGTGGCGAGTGACTATTCTCTCCGCCACTTGGTGCCTTCGCGGCTGTCTTCCAGCACCACGCCCTTGGCTTTGAGTTCCTCGCGGATCTCGTCGGCGCGGGCATAGTTTTTGTCCTTTTTACTCTGCGCGCGTTCGGCGATCAGCTGTTCAATTTCTTCCGCGGAAATTGACTCGTCGCCGCGGGCCTGCTGGAACCAGCTTTCCGGGTCCTGCTGCAGTATGCCAAGCATCTCGCCCGCCTGCAGCAGCATGCCCCTCAGACCCGCCTGATCGCCGGCCTCGGCCTTGTTCAGATCCTTGGCGATCTGGTGCAGCTCGCTGATCGCGATCGGCGTGTTCAGGTCGTCCTCGAGTGCCGCCATAAACGCGGAGCCATCGAGATCCACGCTGGCTGCCGCCACGGATTCCGTTTCCCGCAGCGCACCGTAGAGCGAGTCGAGACTGCGCCAGGCCTGGTCCAGCAGATCGGAACTGAAGTTCAGCTCCGAGCGGTAGTGCGCCGACAGCAGCGCAAAGCGCAGCACTTCACCCGGATACTGCTTGAGCAGATCGTTGACCATACGAAAGTTGCCCAGGGACTTGGACATCTTCTCGCCTTCAATGTTGACGTAGCCGTTGTGCATCCAGTAGCGCACGAAGTCGACACCGTTGGCGCAGCAGCTCTGGGCACGCTCGTTTTCGTGGTGCGGGAATGTCAGGTCGCGGCCGCCACCGTGAATGTCGATGGTCTCGCCCAGGTGCTTCTTGATCATCGCCGAGCACTCGAGGTGCCAGCCGGGGCGACCGCGGCCCCAGGGGCTGTCCCAGCCGGGCTCGTCTTCCTTGGACGGCTTCCACAGCACGAAATCCCCGGCGTACTTCTTGTAGGGTGCCACTTCGACCCGCGCGCCGGCGAGCATGTCGTCCAGCGAGCGCTTCGACAACTTGCCGTAATCGGCCATCGAATCCACCGCAAACAACACGTGCCCCTCGGCGGCATAGGCGTGGCCCTTTTCAAGCAAGCGCTCGATCATGTCGATCATTTCCGGCAGGTGCTGGGTCGCGTAGGGAATGACATCCGGCTCGAGGTTGTTGAGCGCGGCCATATCCTCGAAATAGGCCTGCGCGAAGCGCGCCGACAGCACACCGATCTCCTCGCCGTTATCGCGCGCGGCTTTCATGATCTTGTCGTCGATATCGGTGATATTGCGCGCGTAGATCACATCGCTGAAATTTCTTTTTAGCAGCCGGTACAGGGTGTCGAACACCACCACCGGGCGCGCATTGCCGATATGCACGCGGTTGTACACGGTCGGGCCGCAGACATACATGCGCACGCGATCTTGCACCAGTGGCTGGAAGGCTTCTTTCTGTCCGGAGAAAGTGTTGTAGAGCTGTAAGGCCATAAATTCAGTTTTTCGCGGCTCTGGGCCGCTCCATTTGCTCGTTCGTTTCTGGTTGCCGGCCGGGCCTGCCAGTTCGGTTAGTCTGGATGCCGGACTGCGCCGGCATGACGACTTTTAATTTTCGTCGAACCGGCGCAGGCCGGCACCCAGTGTCCGACTCGGCTACTTGCCCTGTTCCTTGGCCCAGCTGTCGCGCAGACCGATGGTGCGGTTGAATACCGGTTTTTCCGCGGTGCCGTACTTGTTGTCGCGGCAGAAGTAACCGTTGCGCTCGAACTGGTAACTCTGCTCGGCCGCCGCTGCGGCTAGCCCGACCTCAGCCTTACAGCCGGTCAGTACTTTGAGGTTGTCCGGGTTGACGTGATCGAGGAAATTCTTGCCGCCGGCATCCGGAGCCGGATCGCTGAACAGGCGGTCGTAAAGACGCACCTCGCAGTCGACGTTTTTCTCCGCGGAAACCCAGTGGATCACGCCCTTCGGCTTGACGCCGTCGGCCGGGTCCTTGCCCAGGGTATCCAGGTCCACCGAGCAGATGACCTCGACGATCTCGCCGGCATCGTTCTTGACCACCTCGTCGGCCTGAATCACATAGGCGTTGCGCAGGCGCACCTTCTTGCCCAGCACCAGCCGCTTGTACTTCTTGTTGGCCTCCTCGCGGAAGTCCTCCTGTTCGATGTACAGGGTGCGGGTGAACGGCAGGTCGCGCGCCGGCAGGTCCTCGCGCACCGGGTGGCCGGGAGCGGTGAGGATCTCCTCCTTGCCTTCCGGGTAATTGCTCAGGGTGACCTTGAGCGGCTCCATCACGCACATGGCGCGGGGCGCATTCTTGTCCAGCTCGTCGCGAATGCAGTATTCCAGCATGCCCACGTCCACCACCGAGTCGGAGCGGGTCACACCGATCATCTCGCAGAAATTGCGAATGGCGGTCGGCGGCACGCCGCGACGGCGCTGACCGGACAGGGTCGGCATCCGCGGGTCGTCCCAGCCATCCACATGGCCCTCGTCCACCAGCTGCTTCAGTTTGCGCTTGGAAACCACGGTGTAGTTCAGGTTCAGGCGCGCAAACTCGTACTGGCGCGGGCGCGCCGGCACCGGCAGGTTGTCGATAAACCAGTCGTACAGCGGCTTGTGGTCCTCGAACTCCAGCGTACAGATGGAGTGGCTGATGCCCTCGATGGCATCGGACTGGCCGTGGGCGAAGTCATAGCTCGGGTAGATGCACCACTTGTCGCCGGTCTGGTGGTGCGCCATCTTCTTGATGCGGTAGATGATCGGGTCGCGCAGGTTGATATTTGGCGCGGCCATATTGATCTTGGCGCGCAGGCTGCATTCGCCCTCGGCCATTTCGCCATTCTTCATTTTCTCGAACAGCTCGAGATTCTCCTCCACCGAACGATCGCGGTAGGGACTGTTCCTACCCGGCTCGGTCAGGGTACCGCGATAGTGACGCGCCTCTTCCGGCGACAGGTGGCAGACGTAGGCCTTGCCCTCTTTAATCAGGTACAGGGCCCAGTCGTGCAGCTGGTCAAAGTAATCCGACGTATAGCGCGCTTCGCCGTTCCACTCGAAGCCGAGCCAGGAAACATCGCGCTTGATCGCATCGACATACTCTTCCTCTTCCTTGGCCGGATTGGTGTCGTCGAAACGCAGATTGCAGGTACCACCGAACTCCTGCGCCAGACCGAAGTTCAGGCAGATAGACTTGGCGTGGCCGATATGCAGGTAGCCGTTGGGCTCCGGCGGAAAGCGGGTCGCCAGTTGGCTTACCCGGCCCTGGGCCAGATCTTCGCGAATAATGTTCTGCAAAAAGTGAGCGGGCTTGCTCTCGGATGTCATAGGATTCTCTATTACAGCTGTGCGAACGTAAGCGGCGGATTATAGCCCAGATGGGTCGCAGAATATCGAGTCCGAATTGCCGTTTTCTTCCGCCCCACCGACACCTGCTCACTTTTTGAACGAAGCGATCATTCAAAGCATAAGGCCATTTTACAGCCATGGGCGACACGGTATTATGCCGCCCCAAATTCACCCCGGTTAGGATATTTTATGATCACCCTGCACACCACCCACGGCGACATCGCCATCGAGCTGGACTTCGACAAAGCCCCCAAGACCGCGGCCAACTTCCTGCAGTACTGCCGCGACGGCTTCTACACCGGCACCATCTTTCACCGGGTGATCGACAACTTCATGGTCCAGGGCGGCGGCATGACTCCGGACATGCAGCAGAAGGAGACCCGCGAGCCGATCGAGAACGAAGCCGACAACGGCCTGAAAAACGACACCGGCACCCTGGCCATGGCCCGCACCATGGATCCGCACTCCGCCAGCTCCCAGTTCTTCATCAACGTGAAGGACAATGACTTCCTGAACTTCCGCAGCAAGGACCCGCAGGGCTGGGGCTACTGTGTGTTCGGCAAGGTGGTCGACGGCATGGACGTGGTCAACAAGATCAAGAGCGTGAAGACCGGCAGCAAGGATTTCCACCAGGACGTACCGCTGGAGACCATCGAGATCACCGGCGTTACCGTATCCGACGCCTATTCTGACAAGTAACGCGGAAGCAAAGGGCGGAACATTGTCGACCTATATCATCTCCGATCTGCACCTCGACGAGAGCCGCCCGGACATCACCCGGGCATTCTTCGACTTCCTGCGGGGTCGCGCCGCCGGCGCCGAGGCGCTGTATATCCTCGGCGACTTTTTCGAGGTGTGGATCGGCGATGACGACGATGCGCCCCTGGCGGCCGAGGTGGCGCAGGAGCTGAGCCGCTTCAGCGGCAGCGGCGCCGAGCTGTACCTGATGCACGGCAACCGCGATTTCCTGCTCGGCCAGGACTTCGCCCACCGCGCCGGCGCGGTGCTGCTGCCGGATCCGAGCACCGTCACGCTGGCCGGCCAGAAAGTCCTGCTGATGCACGGCGACAGCCTGTGCACCCGCGACAGCGAATATATGGCCTTCCGCCAGCAGGCCCGCGATCCCAACTGGCAGCGGGAACTGCTGGCCAAGCCGCTCGAGGAGCGCCGGGCCATCGCCGCACAGATCCGCGCCGTGTCCAAGTCCATGAACAGCCGCAAGGCCGAGGACATCATGGACGTGACGCCGGAGGAAGTGGAGAAGACCATGTGCGAGCAAGGCGTGCATACACTGATCCACGGCCACACCCACAGACCCGCACGCCACGCCCTGACCATCGACGGCGCGCCAGCGGAGCGCATCGTCCTCGGCGACTGGGGTGAACAGGGCTGGTGCGTCAAGGCGGATAAAGATTCACTTGAACTGATCCACTGGCCCATAGCATCCTAGCCCCCAAGGCAGGGGCACTTTTAGCCCCCTGTCCGCAGTAACGTGCGCACACCACATGATCGGCCAGTGACGCACCACAGATAGTACGGCGACTAGGGACTGGGGCGCTGCAAATGGTCAAAAACTACAAGAAACGCGTACTGATACTCGGCGGCTACGGCAACTTCGGCGCGCGCATCGCGCGCATGCTCAGCAGCGAGTCGGACGTGCAACTGATTATCGCCGGTCACGACCGTCTCAAGGCCGAGCTGTGCGCGTCCAAACTGCCCGGTATCGCCGAGGGTCTGCGCCTGGAGCGGGATTCCGTCAACCTGTCATCACAGCTGAAGACGCTGCACCTCGACCTGCTGATTCACTGCGCCGGCCCCTTCCAGCAACAGCAGGATTACCGCGTCGCCCAGGCCTGTATTCAATCCGGCACCCCCTATATCGACATCGCCGATGCGCGCCGCTACGTGTGCGACTTCCAGCGGCTGTCGCCGGCCGCGGAGACCGCCGGCATCGCCATGGTCTCCGGCGCCAGCTCGCTGCCGGCGCTCAGCTCTGCCGTGTTGGCGGAGATCCAGCGCGAGCTGCCGACGATTCACTCGGTGGACATCGCGATTGCGCCGGCCCACCGGATAGTGCGCGGTCTCGCCACGGTCAGGTCCGGGTTCGAAGCCCTTGGCCAGAGCTTTCCACTGCTGCAGAACGGTGAGTGGCGCGAATCCTACGCCGGCAACTACCTGCGCGGCGTCAAGCTCGCCCACCCGGTGGGTGAGCGCTGGCTGTGTGACTTCGACGTACCGGATCTGGAACTGTGCCCGCGCGAGCTGCCGCACCTGCACAGCGCGCGCTTCGCGACCGGGCTGCAGCCGCGCACGCTGCAGACCGGGCTGGCTGTGTGCGCCCGCCTCGCACGCATGCACCTGCCCACTGCCAACCAACGCGTGGCCCGCCTCGGCCACAAACTCGCCGCGCACTGGCCCGGCGGCAGTCGCCACGGCGGCATGCTGGTTCGCGCGGACGGCCTGGATCAGCGCGGCAACGCCGGCTCCTTCCAATGGCAGATTCTCGGCTTGAATGGCGACGGCCCGTGGATTCCCGCCGCCCCGGCGGCGGCGCTGGCGCGCAAATTCCTGCGCGACGACTGGACCTTCAGCGGCGCCCAGGCCTGCTGGCAACTGCTGACGGTCGACGAAATACTCGCGGAACTTGCCCCCTACTCTATCGTCACCGCGATGGAACGGCTGGAATCACCGGCACCGATGGTCCCTGCACCGGTCTCCAACCCGTGAACGTTTACCTGACGCTGAAGGCGCTGCACGTCCTCAGCGCGATGGTCGTGCTGGGCACCGGCATCGGTATCGCCTGGTACACGTTGCGCGGGTGGCAATCGGGGGATTTGCGGGTGTTGCGCTGGATCAGCACAGAGACGGTAGCGGCCGACTGGATCTTTACCGCCAGCGCGATTGTCGCGCTGCTCGGCAGTGCGGTGGGAATGCTGGCGATCAATCCCGGCTGGCTGCAGCAGTTTTGGCTAAAGCTGGCCATTGCGCTCACCATCACGGTTTTCCTGCTGTGGCTGCCGGTGGTGATGCTGCAGTACCGCCTGCGCCGCCACGCTCATGAGTCCAGTGAGACGGACATCCGCCACACCATGCGGCTCTGGTGCCTGCTCGGTGCGACGGCGTTTCCGCTGATGGTAGCGATCGTCTTCCTGATGGTGGCGAAGCCCACCTTCCAATAAATTGAGTAGTGCGCGTACATCGCTGCCGCGCACGCGCATTGCCATCCCTCAGAGAATTTTGCACACCTCCGAAAACTCAAATCGCGTACCGCGCGGATGCAGCATTTCCGAGTCGCCGTAGCCCAGGTTACAGAGGAAGTTCGACTTGATATGGCTGTCCGGGCAGTGCTCCTGCTGGAAGGCCGCCGCATTGCCCTGCTCACCGAAAAATTCGTGGTCCACTTTGGCATTGTCGAACCCGGACATGGGGCCACAATCCAGGCCGAGGGCGCGCGCAGCGAGGATAAAGTAACCGCCCTGTAGCGAGCCATTGCGGAATGCGGTGGTCGCTGCCAGTTCCGAGTTGTCCACGTACCACTCCCGCGCCGGCGCATGGGGAAACAGCCGCGGCAGATACTCGTAGAACTTCAGGTCATGCGCGATGATCGCGGTCACCGGCGCCGCCATAGTCTTGTCCACGTTACCCTCGTTCAGCGCCGGGCGCAGCCGCTCCTTGCCCTCCTTCGTCTTGATAAAGACGATGCGCACCGGGCAGCAATTGGCGCTGGTCGGCCCCATCTTCATCAGGTCATAAAGCTGCTGCAGCGTTTCGTCACTGACCGGCTTGTCCAGCCAGTGGCTGTAGGTTCTGGCTTCGCGAAATAGCTGATCCAGCGCTCCAGAGGAAATTGCATCGCCCATTTGTGGCTCCTCAGTTGGTAGGTGTGATTCGCCTGACCGCGCGGACTGCGTCAGCGATCAGACACTTAACAGTCGTCAACCGGTCAGCGCTATCACGGCGATCATTACCAGGTGACAGCCAATCACCAGGTAACTGACCCGGCTGCGGGTCTTGAAGTAGTTATAGCGTCGCGGCAGATTCGGGTTCAGGCGCGCCTCTGCCCAGAGCACGAACGCGAATCCAGCCGCCAGCAGCGGCAGGCCCCAGAAAGTTGCATACAGCAGCAGCGCGAACCAGGCGGCGACGCAAACGAGGTTGCTCAACAAAATCAGCGCCAAACGATGCGGGTGACGAACCCGGTTCAGTGCCCCACCCCACCAGATTCCACAAAGAAAGCTCAGAATTGCAGTACTGTAGGCCGCAAACCAGAAGCGGCCGCCGACGCCGAACAATGTCACGCCGGTTATCTGCATGGCGATACCGATCACGAACGGCAGCAAGCCGAGATAGGCCAGCGCGTCGAACAGGCACGTGTCGATTGCGGCGGGTCTTTGGCTTGCGTGCGGCATGTCGTCTAAGCTATCAAACTCAACGGCCACCGGAATGATCGGCGGCGCAAGAAAAATAAGCTTAGCGGCAGCGGGGGTTTACGTGGAGCAGGAACACAAGATTGACGTCAAACAGGCATTGCGGGTGTTCGACAAGGCCACCAAGGAAGGCGTCAAGGAATCCGACGGCTGGCGCTATCGCGGACTTACCGTCAGTACGGATTTCGACGGCTACACCGTGTTTATCAATACGCCCAAAGTGCAGCTGACGGTGTTCTTTCACAACAAATACGCGGTCGACTACGACAATGCCCACGACCTGCAGGAATTTGTCGACCTGCTGGCGAAGCTCGACAAGGACTAGGCCCTGCTGGGCACGCCACTGTGAAAACGGAACTCGCCGTCACCGCCCTCGACCAGCTCCCGCTCCACCTGCAACAGCTGCTGCACGCGCGGCGCGATATCCTCATCGGTCGCCTTCTGCGCCAGGCTCAGGTAGTCGCGGAAATGGCGCGCCTCCGACTTCAGCAGTGACAGATAGAACTTCTGCAGCTCTTCATCCAGCTGCGGCGCGATGCGCGCGAAGCGTTCGCAGGAGCGGGCCTCGATGATCGCACCGCAGATCAGCGTATCGACCAGGCGGCCCGGCTCGGCACTGCGCACCTCGGCGCGCAGGCCGGCGGCATAGCGGGAGGCGCTGATATGCGGGTAAGCGATACCGCGCTTCTGCATGATGGCCAGCACCTGCTCGAAGTGTCGCAACTCCTCCCGCGCCAGCCGCGACATCTTGTTCAGCAGCTCGAAATTGTCCACATAACGGAACATCAGGTTCAGCGCGGTACCGGCGGCCTTCTTCTCGCAGTTGGCGTGATCCACCAGCATCAGCTCCGGCTCCGCCAGCGCCGCCTGCACCCAGGCGTCCGGTGTCGGGCACAGCAGGAATTCGTGGATGGCGGAAAGATCGGGGGCTTGGGCGTTCATACTGCGGCTGGCTCGGTCAGACTCTGGACGGTGGAAAGCGCGGGATTATAGCCGCAAGGCGCAGGAATAGCAGGTTTCAGCGCCGCGCCGGTGCCTGCGGCTTCATCGGCAGCAGACCGCAGTGCTCGGCGACCTCGTCGCGATAGCGGAGCCAGCCGTGCAACACCTGCCCCATCCACTGCAGCACCTTCGGCCGCATCGACTCGTCGACGAAGTCCAGCATCAGATGCCAGGCCGCCTTGCGATGGCTGCCCTCCACCTGGTGGTGTACGCGACTCAGGGCCAGGTTCTTGACCGGCAGACCGTAGTGCTTGACCAGCGGATGCTCGGCAGGCGCAAACTGCGGGCGTTTCGGCTGGCCGGGATCCAGCTCACCGCGCTCGTATTCGGTGCCCTCGAGAAACAATGTGGTCACCGCCGCAGCCACCTCCCAGCCATGCCCAGTCGTGGCATCGTCCAACAGCGCACGAAACTCCGCCGCCGCCGGCAGCAGCTCCACGCGCTTGAAGCGCTCCAGGTTCATGCCCAGACCGCGCGGATATTCGAGGAACAGCTCCGGGTGCGGCACGCCGCCGCTCAGCCCCCCAGTCTCCTCCTCGTAGATATTCTCGGCCAGCTCCCGCCGCACCGCGGCAATCGGGCACTGGATATAGGCGCGCGCCAACAGAGTCGGGAAGTCGCGCACATAGGTGCCGTACTCCTGCTCCAGGTGGATATGCAACAGCTCTTTCGGCACCTGCCCCGCGGTAAACGCCGGCCAGGCCCAGTGCACCTTGCGCTCCATCACGTGCAGGAGCCCTTCTTTGAATTCGCAGCGATTCATGGCGCAATGGTAGGCAGGCCGCCGGCTGGCCGGTAGCGCCCGTCCCACTGATTAGCCGGCTTGGAGGTGGCACAAGGCCCGGCTGGTGGGCGGTAAACGAATCATTGATAACGGCTTATTAAGTGGATTAATATTTCCAGATACTTCACACGAACAGGCGCATCGATGACCGATCACCGCAAGCTGGCAGCGGCAATTCCGCCTTTGCTGGAGCAGCTCCACAGCAGCGCCGCGAGCCTACGTCAGTCACTGGAACAGCTGCAGGACAGCCCCAGGGCCTGGCAGCACTATCTGTTGCAGCCACCCTTCGCCCGCGATGCGGCGGAGCGCCTCGGTGTCTCGTTTGAACGTCCGTTCGCGCTGGCCGCGGCGCTGTTCGCACAGCTGGACTACTGCGATCCGCTCGATGCCGCCGGCGACGCCCGCGCGACCCTGCAGATTCCCGGATTGCTGGCGGTGCCCACCGCCACCATCGCCGCCGCCCGCCAGCTGAATGCAGACAAAGAAGCCTTCGCCAGCGCCGTGGCCGAGTACAAGGCAGCACTGGGCGATCGCCCTGCCCCGGAACGGGATCGCAACCTGCGCGAGCTGCTCTCCGATGCCGGCCACGCCCGCGCGCACCTGCGCCAGTGCTATCGCCAGGTACTGCTGTGTGCGGAGCGGCCAGATGCCATTGCGCTGTCGTGGATCAAGGCGCGCAAGTCGATCCGCAAGGTGACGGTGCAATGGTGTGAGAAGAAGCTGGTGCAGCTGGACCCGCAGGGTTCCGACCCGGGCATCCAGTACCAGCGGCAACTGCTGGCCGGGCTGCACAAGAGTCAGCACGAGGATCTGCGCCAGGTACAGGTGCAGAGCCGCCCCAACCTGCAGGTGGCGGAGATCTTCCGCCGGCGTGATGGTGAGGAGTACCGGCAGGTGGGCTACTCAGCCATGCCGGTGCTGGTGCTCGGCGATGACAGCGGCCAGCTGCCGGACTTCACCCGCGTGGATCACCAGCCCAGCCAGGGCCAGCGCCGGCAGCGGCGCGATTTAGCGTTGTCCGCGGAAGCGTTTTTGCCGGCACTGCGGGTATTCCTGCGGGAGGCCCGCTGAGAAGGATTCGACAGGGAAACAAAAAACTCGGACTGAGGCTCACTCAACAACAGCGAGGCGGTACCACTACCGGGTATCGGCGCCTTCGCGGCAAGCTCAACTAAGTGAACAGGTTTGGGACTGAGTGCCTGGCTTTTTATTCGCTCAGTTCCGACAACCCGTCAATGGTTCCAATCGTTCAGTGCATCGACGGTTGCCGTTACTTTTTTGCGGCAGCTGGCCTTCAGTTCGCCGTAATCCTGCTCCAGAGCTTTCAGCTCCTCACCATCGATTTGTGCCAGCAAATCGAGGTCATCCTGGCGGCGCTGTTCGATGACTTCGCCGGTCTGGTCCGGGGCGAACAGGGACTCCAGCCGGTGCAATAACTGTTCACCGGCTTCGAGATCGCGATCCGGCTCCGACGGCAGATCATTTTCCGCACGAATGGCCTGTTCCACCTCGGCGGCCAGGCTGTCGCGCTCGGCCGCGACCTTACGGAAAAATTCGCTGGCAGGCTCATCATCGAGAAATTCCGCCGCATCGCGGTAATTGTCTGCACTGTGTTTCAGCGCAACATGCAAGTCGTTCAGTGCGGCTTGGGATTCACTGCGGATCAGTGCCATGGGTTTTATCTTCCTCGCTGAGTAATTCCTGTGAATCGCGCGGGACCACCACCTGCAGCGCGTCGGGGATCACGGTAAACGTCGCCGGCGTCTGTGTTACCGGCTCGCCATCGGCGTGGATGGCCATGGCGCCCGGCCGGGTGGTGATCTCGATGCGCTGCCCCGAGATGTTAAAGACACGCTGGGCCAGGTGGTGCTTGCCCCCGCGCACCAGCGGTGCCAAGGTCAGCAATTCCCACACACCCTGCGGCCGCAGGCTATACAGGTCGAGTCTAGCATCGTTGATTCGCGCCGAATCGGCCACGATATTACCGCCACCATAGTAGCGGCCGTTGCCCACCGCCAGCTGGATAGAACGCTCCATATGGCGCTCACCGTCGACGACAATTTCTGCCTTGAATTGCTGTGCGCGGGTCAGCGCGGCAGAAAAAGCCTTTAGATAGCTGAATACGCCCCAGCGCTTCTTTACTTCCGGCCCAAGCTCCTCGGTGACTTTTACCCCGAGGCCCATATTCGCGGCGTTGAAAAAATAGTGGTCGTTGACGACGCCGAGGTCGATGGCGCGGCGGTGGTTGGCCGCAATCACGGCAAAGGCGTGCTGCAGATCGTTACCGATACCCAGAGAGCGCGCCAGATCGTTCGCGGTACCCAGCGGCAGAATAGCCAGCGGCAACTGGCAGTCGTACAGCGTGCCCGCGGTGGAACTGATGGTGCCGTCGCCGCCGCCGACGATCACCAGATCGAGCTGCTCGCGGCGTTGGCGTATTGCGTTTTCGGTTTCGTCCGGCCCGCCGGAGTAAAACACTTCCAGCTCCATACCGGCATTGCGCAGCGCCGCGATACCGTCGTCGAGATCGGCTTCGGCACCGCTGCGGCTCTTCGGGTTCAGGATCAGCAGTGCACGTGTAGGGGCTTGTGATGTTGAATTGATAACCGGCTCTCCGTTGCGGGCGGTTGGTTTAGCGAAGATTCTAACCGGACTGCCAGCAACAAAGCACGGTAGGCGCGCATTCGCCGGAAAAGTTAGTCCTCTGCCGATCCGGGCAGGTCGCCATCCGCATCCTGCCGCGAGCGCCGGCGGATCTCGGCGATTTCCTCGTCGTCGAGTCCCAGTGACTGCAGAAACTCCCGGTGGGCCTGCGGTGCATCCCGCTCGAAAGCCGCATGCCAGCGCCGGCGCCCGGCCTTGTCCACGCCGGCCTCTTCCAGCATCGCCACCCATTGGGCGACATCGACAGCGTGGCCGGTCTCAGCGCCGCGCCCGAGCAGTTGCACCACCAGTTTCTGCTGCGCGCGCAAGCGCGTGATCTCGTCGTTGAGTGCGGCCAGCTGCCGCTCCAGCGCCACCTCCACGCTGCCCATGCATTCGCCATCGACAATGTCGCGGATGGCCTTCAACGGCAGACCGGCATTGCGGAAGGTTTCTATCCGCTCCATGCGCGCCAGCTCGCGCTCACCGTAGAGTCGATAACCGCTGTCACTGGTGCTCGCCGGCTTCAGCAGGCCGATGCGGTCGTAATACAGCAGCGTGGAGCGGGACAAATTGAAACGCCGGGCAAAGGCGGTGATCGTCAGCATCTGCATCCATTGGTTGTGAGAGGGTTCTACGAGGGGCGCCAGGTCCGGCTGCACCCAACTGCAGCGCGCTGCCGCCGAATGCAGGCACGCGTCACTGTAATGGCGCGTCAGTAATCCGCGCGCATCGGCGAGCAGGTCCGGGTTGGCCGCCAGGAACTGATCGAAATTCTCCGCGGCGGTGCCGGCCATGCGCTCGGCAATTATACGTACCAGCCCCTCGCTGATCGTGTGATGGAACTTGTCTGCGGCGCCGAGTGCCATGGCCAGCGCGCGGATGCCGTCGCACACGCGGGTGCAGGCTTGCGGCAGCGGCAGGCGATTAAGGTAGAGCCAGCCCACGCGCAGGTGCCCGCGGTGGTCGAAGTGCTCGGGGTTCAGAGTCTGGTCGCAGAACTGCGCGAGGAATGTCTCGTCATCGATTGGCATCGCTGGTCCCTTCGGTTGTCCAAACTCGCCCAGCTTCGGCCGTGAAGCCGTAGACGGGTCAAGCCCTGGCCAACCGCTTTGACCACAGACGTTCCGTCAGGCCGGTTGCAGGCCGGGGGCGACAAAGCGCTGGTAATAAGCTACGGACAGCGCGTAGAAATCCTCGTCGATACGCTTGCGCAGTTCCACCAGCGACACCCCGCGCGCCTGCGGCGTCGGCTGCAGACCGTAGTCGGCGGGATTCCGGATCTGGCTGGCGCCGGCCCGCAACAGTTCGAATACCCAGCAATAGGGATTCTGCGACTCGTCAAAGCGGATCTGCTGATGACGCAGCTGCGCCAGCAGCCGGTTCTGATCGATGATTTCCAGCTGGCTGCGCACCGCATTGACCAGGTAGCCCTCGCGGCGCTCGGCGATAATGCGCCGCTGCTCCTCGGAATAGGCGTTCCAGTCGATCACCTCGTGGGCAAAGCGCTTGCAACCGCGGCACACATCATCGCCGATACCGGTGGAGCAGACGCCAATGCAGGGGGTGCGCACCTTTTTGTACATCAAATAACCAAATCAGTCTGCGCTGGTTGAAACCAGTCTGAAATCGGGTGGGTGTAATCTGCGCAGTAGACTATTTTGTTTGGATTCCGAAAGGAAGCGCATCGCCCACGAATCGACCAAAATTCACCGAACAAATAGTCGCAATTCGCCTAAGTTATTGATTTTTCAATAAACTTAACAGCATTAGGGCTTTGCTGTAGAATTCGCCACCCGCCTCCAGCGGCCTCGAATAAAAAATCCCGGCACCGAGAACGATCGGGAATTCCGCCCGCTGTTGGTGCCACCCCACACACCAAGAGGGACATATCCGTGCTTGAAGCCTATCGCAAACACGTCGCCGAACGCGCCGAACAGGGTATTCCGCCGAAACCGCTCAATGCCGAACAAGTGGCCGGGCTGGTAGAGCTGCTGAAGAATCCTCCCGCCGGCGAAGAACAAGAACTGGTAGAACTGCTCACCCACCGCGTACCGCCGGGTGTGGACGAAGCCGCTTACGTAAAAGCCGGTTTCCTGTCTGCCATCGTTAAAGGCGAAGCCGAGTCCCCGCTGATCGATCGCGAGCACGCGGTCAAGCTGCTGGGCAAGATGCTGGGTGGCTACAACATCGCCACCCTGGTTGAACTGCTGGACGACAAAGACCTGGGCGAGCTGGCTGCCGAGCAGCTGAAGGGCACCCTGCTGATGTTCGACGCCTTCCACGACGTGGAAGAGAAAGCCAAGGCCGGCAACGAACACGCCAAGGCTGTAATTAAATCCTGGGCCGAGGGCGAGTGGTTCACCAAGCGCGACAAGGTGCCGGAAAGCATCAAGGTTGCCGTATTCAAGGTAACCGGCGAAACCAACACCGACGACCTGTCCCCTGCCCCCGATGCCTGGTCCCGCCCGGACATCCCGCTGCACGCGCTGGCCATGTACAAGATGACCCGCGACGGCCTGGAGCCGGAAGAGCACGGCGTAACCGGCCCGCTGAAGCAGATCGAAGAAGTGAAAGCCAAGGGCCTGCCAGTCGCCTTCGTCGGCGACGTGGTCGGTACCGGTTCCTCCCGTAAGTCCGCCACCAACTCCGTACTGTGGTTCTTCGGTGACGACCTGCCGGGCGTACCGAACAAGAAAGGCGGTGGTATCTGTATCGGCGGCAAAGTAGCACCGATCTTCTACAACACCATGGAAGACGCCGGTGCGCTGGTATTCGAAGCGCCGGTCGACGACCTGAACATGGGCGACATCATTGAGATCCGCCCCTACGACGGCAAGATCCTGTCCGAAGACGGCAAGGTACTGTCGGAGTTCGAACTGAAGTCCCAGGTTCTGCTGGACGAAGTCCGCGCCGGCGGCCGTATCAACCTGATCATCGGCCGCGGCCTCACCGGCAAGGCCCGTGAATCCCTCGGCCTGGAGCCGTCCGACCTGTTCCGCAAGCCGGAGCAGCCGGCCGACACCGGCAAGGGCTACACCCTGGCACAGAAGATGGTCGGCAAGGCCTGCGGCGTCGACGGCGTTCGCCCCGGCACCTACTGCGAGCCGAAGATGACCACCGTTGGTTCCCAGGACACCACCGGCCCGATGACCCGCGACGAACTGAAAGACCTGGCCTGTCTGGGCTTCTCCGCGGATCTCACCATGCAGTCTTTCTGTCACACCGCCGCTTACCCGAAGCCGGTGGACATCGACACCCAGCACACCCTGCCCGACTTCATCATGAACCGCGGCGGCGTATCCCTGCGCCCGGGTGACGGCATCATCCACAGCTGGCTGAACCGTATGCTGCTGCCCGACACCGTCGGCACCGGTGGCGACTCCCACACCCGCTTCCCGATGGGTATCTCCTTCCCGGCCGGTTCCGGTCTGGTAGCCTTCGCCGCTGCCACCGGCGTTATGCCGCTGGATATGCCGGAGTCCGTACTGGTGCGCTTCAAGGGCGAAATGCAGCCGGGTATCACCCTGCGTGACCTGGTACATGCGATCCCTTACTACGCGATCCAGCAGGGCCTGCTGACCGTGGAGAAGAAAGGCAAGAAGAACATCTTCTCCGGCCGCATCCTCGAGATCGAAGGCCTGGACAGCCTGACCGTCGAGCAGGCGTTCGAACTGTCTGACGCCTCCGCCGAGCGTTCCGCTGCCGGCTGTACCATCAAGCTGCCGGAAGAAGCCATCGCCGAGTACCTGCGCTCCAACATCACCCTGCTGCGCTGGATGATCGCCGAAGGTTACGGCTCCAAGCGCACCCTGGAACGTCGCGCACGCGCCATGGAAGAGTGGCTGGAGAAGCCGGAACTGATGAGTGCCGACGCCGACGCCGAGTACGCTGCGGTAATCGAAATCGATCTGGCCGAAGTGAAAGAGCCGATCGTGTGCGCGCCGAACGACCCGGACGACGCGCGCCTACTCTCTTCAGTAGCCGGCGACAAGGTCGACGAGGTATTCCTCGGCTCCTGCATGACCAACATCGGTCACTTCCGCGCCGCAGGTAAACTGCTGCAACAGCACAAGGGTGGCATCTCCACCCGCATGTGGATCGCTCCGCCCACCAAGATGGACGAGCACCAGCTGATGGAAGAAGGCTACTACAACATCTACGGCGCAGCCGGTGCCCGCACCGAGATGCCCGGTTGTTCCCTGTGCATGGGTAACCAGGCACGCGTGGCCCCTAACAGCACCGTGCTGTCCACCTCCACCCGCAACTTCCCGAACCGCCTCGGCGACGGTGCCAACGTGTACCTGACCAGCGCGGAACTGGCCTCTGTGGGTGCGATCCTGGGCAAGCTGCCGACTCCTGAGGAGTACCAGCAGTACGCGGCCAACCTGGACTCCATGTCCGCGGAAATCTACCGCTACCTGAACTTCGACCAGATTGAGGAATTCCAGAAATCTGCCGAAGAAGGCAAGCGCATCGCCGCTACCGAGATCCAGGATGTCGCTGTTTAAGCGATAGCCGGTCTCGAACTGAAAGCCCCGCCCTTACCGGCGGGGCTTTTTAATATCCAGCCGCACACATCCTGCCAAGCAAGCTGTTTCCAAGTGTCCGAGCAGATAACTACTGACTGAAAGTCCCGTATCATTGACCTGCTAGGGCTGCAGGGTCGAGTGGCATACGAAATAGTGGGGGCATAATGTTTATCGGTGAAGTTTCCAGAAAGACCGGCCTGTCGATAAAAGCGATTCGCTTCTATGAAAAAATCGGATTGACTCGAACGCCTGCTCGCCAGGGGCGATACAGAGTCTATTCAAGTATGGATGTCGAAGTACTCAAGCTTATCGCCGAAGCGAAATCCCTGGGGGTTTCTCTGGCCAAGCTTCAGGGGGTTATTACCTATCAGAATGGCAATGTAGACTGGAACAGGATAGCCGAATTTTTAGCCAGAACAAAAAGCGATCTCCAGGCAGAGCTTGGATTGCTGCACGAAAAAATCGAAAAAATAGATGAATGTATAAAGTCCATCAGATCCTGCCCGCAAACTGTTGACTATACCCTGTAGGGGAGACAGTAAACTCATCAACAATTCCCGACAAGACGTAAGGATTGAAGATGAGAAACATCCTGTTGATTAACGGAAACCCCAAGAAAAACAGCTTTTCAAGGCAACTGTGCGATACCTATGAACGGCAGGCGAGAGATAATTCCCATGTCCACCGACTGGATATTTCAGATATGGCGTTCAATCCCAGCCTGGAGCATGGCTACGACAGCGTCCAGGAGTTAGAGCCGTGCTTAAAAGCATTCCAGAGCGCTATTGTACAGGCCGATCACCTGGTGATCGTCTCGCCCATATGGTGGGGAGGCCTGCCGGCAAAACTGAAGGGGCTGCTTGATCGCACTTTTTTACCCGGTTTTGCCTTCAAATATGAAAGCCGCAGCGCCGAGCCCATACCACTACTTACCGGAAAAACAGCACGAATTATATTCACCATGGACGCTCCGGAGGACTTTGCCGCGGAGCAATCCCGCCCGGCATTGGAGCAGCTGGATCGCTTTACATTGCAGTTCAGCGGCATATGCGCAGCACAAGTAACCCTTTTCGGCTCGGTAATAATGGCCGATGAGCTCAAGAAAGAAGAATGGATTCAATCCGTAGCGAACATGGCTGCGGAGAGCGAAAAGTTGAGCGCCGCTATTCCGTGAGAGGCAGCTGAGAACAGCTTCAAGCGAAAGTCCCTTGCCCGGACGAGTTTCTCCTCGACGCCCGCATGACCAACATCGGCCATTTCCGTGCCAGCAACATACTCGAGCAGCACTAAGGGCGGTTCTCCCCCATGCGGATAGCTCCGCCCCCCAGCGGGGCTACTTTTTATTCAAATGTCCCGCCCTGAAATAGCTCGATATTTTGAGGATCCATTGCTATCAGCGTGGCCGCCGGGCGGGACAGGCAGCCAGTCTCTCCCCGCTGCGCCGCGCCGCGCCGCGCCGCGCCGCCCATATTGAGCGATGACTACGGCCGCCGGTATATGACATCAACGCTTTCTCAGGGTTGAGCCGCGGGCATCCAAGCCCGCCAGAATCGCCTTTATTTCTGCGGCCTCTTCCGCCGCCCGCTTTGCCTTGGCAGCGGCGATGGCCGCCTTTTCGGCCTCTATGGCCTCCTTGATCTTGCGCTCTTTGGCGGCGCTACCGGTGCGACCGCTCGAGAGCTTCTCTTTGGCCGGCTTGGTGGCAACACGCGAACCTCCCCGTGTAGAGGCCTTCTTGGCCGCTGCGGTTCCGGACCTGGACTTTGGCTTGGTAGCCAGGGCCGCCTTGGTAGTGCCAGGCCGAACGGTTTTGATACCCGCGAGACTTTTACCGTCATGTGCCTCTAGCGCCTCCTCCACGAGCATCTTCAACTCTGCCGGATCTTCAGCGGCTGCGAACAGATTTACCGAGAAGGCGCCCGGGCCAAATGTCTTTAGCTCCTTATAAAACGGATGGTCAATACCGAGCTCAAGCGCGTCCTGGAATTGCTTGAATCTGGCTTCCGGCGACACGCCTTCGCGCGCGGTGCCAACCCAGACATCGTCTGTCGCCTCATTTACAAGGGTAAATACGATCATAGAACCTTAAACAACTAATTGGAGATCAACACTGGACCACCTGTTCTGAACTCTCTGACAGGCTAAAAGGGCGCGCATTCTAATGAGATAAAAATAAAAGTGCAGTCTTGACTTGGGCGAATAGAAATAGAATTGAGCAGGCCAAATCGGCGGCATCGAGTGAATATCCTGATCAACATTTAAACTGCCATAGACAACCTGGCGAGCAGCGCCGAGCAGCAACGCCCCCTCTCCGCCAAACCGAGCAGGCTTTGTATGTCTGATAGCTCAATCCATCGGGCTGACAACACCCCCCGCTTATGTACACCAATCACATGGGTGTAGATCATGGTAGTACCCACATCGTTGTGATCGAGCAACTCCTGGATATTGCGAACGTCAGTCCCCCCGGCCAGCAAGTTGGTTGCAAACGAATGACGAAACGTATGGCAACTCGCCTTCTTGCGGATACCCGCTTCCGCCAGCGCCTTCGCCACCGCACGGCGCACCTGCTGTTCGCGCAAATGATGCCGGCGAATCACCTCGGCACGCGGATCCGTAGAACGCTCTGGCGCCGGGAACACATATTGCCAGCCGGGACTGCACGCGGCTCCCGGATACTTTTTAGCCAATGCATAGGGCAGATACACCTCTCCGAAACCTTCTTCCAGATCACGCTGGTGAACTGCCAGTGCCAAGTCGATCTGCGCCTGCAACGGCGCCACAAGTGACTTGGGCAGCAGCGTGCGCCGCCACTTATCCCCTTTTGCCTCACGCACAAAAATGCACCTATGGCCAAAATCCACATCCTGCACCCGCAGCCGTACCGCCTCCATCACCCGCAATCCAGCGCCATACATGAGGGATGCGAGGAGCTTGTGGTGGCCGCGCATGTTGGCTATTACCGACATGGCTTCCTCGTGAGTGAACACAACAGGAAGTCGCCGCCCCTTACTGGTCCTGTCGAAGTCCAGGTTACCGAGCCCAATATTCAAGAACTGGCGATACAAGAATACGACGGCGTTCAGGGCAGTTTTTTTACGTGTTGATGCATACATTGCGCTGCGAAGCCAAGTGCCCCAACCATTCATCCACCTCGGCCCTGCCCATCTCCTCGGGCCTGCGCATCTTGTGAAACTGAATGTAGTCCCGAATCCAGCCGCAATACGTCTTTTCTGTCCGATACGCAAGCTGCCACCCACGCATAAAAGCACGAAGCCTGTCCATAAAACGAACCGGCCGCGCCGGAATTGGTACGAGTATATCTTCCATAAGCGCTCCCTCGCCAAAAGACTGGTTATTTATACAGAATAACCGAGCAATGACCAATATCTCCCTGACATTGCAGTCGTCACGACCGTGATTTTCACAGCAGCGTCTCGATACACCGAAAACCGATTTAATATCAATCGCTTGCCGTGAGGAGCATGCACCTGGGATAGTGGTCGCGGAGGCCGTTTTACCCAGCGGGCTTAGGACGTGTAACCATGCGGAAAGCTTGACGAATCAAGGGGTTGGCGTCATTCTGGCGGAAAATCTGTTTTGAAATATGCGTCAGCGGGTTATCGGTCCTGACGACCACGATACAAATGTTAAGTGTCTTCGGAATGAAGATTGAGCTATGAATGAAATAATTAGAATAATGAATATATTCCACTCAAAGAAATTTGCGTGGTTTCCATTTGCTTTTCTGTGCCCGAAGTCGGGTCACAGATTTGGTGTTGCTCGTTTTGTAGGTACGGTTCTTCTGAACACAACATTTTTTGCTTTAATCTTGGCGTTCCTGCTCTATACAAGATTTGGCAATAATGCGGCTTCCCATATAGGTTTCACCTTCATGTGGCTATACGCTCTATTTGGTGGGTACTACCTATTCGTAAGCTACTGCTGGAACAAAGAGCACGGTGGAACAAACACTTAACAATCACAGGCAGTTTGCGCCGGCCCCTAGCGGGACCTCTGCGGGACGGCCTGCGCTACGCTTCGGCCGCCCCTGCTGTGGGCGTTAGCCTCTTAGGAAGTCCGATGAGTGAATCATACTGGAGATTTGTAGAGCCAATATGGCATACCGTAAGTATCTATGATGGCGGCGAGGTCTTTCTCCAAGAGTTTAGAAAGGCTACTGAAAAGCAAAGACACCTTTACGCGACACACTGGGCTCAATCAGAAATAATGAATGGTGGATTGGGGCAGTTCTTTAGTAATAGCACCGGCGTTCTTGCACCTGAAGCAGTCGAAGGATTCAAGGCTATTGGTATGCCAAATTGTGCCTCAAGCCTTCTAGGGGCAATGGAATTATTTGGTAACGAGTATCCAAGAGATAGAGATACCCGTGACCAATTGTTAGAAGATTTCTTCGACAAATACGGAGATGAAGAAAATCCAATGGATGTTTATGAAGTCGCTATAGCGGAGGAACTAGAGGAAGAAAGTGGTGGATTTGAGGTGGCGGCAAATAATTACGCGAATCAAGGCTAACAAACGCAGGCAGTTTGCTGCGGGCGTTATGTATCGAGAGAACTATGAAGATACCATCTATATTTTGCTTGATGATCTTTAGCTTTCAGGTATTTGCATTCGAAGACATGCCTATACATCAGCACTATGTCAAACTTGTTGGGGTTCTTCCTGAGCCGCATATTGATTTCTTATTAGAAATTGAGCTTGATGAAGAAACAGATAACGCGCGTAGGGTAAATATCGTAATTGGCGGAAAACAAATATTTTTTCCAAAAAGTGAGCTTGAAAAGCTGAAAGATATAAACCTTAGTGATTTGTCCCTTCAGCATGGGATGCATCGTAATCCAGATCAACCCGCAAAACCAATGTATGATTTTTTCGAGGATTATATTGTAATCCGCCTTACGTCCGGAAATAGAAAGCGAGCCGAGCGTGAAGTAAACGGGAAAAAAGAATATGAATGGGGTTATGATCCTGTAACAATCATGGTTATACCAGGAAAGCCAGCACGAGTTGGAGTGGCAGGATTCGACCTTAGCGAAGTCGAGTGGGAGCCAGATGCATAACAATGTGCCGCAGAGAGACGGCTTACTTTGCGCCCTTTATGCGCAGTCGCTTCGCTCCATTGTCGCGCATAAAGCACACAAAATAGGCCGCCCCTGAGCACGGCGTTATTTTTTATAGGAGAATCATAAAAAATGGGCAAATTTATCATATTTACTACTTTGTCTGCTTTATTTCTGTCAGCCTGTAGTTCAACACCGACTAGTAGCGTCTCCAGTTACCAGACACAAGGTAATCTAGAATCACCTAAGCCATCTGGCTGTGTAGAAATTAGCAGACTTTCAAATGAGCAAAACCCGGTAGATATTTTTACTGGCCTAAATACCTGCTTATCACAAAATAACTATCAGAATGCGGCGGAACTGTATTTTGCTGGCATGGCTTTTGGCTATTTTGATACTAAGCGAGTTTCCGATAAAACAGCGCATCAGGCAATCAGCGTTCTACGTATGAATACTTTTAGCTTTCAACCACAAGAATCTATGGAAAAGTTTCAATCAGAAATAACAAATATTTCGTCAAACAATGCTGAGCTTTGTAAAAAGCTTTCCAGCTTAGGCGCTCCTGCATATAAGCCGACTTATATGATTCAACATGGTATGGGCGCCTTTACGGGCCAAAGCACAAGAGATGGTCTAGTAGAAAGTTTCGATGCGGATGCTGCTTGGGAAGACTCTTTGGCTAAGATAGCAAAATGTGGTCAAAGCTAACAAACAGTTGTAGGCGCTGGGAAAAGCGCGGCTGGGACGGCTTACGCTACGCTTCAGCCGCACCTGAGCGCGGCGTTAGTCGGCGTTTAGACACTGACGCGGAACCACAGGGAGATTGCCATGAGTGAGCTCAATATGCATGTCCCCGACACGGGCTCTCTCAACCCGCTCGTCGAACCAGAGTGGCTGGAGAAACACCTGGACGACCCTGACCTACGCATCGTGGATGCAACGGTGCAAGTAAAGCTCTGGCCATTCCCGCGCATCAGGAGCGGTAGGCGTGGGTTTAAGCGGAGCCACATCCCAGGCGCAACATTTGCAGACCTCCTGAAAATATCGGATCCCCAACGGCCTTCCTACACGTTTACGATGCCAACCGCGGAACGGTTCGCCGACCACATGGGCCGGCTTGGCATCGGGAACGGCACACGTGTCGTGCTTTACGATGGGCGGGAGAACATGTGGGCAGCGCGATTGTGGTGGATGCTCCGCACGTTCGGGTTCGACAACGCGGCGGTCCTTAACGGTGGGTGGACGGCCTGGCGGCTTGAAGACCGTCCGATCTCCTCGAAACCTTGCGCGTACCCGGCTACCACGTTCACCCCGCATGTCCGACCGGAGCTCATCGTCGGCAAAGAGGAGGTGCTGACCGCAATTGACGACTCGACAACGTGCATCGTGAATGCGCTGGGCCGCCGCCAGCATCGTGGTGAGCGTAAGGAATATGGGGCACGAGGGCATATTCCAGGCGCAAAAAACGTGACGGCATGGGAAATCCTCGACCGGGAGACGATGCGCTATCGCCCGGCAGAAGAGTTGCGCAAGCTGTTTCGCCCAATGTTGGAGGCCGAGCGCGTTATTACCTACTGTGGCGGTGGCATTGCCTCTTCGAGCGATGCGTTTATCCTCCACTTGCTGGGGCATCAGAACGTCGCCGTTTACGACGGGGGGCTCATCGAGTGGTCGGCAGATCGCAGCTTACCCCTTGAACTCGGAGAATGACGCTCACAAGTAAGTCGCCCAACAAGGCGCTTCACTGGGCGCCAATTCCGCTGCGCTCCCTTGCCTCCCCTGCGCGCGGCGTTAAGGATCTAAGAATGTACAAACGGATTTTTCTTCTAGTTATTATTTTTTTGCTTGTAGCCCTACTTTCGGTTACAGCATGGCCTGCATTGCTATTCTTCCTTGTTGCCGGAATCGCGATATGTGTCTACGGTAAAATCGCCAAAAAACCAGCTAGCAGTATTCTGGTTCAGTCTGGATTGGTTATGGGGTTTACTCCGATTGTTGTACTTATTCTTGTGTCGTCTGCTATGGGCGGGCTGTTTGGGGGGAATTGAATCCCCGACCATCGGCGGTTATCGCACCTTCGGGACTGGATCTCGCTACGCTCGCCGGACCCGGAACGCGCGTTAACCGACGCTAGCTGTCCCCACACAGGTGGTCCACAAACCACTGGCCGGCTTTGCCCAGGCCGTCAATCCAGCACAGTTCGATGGGCCAGTTGAGCTTGCCGTCGTCCACTTCCAGATGTAGGGCTTTGAGCTGCCCCTGCTCTATCAGGGGCTCCGCCAATTGGCGGGGGTAAAAGCCAAAGCCCAAGCCCGCCAGCAACATCACCCGCAGCTGATAAAAGGCCTTGTAGTAAATCAACTTGCTGCTGCAACGTAACCCCTCGCTGAGCTCGGGGGTGATGCTCAGACCCGGCAGGGGGAACAGCTGCGGGTACCCCTGTAGATCCTGAACGGCGATATCGCCGCGAATCTTTGCCAGGGGGTGCTCGGCGGCGACGACAACGCTCCACAGGATGCGATCAACAATCCGCTCGTGGCCACTGTGATCGCTACGGAGGCGCCCCAACGACAGGGTGATATCGGCGGGCTGTACGCCGGGCTGACTGGCAAGGCGTACCTTGTCGCAGCTCAGGGCCGCGCTTTCGCTGTCGAGCAGCACCAGCTCGACGGTGGGAAAACGCCGCTGCATGGCCACCAGGGCTTGCTGAAAGCGCGGAAACAGGGTCATGCCATGCAGGGCAATGCGCAGCTGGGGCTCGACCCCTTCACGCACGGCGCGGACGTGATTCTCTATGCCCTCCAGGCGGGGAATGATATCCAGTGCCTGAAAATAGATTTGCCGTCCCAGCAGGGTCAGCGTGGGCTTCTTGCCGCTGTGGCGTTCAAAAAGTTGCGCTTCCAGATCGTGCTCAAAGGCCTGAATAGCCTGCTGCACCGCTGCGCCACTGAGGCCCAGTTTGCGCCCGGCTGCGGAAAAGGAGCCGGTTTCGGCGATGGTCCAAAGGTAGAGCAGGCGCTCGGTGGTGATGATCATGGCCCGTGGACCTTTGGGTAGCACTCTCCCGCTAGTTTAGCGGATGACGCGAAAAGGCTTGCCCGCGGGAATCATGCGATGAAAACACGGAGGGAAAAAAATTTAGAGATCTCTGCAAGAGAAAGAGCCCATGAAACTCATGGGCTCTCTGTTCGGGCGGGGTAATCAGTTGCGCGCCTGGTAGAAGGCGTCGCAGGCTTGCCAGCTGGCCTCTGCATTGCGGTCCCGGGTTTCTTGTACCAGGTCGGAACACATGGGCGCCTTGAAGTTTTTCACATCCTCCAGGCTCAGGTTCACGTCCCGGTAAATCTCGTGGTTGCGGAAGCGGAAGCTAGCCTGGTCGAAGTTATACACATAGCTCACCCAGGTGGCGTAGGTGTCACCGTTGTCCGGATCGATCAGATCCTGGGGAACCAGTACCGCGCGGTCAAAGATACCCAGCACCTTGCCTTCGACCTGCTCGTAGCTCAGCTTGGGGTCTTTCAGGTCCACCTTGCTGGACATAAATAGCAGTCTGGCATTGCGCTCACGGGAAGAGATGTGGGCGCTCATTTCGGTCAGGGTCTTGTTGTCGCTGAAGTCAAGATCGGCCACATACTTGCGGTGCTCCTGCAACAGGGGCGCGTTCGTAAAGGAGCGCAGGTCGTCGTCGTTGTAGAACAGCACTGTCTCGCCATCAGCCTGCAGCTGGATCACGAGCTTGTTGTCGTGCTTGTCCTGCACGGAGAAGTGCACACCGTGTTGCCCTCCCGCCAAGCCGGCGGCCCAGGCAATCTGGAATTCATTGTTTTCCAGCGCCTGTTTCACTTCACCAGCGGTGGCGAAGTTACTGGCGATATAGGTGCTGAGGTCAGCCAGCGCCACGGCGGGGGCACCGGAGTCTTTGTGTTGGGCCAGCAGTTCCAGCGAGTCCATTTGATACTGGCCGTTGACGCTCAGGCCCTTGTCGGCGTTGATGGCAGTGACAGTGGCACCGTGGAAGGACTCGTACTCTTTAATATTCAGAGTCTGATACTTTGCAGTCCACTGCGCCGGGTTGGCGTAGCCTTTTACCTCACCGGTGCTCAGCTGCGTGCCGCGAATGGTCACTTCGGCCACACCACCCAGGGGCGTGAACCAGTCCACGCTACGGGTCACGGTGACACCCTGGGCGGTATCCGCTGTCCAGGTGGTGCAGGCGCTGGCGCTATGGACCGCGGCAACGGTGGTCATGGCTGACAGAGACAGTGCTAACAGTGACTTTTTCATGATGAAACCTCATTCGACAGGTATTAGCGATGAGGCCATTATGCGGAACCGGAGATTTGAGGATTTTAGTTACCTTAAAGCAATGCTTTGAGGTTGCTCGGCAAGGGGCTCCAAGCATTGCCAGTGGCTGCCGTTGGAATGCCAGGCTACAGAGCCGGTGGGACTCGGGGTCTATCACCTTTGTATAAACTCATGGGAGCACCTAGTCAGAAAGCGCATGAATATCATTCAGCTACAGGCAACAACCGAACAAGCAATTACGGCGGTGTTCGGTCAGGTAAAAGACATCGCGAGCAATATTTGTGGCGGGATCGATGATATGCATTTTCTGGGCAACAAGGCCCTGATTGTCAGGGCAGAAATATTCCCCGGAAAACTCAATCTGCTTTGCGAGAAATTAAACGCAATTGATGTAAGAGTGGATCCATCTAGCGCCCCCGATTTTTCATCACTCGATACAGAGCGGGAATATATGATCACCGTGCAGGTCACCAGTTTCTCTGCCGATACGGATCGACGCACTGAAATCCCCAGGGTGCCGGGTTGAAGGCCGCTAAATCCCCTTTCGATCTTCGATTGCAGACGAGTCCAGCCGCCGCGGTAGAAAAATACGCTTCAAGGCGATACCTTTGGTGAGAAAGCACTTTCAGGAGCCCACCATGGTCCGTTCACGGCCGGATCGACAACCCGCGAATACCTGGATCACCTTTCTCGCGCACTTCCTCTTTATCCTCGCGGCGTGGACGCTGTTCATCAAGTACCTGCTCCCGATCGGCTTTGCGCTGGCCAATGGTGAGCCGTGGTCGAGTCATGTCTACTGGGATGCCTGGCCCGTCATCCATGTCTGGGTCGGCTGGGCGCTGCTGGCGCGCCCCGGATATACCTACCGCCTGGCTGTCGCGGTGTCTGCAGTGGAGATCATCATTATCTGCACGCTGTTTGCCCGGTTCCTGGCGGATCCGGAGTGGTCGATCTGGCGCAGCAACTGGTTTGTCAACAAAGTGTTCGTGTTGGCCTGTTTTATACTGCTGCTTGTCACGGCGCTGACGCGCCCCGGATCACTGCAAGCCAAAATCGCATGACACGCCGCCTCACCCGCAGACAAAGCCTGAAACTGATAAGCGCCGGTATCACTGCCGCCCTATTGCCAGCAGATTTGATGTCGGCTGAAGCCGGCGGGCTGCTGACCAAACCCATTCCCAGCAGCGGCAAAGCGCTGCCGGTGATCGGCCTGGGCACCTGGCGCACGTTCAACGTAGGTAACGACCCCGAACTGCTGCACGCGCGCAGCGAAGTGGTTCGGGCCTTCTTCGACAATGGCGGCGGCCTGATCGATTCGTCGCCGATGTACGGCTCCGCGCCCGATGTCATCGGCTACGCCCTCAAGCGCCTCGGCATTCCCGCCTCGCTGTTTTCTGCCGAGAAGGTCTGGAGCCCGGCGGGCGGTTCCGCCCGCGAACAGGTCGCGCGGCTGGCGGAGCGCTGGGGCGTGAAGCACTTCGACCTGATGCAGGTACACAACCTGACCGACTGGCGCGAATACCTGCCGGCGCTGCGGGAAATGAAGGCCGCCGGCACGATCGACTATGTCGGCGTCACTACCTCGCACGGGCGCCGCCACGCGGAGCTGGAGCAGATCATGGCGTCCGAGGATATCGACTTTGCGCAGATGACCTACAACATTACCCACCGCGAAGTCGAGAGGCGGCTGCTGCCGCTGGCAAAGGAGAGAGGTATCGCGGTGATTGCCAACCGGCCCTACGACGGCGGCAGCCTGATCAAGGGGCTGAAGCGCCGGGAACAGGTACCGGAGTGGGCGGTGAAGGAGTTCGGCTGCCGCACTTGGGCGGACTTCCTGCTGAAATTCATCGTTAGCCACCCGGCGGTGAACTGCGCAATTCCCGCCACTACTCGCGTCGATCACCTGAACGAGAATATGCGCGCCGGCCGCGCCCCCCTGCCCTCCCCCGAAACGCGGCAGCGGATGATCAAATATATCGAGTCGCTGTGAGTGACTGGTCCAGCTACGAACTGCAGGACTTCATCCCGTTCACCGCGGACGTCTACTTCCGCCTGCTGGAGCGCACGAGTGATACCTTCTGGCCGTTTCACCTGCTTACCCTCGCACTGGGCTGTTCGGCCCTGCTGTGCGCGCTGACCGGGCGTGAACGTATCACGTTGCTGCTGATAGCCCCGCTGTGGGTGTTCGTCGGTGTCGCCTACTTCCTGCAGCGTTACGCCGAACTCAACTGGGCCGGGCGCTATGCGGGCTGGGCCTTTATCGCCGAGGGCGGCGTGCTGGCCCTAATCGCCATCACCCGCTGCGGTATTGGGAAGTCGCCACACTTGCGGCGTCTGCCGTCAATCGCCGGGATACTGATCGCGGCCTGCGGCCTGATCGGTTACCCGTTGATCGCGCCGCTGATGGGCTACTCCTGGTTCCAGGCAGAAACCTTCGGTATCCACCCTGCCCCCACAGCCATCGCCACACTAGGCCTGATCCTGATTACGCTCAGGGGCACGGCGATGTGGCTCGCCGCCATTGTCCCTTTCCTGTGGTTAATTCTCGCCGGCTTGACCCTGACCGCGCTGGGCGCCCCCTGGGCGGATGCACTGTTTGCTGGGTTGGCGCTAGGCTTGGCCGGTATGGTTTGGAAGAGCGCGACAGGTCGGGATCGACACGGCAAAATGTGACGAACGTCTACCCACGATGAAAGGGGAATGCCACAGCCTTAAACTTAAGCAGGCCGGTTTGCGACTGGGTGAAATGGGGTGGGCGCACCGAGTATAGCTATCATAAAAAGTCACCTTACCCACTAAAAAGTTGGGCAGAGAGTAGACGTATGATTTTTACGCCGCGCGATCCCGGATTTGAGCAACGAACGCGGGAGAGTTTCCTAGGTCAGGGGTTTATGCATACGTTGGGCGCCGAGATGTCTAAGCTCACGCCGGGACATTGTGAGCTGGAGATTGGCTTCACCGACGCACTGGCGCAGCAACACGGTTTCTTCCATGGCGGTGTCATTGCAAGTCTGGCGGATGTTAGTGGTGGATACGCCGCCTTCTCCCTTCTACCGGCCGACCGCACCAACGTAACTGTTGAGTTCAAGCTAAATCTGTTGTTGCCGGCTCAGGGCGCGAAACTCATTGCAACCGCCACTGTGCTCAGGTGCGGCCGTACACTGACCGTATGCCGAAGTGACGTCTTTGCCGTAGCGGGAGACGACTCGCAGGCATTCTGTGCAACCGCCCTCGCTACCTACATGGCCGTCGATTTGCGCTACCAAGGGTCCGAAGTTAAGTAAGCCACGCCACGTAAATTATGAACAATCCACTTACTTCCAGGCAGCAGGCGATAGTCGACATGTGGGAGCGGCACATGGCTGCCGAGTTCGAGATGAAGAGCATCGATGCGACCATGGAGACCATGGTCGAGCATCCTTTCGTCAATCACGTGCCGGTAATGACTGGCGGTGCCGGCGCTGACGGTGTCCGCGATTTCTACAGTAAGCATTTCCTGACAGGCCATCCGCCCGATACCGAGATAACCCCCATTGCCCGCACGGTGGGCGAAGACCGTTTGGTAGACGAGCTGATTCACAAGTTCACCCACTCAATCGAAATGCCCTGGATTCTTCCCGGCGTGGCACCTACAAACAGACGTGTCGAAGTGGCGGTTGTTGTCGTGGTGCAATTCGAGGATGGGAAAATTGCCGGCGAGCGTATCTACTGGGACCAGGCCTCGGTGCTGGCGCAAATTGGCCTGATCGACGTGGAAACATTGCCGGTCTGCGGCGTTGAGGCGTCCCATAAGGTCGTCGATCACACCAGTCACCCATCCAACCGGTTAATCGAGCTCCGGCATCTATAGTTGTTGGCACAACCGATGTGTCAATCAATTACGCGACCTATGAAACCTGCCGATGAATGACGACCAGGATCAGGCACCGACCGGCGAACCCGGCCCCGAGGACCAGAGGGTTGAGCCGCTGGAGAGCGCGGGCGGTGCCGAAGGCGAAGCGCCAAAGGATGTCCAGCAACAGGTAGAGACACACGAGGCGGAGCAGTCGAAGAAGTTCGGCACCTTTGCCGGGGTGTTCACGCCGACACTGCTGACGATCCTCGGTGTGATCATGTTTCTGCGCGAGGGCTGGGTCATCGGCAATGCCGGGCTGGGCGGCGGGATACTCATCATCCTGTTGTCGTTTGCAATCACCGCCGCCACGGCGCTCTCGATGGCTTCGTTCGTGACCAATATCCGCGTCGGCCCGGGCGGCGCCTTCTCGATGATTTCACAATCGCTGGGACTGGAAGCCGGCGGCGCCATCGGCGTGCCGCTGTACGTCTCGCAGGCTCTCGCCGTGGTGATGTACATCTTCGGCTTCCGCGAGGGCTACCTGTGGGCGGTGGAGGCATGGGGGCTGCCCGAGCTGCCGTCGCTGGCAATCGACCTGATTATTTTCGCCGTCATCTTTGCCATCACCCAGATCAGTACCGGGCTGGCCTTCAAGGTTCAATATGTGATCCTGGCGATCATCATCGGGTCTCTCGTTTCGATCGGCATGGCCGGGCTCCGAGAGCCACTGGACAACCCGATCGTATGGTGGGGCGAGTTTCCCGGCAGCCCGGAAAACGGATTTTCAGGCGCGACCTTCTGGATTGTGTTTGCGGTGTTCTTTCCCGCCTCTACCGGCATCATGGCCGGCGCCAACATGTCGAGCGATCTGAAGAATCCGCGCAAATCAATCCCGATCGGTACCCTGGCGGCGGTCGGCCTGAGCCTGGTTGTCTACCTGGCACTGGCTTATTGGTTGATGCGGGTGGCGACGGTGGATGAGTTGACCAAAAACTACACCATCATGATCGACCGTGCCTACTGGGGTCCGGCGGTACTCGGAGGCCTGCTGGCCGCGACTTTCTCCTCTGCGCTGGCGTCATTTGTCGGGGCCCCGCGCATTCTCGAAGCGCTGGGCGGTCATAGCATCGTGCCCGCCTCGGCATGGATTGCCCGGCGAACGAAAAGAGGGGAACCACGCAATGCGACATTCATCACCGCGCTGATCGTGCTGGCCGCGGTAATGCTGCGCGAGTTGAATGCTATTGCGCCGATGGTCGCGATGATATTCCTGCTCACCTACGCCACGATCAATCTTGTCGTGGTGACAGAGGAAAGCCTGCGGCTGATCAGCTTTCGGCCATTGATGCGAGTGCCGCGGATCGTGCCGCTGTTCGGATTGGTCGGCTGTCTGTTGGCGATGTTTATCATCAATCCAACCGTCAGTCTGGTGGCAATCGGCGTCGTGGTGGCAATCTACTTCAGCCTGATCAAACGGCGGTTAACCGCCCCCACCGGCGACGTGCGCAGCGGCCTGTTTACCGCCCTGGCAGAGTGGGCCGCCAAGCAGGTCATACAATCACAGGGCGGCGCCGAGCGGGCCTGGAAGCCAAACATCCTGATGCCCGTCGCCGATCCCAACCGTTTGCGCGGCGCCTTCGAATTTGTCGGGGAGCTGGCCTACCCGATGGGGTCCATCAAGTTACTCGGCATTGCTCCGGCCGATCGTGTCGAAGAGCTCGAGACGGACCTGGTCGATGCACAACACGCATTTACAAGGGAGGGCATCTTCACTTCCTCGACGGTGCTCGAAAACGATCACTTCCCCGATGGTGTGCGCACCGGCATGCAGGCGCTGGCCGGTTCGTTTTTCCGCCCCAACCTGCTGTTTCTGCAGCTTCCCAAAGAGAAGGAGACACACGAATCCCTGCAACAGTTGATCCGGGACGCCGGGCACCAGCGCATGGGCGTGGCGTTACTCGTGCGCCACGATACCGCCGGTCTCGGGCGGCGCAAACGCATCAACCTGTGGATCCCCGATCAGGGGCCCGACTGGACCATGAAAATGGATTTCAGAGAACTCGACCTGGCTATTCTGCTGGCCTACCGGATGATGGACAGTTGGAAAGATGCGCAGCTGACAGTTATTGCTGCGGTCCAACAGGAAACTGACAAAGGGAAAGCGAAGCGGTTTCTCGCCCGCCTGGTCGATCTTGCCCGGCTGCCGGCGGATACGGCGGCACATGTCGCCGATGGCGATTTCGGCCGTTTTGCCAGCAACGCGCCCAAGGCGGATCTGAATGTATTTCCTCTGCCGACGGAACTGGATGCAGACTTTCTCTGGAGCCTGCGTGACGCCACCGGTTCGACGTGCCTTTTCACCCAGGACAGTGGCGACGAGAGTGCACTGGCCTAGTGCCGTAATAATCCGCGATGGACGCCGAGGCGCAGGCGGCCAGCAATGCTCACTCTGATGCGTTGCACGAGACCGGATCCAGCAGTTGCATCACCCAGTGAAAAACTTCGCGCGCCTAGCGTGTAATTCCCTTCATGAACGCCGTTACTGCACTATCGTTTCCCCTATCTTGCGCCCGCCCCATACGGGCGAACTGAATAAAACCTGAGATGGAGGATGTAGTGCCGTGGCTAAAGATGACAAAAACCGCACCACGAATGACGCCGGTATTCCGGTAGCAAGCGACGAGTATTCCCTGACGGTCGGCGCCGACGGCCCCATCCTGCTGCAGGACCACTACCTGATCGAGCAGATGGCCAATTTCAACCGCGAGCATATTCCCGAGCGCCAGCCGCACGCCAAAGGCTCCGGCGCCTTCGGCCACTTCGAGGTCACCAAGGACGTGAGTGCTTATACGAAGGCGGCGGTGTTCCAGCCGGGCACCAAGACCGATACGCTGATCCGCTTCTCCACCGTCGCCGGCGAAAAAGGCAGCCCCGACACCTGGCGCGATCCGCGCGGCTTTGCCCTCAAGTTCTACACCAGCGAAGGCAACTACGACATGGTGGGCAACAACACGCCGGTGTTCTTTGTCCGCGATCCGATGAAGTTCCAGCACTTTATCCGCTCGCAGAAACGGCGCGCGGATTCCGGCCTGCGCGATCACGATATGCAGTGGGATTTCTGGACCCTGTCACCGGAGTCCGCCCACCAGGTAACCTGGCTGATGGGCGATCGCGGCATCCCGAAGAGCTACCGCCATATGAACGGCTACTCCAGCCACACCTATATGTGGGTGAACGGGAAAGGTGAACGCTTCTGGGTCAAATACCACTTCAAGACGGACCAGGGCATCGAGTGCCTGACCCAGGAAGAGGCGGACCGGCTCGCCGGCGAGGATGCCGATGCGCACCGCCGCGACCTGTTCAATGCCATTGCCAGCGGCGACCACCCCAGCTGGACCCTGAATGTACAGATAATGCCGTTCGCAGAGGCGCAGGATTACCGCTTCAATCCGTTTGACCTGACCAAGGTGTGGCCGCACGGCGACTACCCGTTGCACGAGGTCGGCCGCCTAACACTGAACCGCAACCCGACCGACTTCCACACCGAAATCGAACAGGCGGCCTTCGAACCCAACAATATTGTGCCCGGCATCGGCTTCAGCCCGGACAAGATGCTGCTGGCACGCGTTTTCTCCTATGCGGATGCCCACCGGGCGCGCATGGGCGTCAACTACAAGCAGATTCCGGTCAACAAGCCCAAGTGCCCGGTGCACAGCTACAGCAAGGACGGCGCCCTGCGCGTGGACAATGTGTCCGACCCGGTCTACGCGCCGAATTCCAAGGGTGGCCCCGCGGCCAATCACGCCTACACGGAAAAATGGGAGGCCAGCGGCGAGTTTATGCACGCGGCCTATACGCCGCACAAGGAAGACGACGACTTCGTGCAGCCGGGCACGCTGGTGCGCGAGGTCATGGACGACGCCGCGCGCCAGCGGCTGGTAGCCAATGTCGTCGGCCACCTGAAGGCGGGCGTGTCCGACGAAATTTTGCAACGCGCCTTCGAGTACTGGCGCAATGTCGACAGGGATATTGGCGACCGTATCGAGAAAGGCGTCACAGGCGGTTGATCGACCCCAGCACAGCCGCCCACTAAGCGCGTCGTATCAGGCGGACGGCTTGTTGTGACACATTTTTCCGAGTGTCTAGACTGTTGGGAGGTTTCTTTTTTGAGGATTCAGCCCCATGATCCGTCGCGATCTCCTGACCAGTCGGCCGACATTTTTAAAGCCGACTTTGCATGTCTTATTCACTTTCGCACTATGCCTGACCGTGCTCTGCGTCTCACCGGCACTATTCGCCGCCCAGACTGCGGACTACGTTTTCAGTGGCGGCAAGGTCTACACCCTCGATAAAAAACAGCCCTGGGCCGAGGCCGTCGCCGTCAAGGGCAACAAGATCGTCTATGTGGGCGATGCCAAGGGGGCCAAGCCCTTTATCGGTGACAAAACCAAGGTGATCGACACGACCGGCGACGTGGTCATGCCCGGTTTCATCAGCACGCACGACCACCTGATCGGCTCCGGGTGGACCAGCAAAGGGGTGCACCTGTTCGACGGCAAGAGCAAGGCGGACTATATCGCCAAGGTCAAGAAATATGCCGAAGAGAACCCGGATCTGGAGCGTATCGTCGGCATTGGCTGGAGCACCGGTACCTATGGCGGCCGCCCTACCGCGAAGGACCTCGACGAGGCGGTGCCGGACCGACCGGCACTCATCCTCGATTTCACCGCACACGATGCCTGGCTGAATTCCAAGGCGATGGAAATAGCCGGTGTTACCAATGATTCGCCCGACGACCAGCCGGGGGTGATCTACTGGGTGCGGGACGATAATGGCACACCGACCGGCACTGGCGTAGAGGGCCAGTGGATGGAGGCCTATGTCGCCATCGGCGCCTGGGATGCCGACAAAATCCTCAATGAGACAATCGACACTCTGCACCCCCTCGCCGCGAAGAATGGCACCACCACCTACCTGAACCCCGGCATTGTCACGCCCAACATGAAGGACACCAACGGCAAGATGCAGGATGACATGAAGACGGCGATGGCCCTGCTGAAAAAGCGCGAACAGGCCGGGACACTGAAAATGCGCACTTTCGTACTGCCTTTCGTCAAGAATCCCAAGGCGGACACCGGGCAGTTGATGGAATTTATGGGCGAAATGAGAAAGCAGTACAACGGCGACAAACTGTTTGTACGACAGGTAAAAATTCACCCCGAAGCCAACTGGAATGTCGAACTCAGCCCGATGCTCGAGCCCTACGAATCCGGTAAAAAGGGCACTTACGGTATTCCGCCAGAGAAGATCAAGGAGATCATGGTGGCGGGCGCCAAGTCAGGCTTCGACTCTGTCATTCACACCGACAGCACCGGCACGTCCCATGCGGGCATCGATGCGATTCTGGCGGCGCGCAAGGTAGATCCCGACAATCGCAGCGCGCTGCACCACGCCACCTGGCTGACACCGGAGGATCAGCAACGGGTCATCGACAACAAGATCCCGGTCAATGCAACGCCGAACTTCACCAATGACTGGAGCGATACCGACAAGGACGCGCTGCGCGTGATGGGCAAGAAGCGCACTATGTCATATTTCGGCCGCTACCCAGAGTTCGCACGCGCCGGTGTACCGGTCAGCCTGTCCGCCGATGTGCCCAGCACGCCGTCAAGCATGCAGGCACCGCTGTTCGTCATCGAGGGCGCCGTGACGATGAAAGATCCGTCCAATCCGGATGCCAAGCCCTTCCCGCCCAATGTCAAACCGATGACCGTGGAGCAGGCACTGCGGGCCATGACCGTCGACGCCGCCTGGCAACTGCGCATGGAGGACAAGATCGGCAGCCTGGAAGTGGGCAAATACGCCGACATAGTGGTACTCGATGGCAACCCCCTCGAAGTCGACCCGGACAAGCTCGCGGACATCGGCGTAGAGATGACGATGATGGACGGAAAATTCACCTACAAGAAGGGCAGCAGCGATTAGCAAGCAGTGGACCTGCTCGTCAATCAATAGCTAGTAATGGAGAAGATACGCGATGGGCAATTTAGTTTTTTTCCGGAAAACCATTTATTTTAGCCTCTCGATATTAGCGGCCATCGCTGCTGTAAACCCTTTAGCCCACGCGGAAGACAAATACGCCACGGCAAAAGAACTGGGGCTGATGGAAGGTTTCCCACCACCGCCCGATAAACGGGTGACTAAAGCCAACGCGTTACAAACCCCGCCGTATAACCGCTGGGCCTACCAGCATATGCGGATGTTCTATCCTACCGCCAATGTGCCTGCCGCCGATGTGCCGGTACCGCTCCGCAAGGATATCGACCCCAATTTCGCCAAGGAAGTAAAAATCAAGGAGCCGGGTACCGGCAAGACGAAGAGCCTGGCCGAGTTCCTGAAGGAGACCTGGACCGACGCCATTGTCGTGATCCACGGCGACAAGATCGTCTACGAAAAATTCCTCAACGGCATGACCCCGAATACGCCGCATCAGATGATGTCCGCAACCAAATCCTTTGGTGGCTTGCTGGGGTTGATGGCTGTTGCAAATGGTAAATTGAAGGAGTCCGATCCGGTTACGAAGTACGTCCCCGAGCTCAACGTGAAGGACGGGGCTTTCGCCAACGCCACCTTCGGCCAGGTCCTCGACATGACCAACTCCATGGACTTTAGCGAGGTCTACGACGATCCCAGGTCGGGCATCATGACCTACGCAGCTGTACTGGGTTGGGTGCCGAAATTGGAGGATGTCGAATACCCTGACAGCCTATACGACTACCTGATGACCCTCAAAATCGATAAAGACCACAAGCACGGCGAAATCTTTCACTACCAGACGCCCAAGACCGACGTGGTCAACTGGGTCACCAACCGCGTGAACAACGCATCATTCCAAGAGGCGCTCTACGACGAGGTATGGTCGAAGATCGGCACCGAGGGCGAGACCTACGTGCTGCTCGACAACAACGCCACGCTGGTTGCGGGGGGCGGTCTGAACGCCACGCCGTACAACCTGGCCCGATTCGCGATGATGATGCTGAACAACGGCAAGTTCAACGGCAAGCAGGTAGTGCCAAAATCGGTTGTCGATACGATTGCCAAGGGCGGCAGCATCGAGGCATTCGATGCGGGCCCCGATTCCGATGATATTGTCCACAAGAAGGGCGAATGGAGCTACCGCGGCCAGTGGTGGGTCAAGCATACGCCGGGCATGGAAGCGTTCATGGCCATCGGGGTTCACGGGCAGTGGATCTACATCGACAGGAATCATGATATCGCCATCGTCAAGGTCAGCTCCATGCCAGTATCCAAGGACACCTATCTGGATGGCTACAACCTGGAAGGCTTTTACGGCATCGTGAAATACCTGGCGAACAAGTAGAGCTTATTAAAACTGCGCGGAAAAATCTTTTCGACATTGGGCCGCATGACACTCACAAAACGAGAGTCCTGCTAGCGGTCGTATGCGGCAAGTTCCGACACAGCAACGGTCTCGGAACTTAACGTAAATAATCCGTTAACGGTTTATGAGGTAATCATGTTCCTGCAAAAGACCCTGGTCAGTCTGGCGGCCGTATTGGCCTTTGTTCTGGCCGGCTGTTCCGAAAAACCGGAATCCCGCGCCCCAACCACCGCAGAGCCCGGGGCCGCATCACCCGCCGCGGAAGTCGCCGATTTTGTTTTTACCAACGGCAAGGTCTACACCGTCGATAGCGACAACTCCTGGGCGGAGGCTGTGGCCGTTCGCGGTGACAAAATCGTCTACGTCGGCGACAACGCCGGCGCGGAGGCAATGGTCGGAGACGGCACCGAGAAGATCGATCTCGGCGGCAGGCTGATGCTGCCCGGCTTTGTCGAAGGTCATTTCCACACGACGACGCAGGGTATCATCCTGCACGGCCCCGACTTGCAGACCGATTCGATGGACGAGCTGCTCGCCAAGCTCAAAAAATATGCCGACGAGCATCCCGATCTCAAGTTTATCAACGGCTGGGGTGTGCGCCCCAACATTTATGGTCCGGGCGAGCCGAATGCGGCGATGCTCGACGCCGTTGTCCCCGATAGACCGGTCTATCTGTGGCAGGTCGATGGCCATTCTGCCTGGGTCAATTCCAAGGCCATGGAAATGGCGGGACTCAACAAGGACACGCCGGACACCGTGCCCGGGGTGTCCTATTTTGTCCGCGACAACGAGGGCAATCCCACCGGCTATATCATCGAGGTCCCGGCGCAGGTCGAAATCCTGAACAAGTTTGTCACGGTCGATGAGGACTATATCCGCGGAGGTATGGCCAAGTGGTTCCCGGAATATTCGAAGGCCGGTATCACCGCCGTGCACGATTTCGGCTGGGCCGGCGTCGACCAGGACATGGCCATCGGTATCCTCAAGGATTTCGAAAAAGACGGCACGCTGGGGACGCGGATATACGGCAGTTATTACTGGAATGATGCCAGCATCGACCCGGTGCCGATTGCCAAGAAGATGCGCGACGAGAACCAGGAGGGCCTGGTGCAGGTCAGTGCGCTCAAGATCAACATGGACGGCGACGACGACAAGTACAGCGGCCTCTATGTCGACGGCTACGCCGACAAGCCCGACGCCAAGCCCGAGCCGATCATTCCGTTCGACGTGATCAACGATGCGGCCGTGCGCGCCGACAAGGAGCAACTGCACCTCATCTGTCACTGCTTCGGCGATCTTGCCGTGCGCAAGTTCCTCGATGCGGTCGAGCTAGCGAAGAAGTCCAATCCCGAATGGGACCGGCGGCCGGTCGCCTCGCACGCGCAGCTCGTGCATCCGGACGACCGGCCGCGCTTCAAGGAGTTGAACGCGACCTACGATACGACCGGACAGTGGTTCGCGTTCGATCCCTACACAGCCAATGTCAGCCCTGTACGACTGGGCGAGGCGCGGATGAAGCAGCTCTTCCCGATCAAGGCGATGCTCGAGGCCGGCGCCAATGTTTCGCTCGGCTCGGATTTCCCCGCAGCATCTTATGTTGCAGACTATAAACCGCTCAACGCCATCACGGTGGCGGTGACCCGCCAGATGCTCGGCAAGCCGGACATGCCGATATTGGGTGGCGAAGACGCGCGTCTGACGGTGGCCGAAGCGATCCGCGCGAATACCTATGGCGCTGCCTACGGCATCGGCGTGGAGGACAAGATCGGCTCGATCGAGGTGGGCAAGAAGGCCGACCTGATCGTGCTCGACCAAAACCTGTTCGAGATAGACCCGCATGACATCTACAAGGCGAAGGTGGTCTTCACCATGATGGATGGCGTAGTCCGGTACCGCGACGGCCTCTGACCTTAGATTGATATTGCAGTTTCACACTCAGGAGACAAGTCATGGATCTGACTAGGACCTTAGGCTCCATACTCACTGTGCTGGCCTTCGCGCTGGCCGGGTGTTCCGAAAAGCCTGAATCCACCGCGCCGGCGGACACGCAGCCGACCGCTGCCGCTTCCGCAGCTGAAGCTGCCGACTTCGTCTTCACCAACGGCAAGGTCTACACCGTCGATGAGGAGAACTCCTGGGCGGAGGCCGTCGCCGTGCGCGGTGACGAGATCGTCTACGTCGGCGACGACGCCGGCGCGGAGGCAATGATCGGAGAGAATACCAAGGAGATCGATCTCGGCGGCAAGCTGATGCTGCCCGGTTTTGTCGAGGGCCATTTCCATTCCATCACCCCCGGCGTCATGTTGCGCGGAGTCAACCTGCAATCCGAGAGCATGGAAGAGCTGCTGGGCAAGCTGAAAGAATATGCGGAAGCCAATCCGGACTTGGAGCAGATCCACGGCTGGGGAGTGCGTCCCAATCTCTATGGAGGTAAGCAGCCCACTGCGGCCATGCTGGACAAAATTGAGTCCGACCGGCCGGTGTTTCTGTGGCAGGTCGATGGCCACTCCGCCTGGGCCAACTCCAAGGCCCTGGAGATGGCTGGCATCACCAAGGACACAGAGGATCCCGTGCCCGATGTGGCCTATTTTGTCCGTGACGACGAGGGCAATCCTACCGGCTATATCGTCGAAGTTCCGGCCGTGCTCCAGGTACTCAATGCCCTACAGGATATTGATTACGATTACGTCAAGGAAGGGGTGGCCCAATGGTATCCCGAATATTCCAAGGCCGGTATCACCGCTTATCATGATTATGGTCTCGGCTTTCTCAGTAATGATGATGCCGTCAGGCTCATGAAAGAGCTAGAACAGGAAGGCACGCTGACGACGCGGTTCTACGGCAGTTACTACTGGAACGATGCCACTATCGATCCCGTGCCGATTGCCAAGAAGTGGCGCGACGAGAACCAGTCCGGGCTGGTGCAGTTCAACGCCCTGAAAATCAATATGGATGGTGACGACGACAAGTACAGTGCTCTTCTTGTCGGCGGCTATAGCGACAAGCCCGACGCCGACCCCAAGCCGATCTTGCCGTTCGACGTAATCAATGATGCGGCCGTGCGCGCCGACAAGGAGCAATTGCACCTTATCTGTCACTGCTTCGGCGACCTAGCGGTGCGCAAGTTCCTCGATGCCGTTGAACTGGCGAAGGAGAAAAACCCCGAATGGGACCGGCGACCGGTCGCCTCGCACGCCATTCTGGTGCATCCGGACGACTATCCGCGCTTCAAGGAGCTGAACGCCACCTACGACACCAGCGGCCAGTGGATAGCGCTCGACCCCTACACCGGCAACATCACCCCCGAGCGGATCGGCCCGGAACGGATGAAGCGACTCTTCCCCCTCAAGCCAATACTCGAGGCCGGGGGCAATGTCTCGCTGGGTTCGGATTTCCCCGCGGCAGCCTATGTCGCCGACTACAAGCCGCTTAACGCGATCACCCAGGCAGTGACGCGCCAGATGCTGGGCAAGCCCGATATGCCGATATTGGGCGGCGAGGATATGCGGCTGACGGTGGCCGAGGCGATCCGCGCGAATACCTATGGCTCTGCCTACGGCATCGGCGTAGAGGACAAGATCGGCTCGATCGAGGTGGGCAAGAAGGCCGACCTGATCGTGCTCGACCAGAACCTGTTCGAGATAGACCCGCATGACATCTACAAAGCGAAGGTAGTCTTCACGATGATGGATGGCGTAGTCCGATACCGCAACGGACTTTGAGACGCTCGCGGCATCATGTGTCCAATCGGCCGCGTTGCCCGTCCACCCTAGCACCTCGGGGGGCTCGTCAATACCAGCGACACGACTTGATGACGTGACGTTATTGAGAGCCCCTGCGGATTCTTTGCTCGGGTGCTCGGCGGGCATAGGAGACGGCACGCAAGGATATTTGGCTAGGAACGAAGGAGATGTACAAGCCATGAGATATCACCCCCGCACCCGCCGCTTCGGCACTCTCTTTGCTCTATTACTCTTCACGCTATTTGCCAGTCTCGCGCAGGCACAGCCGGCCGTCGACGAGGCGGAAGCACTGAAGAAAGCACAGGATCCGCTCGCCGACGTGAAGGCGCTGATGTCGGACAATACCATCTCCTACGGCACCTCCGATGACGAGACGGCCTACGGTATTTCCCTGCAACCGGTCTACTCCATTGAAACGGACCGCAGCTTCAATTTTGTTCTCCGCGGTGTCATTCCCTACATCGGCGCGCCCAAGGGCGCAGGCCTGCCAATACTCGGCCCGGATCCCGTCGGCGGGACCGGGCGCACCTGGGGCCTGAGTGACTCCATTGTGCAGGGGTTCTTCGTTCCCAAAACGGACAGCAGCATCAAGTTCGGCATCGGCCCGCAGATCTCGCTGCGCACGCGTACAGACAGTGTCGTTGGCGGGCCGGGCTGGGGCGGCGGTTTCGCCGGTGTGGTGTTCGGTTCTGCCGGAAACCTCTCTTACGGCGGTATCCTTGGGCATCACTGGGGTCAGGACGACTTCAATCTCACCACCATCAGGCCCATCATTATTTATAACACCGACTTGTTTGGTGGCTCCTATATCGGCTACATGAATGCAGTTAGCTATGACTGGTCGGCCCCCAGTAGCAGCAGCGCCTGGCAGACTCCGCTCGGCCTTACCGTCGGAAAGACCTTTATCCTGAAAAGCGGCCATATGATTGATTTCAGCCTGGGCGGCTACAAAGTGGTCGATGCGCCGAAAGGCGGTGCCGATCGGCAGCTGAAGATTGGCCTGAGTTTCATCTGGCCGTGATACAGCCCTGGGAAGGGGCGGCACCGATCCTCGACAGATGCGGCGCCGCCCCTGTGCAAAAAATCACTTCTCCAGTTTCAACTCGTCGTGCACCACCTTGCCATTCATGATGGTGAGCAGAACCTTGGCCTTGTGAATGTCGTGCGGATTGATATCGAACAGGTTCTTATCCAGCACCACCAGGTCCGCCAGCTTGCCGACTTCCAGTGAACCGATCTTGTCGTCCAGGGCCATACCGTAGGCCGCACCTAAAGTCTGGGCATACAGCGCCAGATCCAGCGGAACGCGGGCCTCTTTGCCGCCGAGCGGGGGCACATCATCGCGACCGGGAAGCTGGCGGGTCACCGCGACCCGAATAGACAGCAGCGGCCGGTAATCCGAGACGTAGGCGCCTGTCGGCCAATCCGATCCAAGTGACACATTGCCGCCGGCCTCGGCAATCTTCTTCATCGGAAACATCGCCTGGACACGCTCGGGGCCGAGGCGCGTCGTAGACACCGTTTGCAGCAGCGGATCGAGGCTCATCCAGAAACCGGTAGTGTCATAGGTGGCCCCCAGTTCGGCGAAGCGCGGGATATCTGCCTCGTCAACCATCGTGGCATGGCTGGCCACCGGGCGCCGGTCCCATTGCGGGTTCTTTTTCTTCGCCATCTCGACCGCATCCAGAAATTTGCGCACCGCGAGATCGCCAAAGCAGTGGCAGGTCACGTTGATACGCTCTTTGTCCGCCCGCTCTACCGTTGCATTGACGATATCGTAGGGAATGATGGGTTCTACCTTGAGGTCTGGCTTATCGGTGTAGGGATGGGTGTAGAGCGCATTCCACTTGTCGTCACCGCCATCGAGATTGACCTTCAGTGATTTGACGCTGACCAGTTCGGTATCGAACTGCTTCATCAGCTTCTTCAGCGGCGGGATCGGATCCGTCTTCGGATCGTTCCAGTAATAGGAACCCTGGATGCGGATCGGCAGCTTACCTTGCGCGGCCATGTCGGTGAAAAATTGAAAGGCCTCTTCCGCCGGAATCCCGAGGACACCGTAATCGTGGACCGCGGTGATGCCGGCAGCCGAGAAGCGCGGCAGCCATTCCTTGACGCCATCCTTGACATATTCGACGTTGAAATCGACCAGGCTACCCAGCACCTGTAGCTCAGCCGGCCACTCCACAATCCAGCCGGTTGGGTTGTTATCGTCGTCGCGCACAAAATAGGAGAAACCAGGGGCAGTGTCCGGAGTATCCTTGTTGATCCCGGCCATTTCCAACGCCTTGGAGTTTACCCAAGCGGTATGACCGTCGATCCCAAAAAAGTAGATCGGACGCTCCGACTCGATCTCGTCGAGCATCGCCGCCGTCGGCAGCTGGTCTGGAAATACGTTGAAGCGCACTCCGTAACCGACGATTACGTCAAGGTCCGGATTTTCCTTTGCATACTTGCGGATTCGGTCAAACAGCTCCTGCTTGTCATCTGTCTGCAAGTCGAGTCCCTTTGCAATCATGGCACCGACGATGCTATGGAAATGGCCTTCGACAAAGCCGGGCAACACCATCTTGCCCTTGAGGTCCACGACTTTGGTGCCCTTGCCGACCTGTGATTTGACCCCTTCGGCATCGCCGACATAGACGATCTTGTTGCCCTTGATGGCGATGGCCTCGGCCCAGGGTGCCTCCTTGTTCACCGTGTAGACCTTGGCATTGGTGAACACATAGTCGGCATTGCCGTTACCAGCCTTGGGGTCCGCCGCCGACAGTCGCATCGGCAGCAGCACCGCCATCATTACGGTGAAGATCATGGCTGCAGAAATCAGTGACTTCATCCGGGAACTCCTGTGCGGGGAACAGCTGTCAACGAGGTTGTTCCCCAGACTTGAACAATGCACCGCGCCGCAGCCACCGGATCGGGAGGCAGCAGCGCGGGGCAATGGCGTCAAAACTATCGCTTACCTGAGTCTAGTCACGGAATCGCCGAACTGCACCGCGCGACTGCCTGCTACCACCCTGTTGTCACTCTCAGGTAAAACCCGCGATTTGCCCCTTCCGTATATACTCTGGGCTGTCGCGGGTGCCGATAGGTTGCGCATCAGCATGCTGCCGGTGCACTGGCAGTCAACGGCCAACGCGAACGGCCGAACACCGAAAATCCTGCTTAACAGTTAACGCGAATTAAAATTGTGGAAAGCATTTATTCGAACCTCCCCGACGATCACACCACGGAACACTTTTTCGACTTGATTCGCACGGAGAACGTGCGGATAGAGCGTATCGTTTCCCATGGGCAGAACTCTCCCGAATCGGGATGGTATGACCAGGACGAACATGAGTGGGTCATCGTGCTCGAGGGCGCGGGAACGATTCAGTTTGAGGACGGGCGCGAAATCACCCTGGACAAAGGTGACTATATCAATATCCCGGCCCACGCCAGGCACAGGGTGAGTTGGACAGAGCCCGATAAAATGACATTATGGCTGGCAGTTTTCTATCGTTAGCCTCTGTCAGCGCGAAAGAAAACGCCCGAACAGAATACGCAAGGAGAAGATATGTTTACCGTGGAAAGGACCGGCGAAAACCGCCTTGATATTTCAATGAGCGGCAAGCTGGATTCCGACGATATGAAGCGGGCCCTGGACGAGCTGGCGGAAAAAGCCGATGGCATTGAAGACGGGCAAATGCTGTTTGACGTGATCGAATACCAGCTGCCCTCCCTCGCGGCTATCGCCGTAGAGTTCTCGCGCCTGCCATCGATGCTGCATTTTATCCGGCAATTCCGTAAGGCCGCTGTGCTGACCGACAAGGCATGGATCGGGAAAATCAGTGAACTGGAAGGTGCGCTGATTCCGGGCCTGCATATCAAGGCCTTTGGCCACGATCAGAAGCAAGAGGCCGAGATCTGGCTCGCCAGCGACTCCGCCTGAAACGGGAACCTTCGAACCCGCAGCGCTCCGCCAGGAGAAACCTTGCCGTGTGCTGCGGACCCTGCCCCTGCGACTAAACGCTCACCGGGCTTTGCGCCGTACCACGCACACCTGATCGCCGTAGTAGTTGTCGGCGTAATTGCACTCCGCCGGCTGCTGCGTTTGGCGAGTACCCGTGGAGCGGATAACAATCGACATCACCTTGCTCATAATCACCTCCTGATTATTTTTCAGGTCCCCAGAGTAACGAGGGGTACTGTGCGGGTTAAATGAATTTTTTCTCTGAGCAAGATAGCTGCTGTCAATTTCGGCGTTACAGTTAATGCTACCCTGCTCTACTGCGATTTGGGTTGTACTTCCCTCCATCTCCCTCCATCGCAACCTAAGTGAGCCCGGCCGTCTGTGGAAACCACAGCGCGTACCGGGTACTCCGGACCTTTTTTGAAACGCGGTTACGGGCTGGTCGATCGCTCGCCGATATTCGGCTCTGCCAATGACACAATCAGCTAGGCGCACAGGAAGCTGAATTCGCCCGATTCGTCCTTCTTGCCGAGAAGGGTTAACAGCGACAGCAGACACAGTGACGGAAATACTCCCGCCAAATATCCACGCAGGCCAACGGCGGCGCCCGACAGGTCTCTGTCCGCTGCTATAAAGATGACGTGGGCGCTGGCGCAGGCCGGTATTCCGGGCCACGGTCCTGGAGGCCCTGCGGCCGGTGCTGCTTGCCAACGTCCATGCGAGCTGCAAGCGGAGCGACACGAAACTCAATCACAACATGTCGCGAAATCATCAGTTCCCCTATCAGTGGAGAAGCGGCCATGAGTAAAGGCTGGTACCTTGCCATCGCACTGCTCGTCATCCTTGCCGTCGTTCTAGCACTGGCGGTGTGGCAACCTTCAATCCCGGCTGCAGACCTGGCCAAGCGGCACAGCTTCAGTCCCGAGCTGGTTGAACGGGGCAAGGTGCTGGCAGGCATCGGCAACTGCGAAACCTGCCACACCATCACCGCGGACAAGCCCTATGCCGGTGGCGTTGAATTCCCATCTCCATTCGGCAGCCTCTATTCCACCAATATCTCACCGCACCCGGAGGACGGAATTGGCCGCTGGCCGCGCGAGGCCTTTGTCCGCGCGATGCGGGAAGGTGTTTCGCGCGAAGGCGCACACTTGTATCCCGCCTTCCCCTACACCCACTACAAGAACATCACCGACGAGGACTTGGACGCGCTTTACGCGTATTTCATGACGCGGGAGCCCGTCGCCCACACACCGCCATCGAACAACCTGTCCTTTCCATTCAACCTGCGTTTCCTGCAGTGGGGCTGGAAGCTGTTGTTTTTCGATCCGGACCCGTGGCAGCCGGACCCGGGCCGGAGCGAGCAATGGAACCGCGGCGCCTACCTGGCCAAGGGGCTGGGGCATTGCAGCGCCTGCCACACCCCCCGCAACTTCATGCAGGCAGAGAAAAAGAACCGGGCCTATGCCGGCGCACTGGTCGACAACTGGTACGCGACAGCGCTGGACGAGAGCCAGCCGGTGCCGGTGCACTGGGATACGGACTCCCTCTATCAGTACCTGCGTTCGGGGACATCCAACTACCACGGTGTCGCCGTCGGCTCCATGGGCGAGGTAGTGCACCGCGGCCTGAGGCAGGCCCCGGACAGCGACATCCGCGCCCTGGCCAGCTACATGGAGTCGCTTTCCGCCGACCGTCGGAACACCGGCAATCCCCGGCAACTAGCCGCCGAGACAATCACCGCAGCCCAGCAGCGCGCGCACTCGGAGCACGGCGCGGGGGAAGCGCTGTATGTCTCCGCCTGTGCCTCCTGCCATTACAACGACCCCCAGCATCCGTTGGCGGCGCGGGCAGAGCTGAGCCTGAACAGCGCGGTAACCGCCGATGATCCCACCAACCTGCTGCGGGTGGTCATCGAGGGCGTCGGTACCGGCGCTGGCACCCCCATCCTGGTGATGCCGGGGTTCTCCACACTCAGCGACGAGAACCTGGTGGAACTCGCGGATTTCCTGCGCCGGCGCTCAAACCTGCCGCCGTGGAAAAACCTGCAGCAGCGGATCGGGGAACTGCGCGAGTTGCACCGGCAGTCACAGCACAGCGCCACAGGAAAGGCGGGAGAATAGCCATGCCCACGGAATTCAAGATCAACGCCAGACCCGTCACTGTGGACGTACCCGACGATACCCCCCTGCTCTGGGTGATCCGCGACGACCTCGGTTATACCGGCACCAAATTCGGCTGTGGCATCGGCCTGTGCGGCGCCTGCACCGTGCACGTGAATGGCCGCGCCACGCGCTCCTGCATCACCCCGGTAAAGGACGTGGCCAATTCAGTGGTCACCACCATCGAGGGGCTGGCGGAAAAAGGGCACCCCCTGCTGGAAACCTGGGTCGAGGCGCAGACGCCCCAGTGCGGCTACTGCCAGCCGGGCCAGATCATGCAGGCCGCCGCCATGCTGCGGGACTTTCCCGCCCCCACCGATGAGCAGATCAACCAGGTGATGAGCGGCAACCTGTGTCGCTGCATGGCCTACGTGCGTATCCGCGAGGCGATCCGGATGGCGGCGCGGCGGATGCAGGCCGGATCCGCGCGCCCACAGGAGGCCGACCATGCTTAAGTACCTGACCGGAAAAAATTCCGCCGGCGCCGACGAGCTGGCCTCTCCGGGCCGGCGCGGCTTCATCGTCGGCATGGCGGGCGCCGCCCTCACGCTGGCCTTTGCGCGCTCGCCGCTCAGCCTGGCCAACCCGGACAAGGCCGTTGCCGAGGGGGCCTTCGACCCCACCGTCTGGTACTGGATCGAGCCCGATGGCCGGGTGGTGGTCAACATCGCCAAGGCGGAAATGGGCCAGCACATCGGCACGGCGCTGGCGCGAATCGTGGCGGACGAGCTGGAGGCCGACTGGGACCAGGTCGAGCTGCGCTACGTGGATAGCGACCCGAAGTGGGGTTACATGGTCACCGGTGGCAGCTGGTCGGTGTGGCAGAGCTTCGACCAACTGAGTCGCGCGGGGGCCGCCGGGCGCAGTGTGCTGATCGAGGCCGGCGCAAAAGAACTCGGCGTGAAACCGGAACAGTGCCGCGCGCGCGCCGGCAGGGTCATCGCCGGGAATCGATCGATCAGTTACGCCGACCTTGTCCGCGGCGGCGGCATCAGCCGCAGCTTTACCGATGAGGAACTGAAACAGATGCCCATCAAGCCGCCCTCCGAGCGGCGCATCATCGGCGGGCAGACCCGCGCGCTCGACATTCCCGGCAAGGTCGACGGCAGCACCCTGTACGGCCTGGACGCGAGAGTGGACGGCATGGTGTACGGCCGCCCCATCATGCCGCCCACCCGCTACGGCTCGGCCGTCAGCAGCATCGACGATAGCGCGGCGCGGGAAATCCCCGGCTATCGCCAGACGATTACGCTGGAGGACCCGTCCGGCACCGTGCCGGGCTGGGCAATGGTGATTGCCGACAGCTTTCATGCCGCCAACCAGGCGGTCGAGCGCGTCGCCGTGAAATGGTCGCCGGGCAAGACCACCGGCGTGCACGAGCAGGCCGTACTGGACCACGGCCGCAAGCTGATCGACGCTGCCGACCAGGGCGTGCTGGTCCGGGACGCAGGGGAAGTCGATCAAGCCTTCAGCGACGCCGCCGAGATCCTGGAGAGCGAATACATCACCCACGGCGTACTGCATTTCCAGCTGGAGCCGGTCAATGCCCTCGCCCTGGAGAAAGACGGCCGCTGGGAAATCCACACCGGCAACCAGTGGCAGTCACTGATCATCCCGGTGCTGGCAAAGGCCCTGCAGGTGCCCGAGGACCGTATCGTCATGCGCACCTACCTGCTCGGCGGCGGCTTCGGCCGGCGCCTGAACGGGGACTATGCAGTGCCGGCGGCGCTGGCGGCCAAGGCAGTGGGTCGCCCGGTGAAAATGGTCCTCACCCGCGAAGACGATGCGCTGTTCGATTCCATCCGCTCGCCGTCGGTGCAGAAAATCCGCATGGCCTTCGATGGCGACGGCAAGATCACCGCGATGGAACACCACGCCACCGCCGGCTGGCCCACGCAGGTGATGGCGCCCGGCTTTATGGCCGATGGCATCAACGGCAAATACGACCCCTTCTCCATCCAGGGCGCCCTGCACTGGTACACGATGGACGGCCACCGCGTGCGGGCCATCTCCAACGACCTGGCCAACGATACCTTCCGCCCGGGTTGGCTGCGCTCCGTGGGCTCCGGCTGGGTCAACTGGGCCCTGGAGAGCGCCATGGACGAGGCCGCCCACAAGGCGGGCGAGGATCCGATCGAATTCCGCCTGCGCCGGCTGAAAGCACAGGGCATAAACGCCGGCAGCGCCCCCAATTCGGTCGGCGGCGCCTCGCGCCAGGCCAACGTGTTGCGCCGCGTGCGTGAACTCTCCGGCTGGGGCGGCGAGCTACCGGCGGACACGGCCCTCGGCGTCGCAACCAGCTATGGCCAGGAACGCAACATGCCCACCTGGACCGCGTGCGTCGCCAGGGTGCGAGTGGATCGCGACAGCGGCCGGCCGACCGTGGAAAAACTCTTCGTGGTCACCGACGCCGGCACCATCGTGCACCCGGATGGCGCCCGCGCCCAGGTCGAGGGGGCGGCGCTGTGGGGATTGAGCATGGCGCTGCATGAGGGCACCACGCTGCGCAACGGCAACGTGGTGGATACCAACCTGAATACCTACACGCCGCTGCGGATGCGCGACGTGCCCGACATCGACATGGAGTTTGTCGACAGCACCGAGACCGCCGTGGGCCTAGGCGAGCCGGCCACCACGGTGGTGGGGCCCGCCATCGCCAATGCGATCTTTGCCGCGGTGGGTGTGCGCATGCGGGAGATTCCCATCCGCCCCGAGGCGATACGGGCGGAGCTGCAGCGCAACCAAAAGGCCTAGACCACAAACGAGGGCCGCTGGCCGTCCCCATGCAAAGGCGGTTATCGCCCTCATCGGATAAGGACAGGGTATGACGAGCCGGGTAATTTTTTTCGATGTGATCGAAACCCTTTTCTCCCTGGCGCCGCTGCGTCAGCGATTTACCGCTCTCGACCTGCCGGAACAGACAGCCGCGGTATTCTTTGCGCAATTGTTGCGCGACGCCTTTGCCCTGTCGGCCGCGGGCAGCTTCCGGCCTTTCCCGGAGATCGCCCGGGCCACACTGGCAGTGGTCCTCGCCAACGCGGGGGCCGAAGCCGGCGAGGATGAGATCGACACCATCCTGCAACAATTCGGCGAGCTCCCCGCCCACCCGGATGTGCGCCCTGCCCTCGAGCGGGCCCGCGCGGGCGGGCAGCGGTCGTTCCTGCTAACCAACGGCTCGCAACAGAACACCGAATCACTGGTGCAACAGGCGGGACTGGAATCCCTGGTGGACGGGATTATCTCTATCGAGGAGTTCGGGGTCTGGAAGCCCCGGCCAGAAGTCTACCGCCAGGCGGCCGGCAAGGCGGGCACGTCCCCCGCTGAGGCGACGCTGATCGCCGCCCACGCCTGGGACACCAATGGCGCGCTGGAAGCCGGCCTGCAGGCCATCTGGGTGCGGCGCCAGGACGCGCTCTACCACCCGTTGATGCGCGAACCCCGGGCCTGTGTCGACGACCTGCAAGAGGCAGTCCGGGTGGCGCTGGAAGCCGGCTGACTGTCGCCTACCGCTGCCCTGCCCCATCGCGTCAGTAACCTGGCTTCAGGCACTCGAACTTGCCCGGCGGCTGGCTGCCCGGCTTGGCGTTCAGCAGCAGGAAGCTCATCACGTGCAGGTCTTCGAAACGCTTTTCATAGGGCGGGAAGCTGCTAACCCCTTGGGGGAACGCATTCAGGTGGCAGCGGGCACAACTGAAGCCCTTTTGGGTATAGGTCTCCAGGGTTGTGTTGACGAGGTTCTGCACGTTTGAGCGCTGCGGCCCCGGGATACCCGGGCCCAGATGCCGGTTGGGGGTTTCCAGGTTCTTGTTCTGGGTGCCGATCAACTGGTAGTAGGACCAGACACTGTCTTTCAACAGCCTCTGGTATTTGTAGTTCACCCGCTGCACATCCCGCGGAATCGGCGTGACCCGCGATACGTTGACCTGTTCGCGCTCATCGATCGGAATCAGTGAGTCACCCTGTTTATACGGCAGGGGTATGACCCCGGCGACACCGCTCTCGCCGTTTACTTCGTACCCGTTGGCGTAGCGGACCGGACGACCGTTTCCACGGCCGGGATTCAGCGCCGGGTGTTTCGGCACCGGCAGCGGATCGAACCGCCGCTTGCGCACACGCACATTGTCGACATGCTCGAACGTCGACGGCAGGTGGCCGAACGGTGTCACCCGATGAATATGGAAGCCCACCAGCCCCATCAGCATCGGCTCACTCAGGGAGCCGTCCGGTTGCGGAAACTGCATCATGCGGCGGAAATAGCGGCCAGGAATATCCGCGCCCTCACCTTCGGTCTTCAATACTTTCCAGGCGGCCTTGACCTCGGTCATGCCCTGCAGGGCGTATTTCGGCAGGCCGTCGAGATAGAACTCCAGCCCGGTCGGTAGCGGCTGGAAACGGCTGGCGTCGTCCGACGGCTTGATGGCCGGTGGCGGCGCGTCTCCGGTGTCATTGGCGAACTGAATATATTTCTTCACCGCACTCGTCTGGGTATCCGCGTCGTAGTATCCGAACTGCTTGATGTAGTTGAAATACGGCTGGCTCAGGGTGACCTCCACCCGCAGGTACTCCTTGTTCTGATCCACCACCGGTCCGGTCGGCACATTGGCATTCGTATAGGGCTGATTGATGCCCGGCGCGAAGGGTTGGCCGTACTGGTAACCGCCGACGTAACAGGGTGGCTTGCTCACTCTCAGCAAGCCGGAAAAGTCCGGCTGCCCCCACACCACCGGCCAATCCTGCGGGTGTACGAAGACGGTTTCGGGAGACATGTAGGTTTCCCAAACGACAACCTTGTCCGGATTGGTGGTGTTGGCGATCGGTGCCAGCGGCACCTTGGGGTCCGGCTGGCCGCGCACACCGCCGACCTTGTACGGCCAGTTCAGGGCGATAAAGGATTGCCAGGCGAATTCGTAAATATCGCGCTGTGAAGGATCTTCCGGGGGAGTTTGGTGCGGGTTCTGGGGGCGGAAACGCTGGTTGACGTCGAACGGCATTATCCAGGGTTTCTCGGCAAGGTAAGGCGAGGCCAAGGCGCCCTGTTGAACGATCAGTGCCGCCGCACATACCCGAAGTACTGCCTTGAACGAGTCCATCCGGTTTACTCCATGGTATCTCTACCGCTCAACCACAGAGTAAGAGTAGACTCCCCGGAGTTGGATTTAACGTCATAGGCGGCGTGCGGTAATCAGTGGTGACACTATCCACCGTCAAAAAAAACATTCTGCAGAACTGTTCGCAAACAAAGTATGACAAAAAGAGCACTGATCATCGGCGCAACCGGACTCATCGGGCGCCAGCTCATCGACCAGCTCGTCGACGCCGATCACATTGGCGAGATAATTTCCCTGACGCGAAGAGCCGCGCCCCACCCGTCGGCCAAAGTGCGCAATGAAGTGCTGGACTTCGCGCGACTGGACGAGTCTGCCCGACTTTTCCGCGCGGATTTGCTGTTCTCCTGCCTCGGCACCACACGCAGCCAGGCCGGTTCGCTGGACGCACAGCGCACGGTCGATGTGGACTATCAGCTCCATGCGGCCAGACTGGCCGCCGAGGCCGGCGTCGCCCACTACCTGTTGGTCTCGTCGAGCGGCGCCAACCCGAATAGCAACAACGCCTACCTGCGCATGAAAGGCGAGCTGGAACAGGCGGTGATGCGCCTGCCCTTTGCGCGCATCAGTATTTTCCGCCCGTCGCTGTTACTCGGTGACCGTCGGGAGTTTCGCCCGGCGGAAAAGCTCGGCAGCTGGCTGCTGCCGTTGATCTGCACCCTGCCCGGCCTGCGCCGCTACCGGCCGATCCGCGGCGCACAGGTGGCCGCCAAGATGGTGCGAGTCAGCAATACGCCGGGGCCCGCCGTGGAGATATTCACTCTCGACGAACTGTTCGACTAAATTCCCTAGCGCCAAATTCAACAGACACAACAGAGTCGCCCTGGTCCCGCGATAGATCCATTCGGCGCCCCCACTCGTAAAATTGTCACTGTAGCCACGCCTGGCAGCTGCTCGTCCGCGGTTTCCTTGCGACAACCGGCTATGTATGCTCAATGCTCTATTTCGCGAACACATGGAAGCGCTTTACGCTATGCAGTGCACTATTGCGAAGTTGTTCTCCCCGCTGACCCTTGCCGTGAGCCTGTCGGCACTGACCGCCGTTCCTTTTGTCTCGGCGCAGGACGACAAAGGGGATGCCATTACCGTCGAGGCGGTAACCGCCAGGCAGCAGGCGATTGTGGAGCCGGTACCGGTTACCGGCACCCTGACGCCGTCGCGACAAGCGATGCTATCGGCCGAGGTGGACGGACTCGTCAGTGAGATCCACGTCGACGTCGGCAACCGCGTAAAGAAGGGCCAGCCACTGCTGGAGCTGGATCCGGAGCTGAACGTCATCGCCCGCGATGCCGCCCTCGCCGAAGTGGAGCGCAGCCGCGAGGCACTGGCGGAAAGCCGGCGCCGCCTGGGCGAGGCACAGCGGCTGATCGGTGACAACCATATCGCCGAGACCGAGGTGGAAGCACTGGCTTCACAGGTGCGCATCCGCAATGCCGAACTGCGCCGCGCACAGATTGAAGCCAAGCACCAGGAGGCCCTGCTGCGGCGCCACAAAATCAGTGCGCCTTTCGATGGCGCCATCAGCCAGCGCTTTGCCGAGCTGGGGGAGTGGGTGGAACCGGGCGTGAACCTGTTCGAACTGGTCAGCGCCGACGGACTGCGCGCAGATTTCCAGGTGCCGCAACGGGTCTACGCCCGCATCGACCCCAAGACACCGCTGGAAGTGCGCTTCGATACCGACAGCGACCACACCTACAAGGCCAGCGTGCAGCACAAGGTACCACTCAGCAGCAGTGGAGCGCGCACTTTCATGCTGCGCACCGAAATAGCCACTGACAGTACGCCGGAACTGATTCCCGGCATGTCGGTATCGGCCACGCTGTTGCTCGGCTCCGGGCGTCGCAGCGTCGCCATTCCCCGCGACGCCGTGCTGCGCTACCCGGACGGGCGCATTACGGTCTGGGTGGCGGAGAAATTTAATGGCTGGGGGAAAGCGGCGCGGGTACGCGAGCAGCAGGTGAGTATCGGCCTCGGCTTCGCCGGCCTGATTGAGATCCGTTCCGGACTGAAGGAGGGGCAGGTGGTAGTCACGCGTGGCAACGAAAGCCTGCAGGAAGGCCAGACAGTGATACTGCGGCAGGCAAGCTGAATGCGCTTCCAGAACGGGGGCTTCCCGCATGTTTGAGCACATAGTCCGCAACGGCATTCTGGTAACCGTCAGCGTGCTGATTGTCGCCGTGCTCGGCGTAGTGGCGGCGCTGCGAATCCCGGTACAGATGATTCCGGACCTGGAAGTGCGCACGATTTCGATCCAGACCCGCTGGCCCGGCGCCACGCCACAGGATATCGAAAAGGAAATCCTGATCGAGCAGGAAGAATACCTGCGCAATATCCCCTACCTGCAGGAACTGCAGTCCTCTGCCGACCTGGGCTCGGCGGAAATTGAACTGGAGTTTCCGTTCGGCGTGGATATTACCGAGGCGCTGATCCGCGTCAATAACGCCCTGACCCAGGTGCCCTCCTACCCGGTGAATGTGGACGAGCCGCGCGTCTATGCGACGTCCTTCTCCGCCAACGCCTTTATGTATTTCCGGATCTCGCCGCTGCCCGGCAATCCGCGCAATCTGGATATGGACATGATGCGGGATTTTGTCGAGGACAATGTACGCCCGCGCATGTCGGGCGTCCCCGGTGTGGCCCAGGTGGATGTGGGCGGCGGCGCCGAGCGGCAGGTTCAGATTCGGCTGATCCCCTCGCGCCTGGCCGAACGCAATCTAACTCTGGACGACGTGCGCGCGGCCATCGCGTTGCGCAACCGCGATATTTCCGGTGGCGAAGTGGAGAGCGGTAAACGCCGCTACCTGTTGCGGACACTGGGCCGCTTTCGCGACCTCGACGAGCTGCGCGACCTGATTCTGCAACGTAGCGGCGACGGCATCACACGCCTCGGCGATGTGGCGGAAGTAAAGCTGGACCACTTCAAGATTCGCAGCAATTCCTATGTCAACGGGCGGCCGGTAATCAGTCTGTCGGTCAGGCGCGAGAGCGGTTCCAATGTGATCGCGATCAAGAAGGCCATGCTGCAAGCGGTAGAACAGATCAACCGCGAGCTGCTCGAGCCACAGGGCATGATTATGGAGCTGACTGCGGACGACGTCGGCTATGTGCAGGACTCGGTGTTCAACGTCTGGAAGAACCTGCTGCTCGGTGCCCTGCTCGCCACTGCGATCATGTACCTGTTCCTGCGCTCCGTGCGCGCGACCGCACTCGGTGTCGCCGGCATTCCCATCTGTACCATTGCCGCGTTTATCGGCCTGCTGGTCGCCGGGCGCACGATCAATGTTATTTCGCTGGCCGGGGTGGCCTTTGCCATCGGCATGACGCTGGACAACAGCATCGTAGTGCTGGAGAGCATCGAGCTGGAAAGACGGCGCGGCCTGAACAAACTGCAATCCGCCATCAGTGGCGTGCAGAAGGTGTGGCCGGCAGTACTCGCCTCGACGCTGACCACGGTGATGGTGTTCCTGCCGGTGGTGTTTATCGCCGAAGAGGCCGGGCAGCTCTATTCCGATATCGCCATCGCCATTTCCGCTTCGATCATGGTGTCGATGCTGGTGGCGATTACGGTCATCCCCACCGCCAGTGCGCGACTGGATTTCGACGGCGCGCAAACGGAGGCCATTTCCCACAGCCGGCTGCGCAACGGGGTCCTCAACCGCATCGGCTGGCTGATCGCCACACCGGTCCGGCGACTCTATACCATCGGCGTCACCGTCGCCCTCAGCCTCGCCATCATTGTGTTTCTGACCCCGCCAGCGGAATACCTGCCGGAGGGCGAGGAGGCGAAAACTTTCGCCACCGTGAACGCGCCGCCCGGCTACAACCTGGCCACCATGGAGGAGATCGCGAGCGAGCTGCAGGAGTATTTTCTGCCGTTTGTCGACGACGAACCCGAGGCCTTTGCAGCTGGCGAGGCGGAAGTGCCGGCAATGAAGTATGTCAATATGCGCGTGTCGCCGCAGAGCCTGCGCATCATCGCCGAGTCCAAGAATCCCGCCCATATCGACGAGCTGATGGCAGCGATTGTACGCAAGTACGAGAGCTACCCGGGCATGCGCGCCTTCGCCGCACGCGGTTCCATCATCAGCAGCAATGACGGCGGCACCCGCAGTGTGAACCTGGACATCTCCGGAGCCAATCTCGCCGATCTGTACAAGGTGGCCCGTGCCGCCTATACGCGTGCCGGGCAGATATTCGACGACCCCAGTATCCAGACGCGCCCGTCCAGTCTGTCGCTGGCACAGCCACTGCTGCAGGTGACCCCCAACTGGGACCGGGCTGCAGAAGTGGGCATGAGTGCCGAGGATATTGGCTTTACCGTGTCTGCGCTGACCGACGGTGCCTTCGTCAACGAATTCTTTCTCGACGACGACAAGATCGACATGTATCTCTACAACCGCGAAGGCCCCGCGGCGACCGTAGAGACACTGCAGAATATCTTCGTCTATACGCCCGCGGGCCGGGTACTGCCCCTGTCGGAACTGGCGCAGACGGTGGAGACCGTCGACACCAGTACGGTGCGGCGCGTCGACGGCCGACGCACGGTAACGCTGAACATCATCCCGCCGCGCTCGGTCGCGCTGGAAACCGGTGTGGAGCGGGTGAAAACCGAGCTGGTGCAATATTTGAAAGACCGCGGCCAGGTGCCCGCCGGCGTCAGCCTGAATATTTCCGGCGCCGCCGACCAGCTGGACGCCACCCGCGAATCGCTGGGCGGCAACTATATCGTCGCGCTGCTGATCGTGTATCTGCTGATGGTGGCCATCTTCACCCACTGGGGCTATCCGCTGCTGATCATGACCACCATTCCGCTGGGTATTGCCGGCGGCATCGCCGGCCTGGCGCTGCTGAACATGATCGGTGCCACTATGCGCAGCATGGGGCTGGAAGGCTTCCATCAGCCGTTCGATATGATTTCGATGCTCGGTTTCCTGATCCTGATGGGCACGGTGGTCAATAACCCGATACTGATCGTGCACCGCGCGATCAGTAACGTGAACGAGGAAGGCATGTCGTCGCTGGAGGCGGTGCAGGAGGCCGTCAGCTCGCGTCTGCGCCCGATCGCTATTTCGTCGATCACCACCATCTGCGGCCTGGCACCGCTGGTATTCCTGCCCGGCGCCGGCACCGAACTGTACCGTGGCGTCGGCGTAATCGTCATGAGCGGGATTATCGGCGCAACCATCGTGACGCTGACCATGCTGCCGGCACTGACGGTGCTAGTACTGAACTGGCACCTGCGGCTGGCGAACCGCTCCCACCCGGCACGCAATGTCTAGGGAATCTCTGGTGCCCACCGCGCTGTAAAGGGCCATCGTTAAACCCGTTGCCGTGCTGCTGCCGATTTTCGCCTTTCTTTTCTCTGCCACCACTGCCAACTGTGTGCAGGATGCCGGTGGCCGGCGACTCGGTGGTCGCGGGCAAAACGCCACCGACAGCGGTGTTTAGGCATGCTGCGTCGACACCGGCGAAGCACTGCACTCAGGGGCTATGATATTGGAATAGCGGCCGTAGATTTTCCGCGTAGAAACGCGCTGCTGCGGCAAAACCTGAGGAGGTTTCATGTTTGTCGAATCCATCAAGACCCCGGGGCTGGCGCAACTCTCCTACCTGATTGGCGACGGTAACGAGGCCGCCGTCATCGACCCGCGACGGGACTGCGATGATTACGCGCAGATGGCCCGGCAGCGCGGTTGTCGCATTACCCATATCTTTGAAACCCACCGCAACGAGGACCTGATTTCCGGCGCGCCGATACTGTCCGAAATTACCGGCGCCCCGGTTCACCACGGCCCCAATGCAGCCGGCGACGTGACCTACGCAGACACGGTACGCGAAGGAGACACATTCACTTTTGGTGAGATGACGCTGAAAGTCCTCGAAACTCCGGGACATACCGACGACAGCCTGTCCTTCGCAATCTACGACGACAACTTCGGCGAGCAGGCCGTGGGGGTCTTTACCGGCGACGCCATGTTTGTCGGCGATGTCGGGCGCACGGATTTCTATCCCGATCGGGCGAAGGAAGTGGCGGGGTGCCTATACGACAGTCTCGAAAAGATCCTGTCACTGGGAGACCAGGCCATTCTCTACCCCGCCCACGGTGCCGGCTCGGTCTGCGGGGACAATATGGCCAACCGGGAATTTTCCACGCTCGGCTATGAGCGTGACAACAATCCCATGCTGCAGATCCGCGACCGGGACAAGTTCATCGACAGGAAGGTGGCCGAGCACCACGAACAGCCACCCTACTTCCGCACCATGGAACGGCTCAACCTGAAAGGCGCAGCACCGACTCGCCGCGTGTTAACACCACCCGCACTCAGTGCGGAAAAGTTTGACCAGCTCTGCGACAACGCAGTGGTGATCGATGTACGCGGCATCAGTGCCTACCTCGGTGCGCACCTGCCTCGCAGTATCGCCCTGCCCGAGGATATGATTCCCGCCTTCGCCGGCTGGATTCTCGATGAGCAGGATGAGCTATTGCTCGTTGCGGAAAGCAGCGAACAGGCCGAGGCCGCGGCGCGCCACCTCGCCCGAATCGGCTTTGACCACGTGCTCGGTTACCTCGACCCCGCCCTACCCGGCTGGGCCGCGGCTGCGCGACCATTCGATAGCGTGCCGGTTGTCGACGTCGATGAAGTCAAGGCAAGAGTCGCAGATAACGGCGAGCAGTGGAGCCTGCTGGATGTGCGTGGCAGGAACGAGATCGAAGAGGGTGTCGTGAGCGGGGCCACAACCATCTATATCGGACACCTCCCGCAGCAGCTCGAGCAATTATCGAAGGAAAAGCACTACACGACCATGTGTGCCAGCGGTGCGCGGGCCACCATTGCCGCATCGATATTGCGGCGCGCCGGGTTTCAGCATGTGGATGTTTTTCTCGGCTCGATGGGGGCCTGGCAGGCAGCCGGTAACAGTGTTACGCAATAGGATTGAATGCGCGGGATTGGGCACTGCGCACGGCGGCACAGTAGAATGGTGTGTGGTTTTATCGATTGATCCTTATATGCCCCGGGAACTCACCAGCCTTCACCAGCTACTCGAACATATCGCCAGCAGCGCCCGCGACAGTGAACGCGTATCGCTGGATATGGTGGTGCAAGCGGTAGGACTGCGCTCCTTTGCCCCCCTACTGCTATTGGTAGGGCTGATCCTTTTTTCGCCGTTGAGCGGCATTCCCGGCGTACCGACAGCGATGGCGCTGCTGGTGTTATTGGTGACGATCCAGCTGTTGCTGGGCCGCAAACACTTCTGGCTGCCGCAGTGGATATTGCGGCGTTCGATCTCCGAGCAGAAACTGCAGCGGGCGCTGCAATGGCTCGATAAACCGGCGCTTTTTGTGGACCGCTGGCTGCGCCCACGCCTGGTGTTCCTGGTGCGGCGCAGCGGCACCTTTGTGATTGCCACCATCTGCACCGTCATCGCACTGGCACTGCCGCTGATGGAAGTAGTCCCGTTTTCGGCAACCATCGCCGGCCTGGCCCTGACGGCGTTCGGACTGGCTCTGGTCGCCCACGACGGGCTACTCGCAGTGGTCGCGCTCGCGGTGACCGGTTTTGTATTCGGACTGATTGCCGGGGCTTTGATCTAAACGCGCCGTCGGCACCCCCAGTACGCGCGGATAGCGCGCCAGCGCCGTGATCGCCAGCAGGTCGTATACCGCGTGCCAGGTGATGACACACAGCAGGCTCTCGGTGACGCGGTAGCAGATCCCCAATATCAGTCCGACCAGCAGAATGGTGGCGAAGTAAGTGAAAGACGCGTAGTGCAGCAAGCCGAACAACAGCGAGGCACCGAGCAAGCCCAACAGCGGCGTAGTCAGTTCCGACAGCCACGGCTGCAGCAGGCCGCGAAACAGCAACTCTTCACACACGCCCGCCGCAAACGCGGTCAGTACAATCTGCGGGGTGGAGAAACGGGCGAAGAAGGGGTGCAGCTCGGCACAGTGCCGGCGCAACGTGCGCCCGACGGCCGTGGGCGAGCGGGTCAGCCCGACAGCGGCGGCGTAGCTGAGCAGCGCGCCGACGGCGCCGATCGCGATTGCCAGCGTCGCGGAGTGACCGACCAACAGCACTTCGACATCGAGAAAATACAGTCCGGCCAGCGCCACCGCCAGGCTGACCAGCTGTATCGCCATCACCAGCACAAAGGCGTTAACTCTTTCCACATTGGGGTGGGTCATCGTTATGGTTCCTTGTGCCTGTAAAGTCCCTGCCGCCGATTACTCTGCCGCATCGGCAACGACATTCTTCAGGCGCGCCCTGCCGCCGCCGGAAACCATCACTTCGGCAACACCGCCGTTACGCAGGTCGCTTTCCAGCCCCAAGGCCTTTTCCTTCGGGGCGAAAAAGGCCTCGATGCCGTATTTGATCCGGTAACTGCTACCGGTATCGCGCCACCAGGTACCGGTCACCCGGCCCCGCAGAAAAACCCCCTCATCCGGCTTCTTCAGGCTGACCCCGGACACCTCGTGCAGGCCCGACTTCTTCGGTTGCAGCTGCACATAGACTACCTCCCCTTCGCGCAATTTCTTGCCGTCGGCAAACATGGAGGCGTCCAGCTGGGAAAAATCGTACTCCAGTCGCGCGTAGTTGCCGCGGAACAGGCTGCGCGGGTCCACCGGGATGGTTTTCAGGCGTATCTCCTCGCCCGTCCACAACGGCATCTGCGCGCTGAGGTACATGCCGGTCAATATCACAAACTGCAGCGCGATAGCCGCGATCAGGCCGCTGGTGATGGTCGACTTCACGCGGCGCCCTCCTTCGCCTGATGGCGTTTCCAGTAGCGGGCGGCGCCCAGCAGCAATACCGCAAACAGCGTAAAGATCAGCGCACCGCCGACGTAATCACCGATCAGATCGAAATAACGCAGCAGCGCGGTGACCAGTATCGAGGCCACGCCGAGAAAGAAGTAATGGGAGATGCCGCCCTGAATGCCCCGTACTATCAGCCAGACGCCACTGCCGATCAGGGCGAAATTGGTCACCACCTGGAAAAAGATCGCGTGCTCGGGATCGCCGGAAACCGTCACCGCCAACAGCACTACCGCGAACGCGCCCAGCAGCAGCGCGCTGGAAAGCCGCCCTCCCGCCCTGGTGGCCAGCCACAACGCGGCCGCGGACAGCAGCACGATTACCAGCCACATCGACAGCAGGTGATTCCAGTCCGCCTCTAGCAGCTGCCGCCACGGGGCGGCAAAACTCAACACCAGCAGCGTTATCAGCGTGAAGCGCAGGCACCACACCGAGATCACCGCCGCGTAGTCCTTGGCATCCGACGCAGGCCGCAATCTCAGCCACTGGCTGAAGGCGAACAACAGGATGAACAACGCCACTGCTACCGCCAGGTTCTCCGCATGCAGGTCAAACAGGAAAAATTGGTCGGCGTCGCGCCACAGCGCCGCCAGTGAGTATTCAACCCAGAAACCGATGCTGCCGAGTACCACCAGCAGCAACACGATGCTCTGGCGGCCGTGCCGGAGCACATAGACAGAGGCGAGGATAAACAGCGGAAACAGTGCCGGGTAAAATCCGTAGCTGATCTGCATGAAAAACCAGATCGCGGCCAGCAGGTTGGCCTGCAGCGCCAGCCACGGATTTTTTGTCAGCAGCGCGAACGGCAGGCAGCCCAGCGCCCACCAGAAAACGCCATCCGGCATATGTTCGCCGAGGTGATAGATCTGCGCGATCAGGATAATCGAGGCACCGAAGAACAGATTGCCGAGCAGGAACAGCCCCACTCCGGCACTGTAGTCGCCGGCCCGGTAGTGCTGCAGGGCGAACCCCTGGGTGGTCAGGGTAATGGCTATGAGTCCCCACATGCGCAGCGCCCGCGGTATCTCATCCCAGTTGGCGCCGAGCAACGTGATAATCGCGAGACCGATAAATAGGTAGCCCAGCCCCACCAGCACGTTGTAGCCGAAGGAGCGGTTTTTCGCCTGGTGGTAGTCGACGCCGTAGCGACCGCAGATCAGCTCCGCCTGGGGCTCACTGATCACGCCCTCCTCCACCCACTCGCCGGCCTCGCGGGCCAGGTCGTTTTTCAGTAACCGAATCAATCGCATCGCGCTGTCCCGCTCAAACCTGTTCGCTACCGGCTCTGACTGAATCAGCACTCACCGGTCACTTACCCCGAGTATCCCCAAAGCCGGCAACCACTGCAAACGGGCTGTGGCAGCGAGCCTGACTATTGGAAAACCCAATCTGATCAATAAAAGCTATCACAGCCATTTAAATAGATTATTTTTATTGGTTTATATCACTCGATAGCATCTCACCCGTTCCAGACAACTTCACAGCCAAACACATTGAACGAGGAGCTACTTATGTCTCGCTACATCGAATCCGAACTGAAACCCTTCCAGGCCAAGGCTTACCAATCTGGTGACTTCTTCGACATCAGCGACGCCGACGTCAAGGGCAAGTGGGCGGTATTCTTCTTCTACCCGGCCGACTTCACCTTCGTCTGCCCCACCGAACTGGGCGACCTGGCCGACAACTACGAAGAGTTCAAGAAACTGGGCGTCGAGATCTACTCGGTGTCCACCGACACCCACTTCACCCACAAGGCGTGGCACGACACGTCCGACACCATCGGCAAGATCCAGTTTCCGATGATCGGCGACCCGACCGGCACCATCACCCGCAACTTCGGCGTGATGATTGAGGAAGAAGGCATCGCCGACCGCGGCACCTTCGTGATCGACCCGGAAGGCCGTATCCAGATTGTCGAGATCACCGCCGGCGGTATCGGCCGCGACGCCCAGGAGCTGCTGCGCAAGATCAAGGCGGCTCAGTATGTCGCCAGCCACCCGGGTGAAGTCTGCCCGGCCAAGTGGAAGGAAGGCGAAGAGACCCTGGCACCGTCTCTGGACCTGGTCGGCAAGATCTAAACCCCTTCCGTTCGCCATCCCGGACCCGATCCGGGACTGCCATCCCTTAGGCCCACCTGCGGGTGGGCCTTTTTTAACCCCTTTGATTATCGACAGGACACACCGATGTTGGACGCAAACCTGAAACAGCAACTGGACACCTACCTGCGCAATATTATTGACCCGATCGAGATTCGTGTGTCCGGTGACAATAGCCCCAAATCCGCGGAGCTGGAGCAACTGGCCGATGAAATCGCCGGTCTCTCCGCCAAGATTGAAACCCACAGCGGTAACGGCAAGCGCACGCCCAGCATGGCAATCGCGCGGCGGGGTGAAGCCCCCCGGGTAAGTTTTGCCGGTATTCCGCTGGGTCACGAATTCACCTCCCTGGTACTCGCGCTGCTGCAGGCCGGTGGCCACCCGTCGAAGGCCGATCCGGAACTGCTGCAGCAGATTCGCGACCTCGACGGCGAGTACCATTTCGAAACCTATATCTCGCTGTCGTGCCAGAACTGCCCGGATGTGGTACAGGCGCTGAACCTGATGGCGACACTGAATCCGAACATCCGCCACGAGATGATCGACGGTGCGCTGTTCCAGGATGAAGTGGAACAGCGCAATGTCATGGCAGTGCCCGCGGTCTACCTGAACGGCGAACACTTCGCCCAGGGCCGCATGACACTAGAGGAAATTGTCGGCAAGCTGGATACCGGCGCCGCCGAGCGCAAGGCCGCGGCCCTGAATGAAAAGGATCCCTACGATTTGTTGGTCGTCGGCGGCGGTCCCGCCGGTGCCGCAGCGGCCATCTACGCCGCGCGCAAGGGTATCCGCACCGGTCTGGTCGCCGAGCGCTTCGGTGGCCAGGTGATGGATACCGTGGGTATCGAAAACTTTATTTCCGTGCCCTACACCGAGGGCCCGAAACTCGCCGCCAGCCTCGAACAGCACGTAAAGGAATACGGCGTGGATATTATTACCGACCAGCGCGTGGCCACCCTGAGCCGCAGTAACAGCGTGAAGCTGGAGCTGCAGAGCGGCGCCACCCTGTCCAGCCGCTCCGTGGTGTTGGCCACCGGCGCCCGCTGGCGCGAGCTGGGCGTACCCGGCGAAGCAGAATACCGCACCAGGGGCGTGGCCTACTGCCCTCACTGTGACGGTCCCTTCTTCAAGGGCAAGCAGGTGGCGGTTATCGGCGGCGGCAATTCCGGCATCGAGGCGGCGATCGATCTTGCCGGTATCGTCGAGCATGTCACCGTACTGGAGTTCGCCGACACGCTGCGCGCCGACGACGTACTGGTGCGCAAGGCGCGCTCGATGGACAACATCGATATCATCGTGAACGCCCAGACCACCGAAATCGTCGGTGACGGCAACAGGGTCACCGGCCTCGCCTATAGCGATCGCGCCACCGGCAAGGGCAAACACCTGCAACTGGCCGGCGTCTTCGTGCAGATCGGGCTGGTACCCAATACCGAGTTCCTGCAGGACAGCGGCGTGGAAATGAACCGCATGGGGGAAATCGTCATCGACGGGCGCGGCGCGACTTCCATGCCCGGCGTCTACGCCGCTGGCGATGCGACCACTGTGCCCTACAAGCAGATTGTTATCTCCATGGGCGCCGGCGCCACCGCAGCACTGGGTGCCTTTGATTATCTGATTCGCTCGTCTGTTGACGCAGTGAGCGGCAATAGCCAACCCGAACAGGCGCTCGCCCAAAGCGCCTGATTCCCTCTGGCCGGCTCGGTGCCGGCCTTTTTTCGCCACAACCAATTTCGCCGCTGGCTAGCCATTGATCCGAACGCACCGTGCCTTCAAAAAAACAGGTCTGGTCTACCCTATAGATCTGCCGCCCAGGCGCGGCCAGAAAAAGGAGAAAACCATGGGCGAAACAAAATCTTATCAAGGCAGTTGCTTCTGTGGTGCCGTTCAATTCACGGTTAGCGGAGAGCCCGCCGCAATGGGCTACTGCCACTGTGAATCCTGCCGCCACTGGTCGGCGGGCCCGGTAAACGCCTTCTCGCTGTGGCAACCGGAAGCGGTAAAGGTTACTGAGGGGGAGGACAAGATCGGGACTTACCACAAGACACCAAACAGCTATCGCAAGTGGTGTCAGAATTGTGGCGGCCATATTTTCAGTGAACATCCGGGCATGGGGCTTACCGACGTCTATGCGGCGGTCATTCCGGATCTCCCTTTCGAGCCGAGCGTACACGTCAACTATCAGGAGGCGAAGCTGCGAATCAGGGACGGCCTGCCAAAGCTGAAGGATTTCCCGAAGGAAATGGGCGGATCCGGTATCACGCTGGAAGAGTAACGATTCCGGCCTGATCTTAATCACATTCGCTCCCCCCCCGTTCCCAACCCCACGGGATGTCAGCGCTGCGGGGGCGCCGGTGCAATTGATCGCACGCTGTCGTTAGCAGTTACCGGCCCAGTATCGCGTGCCTGCCAGTCCCCTTTGCGACAGCCAGGGGACCTGGCAGCGATAAAAGAATTGATTGACTTCCAGCCAAACCCCTATACACTGCCTTGGAGCTAGAAATTAAGCATCGCGAATATCTCTCCTGTTACGAAGTTATACCCATAGTCCTCGTCCGTTAGTTTTCACTCCTGCTTATTTTCCGCCAAAACTGCCATTTTGTGTGGCGCTATATATCTTTAAGTTATAGGACACGATTATGTCTAACACCGTTACAGGAACCGTTAAGTGGTTCGACGAATCCAAGGGCTTCGGTTTTATTGAACAGCAGTCCGGCCCCGACGTTTTTGCCCACTATTCCGCCATCAGCGATTCCGGTTTCCGGACCCTGGTCGAAGGCCAGCAGGTCTCCTTTTCCGTAGCCAAAGGCCCCAAGGGTCTGCAGGCGGAAAATATCGTCATTATCTAATGACGTGCGGCTGGCAACCCGGCTCCTGACTGGAACCGAATCCGCCACCGCGTCGCGCTGACTCAGCGCGCAATCAAGGGCGAATCCGCGAGGGTTCGCCCTTTTTATTTCCGGCTATCCGCCTCCCCTACCCCCACGCCAACATCCCATACCCGCGCTGCCCTGATATTCCATTCCATTTGAACATCGCAGCGCCTGATCTGTCGCGACACATACGATCGCCCACGGCGAAGATTCATCTACACTCGATCGCAGATATCGAATCACAGGCGCGGCCTGCCGGCCGATCGGGTCACGCACGGGAGAGGCAAATGGCGCTTGCGGTAATTATTGTTCTTTACGCAACGATTGGTCTGATGGCGGCGGCGGGAACCATCGCTATCGTCAAAAGGCTATTGCCGCCCAAAGGAGAACAGATCTTTTTCGGTCTTTTCCTCGCTCTGATTGCCGCTTTCTATCTTGCCTTTACCGCCTATTTCAATAGCCCGGGGGCCTGGCCGGTCGAGATCGCCGCAGTCGTTCTGTTTACCCTATTAGGCTTAGCCGGCTGCCGCATACCGGCACTGCTGGTGATCGGCTACCTGCTGCACGGTGCCTGGGACCTGCTTCATGAGCTGACCGTCTATACGAATAATGATCTGCAAACTGAGCACCTCACCGAAATTCCGGTGGCCTACGGTATCTTCTGTGCCGCTTACGACTGGTGCATGGCAGCCTACTTCTGCACCAGGCGCAGCACCTGGCATGCGGCCTGGTCAAAGAACGACAGCTGAATTCCGCTAAGTCACGGCTGCGGAGCGTCCTGCGAAGATCAACCTGGACCCACGGCAGCGCCTCGCGAACCTCTGCTGCCGGCTGCAACAAAGATATCCACATGGCGCCAGATGATGAGGTGCCGGAGAAACAGAAGAATGTCACCTTTTCCAGGCCAACCTTGGCCATTCATCACATCGTTTGTAGAATCTATCGTCTGTCGAGGGACTTATGCCGGCAGCCACTCCAGTATCGCGACTCACACCCGCTGACTCCCGGAAAGAATAAATACGGCGAAGGAGCCATCAATCACCATGCCTACTGCCCAACACAACCAGTACGAGATCTATTACGCGGTGAGCGGCTCCGGCCCGGCGCTGGTATTGCTGCACAGCTTCCTCTGCGATGGTGAGATGTGGAAAGAACAGGTTGCACCACTGAGTGAACACTACCGGGTGATCAATATCGATATCCGCGGCCATGGGCGGTCGAGCGCTGCAGATCAGCCACTGGATATCTACGATCTGGTGCTGGACGTTATCGCAGTACTGGATAAAGAGGGTGTAGAGAGCGCCACCTGGGCCGGCCTGTCGATCGGCGGCATGATTGCCCTGCGTGCGGCGCTGACGGTGCCCAAACGCGTTGCCGGTCTCATGCTGCTCGACAGCCACGCCGGTACCGAAACCGGCTTCAAGAAATTCAAATACAGGGCGATGGTCGCGGCCGCCAAGCTGTTCGGTATAAAACCGCTGCTGCCCAAGGTATCCAAGTTGATGTTCGGACAGCATACCCTGACGACCCAGCCAGAGTTGGTGCAATACTGGAAAGGGAAATTTGCCACTATGCCCCTGCTCTCGATCGAACACATGGTCGACGCGCTGTGCAATCGCGATTCCCTCAAAACGCAACTCGGCGAGATACAGCAGCCAGCCCTGGTTCTCGTCGGCGAGGAAGACCTGTCCCTGCCGCCGCCCTGTTCGATCAGTATGGCCGAGCGGTTGCCTGACGCGCAGCTGAAGGTTGTCGAAAAGGCCGGGCACCTGTCGTCGCTCGAGCAACCCGAGGCGGTGACCAAAGCCATGCTCGAGTTTATGCGCGAACACCAGCCGCCGCAGAGCGAACAGAAAAATGATTCGATTCGCTCAACCTGACGACGCCGAGCAGATTGCGGATATTTACAACCACTATATCCGCAACACCGTGGCCACTTTCGAAACGGAACCGGTTTCAGGCAGTGAAATGGCGGGGCGAATCACCGATGTGGCTGCAAACGGCCTGCCGTGGCTGGTAGCGGAAGGGGAATCCGGTATCAGCGGCTATGCGTATGCGACGCCGTGGCGCAGCCGCGCCGCCTACCGCCGCTCCGTCGAGGCCAGTGTCTATCTGCATACGGATGCCCGTGGACGCGGCCTGGGCTCCATCCTCTATCGGGCCCTGTTCGATGAACTCAAACAGCGCTCCATCCACGCCGTTATCTGCGGCATCGCGCTGCCCAACACCGCCAGTGTCGCGCTGCACGAGAAATTCGGCATGGAAAAGGTCGCCCACTTCAAGGAAGTCGGATTCAAGTTCGATCGCTGGATCGACGTGGGTTACTGGCAGTGCCTGCTGGAACCCGACGCGTTCTAGACCGCGGCAACCACTGCCTGGCGCGCCTCGCTGAAGGCCTGGAACTGGGTCAGGTAGACCTTGCCGGACAGGTGCTGGAGGAAACCGCTGCGCTGCAGCGCGTCCATGACCGGCCCCTTGACCTCGGACAGGTGCAGCACGATACCGAGTTCGGCCAACTGGCTGTTCAGGGCCTCGAGCACTTCGAGTGCGCTCCAGTCGATCTCGTTGATGGCGCTGCACATCAGAATCACCTGACGCACCCGCTTGTTGTTGGCCAGATCCTCGTAGACCCGCTCCTCCAGAAAGGCGGCATTGGAGAACATCAGGCTCTCGTCGACGCGAATGGTCAGTATTTCCGGCACGGTGAGTACCCGGTGCCGTTTGATATTGCGGAAATGCTCCGTTCCCTCGACCAGCCCCACTTCGGCGATATGCGGCCTGGACGTGCGGTACAGGAACAACATGATAGAGGCCGCCACACCACAGGATACGCCCGCCTCGACACCAAACAGCAGCGTCACGACGATAGTGACCGTCACCGCGAAAAAGTCGCTACGGGAAAACTTCCAGGTCTTTTTCAGGATGGAGAAGTCCACCAGCGACAGCACCGCCACGATTATCGTCGCCGCCAGGGTCGCCTTCGGCAGGTAGTACAGGAATGGCGTCAGGAATATTGAAGCCAATGCAATACCGGCGGCGGTGAATACGCTCGCCATCTGCGTCTCAGCACCCGCGTCGAAATTGACCACGGAGCGAGAGAAGCCGCCGGTGACCGGAAAGGCGCCGGAAAGACCCGCCCCCACATTGGCTGCGCCCAGGCCGATCAGTTCCTGGTTCACGTCGATTTTCTGGCGCCGCTTGGCGGCCAGCGTCTTACCGACGGAAACCGATTCCACATAGCCGATGATCGATATCATGATCGCCGGCAGTATCAGCGCCTCGACCAACTCCCGGGAGATAACCGGCAACTGCAGCGTCGGCAGGCCCGACGGCACGGCTCCGACCAGCGCCACCTGTTTACCCTCGAAATCAAATAGCACCGCCGCGACAATAGTCGCAATGACGCCGACCACCGGCGCCGCCTTGACCAGGATAGCGGCGGTATCCGGATGCACGGACCAGCGCTGCAGCAGCCGCGACGCGCCGGAACGCGACCAGTACAGAAACACGATAACTGCAACACCGGTGAGTAGCGCATAGAGATTGATGCCGCCGATATTTTCCAGCAGCGAATCGAACAGGTGCGGCAGATTGTCGCCGTTGGCGCGGACGCCGAGCAGGTGCTTCAGCTGGCTCAGCGCAATCAGCAGGCCGGAGGCGGTGATAAATCCGGAGATCACCGGGTGCGACAGAAAATTGGCGAGGAAGCCGAGGCGTAACACCCCCATCAGCAGCAAAAACAGGCCGGACAGCAACGCCAGCACCGCGGCCGCCAGCAGATAATCCGCGGTGCCGGCGAGTGCCACCTCGCTCAGCGCGGCGGCACTCATCAGGGAAGCTACCGCCACCGGCCCCACCGACAGGGTGCGGCTGGTGCCGGTCACCGCATAGGCCAGCAGCGGCACGATGCTCGCATAGAGCCCCACCTGTGCCGGCAGCCCGGCGAGCAAGGCATAGGCCAGCGACTGCGGTATCAGCATGATCGTGACGATTACCGCGGCCAGCAGGTCGCGGCTCAGTGCCTGCCGATCATAAGTCCGCAGCGAGGCAAAAATGGGGAGATAGCTGGCAATGGCGCGCATCGATGACTCCCGTTACTGCATTAATCTGATAAAAAGCGATCTCACGACTCGGGATCAATCGCCACCAGTACGCCGCTGACATCGAAACCCGCGGCGCGGGCCTGGCCCAGCAGCGTCTTCTTGTCCGCGCCCTGCAGTACCCGTGCGCCGGCCCATAGATTGCAGGAGCGATTACCGGTGCGACAGAAGGCGTGCACCTTCTCACCGCGCGCCAGCAGCTCGGCAAACTGCTGGCAGTGTGCCAGCGTCATCTGGCCACGCGCGAACGGAATAACGACGTACTCCACGCCGTTTTCCTGTGCCGCCTGCTCCATCGCCGCGTGTGTCGGCTGATCTTCGCTCTCGCTTTCCGGGCGGTTACACACCACCACCTTGACGCCGGACTCGGCCAGCTGCGCCATAGCGGCGCAGCTGAACTGCCCGGATACACTGACCTGGTCGTCGAGTCGTTTGTTATCCATACATTGCACCTGATTAACTATTCGCGAGAAAAAACTTTACAGCGCGTTGATCGGCACCTTCAGATAGACAGTACCGTTATCTTCTGCCGGTGGCATCTCTCCCGCGCGGATATTGACCTGGATGGACGGAATTATCAGGCGCGGCATCGCCAGGGTTGCATCGCGCTCGGAGCGCATGGCCACAAACTCGGCTTCACTGATGCCGTCGTGCAGATGGATATTTTCGCGCTTCTGGTCGCCCACAGTGGTTTCACACTGGTGCTCCCGACCATCGGACGGCGGATAGTCGTGGCACATGAACATGCGCGTCTCTTCCGGCAGCGCGAGCAGCTTTTGCACCGAGCGATACAGGGTCGCGGCATCGCCACCGGGGAAATCGCAGCGCGCGCTGCCCACGTCCGGCATAAACAGCGTGTCGCCGACAAACAGCGCATCGCCGATCAGCCATGCCATGTCCGCCGGCGTGTGGCCCGGTGCGTAGATCACGCGGGCCTCCAGGTCACCGACGCTAAAGGTCTCGCCGTCGCCGAACAGGTGATCGAACTGGCTGCCATCGACGAGGAATTCTTTTTCCAGGTTGAACACCTCGCGGAAGATTTTTTGCACCTGGCATATCTGGTTGCCAATCCCGATCTTGCCGCCGAGCTGTTCGCGGATAAACGGCGCCGCGGACAGGTGGTCGGCGTGGGCGTGGGTTTCCAGGATCCATTCGACGGTCAGTTTTTTTTCCCGCACGAAGGCTACGATCTCTTCGGCACCCTCGGTGCTGGTGCGACCCGAGGCGGCATCATAGTTGAGCACTGCATCCACCACTGCGGCCGCGCCGCCTTCGCGGTCGTAGACGACATAGCTCCAGGTTTCGGTATCCCTGTCTAGGAAAGACTGTACTTGGGTACGAACAGCACTGATGGACATAAACATTCCTCTCATTTCGAGATTGCACTCAATTCACGCAGATATATTAGCAAACTCTAATATTTAGAGCAATACCCCGCTGCTGTCAGAGAATCCAGCCCCTCTCCCCCTGGAATAGCCGCGCGCTTCCGCAGCGGAAACCGCCCTGTTACTGCGTACACTGCAAAATCGGGATCGCCTCCTGCTACTGTGCCAGGTAAGCGTTGGGGAACTGTGTGTCAGTGAGCTGGAACAACCGCTGGACATCCGCAAGCCCTCTCTGTCTCAGCAATTGGGAGTACTGCGCCGGGAAGGTTTGGTAGCCGCGCGTCGCACGGGAAAGTATGGATACTAACGAATTGCCGATCCCCGCCGGTCAGAGCTACTGCACACCCTGTTCCAGCTCTTTTGCGCGCGGTCGGCATTGCGGTATGGGAGATGCGCATTCCGCCCACCTCCCGTAATGTATACGCTTTGGTCAGCAGTGCAGACAGGCCGCCACCGATTCGCAGTCGGCGTCGATCACCCTGACATTGGTATAGCCCATATTGGCGAGGGCAACTGCCGATAGCGCGGCACGCCCACCGGTGGCGCAGTGAATGAGAATCGGCTGATCGGCACTTGTCGCCACTTCACCAATTTTCATTTCCAAAACGCCGCGGGGGATATTGACGCTACCTTCGGTTTTCAGCTTCTCCACCTCGGCTGGTTCGCGCACATCGACTATCAACGTGTCCGGCGCCTGCGCCTTGATCGCCGCGGCCTCCTCGGCCGATATCAAATCGCACTGAGCCTTGGCCGGGCCCACAATTTCCGGAAGTGTTTTAATCACGTGAGACACCTTTCCTTATCCAATATCTTCGGTAAGTTCCTGACTGAATACGACCGCTCACCGGGCCGCGGGGCTTTTCCCGGCCGCACAGGCAATCTCTGCTTCACTGTGCATGCCGAGTATTCTCATCACCCGAGTCGCGGGGCAGAAACCGGTGAAGGCGCTCTGAATCATGTTAACGCCGATAAAAACGCTGAACCAGAACCAGTTGGGATGTACCAGCTGGGTCAGCGCCACAGAAACCAACAGCATAACGCCGGCAAAAACAAAAGTAGCACGTTCGGTTGACATAATTTTTCTCCATTTTCCCATCGGGTGTTAAAAGCTGTACTTCACGCGCAGGTAGACGTTGTCTGCGCGATCGAACTGGCCGAAGAAGGTGTAATCGTCGCGGCCATAAAAGAGGTTGCCCCCCAGGGTCCACTGCCATTTGTCACTGTATCGCCAGTCGATACTCGGGCGCAGGTAGCCGTCGCTATCACTGGGTGAATGAAATGCGAACAGCGACCAGATAAGCGTGCCGCGCATAGCGCTGTACCTTAACCGCGTGGTAACCACACTGCGGCTGCGCGCCGGCAGGTATTCCGACGGTGTCGCAAACTGCGAGGGCTCCGGCTTGCCGTCATAGCGTTCCAGATACAGCTGTCCACTGGCGGTAAGGTTGGTGACCAGTTCCCGCTCGTAACCGACGAGTGCGCGCCACTGATCGGGCTTGTACTGGTTGTCCAGATAGCCAACCTCGGTGTTGAACAGACCTCCGGCCAGCGGACGGCGCAGGCTGCCACCCCAGACGTTGAGGCGCGGATGGACAGGCCCGGCGACCGGATGCATATCCGGTGTGCCCTGGTATCCCTGGTATCCGTATAACGCGAACTCGCTGCTGTTTCTGCGCCAGAAGACCCGCGCCGCCACCTCGTCGGCGGAGGGTTCAGCCACGGAGAAGTCCGGCGCTATCTGTTGGCCCAGCTGCGGTGAAAAGAAGGAAAAGCGCTCGCCGTTGATAAACCGGTCCGGCGTGAACCGGGGCATCCACACCAGCTCGAGGTTGATATCGCTCCCGTACCAACTTGCACGCAGCGCATCCTGCGGCGCTTTCAGATATTCGTCGTCGCGCCCGCTGAAGAATGACTGCCAGTCCTTGGCGAACTGATCGTTGATAAACAGGTAATCGCCGGTGCCCCACGTCAGTGGCTGGCGCCCCAGCTTCAGATCTATATTTCCCGTCGGCGAATACAGAGCGCTGGCTTCGCGAACATCCGATTCCCAATCGGCGGTGACCCCGTCGTAGTACAGATCCCCCTTCAGCTTGAACTGCACCCGACCCGTGGAGGGCGTCCACTCCAGGCGCGCGCGGCTGTCGGCGAGGGTGCCGTCGTCGAGCAGCGGATCGGTACCCGTGCGCTGCCCCCAGGACTGTTCCAGGAAGCCGTGCAGGGGGAAGGGCTTTTCCTCCTCCGCAGTACTCTCCTCCCAGTTGTCCCACTCTTCCCATTCGCCAGCGGCTTCCTCCTGGGCCATAACGTACCCCGACACCGTCAGGGCCACGGCCAACGGATAAAACACTTTCAAACTATTCATTTGCCTAACAGCTCCCGCGGCGGGTTGCGCAGGCTGCGCTCGCCGAACAGGGACCGATCCAGATTCAGGCCATAGGCGACGTTGCGGAATTGCAGCAGTGTATAACCGCCGTTTTTCAGGTCTTCGACCTTTGACTTGACCACCGTGGGGATGCCGTCGATTTCAGCGGTTTCCACCACCGTCACGCGGCGATAGGCTTCGCCGCGCGCGTTTTTGTACTCCACTCGCTCCGGCAGGAAGGTGTCCTTGCTGATATGCGCGGTGTAGCTGGCAAATTCCACACTGTCCGGATGCCTGGGCTTGCCCTGCACCAGGAAGTGCTCGGCGTTCTCTCCGGCCAGAGTGAAGATATCCTCGTTCAGGTTGCGGCCCGATACGTCCTCGTAGAAAAAGTGCGAACCCACGAACGAAGTGCGCTTGTCACCGGCGGCGATGCGCTTTACCAGGTCCAGTGCCGGCAGGTAAAGCCAGCGGTCGTCACCCCGCTCGATCTGCTTTTTCACCAGGAACACGGTGCCGCGCACATCCGCCGGCCGGGAAAAATACACCAGGTAATCCTGGTCGCCACCGCTGCCGTTCTGGCGCAGCAGTGAAAACTGGCGCACCTGTCTCTGGCCGCTCGCGTCGACGATCATCATGCGGGCCTCGGCGCGGCCGCTGTCGCCCGCATAGAGGGCGGCGTGGTTCGCCCTGGTGACGATTTCATCCGCACTCAACTCGGCACCCTGCGCGAGTGTCGCAGCGGACATCAACAGTCCGAACAGTAGTTTTTTCATAATGACACCTCTCAATTTATTTCGCTCAACCTGTAGTCAGGCATCGGCTGCCACTGGCATGGCCGTACCCGTTGGCACCAGCCATCGCTGCAGAGCCCAGATACCCGCCGGCAACAGCAATAGCGTGACCAGCGCCGAGGCGGCCATGATCGTGGCGAGGAAAATGCCCACGGTGACGTAGGGCACCAGTGGTGCAAACAGCAGCGGAGTGAAACCCAGCGCAATGACCAGCGCGTTGCGCGCGATGGCACGGCCCGGCTCGTCGAACATCAGGCGCATGGTCTCGTCATACCCGCGCCCACTGTGCAGATAACTGCGCGTACGCTCGATAAAGTGGATGGCAAAATCTACGCTGAGCCCCAGAGTCAGTGCGGACAGCACCGCAATCGGCATGTCGTAATCGATACCCAGCCAGCCCACCATGCCGTAGATCAGACTGATGGTGAGCGTGAGCGGCAGCATGGCCAGCAGCCCCCACAGCAGGGAGCGGAACAGCAGTACCATCATGATTAATACGACGACGAATGCGGACATCAGGCTGTCCATCATTCCGGCCACCATGGCGTCCTGCCAAACCGAATTCAGATAGGCCTTGCCAGCCCACTGCAGTTCCACAGCCAGCGGCGGCGGATTGGCGGCGACATACTGCTCCACCAACTCGACCACGGCGTTCATGTGCTGGTTGTCGCCACTGGTCAGCTGAACCCAGACCAGACCACTGCGGTAATCCGGCGTGACGAAGTGCCACAGGTCCGCCGGACGATGTGAGGACTGGTACTGCAGCAGCGTCTGTGCCACGCCGGCGGCGGTGGCGGGGATGCGGTAGTCCTGCGGCTCACCGGAGACCAGCTCGCGATTGACGGTTTTTACCAGCTGCGGCAGGCCATTGCTCTTGCCCACCAGGCCGCTATCGGCCAGGTGCTGCTGCAGTTCCGCCATCCAGTTCAGCAGCGCGGGGGAACTGAGCGCCTTGCTGGCAGTGCGTGCCTGCTCCGCGGCTGCCAGCAGTTGTTCGATAATCTCCGCATCATCGCCTTCGGCAGCGAACAGGGCGTCATCCAGCTCGGTAATGCGGCGATCCAGTGCAGCGCTGAAGTCGGCGTCCGTCTTTAGCGGCTGCCAGTTCACCCCTTCACTACTGGCAGTGATTCTGGCGGCATCGCGATTCAGTTTTTCGAGCGCGCTGCCATCATCCTTCGCCGACAGCACCAGATAGGCGTCGTAGGTGCCGGCGAAATGGCTGTTGAGCGCACGGTCCGCCACGCGCAATTCGTGCTCGCTCTTGAACCAGTTAATGGGATTGTCATTGATGTGGATTTTGCCAATGCCAACCGCGCTGAATACCAGTGTTACGGTAAAGGCCAGCAACAGCCCGCCCTGGCGCCTGCGCGCCAGCGCGGCGATGGGCCTGAGCAGGCTATCGATACCGCGAGCCTTATCGGAGCGGTGCTGGGCCGCCTGCAGCGCACTGAGGGTTTCCGGCTTCATACGAGTGATGTAGGCCGGGATGTAGATAATCGTCAGCAGAAATGCCAGCAGGATGCCGAAGGCGACGAAAGCACCGAAGATCTGCACCGGCGGAATGGGCGTCAGCATCAGTGACAGGAAGCCCACCGAGGAAGTCACAGACGTCAGCAGCATTGGCTTGAACAGATGACGCATCACTTCGCGCATGGTTTCGCGCGCATCCCTACCCGGCCGGTAGCGGTCGGCGAATTCACTCATGATATGCACCGAATCCACCACGGCGATGGGCATCAGAAAGATCGCGATCATCGACGACATGATGTGCACGGTGAAGCCCATGCCGATCAACAGCCCCATAGTGGCAATCACGGTACTCATGGCCACGACCATCGGCGCCACCACCAACGGCAGGCTGCGGAAAAACAGCAGCATCAGCACGAAGATCATGGCACCGGCCATCGGCGCGGAGATACCCATCTGCACAAACATCTCGAAGCCGAACTGATCTTCGGCCACCGGCAGGCCAGTGAGGTAGTAGGTGTCGCCGGAATCCAGACCGGCAAAAATTGCGCGGATCTCTTCGGCGATGCGGTAACTCTCGTTTTTGTCTTCGATGGGCACGTAGATGGCCGCTGCCTGGCCATCGGCGGAGACCAGGGTGTTGCGCAGCATCGGCAGGCGGGCCACGGAGCGGGCGATATCATCCGCACCGGCCTGAGTCTGCGGCGGATTGCGCATCATCCACTCGAAGCGGATGGTTCCCGCTCCCTCCTGACGGATGTTGTCCACCTCAGACAGGGACATCAGGTCTCGTTCGACCACACCTTCGATCTGCAAAATGGATTCGCTGAGACGGTGGATCGCCGCGAGGGAGGCGGGGTTGTAGATGCCCTCTTCGGCTACTGCGCCGACAACGATGGAATCGTGCAGCGCGAAACGGGACTTGACCTCATTGTGGAAAACGCGCGCGGGGTTATCCGCGGGCAGCATATTCTCGGGATCGGTATCTATCTGGATATTCGGGATCAGGGCTCCCAGTGCCACAGTCAGCAGCAGCACCCCGGCATAGATGCGGCGCGGGTGTTCTATCACCCACTGGAAAAATCGTTCAGTCATAGTTAGCACTTTCTAAATTAGATTTATCTACTTTAGAGAATGCTAACACAGAAAATTAGACTTTCCTAATACTCTGGCTGACCGCCGGCATCGCCGGCGCCGCGGCGGAGTAGATCATCGCCGGCATCGGCGTCAGGAAAAATTAGAGGGGGGGGGTTAGCGCGGGCAGTAGAGGTCGTGCAGCACCGAGACAATGGCGCTGGGCGCCTCGCCGTGCAGCCGATAGTAGATGGTATTTCCCTCGCGCCGCGTGGCCACCAGGTCTGCGGAGCGCAGCGCAGCCAAATGCTGTGACAGCGCCGACTGACTGAGGGGAACGACTTCATTGAGTTCGCTCACAGACATCTCACCTTCCTGCAGGCAGCAAAGCACCATCAGCCGGTTTTCGTTACTCATGGCTTTCAGAAGCGCCGCCGCTTGAGAAGCGTTGGCGAGGAGGTCCAGGGGAGTGCTCATCGTTTCTCCTTTCGCCCAATCATTCCTCTCGTCGAGCGGCATTATACCAAAGCCAATAAATTAGTAATATCTAATATTTCTGCGGGCGCAGAATATGCGCGTTTTGGCCGATGACCGACACGGCGCCATGCGGTCTGGATTATCATGTAGAAGCTGCCGCTGCTGCCGATACCTCTCACTGGACCGGCAGCCAGTTCGGCATATCGGATTTCTGTTTGTTCTACGTCACGGAGTTGTTCACCGACTATGACCATAGATTGGAGTGCGTTTACTCCCATTTCGGCGCTGGCGGGAGGAGTGCTTATCGGCGTCGCAACGGCCCTCCTCCTCGCTCTGAACGGGCGCATCGCCGGTATTTCGGGCATTCTCGGCGGGCTGATCGACCGCACCCCCGGCGAAACCGGCTGGCGCCTGGCCTTCACCCTCGGCCTGCTGCTCGGGCCGGCCGCCTGGCTGCTGTTCGCCGCCCTGCCCGCAATCGAAATCCGGGCCGACTATCCGATGCTGGTCGCCGCAGGACTGCTGGTGGGAATCGGTACCCGCTACGGCTCCGGCTGTACCAGTGGTCACGGGGTCTGCGGCCTGTCGCGCCTGTCACCGCGCTCGCTGGTGGCGACCCTGATGTTTATGGGCGCCGGCTTCGCCACGGTATTCGTCGTCCGCCACCTGCTGGGAGCCTGATGCGATGAAAAAGACACATCTAACCGCCTTCATCGCCGGGCTGCTATTCGGCTTCGGTCTGCTGTTGTCCGGCCTGGCAAATCCGGCGAAAGTACTCGCCTTCCTGGACCTGGCCGGCGCCTGGGATCCGTCCCTGGCACTGGTGATGATCGGCGCCATCTGCGTCGGCCTGCCGGTGTTCTACCTGGCAAAGGGCCGTGATCTGTCGGTGCTGGGGGAACAGATGAAGCTGCCCAAACGCAGCGACATCGACCGCCCGCTGGTGATCGGTGGCCTGCTGTTCGGCATCGGCTGGGGGCTGGCCGGTTTCTGCCCGGGGCCGGCGATAGTCGCGACTGGCGCCGGAGAGATCAAGGCGATCGTCTTCACCGCGGCGATGCTCGCCGGTATGGGCATCTTCCACCTGCTGAACCGCCCCAAAGCCGGCGGCAGCGATAGCCCCGCATAACTTCCCCCCCACCCTCTCTCCCTGCGGAGAGAGGGAATGCCGAAATCCCGTCTATCTTGTCTGTTACGCCGCTGCTATGGAATAAATGACAGGGATGCGGGCCAGCAAACTGATTCCCAACTGGTTGAAGCACTACCGGCGCCAATGGCTGGCGGGGGACTCGATTGCCGCATTGGTGGCCACCATGATGCTGGTGCCGCAGGCGCTGGCTTACGCCGCCCTGGCCGGGCTTCCGCCCCATATCGGCCTGTACGCGGGCCTGCTGCCGCTGCTGGGATATGCGATGTTCGGCTCCAGTTCGGTACTGTCAGTCGGTCCCGTCGCGGTGCTGGCGCTGATGACCGCCTCCGCACTGACGCCCCTCGCGGCTCCGGGCAGTGCCGAATACATCGCCGGCGCGATCATCCTCGCCGCCCTCAGTGGCGCCTTTCTGTTTGCGATGGGCCTGCTGGGACTCGGTACCCTCTCCAACCTGCTCAGCCATCCGGTCATCAACGGCTTCGTTTCCGGCGCCTCGATTCTGATTATCGTCGGCCAGATAGGACCACTGTTCGGCATCGAGAGCGATGGCGACACCGCCCTGCAGCTGCTGGTAAGCACGCTGATGGAAATCCCCAATGCCGACCCCGCCACCGCCGGCCTCGGCGTTGCGGCAACGGCGACGCTGATCGGCGCGCGCCTGGGGCTGGCGCCTCTGCTGCACAAACTGGGCGTATCGACATCGCGGGCGAAGCTGTTGTCACGGCTGGCGCCGATGCTGGTGGTACTGATTGCCATCGCGCTGACGACGCTGCTCCACTGGGAGGAACAGATGGCGGTGGTTGGTGCCATTCCGCCCGGCCTGCCACAGCTCAGGATCCCGGAATTCGACTGGAACATGACTTACCGGCTGCTGCTGCCGGCACTGATTATCGCGCTGCTGGGCTTTGTCGAGAGCCTGTCGATCGCGCACGCCATCGCCTTGCGTCGCGGCGAGCGCCTCAATGCGGACGCGGAGTTGCGCGGGCTGGGCTCGGCCAACCTGTTCAGCGCCCTGTCCGGCGGTTTTGCGGTGACCGGCAGCTTTGCCCGCACCGCTATCAACGATGAGGGCGGTGCCATGTCACCGATGAGCGGCGTCATCGCCGCGTTGCTGATGGCGCTGGTACTGCTGTTCCTGACCGGCCTGTTCAGCGAACTGCCGCTGTGCGTGCTGGCGGCGACCATTATCGTAGCGGCCGCCAGCCTCATCGACGCGCGCGGGTTCGTGCACAACTGGCGCTACGACCGCACCGATGGTGTCGCGATGACCGGCACCTTGCTCGGCGTGCTGCTGTTTGGTGTCGAGGCGGGCATCGGGCTCGGCATCGGGCTGTCGTTCGCGACACTCATCTGGCGCACCAGCCGCCCCCATATCGCCGTGGTCGGTCGAGTGCCCGGCACCGAGCAATTCCGCAATGTACTGCGCCACACGGTCAAGACCCAGCCGGATATCCTGTTCCTGCGTATCGACGAGAATCTCTTTTTCAGCAATATCAGCGCGGTGGAGGATCGCCTGCTGAGCGAACTCAAGCGGCATCCGACAATACGCGAGATGGTGCTGATCCTCTCTTCGGTCAGCCGCATCGACGGCACCGCCCTGGAAAGGCTGCAACAGGTCAACCGCGACCTGCATGAACGGGATATCCGCCTGCACCTATCGGAGGTGAAGGGACCAGTTCTCGACCGGCTGGGGCGCTCGAGATTCCTGGAAGAATTGACCGGCCGGATCTTTCTCTCCTCCTACATCGCCGAGCTGGCCCTGCGCCGCGACCGGATGAGCGACGAGGGACCGGCGCCCGCCAGCCCACAAAACGCCTGATCGCGCACTTGTAAGCCATCGCCTTATACTGGCAAAATATACAGTATTTGAGCGACCATCCTGAATGCGCACGCCCGAACTCACGGAAGAACAACAGGCCATTGCCGATCACGCCGGCGGCCATGCCAAAATCATCGCCGTGGCCGGCTCCGGCAAAACCACCGCGCTGCTGCACTACGTCCGCAACCGGCTCGATGCGGGAACAGCGGCGGAGCGGATACTGGTGCTGATGTACAACCGCAGCGCGCGGGAGGATTTCGATCGCCGCCTGCGGCAACTTGTCACGGGTCCTGCGCCCGCGGTACACACCTTCCACAGCCTCGGCTACCGCCTCTACCAGCGCATGATCGCCAACCGCCATATCGCGCCGGCCAATTTGACCCCCCTGCCTCAATCGACGATTCAATTGCAGATCTGGAAGGCCATCGAAGAGTGCGCAACACCCTACGAGCTGGAGGAAATCCGCGCACGCAAGCAGTCGGAAATTGAAGCCGCGGAATATTTTATCGACTACACCAAAACGATTTTGAGCGGCGACCTGAGCGCTTTCCAGGAACTGAAACTCGGCGACGAGTATATGTATTTCTTGAAGGTGTTCCGCGCGTTTGAAGACTGGCGCCGCAGCCAGAAGGCGGTGACCTATGCCGACCTGATCTACGATCCGGCCATACTGCTGAGCCTGGAGCCCGACATCGCCGAGCAGTACGGCAGCTACTACGCGGACATCCTGGTGGACGAATACCAGGACATCAATGAAGTGCAGCATTTTTTACTGCGCGTGCTCTACGGAAAATCCGGCAACGTAATTGCCATCGGCGATCCGGACCAGACCATTTACGAATGGCGCGGCTCCAAACCGGATTACCTGCTCAAGTTTTTCGACGGCGATTTCCCACCGTCTAACATTTATCAATTGAGCCGTACTTTCCGCTACGGCCACCAGTTGTCCCTGGCCGCCAATCACTTTATCGGCAACAACCGTGAGCGCGCGGATATTTTCTGTGTTTCCGCCAACGGGGAACGACCGACGGATATCGAGCTGGTACACACCGAAAAAGAGACCCGCTGGCTGGTGGAGCATCTGCGCCGCAGCAAAAAACAGGGCCAGCCGCTGGACCGGGTCGCGATTCTGGTGCGCCTCTGGTCCGTGGCCGCGCCAATCGAGCTGGCACTACTGGCCAGTAATATTCCCTACCATTCCGGCAGCCGCAATACGGTACTGTCGCGGCGCGAACTGCGGCCATTATTCTGGAGCCTGAACATTGCTGCCGGGCGCTTTGCCGAATTGCCGGCCAAGCGCCGTGAGCAAGGCCTGTACGAGTGGCTGACCGCACCGCATATCCGCATACCACGCAAAGTGCTGCAACCGCTGTGTGCGCAGTTGGCGCTGTGCGAGCGCGACTGGGGTAAGCAATTACTGGGTCTGATTCCGGAATCACTGAGCAAGGCGCAATTAAAACGGCTGCGACAACGCGCCGACCTGCTTAGCGAAGTGGAGAAATGGCGCGGCCTGGCCGGCGAGCTGTTGCGCCGCCAACTGGGAGAGTTGGATTACCTCACCGGTATTGGCGAAGACAGCTTCACCCGCCAGCAGGGTGAGGAACGCCAGCAGACGATACTGGCCTTCTGCCAGTACCTCGACAGCCTCAAACAGCCACCCGTTGCGGCGCTGGCCCACCTGCAGGAGCTGCAGCGCCAGCACCGCGAGGGCGAACAGAGTGAGACGGACGCGGTACAGATTACCACCATGCACCAAGCCAAGGGGCTGGAATGGGACCAGGTCATTATCCCGTCGCTGACGCAACACAATATGCCCTATCAGCCGCAACGGGATTTCACCACACCCGCGTCACTCGAAAGCGAACGACGTCTGATGTATGTGGCCATGACCCGCGCCCGCAACAAACTCTACTTGCTCGCGCCACCAGCGGCACAGGACGCGGGCGCAGAGCAACAGCCGTCGCTGTTTATCGACGAGATGCAGCTGCCACTGTGCAAACTGATTGCCGGCGCTTTGCAACAACGCCCAGCGGAGATACACAGCACCGTACCGATTTCCCGCCAGGCACTGCACTACCTGGAAGCCTGCAACTACAACCCGGAGATCAGCGGTCCCCGTGCGCCCATGCGCAAACCATCGCTGGGCGAGGGAATACGCCACCGCAAGCTCGGTTACGGCCGCGTCACCAAGTGGGAAGATGAAAGACTGGAAATACTGTTCAGCGACCGCAAGACACGGCGCTTCGATTGGGAAACGCTGGCGCAGCACCTGATGTGATACAGACACGCACATCAGGGCTGATTCGCCGCACTGCAGGCGTTATTCCGCGGCGCTCTCCATGCCGTGCGCAAACTGCTGGCTGACATTGAAAAACAGCGCGTATTCGTCGCCGGATTCGGGATCGCGTACCTGCATCTTGTCATAGATGCCCCGCTGATCGTAAACGATGGACTGCTCCAGCACCATTAGCCCCTTCAGGCGCACGAAACCACGCAACTCAGAGGTGCTGATGGTGTGGTAGGCACTGTCCTGGCTCCTGCCGTCACCGCTGCTCTCGATGGATTCCATCAACCCCTCGACCATGTAACGATGCCGGTCTTCCCGCTCCAGGTTGGCACTGCGGCCGCTGCAGAGAACACCGATCATATGGGCTTCCAGGCTCATGTAGTTGCTGGCCAGCACCTGGTCTACATGCTTGAGACATTCACCGAACTGGGCGTTCTCCACCGACTGATAGGCCTCGGGCAGGCCGGCCAGCTTCACGCCGCCATAGGGGTTGTACTCCGATGACTCCACATAGGCGCGCCGCAAGGCGTCAAAGTCGAGGGTAAACGACAGCTGCTGCGCCTCCGTCAACAGGCGCCGGTACTCGCTCACTTCCGCTTGGCGCAACTGCGGGCCAGCCTGTTGATCGGCCTGACGGGTGGCCGGCCCGCTACAGGCCGCCAGGATCGCACAGAGACCCACTACTACCGCAGTGCAGAAGTTTTTATGTCTGAGAATTGCCATTCGCTGCTTCCGATACCTGTTTAACTCTGATGCCGAACAGACCTCTTCGCTCGGCCTCCTGCGGCTCCGCGTGCGGCTGCAAAAATGCGCGCAGCTTGTCCCGCTCCCACATGGCATCCTGGTAACCAAGTTCGACCAGTTCGCCGATAAAAGGTTTCTCGAAAAGGAGATAACTGGCCGCTGACGCGCCGCCTCCGGACGTGGTCGCACCGGTCGAACGGAACAGCCAGCGCAGCGCCGGCGGCAGGTAGCGGACCTTGCGTCCAGCGAGACGATCCAGGCTCTGGGATGGCTCAATCACCGCCGATTCTACCGGGCGCAGTGGCGCCAGGCCGCCGAGGGCCTTTTCGTCGACCGAATCCAACAGCAAATTGACCCTATCCAGGTGTTCCAGGTCCCCTTCCAGACTGTCTATAAACGCCGCGTTGAACAACTGGCCGGCAATTTGCGCCATCGATGGCGAATGCCGCGGCGGCTTGGTACGCGTCTTGCCCCAATGTTCCGGTGAGCGATTATCGGATACGCCCACCACGAACACCCGATTGGCACCGAGGTGCAGCGCCGGACTAATCGGCGCCAGCTGGCGCACAGCGCCATCTCCAAAATAGTCATTGCCAATCTTTACGGTGGAAAACAGGGTCGGAATCGCCGCCGAAGCCATCAAGTGGTCTGCGGTCAGTTGGGTACGCACGCCATATCGACGAAACCGCCGCCATTCCAACAGGTTCTCCGCCCCCTGAAAGAAACTGACCGACTCTCCCTCACTGTAAGACAGGGCGTTCACACAGACCGCACGCAAATGCCCTGCGTCGATATTCTTCTGCACGTTGCCAAAAGGGATGACTTCTTCGATCAGCTTTCGCAACGGCATGTTGTCCAGCAGAGCCAGTGGTCGCTGGCGCCCTACCCCCTGATTGAACAAGGAACGGGTGATGGAGAACATATTGCCCAGCAGGCTGCGCCAACTACTGCAATAGATCTGATCCACAGTCAGTTGAAGCCACAGGGCGCAAAGCCGTTCGACCGCCTCCTTGAAAGTGCCCGGATGCGAGGCGAGCAACAACGCATTGACCGCTCCCGCCGAGGTACCGCAGATGATCGGGAAGGGGTGCGGATTGGTGTCCGGTGTCAATTCCCCCAATGCCTTCAACACACCAGCCTGATAGGCAGCCCGGGCGCCGCCACCAGATAGCACCAGAGCACTAGCCTGGTGAGTGAGCTTTGGTAACTCGTTATTTTCAGTCAATTTGTTCTACCAATAGCGATAAAACGCTGACATGGATACTACGAATCAAAAATCTGGGAACTCTGATTCCGTCCAATCACATTGCCGGGGCTATTAGCATAGCAGGCATGATTCCAGATCCAGATGACCGAGATGGGAAACCGGTCACAAACCATAAAGAGATCTGCTGCGTCAGCCGTAGCGGCGATTACAGCGCCATATCCACCACATAGCGCCCTATGCCGTGGCCGCGGTGCAGGCGTGCGAGAAACTCTGGCGCCTGCTCCAGGGAGATATCTTCGGCGATACGGCCCAGCTGCTCACCGATATACCAGTCACTGGCGAGCCTATCCCAAACCCTCGCCTTCTTCTCCAGCGGCAACTCGACACTGTCGACCCCCAGCAAGCTGATACCGCGCAGGATAAACGGAAATACATTGGCCTGGAACTGAGCGCCGGAGGCCATGCCACAGGCGGCGACACCGCCGCCGTAGGCCAGAGACTTGATCACATTGAACAGGGTTTCACCCCCGACCGTGTCCACCGCCCAGGCCCACAAGGGCTTGGCCATCGCCTTGCTGGCAAATGGCGCCAGGGTTTCCCGGTCGATGACCTTCCATGCCCCGAGGGCGGTCAGGAAGTCCGCCGACTCCAGCTTGCCGGTCACCGCTGCGACACGAAATCCGAGTTTTGCGAGCAGAGCCACAGCGATGGAGCCCACGCCGCCGGTGGCCCCGGTCACCAATACCTCGCCGTCTGCCGGCTTGGCTCCGGCCTCGAGCAGCTTCTCCACACAGAGTCCCGCGGTCAGGCCGGCGGTGCCGAGAATCATGGACTCACGCGCACTGAGGCCCGCGGGCAGTGGCAACGCCCAGCCGGCGGGAATCGCTATACGTTCGGCGAGGCCGCCGGGCGTATTCATGCCGAGGTCGTAACCGGTGACAAGCAGCTCGGTTCCCGGCTCGTAGGTGTCGCTCGCATCCTCGAGCACCTTTCCGACTGCATCGATACCGGGCGTATGCGGATACTCGCGGGTTATGGTGCGGTTGCCGAAAGCGGACAGCGCATCCTTGTAATTCAGGGAGGAGTGAGAAACGGCCAGTACTAACGGATTGTCCGGCAGGTCCTGCAGACGCCTCTGCACCAACTGCTGGTCGAACTTGCCCGCAGCCACTTCCTCAACCCAAATAGCGCGAAAGGTCTCATCCATGGTGACATCCTCCAGCGGGAGCGCGCGACGCCCCGGCAAATCTTGAACTGGTCTCGCTTACTGCGCCTGGTGACGCCAGGCGGACAGGCGGGTAAACAACCGCATTAGCGCGCCTTCCAAACCGGCTTGGGCGGCGAGTCCCATCTTCTTGGCGATGTTCTTTCTCTCTTTATATTCGACCTGGTACAGGTCCGCATTCGCGGCGCAACTGGTCAGGTATTCGTCGGACGTTTTCAGTTCATCGACCAGGCCGAGATCCAGTGCACGCTGGCCGAACCAGACTTCACCCGTTGCCACCTTGGCGATATCCAGCTTCGGCCGGTACTCGGCGACGAAATGCTGGAAGAGCGCGTGTATCTCCTCCAGGTCACTCTGGAACTTCTCACGCCCCTCGGCGGTGTTCTCGCCGAACATCGTCACCGTGCGCTTGTACTCGCCGGCGGTAAACAACTCAAAATCCACATCGTGACGCTTGAGCAGGCGGTTGAAATTGGGCAGCTGCGCCAACACACCGATGGAACCGAGCATGGCGAAAGGCGCAGCAAGAATGCGGTCGGCCACGCACGCCATCATATAACCGCCGCTGGCGGCAACCTTGTCGACGGCAATGGTCAGCTGGATGCCGGCACCCCGTACGCGCGCGAGCTGGCTGGCCGCGAGACCGTAATTGGCCACCATGCCGCCAGGACTTTCCAGACACACCACCACTTCATCACCGGGCTCGGCTACCTGCAGCACGGCGGTAACCTCCTCCCGCAGCTGCGACAGCGCGCTGGCCTTGATATCACCGTCAAAATGCATCACGAAGATGCGCTTGCGCTCGCCCTCCGGTTTCTGCGTAATAACGGCCGGGGAATGCTGGTCGCCCGCCTCCGCATCGGCTTCGCCCTGTTCGGGCACCGGCGTTTCCGTGCTCTCAAGCCCGGCGTGCTGCACTTTTTCCTGTGGTTTCTTCTTCAGTTCAGCCTTGTGTTTCTTCGCCAGCGCTTTTTCCTCGGCCTTCTTCTCCTTGGCCATCTGCTTTTTACGCCGGGAAAATTCGTGCTTGTCCATTACCGCCTCGAGCAAGGTCTCTTTGAACTGCTCGTAACGATCATTGAGGTGCGTGACACTGATGTGCCCCTGCACGCGCTCCTTCAGATGTTCGCGGTTGGCAACGATAAACCCGATGATTACCAGCAGGGCGACGACGATGGTCACCACTTTGGCCAGAAACAGGCCGTATTCAGTAAGGAATTCCACTAAGACTCCAGATTGCTACCGTGCAAAAACAAATTGTCCGATTTTTTATTGCCACTCATTCAGCGCCGAGGTCGCCTGCTTGTTGAGAGGTCTCGCCAGCAGGCCGCTATGGGTAATCCGCACCTCGTAAACAGCGCCGTCCTCCATCGGCAGGAAAGTCGCGCTACCGTATACCGCATCCACGAAGGAGAGTTTCTTGTCGATACCGCGCAGTGACTGCCACACATCCACACCGTAATTGCTGCCGGTCAACTGATGTACCGAACGCTGTTTGGAGCGCTCATCCTGCAACGTAAGGTAACGACCACTGAGACGGTCCAGGCGATAGGCCGGCTGAATTCCCCAGCGTGCCAGAGGACCCTTCCACTTCAGCATACGGGCGTCCAGCTGCCACTGATCGCCGTGTAATTCAAAGCTCTGTGCCAGCCCGTCCGCGTCGGAAAACTTTGCCTCGAAATGCTGCTCACCGACCTTCCTGAAAGAGACGGTGCCGACACTGTGCTCCTCGGCGAGATTGCGATAGCTATATACGTCCGCGGCCACCAAGACGATCAACAGCGCCACACCGAAAAACAACAGGCCGACGCTACCGCGAATAAACCCGAAAAACCAGTTGCCACCCAACAGTACCCGGGCGCCCCAGAAAATCAGTAACAGTGCCAGTATGGCAATCAGGAAAACAATGGCGATATACATGATTTATCGAGCTCCGTACTTGTACAGCGGCCAAAAACTGGAACGACTCAACAACGATTCTTGTTCGCCGCGACTTGCGCAAATTTGCGAATTAGCTGTCCCGACAATGTCTGCGGCGGTGGAATCTCGGGCAACGCATCGTAGTGAAACCAGGCGGCCTCGGAGATTTCCTCCCGATCCGGCTGCAAATCACCAGCAGCCCATTCCGCCAGGAAGCCCAGCATCAACTGCCCCGGAAACGGCCAGGACTGGCTGCCGATATAATGTACCTCACCGACTTCGAGCCCCACTTCTTCCCGCACTTCACGCATCAGTGCCTGCTCGGCATTTTCCCCCGGCTCGATGAAGCCAGCCAATGCCGTGTACATCGCGTGGCGATGATGGGTGTGTCGGGCCAGCAGGCACTCATCGCCGCGAGTGATTAACATGATGACACAGGGTGAAATGCGAGGATATACCGTGAAATGGCAGGCGGGGCACACACGTGCGCGGTCGCTGGGATGGTATTCCGTCCTGCTACCACAGCGCCCGCAGAAGCGGTGTTCGCTATCCCAGTTAACCACCTGCATGGCCCGCCCGGCCAGTGCGAACAGTTGCTCGTCGGTACACAGCAACAGACTGCGGAGATTGCGCCACTCGCAGCCACGTACTTCAATCTGCGCCGACAATAAGTGCACCCCGCACGGGCGACCACTCAGGTCGCCGAGATAATGGCTGCAAATAATCAGCTCGCGACCCAGCACGTCACCGTCATGTAAGAACCGGTCACCACAGCAGAGCAACTGCCCTTCTGCCACAAAAATATGACGGGCGAAGTCCGGGGCAGGCCAAGCACTGCCGGCGGGCACGAAGAAATCGTTCAACATGACCTCCCGATCAAGCCACCTCGACCGGGTAGCCGAGTGCATCGAGACTCTCGACGGCAAGATTCAGGGATTGGATGTCGGCCTTGCGATGCAGTTTCACCTCGCCCAGGTAGTACTCGAGGCTGATAATGGCATCCGCAAAGATATCCAGGGACTGCTCGACCGCAGGTGCCGAATCGTGCTGATCCATTACCGTTTCCACGAAATCCACCAGTCGCTCTACTACCCCGGCGGCACGACGCAGGTTGAGCACGATCAGCCCCCCCCGCACCGAATTAAGGGTGGTGGCGACATTGCGGATGTGGCCGTGATCGAATCCGGACTCTGCATAGGAGGCCAGCGCCCGCTTGATCAGCGACAGGCCCGCTTCCGCTTCCTTCAGCACCGCAACTTCGGCCTCCGCCAGCTGACTGTGCTCCAGTGCCACATCGGCGTGTCCGTACTCGTCCACATCGATAGAAGAACTCTGGCGCAGGGCGCGGATAGTACTGTCGACCATCAGGACCTGCCCGGTCAGCTTTTGCAGCGCCTCGTCCGCTACGGAACCGGCGGCACCGGCAGCGGTGCGGCATTCTTGCACCGCGCTGCGCAGTCCCTCGCCGACCCGCTTGAAATTCAGCAACTGCAGAGTACTCGCAACCCGCTGCAGCGTTCCCAGTAGGCCATCCTCTTCATCCAGCCCGGACGTTCCGATCAGCTCCACATCATCGAGCATACGGCGCACGCCGGACAGCTCCTCATCGAGGGCTGTCGCCACCGCATTGATCGCGGTCGCACCCGGTCCGCCGAGGCTGGCCCGCTCGCGTTCCAGTTCCGCCTCGCTATATCCCAGGGGGCCAGCAGAAAAGGCTTCCAGCACCTTGGCTCCCTCCCCCGCCGGCGCAGAGAGCGCGAGCCAGTAAAGGCACTCCTTCAACAGTACCGGCGGGGCCGGCTGATCCAGTGCTGCGTCGCCATCCTTCTGCAGCGCGCGCAGCCGCCGGTCGAACATGCTGAATACCATGACCCGGGAGCGGTTGATATGCATTTCCCGTGCAGCCATGCCACCAAGCGCCTCGCCGGCCACCGCCCACAGCCTTCCATTGGGACGGCCAGCCGAAATGCTGGCTATTCGCTGCAGCGCGCGCGCCATCATCGTATAGGCCGGTTTGCAGGGTTTACCCTTCAGTAGCGCCAACAGCCCTACCTGATACATGTGACGAAAGCGCCGGACAAAATTCCGCAGATCCTCCGACATCACGGCTGACGCGACCGCACCCGGCACATTCCCCTCCAGGCGGCAGCGAAAAAAATGGCTTTCGGGTACTGGTGGCTGCGATCGCGCTGCACGCAGGTTGTTGATGTAGGGAATCAGCAGTTCAGGACGCGCGGTGCCGCGGCCCTGCACGAAGTCGAGATAGCGGGTAAGCACATAGAAACCAGTACCAAGACCCTCCATCAGATCCCCGGCGGCGTCTTGGCGCCCCTCCTGCAAGTCGGCCAGCGCGCTCAGCATCTCCTGGGCCAATAACTCACCGGCGCGCAGCTGCACCATCTGCAATACGCCATTCACCTGGCGCAATGCCGCGAGGCACAGCTCCAGCGAATGTTTGTTGTTGTTGTCTGCTGCGAACTGATCGAGATGGGCCGCAGCGCCGTCTATCGCAACGACCAGCTCATCCTTGACCACATTGACAGAAGTTATATTGATATCGCGCAATTCAGTCACTGACTACACCGCTGCACTCTGCATTTTCTGTACAAATTTTAACCAACTGTTAACTGATTGGCTAAGTAGATGGCAATTTATACCAAAGCAGCCAAGAGTCCACCTTTCCGCCGGCAAAGTCCATCGAACAATCGACAATTCTGCCCCGACACAATGAATATTGGTCAAACCACTTGAATTTTCCCCGAAACTGAGTAGCGTTTGCTACGGCGAAATTAGCTGTACTCCCCATCAACAGTGGCGGAGTGCCTGTGCTGCGCCGGGTGCGAGACCGTCTCCACCCGGCCTCCTGTAAGGCGATACCGCGGGAGCCAGAGGGTATAGCGATGCCCCGAACCCACCGGGACCTTACGGCTAACCAAGGAAGTACAAAATGAACACCTACAATAACGCGCTCACTGCTTCCGGCAGCGGTTTTGGTCGCGCCTTTACCGACAACTTTTTGGGCGAAGCTCCCGATTGGTACAAACTCGCCATTGCTGCATTTTTGATCATCAACCCGCTACTGCTGTACGTTAGCGGCCCCTTCATAACCGGCTGGGTTTTGATCGCCGAATTTATTTTCACCCTCGCGATGGCGCTCAAGTGCTATCCGCTGCAGCCCGGCGGCCTGCTGGCCATCGAGGCGGTATTACTCGGCATGACGAGCACGGATGCCGTTTACCACGAGGTGGTGGAAAATATCGAAGTGATTCTGCTGCTGATGTTTATGGTGGCTGGCATTTACTTCATGAAGAGCCTGTTGCTGTTCGTCTTCACCAAAATTCTGATCCATGTAAATTCCAAGACGCTGTTATCACTGCTGTTTTGCGCCGTGGCCGCGGTCCTGTCGGCATTCCTGGATGCGCTGACCGTGACCGCAGTATTGATAGCGGTAGCCGTGGGCTTCTATTCGGTGTACCACCGGGTGGCCTCCAACCAACCTCACCACCATCACGAGCACGATCACTCCAATGACGAGCATGTTGTGGAATACCACCGTGAGGATCTCGACCAGTTCCGCGCCTATCTGCGCAGCCTGATCATGCACGGTGCGGTCGGCACAGCGCTCGGCGGGGTGTGCACCCTGGTCGGCGAACCGCAAAACCTGTTGATCGCAGAAAAGGCTGGCTGGGAGTTCCTACAGTTCTTCCTGAATATGGCCCCGGTCACCATACCGACACTGATCGCCGGCCTGACAACCTGCGCACTGCTGGAAAAAACCCGGTTATTTGGCTATGGCGCTAAACTGCCAAGTGCCGTACGCGAAGTGCTGTTTAATTTTGCTCAGGAAGAGGAAAAGAAGCGCACCGCAAGTGATGTGGCACAACTGTGGATTCAGGGCATCGTCGCTGTTCTACTGGTACTGGCGCTGGCATTTCACGTCGCAGAAGTGGGCATTATCGGCCTGATGATTATCGTGCTGCTGACGGCATTCAACGGCGTTGTGCAGGAAGCACGTATCGGTCACGCGTTTGAAGAGGCGCTGCCGTTTACCGCGCTGCTAGTGGTCTTCTTTGCGATAGTCGCGGTGATTCACCAGCAGCACCTGTTTGAACCGGTTACTCACTTCGTACTGGGTTTGAAACCCGAGCAGCAACCGGGCATGCTGTTTCTCGCCAACGGTATCTTATCGATGATCAGCGATAACGTATTCGTGGCAACCGTTTACATCAACGAAGTGAAGGCCGCACTGACTGCCGGAGAAATCACCCGCGAGCATTTTGACAAGCTGGCAATTGCGATCAACACCGGCACCAACCTGCCGAGTGTGGCAACGCCCAACGGACAGGCAGCCTTCCTGTTCCTGCTGACGTCTGCGGTGGCGCCCTTGATTCGCCTGTCTTACGGCCGCATGGTATTGATGGCCCTGCCCTACACGATAGTGCTCAGCGCTGTGGCCCTGATCTGCGTGGTTTACGCGATTTAATTCGATATGGGGTGATGGAGGCGAGTACCGCTTCCATCACCGACTTCCACTACCCCTGCCATTAGCTATTTGCCGACTTCTATCCGTCAGCGCGCCCACCCCGGAGCAATCAACAGCAGTTTCTCGCCTGCACTACCAGAAATGCTTGCCGGCGGATTTTTCCAGCAGGGCCAGCATCGATTGATGGGCCTCTATCTCTTCGGCAGAGGCCGGCAATATTGTTAATGCTGCGCGGTCCGCAGCCAACCGGCGAGTGGCACCGGCTGCTGTATTGCGCTGCTCACTACTCTGTTCGTCATTGCCCGATTGCTGGTCGCCCTGAGCCAGTGCAAGGTCTGTCTGGCCACCGGTCATCATCAGGTAGACGTCAGCCAGGATCTCCGCATCCAGCAGGGCGCCGTGCAAGTCGCGCTGAGAGTTATCGACGAAGTAGCGCTTGCACAGGGCATCCAGGTTGTTTTTCTGGCCGGGGTGCTTTTCCCGTGCCAGCGCCAGCGTATCCAGCACGCTACAGTGGGCGGCAACATTCTGCCAACGTGGGCTGCCGAGCAGTTTCAGCTCCCAGTCGATAAAGCCGACATCGAAGGGCGCGTTGTGAATAACCAGCTCTGCGCCTTCACAAAAAGCCATAAATTCGTCGGCAATCTGTGCGAAGACCGGCTTGTCCACCAGGAACTCGTTGGTGATACCATGTACTTCAATTGCACCGTCATCAACTTCCCGCTCGGGATTGATGTACTGATGGTAGTGGCGCCCGGTCAGTTTACGATTGACCAGTTCGACGCAGCCGATTTCGATAATGCGGTGCCCGCTTTTTGGATCCAGGCCCGTGGTTTCAGTATCCAGAACTACCTGACGCATCGCCCTCTCTCCCCTCTGCCCTACTGTTCGTCAATGCCGCGGTTGGCCAACTGATCGGCCCGCTCATTGCCCGGGTGGCCGGCATGCCCCTTGACCCAGTGCCAGTGTACATCGTGGCTGGCGATACCCTCGTCCAGCGCCCGCCACAGGTCGGCGTTCTTCACCGGTTTCTTGTTGGCGGTCTTCCAGCCATTTTTTTTCCAATTGTGAATCCAGCTGGTGATCCCCTGGCGCAGGTACTGAGAGTCCGTGTGCAGGTCCACCCGGCAGGGCTGTCGGAGGGCACCCAGCGCCTTGATCGCCGCCAGCAGCTCCATGCGATTATTGGTGGTATGCGCCTCGCCACCGAACAGCTCTTTCTCCGCATCGCCGTAGACCAGCAATGCACCCCAGCCCCCGGGCCCCGGATTTCCGCGGCAGGCGCCATCGGTATAAATGGTAACTTGTTTCAAATCGAATGCTTGCTTGTCGGTACTGCGCCGTTCCGCGGCGCAGCCGCCTGAGAATCAGCGCTTGTGATGGTGCCCGCGCGCAGCGACACGCGGACTCGAAGACACGGCGGTCAGAGCCGGTTTCTGATCGCCACGCCAATTGATCTTGATCGTGCGCATACGCGCCACTTCTTTGCGCGCGACTATGATGTAAAAGCCACCCCAAGGCAAGCTCCAGCGGGCGCCGAGCCGTTCCATCCAGCTCGTCTTGGCCAGCAGCTCGCGCTGTTGCAGTGGCAGGCGAAAAAATCCCCGTTCGACCGTATTGGCCTGCAGATCGAGCAGGTTCATCCAGTCCGCGACCCGCGCGGCGCGCAGCTGATTGCCGCGTTGGTATGCGCTACTGGAGAACAGCAGCCGTGACAAGCCCAACAGCGAGAATGGATTGAAGCCAATCAACAGAAGGTGCCCACCCGGGATCAGCACTCGCGCTGCCTCCCGCAGAATCTGGTGGGGATGGCCGGCGAAGTCCAGAAGGTGGTGCAACAGCACCACATCGATAGACTCAGATGGCAAGGGCAACTGCTCGAATTCGACCAGCGCAGCGCCTTCCTGCTCGGGACAGGCACTGAGGCGAAAGCGGTGGTTGATGCGACTGCAGGCAGCAAAGTCAACGGCGCTGGTAACCCCCGCCTGCATCAGATGATAACCGAACAGCTTTTCCACCAGCGGCTGCGTCAGCGCCAGCTGCTGCGACAATATTTCTTCCCCCAGCCCGCTGGAGAACCAGTGGGACAGTGCGGCGCAGGATCTCGCCAGTGACGGAGCTTCAGCACGCGACCCCAATATCGGTTTCTTCGCCATGGTTTCTCCAGCCATTTGCGGGTCCGTGTAAACCCGATTTTAATGAGACACCGCCCAAAGAGAGGTCAATATTTTACCAAACAGCGCAGCTTGGCAAATATGAGACTCCACATTCCATGAATCCCGCGACTCCATGCCTCCAGCAAGCCGTATTGCTACCGAGGTGTCGTTGTGATTCATCGCCAGCTACCTTACATGGTATCGTTGCAACTTCCAGATTAACGGGCCACGGAAATGCTCACAATCTCCCCGATTCCTGCTTTCAGTGACAACTATATCTGGCATCTCGAACGGGACGGCCAGCACTGGGTCGTGGATCCCGGCGAGGCCAAGCCGGTGTTCGACGCCCTGGGTGACGCACCTCTCGACGGGATTCTCATTACCCACCACCACCTGGATCACACAGGCGGCATCGCCAAACTGCGCGAACGCTATGACTGTCCGGTCTATGGACCGGGCTCCATTGATGGTGTCACGGATCCACTGAGCAGTGGCGACCGGTGTGAAATTCTCGGCTTGCCGCTACGGGTAATGGATGTGCCCGGCCATACCCTCGACCACCTGGCGCTGGTGCTCGAAGAGAGCGGCGAGAATGGTGCGTCCCAACAGCATTTGTTTTGTGGCGACACACTCTTCGCCGCCGGCTGCGGTCGCCTGTTTGAAGGCACACCGGCACAGATGTACAGCTCGCTGTCAAAACTGAGTACCCTGCCACCAGAGACCCTGGTCTACTGCGCCCACGAGTACACTGTGGCGAATCTGCAGTTTGCCGAGGCGGCCGAACCGGGCAATGCTGCCATCAAAAACCGCATTGCCGAGAGCAAAGCACTGCGCGCCAAGAACCTCCCCACCCTGCCGTCCACGATTGGCGAAGAATTGGCCACCAACCCCTTTCTGCGCTGCCATATTCCCGCCGTGGCCCGGCGAGCGGCAAATCACGGCGCCAATGGCGCGATTGAGGACAGCGACGAGGTCGGGGTATTCGCTAGACTTAGGCGCTGGAAAGACGATTTCTGAGGCAGCGGCGCGCCAACACGCAATAGATCGGTGATAACGCCGACAAATTGTGCAAAAACTCGCCGTTTTTATTGACCGAAACTAATTCCACTCTTTAGAATCAGACAATTACGAACGAAAGCTCAGGTGTAGTACTAGATAAGCGCAGAAGCGCATCCTGAGCCCGGAAATTAAAAAAACGACTCGCGGATACCAAGCATGGTTCACAAGAAATTTGCCATGGCAGTCCTTGCTGCGGCAGTGGGGGCTTGTGCGCAGATGCCGGACAAGAGCATCTCGCATAACAAACAGAATCTGCAGGGGGAAGATACCGCTGCGCTGACCGGTATCGGCTCCGATACCATCAAGGTGCCGGAAAAGGCATTGCCGCCGGTGGACATCTGGGATCGCCTGCGCCGCGGCTTCCGTCTCGATCGCAACATCGACCACCCCAAAGTCAAAGACTACATTGCCTACTTCTCGCGTAACGAGGGCTATATGGCCCGGGTTACCGAGCGCTCGCGCCGCTACATTTTCCACGTGGCCGAGGAACTGGAGCAGTCCAACCTCCCGCTCGAGCTGGCGCTGCTGCCGATCGTCGAAAGTGCCTACGACCCCTTTGCTTACTCCCATGCCCGGGCGTCCGGCATGTGGCAGTTCATTCCAGCCACTGGACGGTCTTTCGGCCTGCACCAGAACTGGTGGTACGACGGGCGACGGGATGTCGACCAATCGACCCGTGCCGCAGCCGAGTACTTCACCTATCTCTCGGAGCGCTTTGGCGGTGACTGGGAGCTGGCGCTGGCGGCCTACAATGCCGGTGAGGGCACCGTACGTCGGGCAATCGAGCGCAATCAACGCCGTGGACTCGGCACCAGTTTCTGGGACCTGAAACTCCCCCGGGAAACCCAGCGTTACGTACCGCAGCTGCTCGCACTGGCCGAAGTTATATCCCGCCCGGACTACTACCGGATCCCGCTGCACGATGTGGCCAACCAGCCCTATTACACCGCAGTGGATGTGGGCAGCCAGATCGATTTGGCACAGGCCGCCGATCTCGCCGATATCGAAATTGAAGAACTCTACCTGCTCAATCCGGGCTTCAACCGCTGGGCCACGGATCCGAATGGCAATCATCGACTGCTGATCCCGGTGGAAAAGCGGGAAACCTTTGAAGCGGGGCTGGCAGAGCTTCCCACGGACCAGCGCGTCACGTGGCAGCGCTACAAGATCGCCCGCGGCGATACTCTATCCACGATTGCCCGCCGCTACGAGACCACTGTGGCGGCAATTCGCGAAGCCAACAAGCTGCGCGGCAACAATATTCGTGCGGGCAAGGAACTGCTGATCCCGAGCGCCTCCGGGCCGACCGGACAATACGCCTTCGCCCTGGACGAACGCGTCAAACGCCAGCAGTCTTCCGGCAGCGGACGCAAAACCAGTTACACTGTCCGCCCCGGTGATACTCTGTGGGGCATCGCGCGCGGCCTGAATGTCAGCGTCCGCCAATTATCCAGCTGGAACAGCATGGCGCCGGCCGATACGCTGCGCCCCGGGCAGACGCTGGTCGCCTACAGTGGCGGAAGCAGCAGCGATAATCGCACCACCCGCAAACTTTCCTACCGTGTGCGCAGCGGCGACTCCCTGTACCGTATCGCCAGCAAGTTCCGCATCGACATCGACGACATTCTGCGCTGGAACAAGATCAGTAAGTCCAGCTATTTACAGCCCGGCCAGCGTCTGACGCTGTTCGTCGACAGCGCAGCGAATAGCTGAAAACTCCAAGCTAGACCCAATAAAAAACCCGGCCTAGGCCGGGTTTTTTATTGCTTTGAAGTCGACGAGTCTCAGTCGGACTTGCCCATTTCGATATCTGCCTGGTTGGACAGGTATTTTTGCACCGCCATCAGCTCCGCGTTACCGGTTACCGTGGCCAGCTGTTGCATCACCGCCTGGCGCTGCTCCCTGCTCTGCCGCGCCAGCTGGCCCGGACGAACATCGCGCAGTTTCAACACCACCTGATCCCCATCACTGGTCGCAAAGGTGGTCACCACATCTTCACGGGATTCCGGCGCCTCCAATTTGAAGGCCTGATCAACAATCTCACCGCGCTCACCGAAGCCGCCGCGACGGGTCTTGTCGCTGGTCTCGAGCGTCAACTGCTGTTCCTCAGCCAGCTTGGCGAAGTCCCCGCCCGCTTCCAGCTGCGCCTTCAGCTCCTGCGCACGACTGGCCAACTGGGTGCTGGCTTTATCGCGCTTGAGACGATCCACGATCTGCTGGCGCACCTCTTCCAACGGATAGGTACCGGCCGGCTTGTGCTCGGTCACCCGCAGAACCACGGAATGTTCCTCACTGAGGTTCAGCACATCGGAAGTATTGCCGTCCTCTTTCACTTCCGGGGCAAACGCAGCAGCCACTACCTTGTCGTTGCCGGTAACGCCCGCACCACCCTGACGACCAAACAGCGCACTGGTTTGCAGCGGCACGCCCAGCTCCTCGGCGGGACCCGCCAGGGTGTCAGCGTTATAGGCCAGATCCGCGAGGCGGCCAAGTGCGCCGACAAATTCGCGCTCAGCCTCAGCATTGCGGAGTTGCGCGGTTATCTCCGCCTTCCGCTCTTCAAATGTTGGCGCCTCGGCATCTTCGACTTCGAGCAACTTGATAAAGTGCGTGCCACTGTCAGTGGTCACCGGGCCGGATACCTGACCCACTTCGAGTGACGCCAGGGCAGCCTCGAATTCCTCCGGGAAGACGTCGCCGCTGGTAAAACCGAGGTCGCCGCCCTCATCGCGGGAACCCAGGTCATCGGAATAAGTCTTGGCCAGCTCGGTGAAATCCTCGCCCGCGTCTAGCTTGGCCTGGACCTCAGCCACCTTGTCCTTGTTCGCGTCTTCCAACAGGATGTGCGCCGCATGACGGCGGATATCCGCCTGGAAATTGGCCACTTCCTGCTCGTACTGCGCACGCACGTCCTGCTCGGACACGTCGATATTGGCGGCAAACAGTTCCGGCTTCAGCTCGATATACTCAATGGCCACCTGCTCCGGGCGCTGAAACTGTGCCTGATTCTCCTCGTAGTAGCGCTCAACTTCACTGTCGCTGACATCCACTTGCTCCATCAGCCCCTGGACCGGCAACACGACGTAATCGAAGTCTCGCTCTTCCATGGAAACCGCAACCACCTGCTCCGCATCGGCACGAGTGGTAAAGGCGCTTTCTGTCACACTGTCTGCGTACTGCTGTAATACCAGATCGCGCTCCATGATCTGGCGGAAACTGGCGGGGCTGTAGCCCATTCGACGCAGGGCGTCGCGAAACACCTGCGGGTCAAACTTTCCGTTGATCTGGAATCCGGGAATCTGCACGGTTTCCTTATCCACCACCGCAGCACTCATCACCATCCCGCTGTCCTGGGCGGCCTGGCGCATCACAGAACTCGTGATCAGCTGCTGCAAAACCGGCTCGCGGAGTTGCTCGTCACTCAACAGGTCAGCGGGGACATTCTCACCGTACTGACTCATGATCAAGTTGCGACGATTCTGGATCGCGCGCTGCAAATCCAGATTACTGATTTTCTCACCGTTGACCTCTGCCACCGCATCGGCGGAACCGCCGCTGGCACCGGTAAAAAAATCAATCCCCCCAATGACCATAATGAAACCAAAAAAGGCCGCGACGATAATTGCCGCAGTACCTTTCAGGTTATCTCGCATGGACTGAAGCATGCTCAGCTCCGAAAGTTAACTCTAAAAATTATTACCAGATACACAAAATCGCCGGGAGCGATTTTGGTCAGCTTTGGCTGCCCCGAAGGGGTGAGGGCCATGGATGGCCCGAAACACAAAATCGCCCGGAGCGATTTTGGTCAGCTTTAGCTGCCCCGGAAGGTGAGGGCCATGGATGGCCCGAAACAAAAAAGGCGCATCCGAGAGATACGCCTCTTTGAAGCTTCGACTTAATATAAGGAGGCTTCTTTACTTACCGCATACCTTAGTTCACGGCGTCCTTCAGGGCTTTACCAGCCTTGAAGTTCGGGATTTTGGCAGCGGCGATTTCGATCGGGTCGCCGGTGCGCGGATTGCGGCCGGTACGAGCTGCGCGCTCTTTAACGGCAAAAGTGCCGAAACCAACCAGAGCAACCTGATCCCCGTTTTTCAGAGCACTTGTGATGCTGTCTACCATTGCGTCCAGAGCACGGCCAGCAGCTGCTTTCGGAATGTCTGCAGATGCGGCAATTGCTTCAATCAGTTCGGACTTATTCACGCTTAATCCCTCTGTTCTTTTTTAGGTATGTTTGGGCTCCCACGTCCGGGGGCCGCTGCGTTCGAGTCTTCAATCGCCGGCGAATTGTGCGCCGGTCAATAAGCCCCGATTTATACCAACTGCCCGGTAGCGGGTCAAGGAACCATGCGGGTTTCGGGGCAGTTGGACAATAATCCACCAGCTTTGTGCCGCGGGAAGATTACTTTTTAGCCTGAGAGCGCCAGCGGGGCGCTGGCGCTCCTCCCAGGACTTGCTTAATGCGTGTGCATCGAGCGCTGCGAGCGCTCTTCGGCCTGTTTTTGCAACGCGGAATATTCCTCGTCAGACAGGGATTCCGGTTTGTGCTCGAGTGCATACTCCAACACCTGATCAATCCATTTGACGGGCTTGATCACCAGATCCTGAAGAATATTATCCGGAATATCCTTGAGGTCGCGCTCGTTGTCCGCCGGAATCAGCACAGTCTTAATGCCCCCCCGGTGCGCTGCAAGCAGCTTTTCCTTTAGACCACCAATACGTAAAACCTCTCCGCGCAGGGTGATTTCACCGGTCATCGCGACTTCCGAGCGCACCGGAATATTGGTCAGCACCGATGACAGAGCCGTGCACATGGCGATACCGGCGGAGGGGCCATCCTTGGGCGTTGCGCCCTCCGGCACATGAATATGAATATCCCGAGTCTCGTGGAAGTCCGGCGCTATTCCCAGAGCCTGAGCGCGCGCGCGAACCACTGTGAGCGCCGCCTGGATAGACTCCTGCATCACATCACCGAGCGACCCGGTCTTAATCATGCGCCCCTTACCGGGAACGGCGGATGCCTCGATACTGAGCAGCTCACCACCCACTTCGGTCCAGGCAAGGCCGGTCACGATACCGATCTTGTTTTCCTCTTCGGCGCGACCGAAATCGTATTTGCGCACACCGAGCAGATCTTCTAACTGCTCGGGCCCCACAACCGCCTTGGCGGTGGTCGACTCGCGCACATGCTCGGTAACGATCTTGCGGCAGATTTTTGCGATCTCACGATCCAGACCGCGCACCCCGGCTTCGCGGGTGTAATAGCGCACGATATCCCGCACGGTCGCATCGGAAAGTGCCAACTCGTCCTCTTTGAGACCATTGGCAGCTCGTTGCTTCGGCACCAGGTAACGCTGGGCGATATTCAGTTTTTCGTCTTCGGTGTAACCCGGAATGCGGATTACCTCCATGCGGTCCAGCAACGGACCGGGGATATTCATCGAGTTGGAAGTACAGACGAACATTACATCGGAGAGATCGTAATCCACCTCCAGATAATGGTCGTTGAAGGACTTGTTCTGCTCCGGATCCAGTACTTCCAGCAGCGCCGACGCCGGATCGCCGCGGTGATCCATGCCCATCTTGTCGACTTCGTCGAGCAGGAAAAGCGGGTTCTTGACCCCGACTTTGGAAATTTTCTGAATCAACTTGCCCGGTAATGAACCGATATAGGTGCGGCGGTGGCCGCGGATTTCCGCTTCATCGCGCACGCCGCCAAGCGCCATGCGTACGTATTGGCGATTGGTCGCACGGGCAATGGACTGACCAAGTGAGGTCTTGCCCACCCCGGGTGGACCCACCAGGCAGAGAATGGGACCTTTGACTTTCTTGACCCGTTTCTGCACTGCCAGATACTCGAGAATGCGCTCCTTGACCTCTTCCAAGCCGTAGTGATCTTTCTCCAGAATCTCCTCGGCCTTTTTCAAGTCGTGTCGCACCCGGCTGGCTTTCTTCCAGGGCACACTCAGCATCCAGTCAATATAACTGCGCAGCACCGATGCTTCCGCCGACATGGGGGACATCATTTTCAGCTTGGCCAGTTCCGCGCGGGTTTTCTTTTCCGCCTCGGCACTCATGCCGGACTCGGCAATCTTTTTCTCGAGTTCCTCTACCTCACTGGCCTCTTCGGTAATTTCACCCAGTTCCTTCTGAATGGCTTTCATTTGCTCATTCAGATAGTACTCCCGCTGGCTCTTTTCCATCTGCTTCTTGACCCGGCCGCGAATGCGCTTTTCAACCTGGATCAGGTCAATTTCCGAATCCATCAAGCCGAGCAGATGTTCGAGGCGGTCCTTCACGCTGGTCATTTCCAGCAATTCCTGCTTTTGCGGCAGTTCGAGTGACATATGGGCGGCAATGGTATCGGCCAGACGCCCCGGCTCGTCGATACCGGACAGTGAGGTTATCACCTCGTTGGGCACCTTTTTGCTCACCGAGACATACTGCTCGAACTGGGACATGGCGGAGCGTACCAGTGCCTCGGCCTCCGCCTCGGGCAACTCCTCCGTCTCCATCGGCTCCACTGTAGCCCGGTAGTGGCCATCCCCTTCGATAACATCGAGGATGTTCACCCGCTGACTCCCCTCAACCAACACCTTTACGGTGCCGTCGGGTAGTTTCAGCAGTTGCAACACGCTGGCAACGGTACCGACGCGATAGATATCTTCGGCGCCGGGATCATCTTCCGAAGCCTTTCGCTGCGCGACAAGCAATACCTGCTTGTCATTGCGCATCGCCTCTTCCAGCGCGTCGATGGATTTCTCCCGGCCGACGAACAGCGGAATCACCATATGCGGGTAAACAACGACATCGCGCAACGGCAACAGCGGGTATTCAAGTGTGGTATCGGATGACTGATCCATAGAACTCCTCTCGGCCCGATCACTGGGTAGTTGGCGCGGCATCAATGCTGCTTCAGCTTACTTTTAGCCGCCGCCTTAGTAGCTAGTTAATGGGGGAGCGGTGGCCGGAATACAAGTCTAATCTAACGGCGAATTTGTGCCGAATTCAGTGATGGGATGCTAGAAAACTTGCAGAACAGGGATCTGGACGTTAATGGCGGGACCGGCGCGCCGCCCTTCCCTGCCCATCAGGGCATAAAAAAAGCCCCAATTTGGGGCTTTCTTCCGTTTATCGCGAGTTACTCTTCCGGCGCCGCCTTTTGCGGCTGGGATTCGCTCTCGTAGACCAGCAGCGGCGCGGACTCGCCCTTGATGACCGCCTCGTCGATCACGACCTTGGCGACATTGTCGGTCGAGGGGATATCGTACATGGTCTCCAGCAGAACCGATTCCATAATGGAACGCAGGCCGCGGGCGCCGGTCTTGCGTTCCATGGCTTTGGTAGCCACGGCATCCAGCGCGTCCGGCCGGAAATCCAGCTCCACATCTTCCATCTCAAACAGTTTGGCGTACTGTTTGGTCAGGGCGTTGCGCGGTTCGGTCAGAATCTTGACCAGTGCGACACGATCCAACTCTTCCAGTGTTGCAGTGACCGGCAGACGGCCGACAAATTCCGGGATCAGACCGTAGCGCACCAGGTCTTCCGGCTCCAGATCGCGCAGAATCTCACCAAAGTTACTGTTGCTATCCTTGGATTTGACCTCGGCGCCAAAACCAATGCCGCCCTTCTCGGAGCGATCCCGGATGACCTTGTCGAGGCCGGCAAAAGCGCCGCCACAAATAAACAGGATATTCGACGTGTCCACCTGCAGGAATTCCTGCTGCGGGTGCTTGCGCCCCCCCTGGGGCGGCACGGAGGCCACAGTTCCTTCGATCAGCTTCAGCAACGCCTGCTGCACACCCTCACCGGATACATCCCGGGTGATTGAAGGATTGTCGGACTTGCGCGAAATCTTGTCGATTTCGTCGATATAGACGATACCCTGCTGCGCCTTCTCGACGTCGTAGTCGCATTTCTGCAACAACTTCTGAATAATATTTTCCACGTCCTCGCCCACGTAGCCGGCTTCGGTCAACGTAGTGGCGTCGGCAATGGTAAAGGGGACATTCAGCAGGCGCGCCAGCGTCTCGGCCAGCAGGGTTTTACCACTCCCGGTGGGCCCCACCAGCAGAATGTTGGACTTGCTCAGCTCGACGTCTTCTTTGCTCTTGACGCCAGTTTTGCTGCGCAGGCGCTTATAGTGGTTGTACACCGCCACCGCCAGCACGCGCTTGGCACGCTCCTGACCGATCACATACTGATCGAGGATGTCGGTGATTTCACGCGGAGTTGGCAGTCGACCCTCAGGACCCTCCGAAGTCTCCTGCACCTCTTCGCGGATGATATCGGTGCAAAGCTCGACGCATTCGTCGCAGATAAAGACGGACGGCCCAGCGATCAGCTTGCGCACTTCCTGCTGGCTCTTGCCACAGAAAGAGCAATACAGCAGTTTGCCGTTGTCTTCTCCGCTGCTCTGGTCGGTCATCAAAATACTCCGTGGTCTTCGGCCTGCCGGGGCCCTACATATCGGCTTCTATAGCAAGATGCTGTCTTTTGGCGGGTTTTTCAAGCCCTTTGTATTCAGCTGGGCCCAGCCCTGAATAATAGCCGCCGGCAAAGCCACCAACGGCTCAAAATTTGTCACATCGCGACTCTATTTTTCCAACGCCTGACGACGCGAGAGCACATCGTCCACAAGGCCGTATTCCTTGGCCTCATCAGCGCTCAGAAAATGATCGCGTTCGGTATCCCGCTCTATATCGCTGACAGAGCGACCGGAATGATGCGCCATCAACTCATTCAGGCGCTGACGGATTTTGAGGATTTCCTGCGCGTGGATATGGATATCGCTTGCCTGCCCCTGGGCGCCGCCGCTGGGCTGGTGAATCATCACGCGGGAATTCGGTGTCGCGAAGCGCTTGCCGTTGGCCCCGGAAGCCAGCAGGAAAGCCCCCATGCTGCAGGCCTGACCAATACACATGGTGCTGACGTCGGGCTTGATAAACTGCATGGTGTCGTAAATCGACATACCTGCGGTCACGGAACCACCGGGCGAGTTGATATACAGGTGAATGTCCTTGTCCGGATTTTCCGCCTCGAGGAAAAGCAGCTGGGCGACGACCAGGTTGGCCATATGGTCTTCGACGGGTCCCACCAGAAAAATCACCCGCTCCTTCAGCAGACGGGAGTAAATATCGAAGGAGCGCTCTCCTCTGGCAGTCTGCTCCACCACCATGGGCACCAGACCAGTAGCTGTAGGATCAATCGCGGAACGGGGATAGTCAAAACGTGCCATAGATACCGTTGCTTCCTTTTGTGGCGTATTAGGCAGGACAGCTGTTGAACGCCGCGCGCCCAAGCTGAAAATTCGGTCTTTCAGAGCTTAACCGGTCATGGGCGAGAAAGCCAGCCGGCAAAAAAGAGAGGAAAGGGGAATGGCGACCGCCGGGTTGCGGCCGCCATTCGGCAGAGGCTAACCGAGTTGTTAGCCCTGCTTCTGAGGCTGAATAACGTCGTCGTAGGTGCTCTTCACCTCTTCGACCTTGGCGGCTTCGAGGACGAAATCAACCACCTGGTCTTCCAGCACGACGGACTCAACGCCGGACAGCAACTCGCGGTTGTTGTAGTAGTACTCGACCACCTCTTCCGGCTGCTGGTAAGTAGAGGCCAGCTCTTCGACCTTTGCTTTTACGCGATCGGCATCCACAGCGAGCTTGTTCTGCTTGACGATCTCGCCGACCACCAGACCCAGCACCACACGACGCTTGGCCTGATCTTCGAACATGGTGTCCGGCAGCATCCTCTCGGCGTCTTCCATTTTGATCTGACCGCCGAACTGCTGAACCATCTGGCCGCGCAACGCGCGAACTTCGCCGGCTACCAGTGCGGAAGGCAGTTCCACCTGGTGTTTTTCGAACAGCTGGTCCATGACCTGGGTCTTGACCTTGTTCAGCGCCGCATTTTTCAGCTCGCGCTCCATGTTGCCGCGCACTTCTTCGCGGAACTTGTCTTCACCGCCCTCTTCAACACCATAGGTCTTGAAGAACTCTTCGTTCAGTTCAGGCAGCTCAGGCTTCTCGGAAGCAGTAACCCTGATATTGAAGGTGACTTCAGCACCGCGCAGTTCTTCCGCCTGGTAATCTTCCGGGAAGGTCACTTCGATGTCTTTCTCTTCACCCGGCTTCATGCCCAGGATGCCGTCTTCGAAGCCCGGGATCATCTGACCGGAACCCAGCACCAGCTGGTGGCCCTCGGCCTTGCCACCCTCGAACTCTTCGCCGTCTTTGCGACCGACGAAGTCGATGGTTACGCGGTCACCCTTCTGCGCCTTGCGCTTGGTGTCCTTCCAGGAGGACTGCTGCTTGCGCAGTACATCGATCATATTGTCGACGTCTTTGTCGGTCACTTCGGCAACCGGGCGCTCAACCTTGATTTCCGCCAGGTCAGTCAGCTCAACTTCGGGGTAAACTTCGAAAGTGGCGACATATTCCAGGTTCTCACCGGGCGCAGTCTGCTTGGCCTCAATGCTTGGCTGGCCAGCCGGCTTGACCTCTTCTTTTTGTACCGCTTCGTAGAAAGAGCGGCTCATCACTTCGCCGAGCACTTCCTGACGCACGCCGGCGCCATAGCGCTGACGCACAACCTTCAGTGGCACCTTACCCTTGCGGAAGCCGTTTACACGAACGTTCTTGGCTGCTTGCTGGAGGCGCTTGTCCACTTCCTTATCGACGATTTCCGCCGGCAAATTAACCGTTAAACGACGCTCCAGGCCGGAAGTTGTTTCGATGGAAACCTGCATGTTAATCCTCGTGAGACTATCTCTTTTATCGCGCCGCAGCGCCAACTTATACCGGGGCGCCGGGACACAGCCGGCCAACCGCCTCGCATGGCATGTATATCGGAATTGCCCGGCAATTCCCGACCGACGCCAAATACAAATAGCCCGCACCTCCCCTATTCGGGCAAGCAATGCGGACTGCATAATTCAATGTTTGGTGGGGACGGGGAGACTTGAACTCCCACACCTTGCGGCACCAGAACCTAAATCTGGCGTGTCTACCAATTCCACCACGTCCCCGAAAACCGCCTCGACGCTAACTCATTGATATCTCTGCAATTTACCGCAAAAACATCGGGTCCCGGCGACGAGGGGAGCAGATTGTGCCACAGGCGCCAGAGGGCTTCAACAAAATGGCGGCCGTGGCGGCCTGCAGATACAAAGAGGGCGCCTTAAAGGCGCCCTCTTCCATCCAGGCAGGAGGGGGTGTGTTACACCCGCTCCACGATGGTGGTGATACCCTGGCCCAGGCCGATACACATGGTGGATATACCCAGGTTACCGCCCTCGTTCTGCATGACCGACAGCAGAGTGCCCGTAATGCGGACACCGGAACAGCCGAACGGGTGACCGAGCGCGATGGCGCCGCCGTACAGGTTCACCTTCTCATCCATCTTGTCGAGCAGGCCGAGATCCTTCAACACCGGCAGAGCCTGGGCGGCGAAGGCCTCGTTCAACTCAACCTTGTCGATGTCGTCGATGGTGAGACCGGCTTTCTTCAGCGCTTTCTTGGTAGAAGGCACCGGTCCATAGCCCATGATCGACGGATCCACGCCGGCGAGCGTCATTTCGCGCACCTTGGCGATCGGTGTCAAACCCAGCGCCTTGGCTCGCTCGGCAGACATCACCAGCATCACAGACGCGCCGTCAGTGATCTGCGACGAGGTACCCGCGGTCACCTGACCGTGCTTGGGATCGAAAGCCGGCTTCAGCTGCGCCAGCCCCTCAACCGTGGTATCGGGGCGGATGGTCTGGTCGGTTTCTACCAGGAACGGCACGCCGTCGTCGTCATGGCCTTCGATGGCAATGATTTCCCGGTTGAACTTGCCCTCTTTGGTGGCTGCGGCGGCACGCTGGTGAGAGCGAGCTCCGAACTCATCCATCTGCTGACGCTGGATACCGTGCATCATCGCCAGGTATTCGGCGGTCATACCCATGGAGCCGGCGGCCTTGGCCATATACCGACCCAGCATCGGGTTCGGGCTGACATGCTCCATCATGTTCAGGTGCCCCATATGCTCGACACCGCCGACCACATAGACATCACCGACACCGGCGCGAATATTCGCCGCCGCGGTGTGCAGCGAGGACATGGAGGAACCGCACAGGCGGTTAACCGTCTGCGCCGGGATCGTGTGCGGCAGACCGGCGCGCAGCAGAATAAAGCGCGCCACGTTGAAGCCCTGCTCATCACGCTGCATCACACAGCCCCAGATCAGGTCATCAATCTCGGCCGGATCCAGCTTGTCGTTACGCTGCAGGAATTTTTTCAGCAGCTCCGCAGACATGTCATCCGCGCGCACGTGGCGGTAGACACCATTCTTGGAGCGGCCCATCGCCGTGCGTGCATAGTCGACGATTACGGCATCTCTAGGATCTAAACTCATCGCAATTCTCCTCACTTATCGCCGTAGTAGGTTTCGCCTTTCTCGGCCATTTCGCGCATGCGCTCGGTGGGCTTGTACAGCTCACCCAGCTCGGCGTACTTGTCTGCCATCTTCACGAACTCAGCCATGCCGATCTTGTCGAGCCAGGTAAAGATGCCGCCGCGGAAGGGCGGGAAACCAATACCGTAAATCAGCGCCATATCGGCTTCGGCCGGAGAGTCAACGATACCCTCTTCCAGGCAGCGCGCCATTTCGGTGGCCATGGGAATCATCATGCGCTCGATGATTACATCCTTCTCGAACTCTTGCGGCTCGGCCACATGCGGCTTCAGCAGCTCGTAGGCCTCATCGGTGGCCACCTTCTTGGGCTTGCCCTTCTTGTCCTCCTCGTAGTTGTAGAAGCCCTTGCCATTCTTCTGGCCGTAGCGCTCGGCTTCATACATCACATCGGAGGCCGCCTTGAAGGATTTGCCCATGCGATCGGGGAAGCCTTCCGCCATTACTTCCTCGGCATGCACGCCGGTGTCGATACCGACCACGTCCATCAGGTAGGCAGGACCCATCGGCCAGCCCCAGCGCTCCATGACTTTGTCGATTTCCTGGAAATCGGCACCGTCGCGCACCAGCATGGAAAAGCCCGCAAAGTACGGGAACAGTACGCGGTTGACCAGGAACCCCGGACAGTCGCGCACGACAATCGGCTTCTTGCCCATTTTGTTGGCAAAGGCCACCACACGGGCAATCGCGTTGTCAGAGGTCTTCTCACCGCGAATCACTTCCACCAGCGGCATCTTGTGTACCGGATTGAAGAAGTGCATGCCGAGGAAGTTTTCCGGTCGCTTCAGGGCTTCAGCCAGCTTGTCGATGGAAATGGTCGATGTATTGGAGGCGATCACGGTGTCGTCGCTCACCTTGCCTTCCACCTCGGACAGTACCGAGTGCTTGACCTTCAGCTTTTCCACCACGGCCTCTACCACCACGTCGACATTGTCGAAGCCGTCATAGCTCAGGGTCGGTTCGATGCGGTTCAGCGTCTCACCCATCTTGGCCGGCGTCATGCGGCCGCGATCGACGAGCTTGGTCAGCAGCTTGCTGGCCTCCTTCAGGCCCAGGTCGATACCCTTCTGGTCGATATCCTTCATCTTGATCGGGGTACCCTTATAGGCGGACTGGTAGGCAATACCGCCACCCATGATGCCGGCACCCAGCACCGCAGCGCGCTCGATCTTCTTGTCTGCCTTCTTCTCCCAGCCCTTGGCAACCTTGCCGATTTTCTGGTCGTTCAGGAACAGGTTGACCAGGGACTCGGCGGTATCGGTCTGGGCACACTCGATGAACTGCTCCTGCTCGATCTTCAGCGCCTCTTCACGACCGACCTTGTAGCCCTGTTCGATGGAGGTAACCGCTGCAACCGGGGACGGATAGTTTTTACCCGCCTGCGCACCGACAAATGCCTTGGTGGTGAAAAATGCCATCATCGCTTCGGTATCGTTCAGCGGAATCGGCGACTTCTTGACTTCGCGGCGCGCCTTGTAGTCCAGCTCGCCGTCGATAGCACGGCCAAGCAACTTGAGCGCTGCGTCTTTGAGCTTGTCTGTCGGCACGACGGCGTCGACGGCATGTGCGGTCAGCGCCGCATCCGGGCGCTGCTCTTTGCCGGCGGCAATCCACTCGGCGGCAACATCGACACCGACAACGCGCGGCAGGCGCACAGTGCCGCCCCAGCCAGGAATCAGGCCCAATTTCACCTCAGGCAGACCCACCTTGGCCTGGTCGCCCATCACCCGGTAATCACTTGCGAGACAAACCTCGAAACCACCGCCCAGCGCGTAGCCGTTGATGGCGACAACAGTCGGCACCGACAGGTCTTCCAGGCGATTCATGTTTTCGTTGTTCTTGTTCATCAGATCCGCAATACCCTCGGGGCCCGCGGAGAAGGCGCCACCGAACTCGGTGATGTCGGCACCGACAATAAACACGCTCTTGCCACTGGTCAGCAGCACACCTTTGATGCCATCCGCCGCTTCAATGGCGTCCAGCGCCTGAGAGAATTCTGAAACTGTCTGGCGATTGAATTTATTGACGGACTCGCCTTGCAGGTCGAAAGTGAGCTCGGCGATGCCGTTGTCGAGCATCTGCACCGATAGCGCTTTGCCACTAAATAACATTGATTGACCTCTTTTATTCGGGGCCTGGAATCCTGGCCCGGGGTCGGGATTGTTCTGCGACCGGAACGTCTGCGGACCCGGCGCAATGCCGTGACACGAAGACACAATCCAGTCAGCCAGCCTTAGTATAGCCAGATTCAAACGATTGTTTGAATACTATTTTCTTACAAATGAGATGGCACCAAAGGTGCCAGAGTTCAGAAATTCACCAACCTTTCGGCTGGTAGCGAGAAGAGTCGGACGGAAGTCTATATCCAACCGCGCCGGCATATCAGCCCCGTGGCGCCGGTTGCCTCGCATTCCGCGCAGCAATCAACACAAGGATTCAGCTCAAATGGTGGAAGGGGAAATTGCGCTCACCAGCACACAGTCGCAGTCGCCGACGTTGCGAAATCGATGCGGTCGATCGCTGCTGAAATAGTAACCATCACCAGGACCCAACAGCGCCACCTCCCCGCCGACGGTCACCTCCAGCTTTCCCGCTACGATGATTCCACCTTGCTCACCGCCCCGAGTGAGCAATTCCGCGCCGCTATCCCCACCCGGCGGGTAGACAGTATAAATAATGGACATTTCGCGCCTGTCGTTGACGGCACCGAGAAGCCGGCGCCGAATCGGCTCTACCCCGACATCAGGCATCTCGTCTGCACGGAAGAACACCTGCGTATCATCGTCAAGCTGCAAACTGAAGAACGCGGACAGCGACAGGGGAATACCGTCCAGTACTTTCTTGAGGGATCCAACGGAAGGGCTGACTCGCCCCTGTTCGATCAGGGAGATGGTGGCGTTGGTTACGCCGGCGCGCCTGGCCAGCTCCCGCTGGGAGAGGCCATGCATCAAGCGCACCGCCTTCAGACGCGGCCCAACGTCATCGCTGCTATTGGCATCCTGCGCCTGAACAACCGATTCCATGCTTGCCATGCTGTCGCCTGGGTATTGCGGGACCCACAGTTTAGCGCCATCAGGGCCCGGCGGACAAAGGAGTCACGCCGACATTACAGAAATCCGCCACAGCGGACATAACAAGCCCCCAGCGGAAAATCGGCGTTTCACACCATATCGTCGAACGGATTGCTGTTGGGCAGCTCTACGGAAGGCAATCCCGGCAGGGTAACCTGGTCGACAGACATCTCGATGTCACTCTCGTCCACCAGGCCTTCACCGAAGCGGTAGATCGCTTTCAGATCACCACGACTGGCGCGGGCATCGTAAGCCAGCGACTGCTCGGTGACAGCCTCGTTGCGCCTGCGATACTCGGTAATCGCCTTTTCACCGTGCCGCTTGGCCAGCATGCTCTCCGCCAGATGCGGCGCCAACACGGTAGCGGTGGCGTTGTTGCCGCCGAACCCCTTGGAGTTCAGGAAAGCAACGTCCAGCGAGCCCGCATCTCGCTCGCTGTGCTGCAGCGAAATATCCAGGTTCTGGTGATGGACGTCGTCGGCTACCCGGTCGATGGTGGTAATTCCCGGCAGGATACCGCGGGCAAAAATCCCAAGACTGGTGATGAGCTGGTCACCACTGGCGGCCGCCACCGTGTGGCCGAGATAGGCCTTCACCGCACACACCGGCCATTTCTCGATGCCGAAAGCACCGGCCAAGCGGTCGAAAATTGCCGATTCGGTCACCCGGTTTTGCGGCGTGCTGGAACCGTGTGCCTGCACGAAGCTGCGCCGGCGCAGACTCTCCTCGCCTACGATCGCACGCGCTTCCGCCATGGCCCTCGCCACGGTCAAATAATTGCCCGGTCCGGGTGCGGAAATGGATTTCTTGGTACCGTCTGCATTAACAAATACGTTGGCGACGGCGCCATGTACAGTCGCCCCCAGCTCCAGAGCCAGCGCATCGTCCATCAGGATCGCCCACTGGGTGCCCTCGCCCAGGGTAAAGCCGCAGTTCTCACCAAACGGCCGGCTGGCGCGGCGGTAATCAATTTCACCGGAGAAAATTTTGCGCAGGTTGTCGATATTGGCCAAGGCCCCCATCGTCGTATAGCCGTCCACAACCTCAGGTACCAGCGGCGCTTCCGCGGCACCGACAACCGCAACGCGGGCACGGCCCGAACGGATGTCCTCCACGGCTGCGCGCAGGTTGTACAGGTAGGTGGCACAGGCTCCGGCGACGGCCCCGGTGGTGCCGACACTGCCCAGCACATAGGCGTTGACGAAGTCCGCCGGCATGCTGGTCAATCCCAGCGCCAGCTGCTTGGAGCTGACTCTGTTGCCGCGCAGGCGCGACTGCAACAGACCGCCGTTACCGTAGGGGTCCAGCTGACTCATGGCGGAGCTGGCATAAACGGAAATCTTGTCCGGGCCGGCTGCTGCAACAACGGTTTCCCAATCGATACCCAGCGCCTGCACTGCGTCCGAGGCGCCCAAAATCGCCAACTGCAACCCGCGGGGATGAAAGCGGGAGTTATACAGCTCTCCCGGCTCGAACCCTGTCGGCAGCTGACCGGCAGAGGCGACCGGGATTTCGCGATAACTGTCGAGCATGACCGAGAGGCCTCCGGCGCGCACTCGAACTCTGCCGTCACCGAGAGACTCGACCTGCCAGTCCGCCGGCAGGGGTTCCGGCAGCTGGCGCGCCGACATTTCGAAGGTAAAGCCATCGGGGCTGCGCAGCTCCGCCGGCTGGTGGAAATGGCATTTGCGGTAGTCGTAAAAACGCTGTTCCAGTTCCCGCACCAGGGTGCGATCAAGCACCTGCCGCTCCATGTCCGCGTCCAGGGCCCCGTCTGCTTCCGCACCGGTGCGCAGCCCCATCAGTGCCGCGAGATCGGACAGCGTATCGGTCCGCTCGGCGGCGCCGAGCTGGTCCAACACCAAGCGGCGATAACCGCGGTGGAAAGAACTGCGACCGGCGGGGTTAAAGCCGCCGAAAGCGGTGATTACGGGAAGACGCTGCATCCTGACCTCCAGCGAAGCGCTGAGAAATTACCAATTCCAAGAGCCGGTCAGTTTATGGGGTGGCGATTCGGCCGGGTTATGGGCATACTGGCCAGCAAAATTGAGTTTTTGGCCAATGGCGCCAATGCACGTTGAGATGTAATGCGAACAGTCACTTTTCTATTGATAGACCAGATGCTGGCTACCGGTACCGTGCTGCCTCTGGAGATGCTGCGCGGCGCCGAGAGCCGCGCCCGCGTCGAGGGAGAAGCTTCCCCTCTGCGCCTGCTCACCGCCAGTCTTGACGGACGCCCGGTCAGTACCCGTTCCGGCTTTTCTTTTACGCCCGACGTGGCGCTGGCGGACGCACCGGATAGCGATCTCGTCTACATTCCGGCCATGTGGCGCAATCCACGGCCAGCGCTGAAGCGCAGTGGCCCACTACTGCAATGGCTGCGCCGTCAGGCGGAAGCCGGTGCCGCCATCAGTGCGGTCGGTACCGGGGTCTGCTTCCTCGCCGAAGCCGGACTACTGGACGGCAAGCCGGCCACCACCCACTGGCACTACTTCGAGCGATTTACCGCCGATTACCCGCGAGTCAAACTGAAGCGCCAATATTTCATCACCCAGGCCGACAAGCTGTTTTGCGCCGCCAGCGTGAATGCCCTCGCAGACGTCACCGTCTACCTGATACGTCAGCTGTATGGGCCCGCGGTTGCCAGCCACGTCGAGCGCAATTTCTCTCACGAAATACGCCGGCCTTTCGAGGAAATCGCCTATTCGGAGGGTGCGGTGCGCCTGCACCCGGACGAGGAGATTGTGCAGGCGCAAACCTGGCTGAAGGAGCACTGCAGCGAGGAAATTCGGCTGAGCGAGGTGGCCAGCCACTTTGACATGAGCGTGCGCTCATTCAACCGCCGCTTCAAACTCGCTACGGGGCAGACACCCTTGCAGTATTTACAAAACGTGCGCGTAGATATGGCTCGGGAACTGTTGCAGTCGAGCAACCTTTCCGTCAATGAAATTGCGGAAAAAGTCGGCTACCAGGACATGGGCCATTTCACCGCGCTGTTCAAGAAATTCCTGTCGACAACCCCGAGTGAATACCGCACAACGGTGCGGGCGAAATTATTCCGAGTGAACACCTGATTTGCGCAGGAAAATCACGTCGCTATCGGCAAACTGCAGCTCCGCCTGCAGATAGTCAGCCAGCCAGCGAAAGGTAGGCACACTGAAAAAGCTGATGTGAGTCGGATCGCGAATGTAGTGCCAGTTCGCAAAGCGCTCCGGTGATATAACAAGCTTGGTCATCACCGCCAACAGCCCACCGGGACGCAGGCGCTGCCACAGGCGTTGCAGCTCTTTGTCCGGGGCCGAGAGATGCTCGATCACCTCAGTTGCGACGATAAAATCATAATCCCGTTTCATCGCCCCGGTGTTGGGCAGGTAGTAGCTATCGTAGAGTTCGACCCTGTGGCCTGCCTGCGCAAGCATCTGAGCTAGTAGTGGTGCCGGACCACAACCAAAATCCAGTCCTTCACTGGGGCGCTGCAGTTCATTCAGAAGCGGCGTCGCACAGCGATTCAGAAAGCGCTGGTAACCTTCGTCCTGCAGAGAGTTCTCGTGCAAATCATAGTAGGCGCGCTCTTCCTCTGGTGACAGGTGATATTCAGGCGGCACGAATACCAGTGCGCAATTGCCGCACTGGTAATAGGGGCGAAATTTATCGCGGTAATATGGCTGTGCCGCCGGATGGCGGCACAGTGGACATTGTCTGGACAAATCAGGCCGCTACAGAATCGGATTTTTTCTCCTCATCCGAGTGTTGCAGCAGATTGCCCTGGGAGATTTCGATTTTTCGCGGTTTCATCGCTTCGGGGATCTCGCGCACCAGCTCGATATGCAGGAGCCCGTTCTCGAGCTTGGCATCCGTCACCTTGACGTGATCGGCCAGCTGGAAGCGCCGCTCGAAATTGCGCGCCGCAATGCCGCGATGCAGGAAGTTGCGCTGCTCGCTGTCTTCCGGCTTCTTGCCGCTGACAGTCAGGCGATTCTGCTCTACCTGAATGTCCAATTCTGATTGTTCAAACCCGGCCACGGCCATGGAGATGCGATAACTGTCGTCACCGGTCAACTCGATATCGTAGGGCGGATAGGCGGGCTGCTTCTGTTCGCTGGTGGTCATGGCGTCTAGCAGGCTGGCCATGCGATCGAAACCGATAGCGGAACGGTACAGCGGAGTAAAGTCAAAATTACGCATTGTCATATCCTCAATTCAGAGCAATATTTAAATTCGCTCGTCCGAAGCACGAGCATTGATTTCGGGGGCACTTCCGACAGGAACCTGCCTCCCGTACTTCATAGGTATGGGCTGACGATGGACTTTCAAGGGCAGAGAAAAAAATTTTATGCAGACCAGAAACCAGGAAAACCCGGAGGAAGTTTCACGGCTGTTTATCGGCATACGCCCGGACACGCGTACGCAGCAATTCCTCGATGGACTAACCAGTCAAGCAAAGCGGCAACTGGGATCCGACAAGCGCGACCGCATCCGCTGGACCAGCCACGCAAACCGCCACCTGACTCTGGCCTTCCTGGGCGAGACCCCCGATCGGTTGATTCCGCAAATCGAGCAAAGACTGGCACAAATTGCCACGGCCCAGCCACGCTGCAGCGGGCGAATCGTGTCGCTAAACCCCTTCCCGCAACGGCGCTCCAGCCTGCTGGCCGCCGAGCTCCTGACCAATCCAGACCTGGACAAGCTACACCAGTCCTGCCGGGAACTGATGATGGATTTGGGCATGAAACCTGAGCGGGCAACCTACCGGCCCCATGTCACCCTGGCGCGCAGTAGACGCGGTTTTGCCCGCCTCGAGCCGCTGATGCTGGAATACACCATGCCTATCGACAACCTGGTTCTGTACCAGAGCCATGTGGCCCCCGGCGGCAGCCAGTATCTGCCACTATTCGAGGCGCTGCTGGGGGAGACGGGCAACTAGCTAGTGACGCGCAAATAAAAAGACCCGCGTTGAGCGGGTCTTTTTATTCTCGATATGTTCGATATTAATCGAGTCGTGACAACACATACTCTGGGTACATCACCAGGCGGGGCCTGGAAAGTCGCCGCGCATCGAAGATGAACACGTAGCGTACGCCATCGTCGTCAGCCGGGATGGTACGGCGGAATTTCCAAGTATTGATCTTGTAAGTCTGACGTCCTGCTTCGACCGGCGCTATCAGTCGATACTGGTTCTGCCCCAGGAACTCGAACGGCAATGCCTCACCGCGGGACGGCCTCAGTTCCAGGTTGCGGAACGTGTGCTTACCCTCGCCGCTGTTGTCTGCGAGCAGCTTATCCAGGCGTGCGCGCTCGCGTTTCACATAGTCCAGCAGCTCCGGATCCACTTCGCGCACCTCGGCGGCCGGTTCCGCTACCACCTCTTTTTTCGGAGCCTCTTCTACAGCGGCTACAGTCGGTGCCGGCAGCTGCGGCCTGTTGACCGGTGCGACGTTTTTTGCCGCCGCCGCGGTTCGCTGCGCCGCCTCCGCCTTGGCCAGCATCGCGCTCACCATCTCCGCTACCTTGTTCTCCTGGGCAGAAATCCGGCTCTTGGTCTGAGTGATGGCTTTTTGCTCAGCATCCAGCTGCGCCTTCAGTTCATCGAAGTTTGTCTGGATGAACTCGACCCGCCGATTGCGGCTATCAACGCCGCGCTCAGCCATGGCGAAACCGTGCTTCGCCTTGCTCAACTGGCGCTCGGTATCTGAATCGCCGTTCAGCTGGTGGTCACGTTCGGCTTTTTGCAACTCAGCACGGCTCTCCTCATAGTGCTGGCGGGCCTTGTCGAGGGACTCCTTGGCGCGCTCCAGCTTGTATTCGTAGGACAGCAGCTCGTTCTCGATATCCTCTACTTCCACCATTCGGTTTTCGAGAGACTGCTCCATGCGCGCCAGTCGGTTTTTCTCCGCCGTCAGGGTCGCCTGCGTCTGCGCAAAGGCCCCCGCCCCCCCAAAAACTACAAGACCCGCCATCAAGAGCGAGCAGTACCGCGTTACCGCCATAGTAAAGAACCCATTACTCGGTTTTTTTAGATCCATAGAAAAATCACACGGAGATCATTTTTTAAACAAATCAAAATGAAACCACCGTGCTAACCCGCAATTCTACGCACGCCCCCGCCGCCGGGCAATGACCTCACGGCCAGCGGTCGTTCACAATCGACAGACGGCCGCGCTCGACTGCGCCTAATTTCGCTGCCTAACACCGTCACGCGAATTTTTTGTGACAATTTTCCGTTCGCAGTGCTTGATTTTTTTTTGTGCGCACGCATTATGGGTAACAGGGAGAAGATCGCTGGACTCAGCGGAGATCCGACCCGGACGTAAAACACCCATAGCTGTTCAATCAGCAAAGTTTTAGTTGCGTTCCCGGCGCTTCGGTTATCCACTCGCAGCCTCGTCACTCCCCCAAGGGCGCCCTACCTTTTTCAGCAAACCGCAAACGCGGCCTGCATGGTTTCTTTTAACCGGAGGTATTTGCCCATGAAATCTGCGCCTAACGATAACATTGTGTTCCGCGATATCGACAAATCGGCCGCCCTGGCCACCACGGTATCGAAGAAGTTACATAAACTGGAACGTTATTGTGGCGACATCATACGGAGTCGCGTAGTCCTCGAAGCCCCCCATCAACACAAAACGAAAGGCAAACAATTCAAGGCCTCTGTCGAGCTCGCGATCAGCGGCAGTCCCGTGACCATCAGTTGTGAAAACGAATCCATTCACCGGGCGGTCAGCGATGCCTTCGCATCGGCCGAACGTCGCCTGAAAGAGCGTGGCGAGCGTCGCAAGGCTCGGCGCCATCAGGCAGTCTGCGTAACCGAAGAATAAGTGGGACCAATCGGAAAAAGGCGGTGCCGGTGCACCGCCTTTTTTATATGCCGCCGTCAGGCAACCGGCGTACGCATCGTCACGAACTCTTCCGCCGCCGTGGGGTGAATACCGATAGTCTGATCAAAAGTCTTCTTCGTCGCACCGGCCTTTAGTGCAACCGCCATGCCCTGAATAATTTCCCCGGCATCCGGGCCCACCATATGCACACCAATCACTTTGTCACTGCTGGAATCCACTACCAGCTTCATCAAGGTACGCTCGTCGCGTCCACTGACCGTATGGCGCATCGGGCGGAATTCCGACTTGAATATTTGCACCGGAATACCCGAATCCCGCGCTTCCTCTTCGGAGAGGCCAACTGTGCCGATATTCGGCTGACAGAACACTGCGGTTGGAATGTTGTTGTAGTCAATTTCGGTCAACTGTCCGGTCTGCAGGTGCTTGACCAGTGCCATGGCCTCTGCCAGCGCCACCGGCGTTAGTTGCGGCTCGCCAGTGACATCGCCGAGCGCATAAATCGAGTGCACATTCGTGCGGAAATTGTCATCGACCGAAATAGTGCCATCCCGGTGCAGTACGACGCCGAGCTTTTCCAGCCCCAGGCCCTTGGTGTTCGGAACCCGGCCGGTTGCGTAGAGCACCGTGTCCACCGTCAGTGTGGAGCCATCCTCTGCTCGTACCAGCAAACTGCCATCGCCCTGTTGCTCTATCGCCTCAACCTGGTGATTAAAGTGTAATTGCGCGCCTTTCTTGCCCATTTCATCGCGCACGAACTTGCGCACGTCGCGATCGAATCCGCGCAAGAACAAGTCACGGCGGTAGGACAGATGGGTCTCGGCGCCGAGACCGGCAAATATCCCGGCAAACTCGACGGCAATGTAACCACCGCCGACGACCAGCACGCGGCGCGGAAATTCATCCATGGAGAAGACTTCATTCGACGTGATCGCGAGTTCACGTCCCGGTATATCCGGTATATGCGGCCAACCGCCAGTCGCCACCAAAATGCGCTCAGCGCTATAACTTTTCCCATCCACGACCACCGAGTGGGGATCTTCGATATTCGCCCGTCCATCGATCACGGTGACACCCGCATTGGCGAGCAGATTGCGATAAATTCCATTCAGGCGGGAAATCTCACTGGCGTTATTCTCCCGCAAGGTTTTCCAATGGAATTCCGCTCCCTGGTTTTGCCAGCCGTAGGCGACCGCATCCTCAAAAGCTTCACTGTAAGCACTTGCATAGACAAACAGTTTTTTAGGCACGCAACCGACATTGACGCAGGTACCCCCCATGTAGCGGTCTTCCGCCACCGCGACGCGCATACCGGCTGCTGCGGACATGCGTGCCGCGCGGACACCACCAGAACCGGCACCGATCACAAACAAATCAAAATCGTATTCCGCCAAAACAGACTCCTGTTGATTGCTCACCACAGCCATTGCGACTTAACGGCGACTGTTAAAATTCCAACAAACTGTCGACCTTTCGACCAATTTTATCAGGGCGACAAAGTTATAAAATGCAATTGGTACAAAGCTGACAATTTTTACTTAATATCCGTTGACACTGACTTGCAGTTTCGATATTCATGTGATGGTTGTCACAAAAAATAACGTTTTACAGAAAACAACGAAACAACGCTAAGCCTTTGGCAAATAAAATTGCCATGTGCAAAAACAACAAGATATAGGCAAGAAAAATGGACTCCCTTTCCTCAACTATACAGCGAGCTCTGTGGCTTATTTGCCTGCTGCTTGCCAGTAGCGTGAGCAATGCCAAAACCCATCCTTCGTACTTGACCGAGAAATATTGCGAAAGCGTAGTGGAGCAGTTTGTCGACTCCGGTATGCGCAGCTTGGGCAAGTACGTCAATGAACATTTCAATCCCCAGTACAAGGGCGGTATCCGCAATACCATTCACTTTCTGGAACAGCGATCAGCATGGCTGAACGAGTGTAACGATTACCTCCTGGACACCGGGCACAGCCATATCTTCTACAGCGACCAGAACACCAAGGCGATTTTTGCGGCTATAGATGCCCTGGCCAAGGAGCTCCAGCTCGTACGCCAAGGCGTTGAGTACCCCGACGAAGCCGGCAATAACAATCCAGCACCGTTCATCAAGGAACACTACAACACCCTTGCCAAGCTGGTAGATCAGCATCACACACGCATGCTGATGAAGAAACAGTTCCAATAACAGGAACGCCTCTGACAGTGGCGGCGCCTCGCTCCACTGTCAGAGCCTACTTCCCGCGATCACCCCTCCAACCCCCTGTCACCCCTCAAGATAGTCCCGCAGCGCGCCAAATTGCTCTTTCAGCACGCTGTTAACCGGCTCGGCAATCACATGCAGATTGTTAGCATTGGAGCCCCAGACCCGATACTCCCAGGTCAACAGTGACTTTTCACCGAGCGATACAATTCGCCACTGCATCAGCCCGTTCACGGGCATGCTCTGTAGCGGCCCCAGCCCCCCAGAGAGGCGGACCTCACGGCCTGGCACCACGTAAATAACCCGCAGGTGCTCGACGGAAGCCTCGTCCCAACGCTCGCAAAAACACCCGCCGGCACGCAATTCCATCGACAGGTTTTCTGCCGAACCGGAATAGCTGTGGACCGGATTCCACCAGGCCGGCAAGCTGGCAAGCCCCCGATAAACAGCAGCGCTGTCCTGTGCCAGCTCCTGCTCCAGCTTGATGGAAAATTCGCCGGCAGACTTGGTCACCACTTCCGCATGAGACAGGCCGGCCCCAGCCATGCCGAGCAACAGTGCGCCGACCACAGTTGTAGCTTTTCTGATCATCGTTTCGATCCCATCGAGACGGTTATTTTCTCCCAGACCGGGATTTGACTGCCTCATCCCGACCCGCGCCAAGCGGCGCACCGCTGTCTATTCCCGCAGTCATATTATTGCCCAGCATGCGTTCCTTGAGGCTGCTGGCAATTCGCCGCGTCAGTGCTCCCAGGCGCGGACGCTGTTTCTCGGCGAAGGGGATGGGCCTGCAACTCTGCATCGAGGCCAGCCCGATGCGCCCCATAAACAGGCTTGCGCCCATGCCCTGTCCCAGGCGTGCAGACAGGGTGCTGAGCATACTGTCGCCAACCAGTTCCGGCCACAATTCACTCACCGCGTATTCACTGGCACCGCTGTAGGCGACCAGTGCCAGAACTTTCTTAAACAACCGCCAGCGCACCACGACCGAGGGGCGCACACCGTAGATCTGCGCCACGTCATCGATCATCCGCATTGACTGACGCAAGGCCACCAGAATATCGATGGTCGCGAAAGGACTCAGCCCGACCAACGCGCCGGTGGTCGTGGCGTGCCGAACTATTCGCCGCATTGCCTCCTGATCGAGAGCATCGAGAAAGGACACCTCCAGGTGCTGTAACAACTCACTGCTGTCGTAATAATCCGGGGCCTCATCAAGCACCCGCTCGAGCAGCACGCCCTGCGGCTTGCCGTTAAAGTGCTCCTGCAGCTGCCTGCGAAACGGCTGCGCCTCTTCGTGGCTGCGGCAGTCGCGCAGTTCGCGGGCCAGCTCCTGGGTTTTCTGTAATCCGCGCAGCGGGCGCCCCGCACGAAAGTATTCCCATACGGCACTCACTATCGTCGCGCAAAAGGCGACGATTATTACTCCGGCCAATACGCCCAGGCTCCAGTGCTTGTCCGCAGCCCAGGTGTAAAGCTGACGCAACTCCCAGGCCACCGCCGCCCCGGCGAGCCCCAGGGCTGCGAGCAGCGCAGGCTTCCACAGGCGCAGGCGAAACAGCGGCAACCGCAGTTCCGAGAAAGAGACCCTGTCGGGCAGGGATTCGCCGGTAGTGATAGAGCGCGGCAGTTCCGTCGATTCCTCGCTGAGCGCCTCGACACGGGTGGCATCGCGATGTGAAGTCTGCGCTTCCGGCTCGTCGAGCGGTTCGATACGGGTCTGCCGCCTGGTGGGTTTGCTTTCGCCGTTCATCACACTTTGTCTCCCAGCAACAGATTGAGCAGCGCATCGACACGGATATGCGGAATGCACTGTCCGGCCGCCATGCCGGCCGGCGGGCGCAGTTGCGGTGGCGCGGCGCCGGCGTAGTGTCGCCACTCCTCCCCTTCCCGTGGCAGCTGAGCAAAGATTTCCGCGTTCTCAAAGCCCAGGTAGCGCCCGTCCAGGTCGTGCCCCATCAGCATGCGGCGGCCATCGCGCTGGGTCTCGTTGGAACAGCGCACCGCCGCTATCGCTTCGCAAAACAATGGCAGTCCCCGATGGCGCGCGCCGCTGAAGGCCTGCTGTAGTTGCTGCCCCAGCAGCTGGCGCAGCGCATCGTGGTCCGCCGCCAGCACCTGGTCCACCTTGGTCGCGGTGAACAGCAGGCGATCTACCCGTGGGCGCCAGAGTTTGCGCAGCATTCCCGACGGCCCGTAACGGAAGGTATCGGCGATGTGTCCGAAAGCCAGTCGCATGTCGTCCAGGGCCTGCTCCCCGGCAAACAGTGTGCCGATCATGTCCACCAGCACCAGCTGCCGATCAAGGTGACGGAAATGACTCTCGACAAAGGGGGTCACCTGCTCGCGTACGTATTCGCGGTAGCGCCGCGCCAGATGCTGGTAATTGCTCTGCTCTGGCATGCCCGCCAGCTGCTCGTCCGAATAGCCGCGCAGATCCAGCATCGGCAGCAGACCGTAATTCTCGTCGTCCAGCAGCGCGCGGCCAGGCTGCAGATAACTCAATTTGCGCTGTTCGCGGCAGTCGAGCAGAAACTGGCGGTACTCGCGCCAGAGCCGATCGAGAAGGGCGGATTCGGCGCTGGCCTGGGGTTCCAGGGCCGCAAGCTGCGACATCAGCTGCGGCGCCAGGCCGGCACGTGCGTCGGCGCCGATGATATGGGCCTGTTGGCGGCACCAGTCGCGGTAATCCATTTGCAGCAGCGGCAGGTCCATCAGCCATTCGCCGGGGTAGTCGCGCAGCTCCAGAATGAGGGTTTTGGTCTGCGGTCCGGTCAGCCGTCGGCGCCGGCGCAGATGGATGTGCAGCTCCATTGCCGACACCTCGCGGGTACTCTCCGGCCACCGTGGCGGCTGGGACATCAGGGCGTCGAGGCAGTGCTGATAATCGAATGGCGGCAGTCCGGAATCCAGTGCCGGCTTTAGCTCGGCGCCCAGCAGATCGCCATTCAGTGCCGGGGCAAAGCCGGGCAGCTGCGCCTTGTGCGGGTGGCTGAGCTGATATATGAGGCTGGTCAACAGAGTCGACTTGCCCGCGCCACTGAGGCCAGTGATGCCGACACAGACCCGGCGATCGAGCAACCGCTCGGCAGCCCAGTGTGATTTGTCCCGCGCTTCGCGACGCCACTTTCGCAGCTTGTCCCTGACGCGCCCGCTATCACTCATCTGCGATTCCATGTGAGGGGTAGTTTCTGGAGCAAGGATAACAGCTCGCCTGCCGTGAGCCGAATACAAAAAAGCGCGCCGACCTCTCGGTCGGCGCGCTCTGTGTGAGGAGTTTCAGTGATCTCAGTCCACCAGGGCGATATCTCCGGAGCCCATGACCGAGAAGGAGTCCCGGGCGGGGCGACGAATCACGATATCGCCGGATCCCATCACCGAGCCGCTGGCGCTGTCTGCCCGCAGGCTGCGACCAACGAAGTCACCGGATCCCATCACATTGATACTGAGCTCCGCCACGCGACCGCCGATGACCATATCGCCAGAGCCCTTGATATCCGCGCCGAGGCTCTCACCGGCAAAGTTGTCCAGACGCAGGTCGCCGGAACCGGTAATCGATGCCTGTCCCTTCACTGCGAGCGCCGTACCCACCATCAGGTCGCCGGAACCGGTCACAGTGGTCACCAGTGATTCTGCAGCCACCTTGTCGACGCGAATGGTACCGGACCCGGTCACCCGCAGCTCCAGGCTTTCGCTCTCGAGGGTGTCGGCCATTGCCTCGCCTGAGCCGGTTACCTTGATGGCTTCCACCTTCGGCATGGTCACCCGGTACTCCACTTCCAGGTCCGAGCTGACGGTAATGATGCCGAACCAGCGTTTCTTGTCCTCTTCCACAGACAATTCCAGGGTGTCGCCATTTACCTCGGCCTTGGCGTACGGCATGGCTTTCGCCGGGCCACTAGCCACCACTTCAAAGCGCTCCCCCTGAATCACCTGCACATGGGAACTTCCCTTCAGCGCGATACGGGTAAACCCCGATACGTCGAACTGCCTGCTGGTCGTCTCCTCCGCCTGAGCCACCGCGCTGAAGGTGGCGACAACCAGCAGCAGCGCCGCCAGCGGAGCGAACATAATATTTTTCACGGCCATGGGTATCCTCTCGCTTGAATTACCGTTCTGCTCTAATAGACCGACCGACCGAGCCATTTGGATGCACCGGCCGCAAAATAATTTTCCAGCCCGGTCTCCCGTGACCGCGGAGCCCGCCCGCGCCCTGCCAGATTCCGGTTTCGGGTCGCCCCCCGGCGCTAGCCGCACTCTGCCTCAGAGCAGCCCATATCCGCCAGCGCGGCGCGGATTTTCTTCGCCTCGGCGGCCAGCTCCTCGGCCTCCGCGGACTTTTGCAGGGAGAAGTCCAAATCTGTCAGCGCATCCACGGGAATCAGGTGCAAATGGGTGTGCGGCACTTCCAGCCCGGCAACCATCACCCCCACCCGCTTCGGCGAATAAACCGCCTTAAGTCCCTTCGCAACTTTCTGGGCGACATGCATCAGGTGGGCCGCCAGATCCGGCGGAACATCGTCCCAGTGGTCCACCTCCTCCACCGGAATGACCAGGCAGTGTCCCGGCTTGATGGGGGCAATGGTCATGATCGCTACGGCTCGGTCATCGCGCCAGAGAAAATGCCCGGGCAGGTCGCCGTTGATGATCTTGGTAAAAATACTCGCCATAACTCGCCTCGATATCTCTCGCCAACAGTGGAAATCCGTTCGACCGTGGAGTCTAACAGGTTGACGGGAAAGCGCAGCCGCAAGCTCTACAACACGGATCGCAAAACCTGTGCCGCAAAACGCTCCAAAGCGGATTTGACACCTAATGACAACCCGTCGAACAAGATGACAATTTCATCAACCCGCATTGGCAGCGCTAAACATTTGCCTTAGGCTCGAGCACTAACTTAGAGGTACCGCTATCGAGCCAGGGCACGCTGTAGCCCTTGTAAACCAGAACATCTTTCGGCTCGGCGGGAACATTATTTTCAGTGTTAACTTCTCGCCGGGGGAAGAGTTATGGACAGCCTGTTGGAGCAGGTCGGTGGCACTCAAATTGTCAACCGAACGGTCAGCGAGTTCTACCAGACCATCGGTCGCCACCTTTCCGCATTTGAAACCAGCGATCACCGCAAACAAGAGAGCCGCCAGGCTCAGTTCCTCAGCCTCGCCCTCTCCTCGCAGCCCGAATCGGTGCGCACCAGCCGCGCCGGCTTCCTCGCCCAAGGGCTCAATCCCACCCTGTTCGAGGCCCTGCTGGAGTACTTCGAGGCACGCCTGGTGGAACTGGGTTTCACCTCGCAGCTGAGCAGCCACCTGACGGAAACCGCCGGCAAGCTGTACGACAGCTGCGAGCAGGATCTCTCTATCGCCTGCTGAGCGCTGCCGGCCCTTCGCGCCCCGCCAGGTTGCGACTCGGCGGGCCGCTCAATACAATGGGCCCCTCGCAGCCTTTACCTCCTGTTTGCTACCGCATCCGGTAAGCGCTACTTCACTCACCTTCCTTCATTTTCCAGAGAGTATTCATGAAGATTGCCAACCACTCTGTAGTGGAAATTCACTACACCCTGAAAGACGCTGACGGTACAGTCATCGATTCCTCCGACGGCGGCGAGCCACTCAAGTATCTGCAGGGCGTGGGCAATATCATCCCCGGTCTCGAAAAAGAGATGCTTGAGAAGGCGCCTGGCGACAAATTCACCGCGGTTATCGCGCCGGAAGAAGCCTACGGTCCGCAGAACCCGGAACTGATCCAAACCCTGCCGCGCGACGCTTTCGGCGGTGTCGACAAGCTGGAAGTGGGTATGGCCTTCCGCGCCCAGAGCACCGAGGGTCACCCGATAGAGGTGGAGATCATCGATATCGACGGCGACAACGTCACCATCAACGGCAACCACCCGCTGGCAGGCGTCGAGCTGCACTTCGACATCGAAGTGGTATCCGTGCGCGAAGCCACTCCGGAAGAGATTGATCACGGCCACGTGCATTAATCCGCCGCGGGGCGGCAGCCAGTCCGGCTGCCGCCCCAGCCTTTGCCGACCTTCCCGCCCCCGACTACCATTTCCCGGCCCGCTGCCACCGGTTCAAGCCGAGATGTCACTACCACCGCCGGACCACATCATCCTCTTCGACAGCCTGTGCAACCTGTGCAATGGCTGGACCCGCTTTGTACTCAAGCGGGATAGCCTGCGCCGATTCACCTTCTGCCGTGTACAATCCCCCGCCGGCCAGAAGCTATTGGGCGATCTGGGACTGCCCCTCGACACCTATGAAACGGTGATTTTGCTGGAGCGGGGCAACGGCAGCTATCGCGATTTCCACAAGAGCGACGCGGCGCTGCGCATCACTGCGCGGCTGTCGGGCCCCGCGCGCCATCTGGCCGTGCTGCGCTACATACCGCGCCCTCTGCGGGATTTCGCTTACGACGTCATAGCGCGCAATCGCTACCGACTGTTCGGCCGCCGAGATCAATGCCTGCTGCCGAACGCAGCGGAAAGACACCGATTTTTGGAAGAAGTACCGGAAGAAAATACCGATGAGCCTGTCTGAGCAATACCGGCAACGCTTTGGTGGCATTGGCCGCCTCTATGGTGACGACGCCTTGAAACGCCTGCACGAGGCGCACTTCGTGGTAATCGGCATCGGCGGCGTGGGCAGCTGGACCGCGGAGGCGCTGGCCAGAAGCGGGGTCGGCGCGATTACCCTGATCGACCTGGACGATGTCTGTATTACCAACACCAACCGCCAGAGTCACGCACTGGCCGACACCATCGGACAGATCAAAGTCGATGTGATGGCGGAACGTCTGCGACAGATCAACCCGGAAATCTCGGTGCATACCGAAGAGGATTTTATCGCCACGGACAACCTTGGCGAGTTGCTCGATCCGGACACGCGGCCAATCGATATTGTCATCGACGCCATCGACGCGGCACGGGTCAAGGCTGCGCTGATTGCCTACTGCAAGGCGCGCAAGCTGCGCCTGATCACCGTTGGCTCTGCCGGCGGCAAGCGAGATCCGCGGCTGATCGGCTGCGCCGATCTCGGCCGCACCATCAACGACCCGATGCTCGCCAAGGTGCGCAGCCACCTGTATCGCTTTCACAATTTCCAGAAATCGCGCAAACGCCAGTTCGGAGTGGATGCCATTTACTCCACCGAGCCAATGGTCTATCCGCAGCCGGATGGCCAGGTGTGCCAACAGAAAACTGCGATGCAGGACGGCGTGAAGCTCGATTGCAGCGGCGGCTTCGGTGCCGCCACCATGGTCACCGGCACATTCGGATTTGTTGCCGCATCCCGCGGTATAGAACGGCTGCTGCAACGCAAGCGCTGAAGCGCGGCCAGCCGCTAGCCGACGAAAGCGAGCGCCTGCCGCAGCAGCGCGTAGAACCCATTGCTGCGGGACTGGCTGAGATGTTGCTCCAGCCCCAGATCGGCAAACAACAGCGGCAGGTCCAGCGCGCGTATCTCCTCTGCCGTACGCCCGTCGATCTGCGATAGCAACAGGGCCCCAAGCCCTTTGACCACGCGACTGTCACTGTCGAGGGCAAAATAATGGCGACCGCCCCCCTCCACATGAGCCAGCCAGGCATCCGACTCGCAGCCGCGCACCAGGTTTTCCGGGCGGCGGATTTCCGGCTTTGCGCCGATCGCTTTGCTCCAGCGCATCAGTTCGCGGTAGCGATCCTGCCAGTTGCGCTGGGACGCGAGCCGTTCCACCTGCAGCGCCGACAGATCGTCCAGGCTCCACTCGACACCCCGCTGTGGCGCCTCCGAGTCCGGAGTTTCCGCCAATGCCAGGTACTCCCGCAGCGCCTGTACAAATGCTTCCACGTCGTTGCGGGTAGTGTAGGCGGCAATGGATGCGCGCACGGTCGCGGTTTCGCCGGCGGCGCGGATCAGCGGCTGTGCACAGTGGTGGCCGACCCGCACCGCGATATCGCGCCCGTCCAGCCAATGCATCAGATCCGCCGCACTGCCGTTCACCGGCGCGAAAGCGACGATACCCAGATTGTGCTGCGGCTGGCTGAGGAGGCGTATTCCCGGTATTTCCGCCAGCTCTTCGTGCAGCCACGCCATCAGCTGCTGTTCGTGGGCGGCCATGGCCTCGCGGTCCTGGGTGCCAAGAAACTCCAGCGCAGCACCGAGGCCGGCAATTGCCGCCAGTGACGAGGTGCCCGCTTCGAACTTGTGTGGCAAGCCGGCGTAGTGACTGGTGTACAGGTCCACCTCGGCAATCATCTCGCCGCCGCCCTGCCAGGGCGGCATTGCTTCCAATAGCTGCTCGCGCCCATACAGGAGCCCGATGCCGCTGGGCCCGTAGAACTTGTGCGCGGAGCAGACCAGGAAATCGCAACCTAGCTGCTGTACGTCAACCCTCTCGTGCGCCGCCAGCTGGGCGCCATCGACGATCCAGTGCAGCTGCCGCCCGCGCAATTGCCGCGCGATACCTTGCAGATCGGGGCGCAACCCGAGGGCGTTGGAGCCCCCGGTCAGTGAAACAATCCGCGTGCGCGCCGTCAGCACCTCGCTGAGGCGGTCAAACTGCGGAATGCCGGCCGTGTGCGGCACGTAGCGCAGCGTCAGTTGAAAACGCTGTGCCATCATCTGCCAGGGCACGATATTGGCGTGGTGTTCTGCGGTGGAGATGACAATTTCATCGCCGGCCTGCAGTTCGCTGCACAGGCTGTTCGCCAGCAGGTTGAGCGCTTCGGTGGCACCGCGACAGAAGACGATCTCCCGCGCACTGGTGGCATTCAGGAAGCCGGCGGCCTGCCCGCGTACCCGCTCGACCATGTCGGTGGCGAGGCGCGCGAGGCGGTGGCTGGATCTGTGTGTGTTGGCATTACTGTGCAGATAGAAACCGCAGATCGCGTCGATCACCGCCTGCGGCTTCTGCGTCGTTGCCGCATTATCGAGATAGACCAGCTGTTGGTTTTCGGGCTGGGCAAACAGTGGGAACTGCCGCTTGAACGCTTCGGCGGAGAAACTCATAAAGAAAATAAAATCCGGGTGTTGTGACAGGTCTGCGCAGCAACTTCTTCGACGGACACGCCGCGCAATTTTGCCAGCTCTGCTGCGATCAGCGGCAGATTGGCCGGGCTGTTGCGCTGCCCCTGGCGACCGCACAGCGGCATATCCGGAGCATCCGATTCCAGCAGCAGCGACTCCAACGGCAGTGCGGCTGCGGCGCGGCGGGTCTTGGCCGCGCGCTCGTAGGTAATGGTGCCGCCGATGCCGAGATAAAAGCCCAGCGACCAGTAATCCCGTGCCATCTGTTCGCTGCCGCTAAATGCATGTATCACGCCGCCGCGCGGCGGAGAAAATTCTTTCAGCAGGCGCAGCATTTCATTGTGGGCTTTATGCACGTGCAGAATCAGCGGCAAATTCAGCTCACACGCGACTTCCAGCTGCGGTCGCAGAGCCGCGACCTGTTCCTCCAGCGGCGTGGCAACCGCGGCGTCCAATCCGCACTCCCCAACCGCCACACACGGGTGGCGATCCAGGTGCTCGCCCAGCAGCTGCCGCAGCGTTGCCGGAGGCGTATCCAGCTCGCCGACCCACCAGGGATGCACGCCTGCTGCCGCATACCAGCGCGGCTCTTTTTCAACCAGCTGCGCCAGGGTGGCCCACTGGGCCACGGTCACACCGGGAATAATCACCTGCTCCACGCCGACCTCGCGACACTGCCGCCAGACGCGCATGCGGTCCGGCTCGAAAGCGTCGAAATCGAAATGGCAGTGGCTATCGATCAATTGCACTTGTGCTTCCCCGATTTTGCCCGCATCTTAGCACGGTCGCGTTACCCAGCCCCGAGGCAGCAGTGTTAGAAACCCTACTCCCGATCGTGTTATTCACTTTCGCTACCAGTATTACTCCTGGACCGAACAACCTGATGATAATGTCATCCGGACTGAACTACGGCGTAAACCGCTCTATCCCCCACCTGCTGGGTATCTGCCTCGGTTTTCCGGCCATGATCATCGCTATTGGGCTGGGCCTGGGAACCCTGTTCAGCCAGTTTCCGCTACTGCATGAAATCATTCGCTGGGTCGGGATCGCCTATCTGCTGTATCTCGCCTGGGTTATTGCCGGCACCCGGGAAGTCGGCAATACCCGTCACAACAAGCCCTTCACTTTTTTGCAGGCCGTGGCCTTCCAGTGGGTGAATCCCAAGGGGTGGATTATGGCAGTGGGCGCGCTGGCTGCGTTTACCAGCCCCAGCGGCGAAATGTGGATCGACACCGCACGCATCGCGCTGACCTTTATCGCCATCGGCGGCCCCTGCATCATCATCTGGCTGCTGTTCGGCGTCGGGCTGAAACGGATACTGACCGAACCCACGCACCTGCGCCGGTTCAATATCACCATGGGCTTATTGCTGGCGGCCAGCGTGATACCGATGGTGCTCGAACACACACCCGGTTGATCACCGCGCGCCATTGATTGCCCCCTGGCGGCACTGGGCAATCGATGGCGCGGATTGCGACGAGTTTGTCAACTTTCGCCCCTTGAAATTTATCCTGCATTTCCCATATCAGATATCGTGAGCGGCCCAAATGGGCGCTCACAGAAATGCGCTGGTGTTCAGCACCACAAGTGTTCATTCATCGTTGTGACCTTGCTTGTTGAGGAAGGAGGCAATTGTGAACGCACGCTCCCTTACACCATTGTTGCGTAACTCTGTCGGCTTCGACCGCTTCAACGAACTGTTTGAATCGGCACTCGGCAGCGACGAAAGCGCGCACAGCTACCCCCGTTACGATATCGAAAAGCACGGCGAGGACGACTACCTCATCACTATGGCCGTGGCCGGCTTTCAGCGGGAAAACCTCTCTATCGAGTTGCAGAACGATCAGCTCACCATCCACGGGCGGCTCGAGGACAAGGCTCGGGACGGCGTGGAATATCTGCACCGTGGCATTGCCGCGCAAACTTTCGAACGCAGCTTCCGCCTCGCGGAACACATGCAGGTAACCGGAGCCAATATCCGCGACGGCCTGCTTCGCATCCACCTGACGCGCGAAGTCCCCGAGGAGGACCGGCCGCGCCGGATCCCCATCAACAGCGTCGCCGGCAATGAAAACCGGGAAGCCAAGGCTCTGGAGTCAGAGGCGCGAGCAAATACCGGCTGAGCTGGTAAAAAATCGCTGTAGTTCAGGTTCTTTTCACACTCGCACGTCAGCCACTGAAACCATTATCGGAGGTCATTATGGACATCAAGAAGATTGCCCCCTGGAACTGGTTCAAGGATGAGGAAAGTACGCATAGCGGTAACCTGCCGATAAACCGCACGGAACCGGGGTATCAGGCACCTATGGCGCAGCTGCACGAGGAAGTGGAGCGGCTGTTCGATCGTCTGCTGGATAGTTTCGGCCGGCACAACCCGCCCAACCCCGACACGCCATCGACACTGGCCGGCCGGGGCATGCTGCTGAGACCGAATGTGGATATCGCGACGACTGCCGATGCCTACAGCATCACTGTCGAGGCACCCGGGGTCGACGAAGAGAATATTCACCTGGAACTGGTGGACAACACTCTCACCATTCGCGGCGAAAAAAAGCTGCAAGCGGAAAGCCGGGAGGCGGAATTTTATCGCATCGAGCGACGCTACGGCGCCTTCCAGCGGGTCTTGTCGCTGCCGGAGGATACCGATTGCGACAACATCGATGCCCAGTTCAGCAACGGTGTGCTGACCATCACCCTGCCGCGCAAGGCGCTGCCAAAATCCCGCGGCAAGGTGATCGATATCCGCCGGGTCGCTTGAGGCACCATCCCAACCGAAGCAAAAAACGAGCGATAGAGGAGAATTCTGGAGGTAACCATGGAAATATGCCGAGCCATTTCCTTGTTATTCTGCCTGTTGTCTGCACCCGCCGTGGCGCTGTCGGTGCCGGAAATCCAGTACAACGGCGACCTGCGCTTTGTATCCGGCGGCGTTGGCATCGACGAGCGCCGTGCACTGGAGGAAGTCGCACCGGGTTTCGATCTCAAGGTGGTGCTGAGCACGGAGTCAGGCCACCTGCTCGGTGGCGGCCAGATCAAGGTAAGGGACTCCCGCGGTAACCTGGTGCTGAACACCATCAGCGACGGCCCGGTATTTTTACTCGACGTGCCAGCGGGTAGCTACACCATCGAGGCCGTGGTCGGCGACCGGGTGCAGGGCACGCGCTTCGAGGCCAATGGCGGCGCCGAACCGCAGCCAGCCTACCTGACCTGGCACATCGAAGAGCAGTATCGCCACTATTCCAGTCTCAACCCCGACGCCAGCGCGGCACTCTGAGCCCAAGCCTACTGCGCTCTGAGCCTGCGCGGCCTGTCACTTTGCCACCCTCCGGCCCCCCGGAGGGCTTTTTGTTTCCGTCAGCCCCCTGCCCCGCGAGCCACCTCCAGCTCGACGCGGAAATTCCTCACCATCTGTTTCATAAACAGGCGCGGAAAGAATTTGTACAGGTAAGCGCCGAGCAGGGTCTTGTCGCGCGGAAACAGACGCTCTCGACCTTCTTCGAGCGCGGTCACAATCCTGTCCGCCATCCAGTCGGCAGTGCGCACCTGACCGATCGTGCTCTGCTTGTGCCTGGCACGACCGCCATCGCCGGACAGCGCATTTTGCTCAATATTGGTGGCGACAAAACTTGGATAGACCATCAATACACGCACGCCATCGTCACGCACCTCCTCGCGGAAGGTTTCGAAATACTGGTGCAGTGCGCTCTTCGCCGCACAGTATCCGGCGCGGCCCAATACCGGCATCCAGCCGGCCATGGAGCTGATATTGATCACGCAGCCCGAGGCCGCGCGCAGTTCCGCCAACAGCGCTTGGGCCAGCTCGACCGGCGCGTGGTAATCCACCGCCATTACCCGGCGGATCACCGCATTGCTGGTCTGGGTCGAGAGGCTGCGGTGCGTGATACCGGCGTTGTTCACCAGCAGATCCACTCGCGGATAGCGCCCGCGCAACTGTGCCGCAAGCTCGGCAACCGCCTGCTCGCTGGACAGATCGGCGACAAAACTCTCGGCGTCAATGCCGCGCTCACGCAGTTGCTGCGCGCGTTCGGTCAGTGCCTGCCCGCTGATATCTACCAGCGCAAAACGGGCCCCAAAGCGGGCGGCCAGCGCCTCGACAATCGCCCAGCCCAAACCACCGGCGGCACCGGTGACGACGAAAACTTTTTTCTGATCGTGCTGAAGCCTCATGCCATTCCCTCGACAGCCTCTGCAACTGGTTCGATACCAAGCGCTTCACGGGCAAAATAGGCAAAGGCTTCCGCCGAGGTTTTTTCCGGCACAAACCCCAGCTCTTCTTTCAGACGGCGGTTCAGCAGCACCGGGCGGTACTGCAGAAACATCACCTGCTCCGGCTGCTTGTCCGTCAGGTGCAGGAAGTAACCGACACCGAGCAGCAATTTAACCAGCCATACCGGCGGCTTGCGCAGCGGCTTGCCCAGCAGCAGTGCGATCTCTTGCGGCGTCAGGGCGCCGTCGCCGGCGAGGTTGTAAATGCCGCTGGCGCTGCGCTGCACGCCGTACTGGATCGCGCGGATCACATCCTGATCCCAGATAAACACAAACGGCGAGTTGTGGCCGCCGGGATCCAGGATCGCGCGGCCGGAAAAGAGCTCGCCGATCTTGTTGTTGGTGGTCGAGCCGACAATTGAGCAGGGGCGGAACACCAGCTGCTGCAGGCGCGGATATTTTTCCCGGTAAGCGGCCAGCATTTCCTCGACCAGGCGCTTGTTGTCGGAATAACCGAATTCCGGGTTGCCGCGCAGCCGGTGGTGCTCCTCCAGCCACTTCGGGTTGTCGGGGTAGTAACCGTAGGCGGCACCGCTGCTGGTCACGGTAATATGTTTTACGCCGGCATAGATGCAGGCCTTCAACACATTTTCGGTGCCCTCGACATCGATGCGGTACTCCGCCTCACGATCGCGACCGGCGGCCATCACCGACGCGAGATGCACCACGTGCGTGATGGACTCGGCGCGCAGCAGTTCGCCCAGAGCGGGATCGCAGATGTCGAGCGTAAAGATCGGGAAGGTCGCCGGGCGCGAGCGGATATCCACCCCCACCACAGACATTTCCCTCGCCAGCAGCTCACCCAGCTGATGCCCGACGTAGCCGGCGGCACCGGTAATCAAAACCCGTTGTTCAGTCATAATTCTTATCTTTGTTTGTTCACGCTTGCGGGCTCTGTTGCAGCTCGCGCCGCAGCCCCCATTTTCGATTGTGGAAGTTCCAGATACCCGCCAGGCTCAGGCCGGACACCAGGTGCCAGACGCCCCAGAAACCGGCCACTACCAACATTTCGCCGGCCGACGGGTAAAAGGTAAAGAGAATCGCCAGCGCCAAGCCGGAATTTTGAATTCCGACTTCCATGGTCACCGCACGGCGGTCCGCGAGCGGCAGCCCCATCAGGCGGCCGCTGATGTTGCCAATCAGAAACGCCAGTGCATTGTGCGCGACCACCAGTAGCAGTACGGAACCGGCGATCTGCACCGCCGTTTGCCAATGCTTGGAGAAAGAGACCACCACAAACAGCAGGAAAACCAGCAGCGAGGCGCTGCGGAAGTAGCGCTCACTGCGCTCGGCGAACTGCGGAAAGCGACCGCCGACTGTCATGCCGGCGAGCATCGGCAGCGCCAACACCAGCACCACCAGCAGGATCATGTTGTCCGCCGGCAGGGCTATGTCCTGCAGCATCTGCCGCGTGTGGGGATTCAGCCCGCCGTAGAGCGCAAAGTTGAGTGGCGTCATCACCACTGCGGCGAGGCTGGACACTGCGGTCATACTGACCGAAGTGGCCACACTGCCGCGGCCGATCCAGGTCATCACGTTGGAGAAGGTACCGCCAGGACAACAGGATACGAGGATCATCCCCAGAGCCAGTCCCGGCTCGATGGCGAGCCACCATGTCACCAGACAGGTGAGTGCCGGCAGCAACAGAAACTGGGCCATCAGGCCGGTGGCCGGCGCCAGCGGCCGACGCAGCACTGCGGCAAAGTCTGCCGGGCGCAGCCCCAGGGAGACACCGAACATCATGAATGCCAGCACCGCATTCAATGCCAGCAGCGCAGTCGGCGACATCTGGAAATTGCTCGCCACCGTCTCAGACACTGACAGGGTGTTATCCACTAGGCCGCTCCCGCGCTGCTGATTAATTGAGCAGTATCCCGCGACGCCAGATCTCTCCGCAAGTCTGCGGCGTGACTGCGCAGTGCCTTCAGGTAGGTGTCCTTGTGCACGTAGTAGGCCATCCGCTCCAGCTCGAGATATTTCATGCCGCCATCGGCGCGCTGGGACGCGCGCTCATGCTTGGTGGCCTTGAAACGCTGCGCGGAGTCGGCACCGGACGCCAGCTGGCGGATATACAGGGCCACCAGCTCAGCCTGCTCGTTGCGTCCCTCCCAGCCGAGGCCCGCAGCCTCCACCATTCCCATCAGGAACAGGTTGTCAGAATCCGGGTGGAAGACATTGAGATACAGGCGCGGCGCGTAACCACTCCAGTTCAACTCCGCGGAATCGATAAACGGATAGTGCAGCTTGTAGCCGGTCGCAAGCAGGATCATGTCGTAATCGCCGCTGCGGCCATCCTTGAAGGTCACGGTGCTGCCGTCGATGGCCGCTATGTCGCCCTGCGGCTGAATATCGCCGTGACCGATATGGTGCAGGATCAGCGAATTGATCACCGGGTGGGACTCGAACATCTTGTAGTCCGGCTCCGGCAGACCATACTGGCTCGGGCGGCCGAGCATAAAGCGGCTCAGGGCGGCACTGATACGCTGCTGGATAAAACGCGGCAATTTGACCTTACCGCCCACCGCATCGGTGGGCTTGCCGCCGATAAACTTGGGCAGAAAGTAGTAGCCGCGGCGCAGGCTGATATCCACGCTCTTCGCCCGGTGCACGGCATCCACGGCGATGTCCGCACCGCTGTTACCGCAACCCACCAGCAGCACCCGCTTGCCTTCGAAGATGGCCGGATCGCGGTAGTCACAGGAATGCATGATTTCGCCGGCGAACTCCCCCGGCAATTGCGGCAGGTTCGGGTGATGCAAGGTGCCGTTGGCGATCAGCAGTCCGCCGAAGGTGCGGGTCTGCTCGTCACCATTGCAACGGGTGGTAATGCGCCAGTCGTCGCCGTCGCGCTCACAATGCACCACCTCGGTATTGAATTCGTAACGCTCGTACAGGCCGAACTCGCGTGCGTAAGCACGGAAATACTCGCGCAGCTCGCTGTGGTGCGGGAACTGGGCCACGCCCTCATCCATCGGGAACTCGGCGAATTCGGTCATTTTCTTCGACGAAATCAGGTGGGCCGTTTCATACATGGTGCTGGTGGGGCTGTCGATATCCCAGAGACCTCCCACATCGCTGTGTATCTCGAAGCCGACACAGGGTATGCCGTACTTGACCAGGTTGCGTACTGTGCAGAGGCCCATGGGCCCAGCGCCGATCACCGCATAGGGTTTCATTGTTATTCTCCCGCTGGCTTGCTCGCCAAAACTCGTTGCGTTGACGGCAATATACCGTGACAAGGTACGGGCAGATCGTCATAATCGGGCAATCAGTGGTTAATTTCGGACAGCAGTAGTGAAACCGGCGGATTGTAGAAGCGTCACCCTCAGCTATACACGAGCAATTACGGCAGCCTTGAACAGCCTCGAACTGCCAATCCCAGAAAATGCCAGGAGCATCCTGTCCGGGATAGACGAAAACCAACGGGTGCCGATGGGCGTACAGGAGCAGCTGTGGCTGGCACTGGCCGATGCCTATCCGGACCCGCTGCTGGGCGTAAAACTCGGCCGCGCCATGCACAGCAGCCAGATGGGCCTGGTCGGCTACCTGCTGATGACCCAGAAAACCCTGGGCGCGGCGATAGAGCAGCTGCTGATCTACCATCCATTGGTGGGCGAAGGCGGCCAGTTTGAATTGCGCCGCGGCGCCCACCACGCCGACCTCTGTTACCAGCCCAACTATCTGCGCTGCGCTCAGCTACGCGTGGAGACGGTGCTGTCCGCCTGTCTCGCGCAGACTCGCAGCATGACCGGATACCCGTTCCGCGCCCAGAGCGTCCAGCTGGCCTACCCGGCGCCGTCACTGGCCCTGCAACAGCAGTATCAACAGCTGCTGCAGACCCCGGTGCAGTTCAATGCGCCGGTATCCGCTATCCGTTTCCGCTCCCAGGATCTGGAGATTCCCCTGGTGGCGGCCGACCAGCAGGTGATGGCCCGGCTTAAGCCGGAGGCTGATGCCCTGCTGCGCGCACTGACCAACAAGAGCCTGCAACTACAGGTGAGCCACCTGTTACAGCAGGAACCGCAGTTAACCCGCGAGCAGGTAGCCAGCCAGCTGTGTATCAGCCCGCGCCATTTGGGGCGCAAACTGCAGGAGGAGAACGCGAGTTTTCGTGCCATTCAGGACGAGGTGCGCAGTCATTACGCGCGCCAGTGGCTGCTTCAGGACGACAGGAATAACGCGGAGATAGCGGCGGCGCTCGGCTACTGCGACGAGAGCGCGTTCGGCAAGGCGTTCAGGCGCTGGACCGGGATTTCTCCCAAGGCCTATCGCAAACAGCCGGCGTGATCACCCGGCGCGGATGAGGGGCGCAAGGACAAACGGGAGGGCTTGGTTATCGAGCCCGGAAGCCGCACCCGCGGCTTCCAGACCGAATACTGCTGAGTCTTAGCGAGCAGCAGTGCGCTCGGCTGTCGCGGCGCGCAGAGCGGCCAGGTCTTCCAGCCAGACAATGTCCTGCACTGCTACCTGACGCTCAGTAATGTTAGACAGGGCCGCACCCAGCTGCTGCAGATCGTCGCCTTCGCCCGCAACGCTGTCGATCGGCATCTGCAGCCATTCCTGGCCCTGCTGGTCAATCACCTTCTTCGCCTCGTCAGTGTCCACGCTGCTCACGTGGCGGTCGATTGCAGAGGAGCCGCCCGCCGGCAGGTAGATGGTGCCGGTGGTGAAATCTACCGCAAAGGCTACCACGCCCGGCAGAATACCGAACAACAATGCCGCGCCATCGAGGATGACAACTACCGGGTCAACCCGGCCGCCGGCCTGGCCCTTGCGTTCCGGGTAGAGGAAATAGCCGCAAGCGGTCAGGTTCATCATCATTACCAGCAGGCAGCTGGCGGCGACACCGCGTTTAACGCTTTTTTTCATGACTTGTCTCTTTTATAAGGCTTGAATCTATGGGGCACCCCCACCACAAGGCCGCCTAGCTTACCCAATCCACACCCACACTGGAAGCCGCGCCCCATGCCACCACTGTGGTACAGGTCGCAAAGTCGGCAACGACTGCTCGAGTCACCGCGCCCCCTCTGATTTAATGGATGATGACATCACTGCCATTTTCGACGGGGGAATCTCCATGCTGCGCACCGCCCTACGCCTACCCATCATCTGCAGCTTGCTGCTTTCAGCACTTATCACCGCTGGCTGTGCCGCACCCGGCCAAACCCGCCACGACCAGCGTCAGCACATCGACCAGACAGAGCGTCAGGTGCTCAGCCAGCTGTATCAGCTGAAACCAGACCTGCGCAATGACCTGGCCAAGGCTCCCGGCTACGCCGTATTCAGTAACGTCAACGTCAACCTGCTGCTCGCCAGCGCCTCCACGGGTTATGGCGTCGCGGTCAACAACCGCTCCCGCGAGCGCACCTATATGAAGATGGGCGAGCTGGGTGTGGGCCTGGGATTCGGGGTTAAAGATTTCCGCGCCCTCTTCCTGTTCGATTCACCGGAAGTGATGCAGCGTTTTGTCGACCACGGCTGGTCGTTCGGCGGCCATGCAGACGCCGCGGTCAAGGCGCAGGACAAGGGCGCAGCTATCGGCGGTGAGGTTGTCGCCGATGGGATGCGGGTTTACCAACTGACCGAGAGCGGCATCGCCCTGCAGGCAACCCTCAAGGGGACCAAGTTCTGGAAAGACCCAAGTCTGAACCTGGACTGAGCAAATCGATCAAAAGTTGACCAATAGCACGCCAATCTACGCGCAATACCAACATGACTGCCACGCGAGTGCCTAAACTTTGATCAGCACCGGTTGCGGGTTGTAAGGGAGAAGTACGCAATTTCTGACAGTGTGGATGATGCACTTGTGATCAGACCGGGCAGTGAGCAGTCGCCAGAGGTCCGACACCGGAAATTCCAGGGAGCAGTAGTCGCAACAGGTGCCGCCAAGGAACGGCAAAAGCACGGTATCGGAAACGGTACCGTGCTTTTTTATTACTGTTAACAGGCTCTAATAAAAGCCTCCAGCCACAAAAGTCGCGCCAGCAATCTCCGACTAGACTGCAAAATCTTTCTGTCCCCTGTATCCTGCGCGCGACAAACTGACTGGAGCCTTTGCATGTATATCACCAGCGCTTTTGACAGCGGCAATATCGAAATAATCAACGCCGACAGCAGCCCGGTGGAACTGGCGATCCGCCAGGACAATAACTCCGACTTTTACCAGTGGTTCCACTTCCGCTTGGAGGGCGAAGTGGGTGAAAGCTACCCGATGCGTATCGTGAACGCCGGCAAGGCAGCCTACCCGGAAGGCTGGGAGAACTATCGCGTCTGCGCCTCTTACGACCGCCAGAACTGGTTCCGCATCGGCGCCGACTACGATGGCAAGACGCTCGACTTCACCGTGGAACTGGACCAGCCCAGCATTTATCTCGCCTACTTTGCCCCCTTCTCCTGGGATCGCCATCTGGACCTGCTGGCCTGGGCCCAGGGTAACGACCGCGTGCAACTGCAATCGCTCGGCAAGACGCTGGACGGTCGCGACATGACAATGCTGACCGTGGGCGATGCCGAAGCCGCAAAACACAAGGTGTGGATGATTGCGCGTCAGCACCCGGGGGAAACCATGGCGGAATGGTTTGTCGAGGGTTTTCTGGAAACGCTGCTGGACGATGCCAACCCCGCGGCGCAGAGCCTGCTGGCCGACACCGTCTTCTACATAGTGCCGAACATGAATCCGGATGGCAGCGTGCGTGGCCACCTGCGCACCAACGCCGCCGGCGCCAACCTGAACCGCGAATGGCTGAACCCGAGCATGGAACGCAGCCCGGAGGTCTATCTGGTGCGGGAAAAAATGCTGGAGTTGGGCGGTGATATCTTTCTCGACATCCACGGTGACGAGGCCCTGCCCTACAACTTTGTCGCCGCCTGTGAAGGGATTCCCGGTTATGACGAGCGCCACGCCAAGCTCGAAGACACCTTCAAGCGCGCCTTCGAAGCCATCAGCCCGGACTTCCAGACCGAGCGCGGCTATGACCTGGATAAGCCCGGCGAGGCCAATATGACCGTCGGCACCAATTGGTGCGGCCACCAGTTCCGCACCCTGGCGCTGACACTGGAGATGCCGTTCAAGGACAACGACATGCTGCCGGATCCGATCGAGGGCTGGTCCCCGGCGCGCTGCCAGCAGCTGGCTCGGGATATCCTGTTCCCGATTCGCGAGACACTGAAAATCCTGTAAGCCTATCTGCCGCAGGAGTCGCCCGAGGGCGGCTTCTGTGCGCCCCGCCAAAATTAATTTCCTGCGCAAGGCCGGATATTCAGCACAGAATATCTCGGTTCTCGGCGCGCTTTTTGTTACCTTATTTCGTTCAGAATAAGACTCACAGGAAAAATCTATGCGAATTCCTACCCTCTGGCGCCGCCTGGGACTGGCCGTCGCGATTGGCGGCGCCCTGACCGCCTGCGGCAAAGACACCTCCGCCCCGGAGCAACAGACCGCGGACACCAGTTCTGCACAGAGCGAGCAACAGGCACCGAGTCCGGATGCCGCCGCAAAGCCTCAGCTCAGTGAAGCGGAGCAGGCGCAGGTCGAAGCCATGGCCGCAGATCTGCACAAGCACATCGAAGTGCTGGCTTCCGACAAGTTCGAAGGCCGCGCGCCCGCCAGCAAAGGTGAAGAGCTGACCGTCAACTACCTGGCCGATCAATTCAAGGCCGTGGGCCTGGAACCGGGTACCGTCGATGCCGACGGCAAGCCGAGCTGGTTCCAGCAGGTACCTGTCGTGGAAATGCAAATCGAATCCACCCCGTTGGAGATCAAGGGCGACAACTTCGACAAGAAACTGCAGCCGCTCGACGACATGGTGGCGTTTACCCAGCGCCAGACCGACTCTTCAGCGCTGGAAAACAGCGAACTCGTATTCGTCGGTTACGGTATCGTCGCACCGGAAAACGACTGGAACGATTATGCCGGCCTGGATATGACCGGCAAAACCGCCGTGATTCTGGTCAACGACCCCGGTTATGCCACCCAGGACAAGGCGCTGTTCAACGGCAACGCCATGACCTATTACGGCCGCTGGAGCTACAAATTTGAAGAGGCGGCGCGCCAGGGGGCCGACGGCGCCATCATCATTCACGAGACCGGCGCCGCCGGCTATCCGTGGGAAGTGGTCAGCGGCAGCTGGTCCGGCGCCCAGATCAGTCTGGCCGCAGAAGACAAGAATGCTGATCGCGTCGCAGTGGAAGCCTGGATGACCGGCGAAGCCGCCGAGGAAGTCTTCAAGGCCGCCGGCCTGGATCTGGCCGAGGAAATGGAAGCGGCCAAGACCCGCGGTTTCAAACCGAAATCTCTGGGGCTGAACGCCAGCGTGGAGCTGAAGAACCAGGTGCGCACTTCCAACTCCCGCAACGTGGTCGCCAAGCTCGCCGGCACGAGCCATCCTGACGAGGCCATCATCTACACTGCGCACTGGGATCACCTGGGCGTCAACGAAAACGCCGAAGGCGAAGACCATATCTTCAACGGCGCTGTCGATAATGCGACCGGTACCGCCGGCCTGCTGGCCATGGCTAAGCAAGTAGCCGAAATGTCGGAACGCCCGGACCGCTCACTGGTATTTGTCGCAGTGACTGCAGAAGAGTCCGGCCTGCTCGGTTCCAAGTATTATGCCGAGAATCCGGTAGTACCGCTGGAGAAGACCGTGGCCGGCATTAACTTCGATGCTATGGGCGTGCTCGGCCCGATGCGCGACGTCATCGTCGTCGGCTACGGCAACAGCGAGCTGGAAAAAATGCTGGAAAAGGCCGCCGAGGAACAGGGCCGCTACCTGGCACCGGAAGATCACCCGGAGCGCGGCTACTTCTACCGCTCGGATCACTTCAGCCTGGCGAAGAAAGGCGTACCGATGCTCTACTTCGATTCCGGCACGGACAGTTTCGAACACGGCCGCGAGTGGGCGCAGCAGAAAAGTGAAGATTACACCGCACACGCCTACCACAAACCGGACGACGAATACGATCCGGAGTGGAACCTGAAGGGCGCGGCGATGGATCTGCAACTGGGCCTGCAACTGGGCCTGCAGCTGGCCAACAGCCGCGATTGGCCCAACTGGTATGAAGGCAACGAGTTTCGCGCAATTCGCGACGCCAGCGCCGATACCAGAAAATAATTAGCAGTTGGCAAAAAGGGGCGGCCTGCGGCCGCCCCTGTTCCAAGTCTTAAGCTTTTTCGAACGCACCAGCCGCTACATCTTCAGTAGCATTTCGAAGCCGCCCCAGAACAGGCGCTTGCCGTCGAAAGGCAGGTTTTCCGGTTTCAAGTCGGCCAGGCGCGGATCCTTCATCACCTTCTCATTGATGCTGTCACGCTGTTCGCGCGATTCGTAAATAATCCAGGAAAAAACCACCGTTTCACCTTCCTGCAGTTTGACAGCCTGGGGAAAGGAAGTGACCTCCCCGGACTGCACATCCTCAGCAATGCACTCTACATACTCCAGGGCACCGTATTCCTTCCATACCTCACCGGCGATCTGCGCCAACTTCCGGTAAGCATCCAGATTCTTCTTCGGCACTGGCAGCACAAAACCGTCTACATAACGCGCCATCGGTAGACTCCTTGATCGAGATCTCTGTCATTAAAAGGATTAAGATTGCATCGCCTTGAATTCGGCCGCGGCCTCCTGCACATCCTCGGGGAAATCCTCAAATTCCTGCACCTGGCGCAGTTCGATGATTTCGTTTTCGGACGCGGGGCAGCGCTTGGCCCATTCGATCGCCTCGTCCTTGGAGGCAACCTGAATCATCCAGAATCCGCCCAGCACTTCATTGGTCTCCACAAAGGGGCCATCGGTGACCGTCGCCTCACCTCTCTGGAAAGACACCCGCGCGCCCATCGACAGCGGGTGCAATCCCTCCAGGCTGAGCAACACTCCTGCCTCCTGCAGTTCGGCGTTGTAGCGCATCATCGCCTCGACCGCAGCGGCATCCGGCGTGGAACCCGGCTCCGCCTTTTCATAGCCCTTGGGAATCATCAACATCATAAAACGCATATCAACTCTCCTAAACGATGGCCAACCTTTACTCAGTATGTTTTGACCGCACTCGGCTGTCATACACATTAGTCGAGTGGAGCGATATGGTTTCGACATCCCGAGGGAAATTTTTGCGGAGTTTATATGGCGCTGAATCTTCCATTCAGCTGGGGCTGTAGCGAGGAGTGCGGCTGCCGTGAGCCGTTCCGACGCGAACGTGACGGGAAACAGAGGGCTGATCAGGCCGATTCAGACCAATAAAAAAGCCCCGCTGTCTCCAGCGGGGCTTTCATTACGATCGCGTCTGAGAATCAGGCGCTGACCGCTTCGTCGATCTTCTTCATCTCCTCGTCACGCAACTCGCGACGCAGGATCTTGCCAACGTTCGTCTTCGGCAGGTCTTCGCGGAATTCCACCTGCTTCGGCACCTTGTAAGCCGTCATATTTTCTCGGCAGTAGGCGATAACTTCGTCGATGGTCAGCGAGTCATCGGCCTTCACCACGAACAGCTTCACCTGCTCGCCACTCTTCTCATCGGGAATGCCAATGGCGGCCGCTTCGGCAACCTTATCGTGGGCACTGATCACGTCTTCGATTTCATTCGGATAGACGTTGAAACCGGATACGATGATCATGTCTTTCTTGCGATCGACGATCTTGATATAGCCGTCATCCTGAATGACTGCCATATCGCCGGTGCGCAGCCAGCCCTCGCTGTCCAGAGTTTCGGCGGTGGCTTCCGGGCGCTCCCAGTAGCCTTTCATCACCTGCGGACCGCGCACGCACAGCTCGCCCGGAGAATTGTTCGGCAGGTCGTTACCGTTTTCATCGATAACTTTCACTTCGGTATTCGGCACCGGCACACCGACGGTACCCAGCTGCACGGCATCCGCCGGATTGAAAGAGACTACCGGAGAGGTTTCCGTCATCCCGTAACCCTCGGTTACCACACAACCAGTAACCTCCTCCCAGCGCTTGGCGGTATCGCGGGTCAGGGCCATGCCACCGGAAGCCGTCGTATGCAGTTTGCTGAAGTCCAGCTCGGCAAATTCGGGATTACGCATCAGCCCGTTGAACAAGGTATTCAGACCACAGAAACCGGTAAAGCGCACACCTTTCAGTGTTTTCACGAAGGCCGGAATATCGCGCGGGTTCGGGATCAGCAGCGAATGGCTGCCGGTGGCAAAGAGGCACATACAGTGAATAGTGAAGGCATAAATGTGGTACAGCGGCAGCGGCGCCACATACAGCTCTTCGCCCTCTTTCATCGAATCGCCCAGCGCCTCGCGCACCTGCTCCATATTGGCGACCAGATTGCGGTTGGTGAGCATGGCGCCCTTAGCAACACCGGTAGTACCACCGGTGTACTGCAACACGGCGACATCCTCCGGCGCACGCTGCACGTCAGTCTGCGGCTGCTTCGCCCCGAGAGACATGGCCTCGCGAAAATCCACTTGGCTGGCGAAGGAGAAGTCCGGCACCATCTTCTTGATGTACTTGGCCACGCTGTTGATCAGCACACGCTTGAGCGGGCTGTGCAGGTCGGCGATCTCGGTGACGATCACTTTCTCGACGCCGGTTTCCGCCACCACGGCGGAGGCGGTATCGGCAATATTGGCCAGTACGACCAGCGCCTTGGCGCCGGAATCATTCAATTGGTGTTTGAGTTCGCGCCGGGTATACAGCGGGTTGGTATTGACGAGCACCAGGCCTGCGCGCAGCGCGCCAAACACGACCACCGGGTACTGCAGCACATTGGGCAATTGTACGGCGATACGGTCGCCCGGCTGCAGACCGGCGTGATTCTGCAGGTAGGATGCAAACTGGGCACTGAGCCTATCGATATCGGCAATGGAAAGCGTCTGCCCCAGGCAGGTAAAGGCCGGCCTATCACCGAACTTGGCGCAGGCGTTTGTGAATACGTCGAGTATGCTGCGGTCGATGTCCAACTGTCTTCTCCCAATCCTAATTGTTGTTGTGGTTTGCCCATACCATTCGTTCTTATAGACGAAATCTCCCAACAGCAGGGGGGAGTGGGCATTTAATTATTGTTTGTAATGTTGTTACGGGGCGGAAGGGATGAATACCCGGACTCATCCTCGTTCTCTTGCCCCGTCAGCTTTCGGCGGGAAACAGGTCTGCCAGTGCGGCAGCCAGTTCCCGATCACCGGAATAAAGAAGATCTCCCAATAGAAATGCGTGGCGCGCACTTAAACGGCCGTCCAATATAGCACTCAGTGTGCTGTTTGCCATTTCCAGTATCAGTGCTGGGCTTTCCGCATGTCCAAACTGTGACACGACTTCACCGCGCTCGGATTCCCGCGCCAAATCGACGTAAAAGTCACTGGCATCCGGTAGCCGGAACTGTACCCGAGCGAGTGGGTGCGAACAAGCTAGGCGCCGAAGGCGATCGAGTATTTGAGCCGGCAACTGCATGGGGGCCTCTCCATAAAAACCGCTGGCGGCACTCCGGTAAAATCTCCGGTGCTCCGCCATAAAAAAACCGCCGGTGCTACCGGCGGTTTCTGATCGGGCCTGGTATCAGAACGCGAAGTGCTCCGCATCCAGATCCATCAGGTTGGCCGCTCCGCTCAGCATCGCAGTCGCGTGACTAGCGGTACGCGGCAGGATGCGATCGAAGTAGAAGCGCGCGGTAGCCAGTTTGGCGCGGTAGAAGTCCGCTTCACCGGTACCCTCGGCCAGCTTGTCGTTAGCGATTTTCGCGGCGCGCGCCCACAGGTAGGCCTGCACGGCATAGCCGGAGAACATCAGGTAATCGACGGAAGCCGCACCGACTTCATCCGGGTTTTCCATCGCCTTGCCACCGACATGCAGAGTCAGGTCGCCCCACTGTTTGTTCAGCTCTTGCAGCTTGGTGACAAACGGAGCCAGCGCCTCGTTGTCGATCTCCGCCTGGCAGAACTTGTGCACTACCTTGGTGAAGCGGCGCAGCAGTTCACCCTGGCTCATCAGTACCTTGCGGCCCAACAGATCCAGCGCCTGAACACCGGTGGTGCCCTCGTAGATGGTGGAGATACGCGCGTCGCGCACGTTCTGCTCCATGCCCCACTCGGCGATGTAGCCGTGGCCACCGAAACACTGCAGACCGAGGTTGGCGGATTCCAGACCGGTTTCAGTCAGGAACGCCTTGGCGATCGGCGTCAGGAACGCCAGCAGCTCGTCGGCTTCCTTCTTGTCTTCGTCACTACCCTTCTGCAGGCGGTCTACCTGCTGTGCACACAGCAGAATCAGCATACGGCCACCCTCGGCAAACGCCTTCTGGGTCAGCAGCATGCGGCGCACGTCCGGATGCACAATGATCGGATCGGCGGGGCCATCCGGATTTTTCGGACCGGACAGGGAACGCATCTGCAGGCGATCCTTGGCGTAGGCGAGGGACTTCTGGAAGCCCGCTTCCGCATGGGCCAGGCCCTGCAGTGCCGTGCCCAGGCGCGCGGTGTTCATAAAGGTGAACATGCAGTTCAGGCCTTTGTTCGGCGGACCGATCAGGAAGCCCTTGGCACCGTCGAAGTTAAGGACTGCGGTGGCGTTGCCGTGGATACCCATCTTGTGCTCGAGAGAGCCGCACACGACACCGTTGCGCTCGCCCAGGGAGCCATCGGCGTTGGGCAGGAACTTGGGTACGATAAACAGGGAGATGCCCTTGGTGCCGGCAGGGGCATCGGGCAGGCGCGCGAGCACGATATGCACGATATTCTCGGCCATGTCGTGCTCACCCGCGGAGATAAAGATCTTGGTACCGGTGATGGCATAGGAACCGTCGTCGTTCGGCTCAGCCTTGGTGCGCAGGATACCGAGGTCGGTACCGCAGTGCGGTTCGGTCAGGCACATGGTGCCGGTCCAGCTACCCTCTACCAGCTTGGTCAGATAGGTGTCTTTCTGTTCGTCGGTACCGTGCGCCTCCAGCGTATTCATCGCGCCGTGAGACAGACCCGGGTACATGCCCCAGGACCAGTTGGCGGTACCCACCATTTCACTCATTACGGTACCCAGCGAAGGCGGCAGACCCTGGCCACCGTGGGCCGGATCATGGGCCAGTGACGGCCAGCCGGCTTCTACGAACTGCTGGTAGGCTTCCTTGAACCCTTCTGGAGTGGTGACTTCACCGTCTTTCCAGGTACAGCCCTGCTGGTCGCCAACCTGATTCAGCGGCGCGAGCACGTTCTCACAGAACTTGGCGCCCTCTTCCAGGATGGCGTCTACCAGATCCGGAGTGGCCTCTTCGTAGCCCAGGGACTCGTAGTGCTTGTCCCAATCCAGCAATTCGCGCATGGCGAAACGCATGTCGCGCAATGGAATCTTGATATCGGTCATCCTGCTACCCTCAATTCGCTGTAGTTTACCGACTCGCCTCGAAAAACCGGCCAGTCAGATTCGTGACTAGTTTCTAGGATTGGTTCATCATAGTAGCAAGGCGGCGGCCCCCTCTATGGCGAAATCCGTCCAAAGCGGTGACAAATAGGGGCAGTGAGAGAGGGAGAAATGGCGATTCCGGTCAGTCCGCCAGTCCCGCGGCCAGTCTACCGCTCTTGCGATATTCGCCGGGAGTGATACCTGTCCATTTCTTGAAAGCGCGGAAAAAGGCACTGGACTCGTCAAAACCGAGCATCTCGGCAATCTGCCCATTGGACAGGTCCGGGCAGCTGAGGTAGTGAAATGCGGCCTCCATGCGACACTCGTCCTTCAGCTTCTGGTAGGAGGTGCCCTCCTGCTGCAGGCGCCGGCGCAGCGTGGTCACCGACATATTCAGTCGTTCCGCTACCACTTCTGCCGCGGGCATGGACTCGCTGACATCCCGATTCAGGATCGTCTTCACCTTGGTCTTGATACTGTTGGCACTGCCATCACTGATGACCAGGTGGTACGGAGCGGTGCGAATGAAATCCTCCACCGTCTGCGGATTCTGCACCACCGGATAATCCAGGTAGCGGCTGTCGTATTCGAGTGCATTGACGGGCTGGTCGAACAGCAGCTCGCCGGCTTCACTCTGTGCCAGCGTGCGGAATTCTTCCGGACACGGGAAAGAGAAATGCAGCCGCGCCAGCGGAATTTCGCGACCCACCAGCCAGCAGTAGAAGCGGTGCCAGACCGCCAGAGTCGTGCGGATCACGCCGGGGCTGGTGTCGGCGATCAGTTGCTCGAACTCGCCTTCCGCCAGCGAGCTGATACCGCGGATGGCCACTCGCTCGCGACCGCCCGGCGCCGGCTCGAATACCGGTTTCACCTTGAAGCCGCGGCAAATCTCCATGAATTCGGCGCTGAGGGTGATGGCCTGACGTACCGTCGCACAGTTGACTACGGTCAGGCACAGCAGGCGGAAAGAGCCCGAGCGCACGCGCCCACCACTCAGCATTCCGAACCACTCATCCTGCACCTGCCACATGACCCGTTGGTACAGACGGCCATACTTCAGCGCCGAGAATGCCGCGGCGCCCTCCAGTTCCCGCTCGTCGATCCCCACCGATGCCAATAACTCGCTGCGATCACAGCCGTGGCGTATCGCCTCGTCCAGTAACCGCTCGAGGTAAGCGATGGGTATGCGGATATCCTCTTCCGGTACTGACATCTATTTTTTGCGCCTGCGCAACCAGCTCAACAGTGCCCCGAAACCCAGAGCTGCGGCAATAATCACTGCGAGAAATATCAGCAGCAGCACCAAATAGGAGGCAACATCTTTTACTGGCAGATCCCAACTCCATATCGCCGCAGCGATGAAGGCGAGGCAGGCGAGCACACTGGTAACAAAGGAGCGGCGACTCTTTTTAGCCATGGGGATCTACAACGTTGATTAAAACAGTGGACGATTGGTTGCCACCAGACAGCGGCGTTACCATTGTAATGTCGGTGCCGTGCACCGACGCGGCGTGGAATCGTGAGGGATAGGCGCAGCCGTGTCAACGCCGCGGGAGGTTCGCATGAGCAAAAGAATGCTGCAACGCGAAGATCGTAACACCATCAGGCATCTGTTTACGTGGATTGAGTGCCTGGCGACCCTTATGGTCGCGATATTGCTGGGGCTTGCCCTGTTCGCCTGATACCGCTGCGCGCTTTCTTACCGGCCTCCAGCGCAACAGTATCTATTCACCAACCAGACCGCCTTTCGCCAGCCGCGCCGGATCGAGCAGTTTGCGCAATTCCTCTTCGCTGAGATCCGTCATTTCGATCGCCACATCCATCACCGGCCGCCCTGCCTTATAGGCGGCTTTGGCAATTTCTGCCGCTTTCGCATAGCCGATCACGGGGTTAAGCGCCGTCACCAGAATCGGGTTGCGCGCCAACACCTGCTCGATGCGCTCGCGATTTACGGCAAAATCGGCAACCGCCTTGTCGGCCAGTAGCCGCGCAGCACTGCCGAGCAAGTGAACACTGTCCAGCAAGGCGTGCGCAACGAGCGGCAACATGACATTCAGCTGGAAGTTACCACTTTGCCCGGCCAACGCGATGGTGGCATCGTTACCAATCACGCGGGCGGCTACCATGGCCACCGCCTCTCCGATCACCGGATTGACCTTGCCCGGCATAATACTGCTACCCGGCTGGAGTGCCCGCAGCTCTATTTCCGCAAGACCCGCGAGCGGCCCGCTGTTCATCCAGCGCAGATCGTTGGCAATTTTCATCAGCGCCACAGCCAACACCCGGAGCTGGCCGGACAACTCGACCGCCGTGTCCTGGCTGGCGATGGCGGCGAACAGATTATCCGCCGGGCGGAATTGCTGGGTACTGTTGGCGCTCAGTTTCTGCGCGAACAATTCGGCAAAATCCGGATGCGCATTGAGCCCGGTACCGATAGCGGTGCCCCCTTGGGCCAACTGCGCCAAGCGTGGCAGCGTCCCGCGAATGCGCTCGCGACAGGACTCCACCTGTGCCGCCCAGGCACTGATCTCCTGTGCCAGCGTCATCGGCACGGCATCCATCAAATGGGTGCGCCCGGTCTTGACCACATCCTCCACCGTCGCCGCCTTGTCGCACAGCTGCCCGTGGAGGTGCCGCAGGGCCGGCAACAAGTGATCCCGTACGCGCAGCAGCGCCGAAACATGAATCGCACTGGGAACCACATCATTGCTGCTCTGGCTCATATTGACGTGATCGTTGGGACTCACCTGGAGGCCACTATCACGCTCGGCAATATGCGCGAGCACCTCGTTCACATTCATATTGGAACTGGTGCCCGAGCCGGTCTGATAGATATCCAGAGGGAACTGAGTGGCGAACTCTTCTTCGCCGAGGGAATCGGAGGCGGCGATGATCGCCGCTGCCAGTTTCTCGTCGAGCAGCCCCAGTTCCTTATTGGCCTGGGCTGCAGACTTCTTGATCAACACGATTGCCCGAATAAACTCCGTCGGCAGCTGGCTGCCACTGACCGGAAAATTTTCCAGCGCGCGCTGGGTCTGGGCGCCGTACAGGGCATCTGCCGGCACCTGCACTTCGCCCAGGCTGTCCTTTTCAGTGCGGTATTCTTGGGTCATAGCTCACCCGGTGCACAATCTGCACCGCTCGGTAGGTTTCCGATCGCTACATAAAACCTCTGCTCAACCGCTATTCCACTACTACGGTAATTTTCTTCGACATTACCGGATTCTTGAATGGAATATGCAGGTGATTACCCATCACCAACTGCAGTGTGTGCTTGCCGGGCGGCAGGGTAAGTTCGGTTTCCGTCTGCCCTCCACCGAAGTGGACAATATTTTCCGTGGCCGGAAGCGGCTTGGTCATATCCGGCATTTCATCGACGTCGATCAGCAGGTGGTGGTGGCCGGTTTTTTCCTTGTCAACGCCGGCCGGCGCCACGCCCATGCCCGAAAGGCCGAATTTCACCGTAAAGGTCTGGGGAACCGTCTCGCCATCCTTCGGTGAGATGATGTAAACCTTGGCATCCGCTGGCGCTTCCGAGATCAGGTTGGCCTGGGTGCCTTCGCCCGCGTGCAACAGCGGCGACAGCATCAGGGCACTGGCAAAAATCATGGATCTGTAAGCGGTCATGGGAACTCCTTTCATGTATGGGCGCCCGCCGGGCACCCTTGCTCGAAGGTTGCGACTCACAGCTTATCGCCGCCGTCACGCCACGCCAAGTCAAAAATCACTACTTATTGGAATTACGTCCACCAATGAGCAGGTTTTACTGAAATAATATTCTCTAGATTAGCGATTGATGCGCGAGACGGGATCACAGTCGCGCTGCAGCGCGAAGTCGAAAACTGCGACCGATTTAAGCATAGCCAAGATCGGAGAGAGGCACCGGAGAAAGGCGCCGGAGAAAGACGTCAGACGCTGACGCGACCTTCCTGGGTCCACTCGCAACGCACCTGCATATCGCCACTGCCCGGCTCGTGATAGAGGCCGGCGGCCTCCCAGGTAAAGGAGTGAATACCGGAAAGCTCCGTCTCGAGGTGTACCGTCGCCGAAACCCAATACATGCTGCGCAGCAGTTCCTCGAATTTCTGTATCCAGTGATTCCACTCATACTCCACGGCCCGGTAAGAGGCGCCGAAGTGGATGACATCGGTCTGGTACTGGGACTGCTTCACCTTGATGGTGGGGATGGAAAACATATCACGGCACAGGAAGGGCCATTCGTCGGCGCTCGGCAACGCGAGAATCGCCGTGCGATTGACGCGCCTGCGATCGGCACCGCCGGCCAGACTGTTGGTGTCTTTGATACAGCCGTAGACAATGGATTCCTGATCGCCCTGAAGCACTTGCTCTCTTCCTTACCGCTGCGCCACTGGATAAAAAATGCGCGGCGCAAAAAACCTGGGAGCTTCACTTTAACGGCGAAGGGAAGAGAAAGCTATAACCCAGATCGCAAATCAAAGCGCGACATTTTTTTGATCAAACTATGATCGAATTGCCGGCCGACACTTACGCAATATTTGAACAGCATCGGGGTAGCCCTGCGGGCTGCCCCGATGAAGATCCAACGCGATAATCAAGTCAATCAGATCTCAAAGCCGCGCTCGCGTAACATTGTCAGCAGCTCGTCTTCGTCCATTACAGGAATATCCAGCTCCCGGGCTTTGTTCAGCTTGGAACCGGCACCGGGGCCGGCGACCACACTGTCGGTATTGGCGGAGACACTGCCGGCAACCTTGGCACCGAGGCGCTGCAGGTAATCCTTGGCCTCGCTGCGGGAAAGAGTCTCCAGTTTGCCGGTCAATACCCAGGTCTGTCCGGACAAAGGCTGTTCTTCACCGCCCTGCTCTTCCGGTTCCCAGTGCACACCAGACTGGCGCAACGCTTCGATCTCCTCCTGCGCGTGAGGCTGCTGAAAAAACTCGGCGACGAAGTGCGCCACTACCGGGCCCACATCTTCCACCTCCTGCAACGACTCCTCGTCTGCCTGCATCAGTGGTTCCAGGTCGCCGTAATACCGTGCCAGGTTGCGCGCGGTGGCCTCCCCCACTTCGCGGATGCCCAGCGCGTAGAGAAATTTCGGCAGCGTGGTTTCCTTGCTGTGCTCCAGTGCGTCGAGCAGATTCTGGGCGGATTTCTGCCCCATTCGCTCCAGCTCGACCAGTTCCTCCAGCTTCAGGTGATAGAGTCCGGATACCGAGTGCAACAGCCCCTCATCCACCAGCTGTTCCACCAGCTTGTCACCGAGACCGTCGATATCCATCGCCTTGCGCGAGGCAAAATGCTTGATTGCCTGCTTGCGCTGGGCCTTACAGATCAGACCGCCACTGCAACGCGCCACCGCCTCACCGGGCGTCGACTCCACCGGCGAAGCACACACCGGACAGTGGGTCGGGAATTCGATGGCGCGCGCATTTTTCGGGCGCTTGCTTTCGACGACGGATACCACCTGCGGAATTACATCTCCAGCGCGCCGAATCACGACCGTATCGCCGATCTTTACGCCCAATCGCTCAATTTCATCGCGATTGTGCAGGGTCGCATTGGACACCGTCACACCACCGACGAATACCGGTTTCAGCCGCGCCACCGGGGTCACAGCGCCTGTGCGCCCCACCTGGAACTCCACATCCAGCAGCTCCGTCATTTCCTCCTGCGCGGGGAACTTATATGCCATCGCCCAGCGCGGTGCGCGCGCGACAAACCCGAGGCGTCGCTGCAACCCGATATCGTTGACTTTAAACACAATGCCATCGATATCGTACGGAAGCTGCTCGCGCTTCTCACCGAGTTTCTGGTGATAATCGATACAGGCCTGAATGTTTTCAGCCACGGCCATTTCGCTGTTAATGCGAAAGCCCCACTGATTCAGTTGCTGCAGAATTTCCGTGTGCTTGCCGGGTAGTGTGGCACCCTCTACCAGGCCCACGCCATAGGCGCATAACTGCAGCGGTCGCTTGGCGGTGATACGCGAATCCAACTGGCGCAGACTGCCGGCGGCGGCATTGCGTGGATTGACGAAAGTTTTCTCGCCCGCCTCCGCCGCCTTTTTGTTCAGCTCGGCGAATCCCTCCTTGGGCATGTAGATCTCACCGCGAACCTCCAGTACCTCGGGCACGCCGTTGTCCAGCAACCGCAGTGGTACCGAGCCGATGGTGCGCACATTCTGCGTGATGTCCTCGCCGGTGGTGCCGTCGCCACGGGTGGCCGCGCGCTCCAGCACGCCATCGCGATACAGCAGGCTGATGGCGATGCCGTCCAGCTTTGGCTCGCAGGCGTATTCCACCGCCTCCTTGCTATTCAGGCGATCGCGCACACGGCGGTCGAACTCGAGCAATTCCTCATCGTCGAAAGCATTGTCGAGGGAAAGCATCGGCACTTCGTGACGCACTTCCGCAAAGGACGACAAGGGCTCGGCGCCGACACGCTGGGTGGGCGAATCCGCGGTAACCAGTTCCGGAAACTCCTGCTCCAGTTCCTGCAGTTCTCGCAGGCGACGATCGTATTCGGCGTCGGGCAGCTCCGGATTGTCGAGCACGTAATATTGATAATTGGCGCGCTGCAGGATTTCGTGTAGTTCCTGCGCGCGCTCGCATTTTTCGCTGGGAATTTTCTTATTGGTCATCGATTGTTCGCAAACAACACGGATTCAGAATGGAAAGCAGGGATTCTACACGGAAGAGCGGCCGTTGACCGCGATCGAGTCAGCCAATGGCAAACGGCGATCGCGGCCAACGGCCGCTCTTACGATGATATTTTGTCTGAAATCAGGCCTGGGCCCGCGCCAGGGCCTTGCGACGCTGATATTCCATCACGCGCTGGCGGTAGTGCTCGGCGGTCTGGGCGGTAAAAACACTGCGGTTTTCATCTTTCAGCTCACCACCCAGCAGCTCGGCAATCTGGCGCGATGTGGCGAGCAGCTGCTCAAATGCCTTGATCGCCTCACCCTCGATCGGCAATGCCAGGAAAAGGCTCACGCCTGGGGTTGTGAATTCTTCCATCTGTGCCAGATCGAAGACTCCGGGCACCACCATATTGGCAAGACTGAACACCACGGGGCCATCAGCAGCGCCGCCCTGGTGATAGTGGAAAATATTCATTTCCCCAAAACGCATACCTGCGGCAACCATCACCCGCAGTAGATCATTACCCTCAAAGTAATCCCCTTCCGGAGCCATCACATTGATGATGAGCACCTCCTCTACTGGGGATTTTTCGCGCGGCCCACTCTGTCCCTGTTCGCTCTGTTTGTTCACCGGGGCTTTCTTCTCCTTGCGCGGAGCTTCTGCTCTAGGCGCTCGGGTGGATTCCTGGACCGGCGCAACTGTCTCGGCTACCGGTTCCTCGTTGTCGGCTACATCAGCACTGAGGGCTTCGAGGCTTTCTGACTCATTTAGTTCCGGCTCGCGGCGCTGTGCGTCGACGGAAACGGAATCCATCAGCGTGGGGACCTGCTCTTCGAGGTTGAGTGATACCTGCTCCGGCTCATCACGCTGCGGATTGCTGCCGGCGAGCGGTTTGCGCGAAGACATAAAGCTCTCCTGTACCTGCCGATTTACCTGCAGGGCCTCTTCCAGCGCGCGCCTTTGCACCACGCGCACCTGCCCCGGCAGCTCCCGCGCGATCTGTCGGCGCTTCGCCTCTTCCTCCGGATCGAGGTACTGATCGTCCTCGTCGCTTTCTTTCGGCGTTACCCGGCGCGGCACAGACAGGATATCCCTATCGTCGTCGCGATCCCCCTGCATCGCACGAGACAAGTTACGCGAGACTTTCATCGCCGCGCGCTGCTTGACAATTGCGCGGCGCACGCCGTCCAGTATTGCCAGCAGCAACACCAGCGCAAGGATTGTAATCAGCCAGTTGCCCATTGCAGCGTCTCTCCCTTACGCCTTTATGCGGATGCCAGCTCGGCCGCCTCTTCCACGTTCACGGATACCAGGCGTGAGACACCCGGCTCGTGCATGGTCACACCCAGCAGTTGATTCGCCATCTCCATCGCGATCTTGTTGTGGGTAATATAGATGAACTGCACGTGCTCGGACATTTCCTTCACCATGCGTGCATAGCGGCCAACGTTGGCATCGTCCAGCGGTGCGTCCACCTCGTCCAGCATACAGAACGGCGCCGGGTTCAGGCGGAATATCGAGAATACGAGTGCGATCGCAGTGAGCGCCTTTTCACCACCGGAGAGAAGGTGAATGGTGCTGTTACGCTTGCCCGGCGGGCGCGCCATAATGGCGATACCGGTATCCAGCAGATCTTCGCCGGTCAGTTCCAGGTAGGCGTGACCACCACCGAAGACTTTCGGGAACAGCTCCTGCAGGCCGGTATTGACCTGGTCGAACGTCTCCTTGAAGCGGGTACGGGTCTCGCGATCGATTTTCTTGATGGCGTTTTCCAGGGTTTCCAGCGCATCCATCAGGTCGCCGTACTGGCGATCCAGATAGTGCTTGCGCTCGGATTCCTGCTTGTACTCGTCGATGGCCGCGAGGTTGATCGGGCCCAGGCGCGAGATGCGCGCAGCCACCAGTTCCAGCTCCTGCTGGACCTGAGAAATGGTCAGGTCACCGGGCAGCTCCTCGAGCAGCTGATCCACATCGTGGTCAGACTCACGCAGCTGTTCTACCAGGCCATTGCGCTGAACCTCCAGCGTCTGTGCGGCCAGGCGCTCCTGTTCCAGCTGTGCGCGCACGCCCTGCAGCGCGGACTCCACCTTGTGGCGTTCCTGCTCCTGCTCGCGCAGGCCGCTTTCCACCTCTTCCAGTTTCTTGCGCGCCTCGGACAGTTCGGTCTCAACCTCGATGCGTTCGGCCAGCTTCTCTTCCAGCTCCGCCTGAAAATCCTGCGACGGGTCCTGGGTCTCGGCCATCTGCTCCTGCAGCAGTTCGCGACGGCTGCGCAGACGCTCAAGCTGCTCGCGCATCACCTGCAGGGTGCGCTCCAGGGAGATCATCTGGGTGCGCACCGACTGCTCGCGCATGGCCAGCTCGTGGGCGCGGTCCTTGTCTTCGCGGGCGCGCTGGCGCGCCGCATCCAGGGCCTCGCGCAATTCGTCGCGGCGGGCCAGCAGGGTTTCGCGGCGATCGGTGTCGTCGCTCATGGCCTCGACCGCTTCCTGCAGCAACAGGCGCGCTTCCGACAGGGATTCACCCTCCAGTTCCAACTGCTCGCGCACCTCGGTAATTTCCTGCTCGACGCGGGTGCGGCGCTCGTTCATCTGCTCGGCGCGGGCGCGGCGGGCGGACAGCTGGCTGCGCAGCTCCGCTTCGCGGCGGCTCAGCTGTTCGGCTTCACCGCGGGACTGCTCGATGCCGCTCTCCAGGTCGGACACCTGGCGGCGCAGCTCTTCGCGCTGCTCGCTGAGGGTTTCGATCTGTTCTTCGCAGCCGGCAATCGCCTGCTCCAGCTCTTCCAGCTCCTGCTTGCGCGCCAGTACGCCGGACTCTGCATCGGAGGCGCGGCTGACCCGCAGCCAGTTGGGGCCGAGCCACAGCCCGTCTCTGGTGACGATGGATTCATGCGCCTGCAGCTGGGCGCGCTGTGAAAGCGCCGCAGTCAGGTCTTCGGCGGTATAGATACCGGCGAGAATACCGGCCATGGACTGTGGCCCCTCGACCACTTCGGCCAGCTGCGGCAGGCTGCCGGCAGATGGGGCGGCAACACCGGCGCCGTCGATAAAGATCGCCTGACCGCTCTCCAAGCTGGCGAGACTCTCGCCCAGGCTCTCCAGCTGATCGACACAGACCGCCTGCAGCTGCGCGCCGAGGACGGTCTCCACCGCTTTTTCCCAGCCGGACTGAGCGGAAATCTGATCGGCCAGACGCGGCTTATCGGCCAGCGCCTGCTGCTGCAGCCAGTTCTCCACCGCCTTGCCCTGCCCCAGCGCCGCCTGTTGCAGCGCCTCCAGCGAGGCCTGGCGGCCGCGGCTGGTCTGCAGCTGCAGGCGCAGCTGATCCAGCTCGGTGGCGGTATCGCGCTCGCGACTGCGCAGCTCGGCCAAGGATTCGTTCTTCTCTGCCACAGACTCGCGGCGCTCGCCGGCCTGCAGCTCCAGTTCTGCCAGCTGCTCGCTTAGCTGTTCGGTTTCGCCGTCATCGCCGCCGTCACTGAGGCCGGCCTGTTCCGCCTGCAGCTTGTTGATGCGTTCCTGCAGGCGCTGGCGGGAGGTTTCCAGGTGCTGGATGCGGGACTGCTGCACTTCCGCCTTCTGGCGCGAGCCGGAGGCCCCCTGGTTGAACTGATCCCACTCATTCTGCCAGTCGCGCATCTGGTCTTCGGCGGCGAGCAGGGCCTGTGCGGACTCCTCCTCCGCGGCCTGCACCATTTCCAGGTCCGGCAGGATCACCTCCAGCTCGGCTTCGAACTGGGCGGCCTTCTCCTGATCCACCTCGAGATTGGTCTCCGCCTCGCGGAATTCCTGCTCCGTCTGCGCCAGGTCTGACTGCAGGCGGGTGTTGCGCTCGCGGGCGTGGGCGATGCTCTGCTCCAGGCGCGCGATGTCCGCACCCACGGCGTAGAAGCGGCCCTGCACTTCGTTGAAGCTGTCGGAAAGCTCGTGGTAGCCCACGCGCTTCTGTTCGATATCGGTGTCGCAGCTGACCTGACGGGTCACCAGCTCCTCGACGGTGAGCTCCAGCTCGCCGATCTGGCGCTGTTTGCCCTGGGCCTGATCGTTCAGGTCGCGGTACTTGAGCGCCTGCAGGTGGGCCTTATGGCTGCGTTCTTCCTCTTTGAAACGGCTGTACTTTTCCGCCGCGGCGGACTGCCGCTCGAGGCGCGCCAGCTGGCGGTCCAGCTCGTCGCGAATATCGGTCAGGCGCTCGAGGTTCTCCTTGGTGCGGCGCATACGGTTTTCGGTGTCGCGGCGGCGCTCCTTGTACTTGGAGATACCGGCGGCCTCTTCGATGTATACGCGCAGATCTTCCGGCTTGGCTTCGATCAGCTTGGAGATCATGCCCTGTTCGATGATCGCGTAACTGCGCGGCCCCAGACCGGTCCCCAGGAACAGGTCGGTCACGTCGCGGCGGCGGCACTTGTCGCCGTTCAGGTAATAGTTGTTCTGGCCGTCGCGGGTCACCTTTCGCTTCACCGAGATTTCGGCGAAGGCAGCATAGGCACCCTGCAGTTTGCCCTCTGAGTTGTCGAATACCAGTTCAATGGAGGCCTGGCCCACCGGCTTGCGGCCGCTGGAGCCATTGAAGATCACATCGGTCATGGAGTCGCCGCGCAGGTTCTTGGCGGACGATTCACCCATTACCCAGCGCACCGCATCGATGGTATTGGACTTGCCACAACCATTGGGGCCTACCACGGCGCTGAGGTTGGAAGGGAAGTAGACAGTAGTCGGGTCAACGAAAGATTTGAAACCCGCAAGCTTGATGCACTTCAGACGCATGTATTTGTTAACTCGGTATTTGTTCTAGGCAGCGGCTCACCAAACCGCCAATTGTACATGGCAGCGGCGGGCGTTTCAGCGCTAATTTTCACCGTTAGTCAGCCCGACCAGGCCCGGTGCAGAAGATGTGAGACCGGTATCCGCAAGGAGGCACAATTCCGGGCCAGGTCATCACCCCGGCCCGGACCTGCCGAGCCTAGAGTTCGCTATCGATGGTGATGGACTGGGGCTCCCCCCAATCTGTTTTCGGCAGCGATTCGATCATGCCCTGCCAGTCACCCGGCGCCGGGCGGGCATCGCCGCGCACCGCAAGGCGGGCGACCAGCTGTACCGCATCGACATTGGCGATCGAACGCCCGGGCATCATCGCGCGGGACTCGTCCAGCACAACCTCCACAGGCAGCTGATCGGCGGTCAGGCGCACTATTGCCAGCGGAATCGGGCTGTCACTGCCGCGGGCGTAGATAAATACCGGCGTGGTCGGCTTGGCCTCGACGCCATCCGCAAGGCTGACACGCACCTGGATGGATGGGCCTGCCGCCACTTCACGTTTGACCGCCTCGACCGGCTCACCACTGTCGGCGAGCGCCTTTTCCGCCCGCGCCACGCCGGCAGCCAGCGCCTGCGCAGCAGCAGAGCTCGGCGACAACTGATTCAACGCACTCTGCCAGTAATCCCGCGCCGCGCGGTATTCCCCGTTTTCGAAGGCGCCGATACCTGCCAGGCCCAGCGCCGTGCCGTTGTCCGGCTGAACAGCCAGCACTTCGCCCGCCAGCCGGCGCACCTCGTCATTCACCCGCGAGCCGTTGGCGAAGAACAGCGCCTGTGCCAGCTCCGCCTTGACGTCTGCCGCCTGGGGCTCACGCGCGACCACATAGCGATAGGCGGCCACCGCGCCCTGGGTATCACCACTCACCAGCAGGCGCTGAGCCAGCACATAGCGGCTGGTCAGATCTTCGGGATGGGATTCGACGCGCGCCTGCAGCTCGCGGGTAATACGGGCCTCATCCGCAGCATTGGTCTTGCCCTGCTGACTGGCGACCATCTCGCGGTACAGCGCCAGCCCTGAAGAATTACCGGACCAGAAATAGATCCCCACCGCCACCAGCGGCAGCACCACCGCCAGCACGACCAGCAGCCCGCGACCGCCACCGGAGGACACCACGCTGCCCGCGCCCTCTTCCGCCGCAAGCAGGTTGCGGGCCATTTCGGCTTCCAGCTGCGCGTATTGCTTGTCGTCGAGCGCGCCGCTTTCCAGTGCCGCCTGCAACTCCGCCTTACGCTCACGGTACAGCGCCGCCAGCGCCGCGCGCTTGTTCGCCGCTCGCCGTACACCGACACCGCGTAGCGCGGGCCACAGAAATACGAATATGAGCGGCAGCATCAGCAGTGCCAGGCCCAGCCAGAGTTCAGTCATCGTTCTTCTTCCCGCTACCGCTCAGTCCATCCACATCGTCACCGAGCAGCTGCTGCAGCCGGCGGCGCTCGTCCTCCGTCAATTCGCCACTGGCATCGTCCTGGCGCGCGCCGGTGCCACTGCGTGAACGCAGCACTATCACGATCAGCGCGAACAGCCCAATGGCTCCGAACACCCCCGGGGCCAGCCACAGGGCGACCGTATTGCGCTGCAGTGGCGGGCGGTAGAGCACAAAGTCACCATAGCGGGCCACCATGTAGTCGGTAATTTCCTCATCGGTGAAACCCTCCTCCAGCAGGCGGCGGATCTCCCGACGCAGGTCCCCTGCCACCGGCGAATCGGACCCGGCCAGATTCTGGTTCTGGCACTTGGGGCAGCGCATCTCCTCGATCAGCACGTGATAGCGCGCCTGCAACTCCGGCGACGACAACTGCTCCGCCTCCACCGCCGCCTGTACAGCCAGGGACAGGCACAGGGCGCACAGCGCCGCGGCAATCGGGGCCAGCCAGCTTTTCTGTCTCACGGTATCTCTCACGATCTCAATCCGCCGGAAATTTGCGCGATTATAGCAGCGCCACCCGTATCGGACACGCCCGCGTTCTGCGCCTCAACCCGCTTAAGCTATTGAAAGACAAAAAATTTTTCGGGAAAGCGTTGACGGGGCAAAATTTTTCATTAAGATACGCAGCTCCTGACGCGGGGTGGTTAGCTCAGTTGGGAGAGCGACGGCCTTACAAGCCGTAGGTCACAGGTTCGACCCCTGTACCACCCACCACTTCCTCTTCACCTGCTGGGCAGGATCATTAGAGGAAGAAAGGAATGCGGACCGGTAGTTCAGTTGGTTAGAATGCCGGCCTGTCACGCCGGAGGTCGCGGGTTCGAGTCCCGTCCGGTCCGCCATATACAAAAAAGGCTCACACGAAAGTGTGGGCCTTTTTTGTATATGTTGGATCGGCGTACGACAAAATTGTCGGGAACAATTTTGGACGCCGACGCGAAGCAGAGGCGCCCGCAGGGAGAGGGCCAGGATGGCCCGAATCTGTATCCCGTTCGACAAATTCGTCGGGAACGAATTTGGACGCCGCAGCGCAGCGGAGGCGCCCGCAAGGCGAGGGCCAGGACGGCCCGAGTCAATCCCGTCCAGCCCAGATAAAAAGCAAAAGCCCGCGCGTAGCGGGCTTTTTCGTTTAGGCAAACTCTCGCCACGCAGAGAATAGAACCACTACCCCTCCGCCGCACCAAACACCTGCCCGATCAGCACGCTACCGCGAGCAACCGGATCCCTCCGGATCAGCGTCTCTTCCTCGCCAATTCGGCTGAACAGCGTCGACATACTGCTGTCGATCACATGACGCTCCAGGTCCATGTCGGGTTTGCTGGCGATCGGCAATTTGCCGTAGACCGCGAGCATACTCTTGTACTGGTCGTAAAAGCCGGTCTTGCGCAGGTTTGCTTCCACAATCGGCTGATAACGCAGGCGAAGTGCACTTTCAGTTTGCCCGCGGAAGTAGTCGGTCGCCGCGGTATCACTGCCACGGATAATGCCCAGGGCATCATTGACCGTCATGCCGGTTATCGCCTGCTTGAACACCGGTGCCGCTTCGGCTACTGCCTGCTCCGCACCACGATTCATCGCGATTTCCAGCTGGTCCACATAACTACCAAATCCAAACTGGCGCAGGCTGTCCGCGACGGGCCGCGCAGCCGCTGGCAGCTGCAGGTTGAATGCCCCCGACTGTGACAGCCGGGTACTGGCACGGTCGGTACTGGTATACAAGGTTTCCTTGATACCTCGGGCGAGCCTGGAATCGGTATCATAGCCCGCGTTTTTTGCGATCTGGTTGCCCACATCGACCCAGGGCGAAACTGCTTCCATATTCTGACAGCCCGCCAGTGCCATCAAGCCTGCAAGTACCCAGCATCGTTTCATCGAAATTCCCCTCTATTTCTGATGCGGACATATTACCGCAGCCAACAACGCGTGGCAGCGACAATCTTCATACGGCAGCCCCGCAAAGAGTCGCCCGACGAAATCCCGAACAAAATTTAACCACCGAATACAAAAGAAAAATGGCGACCAGGTTGCTATCCAGCGGGGTTTATTTTCTACAAGCGTTGACTGGGCAAAGTTTTTCGTTAAGATACGCAGCCCCTGACGTCGGGTGGTTAGCTCAGTTGGGAGAGCGACGGCCTTACAAGCCGTAGGTCACAGGTTCGACCCCTGTACCACCCACCACTTCCCTTTCACCTGCTGGGTAGGGATTTTTAAGGGAAGAAGGGAACTGCGGACCGGTAGTTCAGTTGGTTAGAATGCCGGCCTGTCACGCCGGAGGTCGCGGGTTCGAGTCCCGTCCGGTCCGCCATATACAAAAAAGCCCTGCTCGCAAGAGCGGGGCTTTTTTGTATATGGGGGATCGCGGGTGAGATCCCACGTTCGACAAAATTGCCGGGAGCAATTTTGGACGCCGAAGCAAAGCGCAGGCGCCCGCAGGGTGAGCGCCATGGATGGCGCTCATCATTCCCGTCCGGTCCGTCATATACAAAAAAGGCCCACACGAAAGTGTGGGCCTTTTTTGTATTTTTTGGATCCTCGTGTGAGAGCCCCGTTCGACAAAATTGCCGGGAACAGTTTTGGACGCCGTAGCGAAGCGCGCGTAGACAAGCTATGAGGCGACGCAAGTGTAATACACCTACTATTTACCCATCTCATTCTATCTCTATTTTAATATTTCTTTCCTTTGCATCCGACAGCAGTTGCCTCAAGATCTTCTTCTTTAAATCACACCCAATCAGTTCACCTTTTGGTTCATCCCACTCGTTTATACTGTTCTCATATGCAATAAAATCAGGAGACCCATAACCAGGAAGTAGTGCCTCCCCTAAAATTGTTACAGTCCCATGTTCAGTTTGTAGAACTATATGTCCTCTCGCAATTTCTTTAATCATGTTGCTAACGCTCGAAAATTATTGTTTCTTGCATAGATTTTGGATCAATTGTTGTAATCTTGGAAACGTTGGGATTATTGAGCAAAGCCGGCAGTTCTCTATTTTCCCAAATATTCCCCGGTCTCATATTTTGCCCAACCACAGCCCTAACCTCTCCTGAAACGCTTTCTGCATACTGCTTAGATATATCTTCCCACGCCTTTATGGCGCCCGGATTATTCGGGTCCCAATCCGGCATGTTTATCCTCCTCTTATCTAATAGTATCTCAAGTGTCACGCCATCTTTTTGCTCGGCGATTTCCCAAGCGACATTCTGGCCACCAATGCCATCCGTGCGCCCAGACCAGAAGAAAGCTGTATCTGGCTCAGTTGCGACTTTAGATTTTTTAACAAATTGACCATTGGAGTTACGCCAACGCTGTACTTTAGAGTCCCAATTTTCTTTACATTTACAGCCAGATGGATCTATCCAAGAAATAGGGTTGGGCGCGTACCTATAGCTATTTACACCCCCTAATATTCCTATCGGATCTTGTGTCGTAAACTGCCCTATCTCAGGATCATAATACCGAAACCGGTTGTAATGCAGCCCGGTCTCCTCATCAAAATACTGCCCCTGAAATCGAATCGGCTGCTCGACAGCATCGCAATTCGCCAGCGCCACATTGCCATAGGTCCGGTAACTGACACTCCAAACGACTTCACCGTTGCTGTCCGTCAGTGTATCCGGTGTGCCCAGGTGATCCAGGTGGTAGTGATAGACCTCATTCTCTTCGCTTAACGCAATTGGCTTGAAGGTGCCGGGTTCGAAGTAGTAAGAGCGGGCCTTCAGGTCCTGACCCGTCTGGGTATCGCGAGTAGTTTCCCGCAGCAGCACATCGCCATCCCAGAGGAAGTCGATCTCCCTGCCGGCATCACTTTTGCTTATACGCCTTCCGAGGGGATCGTATTGATAGCGGGTCTCACGCAAGAGCCGCTCTTCCCCGCCCTCCTCTACTCTCAATTGCTCGACACGTACCAGCTGCTGTTTGCTGTTGTAGTGATAGCGGGTCTGCAGCTTCTGTCTCTTGCCGCGCAAGGCGGTGATACGGTTACCGTGGACGTCGTAGCGGTAGTGGGTGTCGCCGCGGAACGCCAGGCGGTTGCCATTCACCTGCGTGGTGCCCGCCTGTTGCTGCGCCTCTTCCGGTGACGCTGCTGCAGCGAGGATATTGTGGGCCGGATCGTGGACGAAGTGCTCGGGATTCGGGCCCTGCACCTGGGTCAGGCGATCCAGCGCGTCGTAAAGGTATTTGCGGCTGCCGCGCAGGCTGTCATCTATCTGCGCCAGCTGTCCGGCGATATTGTAGTGATAGCCGCGCTCGTGCAGCGGATCTTCAATCGGACCTGCGGCCTTGCCGAGACGAACTTTGTGCAGGCGGCCCTGCGGGTCGTAATCGCGCTCACTGGTGAGGCCATTGCCGTGTTGGCGATGGATCTCGCGGCCCAGGTCGTCATGCCGGATTGCCGCGAGCAGCTGATCGGTCTCGGCGCCCGCAGGGCGGTGGTATAGGCTCTCGAACTGACCGGCGGGGTTGTAGGCGAAGTTCAACATCTCGCCGTCGGGCAGCGTGGTCGCGGTACGATTGCCGGCGGCGTCGTAGCGATGGCGAATCTCGGCCTGATCCTGCCAGTCGCCAATGACACGGCCACAGGCATCGTATTCCCAGCGCAGTTTGCGGTGGGCATTCTCAGCCTCGACCATCTGCCCCATGCGGTTGTAGCGGAAACTGGTCACAGCGTCCGGCGTGGTCTCACGCAGTAGGCGGCCGAAGGGATCGCGTTCGAAAACCGTATCTATGCCACTGCCGCTTTGTGGATCGGTAACCGCGCGGCTGCTGACCAGGTGGCCGGCGCGGTTGTAGGCATAGCGTGTCACACGGCCGTCGAAGCCCACTTCCTCGATCAGGCGCTCACTGTGATCGTACTTGAGCTGGTACCGCTCACCTTTTTCATTGGTGAGGCCGACCAGGTTGCGCTCGCCGTCGTAGTGATACTCGAGCCGGCTGCCATCGGGATTAATGCGCGTGCTTACCTGACTCAGGCCGTCGTATTCATAGCGGGTACTGCGGCCCGCGGCGTCGAAGATCTCGGTCACGAAACCCTGCGCATTGTATCGATACCGGGTACGGGCACCGTCCGGACCGGTCACCCCACTGATGCGGTCCTGAGAGTCGTACTCGTAGCGTGTGGTCTGCTCGGGGCCGTGCTGCACCTCCACGAGACGCTGCGCGCTGTCATAGCGGTAATGCTGCACGCGGCCCATCGCATCGTGCACGGCACTCAGCTTGCCCTGAGGATTCCACAGATAGCGGGTGGTGTTGCCCAGTGGATCGGTAATGCTGCCCACCAGACCGATGGGGTTGTAGCTGTATTGGGTGGTATTGCCGAGGGGATCAACGGTGGCAGTGACCTGGCCGCTGCTGTTGTACTGGCGCCGCCAGGAATGACCGGCGGGATTGGTAATCTTTGCCGGCAGCCCTTCGACGTTGTATTCGATGCGGTGCTCGCCGCCGGACGCATCGACCTTTCTGATCAGCCGGCCATAGCGATCGTATTCGTAGTGCTCCTCGCGCGGGATGCCGTCATTGCTCGGCAATTGCGCCTTGGTCAGCTGTCCGAGCGCATTGTATGTATAGAGGGTCTCGCCCCCTTCCGGGTCGCGGTGATAGATCGGCAGTGCGCGCTCATTGAAGCGATAGCGCTCTTCACCACCGCGGGTATCGGTCACCGTGACACCCTTGCCGTCATCGTCCCAGGCAAAGCGATAGCTGTAGGTAGGCTGGCCGTCGATAGGGTCGCCCCACTGGCGCAGGCAGCGGGCACTTGGGCCGTCCGTATCCCACTCGAAATGGAAGCTGTAACCGCTCTTCAGGGTACGTCTCTTAATGACGTGCCGCTGGTATTGGTACTGCTCACTCTGCCCCTCGGCATCTGCCGCCTCGATCAGATCTCCCGCGTCGTCGTATCGGTAGCTGGCCAGGGGTACGATGCGTCCATCGCGGTTTTCTTTTTTCAGCGCACCGATACGGTCGCCTGCCGGGCTGATATGCAGGGCCTCGCCGAGGCTGCTCTCGACGCAAATCAGGCGCCCATCGACATAATGGAAGATATACCCGTTGCCGTAACCGTCGCGGATCTCCGCCAGGACCAGGTAGTCCGCTGAGGGACTGCAAGGCTTGAAGTGTTTCTGCACGCCGCTGGGTGCGCCGTAGGGTGCGATCACCCAGTGGTCATGCCGGACGCGGGTAAGAGTAAGCCCCTCCACCACATTGTGACTGCGGCCACTGGCGCCCGGCTCCGGCAGTGCGATGACCCGGCCTTCGGCATCATGGAAGTGCAATGCACTGCCGGCGCCACGCCACTCGAGGCGTTCGCCCAGCGTGTGGGTCCAGCCGTGCCCCATACCGAAATCTTTTGGATTGCTGCTGCGATAAGTGCGCGCGACCGTCAATGGCAGCGGGCCGTCCAGTACCGCATCCACTAGCGTGAGGCGCTCCTCGCCGGTTTTCAGGTTGATCGGCTCACCGCCCTCACAGGCGTTGGCATTGCACTGAGTGCTTGCTCCATTCTGGTTGCTGCCGGTCTCACTGCTGGTCTTATCCGGCTCGGCGGAAGATGCGGGGCTCTCACTGTCGCCACCTTCTTTTCCATCGCCTCTTGCCGCCGCACTCGGCTTCCGTGCGGCCGGGGCCGGCGTTACAGACGGCTCGGCGGCATCCACGGTTTCGAGGTCGCTGAACTTTGTCCCCTCGAGCCGCGCGCCGCGCTTTTCCGCCAGCGCGAGCCGCTGCTTGCGGTGCTTGGCGAAATCCACCATCAGCTCGCCGACACCGCGGAAACGCTTCATCAACCGTGTATTCTTGGCCATGGCCGCAGCAGCGCCCGCTCCGCCGGTGACCGCTGCCAGCACTATCGTCAGTATGACTTCGAAGACGCCGCCGCCAGCAAACTCCGTCAGTTCCAGACTGTGCTGCGCCTTCACATAATCCCTGGCGAACCGAGTGATATCACTGCGCAGGCCGCTGTCACCATAGATCAGGTGGGCGACCTCAAAAGCCTGCTCGAGTTGCTCGACCGTGACATTGGCAGGATCGAACCCGAGCACGTCGACGATTTCCTTGCGAACTTTCGCCAACTGCGCGCGCGCCGACTCGGCAGGATTCTGGTCGTTCAGGTAATAGTTGCCGGCGGCCATCAGCATCCCGGTGCTCTGCCGCACAGGGTTGATCAGCGCCACCACTTCGCCGACATCCTTGACCCAGACGGCCAGATCCCAAGCGGCCCGTCCCAGGCCCGCACCGCCGCGCTCGATATAGGCCCCCACTTTTTCCAACGCGCTACGCTTTTCGTGGACGGTCTGAATTCGGGCGGCCTCGGCCCGCTCCTCGGCAACGACCTGCTGCAGCGCCATACGGATACGCGTGCGCAAGTCGGATTGACGCTCGTCCAGATCAGCGGCGCCGAGGGGGGCCTCTTCGATCAGCAGCCGGTTTTGCGACAGTGCGAGGTAGATTTCCCGGTAGCGGTCATTAAGCAACCCGGTAAAGTTAGCGACGGTTCCGAGCGCCGGCAGAATGTCGTGCTGGGGGCCTTTGTTGAGGCTTGCGGGAGAGGTTATGCGCTGATCAATTCCGAAGAATTTATCGAATATCTGTTCGATGGTTGCTTCATCGAAGGTTGATATCAGGTCCAGTGCTGCGTGATTTAGCAGACCTTCCGGCGGATGCGACCAACCGCGGCTGACCCGATAGCGAACACCCGATCGGTTCTCGACAACTAATTGCATTGTTATTCCCTTAAACTGCGCAACGCGCTCTTCCCTGAGAGCAAAATTCTAAATTAACCAGCTATTGGAGCAAAGGGCCCGCGGAGAGACGCTGCCGAAAAATAAGGAAAGGAATTGGTGAAATGTCACCAAAATCATTTTTAAAACAGGTGATCGCACACAAGGCGATGAATATCGCCAATGCCACTCGCCCAGCTGAGCGACGCAACCGAACAGAGGAAGTTCTTTTAAAAATCCGAAACTTTTAATCTTGGGGAGAAAACGGATTTTATTCGAATTATTTTCGACATATTGATTGCGTGACAGCGGGTTGTGTCACGCACCTGAACCACAAATCGATAACGGCACTTGCACTGGCAATAAAGCGGCGGCATACCAATGCAGGATTATTGATCGAAACAGTCTGTCACTCTGCAACCCGTCGGCAACTCAGGCACCACTGATATCCGACGTAAGTTCAACTTCCGCCGACAGGGAGTTGGTGACCAGGCAATAGGCCTCGGATTTTTCCAGTAACTGCCGTGCCTTGTCTGCATCGGTGCCCGGCTCCAGTTCCAGTGCGGCGTGAACGGAAAAATGGGTAAAGCGGATCTTGCCTTCCGCCTTGTCCAGCACACCCTCAACGGCGCAATCCAAGGATTTCCACGCAAGCTTGGAATGTCCGGCGATCGCGCGGAAGGTCAGCACAAAACAATCTGCGACCGCGGCGACGAGCAGATCCTCAGGAGACCATCGATCTCCGGGACCGCCGAATTGGGTCGGCGCGGCGGTGGGAATCATCTCCACACCCTCGGCTGAAACGCGCACCTCGCCGTCGGGGCCGCCGGCTGCCGAAACCTTGTAATGGTGGGGAAAGTTCTGCATGGGTGCCATCCAATAGAGTGTCTCAATTCAGCTTAGATGACGTCAAAATGGGCGGCAAGTAGAGGGGCTGGCTCGAGGCGGGCAGATACAAATACAGTGGGAGCGAAAGGCTACTCCGCACCTTTTATTAATGTGAACCCTTCCGCAAGCAACTGCTGTTGCAGTGGCGGCCACTGGTCTTCCGGCAATTGCAGCAGGACGGTGACCCCGTTGCTGTAATCGGCATCCTCACAATGGCCACGATACTGCCCCACCAGGAATCGCAATCGCGACTCCTGGGCAAAGTCGCAAGCCACACTCACTCGACGCACGGGAACAAAGGGTTGCAACTCAGCCGCTTTCAGCGCCGCGCCAACGGCGCCGCGATAGGCGCGCATCAGTCCGCCAACGCCGAGCTTGGTGCCGCCGAAATAACGGGTAACTATGGCGCCGACGTTGCCGACTTCCTGCTTCAGCAACAATTCCAGCATGGGGCGGCCGGCGCTGCCGCCGGGCTCACCGTCATCATCGGACTGCATGACTTCCGGATTGGCGGGATTGCCGATTACGAGTGCGGTGCAGTGATGGGTTGCATCCGGATACTGGGCGCGCACGCTGTCCAGCTGCTGCTGGAAGGCCGCCTTATCCTGCACCGGTCCGAGCCAGCAGATAAAGCGGCTTTTCTTTTCCTCGGTTTCACTGACAACGGGAGAGCAGGGAATCTGATAGCTCACCGGCAAACTCATCCCAGTGTTGGGTCTTCAGTTTCTGATAGAGGGGCTGCAGCTTGGTCTGCCAGATACGGTCGTCGACTACCCCCACATGCTTGCAGCGGATAGTACCTTCGGCGTCGACCAGGAAGGTTTCCGGCGCGCCGAAAACACCCAGGTCCAACGCCAGGCGCCCTTCCCGGTCGGCGATGCTGAACAGGTAGGGGTTATGGAATTTTTCCAACCATTTCTGTGCCGCCGTGTCGTCGTCCTTCAGGTTGACGCCGACAATCGGCACACCCTGTTCCGCCAGCTTGTTCAGATAGGGGTGCTCCACACGGCAGGAGATACACCAGGTGGCCCAGACATTCAGCAGCAACGGCTCCTTGGGCAGGTCGGCCTTGCGCAGCACTTTTTCACTGTCGGCGACCTTGGGCAGGGAGAATTCCGGCACCGGCTTGTTAAGCAGCGCCGACGGCAACTCCTGCGGATCCAGGGACAGGCCGCGCCAGAACAATACCGCCAGTGCAGCGAAAATAATCAGCGGCAGGAACAGTTTTAATCTAGCCATCGTTTTGCTCTATATCCGTCAAGCGGCAGTCACAGCCGCGTTCACTTCCGCTGCGCGCGTCGCCTTAACCTTGCGATAGCGCTTATCGGCCACGGCGATACTACCGCCTAATGCCATCAGTAGGGCCCCCAGCCAGATCCAGGCCACAAATGCCTTGTACTGCAGTCGCACGGCCCAGTCACCGTGGGGATTGTCCTTCTTCAGCGGCTCACCGAGGGCCACGTAGATATCCCGGAACAGACCCGAATCGATGGCGGCCTCGGTCATGGTATTGCCACCGGAGAAATAATTGCGTTTCTGCGGGTGCAGCTCGGCAACAGCGCGGCCATTTTTACTCACGTAAATGATGCCCTCAAAAGCACGGAAGTTTGGCCCCTGGGCAATACGCACACCATCGAAACGGTAGTCGTAACCGGCCACACTGTGGCTGTCACCTGCACCCATACGCAGGTCTTTTTCCACACTGTAAATCGTCGTCAGCGCCACGCCCAACACGGTCACTGCGAGGCCGACATGGGCCACGTGCATACCGAAGTAACTGGCGCGCTGCCGTCTTAGGCCGGCGACAAAAGAGTCCGCGTTGCGGGTCCTGGCAACAATATCGGCGATACTGGAAGCGGTAACCCAGACGCCGATAAAAATACCCAGTGCCGCCCCCCAGTGGAACCCTCCCCTCTCTTCCTGGCCGAGGGCAAACGGCAGCGACAGTGCCGCGATCACGGCGACTGCCAACGGCAGACGCCAGGCCGTAAGCAGTTTGTCCCAGCGGCTGTCTTTCCAGTTCGCACGGATACCGAGGCCGAGCAGCAGGCACAGCAGCGCCATCAGCGGCACGAAGAACAGGTTGAAGAACGGTGGCCCCACACTGATCTTGCCCCAATTGAGCGCGTCGGCCAGCAGCGGGTACAGGGTGCCGGTCAGCACCATGGCCATGATCAACATTAACAGGATGTTATTGCCGAGCAGGAAGGTCTCGAGGCTGCGGAATGAGAACACGCTACCGGCACTCACCGCGGGGGCGCGCAGCGCAAACAGCAGCAGTGACAGCCCGACCACAATCGCCAGGAATACAAGAATAAATCCACCGCGCAGTGGATCAGTCGCGAAGGCATGGACCGAAGTGAGCACGCCCGAGCGTACCAGGAAGGTACCCAACAGGCTCAGGCTGAAGGCGAAGATCGCCAGCAGAATGGTCCAGCTCTTGAACAGGCCCCGCTTTTCGGTAACCGCGAGAGAATGGAGCAGCGCGGTGCCCACCAGCCAGGGCATAAAGGAGGCATTCTCGACCGGATCCCAGAACCACCAGCCGCCCCAACCCAGCTCGTAGTAGGCCCACCAGCTGCCCAGTGCAATTCCGAGGGTCAGGAAAGCCCAGGCCACCGCCGTCCAGGGGCGTGCCCAGCGGGCCCAGGTGGAATCCAGCTGACCGCCCAGCAGTGCCGCGATCGCGAACGCAAAGGCGACCGAGAAGCCCACATACCCCATATACAGCAGCGGCGGATGGATAATCATGCCCGGATCCTGCAGCAGCGGATTCAGGTCGGTGCCTTCCAGCGGCGGGAACGGCAGGCTGCGATCGAAGGGGTTGGAAGTCATCAGGATAAACAGGAAAAAGCCGACCAGCACCAGGCCGAGCACCGACAGCACACGGGCGACCAGCTCCGCCGGCAACTGGCGACTGAACAGTGCCACTGCGGCGGCCCAGCCGGCCTGAATCAGCAGCCACAACAGTATAGAGCCCTCGTGGCCGCCCCAGACAGCGGTGATCTTGTAGTGCAGCGGCAGAATACTGTTGGAGTTCTGCGCGACGTAATTGACCGAGAAGTCGCTCTGCACAAATGCAATTGTCAGGCAGACAAATGCGATTGCGGTAAAGGCCAGCACCCCCAGGGAGAGTGAGCGACCGGCCTCCATCCACAGCGGCCGCGCGGTGTAGCTGCCGACCATGGGTACCGCCGCCAGCGCCAGCGCCAGCAACAGACCGGCTATCAGGGCGAAGTGGCCCAGCTCGGGGATCATATTTTCGCTCCGTCCGCGCAGCTGGCCTCGGCGGTCATGGATTCCGCCACTTCGGGCGGCGTGTAGTTTTCATCGTGCTTGGCCAGTACCTGGTCCGCGCGCAAGATGCCGTCCTGCGCCAGGCGACCGGTGATGACCGCGGCTTCGCCCTCGGCAAACAGGTCCGGCAGTATCTTGTCGAACACCACCTGCAGCTCGGCCGCGCCGTCAGTGATGGCGAAACGCACATCCAGGCTGTCCGCTGCGCGCTGTATGCTACCGGGCACCACGCAGCCGCCGGCACGGATACGCTTCTCGAACGGCACCTCTCCGGCTGCGAAAGCGCTGGGTGCATAGAAGTAATCCATATTGTTGCGCATCGCATAGGTGACAAAACCGATTGCGGCGCTGGAGAGGGCTACCAGAACAATGACCAGGATCAGGCGTTGTTTGCGTGCAGGGTGCATCGTTTTCGTTGTGCTCCGAACATCTAAATGAATTTTTGTCGGGCGCGTCGCGCGCACCCAGTGGATTCCGTTGCGCTGTCGCGCTCGGCGTGCGCGTTACGCGGGCTCAGTAGTCGCCTTGCGCCCATTCTCGGCCTGACGGCGGCGCTGCTGAATACGCTGCTGGCGCTGCAACTCGCGCTGCAACTGGCGGCGACGCAACAAGGGAAAAGCGGCCAGCGACGCCAGTAGGGCGAAGGTTACACCGTAGGAAATCCACACATAGATACCGTGGCCTTCCATCGCCATGAAATCGGCAAAGCCGGCAAATTGAAACTGCACCTTACTTTCCCTCCCCTGCTTGAGATTCGCCTGCCAACAACTCCTGCTGCACCCACTGGGTGCGCCATTCCCGCTGCAGTACCAGCACGCGGGTATGGGTGATCAGGGTCCAGGCGTAGAGGCAGTAAAAACCGATGATCATGGTTAGCAGCGGGTAGAACATGCTCGGGTCTATGCTGCTCGACTGCGTCAGCTTGATAGTGGCCGGCTGATGCAACGTAAACCACCAGTCCACCGACTTGTAGATAATCGGGATATTCACGGTACCCACCAGCGCCAGCAGCGCGCAGGCCTTGTCCGCCACCTGCTCGCGACTGAAAGCACGAGCCAGCGCTATCACGCCGATGTACAGAAACAGCAGAATCAGCATTGAAGTGATACGGGCATCCCAGACCCAGTAGGTGCCCCAGGTGGGCTTGCCCCAGACGGCCCCGGTAAACAGGGCGATGACCGTAAGCACCGCGCCGATGGGTGCAGCCGCACGCATTACAGCAAACGAAAGCTTCATTTTCCAGATCAGGCCGATGGCACCACTGATGGCCATGATGTAATAGCCAGCCAGCGCGAGGAAGGACGCCGGCACATGAATATAGATGATGCGGTAGCTGTGACCCTGCTTGGCGTCCTGCGGCGCAAAACCAAGCCCCCAGACAGTGCCAATGGTCAGCAGAACCACACTCGCCAGCGCCAGCCACGGCAGCCAGGCACCGGTCTTCTGATAGAACCAGCGCGGCGAACCCAAGCGGTGAAACCATTGCCAGGCCAAGGAAACCTCCAAATCAATTATCCAGACTGATGCGGATGGCACCCGCCGCTGCCAGCGGTGCCAGCGCCGCTGCCGCGGCCAGCAGCGCCGCCAGAATAGCCAGTTGCGGCGCGAAAACGTAACCGTCGATGGCCGCCTGCACCGCGCCGGTGCCGAAGATTAACACGGGCACATAGAGCGGCATAACAATCAACGCCAGCAGCAGACCCGGGCGCCGCAGCGCGACGGTCAGTGCCGCGCCCACCGCACCGATCAGGCTCATGCTGGCAGTGCCCAGCAGCAGGGAAACCAGCAGACACAGATAACCTGCCGCGGGCAGGTTCAGCATCAGTCCCAGCATAGGTGACAGCAGAGCCAGGGGCAGGCCGGTGACCAGCCAGTGCACCGCTGCCTTGATCAGCACGGCGAAATAGAGCGGCTGCGGCGCCAGGGCCTGCTGTTCCAGCGTGCCGTCTTCGAAATCACTGCGAAACAGGCTCTCCTGCGACAGCAGCGTCGCCAGCAGAGCCATGACCCAGATCATGCCGGGCGCCAGCCGCGCCAGCAGCTCCGGTTCGGGCCCGACTCCCAGCGGCAGCAACGCCAAAACGGTGACGAAAAACAGCAGCGGGTTGGCGATATCCGCGCGCTTGCGCAGCGCCAGCAGCAGTTCCACCTTGAGCAGGGCGGCCAGCCCCGGACCGCTGCGCGCCCCGCCAACCGCGGATGCATGCTCAACCGAAGACATGTTCACCTCCGGCGCTCTGTGCAAACTCATCGACGGCGTAATCGGCCAGCTCGACCCGCTGCAGCCCCGCCAGTGCCACCGGCTGGTGGGAGGTAAACACCATGGCACCGCCCCGACTCAGATGGACGGCCATCTGCCCCTGCAGCGCGGCCACGCCGGCCACATCCAGCGCCGCCAGCGGTTCGTCCAGAATCCACAGCGGCGGTGTTGCGGTCAGGAAGAGACGCGCCAGCGCCACGCGGCGATTCTGGCCCGCGGACAGGTGCTGGCACAGGCTGTCTTCAAATCCGAACAGATCAACCTGCTCCAGCGCCTGCATGGCCGCCTCGCGATCGGCGCCGTACCAGGTCAGGTTTTCCAGCGGCGTCAGACCGCCGCGCACCCCGGCCCGGTGACCGATGTAAAGAAGAGATTCACGGAATTGCGGCAGGGAAGCCGGGAACTGGCGTCCCCGCCACAGGATCTGGCCGCTGTAATCGCCGGCACTGCCAATCAGCGTCCGCAGCAGCGTAGTCTTGCCGGCCCCGTTGGCGCCGCCGATTTGCACCGCACTGCCCGCAGATAACGCAAAACTGAGCCCCGCAAACAGCTGCCGCCCGTCCCGCTGGCAGGACAGGTCGCGAACTTGCAACAGATATGGGGATTCCGAAGTCGCGAGCATGGGTGCGAAGATTACTGCTTTGATGAAAAACTGACCGGCATTATACCGGCACCAGCGCCAATTGCATGAAATTTGGCTCGGTACCACTATATTTCCGACCAAATCGTTCTAGCTGGACACACCTGCTGTTGGCCGCAGGCGGCCCGGTCTGATATTTTGGCGAGACCGCGAGAAGCCACCTAACCGGTGTCTGGCGTTCCAGGGGTAGCGGAACGTGTCTCGGCGGTCGATGACAGCAAATTCAATTCAGATGTGAATTGACGCTTATACAAGACCAGCTTGTAAGGATGCACAACAATGACAAGCCTCGTTGCGGATGCCAGCCGCTGGCTCGATACCAGCGCCCTGACTGGCGAAGACGCCTTAATCAAAAGCCTGCCCTTCCCCTTTTTCGTCGCCCCCAAAGTACTGACTGAAGAGCTGATGTCCCCGTTACTCGAGGATTTCCCCCGGCTCAAGGGCGCGGGTTACCTGCCATACGAGAAAGAAGAGTGCGGCGATTCAATTAATACCCTGATCGAGGGACTAGTGGATCCGGCCTTTGCCGATGCGATCGGCAAGAACCTGGGCATCGAGCAGCTGTCCCAGTACCCCACTTACGTTTCCATCAGCCGCTCACTGAAAAAGCGTCACGGCAACATTCACACCGACGGCAAGTCCAAGGTGGCCACCGCGTTGCTGTACCTGAATCCGGAATGGACCCTGGACGGTAATGGCTGCCTGCGCTTCCTGAACCGGATCGACGACTACGAGGATATGGTCGTACCCGAGATCAAGCCCGCATACGGCACCCTGGTGGCCTTCAAGCGCGCCGAGAACTCCTTTCACGGCCACCTCCCTTTCGAAGGGCAGCGCCTGGTGATCCAGATCGCATGGCTGGTAAGCGCCGCGGACAAAGATCGCAAAGCCAAACGCGGCAAGCTTTCGCATAAGCTGAAACAGCTACAGGGCTGGCTGGGTCGCAAGTTTGGTGGCGCCGGCAATGGCACCGCAGAGCAGATGTAAGATCCCGTTTCCGGCTTAATCCTGGTGAGCAGCCGAGGCCCGGACTTTTTTTCGGGGCGCGGCCGCCTCACCCCAATTCAACACCGCGCGCACGCGACTGCTGCCCGGTTGCAACTGCACCTTTCGGCAAATTGCCCGCAACAATGGCAGGCCGCGCCCAGAATAGGTATTGCTGGTAAAATATTGCTCCGGCAAGCCATCGCCACTGTCTTCTACCACCACTTCCAGCGATCCCCGTCCACCGCGATCGCGGCAGCGCAACTCTATGCGAATCCACCCCTCCCGCAACTCGCGCCGGTCGCGATTCAGCTGACGGTAGTATTCGGTAAAACCGCGCTCCGTCCCTTTCAGGCTGCTGTCCAGCTTGAGCAGGCCGTGTTCCAGCGCATTGCGGAACATCTCCCCCAGCACAATTGTCAGCGGATCCCGGAAGCTGCCAGCACCCGGCACCTGCGCCAATACGCTGTGCAGTAGCGGTAGCGGGTCTGCCTCCCGCAATTCCTCCGGCCCGAGGGTAAAGTTGATCGACCAGTCGCCGAGGCGCGGCGATTTTTTCGCCGTCTCATCCTCCAATGCCCAGCCATCACCACGCCAGGGCGCGGCGTTGTCCAGCGCCACCTCGACAAGCGATAGGTCGTCGTGTTGATCGGCGCTGAAACGACTGACCGCGGACAAGATGTGGTCGAACCGCTGCCCTTCCGCCGCCTCAGCCGATAGCGTCTCGAGCAGGCGCTGCTCGCCGTACAGATCGCCCCGCAAGTTGCGCGCCTCGTGGATCCCATCGCTCCATAGGTACAGGTGATCGCCATCCTCCACCGGAATGTGCACCACTGCCTCGTCAAGCGCCACCTCATCGAGCACCCCCAAAGGCAGATGTCGCGACTCCAGCAAGCGAAGCTCGCCGCTGTGATGGCGGAGACAGACACTGGGCATGCCGCCATTGAACAGACGGATATGGCGCTTGTGTGGGTCGAATTCAAACATCACCACGCAGCAGAACATATCCGGCGGCAGGACATTATGCAGCTTCGTGTTCAGCTCGCGCAGGATGTGGCCCAAGGAAAAACCCTTGGGTACCATGGAGTAGAAAATTGACGTGAGCGGCACGGCACCTACCGCCGCAGCGAGTCCATGCCCGGTAAAATCGCCAAGCAGCAGCATCAGCTTGCCGCCGGGTCCATAGGCCGCCGCAAGTACATCTCCCGCCAACACTGCACGCGGAGAAAGGTGATAGCGGATGGCATCGGTTTGGCCGAGACAGCCCTCGTGCCCGAGGTTACTGAAAATTTGCCGGGCGCTGGCCTGCTCCTGTAGGAGATCGGCATGATGTCGGCGTATTCGGTCGCGCTGCGCCAGCAGGGAGCGACTGAAATCACAGAAGCGCTGCAGAGCAGCCAGCTTCAGCCGAACCAGATTGGGATTGTAGGGCTTCAGCAGGATATCGTCGCAACCTGTCTGCAGACTGGCAGCCGTTATGGATTGCCGCTCGGACATCACGAAAAGAATCGGCACCGGCTCTAGGCCGGCTCGGGCTCGCAACTGCTGCAGATCGTCTGCCGTCGCCGCCTCTGCAGCCCGTGGGCCGAATATCACCACATGCGGACGCAAAGCCGCATAGTCTGCCAATGCCGCTTCGGTGTCGTCTGACAAGTTGAGGACCACCGGACGGAGCCCCTCCCCTCCCCCGGCAAAACCAATCAACAACTGGCGAAGCTGCGTCGACTCCTCGGCATGCCCTTCAATCACCAGCACCCTAAATTGGTCAATCACAATCAGCGAATCGTGAATATTTTGTCGAAGTTAGATATGGCGAGAATATTGCCAACGTGCTCGTTGGCATTCAGCAGTTCAACCCTCACCTGACCTGCTTCCAGCCCGTCACTCAGACAGTAGTCACGCAGAAGCAATAACATGCCCAGCGCAGCGCTATCCAGATACTGTGTTTCGGAGAGGTCGATGCAATATTGTTTGGGGGAGGAGGAAAGATTCTGATAAGCGCGCTGGAAATCGCGATGTACATTGAAGTCGAAGTTGCCCGTCACGCGTATGGTCAGGGCATCACCATTTTCCGACAACTCCGATGAAACCCGGGCTCCACTGTATTCCGAAACATTCATTGCGAACTTCCCTTTCAATGATTTTCAACAACCAAATCAGATCATCCAGATCCTATCAGTTGCCGTCCGATATGAATTCGCACCACTCCGTAACAAGACTTGTACCAATCGGCTCCAATGCGAATCCCGAGCAAGTTCTCGTGTTGCATTCCAGTGCAGATAAAGGGGGCTTTTAATCGGTTATCTACGGACCCCGTGGTTTGATTTCGACCAATCGCCAGGCCTTCGCCAATCACCGCGACCTTGCTTTGAAGAGGAGCGAATCGACACCAGCCAAAGCCCCAATACCGATAATTACCCGTACCAATTATGACGAACCATAATTAGTTTCCCTCAACAGGTAAAGGCCAGGAGCAAGCTGCCCGATTCTTTCCTGGATCTTTAATGAAAAAAGGCGCCAGCAGTGGCGCCTTTTTGTTGATTAAAAATCGTAATCGTAATCCATCAACTCGCGCCTGAGGCGTATCTCCTCAAGTTTGTCCTCCACCATCCGGCGAGCATCGCGCGGAGGCTGGGACGTGGCTTGCCTAAGTACCTCGTTTGCTATTTGGGGGATGTCATCGTTATCAAAATCAATGTAATTTTCGCTAACGTTGCCGCTCATACGAAACTCCATAATCTCGATCTACGGGAGCAGAAACACCCTTGTTGTTTTTGTTTTGCAATCGCAGATTAGCCAGCTCGACTGACCCTGGTCAAGCAAAAAATCGCCTCCGTAAACAAGTTTTTCCACGCCATATCAAAGGAGCAAACTGGCGGGCAAAAACCTCCCCCGGAATGCCGCTCAGGGGCGCAAAATTACCGCCGAAGCGTGACTAAATTGCTACAGAATTTCGAAAGATCGATGAATCTGAAACAGCGGGAAAAGCGGTAACCCAAACAGGAGACTGTTACCGACGGTGACAAATGGTGGGGCCGCCTAGGTGGGGCCGCCTAGGTGGGGCTACACAGGGAGAGAAGCCATCGGGAGCGGGAACGGCAACCGTAAGCCAACAGCAGCAACGGGGAAGGCCTGCCTGGGCGGCCGGCATGACACCCGGGGAAACAGCCGTTAGAATAGCCGCCTTCCACTGGCCGGGGCGGCTTGATCGCAGCCACTCCCAGGCCTTCCGCCCCCGTCGGTTAACAGGATAAACCACGGACCTCCTAAGTCCGGACTGGTGGTTCGAGTCCACCCGGGGGCGCCACCTCACTGTCGAGCAGCCAGGTTAACCCTCGCAGAAGCTCAGTTGGCTGAAGCTAGGGCAGCGTGCATCAGCAGGACCGCAAACAGCCCTACCAGCAGCACACTGCCCCAAAAGACGCGAACTGAGCGCTCTATCTCGCGACGGCTCTTGCCGCCTTTTCTAACACCCTTTCTCATTGAATCAACTCCTTCTGAATTCGCCGAGCAACTGATGAAAATTTAGCCTATTCGGAATCTTTGAAGATAGCTACCCGAGCAGGCTGACTCGAGGAGCGGCTGGCACGGTACATGCCCTTGGTGTTGAAGGTCATGGCGATATTGCCCGCTGGATCCAGCACTATCACGCCGCCGGTACCCCCTATCGGCAACAGCACCTGGTTGATCACCTCATCAGCGGCCTCGCCGACCGATTTGCCCTTGTAGTGCACCCGGGCACAGATATCCGCGGCCACGTTGTAGCGGATAAAGTACTCACCGTGACCGGTGGCCGACACGGCGCAGGAGTCGTTGTCGGCGAAGGTGCCGGCGCCAATGACCGGAGAATCGCCGATTCGCCCGTAGCGCTTGGCGGTCATGCCCCCGGTAGAGGTGCCGGCGGCGATATTGCCCTGTCGGTCGAGGGCCACGGCGCCAACGGTACCCATCTTGTAGGGCGTCGGCAGGCGCTCCACGGCCGCCTGGTAGTCCTTGTCCCGCTTCTGCTCCTTCTTGAGCTTTTCCTTGGCTTTCTGCAGCTGCTCGAAGCGCTGCTCGGTATCGAATACCTTGTTGTCCACCATCGGCACGCCCCGCGCCTGCGCAAAGGCCTCGGCGCCCTCACCGGCGAGCATGACGAAGGGCGAGTTCTCCATCACCATGCGTGCCAGATTGATCGGGTTCTCGATACGGGTTACCCCCGCTACCGCGCCGGCCTGCCGGGTCTTGCCATCCATGATGGAGGCATCCAGTTCATGGCGGCCTTCGTAGGTGTAAACGGCGCCCTTGCCGGCATTGAACAGCGGGGAGTCCTCCAGCACATTGATGGCCGCCACAACGGCATCCAGACTGCTTCCTCCCTTCTCCAGTACCCCGTACCCCTTATCCAGCGCTTCGCGTAATTTGTCGCGATAAGCCTTTTCGCGTTCGGGTGTCATCTTGCTCTTTTCGATGGTGCCGGCACCACCGTGAATGGCGATAGCGATGGGACTTTCAGCTGCCTGCAATGGCAAACAGCAAATTAGAGTGGCAAGAAGAACTGACAAGGTCGTTTTTTTCATAGTTAGAGCCTTAATACCTGATAGCGATGTACTTATTAACACGTTACCGGGGTCGAAAAAAGTCGGAGTGTCGGTTTCGGTATACGACCGGGCGTATCAATCGATCATACTTCTCAGGCTAAGGGCCCCCTACTCGACCGGCCCTTACGAAGCGCGCATCAAAATAGAAAAGCCCGGCTCAGCCGGGCTTTCTCTATCGATGAGCGGGATAGCGCTACATCTTGTCCTTCATCTTCTTCATTTCATCTTTAGTATCCTTGTCCACCTTGTGCCACTCCTCCTTGAATTTCTTCCAGAAGGAGTCATTCGGTGCGTTCGTACAAGCGGTAACGATCATCGGGGTGACCTTCTCGGTACCCTCGATGTCGAGTACCGCAGCCTCAGGCTTGCCGTGCTTGGAATAGGCGGTGGCCCAGTACACTACCTTCGGCTTGTACTGGTCATCAATGGCAATGAAGTCTGCGCAAGTCCAGTCTTTCGCGGGCTTTTTCTTGTGTTGGTCTGCAACAACAGCCGATGATGCAACGCCGAGGATAATAAACGGAAGTATGAATCGCATGCTCTTCACGGTGATATCTCCAGGGTTTGAGGTTGTCTGGGGACGATGCCCCGGGAATGGATCGCAATAGGTTTCTTTAACGCTAAACGCCAAAAATTTCAGTTCGTCACTATCGCTATCAGCAACACTGACAAAATGTACTGCGGCCACAGTTAGCGGAACACTTCGACTGCAGAATCGAAAGCTCCGCGGCACACCCGGCCGCGAGAAGTACTGACTGCATGGCCATGTTGGAAAAGGCGCCTCAGTCCCTAGATAGAATAGACGTATTTTTTCTCGTGCAAGGAAGATTGCAGCAAGAAATGCGGGCGATCTGCTCGGCACGAAATTTAGTTTTGGAAATGCGGAGGGCCTTGCCAGCCCGGACACGCGGAGGACGAGTGACATCCTGATATGCCATGTACCGGCCAGTCAGCGAGTTGCCGTGACTGATTACTGGAGAGGAATCGGCAGGATCAGGGAGCGGCACCTCGTAACCGATAATGGTGAAAGCTATTGTCCGCCTGTTCGCGCGGCATTTTCCTGTTTGCCGTAGAGGCGCTGCACAACCGCCAGGACTACGGCTGTAGTCCAGCCGAATATGATAATACCGTTGGCCGCCTGGAACGAAGCCAGCAAGCGCCACTGCTCATTGAGCACTACATCGCCGTATCCCAGGGTTGTATAGGTGACCATCGAGAAGTACATCGCAGGCTCAAGTTCGGGGAATACTCCCAGTAACCGATAGGAGACCGACCAGACGAGCACTTCGAGGATGGATAACAGGAACATAAGTAGAACGACACAGGATACAACCATCGGGCGCGCAATCGGCAGCATCGGGTGTTTGGGGTGCAGATTCCAAAACGAGCGGCTCAGGCGAATAGCCACCATCATTCCGACCGCGTGGATCGCCGTTGTTATCACGATCAACAACGAAGCGATCAGAATTGTGGCAAGCATTTTTCGCTCCCATTCATTGCAATACTTTGCGCCAGTACTTGCTGCGTTCGCGCATCTCTTCCTGAACCGGACCAGGAACAAGGTCGGCCGGCAGCTGGCTGTCCCGCACCTGCCACCCTCCTCCCAATGCGCGGAAAACCTGAACGAGGTTCACCGCTACCGCACCGCGGGACTGGGCCAGCAAATCCTGCTGTTGGGCGTCTGCGGTCAAGGTACTGATAACGGTATTGAACGGAATCAGGCCATTGGTGTATTGCGCCGTGGAAAGCTCGACTGCCCGCTGTGAGGCTTCCGCAGCGCGGCGCAACAGCAGCAGTTGCTGATGGGATTTCAGGTAAGCGACAATCGCATTCTCTGCATCTGCCTGCGCCTCGAGAACAATCTGCCGATAGTCTTCCAGCAATTGCTGAAAGCGTGCGTCTTGCAGACGCACGTTGCTGCGCAACCTGCCGTAGTTGAACAGGTTCCACTCGAATGCGCCAAACAGATTCCAGGTTTCGCTTTCACCCTCGAACAAGTTCCCCGCCTGCATGGCCTCTGAGCCGATGGCGCCACCAATGGAAAAGGCCGGGTAGAGCTCTGCCTGTGCGACGCCGATCTGCGCACTCTGTGCAGCCAGTCGACGCTCTAGCGCGCGCACATCCGGTCGCTGGCGCAACAGGTCCTGAGGCATACCAACGGCAATACTGGCCGGAGCACGCGGGATATCGCCAACACCGCCAAGCATATAGCCGAGATCATGGGGCGGCATGCCGAGTAACACGGCAAGGGCATTGCGCAGCTGCTGTAACGTGATCTCAAGGTCGGGTACGGATGCCCTGGTATTGTTCAGCAGTGTTTCCGCCTGCTCCAGATCCAGTGCGCTTACCTCGCCCGCCTCAAACTTCGCCCGGGCAATGTCCCGGCTCTGCTGCTGCAGTTCGATATTTCTGCGGGCAACCTGCAGGCGCGCCTGCGTCGTGCGAATGAGGATATAGGTTTGTGCGACCTGGGCCAGTACCGACACCAGCACGCCGTCATAGTCGGCCACACTGGCTTCAAACAGTGCGGAAGCAGTCTCAACCTCGCGCCGAAAGCTGCCCCACATGTCCAGTTCCCAGGACAGATTGAAAGCCACGGCATATTCCTCGAATATGACTTCACTTTCCTTTGACCGCGACGCGGAACCGGAAAGATGCTGCTGCTGCGGGAACTGGTTTCCAATCGCGATTGCGAGCTGCTGCTGCGCCTGCACCGTGCGCAGGGCTGCCGAACCCAGGGTGAGGTTCTGCTCCAGGGTCGCCGCCAACAACTCGTTCAGCACGGGATCAGAGAAAGCATCCTCCCACCACAGCGGATCGACCGCCTGGCTGGTATTGATTCTCTCACTACCCTGATAGATCCACTCGTGTTCGACCGGGGCTGCCGGTGGCTGATAGTCGGGGCCCAGCATACATCCACCCATACTACCGGCCGCTAACAGGCACAGTGTGAGCGCGGGCATACTCCCAACAGCGGCCCAGGGGTTATTCACTCGTTGCTGCCGACGCATTGCTGCTCTGTGCGGCGGAACCGCTTTTTACCAGTACCGAGCAGGTGGTACCCACCCTCAACTGTATGCCCTCAGGCAGATCCCCCAGCTCAATTTGCACTGGCACCCGCTGCGCCAGGCGGATCCACTCAAAGGTTGGGCTCACCTGGGGCAACAAATCTGCACCGGTGCTGCCATCCTTTTGTGCTATGCCCCAGCCGAGGCTGCGTACGCGCCCCTCAATCGGCTTGTCCGGATAGGCCATCAATGTCACGATCGCACGATCCCCCGGCGCAATTCGCGCAATCGTTGTTTCCTTGAAATAGCCGTCGATCCAGTAACTGCTGGAATCCACCAGAGCCAGCACTGGCTGGTTTGCCACCGCGTGGCTTCCCACCCGCATATTCAGATTGGTCACATAGCCGTCCACCGGAGCCTTCACTTTAGTGAACTCCACGTTCAGTTCTGCCTGCCGCACGGCGGCACGCGCGGCGCGGATGCTCGCATTTGCCGCGCCGAGCTCTCCCAGCACCGCGCGCGCCTCCTCGAGATCCGATTCGGACCGCGACAGGCTCGCGCGCGCCTGAACCAGTGCAGCTTCCGCCCCCTTGCGCTGCTGCAGGGAGATATCATGCTGCGCCTGGGCCCGTTCCAGAGATTTCTGTGAGGTTGCACGCTGTGGCAGCAGCTGGCGTTGTCGCTGCAGTTCCGCTTTGTTTTTCTTGATCTCCGCATCCATTTCCTTGATCGCGCTCTCCGCCTTCCAAACCGCTGCGCGGGCCCCGTCTACTTGTGCTGTAGCAGCCTGTACCTTCTGCTGCTCGGCGAGATAATTGTCACCGGTCTTGTCGTACTCGGCCCGGGCTCGCGCCAGCTTTGCCTCAAATGGCCGCGGATCGATTCGAAACAGCAGGTCGCCCCGCCGAACAAACTGGTTATCTGCGATCGAGATTTCCACCACCTGGCCGGAGACGTTGGGCGTAATCTGAATAACCGCCGCGCGCACCTGTCCATCTCTGGTCCACGGGTTATTGAGGAAATCCCAATATCTGAGCAACACCGCGAATATCGCGATGAACACAACCAAAATCGTTAGTAGATATTTCCGCGGTAGTTTCAAGCTCAGATACCGATAAACAGGCTACCGAATAGCACCGTGTAAATGATCGACAGACCGACAAGAACGAGTGGCGGAAAGGCAAAGAACCGGGACAAGCGATAGCGATCCAGAAGCCGTGCCGTTACGACTGCGGTCAAAACGCCGATCACAGCCGCTATCAAAAGCGGCGGCAGGAAAACACCGCCGATAGCGAACTCATGGGGAACTGGTAGCATCTCTATCCTGGCACACTGTCAAAAGAACCGTTCCTCGCGCCAATCCTCAAGCTTGATCTGCTCAGTCAGTTCAGTGAGCGACTTCAAGGAATCAGCCACTCCGCGGCTCAAGCCCAACAATCGTAGCTGGCGTTCAATATCCGCGGCCGACAACTTGCCCCTACTTCCTGCAGCTTCCCTTATCGCCTGTTCCATCCTAATCAGGCCTTCCGGCGCTACTTCGGCCGGACTCGTTGGCGTCACACCGGTAGACCAATAGTCTGCCAGTCGTCGGAGTAGGGTACGCGCCTTATCGCGCCATGTCTGGAATGGCGGCAGCGCCGAACGTTCACCCGATAATGCACTGACCAGCTCACCGCTCTGGAAACTCAACGCGTTGCATCGCAAGACCAGTTCCTGCAAATGGCATCGCGATTCACCGGGTAAATAGCGCTTATCGATCAGCTCTGACCATGTCGCAAGCCTGGCTGGAATTGTAGACACCGCGAAGCAGTGATAACGCATCCGCCAATCCAGTATTTGCGATCTCTGTGACGCCGAGGCGCAGGCAAGCAAGAAGGCGCTACTGCGAAAAAACCGGGCTAGCAGGCGCTGGAATACCCGCTCCGGCCGGGGAGAAGACGGGAAGTAGCGGAAAGCGGACAACAACAGCAAGACAAGCGGAAATAACAGCGCCATATTCGCCACCGCGATAAAACTATAGGTCTGCTGATTACTGACACTGCAGACAGTGACAAAAATCGCCAGGCCGATCACCCTACCCGCTTGCCTTTTCGGATCTGCAAACAGCTGACAGATGCCGAATGTCACTACAAACAATAACAGGCCAAGTTCGCGCACCCCCTCCAGGCGCGGCATCACAAAAAGGTAAATGATACCGGAGAGCAGGATGCACAGAGCCACCGGAGTTATCAGGCGCGCAGGCGCTATTTGCGGATACCTTGCCAGGCCCAGCGCCAGAGAGCCGGTGAGAGTCACGAAAGTCGCGCCACCGGGAAGCCCGTCCACGAATAGATAGGCCAGGTAAGCACTCCACAGGGCTCCCATTACCCGCAATACCGCCCATAGCCGATCGGTATCCGGCATCAGCCGTGTCGACGGGGTGGTGCTATCCGAAGCAACTGGCCCAGTGGCGACGCCGTATCTAGCGGCCGTGGCGGCAAGCAACAATTCAGAAGTCTGTGACGACAGTTTTTCCAGCTGATGTCGCAGCTGCGCCACTACTCCGGCGTCGAACAGCGACAATTGCCGCAACTTCCGTGCGTCCACCTGCAGCGTGTCATCGCTGGGTTGTGCCCGCCCGATCTCGCCACCAATTAATGCCTGCAGCTGGACAAACGATTGCTCCAGCCCAGCGCTGAACTCGGCAAGATTCGGCAGCAAATCGCTCAATGGCGAGCCGCAGTCAAGCGGTTGACTGTGACAGAGCTGCTGCATACTGGTGGTCACTGCCGCAGATTTAGACAGATACACACGCCATTGCCGTCGCGCCTCCCATATTTCCTGGCTGTCGGCAATGGCCGCGTCCAGCAACATCTCCAGCCGCGATTGCGCCTGAACCATCTCACTGACCCGCCTTGCCAGCTCTTCGCTAGTAACCGTTTTCGAGCTCAATTCGGTTATTTTTCTGATTGTCAGCAAGTGGCTGGCATGCAGTGCCTGACAGGCCTCAAATAGCTGATCACGGCTGCTGCAGGGCCAGACCAGCATCGCCACCAGGCTGTAAACAAGGACACCGAGACCGGTTTGCTGGGCGCGCAGCATGGCCACTTCGAAAGCACCTTCGGAAGCTGTCGCCGCACCAACACAGATAATTACACTGACAAATCCACTCACCTGCCAGAAATAGGGGCGGCTCGATCCCAGCAAAAAGTACGCGCAGGCTCCCACCCAGAGAGAGAGGCAAACCATGAACAGCCAACGCTGCTGTGGGAACAGCGCAATCAATGTCAGAGCCACGACAATTGCTGCCAGAGTGCCGAGCATGCGCAGGGCCGCTTTATTCAGTGAGAGCCCCAGTGTCTGCTGGCTGACAAGCGCCACGGCCAGACCCGCCCACATGGACTTGTCCCAGCCAGCGCTGAGCGCGATCGTGTAGGTCACCACCATTGCGACAGCCGTTTTCAGCGATTCCTTGGTGGTGTGAGAAATAGACGGAACAGCCAAAATCATGGCTCAACTCCACTAGCCTGTAGGCGGCCGGCCTTCGCTGGACTCCTTACTGGCCAGTCTCGCAGCGAGGGGGTTGGCGGTGAGACCGTGGGCGACAACACTTAACAGGATGGTGCATACCACCGTGAGTGATATGGTCGCCGTCCCGGGCAAGTTCTCGTTCAGTACGATCACGCCAAACACGATGCTGGCAAGCCCTCGCGGGCCGAACCAGCCGATAAACAGTTTTTCCGCACGTGTCGGCCCGGTTCCAGCCAGACAGAGATAGACCGGCAGCATTCGCACGACAGTGAGACTCAGTGCTGCATAACAGATGACCTGCCAATTGATCAGCTGAAAATAGTTACCGACCACGCCGGCACCGAAAACCACCCACGTCAGCAGCGCCAGCGTGTCCCCGGTGCCTTCGGCCGCCATCAACAATTCCGGTTTTTCTTTCTGCGCCAGCCGGCCAAACAGCAACCCACCGGAAAACGCCGCAATGAAGCCGCTGCCACCGAGCCACTGGGCCGCGGCGAAACACCCCAGTGCCATCGTCACCACCGGCAGCTGCAGCCAGCTTTCCTCCACCCACCCCCGATGACTGGCGCCCCGCAACAGGTAGGCCATGATAAGCGTCAGCCCCAGCCCCACCAGCAGACCTATGCCCAGCTCTTCCAGAACCAGCTTCAGGGCCAGCATTGGTGTGGTCTCTGCAGTCGCCGCCCCGCTTGCCAGTGCGAGGAAAAGCAATAGGATGGGCACGCAGATACCGTCGTTGAGTCCGCTCTCGGCACTGAGACCCTGACGTATAAAGGGAGGCACCCTGGGGTTGGTGACCACGGCCTTGCCGAGTGCGGCATCGGTGGGGGCCAGCATCGTGGCCAAAACTGCAATCTCAAACAGGCCGAGATCATCGAATAACAATACGCCGCAAAGGAATCCCAGGATAATCGTCAGCGGCAACCCCACCAGCAACAGCCGGCGCGGCACTTTTATCGTCTGGCGAAGAACACTCAGGTCGGCGTTGGCCGCGTCGGTAAACAGCACCAGCGCCAGGGTAAGCTCCGCCAGTGTTCGCAGTCCCTCGGACTCGACGCTCAGCTCCAGGAGGCCGAGACCATGGGCGCCCAGCGCCAGCCCGAACAGGGTGTAAACCAGCGCCCCGTTGATCGGCGTGCGGTCGGCGCGACCACTCACCGCGCTGTAGGCAAATACAAACAGCGCGAGGATGGTGAGGTTGCCGTAATTCATTTTCGAACCACTCCTCCCCAGGCAACTGTCAAGACCTGTCTCGTTACCGAAGCCGGATGTTACTTGGCGATCGTTTGCGGATTCAGTGTAGACACATCTGCGGGCTGAAGATCTACAATAGGTCGTAAGCAACATTGCGGTACTCAAGTACACATTAGCCAGGGCGCACCCTTCTATAACATCTGCAATGGCACTTTCCTGTCACTTCGTTCCTTCTATCGCCTCGATTTATCCAGGTCCCCAATAAATTTTTAGCCACCTGCATCCAAATCGGCTTCCCAGCTAGTCAATAGAATCGTTGGCAACTGGCATTCACCGCTGATCCGGCTCGCCCCGACTTCGGCCAGTAGTCAACCGTTGGCTTCCGTGCTTCCATGGGACCCAATCCGCTTCAACGGTCGTGTTGGCAAATTTCGTTTTCCAGGCAAGATGAGAAAAATGAAGAACAAATATTTAAAAGCTGCAGCGCCGGTCCTCGTACTGGCGATGGGTTTTGGGGTTGTACAGTTGATGGCCGCCACCAAGCCGGCGCCGGAGAAGAAGGAGGAAGAGCAACGCCTGGTATCGCTGATGTATGCCGAGGCCCGGGAGGACACGGTGCACCTCGAAGTGGCAACCCAGGGGGAAGTCCGCCCGCACACCGAAATCGACCTGACTCCACAGGTCGCCGGTCGAATCGTCGCCATTTCCGACAGCTTCGCCGAAGGTGCCGGCTTCGAGCCCGGGGAAACATTGATTCAACTGGACGACGCGGACTATCGGCTGGCCCTGGCCCAGGCCGAGGCCGGCGTGGCGCAGGCGGAAGTCCTGTTGTTGCAGGCCAAGGCCGCCGCCACCATCAAGCGCCAGCAGTGGAAGTCTATCAACCCGAATAGAGAACCAACGCCGCTACAGGTCAACCAGCCCCAGGTTGAGGAGGCCGAAGCCAAGTTGCGCTCCGCGAAAGCCGAGCTCGCCGATGCGAAACTCAACCTCGCGCGTACGCAGATCAAAATGCCGTTCCGCGGCCGCGTGATCAGCCGCGCCGTGGGTGTGGGCCAATATGTCACCGCCAACACCCCGCTGGGCCGGGTGTTTGCGACCGATCGTGTGGAGGTACGCCTGCCGCTCACCGACTCGCAACTGCAGGAACTCGATCTGCCGATGGGCTTCGTCGCCACCAGCAAAAATCCGGGCCCGCAGGTAACGCTGTCCGCCCAGGTTGGCCGCGAGCAGCACCGCTGGCAGGGGCGCATCGTGCGCACCCAGGCGGCGGTGGATCAACAAACACGGCTGATCTATGCGGTAGCCGAAGTCGAAGATCCCTACGGCAAGGGCGCCAGTAACGGCGCTCCGCTGGCCGTCGGCCTGTTCGTCAGCGCCGAGGCAGAAGGTGTGCAGGCGCATCAGGCGCTGGTACTGCCGCGGGAGGCACTGCGCAACGCCGACAAGGTGTATGTCATCGACGAGAACAATCGCTTGAGTATCCGCACGGTAGAAGTCCTGTCCACCTCCGAACACCGCGTGGTCGTCGCCTCGGGTATCGCGAATGGCGAGCGGGTGGTTACCTCCACCATCGCCAACGCGGTAGACGGCATGGAAGTCCAACCCGTCACCCAGCTGGCACGGAAGTAACGGAGCACGTATATGAACAAGTTGATTGAATGGTGGGCGCGCAACAGCGTCGCCGCCAACCTGGCGATGGTGGGTATTTTCGTTGCCGGCATCATCGGTTTTGCCAGCATGGAACGGGAAATGGACCCGCAGGTGCGTTTCCCGGGCCTCGAGATCCGCGTCTCCTGGCCGGGGGCCGCCCCGCAGGAAGTGGAAGAGCAGATCGTCGCTCGCATCGAAGAAGCGGTCAGCGATCTGGACAATATCGAATGGGTGCGCTCGACTTCTTCCGAAGGCCAGGGCGAGGTCTATATCCTGGCGGAGTCTAACGTCGACTTCTCCCGCTTTATGAACGACATCAAGATCCGTGTCGACGGTATCTCCTCGTTTCCGCGGGACATAGAACCGCCGCAGGTACACCAGTGGGTCAACCGCAACGAGTTTATCCGCGTGGCAGTGCACGGCGACCTGAGTGAACGCGAGCTGAAGCGGCTGGCAGAACAGTTGCGGCGCGAGGCCGCCACGCTGCCGGCAATCTCAGTGGTGGAACTGTTCGGCACGCGCATGGAGGAGGTTTCCATCGAGGTCAGCGAGATGGCGCTGCGCCGTTACGGCATGACGTTCCAGGAACTGGCCGACGCCATTCGCGCTAACTCGCTCAACCAGTCCGCCGGCACGGTGCGCACAGAGGTGGGCACCTACCAGCTCAAGGTGCGCAACCAGGCGGACACCGAGCAGGAATTTGCCAATATCATCGTGCGGCAGACAGCGGACGGCGGCACCATCCGCGTCGGCGATGTGGCCACCGTGGTGGACGGCTTCGAGGACAACGAAATCCTCGCGACCCTGAACGGCGAACCCGCGGTGCTGATTCAGGTGATGACTACCGAGACCATGGACATCGTCACCGCCTCGGATTCGATCCGCAAGTGGATCGCCGAGCGCAGCGAGACGCTGCCGGCAGGCGCCAAGCTCACGCTGTGGACCGATAACGCCGAAGAGTTCAAGGGCCGGATGGAAACCATTGGCAGCTCTGCCTTCCAGGGATTGCTTTTGGTACTGCTGGTGCTGGTGTTCAGCCTGCGCCCGAAAGTGGCCTTCTGGGTGGCAATCGGCATCGCCACCGCCTACGCCGGCGCCTTCGTGCTGCTGCCTAGTGTCGGCGTATCCCTGAACATGCTGTCCACCTTCGCCTTCCTGTTGGTGCTGGGGATCGTCGTGGACGACGCCATCGTAGTTGGTGAGAGCATCCACACAGAATCCCACAATCCGGAACACCAACACGCCGGCGGCAGCCTGAACGCGGCGGTGCTGGGCACACAGCTGGTGGCCAAGCCGGTAATCTTTGCTGTCGTAACGACAATTCTGGCCTTCCTGCCGTGGATTTTTATCAGTGGTTCCACCAGCGAGTTCACCCGGCATATCACCTGGGTGGTGATACTCGCGCTGTTGTTCTCCCTGGTCGAATCCCTGTTTATCCTGCCGGCCCACCTGCGCAACCTGAAGCCGCGCACTCAACTGGGCCGGTTCGGGCGTGTGCAGAAACGTATTGCCGACAGCATCATTCACTTTGCCCAGAATCACTACCGCCGCATCGGCCAGTGGGCCGTTGATCGCCGCTACCTGACGCTGAGCATTTTTATCGCGGTTCTGATGATTGGTTTCGGCATGTTCGGCAGTGGCTGGATCAAGAAAAGCTTTATGCCGGATATCGAATCCGACCAGATCATCGTCAACGTCGTCATGCCCGAGGGCGCACCCTATAGCCGCGCACTGGAAGTGCTGGCGCAACTGCAGGGTGCGGAGAAGCGCCTCGAGGAGGAAGTCAATCAGCGTACCGACGGCCAGGGTGTATTGATCGAGAACTGGTATACGCGCTCGCGGCGCGACAGCGTCATTGCCATCGTGCAACTGGCGCCGCCGGAAGTCCGCGACATGTCAGCCAAGGATGCGGCTCTGCGCCTGCGGGAACTGCTCGGCGATGTGCCGGACGCAAAAGAGGTCTCGGTACAGTATTCGCTCAACAACAACGGTCCCGGATTTGAACTCTCCATCCGCCATCCTGACCTGGACCTACTGCGCAGTGCTACCGCAGAGCTGGAAACCCAGCTGCGCACTTACGAAAGCCTGTACGACGTGCGCAACAATCTCGAAGGTGCCTCGGAGGAGATCCGCATCGACCTGAAGCCGGGCGCGGCCAAACTGGGGCTGACACTGGCGGAAGTCAATCGCCAGGTGCGCCAGGCCTATTTCGGTGAAGAAGTTCAGCGGCTTCCCCGCGCCGGACAGGACGTCAAGGTAATGGTGCGCTATCCGCTGGCCTCGCGCCGCTCCATCGAGAGCCTGAAGGATTTCCACGTGCGCACTGCCGACGGCCGCGAAGTGCCCCTGTTGGCGGTAGCGGATCTCGAGTATGCGCCGGGCATCAAACGTATCCAACGCTGGAACGGCAATCGCGCAGCGCGCGTGATGGCGGATCTGAAGGACGACGTGCGCGGCGACATCATGGACGACCTGAACGAAAACTTTTTCCCGGAATGGGAGAAGCGCTACCCCGGTATCGTTCGCGGCGCCGTTGGCCAGGCCGAGGGCGAGAAGCGCTTCATTCAGGAAGTACTCGGCCTCTACACGATGGCCTTCTTCGCCATGTACAGCCTGCTGGCCGTGGCTTTCCGCAGCTACTTCCAGCCAATACTGATCCTGATCGCCATTCCCTTTGCGTTCGTGGGTGCCATCTTCGGCCACGGGATCATGGGCATGACCATGGCCATCTTCAGCTACTTCGGCATCGCCGCAGCCGCGGGCGTGGTGGTCAACGATAACCTGGTACTGATGGATCACAGTAACCGCCTGCGCGACCAGGGTATGGATCCCATGAAGGCGATCGTCGAGGCCGGCGTAGCCCGTTTCCGTCCTATCCTGCTGACGACGGTTACTACTATTGTCGGCCTGCTGCCGATGATGATGGAACGCAGTATCCAGGCAGCCTTCCTGCAGCCCATCGTGGTGGCACTGGCATTCGGGGTGTTCGTGGCCTTCTTTGTCACGCTGTTGCTGGTACCGGCACTGTATACGATTGGACTGGATATCAGTGCTGGCACTGCGCGGGTCAAGGATTCGGTGAAGAATGGCGTGGCGATGATTGCCCGCAAGGCTTCCACTAATCCTTAACTCGTAGCCGGAGCCCTGCGCCGGGATCCGGCCAAATAACCACTGCGCATTGAAAAGCGCGGTGAGTGGCTGAAAATTCCGACCTAACCACTGCGGTAGGGCTCCATCAGATATCCGAGGGAGTCCTCCCGCGCCACCTCTCCATTCGTCGTGAACATAGACGGAATTATCTCCTGCAGCGTTATTACCTTGCCGTCGCAGAAGCCAAAATATTTCTCGGTTACCAGTCTGTCACTGTTATCCAGCACCGCCAGCTGCGGCCCACCGCGACGCGCATAGGCGATTACCGTGCCCTTGGCAATCCGTCGAAAATTAAAGTGGTCGAAGGAGCGGGCAAACGAGAAGTCCTTGCCCGACTCCTGGTCAAACTCGAAGTTAAACGTGCAGTAATAAGGTAGCTTCAGACGCGCAACCGTATGGTAAATATGGCAATCATTTGCTGTAGCGTCGTGGTTGCCCACAGTAAGGAGCAGATTGTCCAGATAGCGGTATAGGTGCTCTACGCCCTCTGGCAGCCCCGGCAGCCCGCATTCAAGTGTGACCGAGGGGCAAATCTTGGCAAACGCATTCGAGTTAACCTCGTGCGGCTCGGTAAAGTAGATCACAATATCGGTGAAACCATTGGCAAGCCGCAGAAAATCCGCCGAGGTACGGTTCACACAGGCATAGTACGGGTTCCTGCCGGTTGTGTTGTGGATATCGACATTGGCAATCACCTGCCGCTCGCGCGCATAGCCGAGCACCTCGCGCGCCATCCGTGCTTCCGGGCTTTCTCCCCCACCCCAGATACGATTGAAATCCGGCTGCCCCGGCAGGTGCCGAACGCCCAGTGCCGCCGCCTCGACATTTCCAAAAAAAATCAGCAATGAACGCGGCAGCCTGTCTCGATAAGCCTTTAATAACTGCTGCAGCGCAAAGAAGCCGGTGGTCTCGTTGCCGTGCAGCAACGTACTGATCATCAGTGGCTCCTTGGCGGCGCCCTGCAGGGAGACCAGGGTTGGCCCGGCAAAGATTTCTCTGAGCTTACTCGGGTGGTCGCAAGAGAAGAAAGCCTCGGGCAGCGCTTCAAGAAAATTGAGCTTCACTTTTCCACTCATGCACCGGAATATCCTGTTTCTGGTACTGGTAATACGTTTCCAGCAACCGCTGGAAATTGGGTCCATGGGTATTGATAAAGGCACGCTGCCAGTTGGAACCGTTCTGGCCAGTCATCATTCGCGGGCGGATGATCCTGGTGATGTACTTGTAGATATCATCCTGGTCTACGCCCAGCTCCTCGAGCGCCTCCTCCACCGGGCCAACCAGTTCGCTCCGCACCAGGGTCTGTAAATTCCAGATTTTGCCATCAATCCATTCCACCTCCGCGTTGAGGCCGTACTTGCAGGCCTGGAAGAAATTCCGTTTCACCGCGGCAAACGTCAGCCGGTCCTCGGGGACCTCCGGCATGCGTGCAAGGTAGGTGGCCAGGCCGAGGAAAAATGCCGCATTGGCAACAACGTCCGGCATGGAGGGCCCGGACGACGGTACCCGGTGCTCGATGCGCAAGTGCGGCGTACCGTCGTCAGCGATGCCGACCAGGGGCCGGTTCCAGCGCCAGATGGTGCCATTGTGCAAACGCAGGTGACTGAGTTCATCCGGGGTGCGATCGTAGTTGTCCGGCAGTAATACCGGGTAACCATCCAGGTTTTCCAGGAACAACTCCAGCAGTGATTCGCGCACGTAACCATTGCCGAGAGAAACCCGCTTGGCCACCGAACCATCCAGGTTGCGGAAACTGCCGAGGTTTACCGCCTGCTCGAAGATCGGGATGCGGGTCTCGCTCCAGAGTGCCTTGCCGTACAGGAATGGCGAGTTGGCTGCCACCGCCGCCATGATCGGCGAAGCGATGGTGGACGCATTGAAGAACCGCTTGCCCTCAGCCAGCGCCACCTGCAGGTGCACCTGCACCGAGGTCGCCGCCGCCTCGAGCATGATGTCCGGGTGGGATACCCGCAGCACTTCCTTGCCTTCCAGAGACAGCACGGTAGGCATATTCCGGCGCAGCTTCATGATGCGGTTATTCAGCGCGAAATAGCGCTTGCTCGGGTAGATATGCTCGAGCGTCAGCATATTCGCGCGGATGGTCGGCAGCGAACCGATGGCGATGGCCCGCAGCCCCATGGACTCGGCCTTGCGAGTGCAGCCCTTCCAGAGCGCTGACAGGCTGCGATTCAAGTCGCTGAACACCGTCGCCCGGATCGGGGCGGGGATACTGTTTAGTTCAAAGTTGAAGCGCGAGATCTCCGGTACCACCAGCTCATCATCTACCTGCTCCAGGAAGGCTTCGCTCTCCGGTGCCGGCACAAAATCGCTATCGGTAAGCCAGCCCTCGAGCTCCAGCCCGCACATGGGACTTTCCGGTACCTCGAAGCGCTCCTGCTTGAACCAGCGGTTGAGGATATTGGTCTCCGCGAGCAGCCGGCGCCGAAACTCCTTCTCGTCCGCATCGCTGAATTCCGTGGTGGCTATTTCCTGGCCCATAGGAAGCTCCCGGCAGTCCACTTGCTGGCTTTTACGCTGACAGCCCGGGCTCGCCGGACTCGCATGGTTATAAGGCCAGCATACTGCAAAGGGGCGCGGCCAGAGGCCGTGGGGCTCATCTATTGTCGTGTAAATGGCCGGCCACTGATCTGGATCAATCGGTGGCGTCTTAATCATTCGCAACAGTGGACGCTCCGCCACGGCACTAAACACTGCATGCCGAGAGGGGGCTGGGTGAAGTAGAAGACTAGGGGCTTAGAACCCTTGCAAATATTATTTTGGGTCTCCTCAGTGGAGGCTCAGAAAATTAGCGCCACAACGCGGTTAGCCAGAAAAGCATTGTGAGAGGGTTGAGCTAGATCGGAGTGAAAATATGGGAAGGATTGGCTCGGTATCAGAGTGACCTCTCAGAAGGGATTGACTCAAAGCACGCTAGGGCGTGTTTTGCCCCTGCGGGCTCGGCGCAAGCGCCTCGGTCCCAACTCGCTTTCGCGAGTTGGTCGAACCGCGAGGGTTCTCACCGACCCTCGCCGTCGCTAAACGAAAAAGCCCGGCTACAAGCCGGGCTTTTTCGTTTAGTGGCGGTGAGGGAGGGATTCGAACCCTCGATGCCTTTCGACATACACACTTTCCAGGCGTGCTCCTTCGACCACTCGGACACCTCACCGCAAATTGTCAGCTAAATCAGGGACATAGCCCCGTTCAGCGAGCGCGCACTTTACAGAAACGGCGGTCCCAGTGCAACCCCTATTGACCACTCCATTGGGCGAAATAGTCCGCCACCGCGAGATCCGGGGCCTTGCGTGGGGGTTTCTGGGGGGTGCCGCAGTAGATGAAGCCATCGATTCGCTCGTTTTCGGCCAGGCCCAGCCCCTCGGCCACCAACGGGCTGTAAGCCAGGGCGCCGGTGCGCCAGTAGGCCCCTACCCCCTCGGCGTACGCCGCGGTCAGCATCGCCTGGACGGCGCCGGCAGTGGACATATGCTGCTCCAGAAATGGTACCTTGGGGTGCTCCTGCAGGTAGGTGATCGCAACGATGACCAGCGGGGCGCGCAGGGGCATGGCCAGGGTGCGCTCCCGCTGCGCCTCGCTCAATGGGGCCGACTCGGCCTGCTCGGCAGCCCGCAGGAAGATCTCGCCGAGGCGGTTGCGTGCCTCTCCCTCGATCAACAGGAAGCGCCAGGGGCGCAGGCATCCATGATCCGCTGCGCGCAGGGCCGCGCGAAAAATGTTCTGCCGTTGCTGCTCACTGGGGGCCGGATCGGTCAGTAGGCCGGTTGAAACTCGGTTGTGTAGGGCCGTCAGGGCATCCATCGCTGTCTCCAGTCAGAACTTGGACGGAGGATTCTAACGCAAGCGCGCAAATGGGCCCACGTACGTCACAGAACTTGCGCCGCTTCACAGATATTTCGCATTATTCGCTCTGTAGGAGTAAACTTCCGTCCCATCAGTAGCGGCAACAAACTATTAAAAAAGCCGGGCCAGAACCCGCTGAATCGCCGCCTCGCACATTGCTTATTTTCTGCTCAATCAGACAAAGATAACCACAAATGCAGGACCAGCTTGAGGAGAACACAGGGCGGAGCCTCAACCCCCGTTATCCGCTCTATTTCCGCACTCTGATTTGCTTCGCCGCGGCCGGCACCCTGGTGAATGCCATCCAGTGGTCTACCCCCTGGCATCTGGACAAGGCCCTGACTCTCGGCCTCGCCGCTTTCCTGCTTGTCTATACCGTAATCGCGTACCAGATTAGCCGCAGCGCCAGCCCGCAAAATGCCGCCAATGTGCGCCGCTGGCTGTCCTTTACCGACACCATTCTGATCGGCATGGCTATCGCGCTGGCGAATTTCAGCCTGCTGCCATCGCTACTGTTCGTCACCATGGTGCAGTTCAACGCGCTGACCGAAGGCGGCGGGCGAAGCTGGTTTGAACACAATACCGGCCTGTTGCTGGGCACCGGCGGCGGATACCTGATCCACGAGCCGGCGCTGGTGGTCAATGCGGATCTGAACATCAGTGCCGCCAGCCTGATCGGCGTATTCACCTATTTCTGTGCGCACGCGTTTTATACCCACAAACAACTGAGCCAATTAAAAGACAGTAACCGCGCGCTCACCCAAGAACAGCACACCAGCAAGATGCGCACCTACAAGCTGTCCAAGTACCTGCCCCAGCGCCTGTGGCGGGCGGTGACCAATGGAAAGGAAGGCGAGCTGGTCACCGAGCGCAAACTGCTCACGGTGTTCTTCTCCGATATCAAAGATTTCAGCCAGCTGACCGAAGAGCTGGAAGCCGAGACGTTGACCCAGCTGCTCAACAGCTACCTGTCGGAAATGGCTCGTATCGCCGGCCAGTACGGTGGCACCATCGACAAGTTCATCGGTGATGCTGTGATGGTGGTCTTCGGCGATGACGACAGCAAAGGGCCCAAGTCCGATGCACTGCGCTGTGTCGCCATGGCACTGGCGATGCGCAAACGGGCACGCGAGATGAAGCAGGAGTGGTACAACAAGGGCATTTCCCGGCCGCTGCAGGTGCGCATGGGTATCAATACCGGCTATTGCACCGTTGGTATTTTCGGCACCGCCAACTATCAGTCCTATACGGTCATGGGCACCCATGTGAACCTGGCCGCACGCCTGGAGGGCGCCGCCCAGCCCGGCGAAATCCTGATCAGCCATGAGACCTGGGCCCTGATCAAGCACAGTGTCATGTGCCGCGACAAAGGCCATGTAACCGTCAAAGGCTTCAGCACGCCGGTCAAGGTGTACCAGGTCACCGACCTGCGCAAAAACCTCGGCGGTCAGCAGAGTTACCTCGAGGACCACGCCCCCGGCTTCTCGATGCACCTGGATCTGGACAAGGTCCGCAACTATGACAAGGACAAGGTGTTGCAATCGCTAGAGAAAGCAGCGGAGACACTGAAAAGCAAAGTCATTATCTAGCCGGGCTTTACGAGCCCGAATCCATCATTTCAGAGCAGCCCGGCCCCAGCAAGCTCGCGGCACATTCGGCTGCCCCCATTCAATCTCAAAATGTTACCGACCTCCACTGCCAAGATGGAAAGTATCGGTGAGCTAAATTTCAGTTTGACTCAATGAATTCGACCGCGCGATTTTCCAGCCAAGGATAGAAAGGATTCCAGCGCAGCCGTAGCTGAGTCGATGCGCTGATGACCAGTGCATTGCGCTCGCCGCGCAGCGCGAGATTTCCCAGCTGTATGCCGGGGCCCGGTGCGGCAGGATAACCACCGTAGATGCTGTCAGCGGGCGGAAACGGCAGGGCCACGTGGGACAGGGAATAAATATCCGGCGGCCACTGCAGGCCGATACTCTGTTCTTCAGGAGTGTCACTATCCGACAGCCAGCGCCGAGCCACCAGCTGCGGCGAGTCCGCGCTGACATTGGTGACCAGCGTCAGCGCGTAATTCCGCCTGGGAACCTCCCGCAGCGCGGCGATGATGCGGTCTGGTTTCCACTTGAGGATATGTTCGATGCGCGCCTGCCGGTTGATATCGAACAGCACCAGTTCATGGCCGCCGGCGGGCAACAGGTTGAACAGATTGTTGACCACCGCCGGCGCCTCTACGGTGGCGTCGATGACGGAAGAAAATGACAGGATCGGCGGCATAGCCTCCAGCCCATTGTCGGCAGACAGGGCCTTGATCTTTCGCTTCACTTCGACGGTAAGTTCATGGGTCAAAGCGCCGCCATTGACCGCAAATGAGCCGTACTTGAAGGGTTCGTATTCGAGCAGGTGGATACTGTTCCACTGCAGCTTCTCAATCCCCAGCAACCGGCCCAGACGCGCCTGCCAGACCGCCAGCGCCGCAGCCGGTGCCACACCGATTTCAGGAGAAAGCAATACCAGGCTGCGCACCCGCGGCAATTGCGGTTCATCCAGCGCCGCCAACGCGTAGTGAACCGCCAGTGCGGCACCGTTTGAGTAGCCGACGATATGAATCGGCCGGCCATCTCCCAGCTCCGCCAGGTGTCGCATTGCCAAGCGAACCGCTGCCGTCATGTCTTGCCAGCGAACGCCGACCAGCCCGGACGGCGCCGTACCGTGGCCGGGGATACGCAATCCCAACACCGTGGCGCCCGACTCGTGCAGTCGCCGCCCCATATGCCGCAGGCTGTAGGGCGCGTCGGTCAGGCCGTGCAGCAACAATACCATGAAGCGCGGATTTTCGGCTTCGAGCAGATAGCTGCGATTCCAGTTGGTCGGCCAGCGTGCGGGGTCGGCCAGGCTGCCGCGCCGATAGCGGTTGAGACTGTCCAGCCCCGCCGGTTCTGTCTTCTGGTAGACCTCTTCATCCAGCTGGGCGAACAGCCGCTGTTCCAGCGCCAGATACTCTGCAAAGGTCGCAACTGGGGAGTCTTCGGTAAATTCCTCATCCAGATCTGCCGTGTGCCAGACATGCAGATCTGGCAGGCGGTCGATATAGATCGCGAAGACGACCAACAGCGTCAGCAGTACGCCGATGAGGCAGTGGAGAATAAATCGCAGAGTCCATTGAATCATCATGGCAGGAGCGCTATCGGCAACCTCTGTACTGACAGCGCGCCGGATAGACGGGATCGGTTATGTCGCGCGCGGCAGGGCGAGCCGGCGTTGTCCGCTTGCGGCTCACGTCCAGATCTAAACCCTGACCGCCCTGGCTCCGGAAACGATGATCAAGCCGATAAAGACAAGCTTGATACCGAACAGGATTCCCAATGCCCAGTCACCGGACAGCGGATACTGTGCCCACAGGATGACCCCAAGCAGGATCGACACCATACCGCCCAGTATCAACCAGCCCCTGCCGGATTCCGGGCTGGATCCGAACCCGGTCAACACTTCGGCGATCCCGTCGACAATGAAATAGATTGCCAGCAGTACGGTGAGCATTCCCGCCGCCAACAGCGGATTGCTCAACATGATGACACCGGCCAGGACCGTCAACACACCGAGTGCAATACTCACCAGTCCCCGGCCAAAGCTGCCGGCGCGAAACGACCAGATCAGGCGGAATATGCCGCCGACCAGCACCAGCGCGCCGATAAACACGGCGATGGAAAGGCCGGTAATACTCGGCGCCATCAACGCCACCACGCCGAGAATGATCGTCAGGATGCCGAGTGTGGTCATCGCCTTGCCGCCGAAACCCGCATCTCTCATATGCACCTCCCGGTTATCCAGAACCCTGTACCGACACCCTCATTAAAGACCATCGTCGCCATCATGGGACCAGATAGACAAATCCAGACTCCCTCCCATGGTCGAAACAGGTGGCGATTCGGAAACGCGATTTCTTAGTCTGCAGACGTGAGAGGCAGGTTTCGGCGAGGGTTGCTCAGACAGCGCGCGGGGTCGCTCGCCAGAGACGATGCATATTCGGCAATGGCGTTACTGGCGCCCCTGCCGCGACGGCAACAGGGGGCGGGGAGATTCACTGACGCGCAAAGCGCGGCGGCAGTTTCTTGTTCTGCAACGTGCTGCGCAGCGGGTTGATGTCGAGGCCGCCGCGGCGCGTGTAACGGGCGCAGACGGTCAGCTCATCGAACTTCGCCAGCTGCTGCAGATCGCAGAAGATGCGCTCGACACAGTGTTCATGGAAGTCCTGATGATCGCGGAAGGACACTATGTAGGCGAGCAGTGCCTCGCGTTTTATTGCCGGCCCCTTGTATTCCACACACACGGTCGCCCAGTCGGGCTGACCGGTAACCGGGCAGTTGCTGCGCAGCAGATGGCTATATAGGGTTTCGTTGACGCGCTCACCGGAATCGGCCAGCGCCAACAGCGCGGCGTCCGGCTGGTACTGATCGATCGCGATATCCAGCCGATCGAGACAATCGCCCTCGGGCTTCGCAATCGCCAGCGCGGGGTCTTCCACCTCGAACAAGGTGACGGCTACTTCGGCGCCGGCGGCTGCGCTCAGATCCTTGATCAGGGTTTCGCGCACCGCGTCCCAGGACGCAAACTCTGTCTGGTTGAAGGAATTCAGGTACAGCTTGAGCGACTTGGATTCCACCATATGCGGGCTCGCGGCCGGAAAGGTGAAACGGGCCACCGCCACCTGCGGCATGCCTTTCGGATTCAGCCACGAGAGCTCGAACCCCCACCACTCATCCTCGCCGCAAAATGGCAGCGTATCGCCCTCCAAGCCCAGATGGGCGCGCGAAATCGAGCGCTGAATCGGGTGTAGCAGCGCGGGGTTATAGGCGGATTCGTATTGCGTCTCCCGCCCGAGCGGCAGGTCCTGCCAGTCTTCTCTCGTCATAGTCGATCTCAATGTCTGAGGCGCTTGCCGTGGGTCATCAGGTGCAGACCCCAGCCAAACAATAATGCGACAAACACCAGCACGCCAACAAAAGCCCAGGCCACATTGATATCCGAAACCCCCAGCACCCCGTAGCGGAACGCATTCACCATGTACAGAACCGGGTTCAGCTTGGACAGCCCCTGCCAGAAAGGCGATAGCAGCTCGATGGAGTAAAACACCCCGCCCAGATAGGTCAGCGGCGTCAGTACAAAGGTCGGAATTATGGAAATATCGTCGAAGCTGTTGGCGAAGATCGCATTGATAAAGCCAGCCAGGGAAAAGAGCACCGCGGCCAGGAATACGATGGAGACCGTCAGGCCCACATGCTGCACCTTCAAGTCGGTGAAGAACAGCGCGATCAGGGTGACTACCAGCCCCACTATCAGGCCGCGGGAAACTCCGCCCAACACATAGCCGGCCATGATCACCCAGTTGGGTGTTGGCGATACCAACAGTTCCTCGACGTTGCGCTGAAACTTGGCGCTGTAAAAAGAGGATGCCACGTTGGAATAGGAATTGGTGATCACCGCCATCATGATCAGGCCGGGCACGACAAACTCCATATAGGAAAAGCCACCCATCTCGCCGATTCGGCTGCCGATCAGTGAGCCGAAGATGACGAAATACAGTGACATGGTGATCACCGGCGGCACCAGTGTCTGCGGCCAGATTCGGGTGAAACGGCGCACTTCACGCCGCAATATCGTGGCGAACGATGTCCAGATTGCGTTGCTGTTCACTTGTCGCCCTCCCGCTGTCGGTCTTCCGCCAGCAGTGATACGAACAGCTCTTCCAGCCGGTTCGCGCGGTTGCGCATACTGGTAATGGTCACGCCCTGCTCCGTCAACGAGGCGAACAGCTGGGTCAGCGACTGCCCTTTCTCGATCGTGACTTCCAGGCTGTGCTCATCGAGCAGCCTGCCGTCGTAACCGCCGAGATCCGGGCACTCGGTCAGGCCATCACTCGAATCGAGAATAAAGGTTTCCCGATTCAGGGTTTTCAGCAGGGATTTGATCGAGGTGTTCTCGACGATATCGCCCTTGTCGATGATGGCGATATTGCGGCACAGGCTCTCCGCCTCCTCGAGGTAGTGGGTCGTGAGGATGATCGTAGTGCCCTGCCGGTTGATCTCCTCGAGAAAGGTCCACATGGAGCGGCGCAGCTCGATATCGACGCCGGCGGTGGGCTCGTCGAGGATCAACAGTTGCGGCTCGTGGATCAGCGCGCGGGCAATCATCAGCCGCCGTTTCATGCCGCCGGACAGCATGCGCGCCTGGGTGCTGCGCTTGTCCCACAGTCCCAGCTGTTTCAGGTACTTCTCGGTACGCTCTTCCGCCAGCTTGCGCGACATGCCGTAGAAGCCGCCCTGGGTGCAGACGATGTCGTAGACCTTCTCGAACTGGCTGAAATTGAATTCCTGCGGTACCACGCCGAGCATCTGCTTGGCCGCGGGGAAATCCTTGTCGATATCGATACCGAAAATCGACACACTGCCGCCAGTCTTGCGCACCAGTGAACAGATAATGCCGATGGTGGTGGACTTGCCGGCACCATTGGGGCCGAGCAAGGCGAAGAAATCCCCCGGCTGCACATCGAAGCTGATGCCCTTCAGGGCCTCGAAGCCGTTGTCATAGGTTTTCTGCAGGTTGCGAATGGAAAGCGCTGCGGTCATCACTTCCTCCTGGATGCGAGGGCGCATATTCAACGCGCTTACTGCGCACTTTGCAACCGGATAAAAATTGAGGATATTCCGCCAGTGTCAATGCCGCGACCGGCGGCCGCATACTGAACGGCGGGTCAGGCCGCAGCGGACCGCTGGCCGGGCAAGGCGTCACTCAGAACCGCCAACGATGCGCACGAAATCCCGATATTCCTGCGACTGCGCCAATACCTCCTGCCCGGCGGCGATCAAACGGTCAACCTCGGTATCGGTGAGCCTGAAGGTGGTGCCGATACTGTTGAGGTACTCCCGCTCCAGGGGTTCTTTCACCCGGTCAAAACCCACCTCGACAAAGTTAAACGTCAACGGGCGCTCGGGGGTGGAATTTTCATCAACCCAGTTCTCGAAGGTCTGGCGGGTAAGCAGGACAGTGTCCTCGCTGTAGCGGACGATCTGGCTGCCGCTGACACTGCCGGCAACCTCGAACAGCGGCGGCGGTTTCTGTACCAGCGCCCAGTCACGGTGCGGGTGGGAGTGAGCATTGACCAGCACAACCAGCACGTGCCGGGCGTCGAGATGTGGCAGCAGGTGAGAGGAAGGCCCCGCCTTTTCGGTGATCGTCAGTGTGCGGTAGTAGCTGCGTAATCCCAGGTTGTCGGATATGCCTCCATCCACCAGGTGCAGCCAGGGCCGCCTATCCCGCTCGAGGTATTCGCGCACGCTGCGCGCGACGATTTTTTCTGAAGTGATTTTGTCTTCCTGCAGCGCAGCCGCAACCCAGGCCGGCTCCTCAAATCCACAGGTGCCGGCATAGCTTTGCACCGCGACCGGGGAAAAGATCAGCGGGACTGCTGAAGAGGCAGTGACCGCACGGGACAGCGGATAGCTGTTCAGGTCGATACAAAACAGATCGAACATCTCCTGCACGAACGGCATTCGCACACCGCTCACCAGGTCGGTCGCATTGATGACGACCCAGGGCGCGCCGGGTCGCTGTAATGCGGACAGGGGGGCGCCATCGAAAAGTATCTCGTCGTAATACTCGGCCGCGAGATCCGCGCGCCCGTACCGCGGGCTGCCCAGCCTGCGCCAATTGGCCGGGCTCAGCGCCCTGCTAACAAGTGCCCCCTGCACATCCTGGCGCAGGAAACGCTGCTCGAAATCCTCAAAAATTCTCTCGCCGTAAAGGCCGTAATAGGCAGCGGTGAAGCTGCCGCCCGACACAGAGGAAATCATGTCGACTTCCTGCAGCAGCGAACGGTTTCCGTGAGCAGTAGGGATGCGGGTGCGGTTCAATTCCTTGAGTACCCCGTACGACAGCGCCGCGGCCCGCGTGCCACCGCCCGAAAACGCCAGCAGCACAGCGATCTCTTTCGAGCGTTCGCCGGTCATCATTTCGCGGACCTGCGCATTTCGCTCCGGCGACCACCGCTGCAGCGGTTCCGGTTGCGGGGGCACAGCTGAACAGGCGGCACACAGCAGCAACAAGCAGCCGAGCAGCAGTCGGGCGACGAACGCCAAGACATCCCTGTATGCAGTCACTATCACTCTCCTTCGCGCGTCCCGGCGGGTCGCGTTTCCGGCAGTAAGTATAGGCACCGCTCTCAATCGCCCGACCAGCGGTTCACACAGGAGGCGTGCTCAACAGGGAAAATAAGGAAGGAGAAATAAAAAAGCCGCTCAATCGAGCGGCTTTTTTATTTGGAGCGGGAAACCGGGTTCGAACCGGCGACCTCAACCTTGGCAAGGTTGCGCTCTACCAACTGAGCTATTCCCGCGTTTTGGGTTGGCCCGGCAGCATTGCTGCCGGGCCATATTGGCATCCCCAAGGGGAGTCGAACCCCTGTTACCGCCGTGAAAGGGCGGTGTCCTAGGCCTCTAGACGATGGGGACAGAAAACTTGCTTCCGATCCGGGGATCGAATGCTGCCACACTGTCTGTGGCAATGCTAGCGGAAATTCCGTTAGCGACTCCATACAGTGCGATCTAGGCATCGCTCTACAAGGAGTAGAAAACTGGAGCGGGAAACCGGGTTCGAACCGGCGACCTCAACCTTGGCAAGGTTGCGCTCTACCAACTGAGCTATTCCCGCAGTGGCGTCCCCTAGGGGAGTCGAACCCCTGTTACCGCCGTGAAAGGGCGGTGTCCTAGGCCTCTAGACGAAGGGGACCCCGGACTTACCTCTGTCTGCGTGGCGTCTTAAAGATCCGCTCTGCGTCAGAAGTGGGGCGCATTCTATGTAGCACCCGGGGGGCTGTCAACACCCGCATCAAAACTTTTTTTGGTTTTTTTTCTTTTATAGTCAGGCACTTACCGAATCCGCAGGTTTGCCGGGCGCCAGCCGCGGCAGCGCCCTACTCCACCCCCGCCGCGCGCGCCTGCAGCTCGCTGAGAAAACTGCGAATGCGCTCGGCATTCGCCCCCAGATCGCTGATCCCGACCCGGGAACTGGAGCGGATATCGACCCGCGAGCCGCCATTTTCTTCCGTCACCCGCACCACTATGTCGTCACTGAAACCAAGCAGCGGGGTCCGGTCAACGGCCTCCAGATGGCCCCGTTGCGGCTCCAGCGCCACGACGCGCCAGCCCAGGTCCTCGGCCACCTTCGCGGATAGCTCGGTGGCCCGTGCCACCGGTATCTCCAGCTGCAGCGGCATGATATCCGAGTAGATATCCGCCTCGCGCTGCAGTTTCGCCACCTCCTCACCGTCGTATTCGGGGCTGTTGTCGCCCTCCTCGCGCAGGGACAGCACCGCCTGGTAGGCCGGCGGGTTCTGCATATCGGTGGTGATATCGTGAATGGGCGGCACGTCGAAATTGCTCCGCCCCACGGTCAGCAGCGGCACGGCCACCGGCAGCAGCCCCAGGATCACCGCCCAGAGTGCGTTGTAGCGGCTCTGCGGATGTCGCTTCACCAGCCCCCAGATGAATACCAGCATACCGATCAGCGCCACGCCGAGGGCCGTCAGGCCGGCAAACTTGAAGACCTCGAATACCGGGCGAAAGTGCACCAGTTCCAGTCGCAGGGCCAGCCCGGCACAGAAAATGGCGGCCAGCAGCAACCACTGCACCCGCACCAGCCAACGACTCCAATGGGTATATCGCGCCAGCTTACTCACTTTTCCTCCTTCCCGGACTCGGTATGCAGTTTCACCGATAGCGAGTTTACACAGTAACGCAATCCTGTTTCCGTCGGGCCATCGGGAAAAACGTGCCCAAGATGTGCGTTGCACTTGGCACAGACGATCTCGGTGCGCTGCATACCCAGGCTGTTGTCGGGCCGCTCTGCCACCGCTCCCTCGCTCGCCTCGGCGTCGAAACTGGGCCAGCCGCAGTGCGACTCGAATTTGGAGTCGGAGTGGAACAGCACCTCGCCGCAGCAGCGGCAGCGGTAGTGGCCGTCTTCGAACACATCCCAGTACTCACCGGTATAGGGGCGCTCGGTGCCCCCTTCGCGACAAACGTGAAATTCTTCCGGAGTCAGCTTGTCGCGCCAGTAGTTATCGTCTTTTTCTTTTGACATACTCTTCTTCCTGTATCACTTCCTTTGCCGGAGCGGCCGCTTCGGCAGAGTCGCACCTCAAGGGTTACCGCAGCCATCATGAAGGACATTCTAAAGTCGGAAAAACTGCACGGCGTCTGCTACGAAATCCGTGGCCCCGTGATGGAACAGGCCTACCGCATGGAAGAGGAAGGTCACCGTATTCTCAAGCTGAACATCGGCAATCCGGCCCCTTTCGGCTTCGACGCCCCCGACGAAATCATCCAGGATGTGATTCACAACCTAGCCCAGGCCCAGGGCTACGTGGAATCCAAAGGCCTGTTCGCCGCACGCAAGGCCATTATGCAGGAGTGCCAGACACTCGGCATCGAAGGGGTGGATATCGACGATATCTATCTCGGCAATGGCGTCTCCGAGCTGATTTCGATGGCCACCCAGGCACTGCTGAACGACGGAGACGAACTGCTGCTGCCGATGCCCAACTATCCGCTGTGGATGGCCGCCACCAACCTGACCGGCGCCCACCCGGTGCTCTACCGCTGCGACGAGGAAGCCGGCTGGCTGCCGGATATCGCCGACATCAAGGCCAAGATCACACCGCGCACCCGCGGCATCGTCGTGATCAACCCCAACAATCCCACCGGCGCCGTCTATCCGCGTGCGCTGCTGGAACAGATTGTAGAGGTTGCCCGCACCCACGGCCTGGTGATCTTTGCCGACGAGATCTACAGCAAGATCCTGTACGACGACGCCGAATTCACGCCGATGGCCACGCTGGCGCAAGACGTGCTGTGCCTGAGTTTCAACGGCCTGTCCAAGTCCTATCGCCTGGCGGGCTTCCGCTCCGGCTGGATGATCGTCAGTGGCGCCAAGCAGCGCGCCAAGGGTTTTATCGAGGGCATGGACATACTGTCGTCGATGCGCCTGTGCGGCAATGTGCCGGCCATGTTTGCGGTACAGACCGCACTGGGGGGCTACCAGAGTATCAATGACCTGGTGCTGCCCGGCGGCCGCCTGCGCCAGCAGCGCGACCTCGCCTACCGGATGCTGAACGACATTCCGGGGGTCAGCTGCGTGAAACCCCGCGGCGCCATCTACCTGTTCCCGAAACTGCACCTGGACCAGCACAAGATCCAGAACGACGAGCGGCTGGTGCTGGACTTCCTGCGCCAGGAAAAAATCCTGCTGGTGCAGGGCAGCGCCTTCCACTGGGATGCACCGGACCATTTGCGTATCGTCTTCCTGCCGCGCGCCGATGACCTCTCCCACTCTATAGAGCGGCTGGGTTATTTCCTGGAAAGATATTCTCAGTAGTGCCGATGCTGGACGACCTGCACATTCACGACTTCTACCGCGACGCCGGCAGGATTCTGCTGGCGCTGTTCAACCAGTTCCCGGCCCCGGCCACGGTCTACGTGGAGGACATCGCCGGGCCCGACACCCCGGACGAATTCGGCCTGCATTCGCCGCGCCACCTCGCCTGCCTCGGCGCGATGACCTGGCTGCAACAGAGCGGCTATATGACTTTCTCCCAGCTGGTGCGCCAGGAGGCGGTAGAGGAAGCGGCGCTGAGCCACCGTGGCTTTCTGTTGCTGGTGAAAAAAACCGAGTCCGGGGAAAGCAACGCACAGCTGCTCGACAGCGCTGTGCGCAACGGCTCGTCGCCGCTATTGCAGGAGTTGATGGAGCGGCTGATGAGGGAATTCGCCAGCCTGTAAATTTGGAATCAGCTACCTGCGAAATTTTACGTGCAGCATTTTCAATGCTGCATCCGGGTCCCGGTCGGGGAAATCCGGATTCTGCGGCAGGCGTTCCAGCACTTCGAAACGGCTGTCGGCCCCCTCGATCAATTCGCGAAAGTGCGCCTCGCTGTGGCGCGGCGAATTTATCACCATCAACAGATCCGCCTCTTCCGCCAGACAACCCGGCAACAGCTTCAGCAGTTTTTCGTAGTTAAGGCTGACGTCGAAGCGCCCCTTCTGCCGCGTGGGCGGATCCACCACCGCCAGCTGGAATGGCCCGCGGCGGTCGAAGCGCTTGAACTCGCGCAGCGCATCCAGCTGCAGGAACTTGATGCCCTTCAGTGGCAACTTATTGAATTCATGGTTCTCGCGGCCGCGATTCAGCACGCCGCGGTTTACATCGATATTGACGATTTCCAGTTCGCCGGCCGCGCGGGCCACGGCGGAGAAGGCACAGGTAAACGCAAACAGATTCAGCAGTTTCAGGTTCTCGGTGCCCGCGTGGGCCTTTACCTGCTGCTCCAGCCAGCGCCGCCCCGGCTCGATATCGAGAAAGAAGCCGACGTTCTGGCGCTCGAAAGTGATTGGGAATTTCAGCTGGCCGCGGCGTGCCAGCGGTGCCGCCACCGGCTGGCCGCAGTGCCAGTCTACCGGCGCCCCCTGGCGATAGCGCCGCTGCGCCGCCACCCCCAGGTAACCGTGCGGTCCCGCCAGCTGCCACAGCTGTTCACACAGGGCCTCTTCGCCCTCGTACTCTTCAAAAAAAGTCACCAGCAGTGCCGGGAAAAAGCTGTCGACACAAACCTGTTCCAGGCCCGGGTAACAGCGTCCGCGTCCGTGGAACAAGCGCCGGCTGTCCGGGCTGGCTTCATTCAGTTTGGTCTCTACCTGCTCCAGCAGAGCCTGCCAATCTGTAGACATCTTTATTTACAAATCCCCATTGCTGAGCGGATACAGAATCGCGTCCCGGTAGCCGGTAATCACGCGTATGAATCCACTCCACTGTTCGTCCAGTTCCGGATCACCGCTGTCCACCAACAGCGGCCGGCCACCAAGTTCGGTCACCTTGGTCTTGGTGGCGACGACGATCAGATTGTCGCGGCCCACCGCGCGCAACACCGCCGGCGAGAACTGTTGATTGCCGCGGCCGATCAGGTGCCCCTGACCGCCGATCGCGGTCAGAATGATTTTTACCGGGCCGCCGTGCGCGGCGATGGCCTGCTCGATATCCGGTGCGCCGACGTCCGCCGCAACCAGTTCGCCATCGCGCAGCAGGTCCACCCCCAGCAACGTGCCTTCGAGCCCCAGCTCCTCCAGAATTGCCAGCGTGGTGGAACCGGGGCCGACGACATACAGGGTGTCCGCATCCAGCTCCTCGACCACGTCGGCGGCGATGTCCGCCACCGCCAGCTCCTCCACCTCACGGCCGGCATTCTTTACCGCCTGCAGGAAGTGCCCCTCTTCCGGCACCAGCAGTTCACCGTAGTGGTGCGTACTGACGCGGCCTTCGCGGAAAGATTTCTCATCGATATCGCGCACTTCGCGCTCGTGCAGGTCCACCAGCTGCCCCACCATCAGCCGCCGCAATACCTCGCCACCGGCCTTGGGGGAAATCGCAAAACAGGCGGAGTGCATCTTCACTCCGGCGGGAATGCCGAGCACCGGGAATTCGTCGCCTAGCGCATTGACCATATTGCGCGCGGTGCCGTCACCGCCGACAAACACGATCAGGTCGGCGCCGGCATCCCTGATCACCGTCGCCGCACGCTCGGTGTCCGCAGGTGTGGAGGGGTCGGATTCGGCCCGGCCGACGACCCGGGTGGAAAAATTCAGTGCTTTGGCGGTGTCCTCGCCCATATTGCCGGCGAAACAGAGGAGCTCCAGTTGTTCGCGAAACGGTTCCAGTGCGGCGAGGGCAATGGCCGCACGCTTGTGCGACTGCGGCTCTATGCCCGCCGCCAGCGCCTGTTGCACCGTTTCGGCACCGTCACTGCCCTTCAGGCCCGCCGGCCCACCGACACCGGCCCAGGGATTGATGATCAGTCCGAGTTTTTTCAGTTGCACGTCAGGCTAGCTCCAGGCCCAGTATTTGCAGCTCCTGCCACCGTGATTCATCGATTGCGGCGGCGTCAGTTTGATAATGGGAAAACTCGAGGCGCTCAGGATATTCGCGGCGCAGTTGATCGAAAGCCTTCGCCATCGGCAATTCGCCGTCTGCCGCCGCACGCAGGCGACGATCATCGGTACGCGGATCGTAAATTTGCAGCAGCGCCTGTGCCAAATGGGAAAAGGCGGACTCCCCCGGCGCGGGCAACATCACCTCGCATATGACAGGATCCCGCTCGCGGTTACCGACCGCAATTGCCGGCAAGGACAAAGCTTCGGACAGCGCCGTGCGAATCATGCGCGTGCCGGTCAGCTTGCCATCGAGACTGTAGCCGGCGATATGCGGCGTGCCGATATCCACCTGCGCCAGCAATTCCGTATCGATACCCGGCTCGTTTTCCCACACGTCCAGTACCGTGGTAAAGCGCTTGTCCCGTCGCAGCAGCTGCAGCAGCGCGCCGTTGTCTACCACCGCGCCGCGGCCGGCGCTGATCAGCACCGCGCCGTCCTTGATCCAGTTCAGCTGCCGCTCGCCGATCATATGCAAGCTCGGATACGGCCCATCCTTCACCAGCGGCGCATGCAGGCAGATCACATCCTGCTGCAGCACCTCTTGCAGGTCCGCCGCATCGGGATTGTCCGGCAGCCAGGGATCGTAGACCGCGCAGCGGATACCGAGCGCATGCAGTCGCCGCTGCAGCAGGCCGCCGACATTGCCACAGCCGACGATGCCGAAGCTGCGCCCGCTCCAGTCAACGTCCAGCGCGGCCAGCGCACAGAACACGTATTCGACCACCGAGTTGGCATTGCAGCCGGGCGCGGCACTCCAGGGAATTCCCTGCTGCTCCAACCAGTCGGTATCCAGGTGATCGGTACCGATGGTGCAGCTGCCGACGAAGCGCACCGGCGTGCTCTCCAGCAAAGCCCGGTTCACCTCGGTGACCGAGCGCACCAGCAACACATCCGCCTGCGTCAGCTGCTCGCGCGACAGCGTGCGCCCGGGCACCCGTACCAGGGTACCCAGATCGCCAAAGTACTGCTCCAGCGCGGGAATATTTTCGTCGGCGACGATTGTCAGTTCTGCCTGCTTCACACCGTTTCCCTGTTGTCGACTGTCAGTGTCCGTTCGATTTTAGCTTTGAGGCCACCGATGCCGAATTCATCGGCCAGGGCCTGGGCGACGCCGATATCCGCCGCCTGGGGCTGCAGATCGGCCAGCTGTATATCCAGGTCGATATCCTCGTGCAGCATCGCCAGGCGCTTGGCGAGCCGGATCTGCTCTGCATGCTCCTGCAGGCGTGTGGCGATGCCGGCCGCACCGCGCAAAGGCAGGCCGGCCACCCGCTCGGACTGCGCCAGCAGCGCGTCCACATCGTCGAATTCCGCCAGCAGCCGCGCCGCCGTCTTGGCACCGATGCCGGGTACGCCGGGAATATCGTCGCTGCTGTCGCCGACCAGCGCCAGGTAATCGGCTATCTGTCCGGGGCGCACACCGAATTTGGCCTGGATCGCAGCGGTATCCGAATGGTTATCGGCGGCAAAATCCCACAGGGACGCGGCGCCCCGGTCCAACAGCTGGCCCAGGTCCTTGTCGCGGCTGATGATGATCGGCTCCTGATCGCGGCAAATCGCGGTCAGCGTGGCGAGGATATCGTCCGCCTCGTAGCGGTCACTGGCGAAGCAGGCGATACCCAGCGCCTCTGCCATAGTGCGGCAGGCGGCCAGCTGAAAGGCGAGCGCCTCGTCCGGCAGCGCGCGGCTGCACTTGTAGTCCGGGTAGAGCTCGTTGCGGAAACAGCTGCCGAGGGACTCGTCGAAGGCGCAGGCGATATGGCGCGGACGCCGCCCGAGCAAGTCCAGCAGGAAGTTGCTGAAACCGTACACCGCCTCGGTGGAGTGGCCGGAACGGCTGGTCCAGTTGGGCGGCAGGGCAAAGTAGTAGCGGAAGATGTAGACCGAGGCGTCCACCAGCAGGGTGGCGGGACTCTTTACACTCAAATCAGTTGCGCTCATGCCAGCTCCGCAAGTTGATACAGCGCCGGATTCAGCGGATCCGGGCGCCCGAACTCCGCCGCCAGGGCCCGCGCAAACGCCGCGGCGCGCTCGTTGACGCCCTGGCGGCAGTAATCCTGCACCTGCTGCCAGATGGCCCGCTTGAAGCTGTCGCTGGGGCCCAGGCCGCTCTCGAGGTTATCGGCACTGACGCGGAAGCGCAGGCCGCTGGCACGGGCGAAGATCCACTCCAGCGCCTGGGGCTTGACCTCCACCCGCTCGAATTCCGCCTGCTGCTCGGCACTGCGCCCGTCCGGCGCGTACCAGTAGCCGTAGTCCGGCAGTCTCCTCCGCGCCGCCCCCGCCACACACCAGTGGGCGGCCTCGTGCAGCGCGCTGGCGGCGTAGTCCCGGGTGAACTCCACCCGGTGGTAGCGCAGTTCGTCATGTGCCGGCCGGTAGTAGGGCTCGTCGAAGCCGCCACACAGCCGGGTATTGAGGCCGCGCGGGCTGGCGAAACAGCGATCGAACACCGCCACAATGCGATCCACCAGCGGCTCGGCGGTCGGGGCTTGGGCCAGTTCCAGGCTCGGGGCAGACAAGGGATTCTCCGGGGGCGACAAAGGCGGGGACTATATCAATGCCACTGTCAGGAGCAAAGTCACGAAAATCCACGTCGAGGATAACCAACAGGTCTAACCCACTGGTTGTATTTCCGGAAATCAACATATACCTTTATTGAAGGGACACCGGAAAGGGGCCCCTGCCCTTTGCCCGGAATCCCCCAGGGGGGAAATAAGCAGTCAAACACCCTCCTGCCCCAGTCTTCGTTCAGAGATAGGGCACTCGCGGTACGCAACATCTTCTGGATGGAGACGGTATATAACCGGCCCTGCAAGGAGGTGCTCCATGACCGACCACAGCTTCACCAACGTGGTTGACCTCTTCACCGGCGAGCCGATCGAAACTTCAGCGAGCAGGCGCTTTATCCGTCTTTCGCCGGAGCTAGACGGCCTGGAAATGCTCTACTCCAACAGCTCCAGCGGCTCTGATCTCTACAGCCTGAAAATTCTGTGCTGGGGCCTGAAAGCAAATGGCGAGGTCGTCGGCCTCGTTCCCTGGTTAAACTCCATAGTGGCCTGTCCAGACATCAAGGACCCTTTAGACGGACGCTTCGAGGGCTACTACGATCCCGGCATCGAGGAAATCTTCCACGAGCCCCCCATCCACAAGATCGTCGAGCTGGAGACTGCGGCGGAATATTTCGAATACGAGAGCAGCAAGGCCGAGGAGGTGTTGCAGGAGATCCCCGACACCATTGGCACCCACGGGGTGTTTATGGATGAGCAGCGGGAGAACCTGACCCTCACCGAAGTCGTGAGCTGGCGTTTATATGCCAGCGGAGAGATTCACGGCATGCTGATCGATCACGATATCGTGGAAACCACCCCGGTATTGCCAGGCGACCTGTGCCTGTACCCGGCACAGGAGGCAAAGGGCTTCCGCTACTTCTTTCAGCACCATATCGCCAACAAGATCAAATCCGAAGACCCGGAGGCGCTGGCTGCCATTGCGGCGCTGGTGACTTCCCCGTAACCCAATCAATCGGGGCGAACCTCGTGTTCGCCCCGAGACTTCTTCCTAAGCTTCCGCTTTTTTGATCCAGTAGATGAACTCGTCGTTTTCTTCGGCGTGGTGCACCAGCTCGTAGCCGAGAAACTGGCAGAACTTGGGTACGTCCCGCTGGGTGGAGGGATCGGTGGCGATCATCTGCAGCACTTCACCGTCTGCCACCTTGCGCACGGCCGCGTGCAGCATCATGATGGGCTCGGGGCACAGCAGGCCGCGGGCATCGAGACAGTGGTCTGATTTTATGGGATCTGGTTTCATGGGATCTGACTTCATGGCGCTATTGTCCGGGATTTGCCCACTGTCGTCATCTGCAACTTTGCCTGACTCGTCGGCCAATTTGCCCACCTAGATCGGGTGCAGCCGCGCTAGAATCCCTAGAGTGCTCAGGAACCATAAGCTGATCAAGAGTAGAAGATGATTTACGTTTTGATAGAGCGGGAAATCGCCCCGGACATGCAGACCACCTACGAAGAGACGGCGCGCAAGATACTGACGCAGGCCTACCGCACCGTAGGGTTTGTCGAGGGGCAGACCTTCGTTGAGAAGAACAACCCGCTGCGACGCTTTACCCTGTCCAAGTGGCAGTCGGAGCTGCACTGGCAGCACTGGTACACCAGCGAGGAGCGCCGCGCGCAGATGTCCCTGTTGGCGCCGGTGTTGGTGGACGAGGAACGGATTACGATTCTCGAGGTAGCCTGACCCTTAGACCCGCAGAAACCGCGCCACCGCAGCGACCGCCGCCTGCCAGTGCTGTTCGCGTGTAAAACCACATACACGGCGCGGCTTGAAGTCGTGGTCGCCGTCTTCCAGCCACAGCAGCCGGATAGAATCCGACAGTCCATAGCCCTCCACCTCTTCCACATTGCCCAGCGGGTCGCGACTGCCCTGCACTATCAGCGTCGGGCAGCTCAGTTCCAGCAGGTGCTCGGTGCGCAGCTTGTCGGGCTTGCCGCGGGGGTGGAACGGATAGCCCAGGCAGACCAGCCCCGCCACGACACCGCGATCGCAATACTCCTGTGCCAACAGGCTGGCAGCCCTGCCGCCCATGGACTTGCCGCCGATGTAAAGCGGCAGGCCATCGTCCTTTTCACTGATCCTGTCGATCTGCTCGCGGAAGCACTCCAGCAGTTCCGGCATCCGGTTTGGCGGCCGCTTGCTGCCACCGGTGCGGCGTTGCGCCATATACGGGAACTCGAACCGCACCACCTCGACCCCGCACTCGCAGAGTCCGGACGCGATGGCCTGCATAAAGTCGCTATCCATCGGCGCACCGGCGCCGTGGGCAAACAGGAAGCGCACGCGGGGTTCGGCGGGGCTATCTATCAGCGATTCAGACATCGTCGGTAATATCCCTCGCCAGCACCAGGTTGACCGACTCCTCGCCGGGCTCGAACCAGATCACCACTTCACCGGACTGCAGCTGGCGGCGCAGGCTGGCCACCTTGTCCACCAGGCTCACCTCGCGCTCGCCGTAATCGGTTCCATCGCGGGTAGCGTATTCCTCCAGCAGGTTCTGCAGGGTGTCGGGGTCCAGTTGTTGGAATGGGATGATCATAAAACTCGCTACTGCAAAAATAGAAACGGCCCACGGCCGCGATCCGGGGTAATAGGATACCCTCCGATCGCGGCCATGGGCCGCACTGACAGGAAAAAATTAGGACTTGGGTTTGCGGAAGCGCAGCGTCATGCGATCGCTCTCGCCGATGGCCAGGTACTTGTCCTTGTCCTGGTCGCCGAGACGCAGGGACGGCGGCAGGGTCCAGACACCTTTCGGGTGCTTGGCGGTATCTTTCGGGTTGGCATTCACATCGCTGGACGCCTCCAGTTCGAAACCTGCATTCTTGGCCAGCTCGATCACATAGTCCTGGGTTACATACCCGCTTTGGATCATGTCCTCGCGGCTGGTGCCCGGCTTAGCGCGGTGCTCCACAACGCCCAGTACACCACCGGGCTTCAGTGCGGCGAAGAAGCTGTCGAATGCTTTCTGATCGTAACCGCCGTTCATCCAGTTGTGCACGTTACGGAAGGTCACCACCGCGTCGGCACTGCCGGCCGGTGCAATCGGGCGGCCGGAGGCCGGATCGAACTCGGTCAGTTCTACCTTGCCGTAACTGTCTTTGTCCGCCGCCAGCTTTTCCTTGAATGCCTTGAGGGAGCGCTGGTAGTAGCTGGACTCGCTGTCCGCCGGGAAGTGCGCCGCATACAGGGTGCCCTCATCCTTCAGGTAGGGCGCGAGAATTTCCGTGTACCAGCCGCCGCCCGGTGCGATTTCCACCACGGTCATGTCCGGCTTGATACCAATAAACTGCAGAGTTGCCTGCGGGTTACGGTACTGGTCGCGCGCGGCGAAAGACTCTGTGCGATGATCGCCCTCAACAACCGACTTGAGATCGGCAGCCTGCACGCTGCCGGTAAACGCCGCCGCGCACGCCAGTGTCACCAGCATGTTGTTGATTTTCATCCTGACTCCTCGTTGTTATCGTTGGTCCAACTTCGATCGCACGCTGTCGATCTTATCCTGTAAAGACTGCTCCCGGTCCGTGCGAGTTCCCAGCTTCAGACTGGTGCTTATACGCGGCGCACCCATGGCGTGGACGCGCTCGTGGCAGCGCTTGACCGCCGCCATCACCTCGTCCCACTCTCCCTCGATATTGGTGCCATAGGCGTGCATCCGATGTTCCAGGCCCGCTTCGTCCAATACTTTCTGGCACTCCGCGATATATTCGCCCACCGAAACTCCGGCCCCGATCGGGATGACACACAGATCCGCATGTACTTTCATCGACAGTCCCTCCGAACGTTATCTGGCATGGCGCCGGGAAATAATACCTTTACGACCAGCCGATGGAGTTATCAGACAGACCGCCAGTCGCTACAATCAGTGTAATCGCCTCCCCTGCAGCAAAGGAACACCATATGCAACAGCACCTCGTTATTTCCCTGATCAGCGACGACAAGCCCGGCGTAGTAGAGAAACTCTCTGCCGTGGTGGCGGAAAACGGCGGCAACTGGGAGGACAGCCGCATGGCGCACTTCGCCGGTAAGTTCGCCGGCATCCTGCGCGTCAGCGTGCCCAGCGATTCCTGCCAGAACCTCAAAGACGCTCTCGGCGAGCTGGCCGGGGACGGCTTCAAGCTGGTCATCGAAGAAGCCGTAGCCGTTGCCGCGGGCCCGCAACAGACCGTCACCCTGAAGCTGGTCGGCAACGACCGCCCCGGCATAGTGCGCGAAATTTCCCGCGCCCTGGCGGCGCGCAATATCAATATGGAGCAGCTGGAAACCGGCTACGACAGCACCCCGTGGAGCGGCGAGCCGCTGTTCACCGCCGAATGCGTCATCACCGTCGCTGAGGACATGGACTTCGACGGCCTGCGCGACGAACTGGACGAAATCGCCAATGAGCTGGGCGTCGAGATCGACTGCGAGGAGATCGCCTCAACTCTCTAAGTATGAAATAATCCGCGCCGAATTGGGGCCGGGCACTACACCCGGCTCCGTCCAGATTTGGCCAGATATGGCCGCCGCTGCCGGCCACCAGCCCATGTTCAAGATTGTCCTCTACCAACCGGAAATCGCGCCGAATACCGGCAATATCATCCGCCTGTGCGCCAACACCGGTGCCGAGCTGCACCTGATAGAGCCGCTCGGCTTCGCGATGGACGACAAGCGCCTGCGCCGCGCCGGGCTGGACTACAGCGAGTACAGCCGCGTGGTGCGCCACCGGGACTGGCAGGCATTCGTCGACAGCGAGCAACCGGCCCGTGTGCTGGCCCTGTCCACCAAGGGCAGCCGCAGCCATACGGAGATCGAATACCGCGCCGACGACGCCATCGTGTTCGGCCCCGAGACTCGCGGCCTGCCGGCGGAGTTTCTCGCCGCAGTTGGCACGGAGCACACGCTGCGCATTCCGATGCGCCCCGAGAGCCGCAGCATCAATCTCTCCAATGCCGCCGCCGTGGTCATATACGAAGCCTGGCGCCAGCTGGATTTCTCCGGCGCCCTGACAAAGTAAATTTTTAGTTTTTGTTATGCACGCATCCACAGCTCCGATAGGACTCTTTTACGGTTCCAGCACCTGCTACACCGAGATGGCCGCGGAGAAAATTCGCGAGCGCATCGGTGCCGAGTGGATAGACCTGCACAATGTCGCCGACGACGATATCGCCCTGGCGGAAAACTACGACTTCCTGATTTTCGGTATCCCCACCTGGGATTACGGCGAACTGCAGGAAGACTGGGAAAATATCTGGGACGAGCTGGCGCAGCTGAACCTGCACGGCAAGACCGTGGCCCTGTTCGGGCTCGGCGACCAGGAAGGCTACCCGCAGTGGTTCCAGGACGCCCTCGGCTACCTGCACGCGCAACTGCTCGCCTGCGGCGCGCGCGCGGTCGGCTATTGGCCGGCGGAAGGCTACGAGTTCGAGGAATCCAAGGGCCTCACCGACGACGGCTCCCAGTTCGTCGGCCTGGCGCTGGACGAGGAAAACGAATTCGATCTCAGCGAAGAGCGTATCGACAAGTGGTGCGCACAGATCATGCGCGAGTTCGGGCTACAGCCCTGAGCCGATTAGCAGCCCTGAGCCGATTAGCGGCCCTGAGCCGAATGGCAGTCCTGAACCGAACGAGCAGGAAAGAACAACCGTGAGCGACAAAGACCTCCACGCCGATATCGAGTGGCGGGACGACGGACAACCGCTGTCGCGCGCCTTCGACGATATCTACTTTTCCACCGCCTCCGGACTGGAAGAGAGCCGCTACGTCTTCCAGCAGCAGAACGACCTGCCCCGGCGCTGGGCCAAACTCGACGACGGCGATACTTTCACCATCGGCGAGACCGGCTTCGGCACCGGCCTCAATTTTCTCGCCGCCTGGGAGCTGTGGCTGCAGACGGCCCCGGCGAACGCCCGCCTCAATTTCATCTCGGTGGAAAAATACCCGCTGCATCCCGAAGACCTGCAGCGCGCGCTGGCGCTGTGGCCACAACTGCAACCACTGGCGGAGCAGCTGAGCGAGCGCTATCCGCCGCTGCTGGCGCAGGGGGTACACCGGCTGCACTTCGGCCGCGTGAGCCTGACGCTGGCGATCGGCGAAGCCAGCGCGGCCTTCCGCTCACTGCGACTGGAAGACGACAATCGCGATCGCCAGGTCGATGCCTGGTTCCTGGACGGCTTCGCCCCGTCCAAGAACCCGGACATGTGGACGCCGGAACTGTTCGAGAACATCGCCGCGCTGAGCAAGCCCGGGGCAACCTTTGCCACCTTTACCTGCGCCGGACTGGTCAAGCGAGGCCTGCAAGACGCCGGCTTCACTCTGCAGAAAGTGCCGGGCTTCGGCCACAAGCGGGAGATGTTGCGCGGCCAGCTGGAAACCACCGCGCCTACACAGATTTCGGCAACGCCCTGGCACCTGCCGGACAGCGCATCGCAGTGCACACCAAATAAAGTCGCCGTGATCGGCGCCGGCGTCTCCGGCGCGACTGTGGCCAGAACACTGGCGGAACGCGGTATCGCCGTGCAGGTGTTCGACCAGGGACCGCAACCCGGTGCCGGCGCCTCTGGTAATGAACAGGGCATCCTCTACGCGAAGCTGTCGCCGAAACCGGGCCCCAACGGCGACTTCAATCTGCACGCGCTGATGTTTGCGCAGCGCTACTACCGCGAACACTGCGCGGACGTAACGCACTTCAGCGGCCTGTTGCAGCTGGCGCAGAGCGACAAGGAACAGCAGCTGCAACAGCAGATCGGCCAGCTGCTGGATCAGCACAAAGCGGAAGGCCTCGCCCGCATGGTGGACGCCGAAGAGGCCAGTGCCATTGCCGGCGTACCGCTCGACTTTGGCGGGCTCTATTTCCCGGCGGCGGGCTGGATCGAACCGCAACGGGTCTGCACCACGCTGCTGCAGCACCGCAATATCGAACTGCGCTGCAACACCAGGATCGATGCACTGACTCCGCGGGAAAACGGCTGGCAGCTGCGCAGCGCCGATCAGGAGTTCAGCGCCGATGCGGTGGTGATCTGCAGCGCCCACGGTATCCGCCAGTTCGAGCAGACTGCCGCGCTGCCGCTGCGCCCGATTCGCGGCCAGGTCTCCAGCGCCCCGGCCAGCGCCAATTCACGGCAGTTGCAGACCACGCTGTGCGGCGATGGCTATATCGCCCCGGCCTTCCGCGAACGCCACAGCTTTGGCGCCACCTTCAAGCTGAAGGAAACGCAGACCGAACTGCGCGAGGAGGAAACGCGGGAAAATCTCGACACCCTGGGCGCAATGCTGCCGCAGGTGGCCGCCGACTTCGCGGGGCAGCCGGTCAGCGGGCGCGCGGCCGTGCGCGCGGCGACACCGGATTACCTGCCGATGGCGGGCCCGGTGCCGGACTGGGATTCGATCGACACGACCTACGCCGAGCTGCGCAAGAATCGCAAGCTGCTAATTCCGCAGAGAGCCGCCTATCAGCCGGCGCTCTACGTACTGGGTGGGCTCGGCTCGCGGGGCTTTACCTATGCGCCGCTGGCCGCCGAGGTACTGGCGGGCTGGCTGTGCGGGGAAACCATGCCAGTGACGGCCGACCTGGCGCGGGCCCTGCACCCGGCGCGCTTCGCCATTCGCGCGCTGGGCAAGAACCGCTGACCCGTTTCAGACAGCCGCAATAGGTGCGGCGGTTTACGCCTGAACCTCAACCTCAGGGGCGAGCAAGTTGGCGCTGCCGGAGCCGCAGGCGACGATGGACTTCATCGCCGCCTCGACGGTGACATCCGGCAGAATCTCCACGCAGTCCGCCGGCACGTGATAGACGAACCCCGAGGTCGGCACCGGTGCGGTCGGCACATAGACGGTGTAATCGCCGTTGGCGTGCAGGGAGGTGACGATCGCGGTCACCGACAGCGGGTTGCCGGCGCCGTGAATACGCACCCGCGCCACCGGCCCGGACAGCACCCCTTCACCGGCGCCACCGCCGATAAACTGCAGCACTAGGTCCTTGATCGTGTTGTAACCCGGGGCCAGGCGGCCGAACCAGTGATCCAGGTGCCGGTGCAGCCAGTGGCCGACGCTGGTCTTTACCAGCAGGCCGATCAGGAAACAGCCGCCGAGGATCAGCGCTATCACCGCCAGCTTGGCGAGGGTATCCTTGAATTGCGTATGGGCTTCCAGCCAAATGACTGCCGGTGCGACCAGTTCGGTGATCTGGCCGAACAGCCACTGGATCAGCAGGATAAAGATGGCGATGGGCAGTACCACCGCCAGTCCCCCGAGAAGGGTCAAGGTTACGAATGTTTTTACTCTGGTCATAATTTCTCGATGCTCAACCTTCTAATACGACACTGCCGTCTACTACTGCTGCTGTTGCCTGTGGCAGCCGCGGCAGAGACGAGTCTTGAGGCAATCCCCTTCACCACCCTGGGCGAGCGCAGCCGTCCGGCGGATCACTTTACCCAGGGGCTTTTCTTCGATGGCCAGCGCTGGTGGGAAAGCAGCGGCCTCTACCGGCGCTCCTGGCTGGCCGAGTATACCGATCCGGGCGCCAATCCCCTAAGGCGCAAATGGCTGGCTGCGAACCGCTTCGCAGAGGGCCTGACCGTCCTCGACGGCAAGGTCTACCTGCTCACCTACAAGGCCGGGGAATTACAGATTTACCGCGCCGGTGACCTGACGCCGCTGGGCGTGCGCCACTATGCGGGCGAAGGCTGGGGCCTGACCAGTGACGGCGAGCAGCTGATCATGAGCAACGGCAGCGACGAGCTGACCTACCGCGATCCCGACACCTTCGCGATCAAGCGGCGGCTCAAGGTCCACGGCGGCGGTGAGGACTGGTCGAATATCAACGAACTGGAGTACGCGCGGGGGCTGATCTGGGCCAATATCTGGCAGGACACCCGCATCATCGCGATAGATCCGGCCAGCGGGGCAGTGAAAGGCGTCATCGACCTGCGGGAACTGGTGCCGGACTCCCGCCACCCGGATGTAGTCGCCAATGGCATCGCCTGGGACGAGGCCCGCAACGGACTCTGGGTAACGGGAAAATTCTGGCCGAAGCTGTACCTGATCCGCCCGCAGGGGCTGGGGTTCGAAAACGACGGAGAGCCGAGCGACTAGCCGCGGTAGTAATCAATCACCGTCAGCACACCGCCGCTGCGCACCTGATCGAGAGCGGCGCCCTTGATCTGCAGGCGGAAGCCGTGGCCGCGGCTCTGCAGGCTGATCCCATCCGGACCGCCGGCGCCGTCGAACAGCATCGAGTGCCGGCCGTCATCGCCGCGCCACTGCACGCCTTCCACCTTGCGCATGCCCGGCAGTTCCAGGGTCAGGGTGTGCAGGTTGTCCGGCAGCGGCTGCAGTTCCACCCGCGCGATGCCGCTGGCCGTGGCTACCGAGTAGGCGAGCTGGTTTTCCGGCGCGGGTTGCCAACCCAGGTGGGTATCTGCGAGAGCGGACTGGACCAGCGTCCGCGGAGGAGTGGTGGAGCATCCGGCGAGGCTTCCCAGCCCGATCGCCAGCAGCAGAGACAGCATTATCGAAGCACGCATAGCCTTATCCTTAGCCTATCGCTGTGATGCGACGATTATAAACGTGAACCCCATCACAAAACAAAACGCGCAAGATTGTAGTCCATTATTTGAGCTGCCGTGAGGATGGCCCCGCCACATAGTGAGCTCCCGCGCGGTATACTCCGCCACCATGAACTCTCCCCAAGATATTCTCGAACACGTCTTCGGCTATACCCAGTTCCGCAGCCCCCAGGCAGAGGTGATCGACACCCTGATGGCCGGGCGCGATGCGCTGGTGCTGATGCCCACCGGCGGCGGCAAGTCCCTCTGTTACCAGATCCCCGCACTGGCGCGGCCCGGCTGTGGCGTCGTGATTTCCCCGCTGATCGCGCTGATGCAGGACCAGGTCGAGGCGCTGCAGGCCGCCGGTGTCCGCGCCGCCTTCCTCAACTCCTCCGTGGCTTTCGACGAAGCCCAGGATATCGAGAGCGCGCTGCTGCACGGCGAGCTGGATGTGCTCTACCTGGCGCCGGAGCGGCTGCTGCAACCCCGCACCCTGGGGCTGCTGCAGCGGGCGCAGCTGTCCCTGTTCGCGATCGACGAGGCCCACTGCGTATCCCAGTGGGGCCACGACTTCCGCGCCGACTACCTGCAGCTGAACTGCCTGCACGAACAGTTCCCCAACGTACCGCGCATCGCGCTGACCGCCACCGCGGACCAGCGCACCCGCGCCGAGATCGCCACCCGGCTGGATCTCGAGGATGCCCGCCACTTCGTCAGCAGCTTCGACCGCCCCAACATCCAGTACCGCATCGCGCAGAAAGACAATGCGCGCCGCCAGCTGCTGCAGTTCCTGCAATCCGAACAGCAGGGCAACGCCGGTATCGTCTACTGCCTGTCGCGGGCCAAGGTGGAGAGCACCGCTGAATGGCTGTGCCAGCAGGGCTTCACCGCCCTGCCCTATCACGCCGGCCTGCCGGCGGCGACTCGCGCCGAATACCAGCGCCGCTTCCTGCGCGAGGAAGGCGTCATCGTCGTTGCCACCATCGCCTTCGGCATGGGCATCGACAAACCGGATGTGCGCTTCGTCGCCCACCTGGACCTGCCCAAGAGTGTCGAGGCCTACTACCAGGAAACCGGCCGCGCCGGGCGCGACGGCGAGCCGTCCACGGCACTGCTGCTGTACGGCTTCGAGGATGTGGTCAAGCTGGGGCAGATGGTGGAATCGTCCGATGGCAGCGAGGAACACAAGCGCCAGGAGCGCGCGCGCCTGAACGCCATGCTCGGCCTGTGCGAAATCACCAGCTGCCGCCGGCAGGCACTGCTGCGCTACTTCGCCGAGGAACAGCCGGAGCCCTGCGGCAACTGCGACACCTGTCTGGAACCGCCGCAGACCTGGGACGCCACCGAGGCCGCGGCAAAACTGCTGTCGTGCGTCTATCGCACCGGCCAGCGCTTCGGCGCCGCCCACGTGATCGACGTGCTGCGCGGCTCGGAGAACGAGAAGGTGCGCAAGTTCGGCCACGACCAGCTGACCACCCACGGCATCGGCACCGAGCTGTCAGCCAACGAGTGGCGCGCGGTGGTGCGTCAGCTGGTGGTGCGCGGCTACCTGGAAGTCGAGGGCGAGTTCCAGGGCCTGCGCCTCACCGAGGCCTGCCGCCCGCTGCTGCGCGGCGAGGAAACCGTGCAATTGCGCAAGCTGCCGCCGAAAGCCGCGCGCGCCGAGACGCGCCGTGCCGCAGCCGCCGCAGATTTAACCCCCGCCGACGAGCCGCTGTGGGATGCGCTGCGCGCCTGCCGCAAACAGCTGGCGGACGAACACGGCGTGCCGCCCTATGTGGTCTTCCACGATGCGACACTGCGCGGCATGGTGAGCGCTCGCCCACAAACCCGGGAAGAACTCTTGGCGGTATCCGGCGTTGGCGACAGCAAACTGGAACGCTTCGGCGATGCCTTCCTGGCGGTGCTACGCGACTTTCAATGATCAATGCCCGGCACACCTGAGGTCCGGACTCGTTGCGCTTCTGCAGCAAGCGCTGGCCGGCCAGCGGTGTGCGCGAAGGAGCGCAGTTCAGCTTCCCGATCAATAGCTAAGTGTTCTCCAAAAGACCAAATAAAAAAGGCAACTGAAGGCTGCTTTTTATTAATCATCTCCAGTACCCATGCACAAAATTGATCAACGGACGCAGCCGGCCGATAATCAAACGGCTTAGAGCCCATGCGCCACAGCGGTGCAAAAAATAACCATACCGACCATTGCAGGAGCCGCGCCATGAAATACCTTGCCCTCGCCAGCCTCGTGTTGCTCGCGGCTTGCGCCAGCACCACCCCAACCGACGAGGCGCCCTCACCCGAGGCTGCGGCACTGGCCGAAAATGCTAACGCTGACTGGTATAAGCAGTCTCTCGCGACCCTGAGACAGAAGGGTGATCAGGCGGAAACCGCCGATTTCCAGCGTGTGCGCGAGGCCTACACCACCACCCGCCGCTACGCCCCCTATATGGATCCCGTCTATGACGTCATGAAGTACGGCATCAACCAGATGCACAAGGGTAACGGGAAGGCCTGCGCTCAGGCCGCTGCGAAAATCGTCGCCGCCAACTTCACCAGCCTCACCGGCCATTACCTGGGCATGGTCTGCAACAGGATGCTCGGCAACCGGCAGGTCGCAGAACAATACAAGTTCGCCCTGAACGGCTTCATGGACGCCATCCGTGCCACCGGCAACGGCAAGACCATGGAAACCGCATTCGAGACTTACAGTACGCAGGAGCTACGCGCGTTTCTGCAGTTGCAGGAGCTGGAGATCGTCGATCAGTCGTTGGTGCAGGGCGAACAGGGTGTCTTCGATCAGATGAAAGTCCGGGATCCGGAAACCGGCAGGGAATACTCGCTGTTTTTCAATATCACCAAGCAGTGGGCCAAGGGCATGACTGCGCAAAAATAGCGTCTGAGCCTTCAGCCCCGGCGAACGGAATATCAGCCCCGGCGCGAGGAAAAATAGGCACGCAACGGATCGCGCACCACGTCGTCCGTCGGCCCCTCGTCCAGCTTGACGGTGTGCGGCAGGAACGGATGCCAGGCCTCCGCACGGGAGACCCACACCTCGTGGGTCGGCTCGAACACACTCTGGTCATCGAGGCCGCCCACGGCCAGCAATACCACCCCGGGCATATCCGGCCAATGGGCCGATATCGGCGAGCCGCACTCGCCGCAGGAATTCCTGCGCAACGTGCGCCCGCTTTCCGCCTGCACATCGTAGAAGTGCAACTCGGTATCAATTTTGTATTCCAACCGATCGGCCGGCACGAACATCGTCGCCGCGAAGGCAGCGCCGCTGGCATGCTGGCAGTCGCGGCAATGGCAGATCAGCTGGACTATCGGCTTTTCCGAGCATTCGTAGCGGACCTTGCCGCAGGCGCAGCCGCCGGATAGAAGTGGCATTATCAGTGTCCGATTCTTAGTGAGTTAATATTCCAAGATCGCGAAGCGGATTGCTCCCTGGTACCGGTTGTCGCGTTGTGTCAGTTGTTTCCCTCGATCGCAATGTCGAAGTGCAGGACATCTTCACGCGTTCCCAATTTCGTATACAGCGCGATGGCGGGCTCGTCTTCGATGCCGGTATCGGCCTGGACGAAGACGACATAAGCCCCGCGCTCTGCCGCGACCCTCTTCAGTTCTTCGATCAATTTCGAAGCAATACCTTCGCGCCGATGCGCTGCTGAGACGGCCAGATCGTAGATATAGACTTCACTGCGTTCTTGTTCAAATTTTTTAAGCTCGTAGGCCGCAATGCCGCCGACAACACTGCCATTCTTCAAAGCGGCCAGCGCAATGAACGAGTCACCACCCAGCAGCCGCCGAAGGTAATCCGCACTCGGACGATTCCCGGTGTAGGTGTCTGCGTCGCCAAAAGCTTCGCCGAATATCGTGGTTAGCGCTTCCATCAGAGAGACGTCGTCAGACTTGAGATGGTGAATGATTATCGACACTAAACACTCCTAATCGGTATTACACCACGGATCAGCGCGCCTTATCACACCCGGCGGCGAAGGCGCGAAGTTAATTGACTTGCAACATTTGCCTACATCCATACCAGCCCTGGAAACGGCTTGGATTTGAGAGACTCCAAACGACTTTCTAAGCTACCACTATGAATCTCTAACTTATGACCGTTAGGGTCTAGAAAATAAAGTGAACTTCCTTCACTACTATTTTGTTTCCATTCAGCCACATTTGCTGCGCGATGCTTCTCAGAAACCGCGTTGAAATTATCCTCAGGCACATCAAATGCTAAATGACAGTAATCCTGACTGCGCTTTGCTTCATCATGTGACAGACAAAGCCAAACATCACCCAAGCTAAGGTCTGCCCCGCTGTCCCAGCGAACATGCGGCTTCATTTCCAGCAGATTTGTGTAGAAATTCAATGAACGCCGCAAATCATTTACTGCAATGGTGATATGGTTTAACCCTCTTAGCACTGAATCACCTCAGGAATTAGAACGACATACATAGCGGCCGCATTCTCTGTGTGCTTGTTTCACGATCATGGCAGCGAAGCGACGCTGCAAAAGCACGCAAAATGAGACATCGACTGCATTGCGCCCTTATATAGCTCCGCTGTGCACTAACGAATACCCCAATGCGGCGATCCAGGACACTACTAGCAGAAGCACTATAAGCATTCCCAGTTGTAGAAAAACCATAGCGCTACGACCGTGTGTAGCACCCTTGCTTCGGGATAGCTCCATGAGCGCCTGGCCACCACTGAAAGGCGGAATCGGCATGAATGCGAGTGCCGCAATCTTGCCCATCACCAGAGCGGCAGCTTCAAGAGGCGATTCGCTGACGACCGGCCAAAAACTCGCCAACAACTTCTGCGCATAAGTGAACGGACTTAATGCACCGCGCGGGATCTGATAAAACGCCGCAGTGAAGGCCTGCACGGCTTCGCTGCCGATGATCAGCACTGAGCAGAATAGGATCACGGCAGGGCCGACCAGCATCATAAATGCCCTTGGAAGGCGACCGAGAGAACTGAATAGCTCGCCGGGCACATTGCCGTAATTGTCGATATTGCCGGCATCCTTGAAGGTCACACTACCGCTGAAAAGCCAAGGGCTCAGCGATACAGTTGATTCTCCTATGCGGCCCTTTACCTTAGGACCCCACACACCAAGCTGAATCGCAGGGATACCGATACCCGCGGCCCTAAGGACCAAGGCTCCACTCACTGTAGAAACCACGATAAAAAAAACAACGGAAACGACGATAACCAGCATAGCCATGCTGCCTCTCAAACTATCAAATGGCACAATAGCAAACTGCGTATTATTTATTATTTACACAATAACCGGCAACGCGTTCTCCGAGAAAACGCACAATACGACAAGCTTCCAACCGTATTGCACAATTAGAATGGGCCAGTTGCTCTATCAACATATACCAGCTTGTGACTGACGCCCTGTTACCCCTAACGACTTTCAATATTCAGTAACCAAAACGGCTATTCACACTGCACATTACCGGGTACTTATTCTCGATCCTTGCGCGCCTGCCAGTCCCGGTACAGCGCAGGCCCTTCGGCGAGCGGTAGATATTCCATTTGTAATTGGCGCTGCGGCGCCGGCAGCGTGAGTTCACGGTAGATGTCGGCGCTGGAGAGGCCGTAGGGCTCGCCGTCTTCCTGTGAGCAGGCGTAGTAGACGGCGCTGACGCCAGCCAGATACATGGCCGACAGGCACATCGGGCACGGGTGGCCGCTGGCGTAGATAGTGCAGCCATCAAGGCGCGGTTCGCCCGCCTCGATGGTGGCGCGGCGCATGGCTTCGAGTTCCGCGTGGCCGGTGAGGTCGCCGTTGATATGAATGGTGTTGACGCCCTCGGCGATAATTTCGCCATCGCGCACCAGCACCGCGCCGAACGGGCGACCGCCCTCGTGCACGACATTGTCGCGCGCCAGCTCCAGTGCGCGGGCGAGGAATTTGCGGTGCTGTGCCGCCTGAGGATCTTGATCCGCCGTATGACTCATCACTTGCCTGCCCTGCTATCCATTTACTCGGCGAACAGGATAAGCCATCAAGCGTGATGATTCCGGTGGATCATTTCACCACCTCGATACCAATGCCCATGTGATCGGTAACCGCCGCGGCACTGCTGCCGTTCTGGCCGGATACCGGCGTGCACTGGGATAGGTAGACCATGTTGTCCACCCCCACGGTCGCGGTGTTGTACACGGCCACATCGTACTTGCGACTGCCGGTACTGTTAGTCCCGCCGAAGCTGCGCTGGTAGGAATCATAGGGCTGGATGGTGGCGCCCGGGTGCGCATCGGCGAAGGCCTGCCCCACCGCCCTGCCGAGGATCCGCTGGGTGAAGCCGTTACTCGGCTGGTTGGTATCGCCCATAATGATATCGATCTGCCCCGCCCCCAGGTGCAGCAGGTGGTTGTTGATCCCCTTGTAGAAATCCACCGCGGCGGATTCACTCTTGGCGATGGCATTGGGCACATGAACGAATACCGCATTGACGTTACCGGTCCTGATGGCAACCCAGCCAAAGCCCTCACCCAGGGCGCGGTGCTGGCTGTTGTTGGCGGCGTGCACGCTGAAACAGTTGCACGCCTTGCTGGCCGAGGAGACGGAAAACAGCTGGCCGGCGTTCTGCTGCATGGAGTTCCACGCACTGTGGCTACCGTCCAGTTCGCCGTACACGAGCAGATCGCAACCGCCCAGCGCGCGGATCAGCTGCTGGTGGGTCTGGCGAGCCTTGCCCTGTACCATCGCCAGGAAGCTGGCATCGTCGTGCCGCCCCTTGGCCATGTAACCCTGCTGGGCTGTCGACAACAGCTCGGCGGGGCCGTGCACCGGCACATGCGGCGCAACGCCGTCGGCGGTGGGCATGCTCAGCATCCAGCGGCTGCTGTTCGCGGCGATGGAGTCGTGGGTCATACGGGTGAAATGCTGCGAGTTCGAGGCGCTGATGCCGTGTTCGGTACTGGAGTTGGAGTTCAGGGACTGGTAGGCAAAGATGGGCACGGCAACATTCCTCTGTTTGTTTTTTTTAAACGCGTCAAAACCCCGATTTTGCAGTTAAAAAACCGAGAAATTTCGACGATGGCGCTATTCCTTTGGCGCCAATAAGGGCGGAGTAACTATCTCCGCTTCGAGCGATTAATGCCATAGCTTGAGTAGAACAATAGGGATAAATTGGCGTGTAACTTTTCTTCGGAGAATGTGCCGGAGCCCGAAAAATAACAGAAAGGAAAGCGAGCGTTCGGGTAGCGCCACGTCACGCAATTTTGGATAACCGCGATTATTGAACCTGCGCGGGTTCCCGCCTTTTTGTCACTGCGCCGGCATCTGCCTGCCCGACCTCCGGCGCACTCACCACGACCCGGTTACGGCCCTGCTGCTTGGCCCGGTACAGCGCCATATCCGCGGCCTCGAACAGCTGCAGTGCCGCATCGAAGTTGCCGCGCTCCAGGCTGGCTACGCCGATACTGACTGTCAGTGGCATCTCGTACAGATCCAGCTCCGCCACCCTGCGCACCAGGCGCTGCGCAATGACCGCCGCCTGCTCCTCGCTGGTGCGCGGCAGCAATATCGCGAATTCCTCGCCGCCGTAGCGGCAGGGCAGCACCGGTTTGCGTACCTGCTTCAGCACCAGGTCGCCGATGGCGCGGATGGCGCGGTCGCCCTGGCGGTGGCCGTAATGGTCATTGATGGCCTTGAAGTGGTCCAGGTCGAGCATCAACAGCGACAGCGGCGTCGACGAGTGCACGGCGAAGCTGAATTCCCGCGGCAGCTGTTCCTCGAAATAACGACGGTTGTACAGGTGGGACAGCTCGTCGATGTAGCCGCGCTTGCGGATCTCGTTGACCCGCGCCCCCAGTGCCAGCGACAGCAGCACCATCTCGATCAGCGCGGCCACCTGAAACGCGTTGTGGGTGAAAGGGTTGTGGGGCAGCCAGCCGAAGGTCTTGAATACATAAACAACGACACTGGCGAGCAGCGCGACCCAGCCCACCATAAAGTAGCGCGCCGAGATTGAACCCCGCAGCAGACTGATCGCCCCCATCACCATCAGCAGCACACTGGTAATCAGCGCGAATATCGTGAAGGCGGTGACCATCAACCGATAACTGACGAAGGGGGCAATAACCGTCAGCGGTATCATGATGTACAGCAGCAGGCGCGCAAGCCGGTCAGTGCGCGGCGCCAGCTGTCTGCCGGCACAGATCTCGCGCCCGAACTGGACGCCCGATATCAGCGTCAGCCCCAGCATGAACACCAGGCTTTCATTGGCGAGCCAGGGATTGTCAGGCCAGACAAACTGGAAAGAGACACCGTTCAGCGCACCGAAGTAGAGGCCGTAGCTGAGCACATAGCCCATGTAATAGACATAGGCCCGGTCCCGCACCGCCATAAACAGGAACAGGTTGTAGATCACCAGCACCAGGAAGCCGCCGTAGTAGATACCCAGGAACAGCTGTTCGACTTCCAGTTTGGATAGGTAGGCAGTCTCGCTACTGACGGACAAGCCGATATTCAACGCGCCCTGGGAGGCAAAGCGCAGGTAAAAGCTGCGCTCGCTCTGCGCGGGCAGTGTGACCGGGAACATGAATTCCCGCAGATTCAGCGGCCGACTGGCAAAGGGCAGACGGTCGCCGGTGGCGGTCTTGACCCAGTTGCCGCTGTCGTCCCGGGCCCAAAAATCCAGGTAATCGATCAGCGGGTAATCCTGCCGGATCAGCAGTGTCAGCGGCTGTTCGGTGGGGTTGCGCAGGGTGAAGGACACCCAGTAGGCGGAGCGGGAGTAGCCGAAGTTGGCCGCGGGCTGGTCCCAGGCTGTCAGCCTGGCCTGGTATTCCGGTGTCTGCAGCTGGGCAAAATCCAGCTCGCCGCTACTGTCTTCCAGCAGGCGCAGGACCGGTGTCAGTGATGTTGGTTGCAGATCCGGGGTGACTGTGAGGGTTTCCCCGTAGACGCTGCCGCACAGGCAGAGCCACAGCAGTCCCCAGAAGGTAAATGCCCGTTTCATCCCTAATAGCCCGTGTCATCGTTATATCGTTATTGGCAAGCACTACCACTGCTTCCGTGCGTGGCGCGGCAAGGGACGATGGTATCACAAGTGTGGCGGGAGGCGACTGCAGTCCGATTACCGCTTATTACAGCGCCCTCTCCTGCCCCACATCCGCCGGCGTGAACTGGTTGTGGTGACCGTCGCAGAAGGGGCGGTTCTCGGTGTGCTTGCAGCAACACAGCCAGAAATCACCGCTCTCCTCCACGGTGAACCTCAGCGGTTTCAGGTCCGTGTCCTTGTGGCTGCCGTCGCAGAATGGCTGTGTGGCGGAGCGACCACAGACACAGAAGAAGTAGGCTTTGCCCGCCTCCAGGTGCACACGCTTGGGCAGGTTATTGGCGACGACGGGTGAGGTCATGTTTAGGGCCTGGAATCCTGGACTATTCGGTACGGTGTATTCCCCCATGCGGGGCGCAAAGAAGTTCAGCCACGCAACCGAAGCGCGCGCCGGACCATTCGAGTGCGCGCGAACCTGATATTCACGCATGGATTCTGTCAGCGAATGACTGGCAATCAGAACTTATAGCCGATACCGAGGTTGTAGATCCACGGGTCGAACTCCACATCTGTTCTGGCCGCATTAACGAAGAGCCTGGGATCGATTTCACTGGGAACCGTAAAATGCAGGTCGGCATCGAACTCGACATCCAGATACTGAACTGCGACATTGACCAGCCAGTTGCTGTCGCGCCCGAACATGACGTCAACACCGAGCTGACCCGCCCATCCCCAGGTATCTTCGACAAACAATCTCGCCTGACCAATGCCGTCCGACACCAGGGCAAAGTAATCATTGGCGTCGAAACTGAATCTCACATTATCGAAGTCCGTGTAGTGGCCGCCGATACCCACGTATGGCTGCACCCAGGATTCGATACAGACTGGAAACCAGTTGAACATCAGCAGCCCGGTACGCCGTTCGATATCTCCTGCCTTGATTCTGTCTCGTTCGAAAGGACTTTGCAGGCCAAATAAATCCACATCGTGTTCGGAATTGCCGATATAGCCGACCTCCACCGAGAAGTGGTCGATCGGCATGAAGCCGGCCGTCACGTTCCAGGTGGTTTCGCTGTCGATGTCGTATCTGAGCCCATCCAGAAATGGGTAGACATTCCGATTGAAGCGCCACTTGCCGGTATCGTCATCGGGCTCGATATACGAGGCGCCAACACGCACCATCACGGTTCCAGCGCTATAGACAGCCGGAAGCACCTCCGGCGATGACACGCCAACATCGGCAGGTTGCGCCACTCCGGTAACAGGCAGCGAGGCAGAGAGCGCAGTCAATGCCAGAGGTACCAGTATTTGCGTCCTTTCCATAACCGAGAAATCCATTTATTGAGCGAACATCCAACAGCAACTCGTCACATTTCATTCTAGACATTGAGAGATGGCGGATTCGAGAAAAGACTGAAAAGACGATATGGATAGTGGGTAAACTTCGAAAAAGTGGCACAAAACCGGCCATGAGATTTATTAAGAGACAGCCCAGCGTTCACTCCCCAAAAAGATACTGGCAACCAGCTTCAATCGCCATTGACCAGCAGAAAATTACCAACCGGCGGAAAAACGGGAAGCCGACAGCTACCTTGCCGATGTCGCTCTGGCCCATGAAAAAAGGCGCCGAAGCGCCTTTTTCCACGGACAGATTATCCGGCGATCAGAACTTGTAACCGATACCGAGGTTCCATACCCAGGCATCCAGATCAAGCTGTCTGCGCGCGGCACGGACGAAAGTTCCCGGCTCTAGTTCACGGGGAAATGCATAATGCAGATCCGTTACCGTATCCACGTCATGGTATTGGCCCGCGAGGTTAACCAGCCAGTTGCTGTCGCGTCCGAACATGATGTCAACACCGAACTGGGCACCCCAGCCCCAGTCGTCCTCGAAGTACATCGTGGCCGGCCCGGTAATCACCTCATTCAGATCCGACAAATAGTCATTGGCGGTGGTTCTGAATCTGAGGTTGTCGAAGTCGGTGTAAATGGCTCCAAGACCAACATACGGCTGTATCCAGGACTCCTTGCACACCGGGAACCAGTTCAGGAACAGAGTACCGGTCTGGCGATCGACACTACCGACACGGAGCCTGCCGTCCAAGGGTTCAAACTCCGGTCCGATTGCCGGAAGCACAGGCTGTAACAAGCCGGTCCAGTCGACATCGTGCTCGGTGGTACCGATATACCCCAGCTCAATCGAGAAGTGGTCTATCGGCATGAAACCCACGGAGAAGTTCCAGCCGGTATCATCATCGATGCGGTATCCGAGCCCCTCGAACTCCGGGAACAGATCCCGGTTGTATCTCCAGCGGCCGGAGTCGTCATCCGGATCTACCCAAGACGCACCGAGCCGCAGCATCACGGTGCCTGCCTCATAGACTGCCGGCGTTGCGGCAGGCGGAGGCGGGGCATAGCCGGATGGACCGGCGGATGCCGCGACGGAAACTACAGCAGAGGAAACTGCTAGTGCCATAGGTGCCAGAATGCGCGTCATTTTCATAAGTCATAACTCCATTGATATTCGGCTAATTCAACAGCAATCAACCCAATCATTTTTCAGTCTAGACACGAAGAGAAACGCTTGTAGAAAAAACACCCAGATCCGGACCTGTAATTTGGAACTTTTGCGTAAATTTGGCGCGTGATATTTTTTATTGGCGCGTAATTTGTCAGGCGCAAAAAGAGACATCAGCGGCGGGACAAACAACCATCTACTCCGGCGAAATTTCCCCACTGTTTGCTGCACCTATATCAAGCACGAATACACACTTTTGCCGCCAGAACTAACGCAGTGAAAAATTCTGCAAAGTCACGAAATCTTTGGCTCATCAATCGCGCAATAAAAAAGGGCGCCGAAGCGCCCTCTAACGAGTATCGATTTAACAATTCAGAAAGAGAATTTGTAACCGACACCCAGGTTAAAGATCCACGGATCATACATATAGTCGCCGGAGAAGGCTTCTACAATCCGATCGTCCAGTGGTACCGCCACAGGCTCTATTTCGATAAGCTCGAATCGCACATCAGATTGCGATTGTGTATAGATTGCTGCGGCATTCACCAGCCAGCTGCTGTCGTGGCCAAAATTGAAGTCCACACCGAACTGCGCGGCGTAGCCCCAGGAGTACCCCATGTTCAGCCTACTTCTGAAGCCAGCTTCCCGCAGCGCACTGCGTCTCCAGCCCTTGAATTTTTCACTGCCGAAATCCGTATAGTTGATACCAAAACCGGCATAGGGCTGTATCAGGCAGGACGGATCCAGCGGATACCACTTCATCATTAACGTGGTAATTTCGGGCTCGAATTCGGCGAGGTTTCCTATCGTTACACCGGGCAACAAAAACTCAAGTGCCCGCCGAGCTCTGCCGCCACTATGGGTGCCACCGTCGGTATAGTTGAGCTCAACGCCCCAGTGATCTGTTGCCTTCCACTCAAAGTTGACAAACCAACCCCACTCTTCATCGGGATCGATGTTTCCCCGGAATGAACGAATATCAAAGAAATCGAGGCGCTCATCCGTAAAGGTAACTTGATCCTGTCTCGGACTGACATAGGAACCGCCCACACGGACAATGAATTCCTGTTTCTCGGGCGGAGGCGGAGGCGGGGCATATCCAGAAGGCCCTGCGGACGCTACACCAGATACCGCCAGAGCCAGAGGCGCCAAAGCGGGGACTAAAACACGCGTCATCTTCATTTGCTAACTCCATTTAGACATTCAGCAGGTCAAACAGCAACCTGCTCAATCATTGATCAGTCTAGTCGCGTGAAATATCCGTTGTAGAAAAAAAAACCAATTATTGGCGTAAAAAAAGAACCTTCCTGCGAGTTCGGCACGCTAATTATTGTTTTGGCGGCAGAGCTCTCTTACTGCGCAGGGAAATTGCGCGACCGTAGGAGAATGAATACTGCGATAGCAGATAGACTGCGCGTCTGGGAGGCCCGCCGAGAATTCGGCGAGCTTTTTTGAGGGGGAATAAATCGGCGCAATAACCGACCGGGAGAAATTATTTTTTACCACCGCCAAGACATTGCGGGCTCTGCGCTGCCGCACCTTGCCATTCATCAGGGCTGAAGGTGTGTAGTGCGAGCGCATGGATCGGACCGGCCATTTCCTCGGCAAGCGCCGCATAGACCTTCTGGTGGCGCTGAACCTTGCGCAGTGAGCTAAACGCATCGCTGACCAGCACTACGCGAAAATGCATTTCCGATCCCGCCGGCACATTGTGCATATGGCTCTCGCACTGTACTTCTATATGCTGCGGGGCAAATGCAGCGGTCAGTTTCTCTTCAATTTTTTCTGCAAGGCTCATAAAAAACTCTCGGCAAATTCAGCTCTTCAAACGGCTCAGGACGCCACAGTCGCCTTGCGCTTGCGCGCTTCGACGATAGTATCGTAGGCAACAGTGACGCTTTTCATCTGGTCTTCCGCGTAACGCATAAACTCTTCCGGAAGTCCCTTGGAGGCAATCTTGTCCGGGTGGAATTCCGCCGCCTTGCGGCGGTATGCGAGCTTGAGGTCGCGATCGCTGGTCTCGGGCGTGCACTCGAGCACATCGTAATGCTGCTTGAGGCTGCTGGACGATGCCGGCGCGCGGTGATCGAACTCGCCCTGCATAGCGGAAAATATCGACTCGTGCAGGCCCAGATCGGCGGGAATGCGGCGCAGGATTTCCTCTTCCGCGGTATGCAGCTCGCCATCCGCGTAAGCGACGGCAAACAGCAGTCGATACACCATTTCCCGCATCGCCTGATTGCGCACCAGTTGCTGATACTGGCGCGCGTAGTCGTAGATGCTGTAGCCGTCGTTCTTGGCATTCTGGAAAATCTTGATCGCCTGCTTGCGATCCTCGGCACTCAGGCGCAGGTTGTTCTGCATGAAGTCTTCGATCAGCTGGACTTCCGCCTTCGATACCTGCCCGTCGGCTTTGGCCATCTTGGCCAACATCGAAAATAGCGTGACGATAAAAATGGTCTGCGCCCCGTCGCGGTTCAGACCGGCAGCCGCCGCGCCGACCCGCTGCAATCCGGAGCTGAAAGAACTGCCGATCCAGGCGCCCAGGGCAGCACCAATCGGGCCACCAAACATCAAACCGATACCGGCTCCAATACCCGCGCCCAGCCAGGACATATCTACTCCTCCGAGCGCCGCACCGCGCCCCAAAACGTGAAAAAAAGCGCGCCTATCATAACACGCGCACCGCCGCCTAAACGGAATATCTAGACTGCGCGGTCAGGCTTTTACAAGGCACAATTGCCGGCAGCAGGCATTCGACTAATCCCCACTACCGACCGGACTCGGCGAGCGCTGGGTAGCGCCGCTGGTACCTGCAGTGAACTGGCGATAGCCGCGGTCACCGGGCGAGCGTATCTATTAATTGCTTAAATCCTCCGAATCATTCAGGCCGAACAGTATGGGAGACACTCAGATGGCCGGCACCAGTCGATCCAGCCAGCTCTCGCGGCCGCCACGCCAGACGACGATCAGGTTTTCGGTGCAATGATAGGGGCAATCAACCACCTTGATTCGCACGGCGCCGATCTCGCCAAGCAACTGTTCCGGCAGGTAGGCGAGCAACTCACCGTCCATCACCATACTGCACAGCACACCGTAGTCATTTACCACCGCGCCGATCCTGCGCGGCAGCGCATCCTCGCGCCAGCCGTCGCTGCCGATGCCGCGTTCTTCGCCACAAAACGGGGAAACCGTCGGCGCTGCGAACGGATACTGCAGAATCGTTGTCGTGGTCACCTCGACCGGTCTTTCTTTCCGCCCCGCCACCAGTGGATGTGATGGCGCCGCGGCAACGCGCATGGTGGTGGAACCGATGGCCCGCACCGACATGCCGCTCGGGATCTGTGCGGTCATGGCGTCGGTCACCAAGGCGAAATCCGCTTCGCCGCGCACCAGCATCTTCAGTGCCAGCGACTCGTAAGCCGATGTCATGGAGAGGCGCGCGTTTTCGTGTTGCTGCGCCAGCACCTGCTGAATGCGCCGCGCCCACTGCAACTGCAACATCGCCGGCGCCGCCACACGGCACTCCAGAGTGCGGGCCAGGCCACCAAATTCGGCCCGGGTCTGCTGCGCCATGGCGACGATTTCCGCCGCGCGCCGCTGCAGGCGGCGCCCTGCGTCGTTGACCCGGATCTGCTTGCCGACCCGGTCGAACAGGCGCGTGTCCAGCGCCGTCTCCAGCCGGCGCAACGACTTGCTCAGGCCACCCGCCGTGGTATCCAGGCGATCTGCCGCGCGCTGCAGGTTCTCGGTGGCAGCGATAACCAGGAACTTCTCCAGATCCTCTATTTCCATTTTGGAATCAATACCGTACGGTCAAGAATCGATTGGTCACTAATGTATGGCTAGAATCGGCGCCTGACAAGGGCTGCTATCGACAAGTGCTACCCGGGTGAGGCCACGAGGGAACCAGCACCGGATCTACTACCGGCGTCCCAGCGGCAAGATGACTGTCAGGATCAGATAGCGGGCTGCGACCATGGCCCACGCAAGAGGACGGAAAGGATGCAGTTTCATAGGACCGGGGATATGCAATAGCCATGGGTAACCGGCTACTGGTCATACAACACGAAAAGCACGAGGGCCCCGGCTATATCGCCGACTGGGCTGCTGCGCGCAATATTGAGCTGGTAGTTGTCGACCCGAAAAAAGAAATCCTTCCGGGCGGTGGTTACGATGGCCTGGTAATTCTCGGCGGGCTGATGGACGTGCGCGATTGCGACGAATTTCCCTGGCTCGCCGGGGAAATCGACTGGTTAGGCCGGGTCCTGCAGCAATCCGTGCCGGTACTGGGGATCTGCCTCGGCTCACAACTTCTTGCCCACGCCCTCGGTGCCGAACTTATCGAGATGCCGCAAGAGGAGCTCGGCTGGTTGCCCGTCACCTCGGTGCGGGACTGGACGCTGGGAACCGGCTTGGTGTTTCACGCACACAGATACCGCTTCGCCATTCCCGCCGGTGCCCGCTGCCTGGCCGAATCCAAGCTCTGCCCTCACCAGGCATTCTCCGCCGGCGATAACATTCTCGGCCTGCAGTTTCACCTCGAGTGGACGGCAGAGGATATTGAGCGCCTGTTCCCGCATTATTTCACCAGACACGGTTCGCCGGAAATATTTCACGAAGCCAGCCGGCGCGCCCTGTTCGAAATACTCGACCGTCATTTCAGCCCACTGGTCAGCGCCGGCGCCCCATGCCGCCCCCCCTCCCCGCTACTGCGCTTCGTCCAGCGGCTGCATCTTTAAGCAACTACGTTTAGATAAGCTGTAAGGTAGCCATTCAGGCCGGATGCCATGTATGAAAATATTGCGCGGCACCATAACCGGCAATGGCAGCCCGCTGCGAGGGAACCGCGCCTCCTTGATTGCCGCGTTTTAGGGCCGCGGGCCGATTCAACGCACCATTGGCGGCTCGCGCACCAGTACGGCCGGAAATCCTAAATTCCTGTCCGCTTGCCGTTAGACTTCTCCTGCATCGCCCGCAAACAGTCAGCGGCCATGCCAGGCGGCCCGCCATACTGGCGTCAGCCTTCGCTTGGCGCGCGGTTCCTATCTGGCAAACACTGAATTTCACTACTAGATTTTTACCTCAGCGGGTGTTGCCCGAGTGGTGAATACCGTCGGGCGCAGCCGATACTGCTCGACACTATCACTGCCTTCGAAATTCCCGCCACTCCCGTTACGTTCACTGCTGGGAAAGTTCTGCACGTCATCGAAACACGGCCTCGGAATGATCCCGTGCACCAGGTCGCCCTTGAAGCGGATGCAAGTTTATGGATTACCGTCGCAATTGTCTTACCCGCGGCCGCTCGATGGCGCTCACCGGAACACTGCCGGTGCTCAGCGTGTTTTGTTTCTGCCAACCGGCCTGGTCCGATCACGCCACTGCCACCGACCTGAACGACGCGATAATGCACAGCTGCGCGGACGTCGATTTTCGCTACCGGTATGAACGGGTCGACCAGGAAAACTTCTCCAAAAACGCCAATGCCAGCACCCTGCGCAGCCGCCTGACCTGGCACACTGCCACGCTGCACAACTGGGTCGGGCTGGTCGAAGTGGACAATATCGCAGCGATCGGCTCCGAGCGTTACAACTCTACCGTCAACGGCAAAACCCAGTACCCGGTGGTGGCAGACCCGACGGATACGGACCTGAACCGGATACAGGTGCAGTACAAGACCAAACCGTTTACCGGCACACTCGGTCGGCAGCGTATCAACCAGGACAATCAGCGCTTCGTCGGCGGTGTCGGCTGGCGCCAGAACGAGCAGACCTTTGATGGCGGGCGCGCGGAGTTCTCAATGGGCTACTACGCCAAGGGCTGGCGTGGCGACGTGGCGTGGATAGGGAACGTCAACCGCGTTTTCGGACCCGATGGCCCCAATGCAGACCTCAGGGGTACGGTTATTCCCGTCCGCCTGCCCTATACACCGGTAGAAAACCACGAACTGGTGCCCTATCTCTACTGGTTCGATTTTGACAGTGGGCGCAACAACTCCAACGGCGAAAACTTTTCCACTGGTACACTGGGCCTGCACTATCACGGCTCCTGCCCGCGTGGACAAAGATCCTTTGCCTGGGACTGGTGGCTGTCGGCGGCCATACAGAAAGACATTGAAAATAACCCCAAGGATTACACCGAGCGCTATTTCCTGGCCGAATCCAATGTCAAATTTGAACACTTCAGTTTCGGTGGCGGCTACGAGTATCTGGGGGGCACCGGTAAAGCCGCATTCATCACGCCGCTGGCAACGCTGCACAAGTTCCAGGGCTGGGCCGACCAGTTCCTCAACACTCCCGTTGATGGCGTCGGCGACGCCTATGTGAAGGGCGGCTTCAAATGGGGCAGCTTCAATTTTGGTCTGATCTATCACAACTTCCGCTCGACCACGGGGGGCCTGGACTACGGTAATGAAACCGACGCAGTGGCCGAATTCAAGGTTAACCGCTGGCTGAAACTGCAGGCGAAATACGCGGATTACCGGGCCGATGAGTTCAGCCAGGACACGGAAAAATTCTGGTTTTCCATATTGATCAATCCCTCCGCGCCCAAGTAATTTCTGCACCTTATCTTCAGGGGAAGATACCCTGGCATTTACCGACTTGCTCCCGAACATAAAAAAGGGCGAACCCTGCGGTTCGCCCTTTTTGATTGACTCAAGGCCGCTGAGGTTATCAGCCGGTCATCGTGCGCACCATCGTGATCATGACACCGGCGGCCACCGCCGAGCCGATCACACCGGCCACATTCGGGCCCATCGCGTGCATCAGCAGGAAGTTGTGCGGGTTGGCCTCCAGGCCGATCTTGTTCGAAACCCGTGCCGCCATCGGCACCGCGGATACGCCGGCGGAACCGATCAGCGGGTTGATCTTCTGCTTGCTGACCGCATTCAGCAGTTTCGCCATCAGTACACCGGCAGCGGTACCGATAGCAAAGGCGACGATACCCAGTGCCAGAATACCGAGCGTCTTCGGGTCCAGGAACTTGTCCGCCGCCAGCTTGGAACCCACGGACAGGCCGAGGAAGATGGTCGTGATGTTGATCAGGGCGTTCTGCGCCGTATCGGACAGGCGCGCTACGACGCCGCACTCACGCATCAGGTTGCCGAAACAGAACATACCCAGCAGCGGTGCCGCGTCCGGCAGGAACAGCGCCACCAGGATCAGCAGCAACAGCGGGAAGGTGATCTTCTCGCGCTTGCTCACGTGGCGCAGCTGCACCATCTCGATCTTGCGCTCTTCCGGAGTAGTCAGCGCACGCATAATCGGCGGCTGAATCAGCGGCACCAGTGCCATATAGGAGTAGGCCGCCACCGCAATGGCACCGAGCAGGTCTGGGGCCAGCAGGCTGGAAACGTAGATCGCCGTGGGGCCGTCGGCGCCGCCGATAATACCGATGGCGGCCGCGTCGGCGATGGAGAAATCCATAATGCCCGCCACGGACAGACCCACCGCACCGAGTACTGTAGCGAAGATACCAAACTGAGCCGCCGCACCGAGGAACAGCGTGCGTGGGTTGGCCAGCAGCGGACCGAAATCCGTCATGGCACCGACGCCCATAAAGATCACCAGCGGCGCAACGCCGGAGGCGATGGCGACGTTGTAGAAGTTATACAGCATGCCGTTGTTGAAGCCGGCGTCCAGCGCGTACTGGGTCGCCTGGGTCTGCACCGCCGCCGACGCATTGGCCAGTGCCTCTTTCAGCGCGTATACGGAATCCGCGCCTTCGACACCGAGGATCTGGGCCAGCTGCGCCAGTACGGTTGCATCGCCGGACGCCAGTGCCGTCTCCGCCGCCGACAGCGCCAGATCGGCACCGGGTATATTGGCGAGGATGCCGCCGAAACCGATAGGCACCAGCAGCAGCGGCTCGAAATTCTTGCGGATGGCCAGGAACAGCAAGACAAGGCCGACAAGAATCATCACGAACTGACCGGGCGCCATCTGATAGGCGCCGGACGACTGCCATAGATTTAGTAAATTATCCACGTGCGACTCCTACCCCTGCGTTACGCGATAGACAGCAGGGCATCGCCTACCGCCACGGAATCGCCTTCTTTGATCGCGACACTGGTGACGCTGCCGGCGCGGGGCGCGCTGACCGCGGTTTCCATCTTCATGGCTTCCAGCACGATAATGGTCTGGCCCTCGGTGACCTGGTCACCGGGTTTGACCAGAACCTTGAAGATATTGCCCGCGAGCGGCGCCTTCACCGGCTCGCCACCGCTGGCCGCAGGCGCAGCGCCCGCGGCCGCCGGCGCAGTGGCAGAACCGCTGACCGGAGCGATGCCGGTCAGGTCGCCACCGTCGGCAACCGTGACGGTATATTTCTGCCCTTCGACTGTGACCGTATACACTTCCTCGCCCTGTTCGTTCTTCACCGCACTGCCCTCATTGCCGGTGGGCACCGGTTCGAAGGCATCCGGGTTGTCGCGGTTCTTCAGGAACTTGAGGCCAATTTGCGGGAAGAGCGCGTAAGTCAGTACGTCATCTATTTCCCGGTCACCCTCTTCCAGCTCGATATTTTCATCGCTGGCCTTTTGCTGCAGTTCTGCTGTCAGCTTGTCGAGTTCCGGCTCCAGCAGATCCGCCGGGCGGCAAGTGACGGGCTCTGCGCCTTCCAGCACGCGCGCCTGCAATTCTTTGTTGACCTCCGCCGGCGTCGCACCGTACTCGCCTTTCAGCACCGCGGCGGTCTCCTTGGAGATGGACTTGTAGCGCTCACCGGTGAGCACATTCAGTACCGCCTGGGTGCCGACGATCTGGGAGGTCGGTGTCACCAGCGGAATAAAGCCAAGGTCCTCGCGTACCCGCGGAATTTCTTCCAGTACTTCATCCAGGCGATCGCCGGCACCCTGTTCACGCAGCTGGTTTTCCATATTGGTCAGCATGCCACCGGGTACCTGGGCCACCAGGATGCGCGAGTCGACGCCGCGCAGCGAGCCCTCGAACTTCGCGTACTTCTTGCGCACCTCGCGGAAGTAGGCCGCGATCTCTTCCAGCAACTCGATATTCAGTCCGGTATCGCGGTCGGTGCCTTCGAGAATCGCCACCATCGCCTCGGTGGGGCTGTGGCCGTAGGTCATCGACATGGAGGAAATCGCGGTATCGATATTGTCGATACCAGCCTCGACGCACTTCAGCGCGGTGGCAGTGGAAAGGCCAGTGGTAGCGTGGCACTGCATGTGGATCGGAATGTCCACCGCAGCCTTCAGCTTTTTCACCAGCTCGTAACCCTCGTAGGGGCGCAGCAGGCCGGCCATATCTTTGATCGCGATGGAGTCCGCCCCCATGTCTTCGATCTGGCGGCCGAGGTCCACCCACAGGTCCATGGTGTGCACCGGGCTGACGGTATAGGAAATGGTGCCCTGGGCGTGTTTGCCCTGCTTCTTCACGGCGCGCAGTGCCGTCTGCAGGTTGCGCATATCGTTCATCGCGTCAAACACGCGGAATACGTCCACGCCGTTTTCCGCCGCGCGCTCGACAAATTTCTCCACCACGTCATCGGCGTAATGGCGGTAACCGAGAATATTCTGGCCGCGGAACAGCATCTGCTGCGGCGTATTCGGCATGGCTTTTTTCAGTTCGCGAATACGCTCCCAGGGGTCTTCGCCGAGATAACGAATGCAGGCGTCGAAGGTGGCACCGCCCCAGGATTCCAGGGACCAGAATCCGACTTTGTCGAGTTTCTCTGCAATCGGCAGCATGTCGTCCAGTCGCATGCGGGTCGCAAACAGTGACTGGTGGGCGTCCCGCAGGACTACGTCGGTAATCCCCAGTGGCTTTTTAACCTCAGTCATGGGTCGTCTCTCTCGGCAAAATTAATGGAGGAAGGTCAGCAGTATTGCGCTGTTGTTAGCGTCTCTTGCGATGCTGTTCGATCGCCGCCTTGATAATGGCGCGCAGGCGCGCGTCATCACCGGCTGAGCTGCTGGGTGTCGGAGCCGCCGGCTCCGCTTCGGGAAAGTTGCGGGTAATAATGCGGGACATAATGCCGGTGCCGATCACCAGCAAAAGCAGGAATGAAAATACAATTCCCATGCCGAACAGCGTGATGTCCAGCCCCTGTTGAAGTAGCGTGTCTTGCACTGTTTTATTCCCCTAAGTATTCAGGCAATAAAACCGACCATCCTGAACGGTTTTATTTGCACCCGCAACACAATGGTATCGCTATGCGATTTTATATACGCGTTACGGTTGTTTATCGGCCCGCAGCCGGCTGCCACAATACCCGATTCGATTAATTTTCCTGACAAATTCTTATGGCGGGTATCCGTACACAGCGGGCGCTATTATCAATACAACTTGCTTTTAAAATCAAACACTTATTAGTTTCAGCCGCAACGATAACAATATAAATGACGGGTTAATTTATTTGTTACAGGCGATGTAATTTGCGCCTAAACGACAGCGATATCGACGGCTTAACTTGAACGGTAAATCTGATCACTTTTACACCACTCCGGCCGCAAACTGATAGAATACGCGCCCACTATTCGGCCAGAGCCCCCAGGCACCAATTTATGACCGCAGAGACAGATTCGTTGCTACCCAGAATCTACCAGGCCCCGATGGAAGGCGTGATTGATCATCACCTGCGCGCGCTGCTGTCTGCGCTCGGCGGCGTGGATATCTGTGTCACCGAATTCGTGCGCGTCACCGATACCAAGTTACCCCGACGGGTATTCACTCGCCTGTGCCCGGAGCTGGAAACCGGTGCCGCCACCGCCAGCGGCGTACCCGTGCGCCTGCAGCTACTCGGCGGCAATCCCGAGCCCATGGCCGATAACGCCATCCGGGCGGTCGCCGCCGGCGCCAAGGCCATCGACCTGAACTTCGGCTGCCCGGCCAAGTCGGTCAACAACAGCGACGGCGGCGCCTGCCTGCTGCAGAGCCCGCACCGCGTCGAGGCGATCGTCGGCGCAGTGCGCCGCGCAGTGCCGGACGAGATCCCGGTGACCGCCAAGATCCGCCTCGGCTATACCGACAGGTCCAGCTACCTGGACAACGCCCGCGCCGCCGAGGCCGGTGGCGCCAATGAGCTGGCGGTCCACGCCCGTTCCAAGGTGGACGGCTACCGGCCGCCGGCCTACTGGGAATATATCGGGGAGATACGCCAGCGTCTGGCTATCCCGGTGATCGCCAACGGCGATATCTGGACGGTGGCCGAATTCCAGCGCTGTCGGGAAGTGACCGGCTGCAGTGCCTTTATGTTTGGCCGCAGCCTGCTGGCGCGGCCGGATCTGGGGCTGCAGATCAAGGCCCTGTGCGCCGGCCACGACTACACACCGATGGCGTGGCGACAGGTGGCGGAGTTGCTGTGGGACTACTACCAGACCACCCGTGAAGTCTACCCGGCCAAGTACCTGGGCAACCGCATCAAGCAGTGGCTCGCCTACCTGAAGCTGGCCTTCCCCGAGGCCCAGGTGTTCTTCGAGCGCATCAAGCGCCACCGGGAGGCGGAGCTGATCGAGGCGGCTTTCGCCCGGGAACTGATGGCCGCGACGCCGGAGACCGAGGCGGCGTAACCATCCGCTAGAGATTGTGACGCCAAAACTGCCACTCCCAAATCTTGAGCTTTGCCTGCTTACGCTGATCACACTCCTAGATCGCACCCTATAATTAGCGCCATATTTAAAATTGTGGATGCTCCTGCCCCTCTGTCTGCTTACAGGATCTGCGCAGACTCGGCCCTTGATCTCATCCCTGCCCCCCCGCATTTCTTCAGTGCTGCAGCAAATACGGCGTGTTCGGCGAAGTTGGATCCAGACTGTCTCCTTGTGCATCAGCAGATCTGATGAACAATCGGCCGAACGCAAGTATCAAAAGTACAATGATGATGGCGTAGACAACTTTCTTCACGAGATAAGCTCCTTCGGTCGAGAGGGCTGAACAATTTAGTAGTTATAGTTGGTAAATGCAGGACTACAGTCACCCGGCAATCCTGAATTCCCGTATGAACTTCAAAGACAAACCAGACACCAACTTCCGCTCACTCGACCAAGTCGATATAGAAGAGGCTGATGAGGAAGCCAGTGCGCTGCGTGAAGGCATTCACTACCACGACTACCTGTACTACGTAAAAGACTCACCGAAGATTTCGGATGCGATTTACGACAAGCTATTCCAGAGGCTGCAGGATCTGGAAGCCGCCTTTCCAAAATTAAAAACCGAAGATTCCCCCACCCAGCGGGTCGGCACCGAGCCGGTCAGCCAACTGGAAAAGATCAAACACCAAGCGCCACTGCAGAGCCTACAAGCCACACTCGACGACACCGATGTTCGGGCCTTTCTAAAAACCGCGCGCGACAGGGCCGGCAAGCAATCGATCCGGCTTAATCTGGAACCGAAATTCGACGGTCTGTCAGTGGAAGTCGTCTACGAGCACGGTAGGTTCAAGTACGGAGCGACTAGAGGTAACGGCGAGGTCGGCGAAGATATCTCCCGCAATCTGAAGACCATCCATACCCTGCCCTTGTCACTGCAAAACTGCAACGACGCGCCAGGCTCCCTCGCGGTTCGAGGCGAAGTCTTCATGCCAAAGAAGGGCTTTACCGAACTGAACCGCCAAAGGGTGGAGCGCGGTGAGGACCCGTTTGCCAATCCCCGCAATGCCGCCGCCGGCCTGATGCGCCAGTACGAATCTCGCCAGGCCGCCGGCAAACCATTGAGTGTGTATTTTTACGAAATACTGGCTCTCGAAGGCGAGATGCCGGCTAACCACCACAAGGTGCTCAAGCAGCTAGCCGACTGGGGGCTGAAAACCAGTCCACTGAACGAAACCGCCACTTCGATAGAGGATATCGAAGATTACCACCGCAAACTAGGCGACAAGCGCGACGACCTGGACTACGAAATCGACGGCATCGTCATCAAAGTGGACGAACACCAACTCCGCGAGCGCCTCGGGAATCGCGATCGCAGTCCGCGCTGGGCGCTCGCATGGAAATTTGAGCCGCGCAAAGAAATCACGGAGGTGCAGGATATCGTGGTTCAGGTGGGGCGCACCGGAATACTCACCCCGGTTGCGCTGCTGCAACCGGTGGACGTGGGAGGCGTCACCGTCAGCCGCGCTACCCTCCACAATGCGCACGAGGTACACAGCAAGGATATCCGCGTCGGTGACCGGGTGCGCATTATCCGCGCCGGCGACGTGATCCCGGAGGTGGAGGAACGGGTCAAGACGCCGGGCAGGAAACGCAGCGCTCCCTTCGATATGCCCGAGCACTGCCCGGTTTGCGAAGCCAAGGTCGTGAAAGATGGCGCCTATTACCTGTGCACCGCCGGATTGTCCTGCGCCGCTCAACTGATCGGCCGCATACAACACTACGCAGGCCGCGATGCCATGGATATTGACCACCTTGGCGAGAAGGCGGCAGAGCAGCTGGTGCAGCGCGACTTGATTAACAATCTCGCCGACCTCTATACACTCAAGCCAGAGGACCTGGAACAATTGGACGGCTTTGCCGAGCGCTCAGCCAAAAATCTATATGAAGCCATTCAGGGAGCAAAATCACCTCGCCTGGACCGTTTTCTGTTCGCGCTCGGCATCCCGCTGGTGGGTCGTCGGGTGGCGCGACAGCTGGCGGAAGAATTTCACACTCTGCAAAAGGTAATGGCTGCCGATCGGCGAGAGATCGAAAAGATACCCGGCATCGGCAGTGAAATTGCGTCAGCCATCGCCAGTTTTTTTGCCGAAAAAGACAACCGCAAGGTACTCGAGCGCATGCACACAAGTGGCATTGAAGTACAACCGATGCCCAGGCGTGATAAGAAAACACTAGAGGGAAAGACCTTTGTTTTTAGCGGTGGGCTGGAAGACCTTACCCGCGACCAAGCCAAAGAAAAGGTCGAATCTCTGGGCGCGCATGCCACTTCCAGCGTTAGTGGCGAGACAGATTATCTGGTAGTGGGCAGTAATCCCGGAAGCAAGCTCGACGAGGCCAGGGAGCGGGGCGTACGGGTCATCAATGAAAAAGAGTTCAGGAAGCTGCTCGACGAGTCCTAGTCACCGGCTGGCCACTATCAGTCACTACAGGCCCCGCCCACAACGCGCCTATTAACTGGCCGTTCACGGGCTATCGGAGCCTCGCGGAAAATCGCAACCAGCCTCTCGCCTATACTGAATCAGCTTACCGCCAGCAATGCCACAACACTATGGCCGTCCACAACAGAGAAATCGCCGACAAATTCGACAGGCTCGCCGACCTGCTGGAAATTGAAGACGCCAACCCCTTCCGCGTGCGCGCCTACCGCAATGCCGCGCGCACCGTGCGCGGATATCCGCGCAGTATGTCGGACCTGCTGGAAGACGGAATCGACCTGACGGAGCTGCCGGATATTGGCGATGATCTGGCAAAGAAAATTCAGACGCTGGTGGAGACCGGCAGGCTGCCACTGTTGGAAGAAGTGGAAGAGCGCACCCCGCCCGCGCTCAGCGAGCTGATGAAAATCGAGGGCCTCGGCCCCAAGCGGGTCCGGGCCCTGTTCCTGGAATTGAATATCAAGACGCTCGACGATCTCAAGGAAGCGGCGGAAAGCGGCAAGATCCACGAGGTCGCCGGCTTCGGTGACAAGAGCGAAGAAAAAATCAAAGAGCGGGTGGAGAAATTTTCCGGCGAAGCACCCCGCACCATGCTGATCGACGCCGAAGAGATCGCCAAACCGCTGCTCGAATATCTACAAAAGGCCGAAGGCATCAAGGATGTGATGATTGCCGGCAGCTACCGCCGACGCAAGGAGACTGTTGGCGATCTGGATATCCTGATCACGGCCAAACAAGGTGCCGAGATCATGGATCACTTCACCAACTACGAGGAAGTGGAAGAAGTCGTTTCCAAGGGCAAAACTCGTTCCACGGTCCACCTGCGCTCCGGAATGCAGGTAGACCTGCGAGTGGTGCCCCAGGTCAGTTACGGCGCGGCGCAACACTATTTTACCGGTTCCAAGGCGCACAATATCGCCGTGCGCAAACTGGGCATCAAGCGGGGCTACAAGATCAATGAATATGGCGTTTTCGAGGGGGACAAGCGCATCGCCGGTGAAACCGAGAAGTCTGTCTACGATAAAGTCGGCCTGCCGTATATCCCGCCGGAATTACGGGAGAACCGCGGCGAACTGGAGGCAGCCAGAAAGGGCAAACTGCCAAAACTGATCACACTGGAAGATATCCGCGGCAACCTGCACGCCCATACCAAGGCCAGCGACGGCCACAATACCCTGAAAGAAATGGCCGAGGCAGCAGCGAAACTAGGATACGAGTACCTCGCTATTACCGAGCACTCAAAGAGCCTGGCCGTCGCCAGCGGTCTGGATAAAAAGCAACTGCTGGCCCATTTTGAGCAGATCGAAAAATTGAATGAGCAGCTCGACGACATTGTGCTGCTGAAGTCCAGTGAAGTAGATATCCTCGAGGACGGCTCGCTGGACTATCCCGACGACGTGCTGAAGGAGCTCGACTTCACCGTCTGTGCCGTGCACCAGAAATTCGACCTGTCGCGCAAGAAGCAAACCGAGCGAATACTGCGCGCGATGGACAATCCCTACTTCAATATTCTCGCCCACCCCAGCGGTCGCCTGATCAACAAGCGCGACCCCTACGAAACCGACCTGGAGAAAATCCTCGAAGCGGCCAAGGAACGCGACTGCTTTGTCGAACTCAACGCGCAACCGCAACGGCTGGACCTGACCGACGAGGGGTGCATCATGGCGAAGGAACTTGGGGTCAAGATATCTATCGCTACCGACGCGCACAGCACCTCCAACCTCGAACATATGCGCTTTGGCATAGACCAGGCGCGCCGCGGCTGGCTGGAAGCGAAGGATGTGATCAACTGTCTGCCGCTAAAGAAACTGCTCAAGTTGTTTGACAGATAGCCGATGCCAGAGCTGCCCGACGTCGAATATTTTCGCCACTACTTCAACGCGACCTCGCTGCATCAATGTATTGCTGGCACTCATGTGCAGTCCCCCTCGCTGCTGGTCAAAACCTCGCCCCAGGGCCTGGGGCGCGCGCTGAAGCACAACCGCTTTGAATCAACCCAGCGACACGGTAAGTACCTGTTTGCCGAACTGAGCAGCGGCAAGTGGCTGGTACTGCACTTCGGTATGAGTGGTCGACTGGACTATGGAAAGCGCAGTGGCGAACCACCCGAGTATACCCAGCTGGCTGTCGAATTCGAAAACGGCTACCAACTCGACTATGTGGCACCGCGCAAGCTGGGACGCATCGCACTCAGCGACTCCCCCGAAGCCTGGGTGAGGCAGCAGGACCTGGGACCCGATGCGCTGGCAATCAGCGAGGACGAGTTTGTTCGCATGGGCAATGAGCGGCATGGCCGTATCAAATCCTGGCTGATGGACCAGCACAGCATCGCCGGTATCGGCAACGAGTACTCCGATGAAATACTCTTTCAGTGCGGCATACACCCAAAACGTGAATTGGACGCGCTGGACCGTAAGGGCCTCGAGCGACTGCACAAAAACCTTCGATCAATCCTGCAAACGGCGATCGAGAAGAAAGCCGATCCGGAAGAACTACCGCCGTCATTCCTGCTACCACACCGCAAACAAGGCGGCCACTGCCCCGGCTGCGATACACAACTTAAAACCGTTGAGGTATCCGGGCGCACTGCCTGGTTCTGCCCACAATGCCAGGGCCGCTGATTGACTATCAGCGCCAACACTGGATACCGGCGTCAAGGATTTCACAAATTTTACTGACGGGCGCAGAGCCCGTAATGCGCAGGGCCGCCACGAAATCACGGGCATGTCTTATGGTCCGGTACCGTCAGAGAAGAAAGGCGGCGGTGGTTATTTGGCGTGAATAATCTGCTGGATCTCCCCCGCTTCCAACGTCTCCTTCTCCAGTAGCGCCTGCGCCAGCGCATCCAGCTTGTCGCGGTGTTTCTCCAGCAATTCCCGCACCTCCGTCTCGATACCGCGAATCAGGTCGACGACTTCCTCGTCGATAATCTCCGCCGTGTGCTCGCTGAAATCCTTCTGCTGTGCCATCTCGCGGCCGAGGAAAATATGCTCCTCCCCACGGCGGAAAGCCACCGGTCCCAGCTTCTCACTCATGCCCCAGTGCGTCACCATGTGCTGCGCCAGACGGGTGGCCTGTTTCAAATCCTCCTCGGCGCCGGAGCTGAGCTCGTGGAACACCACCTGCTCCGACACCCGCCCGCCGAGCATCACGCCGATGCGGTCGCGCAGGTAACTGGCGCGCAGGCTGTGGTGCTCTTCCTCCGGAATCTGCTCGGTGGCACCGAGGCTGCGGCCGCGGGGAATGATCGTGGCCTTGTCGAGGGGATCGGCATTCGGCAGCAGGCTCGCCGCCAGTGCGTGCCCGGCCTCGTGGTAGGCAATGGTTTTCTTGTCCTCATCACCGATCACCATCTCCCGCTCGCTGCCCAGCACCACCTTGTCGCGCGCCAGCAGCATGCACGTCATGTCCACCGAAGATTTGTCCTCGCGCCCGGCGAGCAGCGCGGCCTCGTTGATCAGGTTTTCCAGATCGGCGCCGGCAAAGCCCACCGTCAGCGCCGCCAGCCGCTCAAAGTCGACGTCGTCGGCCAGCGGCACCTCGCGCGAGTGGATCTCCAGGATCGCCTTGCGCGCGTGCTTGTCCGGCAGGTCCAGGGTGATCTTGCGGTCGAAGCGACCGGGGCGCATCAGCGCCGCATCGAGCACATCCGGTCGGTTGGTGGCGGCGATCACTACGACTGCCTCGTGTGGATCGAAGCCGTCCATCTCGCCGAGAATCTGGTTCAGTGTCTGTTCGCGCTCGTCGTGACCACCGCCGAGGCCGGTGCCGCGGGCGCGGCCCACCGAATCGATTTCATCGATGAAGATGATCGACGGCGCCTCTTTCTTGGCACTGGCAAACATATCCCGCACCCGCGACGCGCCAACGCCGACGAACATCTCGATAAATTCGGAACCACTGATACTGAAGAAGGGTACGTCGCTCTCGCCGGCCAGCGCCTTGGCCAGCAGTGTCTTGCCGGTACCCGGCGGGCCCATCAGCAGAATGCCCTTGGGAATCTTCGCCCCCAGCTTGCGGTAGTGCTCCGGGTTTTTAAGGTAACCGGCAATTTCCTGCAGATCGCGCTTGGCATTGGCCAGGCCGGCCACATCGTCGAAAGTCACATTCGATTCGCCGCGCTCGAAGCGCTTGGCCCGGGAGCGGCCAAAGCCGAAGGCCCCACCACCGCCGACGCCGCCCATACGTTCCTGCATCCTGCGGCTGGCCCAGATAAACAGGCCGATGATCAATATCCACGGCAGAAAACCGATCAGCACTCGGGTCCACAGGTCCGCCTGCGCCGACTCGGCACGGATCTCCACCTGCTGCTCTTCCAGCAACGGCATCAGCTCCGGATCCTCCACCGGCGGCAATATGGTGACAAAGCGGCTGGCACGGGGTTCACCGGAAGGAATCTGCCCCTCCGCCGACCTCTCGAACGAACCGGAAATGCGGTCGCCCTGCAGTATCACGCTGGCCACCTGACCGCTGCGCACCTTCTCCTTGAATTCGGTATAGGAGAGCGTTTCCCGCTCCTGATTCTGCAGGGTGCTGGACCAATACTGGGCTATCAGGATGACAAAAAAGATCCAGATCAGGTATTGCCCCCAGCCGAATGCAGGCGGTGGCCGCTGCGGCCGGGGCGGCGGGCCCTCTTCGTCTGGTTTTCTGTCTTCGCCCTGCTCGTCTGCCATATGTGGTTCGCTGTGCCTGTGGCGGGAAACTGTCGGCTAGTTAGAGCCCGGACCGCTGGAGCCCGCACTCCGTATAGGTGCAGTTCAACTGGGACCAGTATAGTTTCCCCAGTGTCGGCGCCGGATGGGGAGGCAGGGTTAGGTTTGGCGGCTTTCGGGCGTGAGGAGGTTTCGAACGTTCGGATACACGAACAAAAAAGTCCGACCCGGGATTGGACGCTTTATCGTTCAGTGGACGGGGAGGATTGACTCAAAACACGCTGGGCGTGTTTTGCCCCTGCGGGCTCGCTGCGCTCGGTCCAAGCTCGCGAGCGCGAGCTTGTCGAACCTGGGAGGTTCGTTCACCGACCGAGCAGGCCATACAAAAAAAGCCCCATCCTTGCGTGGTCACTTTCTCGTTCGGCGGACGGGGAGGATTGACTCAAAACACGCTTGGGCGTGTTTTGCCCCTGCGGGCTCGCTGCGCTCGGTCCAAGCTCGCTGGCGCGAGCTTGTCGAACCTGGGAGGTTCGTTCACCGACCGAGCAGGCCATACAAAAAAAGCCCCATCCTTGCGGATGGGGCTTTTTTTGTATGGCGCGCTCGGGAGGATTCGAACCTCCGACCGCCTGGTTCGTAGCCAGGTACTCTATCCAGCTGAGCTACGAGCGCGTTGTGGTTGCGAACTATAGTGAGTTGGCTTGGCGGAGTCAACTCTTTTTTCAGGCCTCTTTGAGAAAAAATGCCTTAGAAATCCGCAGCTTACCGAGCTTCTGGGCCTCCCGGGGAATGCCGGTGAAGCTCGATAGGGCGCGCATTCTGCCGCGCCTTGCGGCGCTTTGCAAGCCCTATCTTCAAGATAGCCATATTTCGATTCCGGCGGGCCCCGGGACACCGCCCGCCGCAGGTGAATACCCCGGAGGCCGGCCACCTGCTCTCGCCCGCGGCTAGCGCACTCGGCAAAGCGCCGTCACTAGCGGAATGCAAGCCACACGATAGCGGCCGCCAGCAGTCCTGCCAGGAATAGCGCGAGCCCTTTCACCATCAGAGATCTCGCGTATTCGGCTTCCCGGTGAATCAGTGCGTAGGGGAGTCCGGTGATCGGGCCCAATACAATCGAGGCTATGCCCCACAGCCACCTCTTGTTCCCCAGTGCAGTCAAGGCGGCCACTAAGCCCCCAAACCAGCACAGGGTCACACCGATCACGAGCAAAATAAATATCGGTATCGTGACCCACTGATGGGACAGGAAGATCTCCACCAATTCTTGTTTCAACTTACTTCTCCGTGTGTTCCTGATAAGACTTCGCGCGCCGTTACGGCTAACCGCGACTTGCGCATATTACCACCGGACATTTTTTTGTGGCCAAATCTCATCTTCGGCCGTTGGAAGCGGAAGACAATCGTCCGCTACGGGGAACCAACCACCTTCACTATTACTCGAAATAAACAGGACTCTCTCGCTACGGAAAGCAGCACCCCAGCCGTGTCACAGAGCATTCAGTTAACTGCCAACGCCCCGCTGATCCACTCCCAGGCATGGCGCACACGTGGCGCACTGTTGATCGCCGTTGCCCTGCACGTCACCCTGCTGGCACTACCCTCTCCCCTGCTACAGGATCACGCTGCCCGCCACACAACGCTCCGATTGACGATTACACAACTGCCGGAGCCAGGGCCAACAACGGTGCCACAAGCAGAGGTCGGAGAGCCCACGCCCCTGGAATCAGCACCCAAGCCCTCATCGCCTGCAAGGAGAACGGATTCAGCCGATGCGAAACAGCGCCCCACCAAGCCGGCAGAATCAATCCAAAGACAACAGGAAGCCGACATTTCCCACCGAGATAAACCAGTGTCATCCCAACAACCGATTGAAATGCACCCTCTGGAGGGCGGGGCCAGATCCCGCTCCACCGTTTTCGATCCACGCCTGGCCGCGAAGCTCTCGCACGAGCGCAACCAGGTGCAGAAATTTGTATCGGGTAATACTGAATTGATGACTGCAAACGGTACCTTTATCCGCAAGGGCGACTACTGTGCGGAAATCAGGCGGCTGATACCGAGCGATATCGACAGCAATGTCAGCCAACATTTCAGGATCAAGTGCACCAAGAGGCGGCGCCCGCAGGAAGATATAGACCGGCTCGCGCGCGAGTACGGAATTCCCTAGAATCGTCGAACCGATTCCTTCGCAAGTGACTGCTGCCAACTGATGACGACGTTTCTGGCCATTATCCTGCTCGCAATCCTGCTCTGGCTGGTCCCCCACTACTACCGAACCTGGCGCAGCCGTTACCTGCGCTCGAAAACCCTGAACCCGCAGCAGCAGCAATTACTGCAGGAAAGCCTGCACCTGTACCCACACCTTCCGGTGGCGCAACAACGGGAGTTGCAGGCCAATATCGCCTTCTTTCTGCACGACAAGGAGTTCGTCGGCTGTGAAGGGCTGCGAGTCTCTGAACGGATGCGCATTGCCGTAGCGGCCCATGCCTGCCTGTTACTGCTGGGCCGAGAAAATCGATGCTACCCCAATCTCTACACCGTCTTGCTCTACCCCGATACCTATGTCGCCCCCGAAACCCATCGCGATGGTTATATCGAAACGACCGGCCACAGCGCCCGGGAGGGCGAGGCGCACTACCGCGGTCCGGTGGTCCTGTCGTGGGCCGACCTGGAAGAGGATCTTCTACACCCGGAGAATGGGCGCAATGTAGCGCTGCACGAGTTTGCGCACAAAATCGATGAAGAGGACGGCTACTACGATGGGCGCCCGCTATTCGAGAACGCTGGCGAAGGAAAGAACTGGGCCGCAGTACTCGGCACAGAGTTCGCGCGTTTGCGCCAGCGCGCAGTTGCGGGAACTTCGGTCCAAGCGGAGCCGGCAGTGCTCGATCTCTATGGCGCCGAATCACCAGCCGAATTTTTCGCGGTGGCGACAGAGAGTTTTTTCACTACCCCCAGGGCGGTGCGAGAAGCACATCCTCTGCTGTATCGAGAGCTGTGCCAGTTCTACCGGCTGGATCCCGCCGCGCTGCCGCATGGAAATCCTCAGGCCGATCGATATCCAGGCTAACGCCGGGATCTTCCACGACCAGCTCCCGCACCGCTTGTGGATGTGCACGCAGAATCTTCTCCGCGCCGCGCCTGCCGCGGAGTTTTGACAACTCGGCAAAGAACGCCTTGCCGAACACTACCGGGTGACCGCGGCGACCGCCGTACACCGGCAGGCAGATAGTCTCCGCGGTCGCTGCGAGCAGTAAATAGCGCAACGTCTCCGGCCGGACAAACGGCATATCGGCGAGGCAGACTGCCACGGCATCCGGCCGGCAGCCGCGCTCTAACAGCACGTCCAGCCCTGCGGCAATACTCACCCCCATTCCCACCGGCCAGACCGGCGCGCGCGCCAGACAGCCCGGCTGCTCGCGGACCAGCCCCATCAGCATCGAGCCAACAACCGCGTCCCGCGCGCGCAGGACAACCTGCAGATCAGCCCGACAGTTACCGGCCAGTGCCAACTGCAGATTGCGCAGCGTCGCCAGTAACATCGGCTCGCCGTCGATACAGGCCAGGCGTTTGTCACCGCCGAAGCGGCGTGAAAATCCGGCGGCCAGCACTATCGCTGCGTATCGCATAATGGCTCCCCTGTTTCTCGTCACTGACCTATCGCGCTCGCCGTCACACACCCGGAAACCAGCCGCTGAGCCGAAAGGCGAGCAGCGGCGCCGACAACTTTTGCGTAAGCTGATCGCGCACCGCGAAGGCATCGAGATCATGGCGGTGCAAGCGCGTCGGATCGGTCGCCGACGTATTCACTCCCGATGCTGTGGTGACGGCTCGGCTATAGCCCGCCTCCGCAACCGCCTGTGCACTGGCGTCGTCACAATCACCGTTGGGATAGCAGAAGGAATCCACGGACTGGTCGAGCCAGCTCTCCAGCACATTACGGGATTCCGCCAGCTCACGCCGCCGCTCGTCGGCATCGCACTGCGGCAACATCACATGGTTGATCGTGTGGGAACCGACCTCATGGCCGACATCGCACACACAACGCAGCTGGCGTTCGTTCATCAGCAGCGCCCAGGGCGGTACTGTTGCATCGGGAACGGCGCAGCGCAGGTCGTCGATCAGTTCGCGGCGATCGCTCGGTGGCAGAGTCTTGACCGACTCCACCAGCCGATCCAGTGGGCGCGGCCCCGCAGGCAACTGCAATGACCATTGGCTTAGTCGCTGCTCGAAGGCTTTCCGGGCTTTCACAGACCTGGCCGCGGCCAGCGCAGCAAAGCCCAGGGCGTCGTGCCAAATCGCATCCCCCCGCGCGACGTGACCGGTGGGAACGAAAAATGAAGCGTTGAGCCCGGCCCTTTGCAACTCCGGCAGTGCGTATTCGAAGTTATCCCGCTGGCCATCGTCAAAGGTAATCGCCAGCAGCGGCTTTTGCGGTCTCTCGCCGGCGGCAAAACGGCGGTGACACTCCGCCAGGCTGCCGCAGCTATAGTGGCGGGCAAAGTAATCCAGGAACCAGCGCAGTTCTTCCGGTGTCACCGCCAACCTTGGAAACGGATACTGGCGGCGCAACGATTCGGGCAAAACCCGATGGAAAGTCACTACGGTAAGATTGTCCCCGTGACGAACCGCCGCGCGACTCTGGCCACTGAGGGCGAGTACCCGCCCTATCGCATCCCGCGCCAATCTCTTTGCGGTACCCAGTGCGCCCCGCTTTTCCCGCGGCACCAGCTGTTCCCGGGCCGCCAGCAGCGACAGGCGGCTGGCGACAGGCCGCACGGCCGCGTGAATATCGAACTCAGCAGCCACACGCGCGCGTCCGGCTTCCGCGAGGCGCCTGCGCAGCTTCGCGTCTTGCGCGAGGGCCTCCAGCCGATCGGCCAGTTCCGGCCAGTTGCCGGGGCTGTACAGCAGCCCACTCACATTGTCTTCCAGCAGCTCGGGAATGCCCGCCACGCGGGGGGCAACACAGGCGACACCGAGCGCGAGCGCCTCCATCAATACCACCGGCAATCCTTCCATAAAGCTGCCCATGGCAAATATATCTGCGCGGGCAAGCTCCTGCGGGACGTCCGACTCGGGCACACGGCCCGGCAACGACACCCGCTCGCCGAGCCCCAGACCCTCCACCTGCACGCGAAGTCGCTGTAGATCTGGCCCGTCACCGACCAACCGCAGTTCGGCGTCCACGCCGCGCTCCAGCAACAACTGCAGAGCGTGAATCAGGCCGGCCAGCCCCTTCTCTGGCGACAGCCTCGCCACGCACAGAATACGTACGCGGCCGCTAGAGTTTGTCACTGGTTCTGTCGCACGGATTCTGTCGACGTCGACCCCGCAGCGATTGATAAACATCTTCGGCCAGTGTTCCGGTTCCACCATGCGCATCGCCTGCGCCCGCGTGAAGTGCGCCACGCAGGCGACGAAATCCGCATGGCGAAGCTTGTCCGGCAGAAGTTGTCCGGCGGGATAATCGAACTCGCTGATACCGTGCAGCGTGAGGCTCCAGGGCAGGTCCAGATAGCGGGACGCGAGCAGCCCTACCGTCGCCGCGGGATTGGCGAAGTGATTGTGAATATGACCAACCTTTTCAGCGCGCATACGCTCCGCCAGGTAGACAGCCTCGCCAAAATAGAGGACCGCACGCGACAGCGCGACATAACCGGGTACCCGGTGACGCAGGGCCGCAGCGAATGTACGGGCGTAGGCGATTGGATGCAGCCCCACTCCACGCAAATGCGCCCACAGCAGGTCAATCCGTGGGGGAACGACATACCAGGTAGAGGCGAACTCTGCCTGTTCCTCTTCGGCGTTTCGCTCAGCGGGCTCCGGTTGTCGTACCGAGTAAGTGCAGATATCCAAGCCGCAGCTGCGCAACGCGGATACCTCTCGCCGAATGAAAGTGTGAGACGTCGCGGGATATTGACTGGTCAGGAATGCGATACGCATGGCTTTGGAGAAATTAACGCTGTTATTGTTCCGCTAAAGCATAGCGCAGGCCAAGTTCGCCACTGGGATAGCAGGAAGAAAACCGGTAAAAACTCGCATCAGCTACTGCGACTACCTGTGTATGCTTCCCCGCCCATACAGGGTGTCTCTGGCATTGGGATTTCACGTGCCAATGCATTTGCAGCTATTGCTGATCAGGCAAAGCGCTGTCGGTACGTCCAGCGCTTTGCCATGCGCAGAATCGGCCGCACCGGCTCAATCAAGCGGCTCTGCCGCAACAGGTTTTCGCTGCCGTTCGCCAACCGGCGGAAAGCGTTGCCGGCCGAGGGGCGCCATGCACAACCTTCGGCCACCGGATTGGCGCAGTCGGCAAAACTGTTTTTGTAGGGATCGTCACCCTTACCCAGATCCAGTTGCTGCAGCCCCTGCGCAGCCGCCTCTTCGGCCACCTTGCACAACAGGATTCCTCCGGGCGAATATTTGCCGAAACTGCGGTCGTAACCCGGAAACCACCAGTGCCAGACGCTCCCCGAACACATACCCATATGAGCGGCAACCAGTTTCTCGCCCGCATAGAGTGCCGACAGACGCCCGGAAAAATAGCCGGTTTCCGTTGTCCACAGCTGCTCTACCAGCGCTCTGGCCCACTCGTGTTCGAAGAAGTCCACGACACCGCTGCGCCGGCACTGCTCTGACTTCCACTGAAAAACCTGCTGCAGAATCTCCCTGTCGTGCGTGTGCGCAACAAAGCGGAGCGGCCCCACTTCCCGCGCAAGTTTGCGCGCCTTGCGCTCCAGCTGGAAAAAGCGCCCCGCCCCCGCGGCGCGGCGCCGCGCGCGATATGCGCCGAAACCCTGGGACAGATCGAGTGCCGGCGACAGTGCCCAGCGACTGTGGTACTGGTCGAGCGGCGCCTGCTCCGCGATCAGGTGATCGAATTCCCAGTAGGCGAGTCCGCAGGACCGTAGCAGTGTTTCGACATCCCAGATGGCACCGGGCGCCACTATCACCCCGTGGTAATCTGACAGTGCGCCGCCGACTGGCCGGCCTCCACCGAAGCGCCCCCGCTGGAAAGGGAAAAAGCCCACCGCCTCGGCGCCTTCCTCCAATACGACAACCCGCACGTCATTTCTCACGGCCGCGGCGGCGAGGGTGAATTCCAGGCAAAAGTACGGGCTCCGCAGACAGGCGGTGCTTCGCTGCAATGTCCGCCAGGTTTCGCGGTGCTCGGCAGTCAGATCGGCCACCTCGATCAGCGAGTATTTCACTGCGCCGTACCTCTCGCTGGTGTACGCAGGATCGGTGCTTTGATTCGCGCTCGCAGGGTGTCATCGGGCCGCCGCTGCAACAATCGGGCGCCGGCCTTGGCCGCAAGGACGCCGATTTCAGCCAGTTCCGCCAGAGCGGCGGCGGGCCAGCCGAAATGTTTACACAGATAATAGAAACGGCTTTCGAAATAGTGCTGAGCTATGCAATCGGCGTAGAGCTTTTTGCCGGTGGTTTTTGCACTGGCGGCATTTTCGTGGGTCGCCACCGCTTCTCCCAGTGCCCAGATCTGCCAACCGGCATTGCGCGCCCGCAACCAGAGGTCCGTTTCCTCGAAGTACAGGAAAAAGCGTGGATCGAAGTTGCCGATCTGCTCCAGCATCTGCCGCTTCAGCAATACCACCGCGCCGCAGACCCAACAGGTTTTGAATGGGGGATCGCCCGGATGGATTGGCCGCAGATCCTCGTCCGCACCGGCGCCGAGGACACTCTGCACCAGCGATGTCGGCGTCAGCAAGCCACCCGCCGCCTGCAGGCCACCGTCCGGCTCGCGGATCGCGGGCGCGACGACGCCGGCGCGTGGCGTCCCGTCGAGAAAGTCGACCATCCGCTGCAAGTCCCCGCTCGCCAGTGTCGCGTCCGGATTCAACAGCAGGATATGCTCGCTCCTCGTGCGCTCGATACCAATATTGCAGCCACGGCCGAATCCGACATTACGACCGTCAGCAATCAGACGACACCAGGGATGCTGCTTGCGCACCCATTCGGCGGTGCCATCGATACTCGCGTTGTCGACCACCAGGCATTCGGCAACCAGACCCGACTCATAGGATGGCCTGATTGAATTCAGCGCCCGCGGCAGCACGCCTATGGAGTTGTGGGTGACGATAACGACACTGACATTGGAATTGTTCATGCGCGACCAAAGACCTCGAGCGACGCCTGCGGATAAGCACCACTGGTATAGAACGGAAACAGAGCCATACTCGACGGCGCCGAGAGTCGTGGCATTGCGTAAGGATCCCCGTCGGAATCCACGAGTACCGCAGGATCGGTAACCGCTGCCGAGCTGAGATTCGCCGCGATTACGGCGCTGCGGGCCGCGGAATTCGAGCGGCCATAGGGGAAGGAGAAATGCTTAGGCACCAGGTCGAGTGCCTGTCGTACATCGGCGACCGATGCCGCGACTTCTTCAACGGCAACCTGCGGCTCGCAGGCGGTAAGATCGATATGATCCCGGGTGTGCACGCCGATTTCGATGCCGGGGAAGAGCCGGCGCAACTGCCGCACCTCCTCCCACGACAGGGTAAGCGGTGGCGGTGCGCGTAGCGGACGCAGCTGCTGCGCGATTTCCGTCAATATTTTTTCACGCTGGCCCTGGGAGGCCGGCAACAGCCGATCTGCCAGCGCCAGGTAGCTAGCTCGGGCGTTCCCGGGATCGGCCAGATTAACCGGCCCCAAATTTTCCTCCGCTAGATGGAGCAGGTCGCAACTGCGCGCGTTAAATAGCGAGTAGAGAGTATCAATCCACTGTGCTTCGACCCGGGTCACCTGTCCGGTTGCCAGGTACAGGGTTGCGGGCAGGTTATAGCGCTTGAGAATCGGCGCGGCCTTGGTAAAAACGCCGCGATAGCCGTCGTCAAATGTTATCACCACCGTGCCTGGCGGGGGCGAGCTGCCCGCGGCGATCAGTGACAACAGTTCATCCAGCGAGATAACCCGGCGATGTCTCGCGAGGAAACGCATCTGGCGCTCGAATACTGAAACGGGGACGGCAAACCGGGGGTCTATCCAGTTTTCGTCTTCCCGGTCGGTGATGCCGTGATACATCAGAATGACGGCGCCGCTGACGCCGCGCATGCGAACGTAAGCCGCTCCGATTCCGGAAAGCGCCATGCCGCACTGCAGGGCGGCAAGCACTTGCCGGCGCAGGCGCATCGGCGCAAACGTCAGCGGGCGAGAGAAAGTGGTGTCGTGCATCTACTGCCCTCCCCGGCCGCAAAGCTCGGACAAAGCTGCTCTTCGCTCGCGAATGCCGGCCCGGGAAAATTAAATTCAGCGCAGCCGCCAGCAGTGACATCTGGACAGTAACGAATGACTCGGTTTGGGAAAAGGAGCAGACCAGATCACAACCGAACCAACAAGTTTCTGCTCAACAGTCAAATATGGCCTGGGCGCCGGTCTCGTCGCGGCCGGCGCTCCAGCGTGAATGCGCAAGGTGGAATCAAGGTTCTCTATTAATAGTCTTTCTTCCACTGCAGCTCCACACTGCCGGCGCCGCTTTCGCCTTCTTGGGCAGACTTGATTTGCAGGTTCAGGTTGCGGCGCAGCTCTATCTGCATTTCCGCCTGCCAGGGATTGAGCGGATCCGTGCTGCGCTGTAACTCGATGTAGATACGATTGGTAATGTATTTACCCAGGCTGAGGGCATACCTGTCGCCTTCGTCCGACTCTTCCGTCTCGATATCCAGCGTGTCGACACCGAGAAGCTCCCGGGTCTTGGCCACGGGATCGAACGCCGAACCGCCGCCCTGCAGGCTCCTGACCACACTGACCATACGCACCGCCTGTAACGGTGAAATGTCCGACAGCGACTTGCCGAACAGCAGCTGGGCGAAAATTTCGTCCTGGGCCGCCGCCGGCGACGAACTGAAGGTGACGTCCAGATCGTCGGTGGTGCCGGATATTTCCGCGGTAATCTCGCCTTCGCTGTACTCGTGCAATCCCTTGACGTAAATGGCAGCCTTGTTGTTCTCGAATTGCACTTCGCCTTCCTGCAGTTCGAATTTCTTGCCGAGCAGGTCGAAGCTACCGCGAATGATGCGCAGCTTGCCGGAAGCATCGGGTTTGGCCGCGGTGCCACCGATATCCACCTGGCCGCGCAGCTGGGAGTTGAGCCCGAGTCCGCGCACGTAGGACTGTTTGTCCAGCACCACTTCGACATCCAGGGCCATCTTTTGCAGTAGTGGCGGCGCCCGCTCAACCTGCGGACCGTCCACATCCACCTCGGTCACTTCTATTTCTGGCACGCTGCTGCCGAACAGCTGCTCTATCTGCACGGCCAGCGGCCGCAGCGTCAGCTTGCCGGCCAGCTTTGCGTCCTCGGTGGTTCCGGTCAGGGCAATGGCGCCGGAGATGGCACCGCGCACCGCCGGGGTGCTGAGCAGGTGGGCCTTGTCGACGCGTAATTCGAAGTTCAACGACGGCGGCGCCTGCGGGGCAAACCGAACCGCGCCGCTGAGATTGAGCGTGCCACGCTCACCGTCGTCCGCGCGCGCGCGTTCAATACGCCACTCCGACGGGGTAAGGCGCGCCAGGAAGTCGATACGGCGCAGACGGGTGTTGCTCGGCCGGTGCTCGTAGCTACCACCCTGCAATTCGATACGGCCATCGAACACCGGCTTTGCCAGCGTGCCGTCAGCATCGACGGCAAAATTCAGCTGGCCGCGCATGGCGTGGATTTCCGGATCGACAAATTCCGCGACCACTGCCAGGTCGGCGCTGCCGCGGCTGCGCAGCTGTAGCGGTAATGGCGGTACCTGTTCGCCCTCGGCGCGCTCGGCAAACAGTTGCTCCAGGATCGGCGCTATCGCCAGGATTGCACTGGCATCGACGGCCTGGCGTGCGCCGTGATGGGCGGCCAGGGAAATTTGCAGGTCCCGTTGCTGGGTGTGCCAGTCCAGCACCAGGCTGAGGGGCTTGATTTCAACCCGCTGGCGCGCGAGTCCCGGCGCCTCGCTGGTAATTTTCAGTTCGCCCTCCAGCTGCGGCCGTTCCGGACTTCCCGCCGCCGTGGCGCGCAGCGTGATCTCCCCGCGCTCGGCAATATCCGCCGGCAAACCGATATCGAGATCCGCCAGCCTGGCCCGGCCGCGTATTTCCAGGTCGAGTTGCTGTGGATTCAGGCTGCCGTGGGCCGACAACTGGTTGCGCTCCGCCCACACCAACTCCACGCCGGCCAGATCCACTCGGCCACCGCCATAACCGACATCGCCCATCAGTTGCCAGGGCTCGCCGCGGAAATTGCCCACAGCCAACAGGTTTGCCTTCGCCCGGGGACTGGCAAAGGGCCCGGAGAATTCCCCGTCAATACTGATTTCCCCCTCCAGCGTCGGCGGCAACTGCACGCCGGCCATTTCTGCCAGCGACAGCGGAATATTGCGTCCGGCCACCTTGCCCTGAGCCCTGCCTGCCTTCGGCTCTATTATGCCGTCGACTTCGAGCCAGGCGCCGCCGCGGCGAGCGAGGCGCCGGGCTTCCTCGGCCAGTTCCGCCGCGCGGCTGCCATTCTGCTGCGGCCGCGGCTTGCCGTCGCGGGTATCCTTTCGCGGAATCAACGACTGGGGGCCACGCAACTGCTGCAGATCGAACTGGCCGGGACCCTTGTCGGCCGACAGTTCCAGGCGCAGTTGATCGAGGGTGATCTTGTCCAGATTGCCGGCGGCGCCACCGCGCAGGGTGAAGTGCTGGTCGCGATAGCTGCCACCGGATTGAATCTGCGCATCCAGCAGCGGATTCGCCCAGGGGCCACTGACACCCACCGCCGCCTGCAGATCCACAACCACGCCCTCGGCAGCGGCCACCCCCAGTTCCCGCGCTGGGCGGAAGTCCTGAGCGTCGACGTCCAGTTGCAGATCCAGCGATTCCTTCGCAATGGCCACCGCGCCGACACCGCTGACACTGAGGCGCTCGCTGTGCAGCCGGAATTCGGAAATGGTCAGGTTTTTCAGATTTCCTTTGACGGCGGCATTCAGGCTGGCATCCAGCTGCCGGTAGCTGGGACTGGCTTGCAGGGTCGCGTTCAACCCGGGATTGTTCCACGGCCCCTTGGCGACAACCTGGAGCCTGTCTACGGTCCCCTGCAGGTCTTCCGGTATCTCGACATCGCCGGTACCGGGCAGGGCCTTGAGCAGACTGCGGATATCATCGACGGACATGTGTTGTATTTCGCCATGCAGATCGATCGCCTCGCCGCCGATATCGACACTGCCCTCGGCATCCAGGCGGCTGTCTGCGTAGTCGAGACTGGCGGACTCTATCTGTATCACCTGGTCGCGGGTCTGCACGCGGCCCTGCAAGCGCAGCGGCCGCTCGCGATAGGTGCTGTTGAGATCGACAATGCCCGACACCGAAGGCAACGACAGCGGGCCGCGCACGCTCAGGTCGGCACTGAGCCAGCCGCCGACGAGGAAGTCCTGCCAGGGCTGGGAAATGGCAACCGGCAGCCGGTTGAAGTCGATTTCCGCATCGACCTCGTCGGCGCTGACCGACCCGGAGATCTGATGACGGCTGTCATCCACTTCGAGCACCAGTCCGTCCGTGACCACCTGCCAGGGTGACAGTGTGACGGTGGCGCGCCCGGAGAGTGAAAATTGATGCTGTACCAACGGCAGGGAAAGACTCTCGATATCCACCAGTAACCGGTTGTCCTCCGGCTGCTGCAGAGAAATCTTGCCACGCGCATCCAGCGCCTGTCCCTCGGGCAGCTGCAGGTAGTTTCCGGCGAAGCCCGCCGCTTTTTCACTGGCGGAGAGTTCCAGCACGAAGCGGCCGCTGTCCACCTCATTGCCGTCGAGCCGCAGGTGCAGTCCCGCACCATCGAGTTCGCGGATTTCCAGAAATAACTGTGCCGCCTCACCGGGCCACAGATAGCGGACGTTCGACGTCACCGCCACAATGGGCAAGTCCGGTACGCGCTTGTCGACGACTTGCAGGCGATCGACGCGCAGGGAGCCGAGCCGCGTTTGCGGCATCGACAGGGGTTCCTGCGGCTTGTCCGCGGCGTCCGCTGCCGCCTGGGCCTGGGCTTCGATCATTTCGTTCAGCACGTCGATACTGACGATCAGCTCCGCAGCATTAATCGTCTCGATATCGATGCGGTTGCCCAGCAGGGCCCCGAGGTCGACATCGACGGCGAAGTCGCGACCCTGCGCCAGGGTGCTGGCTCCGTAATCGATTTTCAGGTGGGAAAAATACCAGGCTCCCAGATGCTCGCTGCCGATACCCTCTGCCTGAATCGCCAGATCCGGCACAAACCGCTCTGCACCGTAAATCGCACCACGGGTCAGGTTTATCCGCCCCTGCTCGGTGCCGAGCAGATATAACAGCGCCAGCAGGATGACGAGAAACAGACTGAACAGCAGAGATCCGCGCCCACTCAATGAATGCCACAGGCTCTTCAGCACGACACCCAGCGCGCGCACATATCCAGCGGCGAGATCGGCCAATGCTTTCATCAGAAGGCCTGCCCCAGACTGACGTAGATCTGGTAGTTGCTGTCGATACCCTCCCGCTTGTCGAGCGGAACAGCGATATCCAGGCGCAGGGGCGCAAAGGAAGTGAAATAGCGCACGCCGATCCCGGCGCCCCAAAAGAGATCGGAGAATTTCGGCCGGGGGTCTACATAGGCGTTGCCGCCATCGACAAACAACACACCGCCCCAGGTGTCGGTGAAACGAAAGCGGCCCTCCAGCGATATTTCACCGAGCCCGCGTCCACCGATCGAGTCGGACAGGGTCGGCGCCTCACCCGGCTCCGTCGGCGGCACCAGCACCCGCGGTCCCAGCTCCTGATAGCCGTAGCCGCGCACCGAGCCGCCACCACCGGCGTAAAAGCGCTCGTCTGCCGGCAATTCCAGATTGGGCACGCCGGAGATGGCACCTGCCTTGACGCGCAGCGCCACGGTGGGCTCGTAACGCATCTGGCTGGCCGTCTTGTATCCGGTCAGTACCAGGGTGTTCCTGACAAACGAGGTATTGGAATTTTTCAGGTCGACGTAGGGTTTTACCTCCAGCGCTATCGTCGCCCCGCGCCGCGCGTCGAGTGGATTGTCCGTGGTATCCCATTTCAGGCCCAGCGGGAAAGCCAGCAGGTTGAAGTTCTTGTTCTTGTTCTCATCCTGCAAGACATCCACTTCCTCGTCGACGCGGCTGAACTTCAGTTCGACACCGGCACTGGCCGTCCGATTGCGGCTCAATTCGCGCTGAACGGTAGCTCCCAGTTTCAGGGACTTAGCGCGGTAGGAATCGCGGTCTTCGTTGGCCAGTTCGACACTCCCGGATAAGCTCTGCTTGGCACTCAGGAAGCGCGGTATGAGCAATTTGCCTTTGAGCGATTGCAGCGCCGGGTTCACCTTGCTTTCGACTTCGACTTTCTCGCCGCGATGGAAGACATTGCGGTGCTCCCAGCCAGCGGAGACACCGGCGCCCTGGTCGGAGGTGTACCCTACCCCCAGCTTCACGGTGCGGTGGCTGCGTTCCTGTACCACGAAAGTAATATCGACCAACCCCTGATACGGCTCCGACACTTCGCTGTTGGCGCTGGCAATCAGGTTGGTGCGCAGCAGCCGCAGTCGCGCAGCATCTATTTTCTCGCGACTGAAGCAATCACCGGTGTTTATCTTCAGCTTGTCCTGCAGGTAGTCCGCCTCAATAGTGGTGAGTCCCTCCATACGCACTTCGCCGACATTGACTTCCGGGCTGGGCGCTACTCGGTATTCCAGCCGCGCAGCGGCTTCGCTGTGAATCGCCGTCGCCTCATAGCTGACATCGACATTTAGCAGGCAGGCGTTCTCGTTCAGGTATTTCTCAATCACCTTCACGCCATCGAGCACCTTACTTGCGATCAGGGGGTCCCCGACACGCAACGGTAGGCCGCTAAACCCCTGGCGCAGGTACTCCGGCATGTCGAGAAAAATGCTCTTGATATGGTATTGGGGGCCGGGACTGACGCGATAGAGAATCTCGTCATCGGTCACAGTCTGGCGCACGCTGGCGTCGTAGTAACCGCGCGAGCGCAACAGTTTCTCCAGCGTACCGCGCTCGTAGCGGGCGACATCGCGCGGATCATCGTAGCTTTTCAGTACGCTGCTGCCCTTCCGTTGTTCCTTCATCTGCTCGCGCAGCCAGTCCTGCAGCTGGCGGTCGTCCTCAACCCGCACCTTGAAGTCGGGCAGCTGATCAAAAAAAGGAATGGCCTGTGCCCTGGGTAATGGCGACAGTAACAAGGCGGCCAGCAGGATACCGATGAAAATGCGCAAAGGAGTTATCCGTTGTCAGCGACTGGTGCCCAGCCTTAGGGGACCGGGCACCAACTCCGATCCCTTCTTTTGATATAAGTTGCCAGATGGAGGCCTAAGGGCGTGGAGCCGACTGCCCCTGCAGTGGGTTACAGTCGCGAATAATCACCCGGCCCTCCAGCAAATTGCCCTTGGAGTACTCGGTGAAAATACATTGGTTGGTCTGCGGATCGTAATTCTCGATCCACAGGTTGTCCTCCTTCCAGGTGGCGCCGATATGGCGATGGCCATCCGGCACCGAAATGCGCATAACGCCGCCGAAGCGCTTTACGAACACCTGTTCGTAGTGGAAGTAGTAAGCCAGCCAGCCGGTCACGAAGAAAATGGCGGCGGCAATGGCGCCCAGCTTGAGACTGCCGAGGCGGCTGCCAACAAAGAGGGATAAAACGACCAGGGCGATCACTGCCGCCCAGTAGAGGTAAGTAACCATGCGTGCTCTTCCGTGACAATTATTAAAGCTTGTGACTGGAAAGGGTAGCGCAGATTGACCGTCAACTAAATGGCGTTTGGATGTTCAGGGGAGGTACCCGGGCGAAACGGAAGTTCGCCCGGGAGGATTGCCGGCAGGCGTAAGGATGTCCGCTAAGGTCAGTCCTCCGCCAGTTCCGGCAGGTTTTCGTAGAGTTTGAGCGCTTCCGGGTTGGCCAGCGCCTCCTGGTTCTTCACCGGCTTGCCGTGCACCACATTGCGCACCGCCAGTTCGACAATTTTGCCGCTGATCGTACGGGGAATATCCGCCACCTGGATCACCTTGGCCGGCACATGGCGCGGCGTCGTATTGGCACGGATGGTGGCGCGGATCTTCTGTATCAGGGCGTCGTCCAGCTCCACCCCCTCGCGCAATACCACGAACAGCACCACCCGCACATCGTCGCGCCAATCCTGCCCAATACAGATACTGTCCAGCACCTCTTCCACTTTCTCGACCTGGCGGTAGATCTCGGCAGTGCCGATGCGCACGCCGCCGGGATTCAGCACCGCATCCGAGCGACCGTAGATGATCACGCCGCCGTGCTCGGTCACCTCCGCATAGTCGCCGTGCGCCCAGACCCCGGGCCAGTTTTCGAAATAGGCGCCGCGGTATTTGGCGCCGTCGTCATCGTTCCAGAAGCCGATCGGCATGCAGGGGAATGACTTGGCGCACACCAGTTCGCCTTTTTCACCGACTACCGCCTGGCCATCGTCGTTCCACACCTCCACAGCCATGCCCAGGCCGCGACACTGCAGCTCGCCGGCGTACACCGGTAAGGTCGGGTTACCCAGCGCGAAGCAGGAGACGATATCGGTACCGCCGGATATCGATGACAGGCAGACGTCTTCCTTAATATCCCGATACACGTAGCGGAAGCCCTCGTGCGCGAGCGGGGAACCGGTGGACAGCACCGCGCGGAGCTTCTCCAGCTTGTGGCTCTCGCGCGGCTTGCGCCCGGACTTTTCCAGCGCGGCGATATATTTGGCGCTGGTGCCGAATACGCTGATGCCCTCTTCGTCGGCCATATCCCACAGGCTCTCCGCCGCCGGATAAAACGGTGAGCCGTCGAACAGTACCAGGGTGGCGCCGCAGGCAAGGCCACTCACCAGCCAGTTCCACATCATCCAGCCGCAGGTGGTGAAATAGAACAGTGTGTCGTCCCGTTTCAGGTCGCAGTGCAGCCGGTGCTCTTTCAGGTGCTGCAGCAGCGTGCCGCCGACGCCGTGCACTATGCACTTGGGCACACCGGTCGTGCCGGACGAATACATGATGTAGAGGGGATGGTTGAATTCCGTCTGGGCAAAGCTGAGCGCCCGCTCAGGAGCCGTGCGCACGAAGTCATCGAGGGTCACCGCCTTGTCCAGCGAGGCAATGGCCGCCCGGGTGTCTTCCGCCGAGCGCGCCACCGGTACCACCACCATTTTTTCGATGGACTCGATACGCGCGACAATCTCCTGCAGGCGCGGCAGCGAGTCGATGGTCTTGCCGTTGTAGAAATAGCCCTCGCAGGCGAACAGCACCTTGGGCTGCACCTGGCCGAAGCGGTCAAACACACCGTTGATACCGAAATCCGGCGAGCAGGAAGTCCAGATGGCACCGATGCTGGTGGTCGCCAGCATGGCCACCACCGTGTCGATGATATTGGGCATAAAGCCGGCGACGCGGTCGCCCTGCTCCACGCCTTCGGCAACGAGTGCCGCGGCGACACGCTCAACCCGGGCGTAGAGTTCGGCATAGCTGAGCTGGCGACGACTGCCGTTCTCCAGGCGCTCCACCAGCGCGACCTTGTCGTCGCGGTAGCGCAGCAGGTTTTCGGCAAAGTTCAGGCGCGCGCCCGGGAACCACTCGGCGCCCGGCATGGTGTCCTTGCCCAGAACCTGTTCACCGCGCTCACTGGCGATCACCTCGGCGTAATCCCACAGATCGCTCCAGAATTGCTCGCGCTGATCCACGGACCACTGATAAAGCTCGGCGTAGTCCGCCAGATTCAGCTGGTGCCGGTCGTTGACCCGGCGGCGGAACTGGTCCATCTGGGTGGCGGCGATGGCCTCGGGGGTGGGCTGCCACAGGGGCTGGGCGTTGTTATTGCTCATCTCGGCTGACCTTGTACTTGGCTGGTACTCGATGGTTATTGTTCTCAATGGTTGACCATTATTCGCGTAAGCGCGATCTGGGCAATAATGCCTTGGTCGGACACTTTAAACTATTTTAAACTTTCTTATATTTATTAAATTTTAGTTAATATAAGCATCTCCGACGAAGTCGGATACTGAACGCCCGACAACTTAGCGGAGCCCCATTGAGCGCCACTATCAAACAATTCCGCGCCTTCGTTGCCGTAGCGCGCACACGCAGCCTCGCGGAGGCCAGCGCCCAGCTGCATATCTCCCAACCGGCGCTATCCGTGGCGATCCGCAACCTGGAGACCGCTGCCGGCGGCCCGCTGTTCAGCCGCGACGGCCGCCAGCTGGTTCTGACCCCGGAGGGGCGCGAGTTTCTCGCCCGCGCCGAACAACTACTGCACAGCTGGGACCAGTCCCTCGACGCGATACAGCAGCGCTTCCGGCTGCAGCGCGGGCAGCTGTCGCTGGCGGTAATTCCGGCCTTTGCCCTCAATCGCCTGCCGGTCCTGCTGGCGGAATTCCACCGTGCACACCCGGAAATCAATATCGCGCTGGAAGATATCGTCATGGAGAGGGTCATGCAGGCGGTCCAGGATGGGCGCGCGGAGCTGGGCATCAGCTTCCGCCCGGACGACCTCGCCGGACTCGATTTCCTGCCGTTCGACCGGGACCGCTTTGTTGCCGTGGTAGCGCCGGATCACCCGCTGGCGCAGAGGAAATCCCTGCGCTGGAGCGACCTGGCCGCAGAGCCCTTTATTTCCATGAACCGCGGATCGGCAGTGCGCCGCTGGACCGACAAGGCCTTCGCCCAGTGCAGTAAACCCGTGCGCAAGCTGTGCGAGGCGAATCAGCTCAGCACCATCGGCCAGCTGGTAAAGGTGGGACTGGGGGTCAGCGCGGTGCCCAGCCTGTGTGAGCCGCAGATGCGCGACCAGGGGCTCAGGTGCCTGCCGCTGACAACGCCGGTGGTGGCGCAGGATGTGGGGGCGCTGGTGAAAGGCCGGGGCGGACTGTCCGCGCCCGCCCGGGCATTTCTCGCCCTGATGGCTCCGGATGCCCTGGAATCCTGAGCCTCTCGCCCGTCAGCGGTCCTTGAGAATTTCCCGCGCGGCGTTGTGCCCGGGCACACCGGTAACGCCACCGCCGGGATGGGTGCCAGAGCCGCAGATATAGAGCCCTGCGACGGGGGTGCGGTAGTCGGCGTGGCCCATGAAGGGTCGATTGCTCCAGAGCTGGTCCAGCCCCAGGGCGCCGTGAAAGATATCGCCGCCCATCAGCCCGAACTTCCGCTCCAGGTCCAGCGGCGAGTGAATCTGCCGGGCAATCACCGCATCTTTGAAATTGGGCGCATAGCGCGTGACCGTGTCGATGATCGCATCTGCCGCCGCTTCGCGGTGTTCATCCCAGCTGGCACCATCGGGCAACTGCGGCGCAAACTGCTGGCAGAACAGGCTCGCCACATGCTGTCCGGCCGGCGCCAGTGAATCGTCGACGGTGGATGGAATCAGAATCTCCACGATGGGCTGCCGCGACCAGCCGAACTGCTTGGCATCCAGATAGGCCTGTTCCAGGTAGTCCATCGTCGGGCCGATCACGATTCCCGACTGGTGGTGTCGCTGCAGCTCCGTGCCCGGGCGGCAGGTGAAATCCGGCAGCTCGGACAGCGCCACATTCATGCGGAAGGTACCGGACCCCACTTTGTAGCCGCGCACGCGACGCTGGAACTCGTCGCTCAGGTGCTGTGCAGCGACCAGCTTGGTGTATAGTAGCTTGGGACCGACGTTGGAAATCACCTTGTCGCCGCTGAGGCGCTCACCATCTGCCAGGCGAACGCCGACGGCCCGCCCGTTCTCGACCAGCACTTCCTCCACCTCGGCATCGGTGCGTACATCCACCCCCAGCCGTTCGGCCTCCTTCAGCATGGCCTGGGTGATGGCGCCCATGCCGCCGATCGCGTGCCCCCAGGCACCCTTCTCACCGTTCACCTCGCCAAACACATGGTGCAGCAAAACGTAGGCAGAGCCCGGCGTACTCGGTGCACCGTAATTACCGACAATGGAATCGAACGCAAACGCGGCTTTCACATGGTCGTTTTCAAACCAGGCGTCCAGCACGTCGGTGGCACTCTTGGTGAACAGGTCCAGCGCGTCGCGCCGCTGGCTCATCGTCAGCTTTTTCGCGCGCAGACCGAAGCTGCCGGCGCGAATCAGGTCGGCCAGCCCGCCACCGACATTGGGCGGTGTACGCAGCAACTCTCCGCGCAATATATCCGCCACATCTTCCAGCATTGCGTAGAATTCCGGCAATGCGGCGGCGTCCGTCGTGGAAAAGCGGGCGATTTCCGCCTGTGTTGCGGCAAAGTCGCGGTGGAATGAAAGGCTCTCGCTGTCGGAGAGCGGGAAAAAATTCGATTGCGGACGCAGTTTCACCCGCAGGCCGTGATCGCGCAGATTCAGGTCGTCGATGATTTTCGGATTCAGCAGGCTGACGGTGTAGCTGGCCACCGAGTTGCGGAAGCCGGGGTGGAACTCTTCGGTGACCGCAGCACCGCCGACAATCGAACGCCGCTCCAGAACTGTGACTTGTTTGCCAGCGCGGGCCAGGTAACAGGCGCAGACCAGGCCGTTGTGGCCGCCGCCGATAATGATGTTGTGGGACATGGGAATTCTTATTATGTACTACTGCTTGACTGCACTGGAGGCAGGTGAAGGCAGTAGAATATAAGCGCCACAGTGTCGAAACAAGTGCTGTATACGGGCGGGGGGATTGCGGGTGAGCGGCGCCGCTATGGCGCCACTCACGCGGGCCGCTCAAGTGTGGCTGGCCCGAAAGGGTTAGCGGGAGGTCGCCCGCAGCATCCAAGCGGTTTTTTCGTGGACCCGCATGCGGTCGGACACCAGCGCCACGGTGGACTCATCGTCCCCTTCCTGAGCCGCCTTGAGTACATCGCGGCAGGTCTTGACTACCTGCTCGTGACCGCGCGTCAGTATCTCCACCATATCTTCCGCGGGTGGAATCTCGACCACTTCCTTGATGGAGCTGAGCTGAGCAAACGCCTGATAGGTACCGGGCGCGGGAACCCCCAGGGTGCGAATCCGTTCGGCGATATCGTCCACCGCCTCTGCCAGCTCCATGTACTGCTCTTCAAACATCAGGTGCAGCTCGCGAAACAGTGGGCCGGTGACATTCCAGTGGAAATTATGAGTCTGCAGGTACAGCGTGTAACTGTCTGCCAGCAGGTGCTTGAGCCCACCGGCAATTTTCTCTCGATCCTTCTCGCCGATACCGATATCAATCTTGCTCATAGATAACCTCATCCTTTTGTTTTACGAAATTTTCTGAAGTCAGAATAACTTCCTGCCAATCACCATAAGTTCACTGCACTGGATTTAAAATTTATTTAGTAAATTGAAAACATTGAAAAAGACTATAGCAAAGGCCACCCGTGCGGTAGCGGGCAGTTTATTGCCCGGGTATTCCCTGCGCCAGAAATCCCGTATCGACACCGAACCAGAAACTGCCGTCCTCGTCGTTGAAGTACATATGCCGTATATTGCCACCGCTCGGCACCTCACTCGCACTGACAAACTTTTCCTGCGCCAGATCAAAAGCCATGATGCGATTGGGGATAATACCGGTGTCCGCGACCCACAGCCGCCGCTTGTCGTCCAGCGCCGTGCCGTAGGGGCGCGGCGACTCGCCGGGGAGCTTCCACTCGGTGAATTTTCCGGACGCCGGCACATAGCGCCCCAGATAACCTCCGGGGTAGTCCACATACCATATATTGCCGGCAGCATCGATCTCCAGCCGGCGCGGGCGGGCGTCGGCGCGCGGTAGCGCTATTTCCGTCACCGCCATGCTCTGCGGATCCACCCAGGCCAGCTTGTTGGTGCCGAATAGCGCTATCCAGGGGCGGTCCTCGGCATCCATCTTGATGCCATAAGGGCGCGCGTCGGGTGTTTCCGGCACCGCCACGCGCACACTGCCACTGCTAATGTCCAGCAGGCCGATACGGTTGCTGTTCTGGGCGGTGAACCAGATATTGCCGACGCTGTTGAACACCAGCGTATGCGGGTCCTTCACGTCGTCCGGCAGCGCAAACTGTTTGATCTCGCCACTGGTCGGATGCAGGCGACCGATATGCGCATTGCGGTTGCCCGCGTACCAGACGCGGTTTCTGCGGTCGACAATCAGATTGTGTGGGTGCGTGCCCGCCGGCAGCGAGAACTGCTTGAAGATGCCGCTGACCGGCGCAAAGCGGCCGATATAGTTGCCGGCCTGACCGCAAAACCACACGTCGCCCTTGCCGTCCACGTGAGGATCCCGCGGCCGTCCCTGCCAGGGTACTCTCCATTCGTTTAGGGACAGTTTGTCCGGCAGGGAAATCTGCTGCGCCACAGCGCCGGCCGCAGAAGACAGTAGAAAAATAGATAGAAAGAAGACGGAAAAAACGAGACGGTACCACTGGGGAAAAGCGCGCATCGGCTGACTCCAGTATTCTGCTGCCTGTTTACTCGGGCTTTGGCTGCTCCGCTGCCATATAACGAATCAAACCGGCAAACTGCGCTTCACTACAATCAAAGCACAGACCGCGCGGCGGCATCGCTTTATAGCCGTTGATCGCGTTAGCCACCAGGGTATCCATGCCCTTTGCCAATCGCGGCGCCCAGGCCGCGCTGTCCCCGGTGCGCGGAGCGCCGTTGACCCCGCCGCCGTGACAACTGTGACAACTGCGCCAGTAAATCTGCTCGATTGCCTCCGCACTCAGCGGATCGGCAACCGCGTCCGCGCTGGTGTCAGCCGCCGTGTGTTGCGCCGGATCATTCGGCGAGCACGCCGCCGTTAATACTGCTGCCAGCATCGCTGCCGGCACTGAAATCGCTTTAGCTGCCTGCATTCTTATTATTCATGGCCACAAACCGGACAGCCATTATTACCCTGCAATTGCAGCGCCCGCAACTCCAGGGTCTCCGCCTCGAACAAGTGTAATTTTCCGCGACTAGCTACAGGCAGCCCCAGCAATATCTTGATACCCTCGAGCGCCTGCATACTGCCAATAACCCCCAGTGCCGGGCCGATTACGCCCGCGGTGGAACAGTTCTGCACTTCGCGCTGCTGCCCCGGCGGAAACAGGCAGGCATAACAGGGGGATTGCTGCGAGGAAAAATCGAAACTGATCAACTGCCCGGAAAATCCCAGTACGGAGGCCATGACCACCGGCCGCTGCACCTCACGGCACACGCGGTTGATGGCATGGCGAATTTCCAGGTTGTCGGTGCAGTCGAGCACGAGATCCACTTCCGGCACCTGGTCCCGCAGCCAGGACTCCTCCGCCATACACGGGTGGGCGTGGACGCGGATCTCCGGGTTGGCAGCGGTCAGTTGCTGCGCAGCCACCTGTGCCTTGGATTTGTCGCGATGATTAGTCTTATAGAGAATCTGCCGTTGCAGATTGGAAATGTCGACCTGATCTCCATCTACCAGATGCAGTTCGCCAATGCCCGCCGCAGCCAGGTAAAGTGCGACGGGACTGCCAAGCCCGCCAAGGCCGACGATCATCACACGCGCCGCCGCCAGTTTTTCCTGCCCCTCCTCACCGACTTGGGGCAACATGATCTGGCGACTATAGCGCTGTAGTTCTTTACGGCTCAGCATGTATCAGTTTTCCAGTATTCGCTTAAACTCGCCGACGGCTGCTGCACAGTCGCCGGCCTTGGTAATGGCACTGACTACGGCAATACTGCCCACGCCGGTGGCCGCCACGGCCGGCGCACGCTCCAGGTTGATACCGCCTATGGCAACCAGCGGATATTCCGGCAGCAGCGCGGCCATTCGCGCTAGCTTTGCCGTGCCCTGCAACTGATCGCGCATGTCTTTGGTGTCGGTGGCAAAAATAGCACCGATGGCCAGGTAGCTGGGGCGGTAGCGGTAGGCGCGCAGTAACTCATAGAAGCCATGAGTGCTGATGCCCAGCTTCAGGCCAGCATTTTTGATCGCATCCAGATCGGCGGACTGCAGATCTTCCTGCCCCAGGTGCACACCATAGGCGCCGCATTCTATCGCGAGTTGCCAGTAGTCGTTGATAAACAGGCGCAGATCGTACTTCTCGCCGACTGTGACGGCCCGTGCTATCTGCTGGCGAAGGTCGCTGCCGGGATTCTTGATACGCAACTGTAGCGTGCGCACGCCCAACTCGGCCAGCTTCTGCAACCACTCCACCGAATCCACCACCGGATAGAGCCCCAGCGAGACAGAGTCGGGCGCGGCAAAACCCTGCACAAAAGAACTGCCGCTTGCCGTCGGCAAATAGTCGTAAGCAGCTGCCCGTTTCTCGCCGGGCAACAGTATCTCGGGAAAATCCTCCAGCTCCGTCGGCCAGCCGCGGTGCCCTACCGGTCCTGCGCCGGCCCCCACCATTCTATCACTGCCGAGGCGCAGGCCACGCTGCACGTAGGCTTTTGCCACGACGCAGGCATCGCGCAACGGATAGCCCAGAGCCAGGCAGGCAGCAGTTGCCGACGACAGGGTGCAGCCAGTACCGTGGTTATTCGCACTGGACACTTTTCGGCCGACAAACCAGTCGCCCCTGTAGCCATCCCACAGAAAATCGGCGATCTCGCCCGCGGCCAGTTCCGCGTGCCCGCCGGTGACCAGCACCGCGTTACAGCCGGCCCCACACAGCTGCTGTGCCGCATCGGCAATCTGCCCGCCACTGTTCACCGGGGCGCGGGCGAGCCATTCCAGTTCGTGCAGGTTGGGCGTTACCAGGTCGCAAAGCGGCAATAACTTTTCGATCACTGCCTCAGCAGTACTGCCCTCGGTGAGCACGGCACCGCTGGAGGCCACCGCGACAGGGTCGTACACGACGGGGACCTTTTCGATCTGCCGCAGCGCACGCAGGAATTCCGCTACCGTATCGACCTGTTCGGCGTTGGCCAGCAGGCCAATCTTGATGGCGGCCGGGAACAGATCCCGCTGCAGTGCCTGCAGTTGCGAAGTGAGTACACCCACCGGTACCGCATTAATGGCTGCCACTTCCATCGTGTTCTGTGCGGTATTGGCGGTGATTGCGGTACAGCCGTGACAGCCGAGATCGGCAAAGGTCAGCAGATCCGCCTGAATGCCCGCGCCACCACCGGAATCGCTGCCCGCGATCGACCAGGCTATTGGCTTGCGGCTGGAAGAATCGTCTTGCATCAATGATCTAGTCCTGCAGAGCCTTGGAGCTGGATTGCTGCCAGAAAGGCATGTCGAGCGTCGGCGTACTGGGGCTGGCGGTCTGGCGCTTCACCATCAGACCGGCGGCATGGGCACTGCGCCCCGCCTCGACGGCCAACCTGAATGACTGCGCCATCACCACCGGATTCTGTGCTTTGGCAATGGCGGTGTTCAGCAGCACGGCATCGAAGCCCATTTCCATTGCCTCCGCCGCCTGCGAAGGGGCTCCGATACCGGCATCGATGATCAGCGGGACATCCGGCAGGCGCTCGCGCAATGTCTGCAGGTTGTATTTGTTCAGCAGTCCCTGACCGGTGCCAATGGGCGCGCCCCAGGGCATCAACACTTCACAGCCGACATCGAGCAGCCTGCGACACACCACCAGGTCGTCGGTGCAATAGGGCAACACCTTGAAACCGCGCTTGACCAGCTCCCGCGCCGCCTCGATCAGCCCGTAGGGGTCCGGCTGCAGATTGTAATCGTCGCCGATCACTTCCAGCTTGAGCCAGTCGGTCTGGAAAATTTCCCGCGACATTTCTGCCAGCGCAATTACTTCCCGCGGCGTCCTGCAGCCGGCAGTATTCGGCAGCAGCTGACAGCCCGACTCGCGGATATAGTCCCAGATCATCTTGCCCTGCTGTTGTTCGGGACTCTGGCGGCGCAGGGAGAGGGTGATGATTTCTGCACCGGATGCCTCGACCGACTCCCGCATAATCGCCGGGGATGGATAGAGAGCGGTGCCGACCAGCAACCGGCTATTGAAATTCTTGCCGTAAAGGTTCAATTGTTCGTTCATTATTAACCGTTTGCTGTCATCCACCGACCACCGGCGCCACCACATCCAGGGCGTCGCCGTCCTTGAGCTCAATGTGCAAATAGTTTTCCCGCGGGACAAAATCCCCATTCAGCGCTACAGCGAAGGTTTCACCACGGTAACCCAGTTGCTGTAGCAGACTTTTGAGGTCATTCGGGCACTCGACACTCTGCGCCTGGCCGTTGACGAAGATCTGCATTAAGCCACCTGTAAAACTTGTTTGGTCACCAGTTTTTCAACCTTTTCCGCGAGCGCCGGCGCCAGCAGATAACCGTGCCGGTGCAGGCCGTTGACGCGTACTAAACCTGGCTCGCTGTGGATATAGGGCATATTGTCCATGGTCGCCGGGCGACAGTGCACGCGGGTCTCCACGATGCGCGCTTCGGCGAATGCCGGGTGCAGCGAATAGAGGGCCGATGAGAGTTCCATCGTCGAGCGCACCGAGATCGGCGACATATCCTCGCTCTCTATTTCCGTCGCCCCGATCACGGTGCGACCGTCGGGGCGCGGCACCGCGTAGAGTTTGTAGCGCGGGTGCAGCAGGCGCACCGGCCGCTGCAGCTCCACCTCGCGGGTCTGCACCACCAGCACTTCGCCGCGTACACCGCGCAGCCCCTGGATTTGCTGTTGCGCACCCAGGCCGCGACAATCGATCACGCAGTCGAATCGCACCCTGCCCTCCTGATGTTCCACCTGGTAACCGCTACAGGACACGGGGGTGCGCTCTCTGAGGGCAACGTCCTGTTGACGCAGGACGCTGAGCAATACCGGCAACAAGCGGCGATTGTTGATATCGCCTTCATCGCGCAGGTAGAGGCCCTGCTCAAAATTTTCCAGCGCCGGCTCAAGTTGTCGCAGCTGTTCGCCATCGAGCGCCTGAACGTGGGCCGAAATATCGTCGTTGAGCTTGCCCTGCAGCTCCCGTTGGAACTGCAACAATTCGCTCTTGTCCTGGGCATGCGCCACCAGCAGACTCCCCGCATGGCGAAATTGCACTTGGCGGCCACTCTGCTGCTCGAGTTGTTCCGCCCAACTTGGCCACAGGGCCAGGCTTTGCACTCCCAACCGATAGATTTCCGCTTCGCTGTGCACCAGCTCCGACAGTGGCGAGATCATACCGGCAGCGGCCCAACAGGCGCCGCCGGGTGTCGACAGATCGCCTGCCTCGTACAGGGTGACATCAAACTGTTGCAACGACAGCCGCCACGCCAGCAGGCGGCCAATCAGGCCGCCGCCGGCGATGGCGACGCTTGGCTTTATTTCGCTAGTCACTGGCACTTTTTCTTAACTTTCCGCTACGAATCCATGAGGGAGCAATATGCTACCGGGCAGCCGGTGGAACTGTCCGGCGGGGACCTTAACCCTTGTGGTAGATCTCACTGCCCATGTCCTTGAACTTGATGGCCATCTCTTCCATGCCCTGTTCCGCTTCCTGCTTCGCCGCCTCCAACTCTGCCGAATAGGCGCGCACGTCCTGGGTAATTTTCATGGAACAGAACTTTGGACCACACATGGAGCAGAAATGCGCAACTTTGCCGGATTCCTTGGGCAGGGTTTCGTCGTGGTAGGCGCGCGCGCGCTCGGGGTCCAGGCCCAGATTGAACTGGTCTTCCCAGCGGAACTCGAAACGCGCTTTGGACAGCGCATCATCACGCTGCTGTGCACGCGGGTGGCCCTTGGCCAGATCCGCCGCATGTGCTGCGATCTTATAGGCCATCAGGCCTTCTTTGACATCCTCCTTGTTAGGTAGGCCCAGATGTTCCTTCGGCGTCACGTAACAAAGCATCGCACACCCATAGGTGCCAATCAGCGCCGCGCCGATACCGGAGGTGATGTGGTCATAGCCGGGCGCAATATCCGTGGTCAACGGCCCGAGCGTGTAGAAAGGCGCGCCGTGACAGTGTCGCAACTGCTCGTCCATGTTCTCTTTGATCTTGTGAATCGCCACATGGCCGGGGCCTTCGATCATCGTCTGCACATCGTGCTGCCAGGCGATCTCGGTCAGTTCGCCGAGGGTGCGCAGCTCACCGAACTGCGCCTCATCGTTGGCGTCGGCAATGGATCCCGGACGCAGCCCGTCGCCGAGACTGAAACTCACATCGTAGGCTTTCATGATTTCGCAGATTTCCTCGAAGTGGGTGTAGAGGAAATTCTCCCGATGATGCGCCAGGCACCACTTGGCCATGATGGAACCGCCGCGTGAGACGATACCGGTCATCCGCTTCGCGGTCAGCGGCACATAGCGCAACAAAACCCCGGCGTGAATGGTGAAATAATCCACTCCCTGCTCCGCCTGCTCGATCAGCGTGTCGCGGAACACCTCCCAGGTGAGTTCCTCGGCGATGCCATCTACCTTCTCCAGCGCCTGGTAAATGGGCACGGTGCCGATCGGTACCGGCGAATTACGCAAAATCCACTCGCGGGTCTCGTGAATATTCGCTCCTGTAGAGAGGTCCATCACCGTGTCCGCGCCCCATTTGGTGGACCAGACCAGCTTCTCCACTTCCTCCTCGATGGAAGAGGTCACTGCCGAGTTACCGATATTGGCGTTCACCTTGCATAGGAAATTGCGGCCGATAATCATCGGCTCCAGCTCCGGGTGATTGATATTGGCCGGGATGATCGCGCGGCCCTCGGCCACTTCGCGACGCACGAACTCCGGTGTGATCTGCTCCGGAATGTAGATACCGTCGCGCGCCTTCTGATAGTGAGAATCCGTCAGCGCATCGACGAGCCGCGCGCGCCCCATGTTCTCGCGAATGGCAATAAATTCCATCTCCGGAGTGATAATGCCGCGGCGCGCATAGTGCATCTGCGACACGTTCTGCCCCGCTCTGGCGCGGCGTGGGGATGGCAGATTTTCGAAGCGGATATGATCCAGCCCCTGATCTGCCATACGCTTCTGGCTGTAAACCGCCTGGCGGGACGTCAATTCCTCGGTATCACCGCGCGCGTTGATCCAGGGCTGGCGTAGCTTGGGCAGTCCCTCGCGGACATTGATCGTGTAGTCGGGATCCGAATAGGGACCGGCGGTATCGTAGATCCGCAGCGGCGCGTTCGGCTCCAGCAGCGGATTGTTTTCGTCGCCACCTACAACGCTGTCGCCGAGACAGATCTCCCGGACCCCTACACGTATGTCCGGTGTCTCGCCCTGCAGATAGATCTTGCGGGAATTCGGAAAGGACTGTGCAGTGAGGTTGTCGAGGAACGACTTGGCGGAGTCACGGCTGGAAGTGCGGAGTGCTTTCGCGGTGCGGCTGGGCTGATCGGTGATATCAGACATGCTAATCCCTGTAGCTTGCGGAAAAATGATGCCGCAGCGCCCAGGGCGGGAAAATAGAGAAAAGTCGCACAATTTCTATAGAGAGTGGGCGCCTCTTAAATCGTAGCGAGCGGACGCCGCTAGGCGCACGCGTAGTAGATTTTAGAGGTGTCCACAGGCGACTTCAGATCTTGTTCCCTACGCGGGGGTTACCCCGATCAGGTTCAACGGATCTCGCGACAGCGATCTCAGCCCACAGGCACTCCGACAAGTTGTGCCGGAGTATAGTCGAGGGTCACCGCTGTGAACAAGAATGTGCCGCGTATCTGTGATGGAATACCTCATTTCGTTCGCGGGTGCTAAATCACCAGGGCCTTCTGGTAGCTCATCTCCCGAATCGCGTAGCGCACCCCTTCCCGGCCGACACCGCTCTCTTTCACCCCGCCGAACGGGAAGTGCTCGGCGCGAAACCCAGGGCCATCGTTGACCGCCAACAAGCCTACTTCGAGCCGATTGAACAGCTGTTTGGCCAGTGCCAAGTTCTGAGTGAAGACACCGGCCTGCAGGCCAAACGGGGAGTTGTTGACCAGCTTCACCAGCTCGTCGACCGTATCGAAGGCACGCAACGGCATGACTGGGCCGAAAGTCTCCTCGGCCACCAGCGCGGCCTCGTCGGGCACATTATCGAGAATGGTTGGCCAGATGATATTGCCTTCACGCCGATTGCCCAGCAGCACCCGTGCACCACCGGCGACGGCGCTGTGGATGCGCTCCTCAACCTCATCCGCTGCCGCAGCGTGAATCAACGGGCCGACAAAGGTATCGTCCTCGGACGGATTCCCGACTTTCAGCTTTTCCGCCGCAGCCACCAGTTTTGCGGCAAACGAATCGAAGACTTCCCGGTGCACAAACAAGCGCTTGGCTGCGGTACAGCGCTGGCCTGCGGTCGCAAAGCGCTGATTGATCGCCGCGTGGACCGCGGCGTCCAGATCGCCATCGGGCATTACGATTAGCGGGTCGTTGCCCCCCAACTCAAACAAGAGCTTCTTGTAGCCGGCCCGCGCCGCAATGGCGTTGGCCGCCGCAGTGCCCCCGGTAAAGTTGACAGCGTGCACCTGCGGGTGTGCGACCGCAAAGCTGGTCGCGTCTATGTCAGGAATCAGCATCTGCAGTACCGATGAATCCATGCCTGCGGCGTAACACAGTTCCACCAACAATTCTGCCGATCGCTTGTTTTGCGGGCCCGGCTTGAACAAGATGGTGTTGCCGGCCGCGAAGGCCGGGCCTATCTTGTGCACCGCAATATTGATCGGAAAGTTGAACGGCGTAATACACAGCACCGTGCCGAGCGGCTTCCACAATACCACGCCAATCTTTTCCCGCTGCGGCGGGAAAGCATCGGAATCCAGCGCCTCCCCACTGATCCCCCGCGCCTCCATCGCACTCGCCAGGGCGGTGTTGTAGGCACGGTCAATTTCCACGCGGCTGTCGCTGATCGTCTTGCCGGTCTCTTCGGTTATCAGCGCGGCCAGTTCCTCTTTTCTTTCCTGTAACAGCTGGGCAAGACGCAACAGAACATTCGAGCGCTCAAAAGCCGGTGTAGCCTGCTGCACCTCCCTGCCCTGCACCAGCTGTGCCAGCGAATTTTCGACCTGTTCACGACTGGCAAAATCATATTCCTCGATCAGGGCCCCGCTGTAGGGATTCAGGATTTGGTAGTCAGCCATTTCATATACCTTACTGTGCGACAACCAGCTGATAGACAAGCCGCAGACCGGCAATCAGCAGGGCTATCCGCATCAATTTGAAAAACACTTCGTTGTTCAGCTTGTTCAACAATGCCACGCCGACCCGGGTGCCGATGACCGCAGCCAGTGTCAGCAACAAAATCAACCCCAAGTGCTCGGAAAAGGCGAAGCCAAGATAGATAAATGCAGGAATCTTCAGCGCGTGGCACCAGGCCTGCATCACTGACTTGTTGGCAACCACTTCCTTGGGGCTCAGGTCTTTTCGCACAAAGAAAGCCGCCAGCAGAGGGTCCACAGCACCGGCCAGAATGCCGAGCGTACCGGTTGCCAGGCCGACCCAGAAATAACTACGCGGTGCCAGGCGAATTTCTGGCAACCTCTTGGGCTTGAATACAGTGTAAAAGATCAGCAGCACCAGTAGCGCCATCGGCAATTGCTGCCAACTCATACTGGCGAGGCCAAGGGTCATGGCCGTGGCACCCAGGGTACAACCAACAAAAAACGGGCCACACAAATCCCAGCGGATGTATTCGCGCACATAGTAAATCCGCGCGAGATTGTTCATCAGCTGCACCGCACCGTGGATTGGCACCAGCATACGCAGCGGAATCGCCGTGTTCAGGGCCGCAAACATCAGCACACCGCCGGCACCGCCGGTAACGGCGGAGATAAATGCACTGACGACACAGACCAACAGCAGTAGCGCCAGTGTCAGACTGGAAATTTCCCCAAGCTCCGCCAAGCCAGACCTCATTACTGTTGGATTTTTATTCAGGGCAGTCTAGCTGGAAGGATTCCGGAGACCTAGTATCCACCGGCCGGTTGGCGGTTAATTTAGGTCATAACAGGCAAGAGCTGCCGGACACCGATTGGGGATGCTCAAACTGGCCTCTTAAAAATAGGCCCATTGTCTAAGGATGAGATGAACAAGACTCAATAGGAAAAGTAATGTCCTGAATCGACATTTGCAGTTAAAGATACGGCACGGGAGAGAAAAAATAGAAGGGGCCACCCATTTGAGTGGTCCTTTCTTTTATTTGAACCGGGCTGGCGCTCCAGCCTGACAAACGGCTACGCCGTTTGGACTGACACAGGCAGCCCGGAGGGGGAGAGCCGTAGGCTCGAATCACCATGACCGTACCGCGCAGCGGTAGGTCATCGGCAGGCTGGAATGAAAAAAGCCCTGACCGCGTTAGCGATCAGGGCTTTTGGAATAGAAGCCTGACGATGACCTACTCTCACATGGGGAAACCCCACACTACCATCGGCGATGTTGCGTTTCACTTCTGAGTTCGGCAAGGGATCAGGTGGTTCCACAACTCTATTGTCGTCAGGCAAACTGGCTTGGGTTGGC